>NZ_RXHJ01000002.1 GCF_003955685.1 Corynebacterium hylobatis
ACCGCGGCTGCCGCCACGGTCATCGCGGTCACGGCCACCGCGGAAACCGCCACGGTCGTCACGGTCACGCCCGCCACGGTAACCGCCACGGTCGCCGCCGCGATCATCGCGACGCGGCGGACGGCCACCGGTGTCCGGCTCAATGTTGATCAGCTGGCCGGAGATGCGGGTATCGGACAGGCGGTCCAGAACCCCCGGGTCCATGTTTTTCGGCAGCTCGACCAGAGTGTGGTCGATGGCGATGGTGATGCGACCGAAGTCCTTGCTGGACAGGCCACCCTCGTTGGCCAGGGCACCGACGATGGCACCCGGACGGACGTGCTGACGCTTGCCCACCGCGAGGCGGTAGGTGGTGAAGTCACCGTCGCGCTCGAAGCGGGAGCCGCGATCCTCGGAACGTCCACCACGACGGTCGTCGCGGTCGAAGCGGTCCCGGCGGTCGCCGCGGTCCTGTCGGTCATTGCGCTCGCGGCGACGCTCCGGCGGCAGCTCCTTCATCAGGAAGTCGGCGCCAGCCTGGGCCTGGGCGGCCAGGGCTGCGGCGACGTCCTCGAGCGGAACGTCCTTCTCTTCGGCATAACGCTTGATCATCTTGCGGAACACGTCCAGCTGATCAGACTCGAGGGCCTCGGTGATGGTGTCGGCAAACTTGGCCTTGCGGGCCTCGTTGACGTCATCGACCGAGGGCAGCTCCATCTCGGTGAGCGGTGCCTTGGTGGCACGCTCGATGGCGCTGAGCATGCGACGCTCACGCGGGGTGACGAAGAGGATCGCCTCGCCGGTACGCCCTGCACGGCCGGTGCGGCCGATGCGGTGGACGTAGGACTCGGTGTCGTTCGGGATGTCGAAGTTGAACACGTGGCTGATGCGCTCGACGTCCAGGCCGCGGGCGGCGACGTCGGTGGCAACCAGGATGTCCAGTCGGCCGTCCTTGAGCTGATCGACCGTGCGCTCACGCTGGGCCTGGGCGATGTCGCCGTTGATGGCGGCAGCGGAGAATCCGCGGGCGCGCAGCTTCTCGGCGATCTCCTCGGTCTCATGGCGGGTGCGCACGAAGACGATCATGGCCTCGAACTCGGTGACCTCGAGGATGCGGGTGATCGCATCCAGCTTGTTGCGGTGTGCAACGTTGAGGTAGCGCTGGGTGATGTTGGTTGCGGTCCGGGTCTCGGACTTGACCGTGATCTCCTGCGGGTCGTTCAGGTACTGCTTGGAGATGCGCCGGATACCGTTGGGCATCGTCGCGGAGAACAGTGCGACCTGCTTCTCGTCCGGGGTGTCCCGGAGAATGCGCTCGACATCCTCCTGGAAGCCCATGTTGAGCATCTCGTCTGCCTCGTCGAGGACGAGGAAGCGCAGACGGGAGATGTCCAGGGAGCCCTTCTCCAGGTGGTCGATGACTCGACCCGGGGTGCCCACGATGATCTGGGCGCCACGGCGGAGACCGGAGAGCTGGATGCCGTAGGCCTGGCCACCGTAAATCGGCAGGACGTTGATCCGGCCCAGGTGGTCGGCGAAGGACTGGAAGGAATCCGCGACCTGGAGC
Organism: Corynebacterium hylobatis; assembly: GCF_003955685.1. Taxonomy (GTDB): domain Bacteria; phylum Actinomycetota; class Actinomycetes; order Mycobacteriales; family Mycobacteriaceae; genus Corynebacterium; species Corynebacterium hylobatis. Next base: position 1,547 of record NZ_RXHJ01000002.1, read on the forward strand.
GCGAGCTCACGGGTCGGTGCCAGGACCAGCGCCTGCGGCGAACGGTCCTCGATGTCGATGCGTGCCAGGACGGGCAGCGCGAAAGCCGCCGTCTTGCCGGTACCGGTCTGGGCGAGACCGACCACATCGTTGCCCTCCATGAGGACAGGAATGGTTTGAGCCTGAATGGCGGAGGGGGTTTCGAAACCCACCTTCTTCACCGCACGGAGGACAGCGTCGGGGAGGCCCAGGTTCGCGAACCCGTTGCCCTCCCCCTTCTCCTCTGAGGCTTCTTTGTTATCTGCGTCAGCAGTCTTTTCGTTGTCAGCGTTGTCCGGGACCTCGATGTCGGTCCCGGAGTCGGCAGCCTCAGAATTATCCGCGTCCCTGGTGTCCTGATCCGCCTTGGCCGGTGCGTCGGGATTAACTACATCCTCGACAGTCAGCGGCCCGGTGGAGGCGGATGCAGCCTGCGCTGCGTCACCTTGCGGGTTTTCCTGAGATTCCGACAGATTCATGTCATCCGGCTCGTTCACGCCGCCGGTGGCGTTATCGGTAATGCTCATTGCCTGCCCAGCGTAGTCGAATGAAAAGCAAAAAACCATTTCATGTGGGGTGTTCTTCGTCGCATAAGCGGCTGGGGACATGTCCGCTCACCACAGCCGCCTATCGACGCCGCCGGGGCCCTGCCACGATCACCGCGCCGAAAGGAAATACCAGAGGGCTAACTGCGGTGCTCTTCCCGGGAGAGAGACGCAGGAGCAGAGCCCCGCGGCACCAGCCTGCTCAGCTGAGTGACGTGCCGGGGCCCCAGTTCCGCCAGTTCCGAGACCTGGAGCAGCTGCATGGTCCGACGGATCTGTTCGCTGAGGATGTCGATGGCCCGTTCCACCCCGGCCTCACCGCCGGCCATGAGGCCGTAGAGGTAGGCCCGGCCGATGAACGTGAATTTCGCCCCCAGGGCGATGGCCGCGACGATGTCGGCGCCGTGCATGATGCCGGTGTCCATGGTGACGTCGATGTCATCACCCACTTCACGGGCCACCGCCGGCAGCAGGTGGAAGGGCACGGGTGCCCGGTCGAGCTGACGGCCCCCGTGATTGGACAGGACGATGCCGTCCACACCCAGGTCGGTGAGCTGCTTCGCGTCCTCCAGTGTCTGCACACCCTTGACCACCAGTTTCCCGGGCCACAGGGCACGGATCTCCGCCAGGTCGGAGAACTGGATCGAGGGGTCCATCGCCGAGTTGAGCAGTTCGCCCACCGTGCCGCCGGTCGACGACAGGGAGGCGAAGCTCAACGGCGGGGTGGTCAGGAAATCCCACCACCACCAGGGCCGCGGGACGGCATCGAGCACGGTGCCCAGGGAGATCTGCGGCGGGATGGAGAAACCGTTGCGCTTGTCCCGCAGGCGGGCACCGGCCACCGGGGCGTCCACGGTGAACAGCAGGGTGTCAAAGCCTGCCTGGGCGGCCCGTTCCACCAGGCCGAAGGAGATCTCACGCTCGCGCATCACATAGAGCTGGAAGAAGTTCCGGCCCTGCGGGTTGGCGGCGCGGACGTCCTCGATGGAGGTGGTGCCCAGCGTCGAGAGGCAGAAGGGGATTCCCGCGCGGCCTGCGGCTGCGGCACCGGCCCGCTCCCCCTCCGTCTGCATCAGACGGGTGAATCCGGTGGGTGCGATGCCGAAAGGCAGGGCGGAGGGACCGCCGAAGACCTCGCAGCTGGTGTCCACCCGGGAGACGTCCCGCAGGATCGAGGGGTGGAATTCGATGTCCTGGAAGGCCTGGCGGGACCGGGCCATGGAGATCTCCTCATCGGCGGCACCATCGGTGTAGTCGAAGGCGGCCGCCGGGGTGCGCCACCTGGCCAGGTCCCGGAGGTCCTCGATGGACTGGGCGTTGCGCAGGCGGGTCTGCCCCACCCGGAGGGAGGGGCGCCGGAATTTCAGCAGCTGGAAGAGCTCGCTGGGCTGGGGTATCTGGCGCTGCATCTTCACCATGGGGTTCCTTCCGTCCGAAATGTGATCCAGACTACCTTCAGGTGAAGGCCCCGGCGAGGATGTACTACCGGGGGCCGGCGGGCGACGCAGCGGGACGGTCCCCAAAGTCAATGCCGCCTCTTCGAGAACAGCCTTTCGAGAGGAGCCTCTTCGCGGGCCCCAGGGACGGTCTTCTCGAAGAGGTGATCTCGAAGAGGAGGACGGCCAGGGATACGAGGCCTGCAGTCCAGGCGGATTCTCTTCCATCCTCCCCAGGTCTAAGGTGTTACCTGGCTTTTCCACATCTTCCCCCCGTCCGGCAAAGGATCCGTCCATGACCGAAACTCCGACGGCGACGTCCACGACCGTCGTCAAGCGGCCCGGCCTCAAGGCCCGGCACATCCACTTCATCGCGCTGGGTTCGGCCATCGGCACGGGCCTGTTCTACGGCTCGGCCGGCGCGATACAGGCTGCCGGTCCCTCCGTGCTGCTGGTCTACCTGCTCGGCGGCGCGGTGGTGTACTTCATGCTCCGCGCCCTCGGCGAGATGGCCGTGCGCATGCCCGTCACCGGTTCTTTCGCCGAGTACACCCGCGCCCACCTGGGCGGCTGGGCCGGTTACATCACCGGCTGGATGTTCGCCTTCGAGATGATGATCGTGTGTCTGGCGGACCTCACGGCCATCGCCATCTACATGCGCTTCTGGTTCCCGGACACCCAGCAGTGGATCTGGGTGGCGGCCACCCTGCTCATCGTGGGCGCGGCGAACCTGGCGAGTGTGCGCAGCTTCGGTGAGCTGGAGTTCATCTTCACCATCATCAAGGTCACGGCCGTGGTGGGCATGATCATCGGTGGCGCCGCCATCCTCGCCTTCGGGTTGGGCGATTCCGCGCACAACGTCGGCCTGGACAACCTGGTCAATGACGGCGGCTTCTTCCCCAACGGTTTCGAGGGCATGATCGCCGCCTTCATCCTCGTCCTCTTCGCTTTCGGCGGCACCGAGATCATCGGCGTGGCCGGCACCGAAGCGGAGGACCCGGAGCGGGCGATCCCGAAGGCCGTGAACACCGTGCCCGCGCGCATCCTGCTCTTCTACGTCGGTGCGATCCTGGTCATCCTGGCGCTGAACCCGTGGGCCACCATCACCGGTGAGGAATCGCCCTTCGTGCAGATCTTCTCCACCCTCGGCGTGAACTGGGCCGCCGCACTGCTCAACGTCGTGGTCATCACCGCGGCGCTCTCGGCCATCAACGCCGATCTCTTCGGCGCGGGCCGCGTCCTCACCGGCCTGGCGAAGCAGAACCTCGCCCCGAAGATCATGGCGAAGACGGTGCGCGGCATCCCCGTGATGACCACCGTCATCCTCCTGCTCACCCTCATCGTGGGCACCGCGCTCAACGCCATCCTGCCGGAGCGGGTCTTCGAGATCGTGGCCGCCCTGGCCACCTTCGCCACCATCTACGTGTGGCTGATGATCCTGCTGGCGCAGGTTGCTTCTCGACGCCGCATGTCCCCCACCGAGGTAGCCGAACTGAAGTTCCCCGTGCCCCTCTGGCCCTACGGGCAGTTCTTCGCCATCGCCTTCATCATCTTCACCTTCGGCATCATGATCTGGCTGGACCAGTACCACCTGGCACTGGGTGTGGGTGTCGGCTTCCTCATCCTCATGACCGCGCTCTACTACGCCACCGGCCGGCCCAAGGTGCAGGGGGCGGCCGTATGAGTGCGGAGAAGTCCGGCCAGGACCTGAGCGAGGCGAAGGCCTGGCTGGAGCAGGTCTCCGGGGAACTCGGTCTGGCACCGGAGATCATCGAGGAACTGCTCCATGACCTGCTGGATCTCACCCGCGATGTGGCTCACGGTCCCTCCCGACCGGCCGCACCGCTGACCGCCTTCCTCGTGGGCCTGGCCAGCGGCCGCGCGCTGACCGCGGACATGCCGGATGAGGGGGCCGTGGATAAGTCCCGCGAGAACATCACCCGGGTCCTCGACCTGCTGGACAACCTCTCTACATAGACCCATTCGGCGGCTACCATGGATTCATGGTCACTCCGCATCAGGTCTCCGCCGTCAACCCGGTCGCCAACGAATTCGACAACCCGAAGGTCACGAAGCGGTCGAAGTCCGCCGCCGGATTGCCGGGTGTCTACCACGCGATGCAGCACGCCATCCCGGCGCGCGGCCTGCTGCCCCTGCTGACAATGAACAAGCACGGCGGCGTGGACTGCCCGGGTTGTGCCTGGCCGGAACCTGCCCAGGGGGATATCGGGGTGGTGGAGTTCTGCGAGAACGGCGCGAAGGCCATCGCGGAGGAAACCACCCCGGACCGGGCGGGCGTGGATTTCTGGGCGCAGCACACTGTGCAGGACCTGCGGGCGAAGACCGACCACTGGCTGGGCAAGCAGGGACGTATCACCGCCCCTATGCTCTATGACCGCAGCAGCGGGGATGAGCACTACCGCCCGGTCAGCTGGGACGAGGCCTACCGGATCATCGCGGAGCAGCTGCAGGAGACGGAGCCGGAGGAGGCCATCTGGTACACCTCGGGGCGTGCCTCCAACGAGGCGGCCTACATGTTCGGCCTGCTGGCCCGGCGCCACGGCAGCAACAACCTGCCCGACTGCGGCAACATGTGCCACGAGTCCACCGGTTCCGCCCTCGGTGAGACGCTCGGCCTGGGCAAGGGCTCGGTGACCATGAACGACTTCTACATCACCGACCTGATGATCTCCGTGGGCCAGAACCCGGGCACGAACCACCCGCGCGCGCTGACCGCCTTCCAGAAGTGCAAGGAGAACGGCGGGAAGATCCTGGCGATCAACCCGATCCCGGAGACCGGCCTCATGGCCTTCTCCGAGCCGCAGTCCGTCAAGGGTGCACTCGGCATCTCGGAGAAGCTGGCCGATGAGTACCTGCAGATCCGCCTCGACGGCGACCGCGCCTTCTTCCAGGCCCTCAACCGCGAGCTGATCCGCCGCGACGCCATCGACCACGAGTTCCTGGACAAGTTCTGCTCCGGCGTGGAGGAGACGATCGAGCACCTCAACAGCCTCGATGATGCGGAGCTGCTGCGCGGCTGTGGGCTGAGCATGGCGGAGATTCAGAAGGCCGCGGACATCGTCGAGGAGTCCAGCAGCGTGATCGTCACCTGGACGCTGGGGGTGACCCAGCACAAGAACGCCGTCTACACCATCCGGGAGATGGTCAACTTCCTGCTGCTTACGGGCAACATCGGTAAGCCAGGTGCCGGTACCGCTCCCCTGCGCGGCCACTCCAACGTCCAGGGCAACCGCACCGTGGGCATCTGGGAGAAGATGCCGGACCGTTTCCTGCAGGCACTGGAGGACCGTTTCGGTTTCGACGTCCCGCGCGAGGACGGCCTCGACACCGTCGATGCCCTGCGCGCCATGTGGGAGGGCAAGACGAAGTTCTTCATGTCGCTGGGCGGCAACCTGGTGCGCGTCGCCTCGGACACCACCCGCCTGGAATCGGCCATGAGCCAGCAGGAACTGACCGTGCACCTGTCCACCAAGCCCAACGGCTCCCATGCCTGGCCGGGTGAGAAGTCGCTGATCCTGCCGGTCCGGGCACGCACGGACGAGGACGTCCAGGCTGCCGGCCGCCAGCAGATCACCGTGGAGAACTCCGTGGGCATCGTCTCCGCCTCGGTGGGCAAGCGACGCGCCAACAAGGACCTGGACCTGCAGGCCGAGCCGGAGATCATCGGGAAAATCGGCCACCACACCTTCGGCGATGATTTCTGGCTGCCCATGGTCGATGACTACGGCGTGGTCCGCGATCACATCGAGGCCACCATCCCCGGCTTCGAGGACTACAACCGCCGCATCGAGATCCCCGGTGGTTTCGCCCTGCCCAACGGCCCCCGCGAGCGGATCTTCCACACCGCGACCGGCAAGGCGCAGCTGACCGTCAACCAGACCGAGGTCATCGAACTGCCCGAAGGCCATCTGCTGCTGCAGACCGTGCGTTCGCATGACCAGTACAACTCCACCATCTACGGCCTGGACGACCGCTACCGCGGCGTGAAGAACGGCCGCCGGGTGGTCTTCGTCAACCCCGAGGACGCCCGCGAGCGCGGCCTGCGCGACGGCGACCTGGTCGACATCGTCTCCGTCTTCCGGGGCGAGGAACGCCGCGCCCCGAACTTCCGGGTCGTGGAGTACCCCTCCGCCCGCGACTGCGTGACCACCTACTTCCCCGAGGCCAACGTGCTCGTGCCGATGGATTCCGTGGCCGAGCTGTCCAATACCCCGGTGTCCAAGTCCGTGATCGTGCGCCTGGAGCCGCTGGGCACGCGGGCCGAGGACCACGTCTCGGAGAAGGCGGAGGCGAAGTAGATGGGGCGGATCACCCGCGACTTCGCGGTCACCCGCGTGCACGTGGCGGAGGACGGCAGCTGGTTCACCGACACGCGTGCCGACACCGTCGCCGGGGAGGAACCGCTGGAGCTGCAGGTCAACGGCACGACGCTGACCACGACGATGCGCACCCCGGGCCACGACATCGAGCTCATCCACGGCTTCCTCCACGGCGAGGGGCTCATCCACGGGCGCACTGACGTGGCGGAGGCCCGCTACTGCTCCGGCACGGACGCCTCCGGGCAGAACACCTACAACCTGCTGGAGGTGGAACTCGCCCGCGGGGTGGCGACCCCGGGACCGGAGTTCGTCCGGGCGGTGACCACCACCTCGGCCTGCGGGGTGTGCGGTTCCAGCTCCATCAAGCAGATCATGGGCAAGCAAACCCACCCGATCACCCCGATCGAACTCGACCCCAACGTGGTCATCTCCCTGCCAGAGAAACTCCGCGCGAGGCAGAAAGCTTTTCGACGCACCGGCGGCATCCACGCCGCCGGCGCCTTCACCCTCGAGGGCGAGCCGGTGGTCATCCGCGAGGACATCGGCCGGCACAACGCCGCCGACAAGGTCATCGGTTCCCTTCTGCTGGCCGACCGCCTGCCCGCCGAGGAGCTGATCCTGGTGATGAGCAGCCGCGCCTCCTTCGAGCTGGTGCAGAAGGCCGTGATGGCCGGTTTCCCCGCCCTGGTGGCGGTCTCCGCGGCCAGCTCCCTGGCTGTGGAGCTGGCCCGGGAGGCCGGGATGACACTGACCGGTTTCACGCGGGGTGAGCGTTTCAACCTGTATTCGGGGGCGCTGAAGGCTGCGCCTCAGGTGACCCTCTCCGCACCCCGGTAGGTGCGCCAGCTCAGCGGCATGCCCGGCCGGTAGGCCAGGTCGATGGCGTGGGCGGTGTCGGATCAGCCCATCCCCTCGTATCCTGCGGGGCATGACCTCCATCAACAGAGATTTCCCCGCCGAGGCCTGGACCGGCCGCGATGATGGACCGGGCCCAGGGCACGCGCGCTGGCATTCCGTCATCGGCCCAGTCACGGACACCCCCGGGGTGGCTCTGCTGGGCTTCGCTTCTGAGGAGAGCGTGCGCCGCAACAGCGGCCGACTCGGTGCCGCTGCAGGGCCCCGCCATCCGTTCCGCTCTGACCTCGCACTTGAGCTCACGGCTGATCGCTCGCACATCCACGTCAGCATCGAACTTGATGCTCTTCCGGCTGCGGATGCCGGGGGGCAGCGCTTCCGCTGCAGTGAGCATCTAACTGGCCTATTATTCGCGCAGTGTCGCTCGCTCTGGCCCGTACCGACTGACTTTCGCTTGTCGACGTCATCGAGTTCAACCCCTCCTTCGACTATGACAACCGCACGGCACGCATTGCTGCGTGGCTGGTCAGCGATATATCCGAGGCTTAGTTGACGAGTTTCACAATCGGATGGACAGGAAGGTTCCCTCTACAGAGTCTAACTCTCCTCCAGCACCCACCGCTTGTCTTGCTCAGCGATTCGACATCATCTTCTCGCCCTGTCGTGCGTTCCCGATAATGTTGTTCCCAAAGGGCGAACGGCTGAAGTTTTCTCGGCCAGTTCACACAGTGACGAAAGGGAACTCATGTCGGAACAACAGCTCGACGAAGACTTGGTCCTCGACTATGTGGAGGACTTCAACGACCAGTCACGGCTCGGACGTGACCTGGATGCCACGAAGAAGAAGTTTCTCCGTCGCTACCCCGATTCGGCGGCAGAGATCGAGGAAGCCTATGAAAGGCAACGCCAGGCCCTGGGTTTCGCCAACCGGCGGCATCAGATTGGAGCATACAAGCGGGAGAAGCGCGGCGAGCACTGGTACCGCCCCGATTTGAATGTCGATGTTTTCTGGCCGCCACTGCGGACGATCATTGAAAACGACCTCGGCGAGGCAGTTGACAGCATCGACGATTCCTCCACAGCTGTCGTGAACGGTCTCCGTCCGCATCAGGAGCTTCAGAACATCAAGGGTCTGGTGCTCGGTTATGTGCAGAGTGGAAAGACGACCAACTTCCTGTCAGTGATCGCCAAGGCTGCCGACGCGGGCTTTCGTCTGGTTATCGTTCTCACGGGAATCACTGAAAACCTGCGCCAGCAGACGCAGGAACGAATCGACGAGCAGCTCATAAACCCCCAGCGATCCCGCTGGCACCGGCTGACGAGTGTCGAGCATGATTTCTCGGGGATCGATGACAATGCCGCCAAGCTCGCCAATCACAACGAACGATTCATCGCAGTTGTCAAAAAGAACTCGGCGCGACTGAGGAGGCTGAACGAATGGCTCAATAGTGCCGCGGATATCGTGCACCAGTGCCCGATCCTTGTGATCGATGACGAATCCGACCAAGCTTCCATCGACGTTTCACCGCAGACGAAATCCGAGCGTTCAGCGATCAACCGTCAGATCAATCATCTGCTTGACCACGACATCACCGCCTACGTGGCCTACTCCGCCACGCCCTTCGCGAACATCCTGATCGATCCCAGCAAGACGGATGATCTCTATCCCTCTGACTTCATAGTGACACTCCCAGAGCCCAGAGGGTATTTCGGATCCCGCGCACTCTTCGGCCGCGCCCCCCTCAATGGCGAAGATTCGGGCGATGTGGATCCTGACGGTTATGACATGATCCGTATCATCTCGGAAGCAGAAGTCGAAGGCATCCGACCGGGAGGCAAGAACGACCCTGACAAGTCTGTGCAAGGCGGTGAGGGTCTGAGTGCTGCGATCCGCTGGTTCCTCATGGCGACAGCGGCACGCAGAGTCCGAGGGCAAGGAAATAAGCATTCTTCAATGCTGATCCACACCTCGATGCTCACGGCAGACCACGAAGACCTGAGATTCCAGGTTGATCACGAGCTTTCGGGATTGCGTGCGGCGATCAAGTCCGAATCCGACATCCCCCGAGAATGGTGTGAACAGTGGGACGAGGAATCCGGGCGGATACCTGCAGAGACCTTCGGCCTAAAGCCGGTCTCATTCGATGACCTTTCGTCCTTCATTCCCGATGTCCTCCGCGAAACCAGGCTGATCGTCGACAATGGCACGTCCACCGAACGACTCAACTACACGCAGGGTCCTGTCTCGGTCATAGCCATCGGTGGTAATACCCTCTCCCGCGGTCTTACTCTGGAAGGCTTGGTCTCTTCCTATTTTGTTCGTCGTGCGTCCGCCTATGACACCCTGCTTCAGATGGGCCGCTGGTTCGGATTCCGAAACGGATATCAGGATTTGCCGAGAATCTGGATGCCAGAGGAGCTCAACCGGTGGTTCAATGACCTGTCGACCGTGGAAGCGGAGCTTCGGGAAGAGCTCGATGTCTATGTGCAGGAACAGGTTTCCCCGATTGAAATTCAGGCGCGTATCCGGATGCATCCGGACATGATGATCACGAGTCGCGCCAAGATGCAGGATGCGGTGAAGGCGCAGGTCAGTTTCCAGGGCAAAAAGGAACAGACAATCAAGTTCAAGGAAACGGACCTTGATTGGCTGACTTCCAACGAGAATGCAGTGAAGCAACTCGTCCGGGAAATACAGAATCGCGGGATCAACGAGCAGACCGGCGTATACGGTTCACCGGTCTTCATTGGAGTTCCTCCCCAGCTCATCATTGATTTCCTCGACCAATACTCGATTCATCCGGACACCCGGCTCGGTAAGGACAATGCCGCCCTACTCAAGAAGTACATCAGGAAGGAGTCCGAGAACCGTCGGTTCCGCAGTTGGAACGTCTCCTTCATGACGCAGAGTAACTCTGAGCTTGGCACCATAGACTTGGGTCTGCAGACGGAGATCCCGCTCCTCAAGCGCTCGAAGCTTGTGACCAGTCAGGAAGGTGAGGCGAACATCAAGGCCCTCGTGACGACTCAGGATCGTCTGAATGACGTCATCCGAGACGCCGAGGAAGACCGCGCTGCTTTCCGTCTGGAAGTCGAAGAGAAGATCAAGGAAGCAGGCAGCAAGGAAAAGCCTGTCCGCGAGCTTCACGACAAGCACGTGGGTCCGGGCATCGGGCATCTCGCCATCTACCCGATTCAGGCCAAGTCTGATCCGCGGAGCTCATCAAGCAATAACGGGGTATCTTCTGACTCGGTTTCCACCAAGAAGAGGGGGCAGCACCGTACCAGTCTGAATGCCGTCGCCGATGTCCTCGGTCTCGGATTGTTCTTCCCCACGTCCTCAGCCCCCGACTCCGCTGTCGATTACATGACCGCCCCGGAACCTGACAAGGAACTCATCGAGGAGTACCGCGCCGCTGCAGAGGAAGTGAGAGCCCTCAATGAAAAGGACGAAGCTGCTATGAGGAGTGAGACTGATGACTCCATCGATTGAGTTGTTCAACGAGCTACGTGCCGCAACGGAGGCCGCTCCACCATCTTCCCGCCACGGGAATGATCTCGTCACAAAGCTCGCTAACACTTCTGGTGCGGTGCGTATTTTCCAGGAGCTCGACGGCCGCATAGGATTGTTTATTCCCCTCGGCGCGGAGGATCCCACGAGCATCCCACCAGATATCCGCAGCCGCTACATCACTCTGCGTACCGTGCAGAGGAATGCGCGGAGCGTCGTCCAGCTGCAACTGGAGAATCCCGCACTCGAGAATGTATTTCACGTCTTCGTGGATACTTTCTTCAAGAGTTTCCGAAACGACAGAGAGCGTGCTGCCACGATCGCACAGGCCCAGCTCAAACGCTGGCGTTCGCTGTTCACTCCCGTCCCTCCCAACTCTCTCAGCGACACTGAGGAGATCGGCATCATCTGCGAACTGCAGGAGATGCAGCTTCTGCTCGCCACGGACGGTGCCCTAGCTTTTTACCGGTGGACCGGTCCTGACCAGCAGGCCCACGACTTCCGGTTTGAGGACCGCGGAATTGAGTGCAAGGCCACTCGTGTTTCAAATGGTCTCCACGTGACCATCAACGGCTCCCAGCAGCTTCTCGCTGAGACTGACAGGCGGTTGCTTCTCTCCGTACGAAAGTATGAGAGCACTCCAAACGGTGACATCACACTCAGTGGTGTTGTTCGCCGGATTCTGGAGAATGACCTGATCCCATCCGACGAACTGCTCAGTCGGCTGGAAGAGATGAGGTTCTCGATGGCTGGGGTCGATCCCAAGACGGAAAACAGGTATCGCCTGGTGGGCAGGTATGTTTTCGAGGTCGGGGCAGGTTTCCCTCGGCTCATCGTCGCTGACACCGAGAAGCGGATCTCCGCAGTGCACTACGGCATCGATCTGACAGAGCCGGATATAATTCCAGGTTATCGAAAGGACGGTTCACTGATCTAATGACCCCATCGGCATTTCACCATGAGGAATTCTTCCTCGACTCAGGAAACATGCACGGTAACTCGGCTACGTCGGCGATCGGACGTCCGAGTCTCGAGAGTTGGGACCTTTTCACCCGAGAGACCCTGCAGAACAGTTGGGACGCCCGAGACCGGTCCAGCAGCGAAGACGGAGTCACTTTCTCGATCGACTACCGCCGACTGACCGGCCACCGGTCGGAAGCCCTCAGAAACTTTTTCGGCACCGGAACTGAAGGCCTGCCGGCCTTGGCAGGATTCCTCGCAGAGCCGCGGGAAACTCCACTGCCGGTCCTCCTGGTCAGCGATACCGGCACCTCGGGTCTCCAGGGACCGACGTCGGCGGCCCAGCACTGTGCAGGGCGCGACGACTTCGTCTCCTTCGTGAGGAACATCGGTCGACGCGCCGAGAAGGAGCTCCGTGGAGGAACCTATGGGTTCGGCAAGGGTGTCTTCTTCAACATAAGTGACTCGCAGACTGTGCTCATCTACACTCGGACCAGGGACGAAAATGGTGCTCCGGCCCGACGGTTCATCGCCATGGCCAACGGCAACGGCTACACGAAGAACTCCTATGAGTACACGGGCCGACACTGGTGGGGAGTGAAGGAGCTCGGCGTCCAGGAGAATGTCTATGCGAATCCCTTTACGGGTCCCGAGGCTGATGCTCTCGCACGCACCTTTCAGATGGATTCCCACTTCACCGAGGAACGTCCCACCGGTACCACTGTCGCAGTGGTCAACCCACGTATCGATCCGGATGAGGTAGATACTGTCATGGAAACCATCTCCAATGCACTCACCAAGTGGGCTTGGCCTCACATGGTGTCCAGGTCGGGGGACATGGACCCGATCGACTTCTCGGTGACGGTGGATGGCCGTGAGATTCCGATTCCCGATCCTCTCAAGGATCCTCTTCTGCGGCCGTTTGTCCGCGCTTATCGTCTTGCCATCAAGGAACCGGAACACCTTGATCCGAATTCCTTTGTGACGGAATTCCAGAAGTCCGGCCCCCGGAAGTGGATGGATATCGTCTCAGGCAATCCGGTGGAGTATCTCGGCAGACTGGCCGTCCAATCGACCCCGGCGGAAAACAACCCGCAGCCTTCTGTCCTCGATGACGGGATGAACCACCACGTGGCTCTGATGCGTGGGCCCAGGATGATCGTCAACTACTGGCAGGGACCCCGCGCCTCAGCAGAGGACTGTTACGCCGGTATCTTTCAAGCCGCGGAGCATCTCGATTCGTTGTTCGCCGCCAGTGAGCCACCGGCACACGATGAGTGGAATCCGACAACAGTGAACCTCAAGGACGCCCGATTTCACAGGAATGGCAAACCGAGAAGGTCGAACCCTGTACGTATCGCGATGAATCGCCTGCGTGATTCCCTGAAGAACGAGACCTCTTCGAAGGTGGAGAATGACTCGACGGGAGACGCCTCGGCATTGAGCACAATTTCCAGCTCCCTGGGTTCGGTCATGCCTAGTGCCGCAGGATCGAGTCGACGGATCACCCGTCCTCAACCCGGTCGGCTCACCCGGCAGAAGCCAGTCAAGAGCCACCACGGTGTTCGTTCATCCATCTCCCTGGCTTCACTGCACGCCACTTCCAGAGGAACTCTCGCCCTGTTCAAGGTGGGTGTCGACTCCAGTCCGAAGGCACTGGAGAACGAAGTACGGGTGGAAGTGGAGTCAGCCGTGCTCGTCGACGGAAAACGTCAGCTCGAGGCCAAGGACGGCCTCGTCATGCCGACCCCCCTGGGTTGGGTTGCACCCCATGAGTTGGAGAAAAGCCTAGAGGGGATCGTCGGTAGGAACGCAAGCGATCAGGATCTCCACCGGATCATGCGCTCTCCCTCCTGGGAGAGCTACTACGCGGTCATTCAGCCCATCAATTCGGCCATCTCCGCGGATGTGGTCGTCACTGTTCAGGCAGAGGGAGATGACCAGTAATGGCCACAACCAGCCTGGGTTACAACGTCCCAGCGGACGACACCATCTCTTTGCTGAGCTACGACATCTCTGTTGACGGCGTGTCGATACTGGTTGATGATGCTCAATCCTCGTCAGCCACGTGGTCTGATCAGTCCACCGTCACCGCTTATTTCGAACTGGAGGTGGACCTCGAGGAAGTGCTCAGACAGTCCTTCCCAGTTTCCTCGGGTTCTGCAGGTGGCGCGGTCCTGGGAACAGTGATCAACTGGAAATCGTCACGTACCGGCTTGCACGGTGCCTCAGCGCCCGTCACGCTTGTGGACGGCATCAACACCGTGAACCTCAGTCTTGACGGCTCCACGCTGGGTGGTGACCTCAACCTCCGTGCCAGTGTCATCCTGCTGGAGAATCCGGGGGCAACTCCCGACGATCTAGGGCCGACGATGACCGGCTCCAGGCTCTGGGAGAATTCAATCCGGGTGCAGCTGGAGGGTGCCGGCTCTCAATTCCCGACGAGCGCGTTCGATTTCGAAAAGGCGGGGTACTCCCCCACTCATGCGATGTGGAGGATCGACATTGACTCGGCTCTCGAGTCCCACATCTCGTCTGCAGTGCGTCTCAAGCTGAACTCCGGTCATCCGCGTGTTGCGGAGTACCTCTTGGATCCGAATGGAAAGACACAGGCGGAGTTCCAGCAGTTTCTCCGTGCTGACACAGTCGTGCAGATGCTCACCTTTGCGCTCAACTCGGATCTTGCCCAGTTGGAGGAAGATTCGGCAGAGGAGGGTACACTCGCGGAAACCCTCAAGCAGATGCACGATGTTTACTTCTCGAACGTGTCGATCCACTCAACACGTGAGCTATACCTTGCGGACCCGAGCTTCGTGACCGCTACTGTGCAGGCAAGCATCTTCAATCCGAATCGGAGGATGGGCAAGTGACCGGAAAGTATCTTTCCCATTACCGACTGGAGAGAAGTGACGCAGTGCGTGTCATCTCAGAAATGGTTGTACTGGATGTCGAGCAGTGTGCTTCATTAGCGACAGTCACTCACCCGAAGGCGTATCCCCCTCCACTGGTGGCCCAGCTCCCCACAGCGGGTTTCCTGAGGGACGTACGGTCCGGAGTACTGTCCATTGCCGAAGAGCACGGCTTCCCTCACAGGAAGAAAACTAAAGACATAACACTGTCCGCGTTTGATGTCAAGGTAGGGAACTTCCTTCTCAATTCGCTGGCTATTTCTCCCGCCGATGCCGGAATGGAGGAGACGTGGAACTTCCTGTCGTTGGTTCTGCTCCCAGACGTCGCAGCTTGGCGTTTCCAGAACAAGACGAAGAATCCCGAGTACGACCGTTGGCTTGGTCGTCCACGCAACGTGTTTCGGAAGGCCTGGTGGCGTGCGTACTGTCTGGGGCCCGACCTCAACGCCACCCTGGGTGAGGACGAGGGGGTCAACATCATGGAGCGCCCGACCTTCGGGTTGAACCCGACCCTCGCACGGGCGATCGCGCGTGCCCACAACGAATTCAGCAGCCACTATAGCCTCGCGCGATCTGAGCTCCTGAGGCTGGTGATGGTTCAGCTCGGCAAGCTCTCGTCGATCGTCAACCTCGATTCCTTACCGGAAGGCGAGATCACTAAGCTTGTCGACAACACGTACCGCGCCACCGCAGACAAGTTCGAGACCACGATCGACAGCTGATCGTTTCACTCCTCGCCAGAAATCACCCGGCCAGTTCTCACACAGGAAAGTAAGGGACATGCCCAACCGTCTCTCTGTCGCGCCCTCGGCACGCCGTCTCACCAAATCGCTCCGTGACATCGGATACAGCTTCGAGTCCGCTGTCGCAGATCTGGTGGACAACAGCGTGGCCGCAGGTGCTGACAGGATCGTCATCGAGATCCATTTTGAAGGGCGAGGTTCCTACCTCACTATCATCGACAACGGTGCCGGCATGCACGAGGAACAGATCAACGAGGCCATGCGCTTTGGCAGCCGCAGGGAGTATGAGGACGGCGATCTCGGTCGCTACGGTCTCGGGCTCAAGACCGCTTCGCTCTCCCAGTGCCGACGACTTGAAGTTGTGAGCAGGGGCAACCGACTTTCTTCCCCGGTCGCCCGGGCGATTGACCTTGATTTCATTCAGGCGGTTGACGACTGGGTCACCCTCGATATCTCTGAGGAGGCCGAGGCACTGGTATCAGCTTCGCTCATCACCGGGGACAGCGGTTCAGTCGTGGTGTGGAGGAAGCTGGACAGGCTCCTGCCCGCAAAGTCTCCGGAAGGGGGCTGGGCCAGACGCCGCATTGAAGGCCTGGCACCCAAACTCGAGGCCCATCTGTCGATGGTCTTCCACCGCTTCCTCTCCGGCGAATCCGGTTCGCGAATCAGTATTTCCGTGAATGGAACCGAACTGGAACCCTGGGACCCTTTCGGCAGAGATGAGGCCGCCACCCAGGCTCTGGACGTGGACGAGTTCGAGATTGAGCACGGGGACGTCTCCGACACGGTCACCCTTCGCCGCTATCTTCTGCCCTCGCGCAAGGACTACTCCTCTCGGGAAGCCTTTGAACATGCTTCTGGCCCGGAAAAATGGAACCGCCAGCAGGGGCTCTACATCTACAGAGCCAATCGTCTGGTGCAGTGGGGAGGGTGGGCCGGCATCCGCACGATTGACGAGCACACCAAATCCGCGCGTGCGTCCCTAGATTTCGGCACGACCCTCGATGAGGCGTTCAACATCAACGTCGCCAAAATGCGGGTCAACCTCCCGGGACAGCTCCGCAAGATGATGTCCCGCCCAGTCAACGAACTGTGCATCGCTGCGGATGCAGCCTACCGTCGGAACAATCAGCGGACGGTCACAGAAGACCTGGCAGCCCCCAAGAAGCCTTTTGCTCCGAGTGGTGATGAATCAGGGGCAGCCATCGGACTTGCGCTGCGTACCGCCGCAGCCCGCACCGGGAACTTTGAGGCATTGGAGGCAATCTCCACGCTCATCAAGACCGAGATGCCGGAACTCGCCCGACACCTCGGCTTCGACTAGAAGAGTTCCTTCTGCCCGTTGTCCCCTGCTACGCCGAACTTCTGGCACTTGCGGCGCAGCGGGCAGATATCGCAGGCCGGATTCTCAATGGTGCACACGGTCCTGCTCAGCTCGAAGAGTGCGAGGTGAACAGCTCGCGCGTGCTCGTTCATTCCGAGCATGCGGGCGATACTCAGACGTCCTTCTGAGAGCTTGTTCCGACTCTCCATGTCCATTCCCTGGAACCTGGTGGTGATCCGGAGAATGCCCTTGGCGACGATGACCGGTTCCTCGCTCTTGTTTCCCTCTGCATCAGCAGTCGGAGCAGAGAGCTCCAGTAAATCGATGAGAGCGGGATTGACGGAGGGTAGCTTTTCCCTGCTGATACGCGGTTCCCACAGTGCGCTGGTATCCCGTCGGATCTCGTCCGCGAGCTTCTCCAGACGCATGATGCGCTTCTCGAACCGCTTCCCGGTGAAGACTGACCTTAGGACCTTCACAGATTCCTCTGGGACCGGCTGTCCCGGGACAGGACCGGGAAGTTCCTTGATGAGAGGCCAGATCATACGTAGTTCTTCGCGGGAAGCCCTCTCCAGGAAGATCTCACAGATGAGGACCTTCCAGCGGTCACCAGTGCGCAGCCAGGGTTGAAGAAGGGCATCTTCGGGAAGATTCCGGTACCAGTCTGCGAGGACCATCGAGATCTCACGGGCCTGCACCCCCTTTTTGCTGCCCCGCTGGAGTGCATCAAGTGCGGCTGCACCAATAGCCTCACCCAGTCGGACAGGGACGGCGTTTCCGATCTGGCGGAAGGCGGCGCTGGGAGGACCACTGAATCGGAAATCATCCGGGAAAGTCTGCAGACGGGCAGCTTCCCGGACAGTGAGGGTACGCGACTGCCGCGGGTGGATGAAGCCGTAGCCATCCTTGGCGATATGTGCCGTGATGGTGCGTGAGAGGTCGTTCTCATCCAGACGCTTGTACTTGTCATTGAAAATGTCGGAACGATAGCGACGCAGGCGCTCCGGAAGCTCCGAGTACTTCGTTTCGGCAGTCATGAGCTCGAAGGCCTCACGGTCGTCTTCACGGACCGGACGGGTGATGTGGTCGTATAGCCTGTTGGATTCTCCGGCAGGAACATTCCTCCGGATGTACTTCTGGAAATCCGTGACCGGACCCCTGTACTCTGCCCAACCGTCGGCGCCTCCCGGAGGACGCCAGCCGCCCTCCACCTCAGGCATGTCCCCGATTGCATTCCAGACCGTGACCTTCTTCGTGGTCTCTTCGGGCCAGTCGAACTTGATGTTGTCCCGCATAGCCACCAGAATCAGACGCTGGCGGAACTGAGGAACTCCATAGCGCCAGGTATCCACCACTTTCTCCTCGACGCTGTAACCGATCTGCTCCAGCTCCTCTATCATGCTCCGCAGGATGAACATCTCGTTGTCGAGTGCCATGTCAGGAACGTTCTCCATGATGACAATCTTCGGTCGTGCCAGGTAGACCACCTCAAGATAGGCACGCCAGAGGTTGCGCCGCTGGTCCTCTGGATCGCGTTCACCCTTCTCCACCAGGTGCCGGATGCCGGATCTTCCTGCCTTGGAGAAAGGTTGACAGGGAGGGCCTCCGGCAAGGACCTCAATGTTGGCGTCAAGCATGACCTGTGCGACGCGCTCAACATTCTCCGTCGTAGCCAAGTCCCAATCAACGGACATTCCAGGGAAACGCGCGGAATGAGTCTCCACTGCGTAGTCATAATGGTCGACTCCGAAAATGACCTCAATACCCGCGTTCACCAGTCCCTGGCTCAGACCTCCTGCTCCAGCGAAAAGGTCAGCTCCGAGGATAGCTCCCGCCTTCCTCCTCTCAGCCGCGTAGGAGGTAAGTTCTTCCACCGTCCTGCAGTATTGCGGGTGAGGGGGTAGTTTCACATAGGGGCCACGAACCTGGCTAACTGCGTACTCGTCTACTTTTTTCACTTGAGCAATGTACCGGGGGCCTCCGACACAAACCTTTCCGAAATATGAAATATTCGAACTGACTATCGACCTGATGAGCTGATGTCTCTCCACACCCACTCGATCTCGTCGGCTATCTCTTCCGGATCGTCGTGCTCCCAGTAGTGGAGTGGAAGCCAACCCAAGGCTTCGAGGGCAGCATCCTTCTCGCGATCACGTTCCTGATTCCGTAAGAGTTTAGCCTTCCACCACTCTCGGTTGTTAAACGGCATGGTCCCGTGCAGCGGGCAGGCGTGCCAGAAACAACCATCGATGAAGACAGCTATCTTTGCCCGTGTGAAGGCGATATCGGGCGTGCCGGGTACTCCGCGGAAGTTGACCCGGAATCTCAGCCCCCTCCGATGGAGTTCGGACCGTACGGCCCGCTCAATCAGGGAACCGGCACGCGGCATGTTCCGCATCTGATTCCGCACATGAATATTGAGTGGTGCAGGCCTATCCCCCAGTTTCGGGACGGGGATAGGTCCAGACATGCCTCCATTCTGCCTGATAATCACATTCCCCTCTCCACAGCAGGCCCATTGAACAGACGCTAATTCCTTCCTCAGTATGCAGCAGTTGTCCAGCGTCTCCCCTCCCGTTTGACTCGGCCTCATACCAACCTCAACTTCACCGGCCGCGCAGCCACGTTCACCATCGGCTCCACACTGCTCCCCCCCACCATGCGTAGCGCCGTAGAGAAGGTCAACGCGTGTACCTCACCGGCAGGAAGGCACAGCTCCACTGCAGCGTCGGCAACCAAATAGTGCTTCGAACCGAAAACCTGGGGGAACACTCGGGAAGTCTCGTGGACCGACATCCCTTCGGGTTCCCCGTGCCGGTAACCACGGCGCTCCAGTTCAGCGCAGTTCTGCCGGTAGGCCCAGTCACTGAGCCAGCCGACCTTATGGGACGTGTAGGTGGCGGCCATCGCGGAAACACGAAAAATGGTCTTGAATTCCATCAGCTCGTCCACGGAAGGGTTCTGCGGGAGGTGCTCGATGATCGCGGTGTGGGGCATGAGGAACTCGGAGGCGAAGATGTCGGCCTCTCGCTCGTGGGCCGCCGCCACATCCTCATTCCGGTGCAGCGTCAGGTGTCCCAGCTCGTGCGCCACGTCGAAGCGGCTGCGCTCCGGGGTCTTGCGCCGTGCCAGGAAAATGAAGGGGGTTTCCCCCTGCCAGACGGAGTAGGCGTCGACTTCCTCGGCCAGGGCCGGCAGGCTGAACACCCGGATGCCGTGGAATTCGGAGAGCTGCACCAGGTTGGGCAGCGGCCCGGTTCCCAGTCCCCACGCCTCGCGGAGCATTCGTGCCGCGGTGCGGGGGTCGTGGCCGCTGAGGTCCGGCAGGTTCGGAGCCCGCAGGCTGAAGCGTTGGGCGATCCAGCCGGCGATATCCATGGCGATGGCGCCGGCGGCCTTCGCAGCCTTCCGCTGGATCGCGGTGGTGGTACGACCGGCGCGGAAGTTGACCTCGGCGTCGGAAAGATCGGTGCAGTCGGCCAGGTGAAAGAAGCCGACGGGAAAGCTGAGGGCCCCGGAGAGATCGCCTGCCCGGGACAGCGGTGCGCCGTTGTTCTCGTAGGTGTTCACCGTCCGCGGGCTCACGCCGAGCTGGCGTGCCAGATCGGTCTTGGTCAGTCCGCGGCGTTGGCGGGCGATGGCGATCCGGCTCGGGGAGAGGAAACGGCTAGGCGGTGCGTCCCCGCTCCTCAACCGTGAACTCGACATCGTGTTCTCCCGCATCCAGTGGTCGCCTCATCGTCGTCTTGTAGTCAATGGCCGGCAGGATCACCCTGATCCGCCAGCCGGTGAACCTGCCGCCCTTGATCCCCTCAGGAAGGGAGATCTCGGAGCGTAGTTCACCGTCGTCCCGGTAATAGATTAGGAACCAGGTCCCCGGTGGCGGGGCATCGGGGTCGGTTTTGTCGGACAGATATTCGACGATCTCGGGAAATGCCAGTTGGCCGCCCAGGACGAATTCCTCGGTGGCCCTGCCCTTGCGCTTCTGTACGTTGGGGCAGGCTGTCGGCGACTCAGAACCGGTCTCGGTGTTCCCGCCGAGCACAGAGAGCGTGTAGCTGCGGCTGAGATGACGCAGGTAGGGGCGGTTAGATCTGTCCTCGGAACGCCAGTGCCCCGTGTCCTGCAGTTCCTCCCGCAGGGTGCCCACGGTATAGGACCAGCGGCTGAAACCCGGCGCGGTGACCGGGAAGAAGGGGGTGAGGTTGCGTGCCGCAAGCTCACCGCTGCCCAGGGCATCCCGCACGGCGGCGGTGTCTATACCCATGTGCGCGAGGTATCCCTCCGCCTCCTCGGGCCCGACGATCTGCGGGAGGTCGCTTACCTGGAAGAGCGATTCCATAACGTCTCCTTCGCACGATCCATCCGTTCCTCAAATTATTGCACGGAACCGGAAGACGGGGAAGCGGGCCCCGAATAAGCAATGCACCCGACGCTTTTCAGTAACGTCGGTGACAACAGCCAGTGACTCGGAGCCCGAAAGGTGGCAGCGAACGCACAATGACCAGGACCTTCTTCCTCACCGAGGATCAGATCATCGAGAACTACAGCAATGCCGACAAGGAGGCGCTGGACCGCTTCTGGGACCTCGTCAGCCGGTTCGGCACCCCGATGCGGGAACTCAACGGCGTGCGCACCACCTTCGTGTGGCGGGACCTGGGCGAGAATACCCCGATGCACCTGTACATGAACCGGATCACCGACAAACAGAACTACGACGTCGGCCGGATGAAGCAGGTGCCGGGCGCGGACATCCATGTCCTCACCCTGGAGCTCGCCTCCACCCTCACTGCCTCCTACGGCTTCCAGTCGGCCGCCCAGAATGGGGAGCGCCCGAAGGGCCCGCCACCGCATGACCACTACCCCACGTATCTGGACACCCACAACCCCCGCGCGCTGGTGCGTGACGGCATCAACGGGCTGTCCTTGTTCGAGGGGCCCTTCAACCGCTTCCGGCGGGAGTGGCACTTCGATGCCGGGGACATCGCCGGCACCCTGTTCAGCGAGGAGGTCCAGGTTGGTGGTGCTCTGCGGCGCCTCTGGCTCTACCTGCCCGCCGAAACCGGCGACGAGCCGCTGCCGTTGATGACGCTGTTTGACGCGGAGATCTGGTTCGGGCGCCTGCACCTGCCCGTCGCGCTGGAGAAGGCCGCCGCCGAAGGGAAGATACCGCCGATGGCGGTGCTGGGCGTGTCCAATGTGGACCGGGCGGATCGGGTCGCCTCCCTGAGCGCCAACGAGGAGTTCCTCGCGGATGTCTCCGGTACCGCCACCATCTGGGCCGTCACCCATGCCGCCTCCCGTGGGGTCACGCTTGCCGGGCCGGAGGGCCAGATCATCGCCGGCCAGAGCTTGGGCGGGCTCTCCGCTCTAGTTTCCGCCCTGCGTGAGCCGCAGCGCTACCGGTGGGCCATCGCGGCCTCCCCCTCCCTCTGGTGGGAGCCCGGCGAGAAGCGCGCACCCGCTGACTTGGGTGACCGCTCCGTCGACTGGCTCACCGAACAGTTCGGGACCAGCAAGGATCCGGAGATCGAGACCAAAGTACTGCTCAGCGTCGGCGTCCGCGAGGGGTTGAGCGTGCCCCATGTCCACCTGATGGAGCAGACCATGCGCTACTTCCGTTGGGATGTAGGTCTCAACGTCTACGACGGCGGACACGATTTCGCGTGGTGGCGCATGGCGCTGATCGATGATCTGGAGCGGATCTTCGCGGGCTGAGGCCCCTGGGACCTCCTCCACCACCTCCGATTGCGATAGGTAAGCCTCACCTCAATAATGTGGTGGTTGTCATTCCCGCCATTCCTGTGAAGGAACCCGCCCGGAAAGAGCCCCACGATGTCCTCCCCGTCCATCTCTGTCGCCCCCGCGCCACCTACCCGGTCCCGGCTCCGGCCGGAGCCGAACACCTGGATCCGTTCCCTCGGGCTGGCGGCGATCATCGCAGTGGCGATGATCGGCCTGATGGTGCTCAGCCTGTTGGTCGGGGCACGTGCCACCAACTCCGCGGAGGTACTGGCGGTGATCCCGCAGTCCCTGCGCTATGCCATGGATCCCGCCTTTGCCGCGACGATGCCCTTCCATGACCTGGTCATCCTCGTCGGCGGCATGCGGGTGCCGCGGACCTTCCTGGCTCTGATCGCCGGGGCTGCGCTCGGTGCCGCCGGAGCGCTCATCCAGGGTTTCACCCGCAACCCGCTGGCCGATCCCGGCATCCTGGGCATCAACGCCGGTGCCGCCGCTGCGGTGGCGGTCTCCCTGGCGTTGGGTGTCGTCTCCTCCCCCGACCACTTCGTCTGGCCGGCACTGATCGGCGCCAGCGCCGCCACACTGGTGGTCTTTGTCCTGGCCTCCGCCGGCCCCATCGCCGACAGCCCGCTCGGCTACATCCTGGCAGGCATGGCGCTCAGCGCCCTGCTCATGTCGGTGGTCAACGCACTGATGCTCAAAGATGCCGCGATCCTCGACGCCCTGCGCCTGTGGGCCACCGGTTCCGTGGCCAACCGGGATTTCAGCGTGGTCAAGGCGGTGCTGCCGCTGCTCATTCTCGGGCTCATCGCCGCGCTGCTGCTGGGGCGCACCCTCAACCTGCTGAGCCTCGGCGATGAGCTCGCCGCTGCCCTCGGCATCAACGTCACTGTCTCCCGCCTGGTGGGCATGTCCACCGTCGCGGTGCTCGGTGCGGTCGCGGTGGCGTGCGCCGGACCGGTGATGTTCATCGGCCTGGCCGCCCCGCACATGGTCCGCGCGGTCACCGGCCCTGACCACCGGGCAATCATCCCACTGTCCATCGGCCTGGGAGCGCTGCTCGCGCTGGTCGCAGACATCCTCGGACGGCTCATCGCCCGCCCCGGGGAACTGCCCATGGGTATCGTGCTGGCGTTGATCGGCGTGCCCTTCTTCATCATGCTCATCCGGCGCGGCAGGCTGCGGGGCGCACTGTGAGCACCACCGTCCATAAACCCGCCGCACTGCGCACCGGGCTGGTCTCCTGGCAGTGGAACCTGCGCCTGGCCTGCTGGCTGGTGCTCACCGCCGTGGCCACCGTCCTGTTCATGGCGCTGGGTATCACCCTGGGTGACTACCCCCTCACGCTCACCGAGGTGCTCACTGTCTTCGCCGGTGGAGGTACCGCCATCGAGCAGAAGGTGGTCCTGGACCTGCGGCTGGGCCGCGCGGTTGTCGGCGCCGCCGTGGGGGCCTGCCTGGCCTTCTCCGGGGCGCTGACCCAGACGGTGGCGCGCAACCCGCTGGCCAGCCCGGACATCCTCGGCATCACCAACGGGGCCTCCCTGGCCGCGGTCGCCGCGCTCATCCTCGGCGGGGCCGGGGCGGGCGGCACCCTCAGTGTCGGCGCGGAAGCGATGGTCTCCTCCCTCGGCGTGCCGGGCACAGCCGTGGTCGGTGCGTTGCTCATCGCCGCGCTCATCTGGTTCATCGCGGGCCCCGTGCGTGGCGACATGATGAGCCTGGTCCTCATCGGCGTCGGCTGCTCCATCCTGCTCTCCGCGCTGACCACCTGGCTGCTGGCCTGGGCGGAGCTGGACCGGGCGGCGGAGGCCCGCATGTGGCTGACGGGCAGCCTCAACGGCCGCGACCTCAACCACGCCTGGGCTCCGCTGGTGGTCTCCCTGCTGGCCATCGCCGCCGCCGGCTGGCTGGCCTTCCAGCTCGCCGCACTCTCCCTCGGCGAGGCCACCGCGCACGTGCTGGGCCACAACGTGAGGATCACCCAGATGATTCAGCTGCTCACCGCGGTCATCCTCGCGGCGGTGGCGGTGTCTGCGGCGGGTCCCATCGGTTTCATCGCCTTCGTCACCCCGCAGATCGCGCGCCGGCTGGCCGGCACCGCCACTCCCCCGCTGGTGCTCTCCGCTTTCTGCGGGGCGGCGCTGCTCACCGGCGCCGATCTGTTCACCCGCACGGTGGTGCCGTGGGAACTACCAGTCGGTGTGGTCACCGCCTTCTTCGGCGCGCCCGTGCTGCTGTATCTGATCATCTCGAACAACCGGAAAGTCAGGTGAGGGCCACCGTGTCTGCCGCCAAACTCGCCCTGCGGGACGTCTCCGTCGGCTACGGCCCGCGCCAGGTCATCCACGACGTCACCCTGGACATCCCGGCCGGTGCCGTGACCACGCTCATCGGCCCGAACGGCTGCGGGAAATCCACCCTGCTCAAATCGATGTGCGGGCTGCTCGAGCACAGCGGGGAGATTCTTCTCGACGCCCGCCCCCTCCACACCTATCCCCGCCGCGAACGCGCCCGCCTGCTGACCATGCTGCCACAGACCCCCACCGCCCCGGAGGGGCTGACGGTACGCCAGCTCATCGCCCGGGGACGCCACCCCCACCAGTCCTGGCTGCAGCGCTGGTCGGCCGCCGACGAGCAGGCCGTAGACGAGGCGGTGCGCGCCGCGGGACTGGAGGAGCTGGTGGACCGCGGCGTCGGCACGCTCTCCGGTGGCCAACGCCAGCGCGTGTGGATCGCCATGGTGCTCGCCCAGGACACCGCGACGGTGCTTCTCGACGAACCCACCACCTACCTCGACCTCGCCCACAGCCTCAAGGTCCTGGAGCTGGTCACCGAACTCCAGGCCACGGCCGGGCGCACCATCGTCATGGTGCTCCACGACCTCAACCTGGCCGCGCGTTTCTCCGACCACCTGATCATCGTCGGTCCGGACGGCCGGATCGCCGCCACGGGCACCCCCGGACAGGTGTTGACGGAGGCGAACCTGGCGAAAGCTTTCAGACTATCAGCGCTGGTCAGCGAGGATCCCGTCAGTGGCGGTCCCCTGGTCATCCCCCGTTGAGCCTCGCCGCACCCATTCCTTAGGTTAGGCTCTCCTATCGCAACCGTTCCCGACCAACACCGGAGCCCTCATGAACCTCCCCCGCATCTCCTCTTCTCGCCTCCACCGTCCGCTGGCCGCGGTCAGCGCCGCCGCCATCGCCCTCGGCGGCCTGACCGCCTGCGCGGAGTCCGGGGACAATGCCAGCACCACCACGACCGAGTCGACGAGCACCGCGGCAGCCGATGACGCCGCCTGGCCCCGCACCATCGAAACGGTCGACGGCGAGGGCAACGACACCGAGGTCACCCTCGAGTCGGCACCGGAGCGGATCGTCTCCGCCTCCGTCACCCTCACCGGTTCCCTGCTCGCACTCGACGCCCCCGTGGTGGGCTCCGGCGGTGGGCAGGGCTCCTCCCCGATCTTCACCGACGAGGAGGGCTTCGGCATCCAGTGGGCGGACCTTGCCCTGGAGCGCGACGTCGAGCCGCTGTACCAGATCGAGCCGAACGTCGAGGCCATCCTCGCGCAGGACCCGGACCTGGTGGTCATGTCCAACGTCGGCCAGGACTCGGCGACCGCCGTCTACGAGCAGCTTGCCGAGGTCGTCCCGGTTCTGGTCATCGACTACTCCAACCAGAGCTGGCAGGAGGTGACCACCTACCTCGGCGAGGCCACCGGCCGCGAGGAGGAGGCCACCGAGCTCATCGCTGGCTTCGAGGACAAGGTCACCGAGGCGGCCGAGTCCATCACCCTGCCGCCGCAGCCGGTGAACATCATCTCGCTGGGACGTGAGGGCGGAATGAACTTCTTCACCACCGAATCCGCCCAGGGCCAGCTCTTCGAGGAACTCGGCTTCGATGTCCTCGTCCCCGCCGAGGACCTCGTGGGCACCACCGCCCAGGGCACCGACCGTGGCGACATCAAGGGTGTGAACCCGGAGAACATCGCCCCGGCACTCGCAGGTGAAACGGTCTTCGCGCTCAACACCGCCGGCGGCACCCCGGCCGAGGAGACCGTCCGCACCAACCCGGCACTGGCCGAGAACACCGCCGTCGCCGAGGACCGCGTCTACGGCCTGGCCCCGGAATTCTTCCGCCTGGACTACTTCTCCGCGATCAAGCTGGTGGAGTACCTCGACGAAGAGTTCTAAACCGGGAGGTTCACCGGAATTTCCGGCATGTTCGCCCCCGGGAGGAACTATCCTGGACGCTTGGAGGAGGACTGTCATGCCCCGTGATTTTGCAGCCTCGTTTTCACTGTTGAGAGAACTTATCCCCTTTGATGCGGCCCAGCTTCTCCGGTTGCAGCAGGGCAAACGGCCGCAGGAGGTGTTCCGCACCGGATACTCCTCCAACGCCGCCTGGGCCCTGGCGCACATGTTCCCGGTGAAATACCCGGGAGGATTCACCCAGCTGGCCAGCGCCGACGCTCCCCTGCCGCCGACGATCTCCACCGCGACGATCCGGGGTGAGTTCACCCGCTCGGAACTGTTCCGCGATTATCTGGGGGCGGAAGGATACGCCGAGGGCATGACACTGGAGCTCTACACTGACTCCGGCCCGATCGGGATGGCGCATTTCTCCAGCCGCACCCCACGTGCCTTTGAAGGCGCTCCCCGGAAGGCCGCACTCGCGGTCTCCGGGCTGCTCGGCCACCTGGTGGACATGGTGCCGGAGAGCGACTCCCCTGACTGGCCGGTGACGGTGGACGCCTCCCTCAAAGAGACCCTCGAGCAGGATGAGGAATTCCAGGAGCATGTGCGGGAGTTCCAGAAGTCCCCCCTTGCCTTCGTGGAACACCTCTGGTGGCTGGACACGCAACTGGTCTACGTGGGCCTCGTGCAGCCCGGACACGCCGAGGTGCGGGTGGCCACCGCAGTGGAAACGGCAGGCCTCTCCCGGCAGGAGGTCCAGGTCCTGAGCATCCTGTGCTGTGGCGTCTCGGATGCGGAGATCGCGGCCCGCCTGCACCTGAGTGTCCGTACCGTCCAGTCCCATGTGGGCTCGCTACGCCGGAAACTGGGAGCGGAGAGTCGGCTCGAGGCCGTGGTCATCGCCCTGGGGGCAGGCATCTATGTGCCGCATCCCCGGTGGGCGCCCCTGCGCCAGATCGCGCGGGGGCGCCTACCCGACAGCGGTGCCGTCTAGCTGACGGACACCCGGTCAGCCGCCGGGACCTTGTCCACCAGTTTGGCGGCTTCCGCCACCTCATGCTTCTGGTGGTCGAAGTAGTCGTCGACCCCCTGGGTGGAGAACAGGACCTGGAAGGGATCCCCGAAACCGGTCTCCACGCCGGTGAGGACCTCCAGCACCCCGAGACCGCAGACGGGCAGGTAATAGGGGCTGTAGCCACCTTCCTGTGCGAAGACGATCCTGCCGTCGCAGATCTCATCGGCGGCCTCGAGGATCAGCTCCGTCATGTTCTTGAAGCCCTGCTGGGTGACCATCTGACGTGCCAGTGGATCCATCACGGAAGCATCGAAACCGCTGGCCACGATAATCAGCTCCGGCTGGAACTTCTCCAGCGCCGGCACCACGACATCCCGCATCGCCGCCTCGTAGACGGCGTTGCCGCTGCCGGGCGGAAGCGGGATGTTCAGCGCCGCACCTTCACCGGCACCCTCGCCGTTGTGCTCGCGGAAGCCGGATTCCGGCGGGTAGCACTTGTTCTGGTGGAGGGAGACGGTGAGTACCTCCGGATTGTCCCACCAGATGTCCTGGGTTCCGTTGCCGTGGTGGACATCCCAGTCGACGATGGCCACACGACTGATACCCAGTTCCTCGCGGGCGTAGGCCGCGGCGACAGAGCAGTTGTTGAACAGGCAGAAGCCCATGCCGCGGGCCCGCTCGGCGTGGTGGCCGGGCGGGTTTACCAGGGCGTAGGCCGTGTCGACCTCACCCTCCAGCACCGCCCGGACCGCGCGTTTCACGCCACCTGCCGCCAGCCGGGCGATGTCGTATCCGCCCTTGCCGAAGGGGGTCGCACCGTCGCCGGCGTCACCACCCTTGTCCGTCTCCGACTGGGACTCGATCGAGTCCACCATCTCCGGGGTGTGCACGCGGAGGATGTCCTCCCTGGTGGCGTACTCGGCCTGCAGGACGGTCAGCTCATCGCGCAGCGGGGAGACCTGCACTGCCTCATGAAAACGACGCTTGGTGTCGGCATGGGCGACATGGTGTCCGATCGGCTGCAGACCCGCCCCGGGATCAGCTGGCGTGAAACCGCCGCTGCCTGTGTCCACCCAGCCGTACAGGGTGTCCCAGAGATATCCGACCTTGCGCTTGGTGCTCATGTGAAGTGCCTTCCTTGAAGGGTTGCCTGCTGAACACTGATCACCATATTGAGAGATGCCCCACATCCGATACCGCAAAACTACTGAACTTGTTTCCGGCTGAAAACGACGAAACCTCCCGCTCGGACCCTGATGAAGGGCCGGGCGGGAGGCAGGCGTCGATAAGCGGCTTAGTTGCGCTTGGTGGCGGGCTCGCGGCCCTCGAAGACGTCGCGGGCGTCGTCGCGCTCCGGGGTGGAGAGGTAACGCTCGAGCGAGTCATCCAGCTCCAGCATCCACGGGGTGTGGTGCTGGGCAGCCCTGGTACCGGTCATCACCGAGGTGTAGGTGACGTCGCGGTAGTTGAGGATGTCATCGCGCTTGGACTGGATCCACTCCTTGAAGATGCCGCACACGGTGTCCAGGTCGAACATCGGGTAGTCGGTCTGCTCGATCAGGTCACGGACATAAGCACCCTGGAAGTCGACCTGGTCCTCCATGGAGTCCAGCTTGTCGAAGCGCTCCAGCCACGCGTCGATGCTCTTGCGCTGCTCCTCCTTGCTCGGCAGCTCGCGCTCACCGAGGATGACGTCGCGGACGTACCAGGCCTGGGCGTCGAACATGTTGAAGGTGAACCACTGGTCCTGGGCACCCAGGTAGAACATCTGGTTGTTCTTCTCCCACACGACACCGCGGTACAGGTTGTCCGGGTAGACGTTGTTCGGGGAATCCAGCGACAGGGACTCCGGGAGGAACGGGTAGTGGTGGATGTAGCCGGTGCACAGGACCACGGCGTCGAACTTGCGCTGCAGTCCGTTGGAGAAGTGTGCGGTGTTGCCGTCGAACTTCTCGACGAGCGGCTGCTCCTCCATGCCCTCCGGCCAGTCGAAGCCCATCGGGGCGCTGCGGTAGGAGAAGGTCACGGAGCGGGCACCCATCTTGAAGGCCTGGGTGCCGATGTCCTCGGCGGAGTAGCTCGCGCCGATGAGCAGGACATCCTTGTCGGCCAGGGCCTCGGCACCACGGAACTCGTGGGCGTGGACGATCTGACCCGGGAAGGTGTCGATGCCCTCGAAGTGCGGGACGTTCGGGAAGGTGAAGTGACCGGAGGCCACGATCACGTGGTCGAACTCATTGGCCTCGGTCTCACCGGTGCGCAGGTTCTCCACGTTCACGGTGAAGGTCCTGGTGTTCTCGTCGAAGTCGACCCAGCGCACGGCGTGGGCGAACTTCACGAACTTCTTGACGTCGGACTTCTCCGCGCGGCCGGCGATGTAGTCCCAGAGGGCCTCACGCGGCGGGTAGGAGGAGACGGGGCGACCGAAGTGCTCATCGAAGGTGTACTCCGCAAACTCCAGGCCCTCCTTCGGGCCGTTCGACCAGAGATTGCGGTACATCGAGGTGTGCACGGGCTCGCCGTACTGGTCAGTGCCGGTGCGCCAGGTGAAGTTCCACTGGCCACCCCAGTCATCCTGCTTCTCGTAGCAGACGATCTCGGGCATCTCGTGGCCCTTCTTCGCTGCGG
Source organism: Corynebacterium hylobatis (assembly GCF_003955685.1). Classification (GTDB taxonomy): domain Bacteria; phylum Actinomycetota; class Actinomycetes; order Mycobacteriales; family Mycobacteriaceae; genus Corynebacterium; species Corynebacterium hylobatis. The sequence continues at coordinate 31,775 of NZ_RXHJ01000002.1, forward strand.
ACTCGAATGCGCGCAGCTGCGCCATTCCGCTCGGACCTGCCCCAATGATTGCAATACGCTTAGTCAAGCATGCCTTTCCGACCCGATCCCTCGGGCCACGGTTAATGCGTCGCGTTCCGGGGCAAGGGCCCACTGGCAGGCATGCCAGGGGCGCCGAGCCGCGCTGTACGCGGCGACTTCCTCATCAAGTTATCTACTCATCAACGTGGCCTTCGGGGCGTACCTACAATGCACGTCCTGCCGGGAGAATTCAGAGGGGCCGCCGCACCTGAAACGAGGTCTGCGACAGCCACCATTAATAACCGAAAACTCTGAACCGGGCCACACCCAGGTCAAAAGCTTAACACATAATTCACGAATGCGCACTTTCCCCGATGAATGTGAAAGGTTGAGGCTTGCATGCATATCAATCAAAAAGCCTGTTCAGAGGGCAGATTGAGCGAACAGAGATGTTCCCCAAAATTTAACGTGTTGGGGACTTGACAGCATTTGCAGGGAGGGTTCCCGGCGCACCCGGTGGCACTCGGCGGACGGTTTCCCTCTCAACGCAGGAGCAGACGCTCCAGCTCCCCGGCACGTCGGCCCCGCAGCTGCTCCGGAATGAAGCTCTCCGACTCCCCGAGATCCAGGAGCACTGTCGCCCGCCACAGATCCACCGCACGGTCCCCCAGCAGCTGGGCCGGTGTGGTCTCGCTGCGGTTTTCCGTGTGGACCGGAGTGGACCACAGGTGTTCCGGCAGATCCCGCCATTCCACGTCCAGGTGCACCGCAGAATGCTGGAAGAGGTTGTGCAGCGCCTGCGGCGGCAGGGTGGCCCCGTACCGGATGACCTCTGCTGGAACGGTGCGCAGCTGCGCATCCGGCCCCTCTCCCCCACGGAGTCGGGCGCACAGTTCCGCGAACTCCCGGGCCTGGTGGCCCAGCAGTGAGATCACCTCCGCCCGGCTGACACCCGGCAGGATGGTCACTGTCGGGTAGTCCCCCGTCCGCATCTGGTGGAGGACACGGAGGAAGTTGGCGGTGGCCCGGCGGGCCAGGTGCAGATCCCCCCGGATCCGCGGATCGGTCGCCCGATCCAGACGCTCAGCCATACTGGATCAGCCTCTGCTACCCGGCAGGTAGTGCCCGGTCTCCGGGAGGTAGACCCGCTGGAACTGCAGGCGTTCCACGATCGGGGCATCCGAGAAGCGGAACAGATCCAGCTGGGACTCTGAACGCAGCGACCAAGAGGTCCAGGAGGGGACGACGAAGAGATCGCCCTTGGTCAGGCGGGTGACCTCGCCATCGAGTTCCACCTCACCGGTGCCCTCGAAGACCTGCCAGACCGAGGATCCGACCTCCCGGCGCGGGGCGGTGCGGGTTTCCGGGCGCAGGCGGTGGAACTCACAGCGGATCGTCGGCAGGACGTCTCCGCCGTTGGTGGGGTTGGTGTACTTGATGGCGGCATGGCCGGGTTCCACGGTGGCCGGGTAGCCCTCGTCCTCCAGGGCGAGCTGGTCGGTCAGAGCCTGGTCGGTGTACTCCCAGCGGTAGGCCGCGACCGGGGTCGCCACGGTGGACTCCTGGTGCGAGAGCGGGGTCAGGCCGGGGTGTGCCCACATGCGCTCGGCCCGGGAGGTCGCGGGTGTCGCCTCATCCGTGACCCGCTCGGAGCCGTACTCGAAGAAGCCGAAGTCCATGTCGTGGACGAAGGGGGCGTCCAGGCCGTCGATCCAGGCCATCGGGTGGCCGGTGTCATTGTGGTGGCCGTGGAAGCACCAGCCCGGAGTGAGCAGCAGGTCTCCGCGGCGCATCGCCACCGGGTCCCCGTTGACCACGGTCCACACCCCCTCGCCCTCCACGACGAAGCGGAAGGCGTTCTGGGAGTGACGGTGCTCGGGTGCGGTTTCGCCGGGGCCCAGCCACTGGATCGCAGCCCACAGGGTCGGGGTGGCGTAGGCCGTGGGCGCCAGGCCCGGGTTCTTGAGGCCGATGGCCCGGCGTTCGCCGCCGCGGCCCACCGGGACCAGTTCCCCGGAGCGCTGCGCGATCTTCTTCAGCTTCGCCCACTCCCACACATGCGGCACAGCCGAGGGCTTCGGGTGCTCGGGCATGAGGTCACTCGTCTGCGTCCACAGGGGTGCCGTCGAGTTGGCCTCGAAGTCGGCGTAGAGGGCGTCGAGTTCCGGGCTCGGTTCCGGCTGGTTGGGCGCGGAGGTGATCACGGTGGACTGGTTCGACATGGAGGTGCTCCTTGTGGCTGTTGGGGGTGCTAGGCCTTGGTGGCAACGGGCTGGGCGGGCTCGGACTGCTCGGTGACCGTGGTCGTGGTCGTGGTCTCAACCTTTCCCGTGAACCGGCGGTTGCCCAGGGGGACGATGACACCGGCCGCGATGATCATCGGGACGAGGAAGAGGTAGTAGAGGGAATCCGCGGTCCAGCCGCCGTCAAGAAGCGCGCCGACGATGATCGGAGAGAGGATGGCACCGATACGGCCGGCGCCGATGACGAAGCCGACGGCGGCGGCCCGGACCTCCGCGGCGTAGAACTGCGGGCCGAGGGCGAACAGTCCGGCCATGCAGGCGCTGGTGATGAAGCCGAGAAAAGCTGCGGCCGTGATCGCGGTGGACAGGGAGAACAGGCTGGAGGCGAAGGCCACGAAGCCTGCGCCGGCGAGCAGGAAGGCGACGATGAGGCTCCGCTGGACCGTGAAGCGGGCGGCGACGGGACCGAAGAGGACCGCACCGAAGATGCCGCCGAGGCTGAACATCGTGCCGGCCAGCACGCCGTTCTCATCGGAGAAGCCGCTGACCACGATCAGGCGTGGGGTCCAGGAGTTGGCGAAGTAGAAGCCTGCCATGAGCATGAAGAACGCGGTGCTGATGAGGATGGTGATCAGGCCGGAGCGACCGGTGAAGATCTGGCCCCAACGGCCGGCGACAGAGATGGCGGTCCGGGCGGTGGGCAGCTCCGGGATGGCGGACTGCCCGATCCGGGCCAGGATGCTGTTGATCTTCGCCAGTGCGTGGTTGGGGCGGCGGGTGACAAGGTAGTCGATGGACTCGGGCACGTAGCGCAGGATGAAGGGGACGAGCGCGATGTTGATCACTGCGCCCAGCAGGAAGATGGCGCGCCAGCCGAACTCGCTGAGCAGCAGGGCTGCCACGAGACCACCGAGGACGCCGCCGATGGGCTGGCCTGCAGTGTAGAGACTGAGGGAGATGGGTCGACGCTTCGCAGAGGAGTACTCCGCGACGACCACGTTCAGGCAGGCCTGGAGGGTACCGATGGCCACGCCGGTGAGGATGCGCAGGATCAGCAGCATCTCGTAGCTGGTGGACATCGCCGCCAGACCCATGCCCACGGCGATGAAGACGGTGCACCAGAGGATGGTGGCGCGGCGGCCGACGATGTCGGCGATCTGCGAGACGAAGATCGAGCCGGCGGCCATGCCGAAGAGCGCGGCGCTGAGCAGCAGGCCCAGCTGGGCGCCGGACAGGTCCCACTCGTTGCTGATGGAGCTGGCGCTGAAGGCCATGGCCAGGACGTCGAAGCCGTCCGACATGTTCAGGGCGACGCAGACGCCGATGATCCAGAGCTGGGCCCGGGACATCGGGGCCGTGTCAATGCGGTTTCTCAGGTCCATGGTGTCCCTACTTCGTCGTCTCGATGAGAACCTGGGCGCCGGGTCGGTCGGCGTAGGCGATGGCGTTGCTGGCGGAGGCCACGACGGAGAGGGTGCCGATGCCCTCGATGGTCACGCTGACTGGGGAGCCGTCCTTGATGGGTCCGACACCCGCCGGGGTGCCGGTGACGATGACATCGCCCGGGCACAGCGTCATGACGGAGCTGGCGTAGGCGATCAGCTGGGGCACGTCGAAGATGAGCTCGGAGGTGTTGGTGTCCTGGCGCAGCTCGCCGTCGACGTGGCTCTGGAGGGCCAGGTTGCCGGCGTCGGGCAGCTCGTCGGTGCGCACGATCCAGGGGCCGATCGGGGTGAAGGTGTCGTAGGACTTGCGCGTGGAGCGGTCCTCGGTGGAACGCACGGTCATGTCCAGGGAGGCGGTGTAGCCGAAGACGTGGTCGAGGGCGTCCTCCCGGGAGATGTGGCGGCCGCCGCGGCCGATGACCACGGCCAGCTCGCCCTCCTGGTCGGTGCGCTTGTCGTGGTAGGGGATCTCCACGGTGTCGCCCTCGCCGATCACGGAGGTGTTCGCCTTGAGGAAGACGCCGTACTCGGCGATGGTCTTCTGCTCGGACATCTCGATCTTGTGGTCGATGTAGTTGACCGGGGCGGCGATGATCTTGCCCGGTCGGGCGATCGGCGCAGCCAGCGGGGTCGAGGCGAGGTCGACCTGCTCGAACTGATCCAGCTGAAGGGAATCCAGGAAGGAGTCGATCATCTCCTCCTCGAACAGCGGCAGCCAGGGGCCGCCGTGGCGGGCCGGGGGAAGCGGGAGTGCGCCGGTGACGTCATATGCGCGGTCCGCCACGATGACCAGGGCCCGGTTGTCCTTCGTTGCTGCGATCTTCATTGTGTGCCTTTCGTGAAATGGTGATGTGGTGCTGGTGGTGCGGGGTGGGTCGGGATCAGGCGTAGGCGGCCTGGTGGGTCCTGGTGTCTTCGTCGATGAGGGGCTGGATGCGGTCGAGGTAGATCCAGTCGGCGTAGTTGAAGAGGTTGAGGTCCTCGCGCTTGAGCAGCTCGTTGCGCATCAGACGGGAGCCGCCGTCGGCGTGGCAGATCTCGCCGAACAGACGCGCGCGGGTCTGGACCTCTCCGGTGCGGGGCACACGGATCTCGGTGAAATCGGAGATCACCTGGGGCCACGGGGTGGCGGAGCCGGTGCTGTGGCGGCCAGCCAGGACCTCCAGGGTCTTGGCATCCTCGAGTGCCTGGCAGCAGCCCTGCGCCAGGTACTGGAGCATCGGGTGTGCGGCATCGCCGAGAAGGACGACGCGTCCCTCGCCCCAGAAGTCGGCCGGCTCGCGGTCGAAGAGCGGCCACCGGCGCTGGCGGCCGATGTGCTCGACCGAGTGGCGGACGCGGGGATGGCAGTCGGCGAAGATGGCGTCGAGTTCCTCGACGTCACCGAAGTTCTCCTCGCCGCGCAGGAATTTCTGCGATTCGAAGACGGCGACGATGTTGAGGACCGCGCCTGCGCGCAGACGGTACTGCACGAGGTGGCAGCCGGGGCCTGCCCAGACGACGACGTCGTTGAGATCCTGCTCGTCCTCGATGGCATCGGCCGGGATCGTTCCGCGATACGCAACGTATCCGGAGGCGACGACCTCGTCGCCCACGAACTCCTTGCGGAGGTTGGAGTGCAGGCCGTCGGCGCCGATGACGACGTCCGCCTCGAAACGGCGGCCGTCCGCAGCCTGTGCGACGGCCCCCTCCGGCCCCTCGGTGACCTCCTCGATGCGGGTGTCGGTGAGCAGTCGGGTGCCGGCCGCGCGGCAGGCGTCGAGAAGGATGGCGTGCAGGTCGGTGCGGTGGATGACGATGTAGGGCGCGCCGTAACGTTCCTGGAACTCCTCACCCAGGGGCATGCGGGTGATCTCTTCGCCGGTGAGAGCGTCCTTCATGATGATGTTCTCGGGATGGAAGCCGATCTGGGAGACCTTGTCCAGCAGTCCCCAGCTGTCCAGGATCCGGATGGCGTTCGGGCCGAGCTGCAGTCCGGCACCGACCTCACCGAAGGCCTCCGCCTGTTCGGCCACGGTGGTCTCGTAGCCTACCTTGGACAGTGCCAGGGCGGTGGCGAGTCCGCCGATGCCGCCGCCTACGACAAGGGCGTTTTCTTTGTCTGCGTTCTTTGTGTGAGCCATGCCACGAAGGTATTGCCTTTGTGTACCAGTACTCAATACGATTCCGCCATGCGCAACAAACCTCTGCCGGAACGCCCCCAGGGGGCGGTGGGATCCCTCGACCGCGGGCTGCAGCTGCTGCAGGTGATCAGGGACTATGGAAGTCTCCGTGTCACAGACGCCGCCGCCCAACTGGGGGTGTCCCGTTCCAGTGCACACCGTCTCCTGCAGACCCTGGTCTTCCGGGGATTCGCCACCCAGGGTGATGACCACGTCTACTATCCGGGCAGTGCCCTGGACGCCAGTCCCGCCCGGCGCGCCTGGATCGGCGAGTTCCGCCGGATCTGCGAACCGCACATGGAGGTGCTCGCCCGGCGGAGCAACGAATCGGCGAACCTCATGATCCGGGTCGGTGGCAACGTCCGATTCCTGCAGACGACGCGGGCGTCGACAAAGCACGCCACCAACGACCGCACCGGCATCGTCATGCCCGCGCGTGCTTCCTCGGGTGGCAAAGCTCTGCTGGCGGAACTGTCCGATGGGGAGCTGGAGAAGCTCTACCGGGATCCGCTGCTGGGTGAGAACACCAACTATCTGGATGAGGCGGAGTTCGCTGTCCTCCGGGAGCAGCTGGCCACCATCCGGGAGCGCGGTTTCGCGGTCAACTTCGAGGAGACGGAGCGCGGGGTGGCCGCTGTGGGAGTGGTCCTCCACGACGGGGAACAGCGCGGCATCGGGGCGTTGACCGTGTCCACGCAGACCGCCCGTTTCAGCGGGCAGATCCGCGCCTCCCTGCTGGATCTCATCATGGCGGCGAAAAGGGAGATCGAACAGGATCTCCAGTTGACCGACCTGGGCTTCAGTTCCCAGCTCTAGGAGAACTCCCCACCGAGTTCTCGACTGAGTTCTCGATGACCCGGTGCACGCCCCACTCCAGTGGGCCGCGGCGGAAGCGCCAGCGCCACAGCGAGGCGAAGAGGAGCAGGACCACCAGCTGGGCACCGAACATCCACAGCCAGGTCGGCTCCATGGTGACGGGTGCGACCGCCAGTGTTTCCTGGGGCGTGTACATGGTCCAGCCGAAGTCCCCCTCAGGCAGCGGGCGGAACTGACCGTCGTAGGCGGTGTCCAGGCTGATGAGGTTGTCCCGGCTCCAGCCGGTGGTGATCAGGTGGGCGACGTAGACGGTCAGCGACATCGACCCCAGCGCCCGGAGCGGGTAGCTGACCCACACCACCGCCTCCACGCGGCAGAGCAGCACACACAGTCCGGTGACCATCATTGCCGCACCGGCCGAACCCACGACATCGAACAGGCCACCGGTGTGCGGTTCGCCCTGCAGGTAGGCGCCGACCGGGTTGAGGATGTCCCCGGGGCCGACCCGGAAGTCGGTGAGTTCGATGATCAGCTGTACGGCAGCGAGCAGGAGCAGGCCGGTGCCCGCCAGCCACACCTGCCGGGCGGTTGTCCCCCGGGTGACCACCAGGCGGTGGATGAGCAGTCCCACCGTGAGGTAGGCCAGCCAGGCCAGGAGCGGGTAGGTGCCGGTGAGCAGGTCCGCCACGGCGTGGTCGCCCCAGTTGATCACGTAGTACGTATCGGCTGCGATGAGCAGGGGTCCGGTCAGCACCAGTACCGCCAGCAGGATGGCCAGGCGGCGGGCCGACCAGGCCACCACGGGGATGAGCAGCACATAGCTCAGTCCGATCGCGGTGAGCACCTCCACGATCCCGGTCTGTGCCAGGGACAGCATGAGCCCGAGCCCCACCAGGATCACCCCGCGCAGCAGGAGCCGGAAGCGGGTGTCAGGCAGCTCTCCGGGTGCCCGGGCCGAGATGATGCCCATGGACACGCCCGCGAGCACGGCGAAGAGCACGGAGGGGTAGCCGCCGGTGACGGGATAACCGGGTCCGAGGTGTGCGGCCATCATCCCGATGAGCGCGAGTGCACGGGCGAGATCAAGGCCGTGGAGGCGGGTCATCACCCCAGTTTAAACTCCCGCACCCGGGCATACCGGGCGACCTCCGCGATGAAAGCAGCGTCGTGGCAGGTCAGCACCAGCGCAGTCCCGGCGCGCAACTGCCCGGCGATGAGGTGGTGCATCTCCTGGCGGCCCCGCCGGTCGAGGCCGACGTCGGGCTCATCGGCGAGTATGACGGGCCGGCCGAGTCCGGCCACGGCACGGAACTGGGCCAGCAGCAGATCCGTGGCACCCAGGTCCAGGGGATGGGTTTCCGGGTCCAGGCCGGGCACCTGCGTGCCGACGAAGCCCCGCACGGTCGTGTCCACCACCTGGTCCGCGGCGCGCTGCAGCATCAGCGAAACACCCACGCCGGTGCCCGGCGCGCCGTCGAGACCGGCGAGTGCGCGCAGCAGGGTGGTCTTGCCGGAGCCATTGGGTCCGTGCAGCCATAGCACCCCACCGGGGACCACGGTGAGATCCACGGGTCCGACGGTGAATTCCCGGACTGTGGGTCTGCGGAACTGCCACCAGCGGCGCCGCTGCCCGCCCCGGTGTCCGGTCACCTCGCCCAGCTGCACCGGTTCAGCACCGGGGCTGACGGGGTCGGGCAGCTGGATCGGGGCGTCGGTGGGAGGGGCGTCGACAAGCGGGTGAACCTCGCCGGGCAGCTGTGGGTGGGCCTGGTGACCCAGCACCACCACGGCCGTGTCCGGCAGGGAGGTGCACAGGGTGACCAGGCGGTCGGTGGAGTCCTCGTCCAGCCCGGCGAAAGGGCCGTCGAGCACCAGCACGGCAGGTTCGAGCACCGCGACGGTGGCCACGGCCAGACGGCGGGTCTGCCCGCCGGACAGCTCCGCGGGATCTGCCTCGGCGAGCTCGGCCAGGCCCAGCAGGTGCAGGATGTGCTCCACCCTGCGCTGCATCTCCGGCCGTTCGACACCCCGCTGCTCCAGGCCGAAGGCCACCTCCTCCGCGACGGTCGCGCGCAGCATGCTGATGTGCGCGGCGGCGTCCTGGCCGACCACGCCGACGTCCCGGTGTTCCCGGTGCAGCTGTTCGGCGAGACGCGACAGACCCTGCCCGGATTCACCGGTCACCTGCACCACCTCCCCGGCGTGCAGGGGCGGCCTCACAGGAGCACCCCCACCACGGCGAGCAGTGGCATCAGCACCCGGAAGGCCTGCTGAGTGCGGCTGTCCGGGACGGGCCGCAGGAGAGTGCGCCGGCCGGGCAGGTCCAGCCCGGTGGTCTCCAGGACCGCGGATTTCTGCACGTTTGCCGTGAGCAGGTGCGTCATCACCGGCACCACCACGGCCGGGAGGACGGTGCCTACGTGGATGCGGCGCCCGGCCAGGCGGTTGGCGTCGCGGACCTGGGTGACGGTGCGCCGGGCCTGGGGCAGCAGCTGCAGGGCGGCGGTGACGACATAGGCCAGCCGCACGCCCAGGGGACTGACCTGCAGGGCCTTGGCCAGCTCGGTGACCCGGATGCAGGCGGCGGCGGTGAGGAAGGCGGCCATGAGAGCGGTGAAACGCGCGGTGAGCGTCCCGGCGGTGCCCAGCCCGTCCAGCGTCAGCAGCGGTGCCAACCGCTGCGTGCCGTAGGGGGCGTGGACCAGCAGCATGGACAGCCCCGTCGGTGCCGCGAGCAGCACGGTCGTGGCGATCACCGAGGCATTGCGCGTGTGCCAGGTCCCCAGCGCCCAGGCCGTGGCCGTCACGGCCAGGGAGAACTGCCAGGTGTTGATCCCCAGGACCAGGATCCACGCACTCGCCCCGGCCACCAGAGCGCTGAAGGGGTGGACCGTGACCCGCGCGCTGCCCATCAGCCCACCGGCGCCGGGGTCGGTTCCGCGGCAGGTTCCGGCGCGGGCCGGAAGGAGCGCAGGGTGCGCTCGGGCAGGGCCTTGACCGCGGCGTAGACCACAACCAGGACCACGAGCTTGTCCAGCGGATCAGAGATGAAGGACTGGAAGGTCACCGAGGCCAGCAGGGAGTTGCCCAGTTCGCGGAAGAGCGAGACCACCGCGCCGGTACCCACCCCGGCGGTGCCGCCGTAGACGAAGGCGGCGACCGGGGCGGCCAGCGCGCCGCAGATCACACCGAGCGCCACCCCGGAGACCACCAGCCTCCAGATCTTCCGGAAGGCCCCGGCGCGGATGAGCCAGCCGGCCAGCCAACCGGTGGCCCCGGCCACCGCCGCAAAGGGCAGGGCCGCCGGGTTGAGCAGGCCCCAGACCACGGAGCTCAGCGTGCCGGTGGCCAGGCCGGCGACCGGGCCCGCCAGGGCGGCGACGAGCACGGTGCCCACCGCATCCAGGTAGAGGGGCAGACCCACCGAGCCGACGATCTGGCCGATGAGGATGTTGAGCACCAGCGCCACCGGAATCACCGCGATGGTGCGTGCGGGCAGGGCGGGCAGGGTCGCGGCCAGCAGGAGCACGGCACCGCCGACATAACCGGCGAGGGTGATCAGGGCCTCGGTGGATCCCCCGACCGAATCCCAGTCGGCGGGGCGGGTGAGCACCAGCCAGAGCCAGGTGGCGGCGACCAGGGCCGCTCCGGCGATGGCCAGGCCGCGGCGGGCGGGGGTCATGGGCAGCTGTGACATGGGGATGGGTCCTCTAGGGGCATTCAGGATGGACACGATCGCCCGCCCTATGTCACCTCGGGCAGGCCTCAAGCGTGGCCGAGTCTAATGGACCGCCCCGGGCCCGGCCAAAGCACGCGCGGCACGGTCAAGCTCCCCGTGGGCTGTACCGATGTCCGCGGCGGTGACCAGCCGCGCGTTCTGCGGGCGGTGCCAGTGCCCGCGCAGATCCGCCACCGAGGTGCCCCGCATGAGCGGGCTGTCCGCCTCCACCGCGATGGTCGTCGCCACATCCTCGAAGCCGATCTTCCCCAGCGCGATCATGCAGGTGAGCAGGTCATGGATCTGCGCCTGGTAACCCTCCCCCTGTGCGTGGTGGAATTCGAAATAGAAACGCAGGATGTCCTCGAGCCGGGCGGCGACGGGCGAGTCTCCGAGGGCGTCGATAAGCAGCAGCAACCTGTCCGGGTCCACCAGGAACTGCTCGGTGACCTCGAGTGAGCACAACCGGATGCGCGCGCCGGGCGGGTTGTCGAAGACCTGCGCCGCCGCATGCGGATCGACCCAGAAATTCCACTCCGCTGTGGGCGTGGTGTTGCCGCGGTAGTTCACGGCACCGCCCATCACCGTGACATGCCGCAGCCGCGCATAATGCTCCGGGTGGCTGCGCCGGAAGGCGTCGAGGTCGGTCAGCGGGCCAGTGACAATCAGCCGCAGGTCCGCGTGCTTATCGACACCCTCCCGCCACACCTCCTCCCAGTCCCCGCCCGGCGCCTCCGGCACCTCGAGGTAGCCCAGGCCCGTGGGCCCGTGGGTCTCCGGGGTGGTGGTCAGCGCCACCTGGCGCGGGCCGGACTCGCCGGCCACGACAGGCACGTCGATGCCCAGCTGGTCCAGCACCCACCGGGCGTTGCCCGCCGCCTGGGTGGCGGTGGTGTTGCCGGCGGTGGTGGTCACCCCGACGAGTTCGATCTCCCCCAGGTGGTGCAGGGCACCGAGGTAGATCAGCGCGAGGGTGTCGTCGATGCCGGGGTCACAGTCGATGAGGACAGGGGTCATGGCTGCCCAGCTTATCCACCCGCTCCTGCGTCCTCCGCCTCTGCGATGACCGGCACGGTCTTCAGCACCGAATCCGGGTTCAGCGACATCGAGTCGATGCCCTGTTCCACGAGGAAGGCCGCGAAATCCGGGTAGTTGCTCGGGCCCTGCCCGCACAGTCCGACGGTGATGCCCGCCGTGTGGGCCCGGGCGATGACGTCCGCGATCATGCGGGTCACCGCCGGGTCGCGTTCATCGAAGCTGGATGCGAGGATCTCCGAGTCCCGGTCCACCCCGAGGGTGAGCTGGGTCAGGTCGTTGGAGCCGATGGAGAAGCCGTCGAAAAGCGGGGCGAAGTCCTCGGCGAGGATGACATTGGAGGGCACCTCGCACATCATGTACAGCTGCAGGCCGTTCTCCCCGCGGACCAGTCCGTGGGCAGCCATCGCCGCGAGCACCCGCTCGGCCTCCGGCACGGTGCGCACGAACGGCACCATCACCGCCAGGTTGGTGAAGCCCAGCTTCTCCCGCACCCGTTTCAGCGCCAGGCACTCCAGCTCGAAGCCGTCGCGGTAGCGGTCATCGTCGTAGCGGGAGGCGCCGCGGAAGCCCAGCATCGGGTTCTCCTCCACCGGCTCGAAGGCGCGCCCGCCGAGCAGGTGGGCGTACTCGTTGGTCTTGAAATCACTGAGACGGACGATCACCGGGCGCGGATAATACGGCGCGCAGAGTTTGCCCAGCCCGGTGGCCAGCCGGTCGATGAAGTACTCTCGCGGATCCGCATAACCGGCGGTCAGCTCCCGGACCTGCGCCAGCTCCTCCGCAGACTCCACCCGGTCCGGGTGTACCAGCGCCATGGGGTGGACCTTGATCACATCCGCGATGAGGAACTCCAGCCGGGCCAGACCCACCCCGGCCACGGGCAGGCGCCACCAGCGGAAGGCCGCCGCCGGGCTGGCCACGTTGACCATCACGTGGGTGCGGGTCTCCGGCAGGGCCTCCAGATCCACCTGCTCCGTGCTCCAGCGCAGCTTCCCCTCGTAGACATGGCCCTGCTCGCCCTCGGCGCAGGACAGGGTGATCTGCTGGCCGTCGACAAGCTCCTTCGTCGCGGTGCCCGCCCCGACGATGGCCGGCACCCCCAGCTCGCGGCTGATGATCGCGGCATGGCTGGTCGGCCCGCCGTGATCAGTGATGATGCCCGCGGCCCGTTTCATCACCGGCCCCCAGTCCGGGTCGGTCATCTCCGCCACGAGGATCGCTCCGTCGCGGAAATTGCCGATGTCCGCCACACTGCGGATCACGCACACCTCACCGGCGGTGACGGCGTCCCCGATCGCCGACCCGGAGAGGAGCCGCTTCCCCGTCTCCTCCAGGTGGTAGAGGGTGAACTCCGTGGCGCTGCGCCGCGACTGCACTGTCTCCGGGCGCGCCTGCACGACGAACAGCTCCCCGCTCAGCCCGTCCCGGGCCCACTCGATGTCCAGCGGCCGGCCGTAGTGTTCCTCGAGGATCACGGACCAGCGGGCGAGTTCGAGCATCTCGGCATCATCGAGCACCAGCGCGGTGCGTTCGCCTTCGTCGGTGTCCACCAGCTCCGTGCCGGCCCCGCCACCCGAGTCATAGACCAGTTTGATCTTCTTGGCACCGACGGTGCGCTCGATGATCGGGGCCAGGGATTCGTCGGCGAGCAGGGGCTTGTAGACGACGTATTTATCCGGGTCCACCGTGCCCTGCACCACCGTCTCCCCCAGCCCCCAGGTGGCGCTGATGACCGTGGTGTCCGGGAAACCGCTCTCCGTGTCCAGGGTGAACATCACCCCGGAGGCCCCCACATCGGAACGCACCATCAGCTGCACCCCGACGGACAGCGCCACCTGGAGATCATCGAAACCCTTCAGCGCCCGGTAGGTGATCGCCCGGTCCGTGAACAAGGAGGCGAAACAGTCCCGGCAGGCCTGCAGCAGCGCCGCCTCCCCTACCACGTTGAGGAAGGTCTCCTGCTGCCCGGCGAAACTCGCCTCCGGCAGGTCCTCCGCCGTCGCACTGCTGCGTACTGCCACAGCCGGTGCCTCCCCACTGCTGCGTCGGGCAAGTTCCCGGTAGGCCTCGGTGACGGCCTGCTCGACGGGGGCGGGGAGGGAGGCCTCGAGAAACTCACGCCGCAGGGTCTGCCCCGCCTTCTCCAGGGGTGTGCCCTCCTCCCGGAACCCGCGCAACGTGTCCCGGATTCTGTGCTCAAGACCGTTTTCCTCCACGAAGAGCCGGTAGGCGTCAGCCGTCAGCGCGAAACCACCGGGAACCCGCACCCCCCTCTCCGAGAGCTGGCCGATCATCTCGCCCAGCGAGGCGTTCTTACCGCCCACCCGGGGAAGATCTCCCAGACTGATGTCCTCGAACCACAGGATGTACGACTGTTCCACCGGTGCCTCCACTGCCCACGGACTGCGCTTGATCTGCACTTGACTCCGAGGTTACGCGCGGATATCGGCCTGTCAGAGGAGTTGGAGGATCAGTTGAGTCACCGTTGACACAAGGAAAGATCACGGGCGGCGTAGACGGCCGGACAGTCAATCTCCTTCCACCGCTACGGAGAAACCGTGTTCCGAAATGGAGGAATTGAAAATTTGCCAGAATAAGGTAATCCGTTTCTGTGGAAAGAAGTGAAGATGACATCCTCTCCCCCATTCCTGCGCGAACTACGCGGCAGCATCTACGACGTCAGGGACCTGGACTCGATCGCCATCCTGCTGAGCGACGCGGAGACCTCCCGCGGCCTCTACCGTTTGAGCTTCGACGACGGAGAAGCCTATGTCGGCCAGTCCGTCAACGTCATCACCAGGTTCGTCGGTCACCGAAAGCGTTGGGACGACATCGTCACCTTTGAGTTCTTCCCCCTGCCCACGGGGGATCTTGACGGTCCCGAACGGCAGTTGATCACCTGGACAGAGGCTTCGGCCGGCGTCCGTAATATCCGGGATACTCGCAGGCCCCACGGCCATGCCCCGCTGGAGATCATCACCGAGCAGGGGCTCAGCGTCGCCCTGCCCTGGGAGAGGGAGGCCCGGGTGCGACCGGACCAGGAACCCGCCACCAGCAGCGCCGGAAAATTCACGGAGCTGGCCTGCACCGTGGAGTACGAGGTCCTCCGTGACCTCGTGGGTTGGTACCTCTATGAGACCATCCCCGACCCGGTCAACACGGTCCGTCAGCTCTGGACGAGCACCTGCCTGCCGAGCACAAACAAAAACAGATACCACAGGCGGTTGCTCGTCGTTAACGCAGGAAATCTTGAGGTACTCGTCGCTTACCAGGGCAAAGAAGATGGTCAATGGATGGATGACATCTTCATCAACACCGATGTCATCGATGATATCGCCCCACTTCAGGACCCGAATCGGATGTGGTGGGTGGAGAAGGGCCGCTATTCCCTCACGGACGTGACCACCTGGCATTTTCCACGAGAGAATCTTGAGTTAATCCTCCGGGGAGAAATCGAGTTCCCTCATCTCGACCTGCTGGTGGAGTGCGCCTACCGGCTCAACGTCCGGCTGATGAGGCAGGGTTCGACCATGTTCCGCCGGTTCCACAATGATGAACTGGCGACCGATCTGCTGTCTGCCTCTCTGAAATGGGGCAATGAGGGCTGGTGGAAGGCGATCAGGTCGCTCTGGTCAGTGGCTGCTGCTCTGCGTCCCCGACCGGAACCTCGACACCGCCAGCAGGCCGATGACCAGGAAGACCACCGGCAGGAGCAGGGCGTTGCCCATCGCCGCCCCGAAGCTGAGGTTCTGGGTACCCATCTGCATGACCGCGCCCAGGGCCGCGGCGCCAAGCACGGCACCGACCTGGCGGGAGGTGTTGTACACGCCGGAACCCGCCCCCACCAGATCCGCGGGCAGATCGCGCAGGGAGATGGTGGAGTTCGGGGCCCAGCACATGGAGTTGGCGAAGCCGAGCGCGACCACAGGCAGCAGCATCCACCAGGGGTTCAGATCCAGGTGCATGAACACGCCGAAGAGCGTCATCGCGGCGATCATGGACAGGAAGCCGATCTTCGAGATGCGTCCCGGTTCCACCCGGTCGGTCATCCGGCCGATCACGGGCGCCATGAACACGGAGATCACACCCATGGGCACGAGCATGAGCCCGGCGAGTTCGGAGGGCATGCCCTGGCCGACCTGCAGGTAGAGCATGATCGGCAGGTTGACCGAGTAGACGGTGAAACCGAGGGTGGCCACGGCGGTGATGCCGAGGGCGAAGTTGCGGTGGCGGAAGAGCTCGAGCGGGACGAGAGCGTCGGTGCCGCGGGCAGTGGCGGTGCGCTGCAGGCGGATGAACAGCCACAGGGCCACCAGGCCACCGGCGAGGATGAGCCACAGCCACCAGGTCCAGCCCAGTTCCGGACCCTGCTGCAGGGAGAAGACCACGCCGAGCACCGCGATGAGGGAGACAAGTCCACTGAGCAGGTCGATGCGGCTGGCGCCGGTGGGCAGACGCGGCACGAAGCGGGCCACCATGAGCAGGGAGATCAGGCCGAGGGGGACATAGAGGAAGAAGACCCAGCGCCAGCCGACCGTGCCCACGACCACGCCGCCGATGACGGGACCGAAGAGCCCCGCGGAGCTGGCCACCGCGCTCCAGATGCCGGTGGCGGCACCGCGCCGGTCGCGGGCGAAGATGCGGTGGATGATACTCAGCGGCTGCGGGTTGATCAGCGATCCACCCAACCCCTGGACGGCGCGCAGGAAGATGAGCCACTCGATGGTCGGGGCCATGGAACAGGCCAGGGCGGCCAGCGTGAAGATCGCCATGCCCACCAGGTAGACGTTGCGCTGTCCGAAACGGTCACCCAGCCGGCCGGTGATCAGCAGCGGGACGGCGAAGGTGAGCAGATAGACCGCGGAGACCCAGACGACCTGGTTGATGCTGGCGTCGAGCTCCTCCCGGATGCGCGGCAGGGACACCGCCACCAGGGACTGGTCGAGCAGGGTGACGAAGAGTCCGATGCTCAGCGCCGACAGGGCCCACCACGCCCGCTTCTCCGGGATGGGTGTCTGCGCCTGAGTTCCTGGGGCTTTCTCCGTCACCTGGCGGTCTCCTGCGTCTGCGCTGCCTCGCGGAGGGTGGGGCGGGTGTCAGCAAGCGTCTCGCGGCCGAAGGCCCACACCACGGCAGCGGCCAGGCCGATGCCGCCGCAGATGAGGAAGCCGGTGGTGAAGCCGTAGGTCTCGGCGACCGCACCGATGAGGATGGGGCCGGTGATCGCGCCGAAGTCCTGGGCCATCTGGAAGTTGGCGAGCACCTTGCCGCCGGAGCGCTGGTTACCCACGACATCCGCGAGCACCGCCTGCTGCGCCGGGTTGAGCATGCCAGCACCCGCACCCGCCAGCGCGGAGACGACCAGCAACAGCCAGAAACTGTCGGCGAAGCCCATCGAGCCGGTGAAGATCGCGTTGACCACCAGGCCGGTGATGATGAGGGGTTTGCGTCCCACCGTGTCGGCCAGGCGGCCGGAGAACTGCAGCACCACGGCGTTGCCGGCGGCGAAAGTCGCCATGGCCAGGCCGGCGATGGCACCGCCGTGCTCGAAGACGACGGCCGCGAAGAGCGGCAGAGTGGCCACCCGGACACCGAAGTTGATCCAGCCGAAGGCGAAACCGGAGACCAGGGCCGAACGGTAGGCGCTGTCGCGGAAGGCCTCGCCGAAACGCATCGGCGGTTCCTCGGACTTGCGGCGGGAGATATCGTCCTGGCGCGGCATCTTCCACCACACCACGAAGGCGGCCAGGCCCACGGAAATGCCGTAGATGACGAAAGGCGCGCGCATTCCGATCATGGACAGCGCGGCGCCGACGACGGGGCCGATGATGTTGCCCACGAGGAAAGCGGTGCCGTAGACCGCGGAGGCCCGGCCGCGGATCTCCGGCGGGGCGAGCCGGATGATGAGGCCCATGGCCGAGACGGTGAACATCGTCGAGCCGATGCCGGCGATGCCGCGCAGCAGCAGGATGTGCCAGTATTCCTGGGCAGCGGCGACGGCGGCGGTGGTCACCGCGACCGTGATCAGGCCGGTGAGATAGACCCGGCGCGAGCCGAGCTTGTCGATGAGTCGGCCGGAGACCGGCGCGAACAGCAGCCGGGAGGCGGCGAAGATGGAGATGACCGCACTGGCAGCGGCCATGGAGACGTCGAAGCTGACGGCGAACTGCGGGATGATCGGCGCCACGAGCCCGTATCCCAGGGCAATGATGAAGGCGGCCGACACCAGGACCCAGATCTCCGTGGGGATCCTGTGCTGCACCTTTTGTTGATCTGTCATATCGCCATAGAGACTATCTGTTCCCCCGGCAAACAGCCATTATCGTATACTTGTTCGAGTTATCGAACAGATGTGTCGTTCCCGAGTCCTAGGTTGTAGCCCATGAACATCAACCACCTGAACACCCCGCCCGCCGTCGCCGCCACCCTGCGCACCCGGGAGGCCGAGACGCTGCGTGATCTCCACTCCATTCTCCATCACCCCCGTTCCCTGGCCCGGCCGACCGCCAACTGGCGGCCACCGAGCAAGGCACTGCCGGGCGGGGACCTGACCATGACGCTCACCCGCCGCCGCGTGGGCGAGCGCGCCAAGGCCCGGGTCCTCGGTTACGGCGGGGAACGCGAACCCGTCTACCTGATCACGCTCCGCATCACCGACCAACACCGCGCGGTCGACCCTGTGCTCGCGGAGGGCTGGGTCCGGGCGTTGGTCGACGATGAGCTCATCGACTCCGTCCACGAGGTCCCCAGCGGGCACGCCGCCACCTTCGTCTGGCTCGTCGACCGCCACTTCGTCCCCATCCCCTCCCCTGCCTCCCTGTTCGTCGGCTTCACGCAGGCGGCCTGAGAAACCCTGCGCGGACGAACCTGTGAGGCCAACCCTGCGACGACCCTGATTTCAGGACTCCTCGCAGGGTTTCCAGTCTTTTCCGGGGGTGAGCACAGGTTTGCCCTCACGGGGTTCTGATCGCGGGTTCCCGGCGGGCTGGGTGGGATCAACGGGACCGGCAACAGAAACTACAGCGCGGCTAGGTACCGGTAGATCACTTCGAAAGGGGACGCGTCCATCGAATTGACCGAACCGGCGATGAACGCCGAACGCACAGGGCAGAAGAAGGCGAAGGCCCCGTGGACACCGGTGTGCCCGAGGATCAGCGGGGCCGGCACCAGTGGGCTCCATGGCCGGGTCATCCCCATCGCCATCATCCCGGCGCCATAGCGCAGCGGCCGGTGCTGGATCCGGCGCAGCACCGGGTCCTGAATATGCGCCAGGTCGAAGATCTCCCCGGTGTGGAAGGCCCGGATGAAGGTCATCAGGTCCTGCGCGGTGGACACCACCCCACCGGAGGCCGGTGAGCTGGACAGGTAGCGCGAGGACCACACCGGGTGCTTCCGGGTGTGCACCTCCGCGTAGTCGCGGATCCCGGGCACCACGAAGGTCGTGTGCTCCAGGCCGAGCGGGGTGATGATGTAGCGGTTGGCCAGCTCCTGGAAGGTCCGGCCCGTGGTGTGCTGCGCCACCTGGGACAGCAGCTCAGCGTTGAGGTCGGAGTAGTGCGCCCGCCGGCCCTGCCCGGGTGGGAACTTCGCACCGGCGCGGGCGGCGATCTCCATCTGTTCGTCGACGGTGACCACCCGGTCCCAGTCCACGATCTGCTCCAGCAGGCTGCGTCCACCGGGGTCCCGGGTGTCCTCCCAGCTGGCCAGGCCCGAGGTGTGGTCGATGAGGTGCCGGACCGTCAGGTCGGCGCTGTAGTCCTCACCCCGGATGACGTGCAGTCCCGCCAGCGAACCTGAGGCCACCCGGGAGGCGATGAGACTGTCGTAGCTCAGCCGGCCGGCATCGATGAGATGGAAGATGATGGCGTGGGTGAACAGCTTGCTCACCGAACCCGCGGCGAAACGCGCATCGGGGTCGAGTGCACCGGTGGTGTGGGTGTGGCGCAGCGTGCCGTCGGCACTCTCGAGCGTCACGGCGACCTCACCCAGCCTCGGCAGCTGGTCGACCTTCTCGTCCATCGCCGCCAGGCGTTCCGCCAACGGCGGCCTCTCACGTAGCCGGGAGACACGCTCCCGGACCCGGGACAGCACCATCTGCGGTGTCAGTCACTCGTCGCGGACGTCGTCGTCCTCATCTTCATCGAGGTCGTCCAAGTCATCCTCGTCGTCCAGGTCGTCCTCAGAGTCGTCGTCCGCGCCGTAGAGGTCGTAGACGTCAGGCTCCTCGAACTCGTCCTCATCGAAGGGGGCGAGCTGCTCCTCCCAGTCCTCGGCATGGTCGGCGGCGAGCGAGATGACGTCGAAGAGGCGGTCGAAGTCGGTGAACACACCGAGGTCGAGGACCTCCTCGTTGGCGAACTCCACGTCGGCGGAGATGTCGGCGAACATGCGCTGGCGGTCCTCCTCACTCAGCTGGGCTTCCCCGTCCGATTCCCACAGTTCGTCGATGGCCTCGTCGATGAGGTCCTCGAAGGAGTCTCCGGCGGCGACGAACTGGACGAGTGCGCTGGGCACGCCGTCGAGGACCTCGACGAGGACCTGCAGCTCGGAGTTCTGGCCGACTTCGGCGCACACCAGGTTGGCGTTGACGGCGTCCTGGTAGAACTCCAGGTCGCCGATGCGCTCGTCGGTGCCCTCCAGGAGGTCGCGCAGCACGGTGACCACCTGGTCGGTGGCGACGTGGCGGGCCACGGTGGCCACGGCATCCTCAGCGGAGAACACCACGGAGACGAGCACGGCCTCGAAGTTCTCGTCATCCTCGTCGACGTCGGCGGCGGCGATGTAGACATTCGCGGCCGGCATGTGGGGATCGATCTCCTGGAACTGAATCTCCAGGTCAGAGGTGATGGGCACGGACATGGTGTCATCGTGTACCCGCGACTCGATTCCCTCAGTGTCCAGGGCGGTGGCAATGTCCTCGAAGAAGCTCATGAGTGTTAGGTGTCCTTCCATGTGAACCCGGTTCTCTTATCGACGACCGCCAACGGCAGGCAATCCGCAACCAGCCTAGCCCCGTGACCGGTGACATGCCGACGACCCGCCCCCGGCCCCGCCCGAATTCCCGCTGCCGGCCCGGCCGGATCAGGCATACTGGCCCCACAGACCCCCTTCCGCCTGCCCCGGAGACGCCATGCTGCCCACCGCCACTGGACTACTGCTGTTGGCGGGTGGCCTGGCCGCCGCGCGCCTCCACCGCACCACCCGCAACTATTACCGGGGGCCGGTCAACAAGGCATACGCCGCCGGCGTGGCCACCCACCGCCGGGAGATCCGCCCGGGCACCGTCCTCCACTACGCCCGCACCAGCGGCACCGGCAGGCCCGGTCTGCTGCTCATTCCCGGGCAGGGTTCGCTGTGGTACGACTACGCCAGGGTGCTGCCCGACCTCAGCGCGGATTTCGATGTCGTCGCCGTCGACGTCCACGGGCACGGCGGCTCCTCCTGGAACAGGGCGGACTACTGCGCGACCGTCATCGCCGCTGACCTCGTTCTGCTCGGCCGGGAGCTTTTCGACACCCCCTTCCTCGTCGCCGGGCACTCCTCCGGCGGGTTGATCGCCGTACAGATGGCGGCCGGGCACCCGGACGACATCGCAGGTGTGCTCATCGAGGACGCCCCCTTCTTCGCCACCGAACCCGGGCGCGTGCCGGGCACCTTCGTCGGACAGGACCTGGACCTGCTGGCCGGCTACCTCGCCCAGGTGGAGGAGCCGGACGGGGAGGCTGACTATCTCGCCTACGCACTGCCCCACGCCTACATCGGCACACTCTTCGGCGGCGTCTGGCCGTTCATCTCCGGGCAGGTCATCGCCCAGCGGCGGAAGCACCCGCAGGCCACCCCGAACATCTGGTACCTGGGCCCGGCGATCAACCGGATCTGGGAGTCGATCTCCCATCCTTTTGACCGCTGGTGGTCGCACGCCTTCTTCCTCTCCCGGAGCTGGCACGAGGATTTCGATCAGGCCACCGCACTACGCTCCGTCACCGCACCCACGACCTTCCTCAAGGCGAGCACCAGTTACGGCGCAGACGGGGTCCTGCTGGCCGCCCTCAACGAGGAGGACCTGGCAAAGGTGGAGAAGCTGCTGGTGGATAACCGGACCGTCCACGTCACAGCCGGGCATGACATCCACTTCGAGAAACCCGCCGTCTTCACCCGGGCACTGCGCGAACTGGCGGACAGAAGCCGACGCTAACGGCCCAGCTCGGCGCTGATGAGCAGTCCCAGCTCCGCGAGCAGCTCCGGCCGCCCGTTGCCCCATTCGGTCATGTCGTAGTCGACCCAGGCACGCCGCTTGCGGGCCTTCGGGTCGAACTCCACATGCGAGGGCGAGTCGAAGACCATGGTCGCCCGTGCCGGGGCAGTGTCGGTCGGGGGCCGGTAGGCGGGCCACTCCGCGCCGGGACAGCCGTGGTGGATGAACCGGCCCCAGTGGTGCTGCATCTCGTCGGTCAGCTCCGCCATGCCCTCCATCCCGCCGAAGCGGGAGAGCCCGGAGGTTCTCGACGCCCCCGGATCCCCGAAGATCACCGACAGCTCCAGCGAGTGCATCGCCCCCAGACCCAGCCAGCGCAGGGCGGCCGGGGCGTAGTCGAAGCGGTACATCCAGGTCGGGGCGAGCGGGTTGTGGTCGGTGGCCAGACGTACGGACGGTGCCCAGAAGAGGGCGTCGGCAAGCAGGTCGGCGAACTGGGCGCGGTCGAGGGCCCCGTCGTAGGCGGAGAGCACGAAGGAGGCCTCCTCCGGGTCGAAGGCGGTGAGCAGGCGCAGGGCGGCGCGCGAACGCGCGGAGGTGCGCATGTAGAAGAATTTGGAGAAGCTCGTCTCATCCGAATTCGTGCCCACCAGCATCGGCACCTGCAGCTGCTGGCCGGCGTCGAAGACCTTCAGCGGGTGGTCGAGCAGCAGCGTGCCGTCGACCGTGGGGGCGTAGGTGGTGTTCAGGTGCTGCAGCTCCCGGCCGCGCCACATCATCGACTGCCCGGCGCGCACCAGGTCGTGGGGGTGTTCGGCGCGCAGGTCCTTGAGCGTGGTCTGCCGCGGCAGCGCCATCTGGTAGACCAGCTCCCGGGCCCAGAGGGTGGCCTGGGCACGCGAGTGCACCATGGTCATCGGCGGGGACTGGACGATCGCCCGGTGGAAGAGTCCCTCGGCCGCCGGTACGGCCATGAGGGTGGCCACCGCCGCCCCACCCGCGGATTCCCCCATGAGGGTGACCTGGCCGGGGTCGCCGCCGAACTGGGCGATGTTCGCCTGCACCCACTGCAGCGCCAGCAGCTGGTCGCGCAGGGCCGGGTTGGCCACGCAGTCCTCGCCGAGGCTGCGCAGGTCCAGGTAGCCCAGCGCGCCGAGGCGGAAGTTCACGGAGACGTAGACGCAGTTGACGGCCGTGGCGAACTGGTAGCCGCGCAGCATCGGCTCGTGTGAGGAACCCATGATGAAGGAGCCGCCGTGGAGGTAGACCACCACGGGCAGTTCCTCGTCGGTGTCGGGGCGCACGATGTCCAGGTGGAGGCAGTTCTCCGAACCGATGACCCGGTCGGTCCACGAGTAGGTCGGCTGCGGGGCGACGGGACCGAAATTCGTCGCGTCGCGCACGCCGCGCCAGTGCCGGGGGCGGCGGGGGGCGCGGAAGCGGTTGTCACCGCCGGTGCTCGCGCCGAAGGGCACTCCGCGCCAGGTCCGGATTCCCAGCTGCTGGTCCACCAGCCCCCGCACCACCCCGGCGGTGGTGCGGACCTGAGGTCCGGGGATGTCAGACGTGCCCATACCCACTACGGTAGTGAGCTATGGTGAACTACGTCGACCGCGAAACCATACTGTGTATCTCGCTGGCCGCCCGGCCCAGCAACCACGGGGTGCGGTTCCACAACTGGCTGTACCACGAGCTCGGCCTCAACTACCTCTACAAGGCGGTTGCCCCGACCGACATCACGGCGGCCGTCGCCGGCATCCGGGGGCTGGGGATCCGGGGGGCGGGTGTGTCCATGCCCTATAAGCAGGATGTCATCCCCCTGATCGACGAGCTCGACCCCTCCGCCGAGCGTATCCAGGCGGTGAACACGATCGTCAACACCGACGGTGAACTCGTCGGATACAACACCGACTACGTGGCGGTGGCCGCCCTCCTGAAGAGCCATGGGGTGGACCCGGATCTGCCGGTCGCGGTGCGCGGTTCCGGTGGGATGGCCGGTGCGGTGGTCGCGGCTCTGGCCGACCACGGCATGACAGGCACCATCGTCGCCCGCAACGCCGAGACCGGCCCGGCCCTGGCCGAGCGCCATGACTGGGCCTATTCCGCGGAGGTGCCCGCCGGGGCCCGCCTGCTGGTCAACGTCACCCCACTGGGCATGCGCGGCTCCGAGGAACGCGCGCAGGCCTTCGCCGATGACTCGATCGCAGCGGCCGAGCTCGTCTTCGATGTCGTGGCCTATCCCGTGCGCACCCCGCTGATCGAAGCGGCCGAGCGACTGGGGGTGCCCACCATCAACGGCGGCGAAGTGGTGGCACTCCAGGCCGCCGAACAGTTCATCCTCTACACCGGGGTGCGCCCCACGCAAAAGCAGGTCGAGGCGGCCGAGGCCTACGCCAACCTGGACTGAGGACAGCGGCGGGGAGGGAACCATCCGCAGCTCCGGGTCGTTTATTCTGGAGTAGTTGAAAGGAGCAGCCATGGCCCTCGCCAAGTCCATCAATTCCCGGGGTGATTCGGGGCAGCAGGTCATCCTCGACGGCCTGGGCTCCGACCCTTCGGTGCTGGAGACCAACATCGGCCCCGCCGGGCGCCTGTTCATCTCCGCGCTGGAGAAGGCCGTCTCCGTGCAGTCCGCGGCCATCGCCGCCTATGTCGAGCACCTGCGCAAGAGGCGGCCGGAGGCCTCCCCCCGGGAGATCCAGGAGACCATCGACCAGCACTTCCTGCGCCTGACCACCAGCTCCGGCGCGGGTGCCGGAGCGGCCGCCACCATCCCGGGCATCGGTTTCTTCCTCGGGGCCGCGGCCATCGGCGCAGAATCCCTCGTCTTCCTCGACGCCGCCGCCTGGTACACCCTGGCCAGCGCACAACTGCGCGGCATCGACATCACCGATGAGAACCGGCGCAAGACACTCATCCTCGTGGCACTGCTCGGGGCAAAGGGCTCCGCGGTCGTCGACACGTTCGTGGGCGATGTCGGTGCGACGAAGGGAGTGCCCACGATGACCACCGTCGCCCGTTTCACCGCCCCGAAGCTCACCGAGATGAACAACCGCCTCATCCGCACGGCCCTGAAGTACATGACCCGGAAGTTCCGGCGCGCGTGGTTCGGCAAGATCCTGCCGCTGGGCATCGGTGCGATCGCCGGCACGGTGGCCAACCGGAAGTTGGCGAAGTCCGTCATCGCCAACGTGCGCGAATCCCTCGGGGTGGTACCCGCCCGGTTCACCGACCCGGTGAAGTAGGTGGCGGGCCACTCCGGCGTCCGCGAACTGACCGCCGCGCTGCGGGAGCGCCGCGGCATCACCGCCGTCACCCTGCTCACCACCGTCGCGGCCGTCGTCTTCGAGGTGCTCATCCCGCTGCTGACCGGTTCCGCGGTGGACGTGGCCACCGGGGCGGCGACAGAATCCCCCGCCACCCGGGTGCTGCCGCAGTTCGAGCCCCTGTACGCCATCATCGCGGTGCTCATCGGGGTGGCGGTGGCGCGCTACCTCACCCAGTTCCTGCGCCGGTATCTCGCGGGCCGGTTGTCCATCGACACCCAGCACACACTGCGGGTGCGTATCCTCGACCGGCTCCAGCTTCTCGACGGCCCAGGCCAGGACCGCATCGTCACCGGCCAGGTGGTCTCCCGCTCAATCTCCGACCTCAACGCCACCCAGGGCATGATCGCCATGGGTCCCTGGGCCCTGGGCATGCTGGTGCAGCTGCTGATCACCATCGGCGTCATGCTGTGGGTCTCCCCGCTGCTCACCGTCATCGCCCTGGCCTTCATGCCCGTCATCGTCGGCGTGGCGGTGGCCTCCCGGCGCTCCATGTACGCCGCGACGTGGGTGGCACAGCAGGCCACCGCCGACCTGGCCACGCACGTCGAGCAGACCGTCACCGGGGTGCGGGTGGTCAAGGCCTTCGCCCAGGAGGAACGCGAGACCGACCACCTGGACGGCCTGGGCCGGACCCTCTACGCCGCGAAGATGCGGGCCGCGAAACTGCAGTCCCGCTTCCAGCCGCTGCTGCGCAACCTGCCCCAGGTCGCGCTGGTGATCAACATCCTGCTCGGCGGCTGGCTGGTGCTGCGCGGGGAGATCACCGTGGGCACCTTCTTCGCCTTCTCCGTCTACCTGACCTCGCTGACGCAGATCGTCGGGATGCTCTCCTCGATGATCGTCACCTTCCAGATGGGCCTGGCCTCCCTCGACCGGATCACCGAGATCCTGGACATGCGCCCGCAGGACCCGGACCCGGCCGAACCCGTCGACCTCCCCGGAGGACCCCTGGGACTGAAGCTGACGGGGGTGGAGTTCAGCACCGGCGGCCACCGGGTGCTCGACGGCACCACCCTGCACATCACCCCCGGTGAGACCCTCGCGCTCATCGGACCGGCCGGCTCCGGCAAGTCCATGGCCGTGCAACTGGCGGGCGGCTTCTACCGCCCGGACGCCGGCACCCTCGCCCTGACCACCCCCGACGGCCGGGAGGTCGACTACCGCGACCTGCGGCGCGCCGACCTGCGCAGCGCCGTCACCTGCGTCTTCGACGAGGCCTTCCTCTACTCCACCACTATCCGCGGGAACATCGCCATGGGTTCCGGTGCCACCGAGGAACAGGTCCGCCACGCCGCGGATCTGGCCCAGGCCACCGAGTTCATCGACCGCCTGCCCGAGGGCCTGGACACCGTCGTCGGCGAACGTGGCCTGACCCTGTCCGGTGGCCAACGCCAGCGCATCGCACTGGCCCGCGCACTGCTCGCCCGCCCCCGCGTGCTCATCCTCGACGACGCCACCTCCGCCATCGACGCCACCACCGAGGCCCGCATCCTCGCCGGCCTGCGCGCCGAACTGGCCGACGTCACCGTGCTGGCCATCGCCCACCGCCAGTCCACCCTCGACCTGGCTGAGCGCGTGGCCATCATCGACGCCGGCCGCATCACCGTCACCGGTGACCCGGAGACTCTGGCGGCGGATCCGCGCTTCACCGCCATCATGGACCCCTCCCCCGCCGCGCTGCCTGACCGCAGCACCCTGCCGGAACCGGAACGTGCACAGTTGTGGCCGGAGGACCTGCCGACTGAGCGCACCGAGCACGTCGCCGACGTCTCCGGCGCCATCGGCGGCCGGGGTGGCGGGGGCGGTGGTGGTCCCGCCGCGATCACCGCGACGCCGGAACTGCTGGCGCGCGTCGACAAGCTCCCGCCGGCGGATGAACAGCCACGCATCGACACCACCCGGCTGCGCTCCGACCGCAGTGGTTTCCGGGTGCGCGACCTCTTCCGCGCGGTCCGCTTTCTCATCCTCGCCGTCATCGGCCTGCTGCTCGTCGGGGTGGCCACCGACCTCGTCTTCCCCACCCTCATGCGCTGGGCCGTCGACGACGGCGTCGGCCAGCGTTCCCTGGACACCCTGTGGTGGATCGCCGGCGGCGGCCTGCTGGTTGTCGCGGTGAGCTGGGCCGCGGCCACCGCACTGGTGGTCCTCACCGCGCGCACCGGTGAACGCCTGCTCTACGGCCTGCGGCTGCGCAGCTACGCCCACCTGCAGCGGCTGTCCATGAGCTACTACGAGACGACCCAGTCCGGGCGCATCATGACGCGGATGACCACCGACATCGACACCCTCAGCTCCTTCCTGCAGACCGGCCTGGCCCAGTCCATCGTCTCCGTGGGCACCCTCGTCGGCATCATCGGCATGCTCGCCTGGACCGACGCCGGACTCTCCCTGGTGGCTGTGGCCGCCATCCCCCTCATCGTGGTGGTCACCCTCATCTTCCGGCGGATCTCCTCCCGCCTCTACACCCGCGCCCGCGAACAGGTCAGCACCGTGAACGCCGCCTTCCAGGAGAACATCAACGGCCTGCGCACCGCCCAGATGCACGGACGCACCGACGGCGCGCTCGAGGAGTTCCGGGCGGAATCCGAACGCTACCGCCGCCTGCGCGTGAATTCCCAGCTGGCCGTCGCACTCTACTTCCCCGGTGTCAACGCCATCTCCCAGATCACCACCGCAATCGTCCTCGGCGTCGGCGCCACCCGCGTCGCCGACGGCCAACTGACCGCCGGCGTACTCGTCGCCTTCGTCATGTACCTGGCCCAGCTCTACGGGCCCATCCAGCAGCTGGGCCAGATCTTCGACTCCTGGCAGCAGGCCGCCGTCGGCTTCCGCCGCATCACCGACCTGCTCGCCGAACGCCCCACCGTCGCCGACACCGGACCGCGGGAGCGTGACGACGCCGCCACCGCAGCCCGCGGCACCCTCGCCCTGGAGGACGTCTCCTTCGCCTACAGCCCCGACGGCCAGCTCGTGGCCGCCGGAATGGACATGACCATCACGCCGGGCAGCACCGTCGCCCTCGTCGGTCCGACGGGGGCGGGCAAATCCACCGTGGTGAAGCTGCTGGCCCGCTTCTACGACCCCGTCGGGGGACGCGTCACGGCCGCCGGCACCGATATCCGGGAGTTCCCCCTCAGCGGGTGGCGGCGGTCGATCGCGCAGGTCCCGCAGGAGGCGCACCTGTTCATCGGCACCGTCGCCGAGAACATCGCCTACGGTGACCCCTCCGCGACCGAAGACGACATCGAGGAGGCAGTTCGGCGCATCGGTGCACTCGACATCATCGCCGGCATCCCGGGCGGCTTCCGGCACAGTGTGGGCGAGCGCGGCCGGGGTCTGTCCTCCGGTCAGCGTCAGCTCATCGCCCTGGCCCGCGCCGAACTGCTCCACCCTGATGTGATGCTGCTCGATGAGGCCACCGCGACCCTCGACCCGGCCACCGAGGCAGCCGTCCTGGACGCCTCGGACCGCATCACCCGGGGGCGCACATCCGTGGTTGTGGCGCACCGGCTGGCGACCGCCGCGAGGGCCGACCGAATCCTCGTCATCGATGATGGACGTATCATCGAAGACGGATCCCACCCGGAACTGCTGGACCGGCAGGGTGTGTACTCCGCCCTGTGGCGGGCACACCCCTGACGGGGGTGGAGGAAACGCCCCCAGCGGTGATGGGTGCAGAGTGGCGACACGCTACCCTGTAGTGGACGATTATTGTCAGTTAGACGACTGCACCAAGAAGCAACGAAAAGAGGCGAGCATCTGCCGTGAGCAGCGCAAGTACTTTCGGCCCGAATGAGTGGCTGGTAGACGAGATGTTCCAGCAGTTCCAGAAGGACCCCCAGTCCGTGGACCAGGAATGGCGGGAGCTGTTCAAGAAGAACGGCGCCCCGGTGTCCGCTGCAGCTACACCCAAGGCAGAGCAGGTTAAGGCCAAGGCTCAGACAAAGGCAAACGCTGAGCCCGTCTCTGTCCCCTCTGCGGGTCCCATCGGATCTGATAAGCCGCAGAAGCGGGAGACCGCGGTGACGCAGGAGGCGAAGAAGGCCGCCCCGGCACCGAAGAACCGGAAGAAGCCGGTCTCCCCCATCGACCGTGCCGCAGCCACCCCGAAGCCGGAGGCCGGCGCCAAGCCGCTGCGCGGCATGTTCAAGGCCATCGCCAAGAACATGGACGAGTCGCTCGAGGTCCCCACCGCGACCTCCGTGCGCGACATGCCGGTCAAGCTGATGTTCGAGAACCGTGCCATGGTCAACGACCACCTGGCCCGCACCCGCGGCGGCAAGATCTCCTTCACCCATATCATCGGCTACGCCATGGCCAAGGCAATCCAGGCCCACCCGGACATGAACGTCTCCTACGACGTCATCGACGACAAGCCCTCCGTGGTCACCCCGGACCACATCAACATCGGTCTGGCCATCGACCTCCCCCAGAAGGACGGCTCCCGCGCACTCGTGGTCGCCGCCATCAAGAAGACCGAGTCCATGGCCTTCGACGAGTTCGTCGAGGCCTACGAGGACATCGTCGCCCGCTCGCGCATCGGCAAGCTGACCCTCGACGACTACCAGGGTGTCACCGTCTCGTTGACCAACCCGGGCGGCATCGGCACCCGCCACTCCGTCCCCCGCCTGACCAAGGGGCAGGGCACCATCATCGGTGTCGGTTCCATGGACTACCCGGCCGAGTTCGCCGGCGCCTCCGAGGACCGCCTCGCCGAGCTGGGTGTGGGCAAGCTCGTCACCATCACCTCCACCTACGACCACCGCGTCATCCAGGGTGCAGAGTCCGGCGAGTTCCTGCGCACCATGTCGCAGCTGCTCACCGACGACAAGTTCTGGGACCACATCTTCGACCGGATGAACGTCCCCTACGCCCCGATGCGCTGGGCTCAGGACCTGCCGAACCGCGGCCTCGACAAGAACACCCGCGTCATGCAGCTGATCGAGGCCTACCGCTCCCGCGGCCACCTCATCGCCGACACCAACCCGCTGCAGTGGCACCAGCCGGGCATGCCCGTCCCGGACCACCGTGACCTCGACATCGAGACCCACGGCCTGACCATCTGGGACCTCGACCGCATCTTCCACGTCGGTGGCTTCGGCGGCAAGGAGACCATGACCCTGCGCGAGGTGCTCTCCCGCCTGCGCGCCGCCTACACCCTCAAGGTCGGCACCGAGTACACCCACATCCTCGACCGTGATGAGCGCGAGTGGCTGCAGGACCGCCTTGAGGCGGGCATGCCCAAGCCCACCAACGCCGAGCAGAAGTACATCCTGCAGAAGCTCAACGCCGCCGAGGCCTTCGAGAACTTCCTGCAGACCAAGTACGTGGGCCAGAAGCGGTTCTCCCTGGAGGGTGCCGAGGCACTCATCCCGCTCATGGACGCCGCCATCGACACGGCCGCCGGCCAGGGCCTCGACGAGGTCGTCATCGGCATGCCGCACCGTGGCCGCCTCAACGTCCTGTTCAACATCGTGGGCAAGCCGCTGGCGACGATCTTCC
Organism: Corynebacterium hylobatis; assembly: GCF_003955685.1. Lineage (GTDB taxonomy): Bacteria > Actinomycetota > Actinomycetes > Mycobacteriales > Mycobacteriaceae > Corynebacterium > Corynebacterium hylobatis. The sequence goes on from NZ_RXHJ01000002.1 coordinate 62,223, forward strand.
ACGAGTTCGAGGGCAACATGACCCAGGGCCAGATCGGTGGCTCCGGGGATGTGAAGTACCACCTCGGCTCCGAGGGTCGCCACATCCAGATGTTCGGCGACGGTGAGATCAAGGTCTCCCTGACCGCCAACCCCTCCCACCTCGAGGCCGTCGACCCGGTCGTGGTGGGCATCGCCCGCGCCAAGCAGGACATCCTGGACAAGGGCGACGACGGCTACACCGTCGTCCCGATGATGCTCCACGGTGACGCCTCCTTCGCGGGCCTGGGCATCGTCCAGGAGACCATCAACATCGCCGGCCTGCGCGGCTACACCGTGGGTGGCACCATCCACATCGTGGTCAACAACCAGATCGGCTTCACCACCACCCCGGACTCCTCCCGCTCCACCCACTACGCCACCGACCTGGCCAAGGGCTTCGACACCCCGGTCTTCCACGTCAACGGTGACGACCCGGAGGCTGTGGTGTGGGTCGGCCAGCTGGCCACCGAGTACCGCCGCCGCTTCGGCAAGGACGTCTTCATCGACCTCATCTGCTACCGCCGCCGCGGCCACAACGAGGCCGACGACCCGTCGATGACCCAGCCGCAGATGTACGAGATCATCACCGACCGCAAGTCCGTCCGTGCCCGCTACACCGACGACCTCGTCGGCCGTGGCGACCTCTCCGCCGAGGACGCGGAGAAGGCGGCACGTGACTTCCACGACCAGATGGAGTCCGTCTTCAACGAGGTCAAGGAATCCGAGAAGGGCAGCCCGCAGGAGCAGACCGGCATCACCTCCTCCCAGGAGCTGACCCGCGGTCTGGACACCTCCATCACCCGCGAGGAGCTGCTGGAGATCGGTCAGGCCTACTCCACCCCGCCGGAGGACTTCGAGTTCCACCCGCGTGTGGCACCGGTGGCCAAGCGCCGCGCCGCCTCCGTCCGCGAAGGCGGCATCGACTGGGGTTGGGGCGAGCTCATCGCCTTCTCCTCCCTGGCCAACACCGGCAGGCTCGTCCGCCTCGCCGGCGAGGACTCCCGCCGCGGTACCTTCACCCAGCGCCACGCCGTCCCGATCGACCCGCGCACCGGTGACGAGTACAACCCGCTGCATGCCCTGGCCCAGTCCAAGGGTGAAGGCAAGTTCATGGTGTACAACTCTGCGCTGACCGAGTTCGCCGGAATGGGCTTCGAATACGGCTACACCGTGGGCAACCAGGACGCCGTCGTCGCATGGGAGGCACAGTTCGGTGACTTCGCCAACGGTGCGCAGACCATCATCGACGAGTACGTTTCCTCCGGTGAGGCCAAGTGGGGCGAGACCTCCGGACTGATCCTCCTCCTGCCGCACGGCTACGAGGGCCAGGGCCCGGACCACTCCTCCGCCCGCATCGAACGCTTCCTGCAGCTGTGCGCCGAGGGTTCCATGACCGTGGCCCAGCCGACCACCCCGGCGAACCACTTCCACCTGCTGCGCCGCCACGCGCTGGGCACCATGAAGCGCCCGCTGGTCGTCTTCACCCCGAAGTCGATGCTGCGTCTCAAGGATGCCGCCTCCGCAGTGGAGGACTTCACCGACATCAAGAGCTTCCAGTCGGTCTACAACGACCCGCGTCTGGTTGATCTGGAGGGCAACAAGGTCGGTGACACCGACAAGGTGACCACCATCATGCTCTGCTCCGGCAAGATCTACTACGAGCTGGAGAAGCGCCGCGCCAAGGACAACCGCGATGACATCGCGATCGTCCGTGTGGAGATGCTGCACCCGATCCCGTTCAACCGTCTGCGTGACGCGTTCGAGCACTTCCCGAACGCCACCGAGATCCGTTTCGTCCAGGACGAGCCAGCCAACCAGGGCCCGTGGCCGTTCTACAACGAGCACCTGCGCAACCTGATCCCGGGCATGCCGGAGATGCGCCGTATCTCCCGCCGTGCGCAGTCCTCGACCGCGACCGGTGTGGCCAAGGTCCACCAGCTGGAGCAGGCCCAGCTGCTCGACGAGGCATTCGCTTAACCGCCGCCCTGTCTGAGAACACCGCCCCCGCCCGGTTCACACCGGACGGGGGCGGTCCCCTTTTTCTCCGGCCGGGTTCGCTCCCGGGCCGGGTTCAGCCGAGCCAGGCAGCGACCGCGCGGGAGGCGGAGGACTCCTCGGCCGCCGAGTCAACGAGGGTGGCGATGTCCTCGGTCGTGAGCAGCCTGGTGACAGCGGTCAGTTCCACGAGCTCCGTCCGGTCGAACAGCTCCCGCTTATACACAGGCACCACCGACCGCGGCAGGTCCGGCGCCTGTTTCTCCCGTGCCTCCTCCGCGCAGGCCTGCGCGGAGGAGGGGTCCGGGGAGATGATGTTGCCGGGCAGGGCCCCGATGAACTCACGGTAGGCCTCGTCGAAGGGGTCCTCGACCTCATCGGCGGCGATCTCCCCCGCCAGTTCCTCCGCCCGGACCGGGTCAAGGGTGTGGAGGAAGACCCCGGTGCAGCCGATGATCATGTCCGTCTCCCCCGAGCGCAGCCGGTCCAGCCGGCTGGTGGCGTGGGGGGTGTCGACGATACTCAGATTCGTCGAACGGCCCAGCTCCTGCAGCGTCTGGGCGTAGACCTCACCGAGGATCAGCTGTTCCGGTGAGTTCGCGGACACGGAGATCTCCACGGCCTTGGTGTGGTTCGGATTGGGGTCACGCCCCGGCTCCGCGGCGGTACACGCGCTCAGGGACAGCAGTCCCACGAGGCCGAGTGCGGGCAGTGCTGCGCGGGTGAGGAGGCGGTTCATGACTGGAAAGTTTACCCGCCGGAACCCGCCTGCCGCGTCAGCCCGGAACGGGCGATGATGTCGCGTGCCTCGGCGGCCCGGGCCGGGTCCGCCAGCACGTCGTAGCGGCCGGCGACGATCTGGGTCCGGGAGGTGAAGTCGCGGCGGCCCGCCGACATCGCGTAGGGCACCGCGGCACTGACGATGCCGAAGATCACACCGATGGCCATGCCCAGCAGCAGAGGAGTGAGGAATCCGCCGCCGAGCAGACCGAACAGCAGCCCGAAGAACAGGCCGATCCACGCACCGGACAGAGCACCACCGCCGATGACCCGCCCCCAGGTCAGCCGACCCGTGACGCGTTCCACCTCCATCAGGTCCACCCCCACGATGGTGAGATCCTGCACCGGGAACTGCACGTCCGAGAGCTTGTCGACGGCCGCCTGCGCATCCTCGTAGGATCCGAAGCTGCCGATCGGCCAGCCCGTCGGGCGGGGACGTAAAGGAGTGCTCATACCCGTTCAACGTGCCGGAGGGGTGTTTGGTTCCGGTCTACACTTGTGCCCATGAGTGCTGTCTCCCGTGTGTACGCAGGTCGCCTGGTCGGTCTGCAGGTCCGGGGTCCGGATCTGGACCCGATCGGGCGTGTCCGCGACGTCGTGGTCAACATCCGCCCCCACGGCCAGCAGTCGCGCGCCCTGGGGGTCGTCATCGAACTGGTAAACCGCCGCCGTATCTTCGTGCCCATGCTGCGCATCGCCGCGATCGAACCGGGCGACATCACCCTGGCGACGGGTTCGGTGTCCATGCGGGCCTTCCAGGTCCGCTCCGGTGAGCTGACCGTCATGGGGGACCTGGTGGGTTCGAAGGTGCACACCGATGCCCCGGAGCAGCCGCAACTGCACGGTCGGGCCGTCGAGATCGCTGATGTCGAACTAGAGCGCTCCCGCACCCGTGACTGGGTGATCACCCGCGCCGCGGTCTTCGGTTCCCGGCCGAAATTCGGTCGCTCCCCGAAGCTGATCCCGGTCCCCTGGTCCCATATCCACGGCGTGACCGCTGCCGGCGTGGGCCAGTCCGACACCATCGCCGAGACCATCGCCGCCTTCGACCGGATGCGCCCGGCGGACGTGGCCAACTACCTCCACGACCTGCCGACCAGCCAGCGGCACCGCCTGGCCAACGAACTCGACGACGAACGCCTCGCCGACATCCTCCAGGAACTGCCCGAGGACCACCAGGCCGAGCTGCTGGAGACCCTCGACATCGAACGCGCCGCGGACGTCCTCGAGGAGATGGACCCGGACGATGCCGCCGACATCCTCCAGGAACTGCCGGACAACAAGGCGGAGGTGCTTCTCGAGCTCATGGATCCGGAGGAATCCGCCCCGGTGCGCCGGCTCATGAGTTTCTCCCCCGACACCGTCGGCGCCCTGATGACCCCGGAGCCGTTGGTGCTCACCCCGCAGACCACCGTCGCCGAGGCCCTCGCCCTGGCCCGTGACCCCGACCTGCCGACCTCCCTGGCCTCCCTGATCTTCATCGTCCGCCCACCGACCGCGACACCGACCGGCAAATACCTCGGCTGCGTCCATCTGCAGAAACTGCTGCGTGAACCACCCTCGACGCTGGTCGGTGGCATCCTAGACCCGGACCTGCCACCGCTCTACGCCGATGACGACCAGGAGACCGCCGCCCGCTACTTCGCCACCTACAACCTCGTATGTGGACCCGTCCTCGACGAGGACCACCACCTCCTCGGGGCGGTGGCCGTCGACGACCTCCTCGACCACCTCCTGCCCGAGGACTGGCGTTCGGAGGGCGTGCGCCCGGCGCGGCGCAGGGGCGTGGATAAGCAGGTGGACCGTGGCTGAATACAGAAGCGTTGACCTGGACACCCCCGTCGGTGGCCGGCGCAGGCTCCCGCGTTTCGACGACGACGCCGTGGGCGCCGGCGCCGAGAAGGTCGCCCGCTTCTTCGGCACCGGTCAGTACCTGGTGTGGCAGACCATCATCGTCATCGTGTGGATCGCGCTCAACGCCGGCGGGTGGTTCATCTGGAAATGGGACCCCTACCCCTTCATCCTGCTCAACCTCGCCTTCTCCACCCAGGCCGCTTACGCCGCACCCCTGATCCTGCTGGCGCAGAACCGGCAGGAGGACCGCGACAAGGTCACCGTCAGCGCGGACCGGCGGCGTGCCGAACAGACCAAGGCCGACACCGAATTCCTCGCCCGGGAACTCGCCGGGGTGCGCCTGGCCGTCGGCGAGATGGTCTCCCGCGACTATCTGCGCCACGAACTCGACGACCTGCGCGGGCTGCTGGAGCGGTTGGAGGCCAAACTCGACGACGTCTCCGCCGATGTCATTGATTCCGCAGGAGACCTCTCCGAGCCCATCCAGGGTGACCTGGCCGAAGACCCTGATCGTTGACATGCCTACTACGATGGGTGTGCCATGTCTGTTATCACCGAATCCGCTGTCCGCAGCGCGCTGTCCCGCGTAGAGGATCCTGAAATCGGCAAGCCCCTCACCGAGCTGGGGATGGTCAAGTCAATCAACGTCTCCGGCCCGGACGTCGCGGTCGAAATCTACCTCACCATCGCCGGCTGCCCGATGAAATCCACCATCACCGGCAACGCGCAGGCCGCCCTGGAGGAACTCCACGGCGTGGGTGCCGTCACCGTCACCACTGACGTCATGAGTGACGAACAGCGCCGCGAACTACGCGTATCCCTGCGCGGCGGCGCCGAGGAACCCACCATCCCCTTCGCCGAGCCCGATTCCACCACCCGCGTCTACGCGGTGGCCTCCGGCAAGGGCGGCGTGGGCAAATCCTCCATGACCGTGAACCTCGCCGTCGCACTGGCCGCCCGCGGCTTCAAGGTCGGTGTCCTCGACGCCGACATCTACGGTCACTCCGTGCCCGGTCTCCTCGGCTCCGAGCAGCGCCCTACCGCCGTCGACGACATGATCATGCCGCCGATCGCCCACGGTGTGAAGCTCATCTCCATAGGCCACTTCGTCGACGGCAACGCCCCCGTCGTCTGGCGCGGCCCCATGCTCCACCGTGCGATCCAGCAGTTCCTCGCCGACGTCTTCTGGGGCGACCTGGACTTCCTGTTCATGGACCTGCCGCCCGGAACCGGCGACGTGGCCATCTCCGTGGCCCAGCTGGTGCCCAACGCCGAGTTGCTCATCGTGACCACCCCGCAGGCCGCGGCCGCCGAGGTCGCGGAGCGGGCCGGCTCCATCACACAGCAGACCCGCCAGCGTGTCGCCGGTGTCATCGAGAACATGGCCGCCATGGTGCTCCCCGACGGCTCCACCCTCGACGTCTTCGGGGCCGGCGGCGGCGAACACGTCGCCGAACGTCTCTCCGTCCTCACCGGCGGGGAGGTCCCCCTCCTCGGCCAGATCCCCCTGGACCCGCAGCTGCGCGTCCACGGCGATGACGGCAACCCCATCGCCGTCTCAGAGCCGGACTCCCCCGCCGGGGTGGCCATTGCGGCGATCGCCGAGCAGCTGATGACCCGCCGTGACTCCCTCGCCGGGAAGCCTCTGGGCCTGGGTGTGAGCCGGAAGTAGTCCGAGCTTCATCCCCGGCCCTGCCGGCACCGAGGTGGGCCTGGAAAAAGCGAACGTCCCACCATCCGCAGATGGTGGGACACAGCTATTCGGACCGCAGTTCACCACCCCATTCCAGGGGTGGCCCGGCAGGCACTCTCTCCATAAGTCCAGATAGAGCCACTTATGCTGCGCATCCGCCGAAACACAGGATGCATAGAACACTCCCTACCGGAAGGCGGAATCCACCCATCCGCCCCCTTTTTTCCCCCCGAATTCGACAGTCTACGTCGTTCAATAACGCTTCCGAAAGACTGAAATTTACCGGGCAATAGTCAGAAATTCATCTGCATAAATAATTTCCGGCAGATTATATGCATTGTTTCCCACCGGTCCGCTCGGCCCGCACGGGGCCCCAGGACCCCAGACCACCCTCAGGTGATGTCCGTCCAGGAGAAACCGCCCCCGGTCCCGTAATCGCCCTTCCCGCCCTCCCGACCATCCCGGTCGGGTTGGCCTGGATACTGCGGGCCCGAAAGGCGTGCCCCCCGCGCCTGCTGCTGGGAAGGCTGCGGCTGCGGGGTGCGCGGATCCTCCTCCATCATCTTCTTCGGATCGAAATCGTCGAGGGCGGAATCGTCGCCGTCGAAAAGCGCCTTCGTTATGGCGCCCCGCGGCCCCAGGCGCGTGTACTCGGCAACCTGTTCCATAGGTTTACGAAACTGCTCGAATTCCTCGCCGAGCTCACCGTTGAGCTCCTTTTTGGCATTGTTGATCGCGCGACGTGCCGCGAAGATCGCGGCGCGCACATCCTCGATCAGGCCGGGCAGACGCTCCGGTCCTACGACGATGAGGGCCACGATCACCAGCGTGAAGATCTCCAGCCAACCGATACTCTGAAACACATATCCACCTTAGCCCCACCGCACGGTGGGGACCGGTCTAGAGTCCCTGGTTGCGCCTGACCGCCCGCAGCATCATCTCCACCTTGTCCAGCAGACACTCCGGCCCGGGGGTGGGGGTGGACTCCGCATCCGGCCCCGCCTTCACTGGGCCGCTGGCGATACCCGTCAACCGGGCGAGCAGGTCATGGGGTGCGCGGACGTCTTCCCCGATGTTGGAGCCGCGCAGCCACTCCGAGGCACCCCGCTGCCTCTCGATCTCATTACGGCACTCCCCGCAGTGCACGAGGTGCACGCGGGCGCGGTGCGTCGCGGGGTCCGTGAGTTCCCCGTCCACGAAAGCTGCGACGGCCTCCGGACTCAGATGCTCGACAGAGGCGAACTCCCGGCGCCCACGCGGTCGGCGCGGAAAGCGCGACAGGTTGGGACGGATCATCGATACCACTGGCCTCCTCACATTCTTCTACCGCCAGAATACTCGCGAAAGATTCAGCGGGTCCGCAGCAGCAGCTGGGCGCCCTCATCTTTCTGGGCGGCGACCTCCAGACTGGCCCGCAGCTGGGTCCGGCCGCGGTGGATGCGGGAGCGCACGGTACCCATCTTCACGCCGAGGGTGTCAGCGATCTCATCGTAGGACATGCCCACCACATCACACAGCACCACAGCCACCCGAAAATCAGGGCTGAGGCTGTCCAGTGCTGCCTGGAGGGCGGGATCGAGGTTGGCCACGTTATAAGCCTGCTCCGGGGTCATGTCGGTGCCCGGGAGACGGTCGTAGTCCTCCGGCAGGGCCTCCATGCGGATCTTGCTGCGGTGGCGGACCATGTCCAGGAAGAGGTTGGTGGTGATGCGGTGGAGCCACCCCTCGAAGGTGCCCGGCTGATAGTGCTTGAGGGAACGGAACACGCGCATGAAGGTCTCCTGGGTGAGATCATCGGCGTCGTGCGGATTACCCGAGAGACGGAAGGCGAGACGGTAGACACTGTCGGCATGTTCCGCCACCAGCTCTCCCCAGCCCGGCATCTCCCCCTGTCCGGCATCGAACGCGGCAGTACCGGTGAGGTCGTCGGCCTGGTTCTGGTCGTCGTATCCTGTGGTGCGCGTCATGACATCCATCGTGCTACATCGGACTGCGGAACACTACACAATGAACTGGCAACCTTCTGTGAAGACCCCCGGAAGGGACCCACTGGCCACATCCGTCACAAACCCGCGGGTCCGGGGAAAACAGTCCCGCGGCAACCTAGACTGGTCAATTGTGACTGACACGGCTTATTACGCATTGCGCTCCTACATCGAATCAACCTCGGAGAATCCCGACGCCCTCGCCGCGGCCCGACGCGACGCCGAGGAGTTCGGGCTCTCCGTCCCCGACGAGATGACCGGCCAGCTCCTGGCCACCCTCGCGGCTTCCGCCGGCTCCGAGAAGTCCACCGGAGCCGTGGCCGTGACCCCCGCCGCCGGGGTCGTCGGCCTGTACGTCCTCCGCGGCCTGGGACCCCGCGCGACGATGACGTGCATCGACCCCGAGGTCGAGCATCAGACCCAGGCCCGCGCCGTCTTCCGCGAGGCCGGCTACGCCCCCTCCCGGGTCCGTTTCCTCCCCTCACGCCCCCTCGACGTGATGAGTCGCCTGGCGGCCGGTTCCTACCATCTGGTCTACGCCGAGGTCCCACCCGTCGAACTCCCCGCCGTCCTCGAGGCTGCCTGGCCGCTGCTCGCCTCCGGCGGCACGCTGGTCCTGGCGGACTCGCTCCTCGACGGCACCCTCTCCGACGACTCCCGCCGCGACCGCTCCACCGCGGCCGCCCGGGAAACCGATGAGCTGGCCCGCAACCTGGAGGGCGCCCTGGTCACCCGCCTGGCGCTGGGTTCCGGACTGACGCTGATCACACGGCTGGGGTAGAACGGGCGTCGAGAAGCGGGCCGCGGACGTTCACTCAGCTGACGCCCCCGGCCCGCCGGCTCCTGCTAGACGACCTCGTTCTTGCCCACCACGACGACACCGCCGGAGGAGATCTTGAAGCGGGCCTCGTCGCGGCCGCGGTCGACGCCGACGATCTCGCCTTCGCGGACGTAGACGTTCTTGTCCAGGATCGCGTGGCGGACGACGGCCCCCCGGCCGATGCGCACGCCCGGTAGCAGCACAGACCCCTCGACAGTCGCGCCCTCGGCGACATGGACGTCACCGGCCAGCACCGAGTTTCGGACCGTGCCGCCGGAGATGATCGAACCCGGGGCCACCATCGAGGACTGGGCGATGCCGCCCTGGGTGAACTTCGCGGGCGGGAAGTTCTGGTCATCGGTGGAGTGGATCGGCCACATGCGGTTGTACAGGTTGAACACCGGGTGGACGGAGATCAGGTCCATGTGCGCCTCGTAGTAGGCGTCGATGGTGCCGACGTCACGCCAGTAACCCTGGTCACGCTCCGTGGCACCCGGTACCTCATTGCGGGAGAAATCGTAGACGTGGGCGTCACCGCGGTTGACGAAGTACGGGATGATGTCACCGCCCATGTCATGGTCGGAGTCCTCGTTCTTCTCGTCCTCCAGCAGCGCCTGGATCAGGGCGTCCGTGGTGAACACGTAGTTACCCATGGAGGCGAAGGTGACGTCCGGGTCATCCGGGGTGCCGGGCGGATCGGCCGGCTTCTCCAGGAACTCGGTGATGTTGCCCTCGTCGTCGGCTTCGATGACACCGAAGGCGGAGGCGTCAGCCCGCGGGACACGGATGCCCGCGACCGAACAGGACTTGCCGGATGCGATGTGCTCCTCGACCATCTGCGAGGGGTCCATGCGGTAGACGTGATCCGCACCGAAGACGATGACGTAATCCGGCTTCTCGTCGTAGATCAGGTTCAGGGACTGGACGATGGCGTCCGCGGAACCGGTGAACCAGCGTTTGCCGCGGCGCTGCTGGGCAGGCACCGAGGCGATGTACTGGCTGACCGGGCCGTGTAACGCCCAGGCCTGGGAGATATGGCGGTCCAGCGAGTGCGACTTGTACTGGGTCAACACCGCGATCTTGTGGTAGCCCGCGTTGACCAGGTTCGACAGAACGAAGTCGATGAGACGGTAACTACCCCCGAACGGGACCGCGGGCTTGGCGCGGTCCTCGGTGAGCGGGAACAGTCGTTTACCCTCGCCGCCGGCGAGAACAATGGATAGAACATTCGGCTGAGTCTTCACGAATCCCAATCTAGGTGCTCGTGGGGGTTTTCGCCGGGGAAGGTGACATTCATTTCTCCTGTGGCCCCCGGGTGGGGTGACCTCGCATTACCCGCGGATCACCCGCTACCCCCGACACCCCCTGCAGTCAGGGAGCTGCGTGGCTACCCTTGACTGTCATGAGAGTCGGAATGTTGACCAGAGAATATCCCCCGGAGGTCTACGGCGGTGCCGGAGTCCATGTCACGGAGCTGACCCGGTTCATGCGTGAGATCACGGAGGTGGACGTCCACTGCATGGGCGCCCCCCGCGACATGGCGGGTGTGCACGTCCACGGAGTCGACCCGGCACTCGAGGACGCCAACCCGGCGATCAGGACGCTGTCCACCGGACTGCGCATGGCCGAGGCGGCAGCAGACGTCGACGTCGTCCATTCCCACACCTGGTACGCCGGCCTCGGCGGCCACCTCGCCGCCCGCCTGCACGGCATCCCACACGTGGCCACCGCCCACTCCCTGGAGCCGCACCGCCCCTGGAAGCGCGAGCAGCTCGCCGGCGGATACGAGGTCTCCTCCTGGTCGGAGAAGAACGCCATGGAATACGCCGACGCCGTCATCGCCGTCTCCGCCCGGATGAAGGACTCCATCCTCGATGCCTACCCGCGCATCGAACCCGACCGCGTCCACGTCGTGCTCAACGGCATCGACACCCAGCTGTGGCAGCCGCGCCCCACCTTCGGGCAGGCCGAGGAGTCCGTCCTCACCGAACTGGGCGTGGACCCGGACCGCCCCATCGTCGCCTTCGTCGGACGTATCACCCGTCAGAAGGGCGTGGAGCACCTGGTCAAGGCCGCCGCCCACTTCGATGAAGGTGTGCAGCTGGTCCTGTGCGCCGGAGCCCCGGACACTCCGGAGATCGCCGCCCGTACCACTGCCCTCGTCGAGGAGCTGCAGTCCCGCCGCGACGGCATCTTCTGGGTCCAGAACATGCTCGACCGCGACCGGATCCAGGAGATCCTCACCGCCGCCGACACCTTCGTCTGCCCCTCAATCTACGAGCCGCTGGGCATCGTCAACCTCGAGGCCATGGCCTGCGGCACCGCGGTCGTCGCCTCCGACGTCGGCGGTATCCCCGAGGTCGTCGTCGACGGCGAGACCGGCACCCTCGTCCACTACGACGAGAACGACCCGGAGACCTTCGAACGCGACATCGCCGCCCAGGTCAACGCAATGGTCTCTGATCCTGCACGTGCCAAGGCCTTCGGCGAGGCCGGCCGCCAGCGTGCCGTCGACGCCTTCTCCTGGGCCACCATCGCCCAGCAGACCGTCGACATCTACCAGTCGCTGCGCTAGGAGGAGATCAATCCCGTGAGCCCCAGTCACCACCGCCCTGAACTGCACGTCACGCCGGAATCCGGCGTCCTGGACGCCCCCGCCGGGGTACTCCTCGACGGCGAGACCTGGCACCTGTTCCACCAGTACCGCCCCACCCCCGATTCCCCCGCCCGCTGGGCCCACGTCGTCTCCGAGGACGGACCCTTCGACTGGGAGATCTGCGACGATGCCCTCGTGCCCGTCGGCGGGGAAACCGCCCTGCGGGCCGGTGCGGTGGTGGCCAACGGGGAAGGGCTGGACCTCTACTTCACCTCCGTCACCGCCGCCGGCACCTCCATCCAGGTTGCACACCTGGCGGAGCTCGGTGAGGCCTGCCCCGTCGCCGACGACGAATTCGCGATGGACCACCGCGTCCAGCGGATCGGCGACGTGGTCAGCGACATCGACGGCCACAGCCGTTTCCGTTCCCCGTGTGTCGTCCCCGACTGGGAAACCGCCGACGACCGGCACCTGGGGCACTCAGGCTGGCTCATGCTCGCCGTCACCGGCCACGGGGACTCCCCCACCCCGGTCGTGCTCACCAGCCCGGACGGGCGTTCCTGGGACTTCACCGGAGCGCTGGAATTCGAGGGGGACCCGGGTTTCGACGCCACCACCATCCTCGTCGGCCCCCGTATCCTCCGGTTGCGTGACGAGGTCGACGGCAACATCTACGACATCCTGCTGGTGACCCTGGAATCCGACGGAATCGACATCTCCGGTTACCTCGTGGGCACACTGCGGGAGGCGACCTTCACCGTGCGGACCCCCTTCACCCGCCTCGACCACGGCCACGACTTCACCCGGCCCCGCAACACCAACGTCACCCCCGGTACCGTGCCCGAGGAGAACCGCTACCAGCAGTCGGTCCTCTTCGGTCTGCTCAACGGCGTGGGCCGCAGGGATGATCCGAACCGCCACCCCTCCCTGGCCGCCGAGAACTGGGCCAACGCGCTGTCCCTGCCGCGGGTGGTCACGCTGCAGGGGGGACTGATCTTCCAGACCCCGCCGGCCGGCCTGCCCGACGCGATCAGCCGCACCGACGGCGCCCGCTCGTGGACCGGGCTGTGCGAGATCCCCGTGGGCAGCAGCCTCACGGCCACGCTTCTCGACGCCGCCGGCAACCCCGCGGCCGTGATCACCCACGCCGGTGACCGGCTCAGCCTGGACCGGTCGATGAACGCCCGGTATTCCGGGGACCCGGTGGCCGGCACCGGCCTGGCGGAGGGGGACACAGATTCACTGTCGATCTTCGTCGACGGCTCCACCGTGGAGGTCTTCGCCGACGGCGGTGCCGTCACCATGGCCAGCCGCGTCTACTTCGAGGGCGGCTGCTCCGCCATCCACGTCGAGACCGACGGGGAGGCTGTCCTGGAACGCCACTGGGAGCGTGGCCCCGTCACATCCGGGGACCTGCCGCACTACGACAGCTAGGGTTCTACGCCCGGCCCATACGCAGCAGGTGGGCCCGGGCGGTGACGGTCATCGTCTCCGGAAGATCGGCGATACGCGCCGCCAGCTCTGCCGGAGCGATGTGCCGGGCGGAGGGACTCATCCCGATCTGCGCGGCGATGGACTCCCGGTCCAGCTCCATCGGGAACTCAATGAGGGCAGGTTCAGTGACCGGGCTGAGATGCCCCTCGGCCTGATTGATGAGCCGGTCGATCTTGCCCTCCTCCACGTCGAGGATGCCCAGCGGACCCCGCAGCTCAGCGAGGTGGCCGCGGTCGGCGGTGAGGAAGATCGCCTGCCCGCCGGGGGTGAGCACGCGGGCGAACTCCGCAGCGTTGCGCGGGGCGAAGACGACGGTGATCACGTCGATCGATGAGTCACGGACCGGCAGCCGCTCCCACACGTCAGCGACGACCGCTCCCACCCGGTGGTGGCACCTGGCCAGCTGGCGGGCTGCGTGGACAGAGATGTCCAGCCCCAGTCCCCGGGAGCCCTCGACCGAATCGAGGGCATGGGAGAGGTAGTAGCCAGTGCCGGCGCCGATCTCCGCGATGACGGGGCGGGCGGTGTCGGGGACGGCGGCGTCGTCAAGCGCATCGTGTACGCCTGCCGCGACCGCCTCCACGAAGGGTGCAAAATGCCCGCGGGACAGGAATGTCTCGCGGGCACGCACCATCTCCATGCTGTCACCCTGATGGCGCAGACCCGCGCCTGCGGCGAGGGTCACATACCCCTGACGGGCCACATCAAAGGAGTGGCCCGACTCGGAGACCAGTCGGGTGTAGTCGTCCACACCGGACAGCAGAGTGCCGTCGGCGGGATCAGCGAGCACGTCGATGATGTCGGAGAGCATGCAGTCGAGCATACCCTCACAGATGGTGGGCCTATTCAGCCGCAGCGGTGAGCAGAGCGCCGAGCTCGGCGGCCTCCTCCTTGCTCATCTCCACAACCAGGCGACCTCCCCCGTCAGACGGGATACGCATCACGATCTTCCGGTTTTCCTCAACCGCTTCCATGGGACCGTTACCGGTACGCGGCTTCATAGCTGCCATATTGAGTTGGCTCCTTCTTCTCGGATGGTTTACCCTGACCAGTTTAGTCAATTTTCGGTGAAGAGAGCCGGGTGATCGTTTTCTCCGCCTCCGCCAGCCGCCGGTGGAGCTGGTCGAGGACATCATCAACCTGCTCCGGACGGTAGCCACGGTGGACGATCTCGAACTGCACCGAGTTGAGGTCACCGGCAGCCACCGCCTGCTCATTCCTGTCCCGTGTGTTGTCCGCGTCCAGGGGCGGCAGCACCTCACCCCGGCCGAAGACCGCACCCCAGAACCAGATGCCGACCGCGATGAGCGCGAGCAGGACAATGATCAGCAGCAGCCAGGAGAACATGGCTAGAGAATACCGGACAGGGGCGGCCGCGTTCCGACGCCCGTCTCCCCCACCCCGGCCCGCTCCAGCAGGGTGGCGGCCACGACATCGGCCATCGGCCCCAGCTCCGTGAGCGGCCGGTTGCGGTGCCGGCGCACCCCCAGGTCGACCTGCTGCACGGAGGTCGCGCCGTGGCGGGCGGCGACGTCGACAAGCAGTCCCGCCTCCACCCCGTAACCGGCGGTGAAGGGCAGCGCCAGGGCAGTGGCCCGGCGGATCGCATACTCGCCTGCCAGCGGCTGTCTGATGTGAGCCAGATCAGGGAAGAGCAGGCGCAGCAGGGGACGGGCCGTCAGCTCAGTGACCCGACCACCACCGGTGGGCCGGCCGTCAATGGTGCGCCGGTAGTCCGCCTTGACCAGGTGCACACCCGGGTCCGTGAAAGGCGCGGCCAGGGCGGTGACCATGCCCGTGGCCGGCTGGTGCAGGTCCGCGTCGAGGAAGACCACCACGTCACCTGTGACGGCGGCAACCCCGCGCCACAACGACTCACCCTTACCCGGCACAGGCTCGATACCGGGGAGGATCTCCCGCCAGTTGAGCACCCGGGCACCCGCCGCCGAGGCCTGCGCAGCGGTGCCGTCGGTGGAGTCGGCGTCGATGACCACGACCTCATCAGGTCCATCCGTCAGGGCAGCACGCACCACCGCGGCGACGGTGACCTCCTCATTGAGTGCCGGGATGACCACCGACACCCTCACGCAAGCCCCCGGATGGTGTTCAGCGGGGCTGTGTGACCCGCAATCGCCGCGGTCATGCGGATGACATCGACGGTCTCCGCGACCTCATGTGCCCGGAAGGCGGCCACACCGCGGGCCGCGGCCCAGGCGGTGGCCGCCAGGGTGCCGGCCAGCCGGTCGCCCACCGCCCGATCCACGGTCTCGCCGACGAAATCCTTGTTGGAAAGCGCCATGAGCACGGGCCAGCCGGTGGCCACCAGCTCGTCGATACGCCGCAACAGCTCGAGGCCGTGGAAGGTGTTCTTGCCGAAGTCATGCGTGGGGTCGATGAACACCTTCTCCTCCGGCACTCCGACGGACACGGCCCGTTCCGCCAGGGCGGTGGTCTCGGCGATGACGTCTGTGACCACATCATCAAAATGCACCCGGTGCGGGCGCGTCCGCGGCTCCACCCCACCGGTGTGGGAGCAGACATAACCGACGCCGTGGTGGCCGGCGACCTCAACGAGCTCGGGATCGTGGCCCGCCCACGTGTCGTTGACAAGCCCCGCGCCGGCGCGGATGGCCAGGTCGGCGACCTCAGCACGCCAGGTATCCACGGAGATGAGCACCCCGGGATGGCGGGCGGCGACGGCCTCGATGACGGGGATGACGCGGTCGATCTCCTCGGCGGCGTCGACCAGCGAACCGGGACCGGCCTTCACCCCGCCGATGTCGATGATCGCCGCGCCCTCGGCGACAACCTGGTCACAACGACGCAGGGCGGCCTCGTCGGCGAAGGTCGCGCCGCGGTCATAGAAGGAATCCGGGGTGCGGTTGACGATCGCCATCACCGCCGGCAGAGCATGGTGTTCCAAGGATCTAGCGGTGTCCTGCCTGTTCACGGACCTCATGGACCGGAGTGTACTCATCGTCAGCCCCGATGAGACGGCCGTCCGTCATCTCACGGTGGCAGCCGACGATGAACGAAACGGCCTCCTCAACGGAATCCGTGACCAGGAACAGATTCAGGTCCCTCTCGGAGATCATGCCGTCGGTTACCAGGCGCTCCTTGATCCAGTCGATCAGACCGGACCAGAATTCGGTGCCGATGAGCACGATCGGGTAGTTGGTGACCTTGCCCGTCTGCACCATGCACAACACCTCGAAGAGCTCGTCGAGAGTCCCGAAACCACCCGGCAGACAGACAAAAGCCTGCGAATACTTCAGGAACATCGTCTTGCGGGCGAAGAAATAACGGAAGTTGAGACCGAGGTCCACCCACGCATTGAGCGCCTGCTCATGCGGGAGTTCAATGCCCAGACCGACGGACAGGCCGTCCGCCCCGTGCGCACCGCGGTTGGGGGCCTCCATCAGGCCCGGCCCACCGCCGGTGATCACGGCGTATCCCGAGTCAGCGATCGCCCGGCCCAGATCACAACCAAGCTCATACCAGGGGTGCCCCTCCGGAATGCGGGCCGAACCGAAGACGGTGACTGCCTTGGGCATGGCTGCCAGGGCGTCGAAACCGGCGACGAACTCCCCCTGGATCCGCAGGATGCGCCAGGGGTCGGCGTGCATCCAGTCATGGTCCGCCCCCAGTTCCAGCAGCCGCTGATCGTAGGTGGTCTTCTTATCGCCCTCGGTGCGCAGCAGAACGGGGCCACGCAGCATGCGCGCCTTCTCGGGATCGGGAGTGATGTTCGGAGCCATAGCATAGAACCTAGCTGTTTCCTGCGCCGTCCGCTGCGTCAGGAGGGGCGTGTGGTGAGGAAATTTCGCAGCTGGGAGGCAACCTGGGTGATCTGGCCAACCGGAACCTGCTCCTCCACCCGGTGCGCGAAGGCCGGGTCCCCGGGGCCGAAATTCACCGCCGGAACCCCCAACGGAGCGAACCGCGCCACATCGGTCCACCCCAGCTTGGCGCGGACCTCCCCCACCGATTCGATGAGCGCCGCAGCCGCCGGCTGCTGCAACCCCGGTAGGGCCCCGGGCATGGAGTCCTCCAGCGTGACGGTGAAACCATCATCAAGGTTGTCGATCGCCAGATAACGCAGCACATGGTCCAGGGCATCATCCTCCGTGCGGTCGGGCGCGAAACGGAAATTCACCAGCACATGCGCCTTATCGGGGATGGTGTTGGTGGCCACGAAGGACTCCAGCTGCACCACGTTGAGCCCCTCCCGGTAGTGGCAGCCGTCAATCTTGACCCGGCGGGCCTCATAGTCCGCGATCCGGGCGATGACCGGCCCGATTTTGTGAGCGGCGTTCTCACCCAGCCAGGCGCGTGCCGAATGCGCCCGCGCCCCGTGTGCCGTCACCCGCAGCCGCAGCGTGCCCTGACACCCGGCCTCGATGATCCCGTTCGAGGGCTCACCCAGCAGCGCCAGATCCCCCCGCAGCCACTCCGGGTCGCTGACCGCCAGGTGGCCGAGCCCGTTGAAACGGCTCTCCACCTCCTCCGCCTCGTAGGCGATGAGCGTGAGATCGGAGGTGAGATCCGGCGCATCCGCCAGGAGGGCGAACAGGTGCAGATACACGGCCATGCCCGATTTCATGTCCACCGTCCCACAGCCGTGCAGGATATCGCCGATGAGCTGGTGGGGCACGTTGCCGGCCAACGGCACAGTGTCCAGGTGGCCGGCGAGGATCACCCGCCGGCCCAGCCCCCGGCGGGTGGCCGCGGCGACGGTGTTCCCGCGGCGGATGATCTGGTTGTCGGGCAGGCCCGGCAACCGGCGCAGCGCTGCCTCCACCAGGTCAGCCAGCTGTTTCTCATGGTGCGAGGGACTCGGAATGTCCACCAGCGCAGCGGTCAGGGACACCGGGTCAGAGGTCAGGTCGAGCGGGGTCACCTGTCCCAGGTTAGACGGTCTCGCCTCGAGGTGTGGGGGGTTTCGCCACGTCGTAGACTCGGCAGTATGACACCTCAGGGAGCAACCGCGGTCGGAATCGCCAACATCGCCATGGATGGCACGATCCTCGACACCTGGTACCCGGAGCCGGAACTCGTGGACGGCACCGGTCTCGTGTCAGGTACGGAACGCCTCGGCGCCCGGGACATCCCGGACAGCCTGCTCAAACTCGTCCTCCTCGACGAGGACCGCATGGTCGAACAGGTCGCGGTCCGCACCACCATCGCCGATCTCCAGGCCTCCCCCATCGATGCACACGATGTCTACCTGCGTCTCCACCTGCTCTCCCACCGGCTGGTCCGTCCCCTCGAGCTGAACATGGACAACTCCCTGCGTTGCCTGACCACCGTGGTGTGGACCAACAAGGGCCCGTGCACCCCCGACAACTTCGAGTTCGTCCGCACCGCCCTGCGCAGCCGCGGCCTCATCCACGTCTACGGCATCGAGAAACTGCCCCGCATGGTCGACTACGTCGTCCCCTCCGGGATCAACATCGCCGAGGCCGAACGCGTCCGTCTCGGCGCCTACCTCGCCCCCGGCACCCGGGTGCTGCGCGAAGGTTACGTCTCCTTCAACTGCGGCACCCTCGGCTCCGCCCGCATCGAGGGGCGGCTGTCCTCCTCCATCGTCATCGGCGAAGGCACCGACATCGGACTGTCCTCCACCATCATGGCCAGGCGCCGGGCCGACGGGCTGCGCGACCCCATCAGCATCGGGGCGAACTGCCGCTTCGGGGTCTCCTCCGGCATCCTGGGCCTCAGCGTCGGCGACAACTGCACGCTCGGCGCAAACATCGTCCTCGAGGCCGACACCCAGATCTGGGACGCCGACACCGGACACCATGTCTCCGCCGGCACCCTCAACGGCCAGTCCAACTGGACGGTGCGCCGTGAGGTCGGCCACTCCGAACCCGTGCTGCGCCGTACCTGGTAGGGAGGCGGTTTCCGCCACTCCCCCGGCGAGGGATAACGTCTAACGATATGACCAACGGATCAGCGCAACAGACCCGACTCGGATCGGGGCTCAAGACCCGCCACCTCACCATGATGGGACTCGGCTCCGCCATCGGCGCCGGCCTCTTTCTGGGCACCGGAGTGGGCATCCGCACCGCCGGCCCCGCCGTCCTGCTCGCCTACATGGCCGCCGGTGCGATCGTGGTCATGGTGATGGAGATGCTCGGCGAGATGGCCGCCGCCCGCCCCTCCTCAGGCTCCTTCTCCACCTACAGCCGGCAGGCCTTCGGCCACTGGGCCGGATTCTCCCTCGGCTGGCTCTACTGGTTCATGCTGGTCATGGTCATGGGTGCCGAGATGACCGGCGCCGCCGCCATCATGGGCGCCTGGTTCGGCGTCGACCCCTGGATACCCGCACTCGTGGCGGTCGTCTTCTTCGCTGTGGTCAACTTCGCCCACGTCCGCGGCTTCGGCGAATTCGAGTTCTGGTTCGCCTTCATCAAGGTCGCCGTCATCATCGGCTTCCTCATCGTCGGCGCCGCCCTCATCTTCGGGCTGCTGCCCGGCACCACCTTCATCGGCCTGGACAACTTCATCGGTGACCACGGCTTCATGCCCAACGGCTGGCCGGGCCTGGCCGCCGGCATGCTCGCCGTCGCCTTCGCCTTCGGCGGCATCGAACTGGTGACCATCGCGGCCGCCGAATCGGAGAACCCGCAGACCGCCATCGCTGTCGCCGTGCGCTCCGTCATCTGGCGCATCTCCGTCTTCTACATCGGCTCCGTCCTGGTGATCACCTTCCTGCTGCCCTTCGACCAGCTCGGTGCCGCCGAAACCGCCGCAGACTCCCCCTTCACCGCGGTCCTGGCCATGGCCAACCTGCCCGGTGTCGTCGGATTCATGGAGGCGGTCATCGTCCTGGCGCTGCTCTCCGCCTTCAACGCACAGATCTACGCCACCTCCCGGCTGGTGCACTCCCTGGCCCTGGACCGTGATGCTCCCCGCATCTTCGGGGTGACCAACCGCGAGTCCGTGCCCATCAATGCGGTCGTGCTGTCCATGGTCTTCGCCTTCGCCTCCGTGGGCCTGCAGTACTGGAACCCCGAGGGCCTGCTCGCCTTCCTGCTCAACGCCGTCGGCGGCTGCCTCATCGTCATCTGGATCATGATCACCGCCTCCTACCTGCGCCTGCACCCCGAGCTGGAGCGCCTCGGCGAAATCTCCACCGTCCGGATGTGGGGCTGGCCGTGGCTCGGCTGGGCCACCATGATCGCCCTCTGGGCGCTCGTGCTGCTGATGCTCTTCGACGCCGCGGCACGCCCCCAGGTCATCTCCGTGGCCGTCATCTTCGGTGGACTCGTCGCTCTCGCCTATGTGAGCCGATGGATGCAGGGTCGGGTAACCTCTCGGGCATGACTTCTGCTACTGCGCGCGGACTGGCCACCATCACGCATGCGGGAACCGTCCTCGACGTCTGGTTCCCCGCCCCGAGGCTCTCGGATGATCCACTGTCCTCCGGCACAGAGCATCTGGACCAGACCCCGCAGCAGTTCGCCGCACTCGTCGGCCCCGATGAGGACCGGGGTGTCGCCCGCATCGCGGTGACCACCTCCCTCGCCTCCCTCTCGGAGGCCCCCGTCGACGCCTACGACGCCTACCTGCGTCTGCACCTCCTCTCCCACCGACTGGTCCGCCCCCACCAGGTGAACCTGACCGGTGTGTACGATCTGCTCGCCAACGTGGTGTGGACCAACTACGGTCCCTGCGCCGTCGCTGACTTCCAGATGGTCCGCGGGCGTCTCACCGCCCGCGGGCCGGTCACCGTCTACTCCGTGGACAAATTCCCCCGCATGGTCGACTACGTCGTGCCCTCCGGGGTGCGCATCGCCGACGCCGACCGGGTCCGTCTCGGCGCCCACCTCGCGGAGGGCACCACCGTCATGCACGAAGGTTTCGTCAACTACAACGCCGGCACCCTGGGTGACGCCATGGTTGAGGGCCGCCTGTCCTCGGGTGTGGTCATCGGTAAGGGCACCGACATCGGCGGCGGTGCCTCCGTGATGGGCACCCTGTCCGGTGGTGGCAAGGAGGTCATCTCCATCGGCGAGCGCTGCCTCCTCGGTGCGAACTCCGGCATCGGCATCTCCCTCGGCGACAACTGCATCGTCGAGGCAGGCCTCTACGTCACTGCCGGCACCAAGGTATCGGTCTTCGGTGACGCGGCCCGGATCGCGGATGTGGACAACGGCACCCGCATCAAGGCGGCCGAGCTCTCCGGCGCGGACAACATCCTGTACCGCCGCAACTCCCTCAACGGTGCCGTCGAGGCGACCCCGGTGGAGTCCCGCCAGGTGGATCTCAACGGGGCACTCCACCACAACTAGGCACCCCCACTAACCGCCGTCAGGTGCGCGTACCCGCCGCCCCCGGATCCTGGCCCCCGCCGAACGATCCTGGGCGTGGGTGGTGTTGAATTTCAGCGGTTGGCCGGGCCCTGCCCGCCTGCCCACCCGCCCGGTGGTGGGGCAGCGGTCCAGGTGGCCCTTCCCGCCCGCCCCGGTGCGTGAGTCGTCGTTGTCGGCGTGGTGGGGTCGGCACACCAGCGTCAGGTTCGCCAGGTCTGTCGCCCCGCCGTGTTCCCAGGCCCGCAGGTGGTGGACGTCGCCGTGGATCGCTGCGGTGGTGCAGTCGGGGCAGGCGCACACCCCCTGGGCGGCGAAGAGCGCCACCCGCTGGAAGAAGCTGGCGTGCCGGTGCCCGCGGCCCAGCGCGAGCGGCTGGCCGTCGGTGTCGTGGAGCACCACCACGTCATGCTGGGCCGTACCCAGCCGCAGGATGTCCACCAGGTTGAGTTCGTCGCCGGTGTTGGTGCGGAAACCCGAGTGCACCGACAGCTCCGCCACGTCCTCCGCGGTGACGGAGAAGATCACCGATCCGACGCCGTAACGACTGGCGGCGGACTGGTTGGCCAGATGCCGGTCGAGGAGCACGGAGAGCTGGTCGACGGCCCGCTGGGACAGTTTCCGCTCGTCCTCCCCCGTCGGATCGGCCAGGTTGGCGCCCGCACGCAGGCCGGGGGCCAGGGCGGCGATGAGCTTCGCGGCGTCCGCGGCCGGCAGGTAGCCGTCGATACGTCTGCCCCCGTCCTTGTCGGGCTCCCCCACCCTGAGGTACCGCTTGCGGTATGCGGCCAGCAGGTCGGGTATGCCGGCCTCGTTGGCGCGGGTGACCCTGTCACGCAGCCAGGCGCGCAGATCCTCGGGTCGGCGGTGTTCGGCCTGCGCCAGGGCAAGACTGTACAGCTCGGCGCAGCCGGGATCGGCGTGTTCGTTGAGGTGCTCGAGTTCCCGGTCGATGATGCGCAGCATCTCGGCGGACTGCTCCTCAGCCCGGCGGCTGGCCTCCTCCTGTTCGCGACGTTCCCTCTCCAGCCGCTCCCGTTCGGCCTGCTCCCGGGCGCTACGTTCCTCCTCCGTCCCTTCGGGCGCATCCGGCTCCGGCTCAGGTGGCGGTGGTGGATCCGGCCGGGTGAAGAGGTTGTGGCCGGTGCGCAGCCGGGCGGCGGCCTCCCGCTTTGACAGGCCGAGGTTCTGCAGCAGATAGTCGAGTCCCCGGGAGGATCCTGCCCGGCGGCCGGCGGCCGGGGAGGTGTCGGCGAGCCAGGCGAAGGCGGCGTCGATAAGCGCCTTGGCGTTGAGGACGCGTTCGAGTTCCTCGAAGGAGTCGGCGACCTCCTCGAAGGCCACGCTGCCGGGATCGGACATGAGCTCGCTCAGGCCGGTGATGCCGGCCTCGATCTGGGCGACCAGCGCCGCGGTGTGTTGTTGCGTCGACATGTACCCCCCTCAAGCGTTCCCCAACCGCTTTCGCCTACACGTTCGACTATAGCCCCACCACAACCCCTGTCAACCCCCGGAAGCCGAACACCCGTACTACTCCGGTGTTGCCGCCTTGACCACCCGGGTCTTCGGCCCGCGGAAGGTCCAGAACTTGTTCACGAGGAAGTTCACCGGCATGGCCACGATGATGGAGATGGCGGTCGCCCAGTAGAACTTGGTGCGGAGGCCCGTGGAGTCGTCGAAGATCTCCGGGGACAGTGCGATGGGGGAAGTCGGGTTCATCAGCAGGGTGGCCACGATCTGGCTGACCAGGAACGCCCCGATACCGGTGAACAGGAAGGGGAAGAAACCGCGCCACCAGCTGCGCTGCGGGTAACCGCGGAAGGTCCAGCTGCGGTTGAGCTGGTAGTTCCACGTGTTGGCCACCAGGAAGGCGATGGCCATGAAGACGTTGAACCAGCGGATGTTGTAGTTGGTGCCGAGCAGGTTGAGGAAGACGTCATGCTCGGAGATCCCGGCGGTCCAGCCGGCGATCTTCTTCGCCAGAACGCTCACGGCGAGGTTGACCAGCGTGCCGGAGCCGCCGACGAGACCGAACATGAGGAACTGCTGGGCGGTTGAGCGGAATCGGGCCAAGGTCCGGTCCCTGCCCCGTGTGTCTGTGGAACTCACGGAACCTCTTTCACATCGGCTGCTGGTGGACATTTCAGTCTAACCCCCGGCGCTGGCGGGAACCTCGAAGACTCGTCGTCGCCCGCTGAGGGGGTCATCGAAGGCCAGGGAGACGGCGCGCAGCTGCAGGGGTGAGTGGAAGTCGTACAGGGTGAGCCCGCGGTCGACGGGATAGGTGTCGTCGCCGACGATCGGCATGCCCAGGTGGTGGAGCACCACCCGGATCTGGTGGGTGTGGCCGGTGACGGGACGCACCTCCACCTCATCGGCGCTGAGCCGGCGCAGCCAGGTCCGGGTACCGACACCCCCGTCCACCACCTGCACCTGCCGCTCACCGCGCCTCTTGCACATCGGCAGCTCCACCAGCCGCCAGTCCTCCCCCACCGTGACCTGGCCGTGCACCCGGGCACGGTAGGTCTTGTCCACCAGCCGGTCCTGGAAGAGCCGCTGGTAGGTACCGCGGCTCTCACGTCGCCGCGAACAGACCAGCACCCCGGAGGTCAGCCGGTCGAGGCGGTGCAGGGGCACGATGTCGTCCTCGCCGTAGGCGACGCGCAGCCGGGTCTGCACCGTCTCGCGGACGATGCGGCCGTTACTTGTCGACGCCACGAAGCCCGGCTTGTCCACCACGATGAGGTCGGCGTCCTCATGGATCACCGTGTGGGTGAAGGGGATGGGGGGTTCCGGTGCGATCTCCGGGTGGAACCAGGCGGGCACCGGCCGGTCCAGCGTCGTACCCGGGTCCAGCAGCTGCCCGAAGGCGAAGGGCGAGTCCCCCGCCGAACCGGCCCAGTAGGGGCGGTCGGCGGGGACCACACCGCGCAGGACGACCCGCTGCGGGGAGATCCCCTCCCGCGCGGGAATCGGTGGGCGGGAAGCCTCAGCCAAGGGTGGCGAGGCGCTGGGCGGCGGCGTCGACACGCTCGTCGGTGCCGGTCAACGCCATGCGGATGTGCTGTTTCCCGCGCGGGCCGTAGAAATCTCCGGGGGCGACGAGGATGCCCAGCTCCGCGAGAGCGTCGACGGTGGCGCGGCAGTCCTCACCGCGGGTGGCCCACAGGTAGAGGCCGGCCTCGGAGTCGTCGACGGTGAAACCGGCCTGCACCAGCGCGCGCAGCAGCACTGCACGGCGGCGTGCATAGCGCAGCTTCTGGGCTGCCTCCTGCTCATCGTCCTCCAGCGCGACGACCATGGCGGCCTGGATGGGGCCCGGCACCATGAGGCCGGAGTGTTTGCGCACCTCCAGCAGCTCAGCGATGAGCTCCGGGTCACCGGCGAGGTAGCCCCCGCGGTAGCTGGCCAGGTTGGAGGTCTTCGACAGTGAGTGGATGGCGATCAGGCCGGTGTGGTCACCGTCGCAGACCCGCGGGTCGAGAATGGACACCGGCTCGTTGTCATCGTCCCAGCCCAGGCCCAGGTAACACTCGTCGGAGGCGACGATGACGCCGCGCTCGCGGGCCCAGCCGACGACCTTGCGCAGGTGGTCGACGCCGAGGACCTTGCCCGTCGGGTTCGACGGCGAGTTGAGGAAGAGCAGGTCGGGGCGTTCGGGTCCGATCTTCAGCAGGGAATCGGCGCGCAGGACACGGTTGTTCCCCAACAGCGCGGCGACCTCATAGGTCGGGTAGGCGATCTCCGGGATGACCACGAAACCTTCGCGGATGCCCAGCAGGCTGGGCAGCTGCGCGATGGCTTCCTTGGTGCCGATCACCGGCAGCACCGCATCCGGCTCCATGCCGGTCATGTTGTAGCGGCGGCCGAGCGCCGCGACGATCGCGGAACGCAGCTGCGGGGTACCCATGGTCGGCGGGTAGCCGGGCTCCGCGGCGGCCTCCGCCAGCGCCAGCTGGATGCCCGGGGCGACCGCGTCGACGGGCGTGCCCACCGACAGGTTCACGATGCCGTCCGGGTGCGCCTGCGCCCGCTCCCTGGCCGCGTCCAGGGTGTCCCAGGGGAAATCGGGCAGACGGGCCCCCAGGGGCGTGCGTGCCATCGGTTATTCCTGGTTCTGCGGCGGCAGGGCGGCCACGAAGGCGTGGTCGAAGTCCTGGGGGCCTGTCTTGGCGGCACCACCCGGGGAACCGAGGTCATCGAAGAATGCGACGTTGGCGTCGTAGTACTGGTCCCACTCCTCCGGGACGTCGTCCTCGTAGAAGATGGCCTCCACGGGGCAGGCCGGCTCGCAGGCACCGCAGTCCACGCACTCATCCGGGTGGATGTAGAGCATGCGCTTACCTTCATAGATGCAGTCGACCGGACACTCCTCAACGCACGAGCGGTCGAGGACGTCCACACAGGGCTGGGCAATGATGTAGGTCATGGGGAAGGTACTCCTGGCAGGGAAAACGAATATCGCGGTCCAGTATGTCACTTCCCGCGTACCAGCGGCCAAACGCCGCCCGCCACACCTGCGAAAAGCAGCAGAACAGTGCGAATATTATCGCCGACCAACTGGTCCCCGGTGACCACGACCCCCGAGAGCAGCAGCAGGAAACCCGCGAGCCACGCATACAACGGCACGGCCGCGAACGCCGGCCGCGAGCTCCACAGCTTCGCGGTGCGGGTGAGCACCATGTTGAACAGGAAGGCCAGGACGATCGTGTACGGCACCGCCACGCGGAAGCCACCGGGCAGGGTCACCCAGGTACCCAGGTAGACCACCTGGAGCAGCACCGCGATCAGGGCTGCGACCGACAGCCACACCAGCCCCCCGACCGCCTCCCCGCGGCTGAAGTCGGTGCGGACAATCCGCTCCCCGCTCATGAATTCTCCCCGTTCCCCTCCAGCGGGATGCCGTCGAGCAGTCCGGGACCACCGAGCAGGTCCGCCTCCGGCAGATCCCCGGCACCCAGCTGGTAGTGCTCGCGGGACAGCAGCGGCTGGGCCAGGAGGTTCGACAGGGCCCACACCGGGTGACGGCCCTGCCCCCAGGCAGCCTCCGGGTTGGTCATGGAGACCGAACCGTCGGCGAACCAGATCTGCGTGGCATGTGCCCGCATGGCCTCGCGCTTGGCCGCCAGGGCGGCGTCATCAAGCTCCACCGCCACATCATGGCCGCGGGAGGTGGCGTTGGCCAGGTAGGTGGCGTCCGGCAGGGACCAGCCCTCCGGCACGCGGGTGATGGCCTCCACCCCGGCGGTGGTCTCGGCGTGATCGCTGACGGTCCACAGGATGCGCGGAACGTCGACACGTTTGGCCGCGGCGTGGGTGATCTCGTGGGCCCGGATGTGGTCGGGGTGGCCGTAACCGCCGTCGGGTCCGTAGGTGATGAGCAGGTGTGGGCGTTCCGCCGCGAGGATGTCCACGAGCAGGTCGACGGCCGCCCGGCCGGAGTTGACGAAGGCCCGCGGGTTCCCGTGGGCGGGGCTGCCGGCCATGCCGGAGTCCCGGAAGCGGCCGGCACCGCCGAGAAAGCAGCCGCGGACACCGAGGATGGCCAGGGCGCGGCTGAGTTCGCCGATGCGGAAACCGCCGAGCTGGTCGGCGTGGTCGTTGGTCAGATGTGCGAAGGGCTCCCCGATGACCTCACCCTCCTCGCCCAGCGTGCAGGTGACCACCAGCACGTCCGCGCCGCGGCGGGCGAGATCGGACAGGGAGCCGCCGGTGGTGATGGCCTCATCGTCAGGGTGCGCGTGCACCGCGACGACACGGTAGCCGACAAGATCCCGGGTGGTCATTGTTTCCTCCAGCTTGCGACCGTCGAGATGCCGGCGGTCCAGTTGTCAAGGTCAGGGTCTGGACCTACGATACCTTCTCCCAGGACCAGCACACGCCGTTCCCCCAGCAACGGGACGCGGACATGTTCGCGGGTGTTCTCCGCCGCGAAGAAGTCCTGCGCCTCCTGCGCCCCGACCTCACCGCTGAGCAACGCCCGGGCCATGCCGTCGGTCTCCGGGGTGCAGTAGCCGGCCAGGTTGCCCGCCCGCGGGGACTCCGGGGCAGGTGGGCACAGCCACTGCCCCGACAGCTCCAGGGGCGCCCCCGCGCTGCTCTCCCAGGCGATGACGGCGTCCACCTGGCCCGCCGGAAGAAGGTTGCCGGTGAGGTCGGCCAGATCGGTGGTGGTGACCTCGGCGACGATGCCGGAGTGGGAGAGCAGATCCACGATGGTGCGGGCGGCGGCGAGGGCGGTGTCGTCGGCGGAGTCCACCCCCAGGCGCAGCGGGCGTCCCTCCTCCCCCGTCAGGCCGGGCAGCAGCTCGGGTGGGCCCTGCTCGGGGCTGCGCGCGGGCAGGTGCGGGGGCACGTTGAGGTCCGCGGAGCGACCGGCGGCGAGGCGGGCGATGAGGGGGACGTCGAGAAGCGAATGCAGTTCGGCCCGCACGGCGTGCTCCGCCAGCAGCGGCGATGTCGTCGACATCATGAGGGTGAGCTGGCGCGGCTGGTCGAGGGTGCGCACCTGCGTGTCCAGCATGAGGGAATAGGCCTCCACGGAGGTCTCCGCCGGAGTGATGTCCAGGAAGCTGATCTGCCCGGTGCGCAACTGCTCCACCCCCTGGGTGACGGAACGGATCTCCCGGAAGGTCACCCGGTCGGTCGCCACCGGGTCGGCACCCCAGAAACGGTCGTTGCGGTTGATGGCCACCACGCCGCGGGAACGGTCGACGTTGCCCACCATGTAGCGGCCACCGGAGGCCGGAAGATCATTGATGAAGGCCTCGGCGAAGTCCCCGGCATCGCCCTGCAGCAGGTGGCTGGGCAGCAGGTGGCGGAACAGCCCCTGCCAGTCGGCGACCGGGGTGGCGAAGTCCACCTCCACCGTGCGCCCGTCCGCACTGATGCGGATCGCGGTGATCTCCCGGTAACCGGCCGAGCCGATGACACCCGGTGTCGTGATCATGCCCTGCCAGAGGTAGCGGAAGTCCGCGCCCGTGATGGGGGTCCCGTCCGACCACTGGGCCTCCGGCGAGATGACGTAGCGGATGGTCTGGGCGACGGTCGCGGCGGCCGCGCCCGCCGCCTCCGGGGCGGGTTCGACAGGTCCAGCGGAGACCAGCAGGTCCGGGTCCATCTCCCCGGAACGGAACGCGCTCGGCAGGACCAGGGCAGCCAGGGAGCGGGTGAGGGTGGAGTCGTCCGACTGCATGTGCGGGTTGAAGCCGGCCGGCAGCGGGTCGACGCCGACGTTGATGACCGCCTCCGCCCGCGAGGGCGGCGTGGTGGTGGGTGCGGTACCTGAGGTGGTGGTCTCCGGGCCGGGGGCCGGGTCCTCCACGGGAGGAGGGCCGGGGTTGGCGGCGCAGGCGGTCAGCGTCGCCGCGAAGAGGACGGCGGGGAGGAGACGGAATTTCACAGAGTCGATTATGTACCAGCGGCGGCCTGGGGCCGATTCCGCAGCGCCGGGGCGGACAGCGTGACCACCACACCGGAGACCACGAGCAGCAGCAGCGCCCAGCGCAGACCGGTGGCCGCCGACAGTGCCCCGAGCACCGGACTGGTGGCCAGGAAGCCGATGCGCATCATCCAGCTCACCGCGGTCACCCCGGCGCCCTCGGTCATGCCGGGTAGGCGGGCGGCGGCAGCAAAGGCACTGGGTACGAGCGTGGCGCAGCCGAAACCGACGAGGACGTAGCCCGCGTAGAGCAGCGCCGGGCCGGTCGCGGTGACCACCCCCAGGCCGCCCAGTCCGATGAGCAGGCCGCCGGCCCGGGCGACGGCGACGCGGCCGAAACGGTCGATGAGCCGGTCGCCGGTGAACCGGCCCACCATCTGCGCGGCGAGTACCACTGTGAAGGCCACGCCCGCATTGCCGACCTCCACCCCGGCCAGCTCCACCGAGGACAGTCCGGCCCAGTTGTTTGCGATGTCCTCGACCATCGTCCCGGCGGTGGCCAGCAGCGCCACCGGCAGGGTGAGCAGCATGATCCGGCCGAGGGGCCGACGCTTATCGACGCCCGCCCCATCCGCCTGCTCCGGTGCCGTGCCCGGCGCCGGCACCGGCCCCGTCAACCACACCCCGACGGCGACGGCGGCGATGACCACTGTGGCGACGAGCGCCAGGTGGGCGCGGATGTCCCAGCCCAGGCTGGCGGCGGCGGTCCCGCCGATGCCGCCGAGGACCGCCCCCATTGACCAGCAGGCGTGCATGGCGGACAGGATGGAGCGTCCGGCCCGGGCCTCCACGCGCACGCCGGCGACGTTCTGGGAGACGTCGATGACAGCGTCGAGAAGCCCGATGCCCAGCAGCAGGCCAGCCAACAGCAGACCGGACGGTGCCCAGCCGATGCCGGCGACCAGCAGGGCCAGGAAGACCGTGCCCCAGAAAACCACCGGACGTGGGCCGAAACGGTTGACCGCGAGTGAGGGCAGCACCGTGGACAGCAGGGAACCTGCGGCAAAACAGGCCACGATGAGGCCGAAGGCCAGGTCGTCCAGCCCCCACTGCTGTTTGAGGGTGGGGTACCAGGGCAGGACAGAAGAGAACACAGCCCCGTTGGTGCCGAACATGATGGCGACACCGACGGGGCTGCGGAGGGGGCTGGTGTTGATCACGCCAGCCAACCTACTACTTGTTGAGGGCCTTCTCGCGGGAACGCGCGCGGGCGCGCTCGGTGGCACTGAGGTGGAGTTTGCGGACGCGGAGGATGTCGGGGGTGACCTCGACGCACTCGTCCTGGCCACAGAACTCCATGGCCTCATCCAGGGAGAGGGTGTGGGCCTTGGAGAGGGTGACCGTGGTGTCGGCGCTGGCCGCACGCATGTTGGTCAGCTTCTTCTCCTTGGTGATGTTGACGTCCATGTCCTCGTCGCGGTTGTTCGCGCCGACGACCATACCCTCGTAGGCCTCGGTGCCCGGCTCGACGAAGAAGGAACCGCGGTCGGCCAGTCCCTGAACGGCGAAGGCCGTGATCTTGCCCGAGCGATCGGCGACCAGGGAACCCGAGGAGCGGCCCTTGATCTCGCCGGCCCAGGGACGTGCCTCGATGCCGTAGGAGTTGGCGATGCCGGTGCCGCGGGTCTCGGTCATGAAGGTGGTGCGGAAGCCGATGAGGCCCCGGGCGGGCACGTCGAACTCCATGCGCACCCAGTCACCGGAACCGCTGTCCATGCTGGTCATCTGGCCCTTGCGGGCGGCCATGAGCTGGGTGACGGCACCCTGGTGCTCAGAGGGCACGTCGATGATCATGTGCTCGTAGGGCTCGTGGATCTTGCCGTCGATGGTCTGGGTGACCACCTGCGGCTTACCCACGGTCAGCTCGAAGCCTTCGCGGCGCATGGTTTCCACCAGGATGGACAGCGCCATCTCGCCTCGGCCCTGCACCTCCCAGGTGTCGGGACGCTCGGTCGGCAGGACGCGCAGGGACACGTTACCGATGAGCTCGTTGTCCAGGCGGGCCTTGACCATGCGGGCGGTGAGCTTGTCACCGCCGCCACGGCCGGCGAGCGGCGAGGTGTTGACACCGATGGTCATGGAGATGGCCGGCTCGTCGACGGAGATCCGGGGCAGAGCCACCGGGTTCTCCACGTCCGCGAGGGTGTCGCCGATCATGATCTCGTCGATGCCGGAAATCGCGGCGATGTCACCGGCGATGACCTCGTCGGTAGGCTGACGGGTCACACCGACGGTGCGCAGCAGCTCAGCAATCTTGACGGTCTTGGTGTGCTGGTTGCCCTCGTCGTCGTAGTGGATCCAGGCGACCTGCTGCCCCTTCTTCAGGGAACCGGCGTGGACCCGCACCAGGCCGATACGACCCAGGAAGGAAGATGAGTCCAGGTTGGTGACATGGGCCTGCAGCGGGGCGTCGAGCTCGGCGGAGGGCTCCGGGAGGACGTTGTAGATGACGTCGAACAGTGCCTGGAGGTCCTCGGCGTCCGGCGCGTTGCCGTTGCCCGGGTTCTCGGTGGAGGCCTTGCCCTCACGGCCGGAGGCGTAGAGGACCGGCAGGTCGAGCAAGGTCTCGGCGGCTGCAGCGGCCTCCTCGTCCTCGAGGGAGGAGGCCAGCTCCAGCAGCAGGTCCTGGGCGTCAGAGACGACCTCGTCGATGCGGGCGTCCGCACGGTCAGTCTTGTTGACCAGGATGATCACCGGCATCTTCGCGGCCAGGGCCTTGCCCAGGACGAAGCGGGTCTGCGGGAGGGGACCTTCGGAGGCGTCGACCAGCAGGACGACGCCGTCGACCATGGACAGTGCGCGCTCGACCTCGCCACCGAAGTCGGCGTGACCGGGGGTGTCGATGACGTTGATGATGAGATCACGGCCGTCCTTGCCGCCCCCCTTGCGGCGCACGGCGGTGTTCTTGGCCAGGATGGTGATGCCCTTCTCGCGCTCGAGATCACCGGAGTCCATCACGCGGTCGGTGACGCCACCGTGGTCGTCGAACACGCCGGACTGCTCAAGCATGGAGTTGACGAGGGTGGTTTTGCCGTGATCGACGTGAGCGACGATGGCGACGTTGCGGAACTCAGGATGGGACACGAGTGGGCTGCTCCTATAACAAGGGATCGCGGCCGGCGGTCACCGGGCACGCGATGGTGAACAGCAGTCGACGATACTCGTATTAAGCGGGTATCGCACCATCGAGCTCCCGAGGTCACGCCGGGCCGTGGGCCGGGGGTGACCACCCCCTTCCGCCGGGCCGGAGCCTTCCCCCCTGTCCAGCGCCCGCTTGCCGCCGCCCCGCCACCCCCGCAGCACGCACCCTTCCCTGGCCCGCCACCACTGGGACACCCACCCCCGGACGCAGCGTTCGCGCAGGTCAGCGGGCCACTGTCGTCTTATGTAACGAAAAGATGTCGTTCAGCGAAACATCAAGTAGCAGGCATGGGTGGCACTTACTCTGCGGATAACGCCATTCCGGTTGACTGCCTCACGCAAGTGAATACTGTTATGTAACGAAACTACTGTTACCAATGTGACAGATGTGACTGTCGTGCCGGGAGGTCGGCAGCCGCACCGTCACGCTGCTTTGAGTGCAATGAAAGAAGGCCTGCCAGTGGGACCCAGAGCGCGTAGGACCACCGTCCGGACGGCCGCCGCCGCCGTCGCCCTGACAACCGTCACCGCCCTGGGCCTCAGTCTCAGCCCCGCGACCCCCGCCGCCCGGGCGGTGACCATCCCGGGCACCTCCATCCAGGGCCCGCTCGACGAACTCGGCAGACCCACCCCACAGACCCAGGCCCAGGTCCGGGACCTTGCCAACCAGCCGTGGATGCCCGCAGACCTGCGCAACGCCATCCTCTCCGCACTGGCCTTCACCAGCGGTGTGAACGGCGACGGCGGTCCGGAGCTTCCCGAGGATGCCCCGACCTTCACCCAGTTCTACTGGCCGACGGTCTCCGGCTCCTGCATCGGCGGCGAACTCGACGCCGTGGGCAGCGCCATCGCCGTCCCCGGTCCGGCGGAGATCCCCGCACCGGGTGCCGCCGCAGGCCAGACCGCCTTCGTCTTCACCGCGCTGGGCACCGCCCCCGCCACCGCAGAGCAGGGCGGGATGAACGTCACCTGGTTCAACCTCAACACCCTGCGGCAGGGCGTGACCCCGCTGGGTTACCACGGCATCAACCCGGATGGCCCGGCCACCCTCTCCGGCACCGCAGACACCGGCCAGGGCACCGTCGTGGCAATCGTCTCCGGTGACGTCCGCACCGAGGACGCCACCTGCAGCTTCATCCCCACCGCTGCGATCATTGATGCGAGGTGACAGGCATGGCTGCTGATCTGCATCCGGTCAAACAGGAAACCTTCAACACCGCTGAACGGGTCAACATCGACCCGAAGGGCCACCCCCGACAGGTGGACACCTTCCGGGTCACTGACTTCGGCCTCTACATGGCCCGCGGTGCGAACCACCCGCGTTTCGGCTATCTCGAGTCGTGGCTGCTGCCGGAGCTGGGGCTGCGCGCCAACATCTTCCATTTCCGGGAGGGTGTCGATGAGCGCCAGGACTTCTACTTCGATGTCGCCGACATCCACGTCGAGGACGGGGTGTGGTCCACCCGCGACCTCTACGTCGACCTCGTCTCCGTCACCGGCGAACCCGTCGACGTCCAGGACATTGATGAACTGGCCGCCGCAACCTCCGCCGGCCTGATCACCGCCGCCGACGCAGAGCGGGCCATCGAGACCACCCTCACCGCCGTGGAGGGCATCACCCGCCACCACGATGACGCCATGGAGTGGCTGCGCACCCTCGGTATCGAACTGACCTGGGCCGACAGCGTGGAGATGATCCCCGCCGAATAGGTGTGTCCCGGGACACAAAGCGAGGTAGGCTCGAATGTGAGCACCGCGTACAGTCCCGGCAGGAAGTACCGCAGTCTCCGCCCGGGACCGTCCGTCGCTCGCAGTACTCAATTCACTGTTTGAGCCTGACTGAAAGGACGCACCATGGATAGCAAGGATGACGCCGAGAAGGGCTACACCTGGGAGTTCCCGGAAGATAAGCCTTTTACCCATAACCACCCGGAGAACCCGGGCAAGGAGAACCGCGAGCAGAAGCAGCAGCTGGCGGAGGAGTGGGGCCAGGAGTCCTTCCCCGCCAGTGATCCGCCCGCGAACTACTGAGCCGACGCTAGGGTTGTGACATGACGACCATCTACCACAACCCACGTTGCTCCAAGTCCCGCCAGGCCCTCGAGAAGCTGCGGGAGAGGGGGATCGAGCCGGAGATCATCCGGTATCTGGACACCCCGCCGAGCGTCGAGAAGCTCCGCGAGCTTGTCGACGCCGCCGGCATCACCGTCCACGACGCCATCCGCACGAAGGAGACCGAGTATAAGGAACTCGGCCTCTCCCCGGAGACGCCGGATGAGGAACTGCTCGCCGCGATGGTCGCCCACCCGCGCCTGATTGAGCGGCCCTTCGTGGTCACCGACAAGGGTGTGCGCCTAGCCCGCCCGACCGAGGCGATCGAGGAGATTCTCTGAGCCTGCCCGGCACCCGGGAAGCATCCGACGCCCGCGCGTGAGGCAGATCACGCCAACCATAAGCATCCGCTACTGCGCTGAGCAGCAACGACAGGTAATCCCCTTGAAAACAGGCGGATTCTCCAGTTTCCTCGGAGTTATCAGCCCACCCCGAGATCTGGAGTGTAAACCATGAAAGTTGTCGTCATCGGCGCCACCGGAAACGTGGGCACCGGCACCCTGCGGGCCCTCCATGAGACACCCGAGGTCACCTCGATTGTCGGCATCGCCCGACGCCTGCCCGAGACGGGCGTCGAACCCTATAAGGACTGCGAATGGCACTCGGTCGACATCGCGGCCGCCAGCGCCGCTGAGGCGACCGTCACCGAGCTGAGCGCGATCTTCGAGGGGGCCGACGCCGTCATCCACCTCGCCTGGCTCATCCAGCCCAACGACCAGCGCGAACTGCTGCGCCGCGTCAATGTCGAGGGGACCCGGCGGGTCACCGAGGCGGTCGCCCGGGCAGGGGTGCCGCACCTGGTGGCGGCCTCCTCGGTCGGCGCCTACTCCCCCGATGAGGCCCGTTCCTCTGCGGACTCCCCACCGCTGCGCGACGAGAGTTTCCCCACCGGAGGCGTCGACTCCTCGCACTACAGCGTGGACAAGGTCGCACAGGAGCACGTCCTGGATGCCTTTGCCGCAGCGCACCCGGAGATCACTGTCACCCGTCTGCGCTCGGCCTTCACTTTCCAGGGGGACGCGGCCTCTGAGATCCAGCGTTATTTCGTGGGCGGCGCGGTGCCTGTACAGGCGTTGAAGATGGGCAGGTTGCCCGCCCTGACGCTCCCGAAGGGCCTGCTCATGCAGGGTGTGCACGCAGATGATGCCGGCCGGGCCTACGCTGCTGCCGTGGTCCGGAAATTACCCGGCGCCTTCAACATTGCCGCTGATGACCTCATCACCCCGCAGGACTTCGCCGACATCGTCGACCACGGACACTTCATGCTCATCCCCCCGACGGTGGTCCGCGCGGCGCTGATCACCGCACATAAATCGGGCCTGGTCCCCGCCGATGCCGGTTGGCTGGACATGGCCATGCAGCTGCCCCTCCTGGACAGTTCCCGGGCCCGGGCGGAACTGGGTTGGCAGGCCCGGGTCTCCGCTGTGGACGCTTTCCGGGAGTTGTTCGAGGGTATGGTCGCCGGCACGGGTCTGCCCTCCCCACCGCTGGTGCCCCGGAAGAAGGATGATCGCATCGTCCACCCCCTCCAGGAGCCGGCCGGTGTCGGCGCCCACGCGGGACAGGGTGCCGCCCCGCAGGGCGGCAGCGAAGAGCTGCCGGAGGACCTGACCAAGGACCTCATGAGCCTGTACCTGTCCGACCACCTCACCGGTGCCACCGCCGGCACCAACCGAATCGAACGGATGGCCGCCGATTTCGTGGACACCCCCGTCTACGCCGATCTGGCCGGCCTGGCCGAGGGTATCCGCGCCAACCGGGAGTTCCTGCGCAACCTCATCGACGACCTCGGTTTCGCACGTCGCCCCTACCGGCAGGCAGCGGCATGGGCCACGGAGCGGGTCGGCCGACTCAAGCTCAACGGCCGACTCCTGGAACGGTCCCCGATGACGATGCTGCTGGAGAGCGAGCTGATGAGTTCCGGGGTCCAGGGGCAGATCGGGCTCTGGGAGACGCTGCACGAGCACGCGGATGAACTCGGACTGGACGCCGAGGTCTTCAGCCGCCTCATCGAGGACACCCAGGGCATGCTCGACACCCTCGGCAAGGTGCACGCCTACGCCCGCAGCCGGGCCCTGCGCGATGACCGTGAGATCTTCTGGGATTAGGTGGTGAAGCAGTGAACGATGCATCCCGGCAGGCCACCGCCCCCGCCCATGCCGCCGCGGAGAAGATGGCCGAGGCCATCGCCGCCCTGGCGCTGGAGCACGGATTCACCGTGGCCACCGCCGAGTCCCTCACCGGCGGCCAGGTGGGCACCGACCTCGCCGCGGCGGAGGACTCCTCCGAATGGTTCGCCGGCAGCGTGGTCAGCTACCAGACCCGCATCAAATACGAGGTCCTCGGTGTACCCGAGGGGCAGCCCGTGATCACCGAGGAGGCGGTGACCGCGATGGCGGCGGGCGTCGCGAAGCTCATGACCGCCGACGCCACAGTCGCACTCTCCGGCTGCGGTGGCCCCGGCAGTCAGGAGGGCCAGGAACCCGGTACCACCTGGATCGCCGCCCACGTGCGCGGTACCACCCGCGCGGAGCTGCACCACTACACCGGCGAACCGGAGGAGGTTCTCGCCCAGGCACGCCAGCGTGCCCTGGAGCTGCTCCAGGCACTCATGCAGGCAACCGTCACCGACCAGTCACCCTGACGCTCCACCCCTGACCACCACATTCCGACCAGCATCAAGGAGCAACCAATGAAGGCAGTCACCTGGCAAGGCAAGCGGAAAGTCAGCGTGGACAGCGTCCCCGACCCTGTCCTCCAGGAGGACAATGACGCGATCATCGAGGTCACCTCCACCGCCATCTGCGGCTCAGACCTCCACCTCTACGAGGTTCTCGGCCCATTCATGGATGAGGGAGACATCATCGGCCACGAACCCATGGGTCGGGTTGTCGAGGCTGGCCCGGCCTCCAACCTCAGCGTCGGTGACCGCGTGGTCGTGCCCTTCGCCATCGCCTGCGGCTCCTGCTGGATGTGCGACCGTTCGCTGTACTCCCAGTGCGAGACCACCCAGGTGAGGGACCAGGATTCCGGTGCCCGGCTGTTCGGCTACTCCCGTCTCTACGGCTCCGTCCCTGGCGCGCAGGCGCAGTACCTGCGGGTACCCCATGCCAATTTCGGTCCGGTCAAGATAGGTGAGGAACTCCCCGACCACCGTTATCTCTTTCTCAGCGACGTCATCCCCACGGCCTGGCAGGCCGTGCAGTACGCCGGGGTCGGCCGCGGTGACACCCTGGCGATCATCGGTCTGGGCCCCATCGGCCAGATGGCCGCCCGTATCGGCCGACACCTGGGTGCCCGGGTCTTCGGCATCGACCCGGTGCCGGAACGCCGCGCGATGGCCGCCCGCCACGGTGTCGAGGTCTTCGACACCACCGGGGACACCAACGACCACATCCGGGAGCTCACCCAGGGCCGCGGTCCGGACGGGGTCGTCGACGCGGTGGGCATGGAGGCCCACGGTTCGCCCATCGCCAAGGCCGCGCACACCGCCGTGGGGATGCTCCCCGACGCCGCGGGGCGTGCCCTGATGGAGCACGCCGGTGTCGACCGCCTGGCCGCACTCTACTCCTCCATCGATCTGGTGCGCCGCGGCGGCACGGTCTCCCTGAGCGGGGTCTACGGCGGCCAGGCCAGTCCCCTGCCGATGCTCACGCTCTTCGACAAGCAGATCCAACTGCGCATGGGCCAGGCCAACGTCAAGGCCTGGATGGATGACGTGCTGCCCCTGGTGGAGGACCCCGACGATCCGTTGGGCACCGAGGATCTGGTCACCCACCGCCTCCCCATCGACCAGGCGCCGGAGGCCTACGAGATGTTCCAGAAGAAGACCGACGGCTGCATCAAGGTGGTCCTGGACCCCCACGCCTGAGGCCGCCGGAGACAACGGAAGGATACCGATCATGAGCAGGCAGAACACCCACCCGATCTGGCATGAGGACGCCCCCGACTACCCCACCTCTCCCCTGCCCGACGGGCAGGTGGACGTCACGGTGGTCGGGGCCGGACTCACCGGACTGGTCACCGCTCTGCTGGCCGCCCGGGAGGGACTCAGCGTCGCCGTTCTCGAGGCCCGTGAGGCCGGCGCGGGGGCCAGCGGGGCGACCACCGCCAAGGCCACGCTGCTGCAGGGCACCCGGTTGTCCTCGCTGACGCAGACCCACGACCGGGACCTCGCGGCGGACTATCTGGCGGCCAACCGGGCCGGCCTCGACTGGCTGCGGGAATTCTGCCGCGCCCACGGTGTGGACACGCAGGCGGTCCCGGCCGTCACCTTCGCCGCAACGGAGGAGGGCGTCACGCAGGTGGAGCAGGAGCACCAGGCAGCCCAGGATCTGGGGCTGCCCACCATCCTGAGCGACACCCTCCCGGTCCCTTTCCCCGCCCACGCCGCAGTGGAGCTGCCCGACCAGCTCCAGCTCAACCCGGCCCACCTGCTGGCCGCCCTGGTCCGCGAGGTGGCGGCGACCGGTGGCACCGTCACCGAACACGCGCGGGTCACGGAGGTCCAGGCGGATGACGGGCAGGTGGAACTGACCACCACCGCCGGCGTGCTCACCGCGCGGCAGGTGGTGCTGGCCACGGCCACCCCGATCCTGGACAAGCGGACCACGACGATGGAGCTGGTGCCCCAGCGCTCCTACCTGTGCGCCTTCGAACCCGCCCCCGGCACGGAGATCCCGGCGGGCATGTTCATCTCCGCGGAATCCCCCACCTACTCCCTGCGCACCTATGAACACGACGGGATGACCAGGCTGCTCGTGGGCGGACAGGGCCACCGCACCGGGGAAACCGGCTCCACCGCCGAACACGTCGCGGCGCTGACCCGGTGGGCCACGGAGCACTTCCCCGGGGTGACGCTCACCCACACGTGGTCGGCGCAGGATTACCACCCCGTCGGTATGGTCCCGCACGTCGAGGCCCTCAGCTGGGGCGGGGGCCGGGTATTCTTCGCCGGCGGCTACAGCAAATGGGGACTCGCCGCCGCCCCCGCAGCGGCGATGCAGATGATCGATCTGCTGCTGGGCCGGGAACCGCGGCTCAGCTTCGGTAGCCCCTCGGTCCTGGGCACAGTGAAGACCACCGCCACCACGCAGGCCGCGGTACCGACCACCGAGATCACCAACCTGGCCCGCGCGGTCACCGGCACCGGGGACACGCGCGGTAACGCACCCGACGGCTCCTCCACGGAGGACAGCGGAGCCGTGGTCTTCCGGGAGGGCACCCACCTCGTCGGCGAATCCTTCATCGACGGCCGGTCCTGCCGGGTCTCCCTGGTCTGCCCGCACATGGGTGGCACCCTGGCCTGGAACGACGCGGAAGCCTCCTGGGACTGCCCACTGCACGGCTCCCGTTTCGCCGCTGACGGCACCCTCCTGGAGGGGCCGGCGGTCAGGGACCTGAAGCAGCTCTGAATCCCCGGAGTCTCACCACTTCAGGTCGAAGTCGACCGGGAGGTGGCCGTGCGCGCGGAAATGCACGGCCTCCTGCTGCGCCCACATCTCCCAGAAGGGCGCATAGCCGGTGTCGCGGTTCAGCGCCCGGGTGCGGCGGACCTCCGTGGGGGCGTTGATGCGCACCGTCAACACCTCACCCAGGGCCCGTGCCGCAGCCACCGAAGCCGCCGTCAGCGCGCCGACCCCCTCCACGATGAGCGACTCCGCCGGATCCAGCGCCACCCAGTCCGCAGACGTATCCGTCTCCCAGTTCCAGCGCCGGAAACCGGGTGCGGTCGGGTGGAGCACATCATCCACCACCATCCGGGAGGCGGCCGCCAGCCCTGACCAGCCCGGGTAGAAATCATCCAGGTGCACCACCCGCAGCCCGGTGCGCCGGGAGACCGCCTCGGCGAAGGTGGTCTTCCCGGCACCGGAGGGACCGTCGACAAGCACCGTCAACCGGCTCATGCCACCCCCAGGAAGCGGAAGGAACCGACCACCACCGCCACACCGATGGCCAGCGCCGAGACGAACAGACACACGGCCATGACCACCCAGTCGCGCCGGGACAGCGTGGATTCCCGGGCCCAGGTCCGGCCGTGTTCAGCCACCCTGTTGAAGCCGCGGGCCTCCATCGCGGTGGCCAGTTTCGCTCCCCGCCGCAGCGAGAGCACCAGCAGGCCGAAGGCGAGGGTGAGGAAGTAACGGACACGACCCTGGTCAGCGATGCCGCGCGCCCGGCGTGCCCGGCGCATCGAGTCGAGGTCGTCGCGGAACAGGGAGACCAGCCGGGCGGCGGCCACCGCGCCGAGGACGAAACGTTCGGGCAGTCTGAGCACCTGCGCCAGACCGTCGCCGAGGTCGGTGGGGTCCACGTCGGCGGACAGGACGATCACGGGCAGGCCGACGGCGAGCACGCGCACGAAGATGGCGGCGGCCAGCTGCAGGGAGTTGTCGGTGACGTGTGCCAGGAGGAACTGGAAGTAGGTGTCGCCCTCGGGGCGGCCGTAGAGCGCCATGGGCACCGCCGCCAGGGGCGCGGCCAGCAGAACCGGCCAGCCACGGCGGAGCAGGCGCCGCCAACCGACGCCGCAGAACGGTGCGGCGATGAGGGTGAAGGTCAGCGCCACGCCCGCAGAGACGACGTCCACGGACAGCAGCAGCGGGGTGGTCAGCAGGATGAGCCCGATGATGCGGGTCACCGGGTTGATGCCGTTGAGGAGGTTCACCGCACCTCCACCGTGTGGTCGCCGAGCGCGTGGATGTAGAGCTCGTCGTGGGTGATGGAGGCGACGGTGACGCCCTCGTCGGTGAGTTCGCGGACCAGGCCGATGAGCTCGGTGAAGGTGGTGGGGTCCTGGCCGAAGGTC
Organism: Corynebacterium hylobatis; assembly: GCF_003955685.1. GTDB lineage: Bacteria > Actinomycetota > Actinomycetes > Mycobacteriales > Mycobacteriaceae > Corynebacterium > Corynebacterium hylobatis. The sequence continues at coordinate 103,277 of NZ_RXHJ01000002.1, forward strand.
GGTTCGTCGAGAAGCAGGAAGGCCGGGGTGTTGACCAGGGCGGTGGCCACGGACAGCCGTCGTTTCTCCCCGCCGGAGAGGGTGAAGGGGTTGGCCTCCGTCAGGTGGGTGAGGCGCAGTCGGGTCAGCAGGTCGTCAATGCGCTCCTGTGTTCCGCCGGAGACGGCCATCTCCGCGGCGACGGTGCGGGCGACGAACTGGTGCTCGGGATCCTGGAAGACATAGCCGATGCGCTGGGCGAGCTGACGGGAGGTCCAGGCGTGCGGGGCCTTCCGCAGCCCCTGCCGCAGGGTCTCCGAGTAGTCGAGCCGGCCACCGAGCGGTTCCAGCAGGCCCGCCAGGGTAAGCGCGAGGGTGGATTTGCCGGAGCCGTTGGGGCCGGTGATCACCGTCGACGCCCCCTCCGGCAGGTCGAGGGTCCGGGGTGGGCCCCAGATGGTGCGCAACTCACGGGCGCTGACCATGGCCTGCGCGCCGGGAACGACGCCACGGGCGGCGGGCAGCACCGGTGGGGCGGGCAGTTCGGCAGCGGTGCTCTCCCGCAGTCCGTCATCCCCCAGGTGGAGGAAGCGGTCCATCATCGGTGCCCACAGGCGGGGGCGGTGCTCGACCACCACAAGGGTGGCGTTGGTCTCCGCGACGACCGTGGCCACCGCCTCAACAACTTCACGACGCCCCTCCGGATCAAGGTTGGCCGTCGGCTCATCCAGCAGGATCAGCTCCGCGCCCATGGCGATGACACCCGCGAGCGCGAGACGCTGCTTCTGCCCGCCGGACAGGTGGCGGGTGGGATGATCCAGCGGGAGATCCAGACCGACCAGATCCAGGGCACGGCGCACGCGGGGCCAGATCTCCTCCCGCGGCACGCGCAGGTTCTCGCAGCCGAAGGCGACGTCATCGCCGATGCGGGAGGCGATGACCTGGGAATCGGGATCCTGCAGGACCATGCCGACGGTGCCGTTGACCTCGAGGGTGCCGGCCTGCTCGCCGTCCTCCTCATCGCCGAGCAGACCCGCCAGGGCAGCCAGCAGGGTGGATTTTCCGGCCCCGGAATCACCCGTGAGCAGGACCCTCTCCCCGCGTTCCAGACGCAGGGAGATGTCCTCGATGGCGGGTTTGAGCCGGGAGGCGTGCCGCCAGCCGAGGTTGCGCGCCTCGACGAGGGCCGTCATCAGACCGGCTTCCGTCCGGCCGCGAACCGGTCGAGCGCGCCGGTCCCCGCCAGCGCGCGGACCAGCCAGTGGCCGAGCACACCGGCCAGCACCGCACCTGAGATGAGCAGGCAGGTCAGGTAGATCGAGTTGAAGGCCAGGGACTTGGCCAGGTTGGCGCTGGTGAACAGCTCAAGGACGAAGGCGCCGACCGCGGCACCCGCGCCGGCCAGCATGGCCACGGGCAGGGTGAAACGTCGATAAGCGAAGGCGGCGAAGGCCAGCTCCGCGCCCAGGCCCTGGGCGATGCCGGCGTAGAGCGTCTCGATGCCCCACTGGTTGCCCAGCAGCGCGGAGACCACGGCCGCGAGGAGTTCCACGAAGAGCGCGGCGCCCGGCTTACGGATCACCAGCCCACCGATGACGCCGCCCATCAGCCAGACACCGACGGCCAGACCACCGAAACCCGGGGTCAGGGCGTCCATGGCGGTGAACCAGGCGTAGCCGATGGAGTTCCACGCCCAGAACAGGAGGCCGCAGGCCACGCCCAGGACAGAGGCGATGATGATGTCGATGACGCGCCACGATGAGCGCGCACGCGGAGTGCTCATGGATAATCTCCCTAGCGCCGGTACTAACCGGATCAGGTTCAGCGGTTCGCCGGCAGCGAAACATCCGGTGCCCTGTGCGTCTCAGCCCGGACTTCCACCGGGTACCCGCGATTGGTCTTCTGGTGCGCTCAGTCTACCGCGCCCGAAGACGCCTCCTTCTCCCCGCCGGTGTCCCCGGTGTCGTCGACCCAGCGCGTCCCCTCCTGCCCACCGGCGCGCTTCCACGCCACCTCCAGGCCCGTGCCCCGTGCAATGTCCACGAGGCTGCCGCCGATCATGGCCTCGAACTGCTCGATTTCCTCGACCGGGCCCACCAGGTGCAGCAGCAGGACACCGTCACCCGCGATCATGTCCACCTCGCCCTCGAGTCCCCAGGTGAACAGCATGTGTCCGGTCCCCTGCTCACTGTCCCACTCCGTGTGCGCGGTCTGCGCGAAACGGTTGGCCAGCGAGCGTGCGTACCTGCCCGGGCGGTCGCACCTGACCCGGGCTGTGGATGAAGCTGTCATGCCCACACCCTAACCCAGCAGAGCAAATGCCAGGTCATGCAGCCTGACATCCACCCCGTGCCGGGCCGCGAGACGGCAGATGGCACCGACCTGGGCGTCGAGTTCGTGGCTGCTGCCCGGCAGGCCGGCTGCCAGGTCGCGGTGCATGGAGCTGGTGGCGTCGGCGGGCATGCGGTCGGCGAAGGCGAGGGTACGTTCCACGGCGTCCTCGCTCAGCGGTACCCCGTTTGCCAGCGCAGTGGCGTGGATCTCCGTCATGAGTGCCGTCAGGCTGGGGCGCAGGCGGGTACGCAGTTCGCCGAGCGGTCGGCCGGCCAGGGCGCCGAGGGCGCCGGTACTGGTGACGTACATGGCCTTCTCCCAGACATCGACGAAGATGTCCGGGTGCACGCGGGCGTCGACACCCGCCGTCTGCAGCGCCGCCGCGAACCCGTCGGCGACATCGTCGGTGTGCCCGTCCCAGGTTCCGAATTCGTATGAGATGGGTCCGCCGTGGAATTCGACCCGGCCGGGGCCGGTGTGGTGGAAGTAGCCGCGCACGACCCCGGGGAGGGTGCGTGTGGTGCCGGCGATCTCGGCGACGCGGGCGGGCACCTCGACGGAGTTCTGGGTGACGGCGACCAGGGATTCCGGCCCCAGGCCCTCAAGCAGTGCCGCGAAGTCCGTGCCGGAGGTCGCCTTCACCGCAAGGAGGACCACGTCCGGGGAACCGGCCTCGGAGAGATGTTCCACGGCGCGGACCGGGATCGGCGGGTCGTCGTTGAGTCGCAGCCCCTCCCCCTGCAGAACCTCCAGGCTCCTGCCGCGGGCGATGAAGACCACCTCGTGGCCTGCCCGTACCAGCCCTCCCCCGAACCAGCCGCCGACCGCCCCTGCCCCGATGACCGCAATTCTCATGTGCCCAAGTCTAGGCCCGGGCGCCTAGAATCGATGATCAGGACCACATGTGTTCCCGCACGCACCCCGACCGAAAGGTGGAGACCATGGCCGGTGGCCTGCTCGCCCTGCTTGACGACGTCGCTCTCATCGCCCGCGCAGCCGCCGCCAGCGTCGACGATGTCGCTGCCGCCGCAGGCAAGACCTCCATGAAGGCCGCCGGTGTCGTCGTCGATGACGCCGCGGTCACCCCGCGTTTCGTCGCCGGGGTCTCCCCTGCCCGGGAGCTGCCGATGATCTGGCGGATCACCAAGGGTTCATTGTTCAACAAGCTCATCATCATCCTCCCGGTCGCCCTGCTGCTGTCGTGGATCGCCCCGTGGGCACTGACCCCGCTCCTCATGATCGGCGGCACCTACCTCTGTTACGAGGGAGCGGAGAAGGTCCTGGCGAAGGTGCTCGGCCACGGCGGCCACGACACCCCGGCGCAGGAGAAGTCCGCCGGGGCGGAGGACCAGCTGGTCAAGGGTGCAATCATGACCGACCTGATCCTGTCCGCGGAGATCATGGTCATCTCGCTCAACGAGGTCGCCGACCAGCCCATGGCCTTCCGCGCCGCGGTCCTGGTGGTAGTCGGTGTCGGCATCACAGCGCTGGTCTACGGCGCGGTGGCCCTGCTGGTGAAGATGGACGACATCGGCCTGCACATGGTCTCCCGTGGCGGAGCCGGGGCCGGTTTCGGCCGGGGACTGGTCGCGGCAATGCCGAAGGTGCTCACCACCATCGCGGTGGTCGGCACCTTCGCCATGCTCTGGGTGGGCGGGCACATCATCATCGTCGGGCTCGACGAGTTCGGTCTGACCTGGATCTATGACACCATCCACCACCTGGAGACCGCCGCCGGCGGCGGCTTTGTCGGCTGGCTGGTCAACACATTCTTCTCGCTGATCTTCGGCCTGCTCTGGGGCGGGGTGGTCGCCTTCCTCGTGGAAGGTGTCGCCCGCCTGACCCGGCGCGGGGCGCACAAGCAGGTGGAGGCGCACTGAGCCGCGGCGTCGAGAAGCGGCAGGTTCTCAGAGCATGAGCAGCAGGGAGGCCGCCATGATCGCCATGCCGAGGATGAGTCCGTAAATCGCGGTGTGGTGGCGGCCGGTGGACACCGCGGTAGGTAGGAGCTCATCGAGGCAGATGAAGACCATGATGCCCGCCACCACCGCGAAGGACAGGCCGAGGGTGGCCGGGCCGAGGAAGGGCATGAGCAGCAGGAAGCCGATGAGGGCACCCGCGGGCTCAGCCAGGCCTGAGACGGTCGACCATGCGAGGGCGCGTTTCCGGGAACCGGTGGCCTGCCGGATCGGCACGGCGACGGCCACCCCCTCCGGGATGTTGTGGATGGCGATGGCCACCGCCACCGGGATGGCGATGGTGAGGTCCTCCAGTCCGGCGATGAAGGTGGCGAAACCCTCGGGGAAGTTGTGGATGGCGATGGCCCCGGCCGTGAACATGCCCATCTTCATCAGGCGGCGGCGTTGGGCGGATTTCTTCGGGTCGTCGCCGATGCCGCGTTCGTGCGGGTTGATCGGCTCGGGCACCAGCCGGTCGATGACGGCGATGACCGCGATACCGGCGAAGAAGGCCGCGACCGTCGCCCAGCTGCCCCCGCGCTCACCCCACACGCTGGTGAGCTCGTCGAAGGCCTTCGGCAGGATCTCCATGAAGGAGACATAGAGCATGACGCCGGTGGACAGCCCCAAGGCCCCGGCCATGAAGCGCTGCCCGGGATCACGCTTCGCCACGGCGATGAGCCCGCCGATACCCGTGGCCAGACCCGCGAACAGCGTCAGGCCGAAAGCCGTGAGAATCGTCGGGAGATCGTACATGACCGTTTAGCTTACGGGGAGGACTCCTCCACGGTGTCCTCCGTGGGGTCGGTGCGACCGGATTTCCTCAGTTCCACGGTGACGATGCGGTTACCCGAGACCTCAGCGATCGCCAGCTCGTAGCGGGCCACAGCCTCCCCCTCCCCCTCATCATCGTCCGGATCGGCGGTGAACTCCGGCGGGATGTCCACGACATCCCCCTCCTGTCCCAGCCGGCCGAGGCGGGTGAGCAGCCAGCCGGCGATGGTCTCGTAGGGCCCGTCAGGCAGGGTGATGCCGGTGGCCTCGGCGAAATCCTCGAGGTTCATCATCCCGGCCAGAAAGCGGGATTCGTGCAGGCGCATGAAGGCCCGACGCTGGTCGGTGTCGTACTCATCCCAGATCTCGCCGACGAGTTCCTCAAGCAGGTCCTCAAGGGTGACCATGCCGTCGGTACCGCCGTACTCGTCGACCACCATGGCGATGTGCTGGCCCGAGGCCCGCATCTGGGACATCGCCTCCGGCAGGGAGATCGAGCCTGGGAACTGGGCGATGGGGCGGACGATATCGCCGATGGGCACCTCCCCATTGCCGGAGGCCCCTTGTTCCAGGAGGTCACGCACGTGCACGAAGCCGACGATGTCGTCGATGGACTCGTCGTAGACCGGGTAGCGGGAATAGGGGCGGTCCATGATGTCCCGGGAGGCCTCCGCAACGGTCAGGTCCTCCTGGTAGGCGACGGTGTCGGAACGGTGACGCATCACCTCGCTGACGATGCGTTCCCCGGCCTCGAAGACGTCGTCGAAGAGCTCTCGCTGACGTTTGTCTATGCCCTGGTGGGAGATGATGATGTCCCGGACCTCCTCCGTACTCATCTCGGAGGTGCGCGCAGCCGGGTCGAAACCCAGCAGGCGCAGCAGCAGCCCGGAGGAGGTGTCGACGAGCCAGATCACCGGCCGCATCAGCCGGGCGAAGATCCGCAGCGGCGGGGCGGTGAGCAGGCTGACCTGCCGGGCCTTCTGCATGGCGATGCGTTTGGGCACCAGCTCGCCGAGCACCAGCGAGAGGTAGGAGATGAACACCGTCATCAGCACGAGCGCGCTTATCTGCGCAGCCCGCTCACCCAGCCCCCAGTCCACCAGCCGGGGTGCGATCTGCGGGGCGATGGTGGAGGCGCCGAAGGCGGAGGAGAAGAAACCGGCGAAGGTCACGCCGATCTGCACCGCGGAGAGGAACAGGCCCGAGTTCCGGGCCAGTGCCGCCACCCCACGCGCGGTGGATGACCCTCGCTCCAGCTGGCGGATCTGCGATTCCCGCAGACTCACCAGCGCCATCTCGGTTGCGGCGAAGACACCGCCGATGAGGATGAAGAGGAGGACCAGGAGGATGTTAAGCATGGTCCCCGGGCTCAGGTTCCGGCTCTGAAGTCGGAGCCGGGGCACAGCCCTCCGGGCCGCAGACCAGCGCCTCCTCCGCGCCCTCCTGCGGCGTCAGGGTGACCAGTTTGTCGAAGCTGAAGTCCATGTCTTCAGTCCTACCATCACTTTCTCCTTCACGTACCCTGGGCGGGTATGCAGCAGCATTTTGAGATCAAGGTCCCCCACGGCAAGCTCGTCGTCGCGGATGTCACTGTCGAGGATGGTCACATCAGCGCCGCGCAGATCTCCGGGGACTTCTTCCTCGAACCCGATGAGGCCTATGAGGCGCTGGGGCCGGCGCTTACGGGGGCGCCCATAAGCGAGGATGCCGGGCAGCTGCAGGAGCGTATTGACGCCGCGCTGGCCCACATCGCCGGTGTTGCCCTGCACGGTTTCAGCACCGCCGACGTGGCGCTGGTAGTGCGCCGCGCGGTGGCCGGCGGCACCGACTTCACCGACCACACCTGGGAGATCATCCACCCCGGCCCCCTGCCCACCAGGGTCAACGTCGCGCTCGATGAGGTCCTGCTCGACCAGGTCGCCGCCGGTGACCGCGGCCCGACGCTGCGCTTCTGGGAGTGGGAGGACCGCGCCGCCGTCATCGGTTCCTACCAGTCCTACATCAATGAGATCGAGCCCGAGGGCGTGGAGAAACACGGCATCCAGGTCGTGCGCCGGATCTCCGGCGGCGGGGCGATGTTCATGGAGGGTGGCAACTGCATCACCTACTCCCTCTACGTCCCCGATTCCATGGTCGCGGGCCTGAGCTACGAGGCCTCCTACGAGTACCTCGACCAGTGGGTGCTCGCCGCCCTGGGCCGCCACGGTGTCAACGCCTGGTACGAGCCGATCAACGACATCACCTCCGACGGCGGCAAGATCGGCGGTGCCGCGCAGAAACGCCGCAAGGGCGTGGTGCTGCACCACGCGACGATGAGCTACGACATCGACGCCGACAAGATGACCGACGTCCTGCGGGTGGGCAAGGTCAAACTCGCCAGCAAGGGCCTGCGTTCGGCGAAGAAACGCGTCGACCCCCTGCGCCGGCAGACCGGTGCCCCGCGCGAGGAGATCATCGACACGATGATCACGGAGTTCAGCAACCGCTACGGCGCACAGATGGCCGAGCTGCAGCCCGAGGATCTGGCGGCGGCCGAGCAGCTGGTTGAGGAGAAGTTCGGCACCGCAGACTGGACCCACCACGTGCCGTAGCCCGGTACCACCGGGGTGGTGCGGGACTACACTCGGTTCTCCCCTTTCCCAGACACTTTCCCGGAGGATCCCGTGAGCCCAGAGAGCCTGCCGCCAGCTGATTCCCACGACGTCATCCGCGTCACCGGCGCCCACGTGAACAACCTGCGCGGGGTCAGCGTGGAGATACCCAAACGGCGGCTCACCGTCTTCACCGGGGTCTCCGGTTCGGGTAAGTCCTCGCTGGTCTTCGGCGCCATCGCGGCTGAATCGCAGCGGCTGATCAACGAGACCTACTCCACCTTCGTCCAGGGTTTCATGCCCTCACTCGCCCGCCCCGACGTCGACCGGCTGGAGGGCATCACCACCGCCATCCTCGTCGACCAGGAGCCGATGGGCGCCAACGCCCGCTCCACGGTGGGCACCGCCACCGACGCCACCGCCATGCTGCGCATCCTCTACTCGCGCATCGCCGAACCCCGCGCGGGCGGACCCGGCGCCTACTCCTTCAACGTGCCCTCGGTCTCCGCCTCGGGTGGCCTCAGCGTCGGGGGCGGGAAACGGCAGAAGGTGGAGTTCAGCCGCACCGGCGGCATGTGCCCGCGCTGCGAGGGACTGGGCCGGGTCTCCGATATCGACCTCACCCAGCTGGTCGACGAATCCCGCTCCCTCAACGACGGCGCCCTGCTCATTCCCGGCTACAAGGTCGGTTCCTGGAGCATGCGCGGCTACGCCGAATCGGGCCTCTACCCCGCGGACGTCCCGGTGGTGGATTTCACCGCGCAGCAGCGCCACGCCCTGTATTACCAGGAGCCGACGAAGATCAAGTTCAGCGGCATCAACATCACCTATGAGGGCCTGGTGCCGAAGATCACCAAGTCCATGCTGAGCAAGGACCGCGACGCCATGCAGAAGCACATCGGCGAATTCGTCGACCGGGCCGTCACCTTCATCACCTGCCCCGACTGCGGCGGCACCCGCCTGGCCCGCCACGCCCTGGAGTCGAGGATCAACGGGAAGAACATCGCCGAACTGTGCGCCATGGAGATCCGGGAACTGGCGGAGTGGATGCACGGCGTCGAGGCCCCCGTTGTGGCTCCCCTGGTCAGCGCCGTCCGCGAGACCCTGGATAATTTCGTGTCCATCGGTCTGGGTTATCTCACCCTCGACCGTCCCGCCGGCACACTCTCGGGTGGCGAGGCCCAGCGCACCAAGATGATCCGTCACCTCGGCTCGGCCCTGACCGACATCACCTACGTCTTCGATGAACCGACCGCCGGACTGCACCCGCACGACATCCGCCGCATGAACGCCCTGCTGCTGGAACTGCGGGACAAGGGCAACACCGTGCTGGTCGTCGAGCACAAACCCGAGACCATCGCCATCGCCGACCACATCATCGACCTGGGCCCCGGTGCCGGCCGCGCGGGCGGGCTCATCCAGTTCGAGGGCAGCGTGGCGGAGCTGGCGGCCTCCGACACCGCCACCGGCCACCATTTCCACGACCGGACCCGGCTGAAGGACACCACCCGCACCGCAACCGGGGCCATCGAGATACGGGGTGCGGACCGCAACAACCTCCGCGACGTGGACGTGGACATCCCCACCGGGGTGCTCAGCGCCATCACGGGTGTGGCAGGCTCCGGCAAGTCCTCGCTCATCGCCTCCCTGCCACGCCGGGAGAACACCGTCATCGTGGACCAGGCCCCCATCCGCGGCTCAAGGCGGTCCAACCCGGCCACCTACACCGGCGCGCTGGAACCGATCCGCAAGGCCTTCGCCAAGGCCAATGACGTCAAGCCGGCGCTGTTCTCCCCCAATTCCGAGGGCGCGTGCCCCAACTGCAAGGGGGCAGGTGTGGTCTATGTCGACCTCGGGATCATGTCGGGTGTGGACGTCCCCTGCGAGGTGTGCGAGGGGCGGCGCTTCGACGAGGCCGTCCTCGACTACCACTTCGGCGGCCGGGACATCGCGCAGGTGCTGGCTATGCCGGCGGCCGAGGCCGCCGAGTTCTTCTCGGCACCCGAGTCGAAGGTCCCCGCGGCAGCGAAGATCTGCACCCGGCTTGTCGACGTCGGCCTGGGCTACATCACCCTCGGCCAGCCCCTGACCACCCTGTCGGGTGGCGAACGCCAGCGGCTCAAACTGGCCTCACACCTGGCGGAGAAGACCGACGTGTTCATCCTCGATGAGCCGACCACGGGCCTGCATCTGGCGGACATCGAGATGCTGTTGGGGCTGCTTGACCGGCTGGTCGACGCCGGGAAGACCGTGGTGTGCATCGAACACCACCTGGCTGTGGTGGCGCACGCCGACCACATCATCGACATCGGCCCCGGCGCCGGTTCCGAGGGCGGCCGGGTCACCTTCACCGGGACCCCGGACGAACTCATCGCCGACGGGACCACGTTGACCGGGCAGTATCTGGCGGAGTACGTGGCCCCGGCGGGGTGAAGTTACCCGGCTGCCCAGCCGCCGTCGACCGGGAGGATGACGCCATTGACGTCGGAGGCGGCGTCGGAAAGCAGGAACACGATCGGGCCGGCCAGCTCCTCCGCGCTGGCCTGGCGCAGCGCCGACTGGTGGATCGGGGTGAGGGCGGCCAGGCCATGCGCCGGGTCGATCTGGGTCTCCGTCGCCGAGGTAGCCATGATGTTGGTCTCCACCCCACCCGGGGCGATGAGGTTGCAGCGGATGTTCTCGCGGCCGTAGGTGTAGGCGGTGTTCTTGGTCAGCCCGGCCACCCCGTGCTTGGAGGCGGTGTAGGCGGCACCAGCGGCAGCGCCACGGAGGGAGGCGGCGGAACCGACGTTGACGATTGCCCCTCCCCCGGCCTGTCGCATGTGCGGCAGAACGGCCCGGGTGAGCAGGAAAGGGGCGGTGAGGTTGATCCGGAGACAGCGCTCCCAGGTCTCATCATCGGTGTCGGCGGCCCCCGCGAAACGATCCATGATGCCGGCGTTGTTAACCAGCCCGAGACGACCCCCGGTGTCCGCGGCCTGCGCCACCAGCGCGTCGACCACCGCCCGGTCGGAGATGTCACCGATGACGGCGGTGGCCTGGCCACCAGCGGTGGTGATCTCCTCAGCCACTTGGTCGGCATTATCGGAGATGTCGGCGATGAACACGTGTGCGCCCCGGCGGGCCAGCAGGAGGGCGGTCGCCCGCCCGATGCCGGAGCCCGCGCCCGTGATGATGATGGTCTGCCCCGCGAAATCCATGTTGTTCATGTGTGTCTGCTCCTGGGTCCGGAAAACATCTTCGTCCTTGATTCTAGGGCGGGAGAAATCAGTGGGCAGAGCGGAGAAAACCTGTTATTGACCAGGGAGGTTGTTCACCTGCATATTTTTCCGGACACCCGACCTCACCCCCGGTTATCCCCGGGGGTACCGGGTATACGACATAAAACTCCCTGCATGTGACCGGCGCCTCCCGTAGGTTGGGGTGCTTAACGGTTCCCCACGGCTAAAGCCGGGGGATTTCCAGCTCAGACCGCACCCACAACCTCCCCAAAAGGAGGTTGCACATGTCTTATATCCTCAACACTGGTGTGGCCCCGTTCTGCCACAGCCAGGATCACCCTGGCAGCGTTCCTATCCCTGCCTGAGGTGTATCCGCAGGCCTGGCACCGGAAGGTTCGTTCATCGAGTCCGAGTGCTTGCTTGGCTCTCGCGAAACACTCAGAACACGTCATGGTGGTATAGGCGGGCTGAACCAGCACCCCCTTCCGGCCAGCCCGCTCGGCACTGGTGACAAGTTCCCGTTTGGCCGCACCGATGGCGGCATCCGCGGCCTTCCTCGCCATGGTGGATGTGGCGAGAAACGTCGGTTTGAAATCCTCCACCGCGATCAGGTGATGGTTGTCGGTGACCCTTTTGGCCCACACCCGGGAATCATGCTGGGTCTGGCGGGCGGCTTTCTTGTGCAGCTTCGCGGCCTGACGGCGGGCCCGCTGGTACCCGTTGGACTGCTTGCCTCCCTTGCGGCGACGCCGCGCCATCTTGCGTTGAGCCTTGGCCAGCTCGGCGGCACAGCGTCTGCGGTGCCCGAGATAGGGCAGGTCATAGGGTTCGTCGGTGGTCGTGGCGGTGGTGGACACTCCCCAGTCGATACCGATACGTCCCTCGGCCTCCGGTGCTGGCTTCGCCTCGCGTCGGACCACGAACGAGGCGTACCAGTGGCCCAGACTGTCCTGGTAGACGCGCACACTCGTCGGGTCGGAGGGCAGTTCCCTCGACCACACCACCGGAATCGACACACCCTTCGGCAGTCGCAGACGACCGCCCCGGATCGAGAACCCGCGGGTGCTGTACTCCAACGACGCCCACGTGCGCTTCTTCGACTTGTAGGTCGGTCTTCCTCGGCCCTTGACGGTGTAGGACTGCTGGAGTGCCTGCGTATAAGCGCGCAGCATGGCTTGTTGGGCGACCTGGGAGCCTTCCCGCATCCACGCGTTCCTGCCCCGCAGCTCGGTCAGCAGCTTCCCCAGTTTCGCCAGAGTCGGCTTGCTGCCGGTCTTCTGTTGGTGGACTGCCTCGTTCCACAGGAATCGGCACCGGCCCCATTCCTGGACAAGTGCGTGCTGCGCCTGTGCTCCGGGGCGCAGGCGGTAGGTGTAACGCACGATCTCGTCCACACCGCCAGCTATACCCCACCACACCATGGACCGTCCAGAGGTAGCACATCAGATCGGACAACAACGTCGTGTCCCGCCGTGCCTGTCACCTCGTATGGTGCCCGACATATCGTCGCCCCGTCATCGAGGCAAGGGGTGGCGGACCGGCTCACACAGATCGTCCGGGAGGTCACCACCGACACGGGAATGCGCCATCATGGAGCCGGACACCATGCCCGATCATGTTCACCTGCTGGTCGCATGCGGCCCGCAGTACGGCATCCACCGGCTTGCCAAGCAGATCCAGGGAAGCTCGTCCTGTTCTCAGGCAAGAGTTCCCGTCCCTCCTATCCAGGCTTCCCACGTTCTGGGCCAACTCGTATGTCGTCGCAACTGTCGGCGGCGCAACCCTGGAGGTCGTCAAGCAGTATGTCGAAAACCAGCGAAACGTCTAACGCACCCCTTTCCTCCCCATGCCTGACGGCAGGGGTTTCCAGGGGTGACCTTAGATGACCCAGACCAGGCCCGCCCGTATCCGCACCGAACAGGCCCCCGGCTTCCTCCGCTGGGGCTATCTCTTCGCCTCCCGCCTCCGGGAGAAGGCCGGCCTGCCGGCCACCTCCCACACCCCGTTGTCCCTGACCCTGCTGGGGAAGACCTCCGTACTCGTCCGGGGTGAGGAAGGGGTCCGCTTCTTCTACGACAATGACCTCATGGAGCGCCACGGCGCCATGCCCACACTCGTCCAGCTCCCGCTCTTCGGGGACAAGGCGGTGCACACCCTCGACGGCGAGCCCCACCGTGTACGCAAGAACGCCATGACCGACCTGGCCTACGACAACGACCGGGTCGCGGACTTCCAGCGACTGGTGGCCGAGGAACTCGAGGCCGCCCATGGACGATGGAAGGCAGAAGAGGGCAACGTCCATGATGACGCCGCCCTCGCCTTCGGCCGCGCCGCGCTGCGTTGGGCGGGGGTGGAACTGTCCGACGGGGAGATGGACCGCCGCGTCAGGCAGATGAACCGCCTGCTGGACACCTTCGGCCAGCTCAGCCAGAACCCGGTCGCCATGGTGGAACGGGTTCGGCTGGACCGCTGGGCCACGCAGTTGATCCAGGATGTCCGCTCAGGCCAGGTCACGGCCGCACCGGATTCCGTCCTCGCCCACATGGCGGACCTGCGTGATGAAAACGGCGAACTGGTAGAGGACAAGGTAGCTGCAGTCGAGCTGCAGAACCTCACCCGGCCCACTGTCGCGGTGGGCCGGTTCGCGGCCTTCGCCGCGGCAGCGCTGGTCAAGCACCCCGAGTGGGTGGAACGGATCCGGGCGGCCTCGCAGCAGGCCGGCGGTTCCCTTACTGACATTCCGGAGGCGGTGGCCTTCGCCCAGGAGGTGCGCCGCACCCACCCCTTCGTGCCGATGTTGCCCGCCCTGGCGAAGAAGGACACCGAGGTCAGCGGCTGTCCGGTACGCAAGGGCCAGCGCGTGCTGCTGGACTTCGTGGGCACCCTCACCTCACCGGCGGAGTGGCGCGATGCCGGTTCCTTCGACCCCGAACGCTTCCTGCCCTATGACGGGGTGGAGGCCGCGGAGTCCATCACTGCCTTCATCCCCCAGGGTGGCGGTGATGTGCGCACCGGGCACCGCTGCCCCGGCGAGAAGATCACCGTTTCCGCCCTGGCCGCGGCAGTCGTGGTCATGTGCCGCCCGGACGTCACGATCTCCTCTGACGTGAAGGACACGACTTTCCCCTGGACCCGGATGCTCACCCGCCCGGCGACCGGCGTGCGGATCAGCGCGACCGGATAAGCGCGGACAACCACCACCGGGATCGGCCTGCGACAGCAGTTTCCGGACCCAGCGGCGGGGTCACCTTTCCGCGATCCGCCGTGCCCCTGTCTACCGGGCCAGCGCCGTCTCATAGGCCCGGACCGCCTCCTCGCCGAAGGGCACGAAAATGACCTCCTTCACGGTGCGTCCGACCTCGTGGGCCATGGCCCGGGAGGTCTCCACAGCGATGCGGGCGGCATCATCGATCGGCCAGCCGTAGACACCCGCGGAGATCGCCGGGAAGGCGATTGAGGCCGCCCCCAGGGAGGCGGCCAGACGGAGGGACTCCCGGTAACAGGAGGCGAGGGTGGCGCTGCGGTCCTCGGTCGGGGAGTACACCGGCCCCACGGTATGGATCACCCAGCGGGCGGGTAGATCACCGGCGGTGGTGGCCACCGCCTGCCCGGCGGGTAGACCGTCGGGGTACTGGTCAATCCGGATGCGCCGAGCCTCGGCCTGAATGCCCGGGCCCCCGGCCCGGTTGATGGCCAGGTCCACTCCCCCGCCGACCTGCAGCTGCGAGTTGGCGGCGTTGACCACGGCGTCGACGGCCAGGGTGGTGATGTCCCCGGGCCGGATACTCAACTTCATCGGCTCCATGGCCCCACCCTAGACACATGCGAGCCACCGGGGCACCCGGTCGGCGTAGGCCTGGTATTCGGCACCGAAACGCGCCGACAACGCCGTCTCCTCGGCCGCGATCTGCCACCTGCCGATGGCCCACACGAAGCCGGCCACCGGCAGCAGCGCCGGCACGGAACGGCGGGACGCTGCATGCCCCACCAGCATCAGGGCCAGCGCCAGGTACATCGGGTTACGGGTACGCCCCAGCACGCCGCCGGTGACCAGCGTAGAGGCGCGCTCCACCTGGACCGGGTCGATGGTGGTCCGGGCGCGGTGGAACTCCCGCACCGCCCCGACACCGAGCAGGCCGGCCGCGGCGAGCAGCGGCAGGGCAGGGAGAAGCAGCGGGGGCGTCGATAAGCGGCCGGCGAGCAGGCGCTGTGCGGCGGCTGCCCCGGCGAACAGACCGGCGGGCGGGATCCTCATGGTTAGCCTAGAAGCTGCAGCGGCCCATGTCGGTGCCCTCGGAACCCAGCTGCATCGCCACCGGGCACCAGATCAGGTAGTGCCAGGTCATGGAGGAGAGGAATACGCCGATGGCGCTGGGGGCGGTGACGGGGTTGTTGAACAGGGACTGGTAGAGGTCGAAGGAGCTCTGGGCGACGGGCTCGGCGGACTGGCGCAGCTGCTGGGCCGGGTCCTGCGCGTGGGCGGGGGCGGACAGGGCTGCGGTGGCCATGGTGGCGGCGGCTGCAACGGCAACGAGTTTCTTCTTCAGGCTCATGGTTCCGGGAGGTCCTTCCTCTGGTGATATGCGGTGCCAGCCATGTTACCGCTGTCACACAAGGGGCGGCGGAGAACACCCGACTAGGCTGTGTTCCATGGCCGTCCCCAGCTACCCCCTCGCCCGCCCACCGGCGGGCACCGATGTGCATTCCCTGCCGGTGGAGAAGGTCAGCCAGGCGATCCTCTTCTCCCATCTGCGCACGGCAGAGCTCATCGAGCCGTCGGGCACGCTCATCCCGGTGCGGCTGGTCCCGGACCTGGTGCGGGGTGGTTGGCGGGTGCGCTGGGGCTACGGCACGATCGGTTCGCTGCCGGCGGGCATCCGCCAGGTTTTCCGGGACATTGACCGCGTGCACGATATCCGGCAGGAGCCGGCGGTCTTCGCCCGGGTGGGCATCAACCGTGACCGCGGTCTTCTCGACGTCGCGGTGGAACTTCCCGCCCCTGAGCTCACCGTCCCGTGGAACTCGCTGCCCGAGGGAGCTTCGGTGCTGCCGCAGGGGCGCCGCTTCCCGGTGGAGCTGCCCGACGTGGACGGCCCCGACCGCCAGCTGCTGGGGCGGCTGAACGGGACTGAGGTGACGGTGGACGGTGCGGTCATCGCGAGCCTGGATCCGCTCATCGCCCACCGGATGCAGGAGCATCTGGCCGGCCCCGGGCCTCTCGGGGTGCGGGTGTTCGTGGTCGGCGGGGCGGCGTTCCTCGACGTCGATCACGGCGAGCCGGAGGCGATTCACCCGTTGGCCGAGCCGGTCCCGCCGCCACCCCCGGAACCGGTGCCGGAGCTGAGCGGGCCGTGGTCGGTGACCATGGACGGCGCTGAGCTGGTCGACCCGCTGCCCACCGGTTCCAGGATCGTCCCCTCGCCTGTGGTTGACTCGAACCATGTCGACCGGTGAGCTCGACCCCGTCTCCGGGGTCCCCATGTACAAGCAGATCAAGGAGATCCTCCGCAGGGAGATCACCAGCGGTACCGCCGACCCGGGCGTGCCCATGACGGAGGCACAGCTGCTGGAACGCTTCGGTGTCAGCCGCGCCCCGATCCGGCAGGCGCTCAGCGATCTGACCACGGAGGGCTTCGTCTACCGCAAACAGGGCAAGGGCACCTTCCCCGTGGTGGGGGCCCGGGTGGACCGACCGGCGGATATCCGTCCGGGCGGGCTGTTCCAGTTCCTCGCCGATAAGGGACTTAAGCCGACCTCGACGGTCTCGGAGCCGGAGCGGGTGGTTCCTCCCTCGCGTATCCGGGCGCGCCTGGCACTGCCGGAGGATGAGCGGCTGCTGCACTTCACCCGGCTGATGTCGATTGACGGTGAGCCGCTCGTCGACGCCGATGTCTACATCCGCTCCCCCGAGGGCTTCCTGCCGAGCGTGGAGTTCCTGGAGGAGCGGGGTTCGGCGATGGAACTGCTGGAACGCGAGTACGGCATCACCCTCGACCGGGCGGAGCATGAGGCGTGGGCGACGGCGGCCACCACGAAGCAGGCGGCGGCACTCGGGGTGGCAAAAGGCAGTCCGCTGCTGGCCATCGAGACGATTTTCTTCTCCACCGGCGGGGTGCCCGCGGGATGGCGTCTGGCCATCCATCAGGCGGAGGAATTCAAGTACCATTTCGTCACGTAGCACCTTTTCCGACGACGTTCATGCTGGCAGAAGGATGATTCAGTAAACATGACGCGAGGAGCGTGCAGCGCTTGACTTTGGCATGACATTATGCCAATCTTAGGTCACGACGTTAGGAAGGTCACATTCCCGGGGCACTGTGCTACGGCTCGCCAGCGGACGGCGCGCTCTCCGGCCCACTCCCCCGCACCTCCGCATCACCCCACGAAAAACCAAGGCTCCACGGGCTCCCCGCCCGACCCTTCGGCCCCCTTTTCGTGTTCTTCATGCCCCTAAACGCTGAAAGGTCGCGCCCATGACGACAGTCAACACCGTCCTCGGCCCCGTTTCCTCCGCGGACCTGGGTACCGTCGCGGTCCACGAGGCCCTGCTCTCTGTGCTCCCCGGCGCCCAGTACGCCCCCGACATCACCTTCGACCGCCCCGAGATCTTCACCACTCTCCAGGCGAAGCTCGAGGACTTCAGATCCCACGGCGGCGGCACCTTCGTGGATGCCACCGGCATGTTCCACGGCCGGGACCTCCCCCTGCTGGAGGCCCTGTCCAAGGCCACCGGCGTCCACATCATCGCCTCCACCGGTCAGGGTCCCGAAGAGCTGCTGGGCGGCTACTTCCTCACCCCGCAGACCAACCCGCCGACCCCGTGGCCGGCCGAGAAATTCGCGGACCTCTTCGCCAAGGAGGTGACCGAGGGCATGGTCATGCCGCGCGTGGAGCGTCGCGCCGGCGCCGGCCTCATCGTCACCGCCGTCACCCGCGCGGGACGCACCGCCACCGACGAGTCCCTCCTGCGTGGTGCCGCCCGCGCCGCGAAGGAGACCGGTGCGCCGATGTCCTTCCAGTACGGCGACGACGCCCTCGGCGACCTCGAGATCGTCCTGTCCGAGGGCCTCGACCCCGCCCGCGTGCTCGTCGGCGGTTGCGACCGCGTCGGCGCCCCGGCGCTCGAGATCGCCCGCAAGGGTGCCTACGTCGGCATCGACAACGTCGGCACCGGGTCCGAGGGACTGCTTGACGACACCGCCCGCGGTGAGCTCGTCAGCACCCTCATCGCCGAGGGCCTGGGCGAGCGCATCATCTGCTCGTCGAACGCCATCGGTGTGGCCAAGGGGCTCGAGCCCCGCGAGGTCGCCTACAGCGCCGTCGCCGCCGACTTCATCCCGGGACTCGGCCTGTCCGGGGAGGACGCCCAGCGCATCCTCCGCGACAACCCGCGCGAGTTCATCACCGTCCGCGAGAACAACTAAGGAGCCCACGTTGTCTTTCGTCAACACCGTCCTCGGCGCGATCCCGGTGGAGGAACTCGGATTCGTCGCCATCCACGAGCACATCGGTTACGGCATGCCCGGCTCCGAACTCGACACCAAATGGTGGAAGTCCCCGGAGGTCCGCTACGAGGAGACCGTCCCGAAGCTGCGCAAGTTCCGCGAGTACGCGGGCGGGGCCGCCACCTTCGTGGATGCCACCGGCATCTGCAACGGCCGCGACATCCCCTACTACCAGTCCCTCTCCGAGAAGACCGGCGTCCACATCGTGGCCTGCACCGGCTTCGTCGGCGGCGACACCGCCCTGGCCCATTTCGCCCGCGCATCCGTCGAGTACCTCACCGAGGTCTTCCTCCACGAGATCACCGTCGGCATCACCGGCACCAACGCGAAGGCCGGCATCATCAAGGTCGGCGTCTCCCGCGGTGGCCGCATGACAGAGCTGGACAAGCGCATCTACCGCGCCGCGGCCCGCGCCGCCGTGCAGACCGGCGTGCCGGTCATGACCCACCTGGCCATCGACGCCGAGCCCGCCATCGCCATCTTCCAGGAGGAGGGCCTCGACCTGGACCGCGTGCTCTTCGGCCACGTCGACGACGGCGTCAACCACGCCCAGACCCCCACCGCGCGCATCCTCGAGGTCGGCGGCCGACTGGGCTTCGACACCTTCGGTTACGAGACGGAGCTGCCGGACCCGCCGTTCTGGGCGCGTCCCCGCAAGGAGCGCATGGACCACTTCCTGCGCGAACTGGGCGCGGGCCACGAGGCCAAGCTGCTCGCCTCCGCCGACGCCAACTGCTCCCCGCTGGGCTGGCCCGGCGTCAAGGGCCACACCATCAACTACATCTTCGAGGTCCTCATCCCGGACCTGAAGCGCAACGGCGTGGCCGACGACGTCATCCACCGCCTCTTCCACGACCACGCCCACGACTTCCTCGCCGCCAAGCCGGCCAAGTAGCACCACCAGCAAAGGACTGAAAAACCATGAAGGCTGAAGACATCAAGAACCTGAAGATCGGCGTCATCGGTGGCGGCTACGCCGGCGCCACCGCAGGTCTGGCTCTGTCCCAGATCGGCGCGAACGTCAAGGTCTACGAGCAGGCCCCCGCCTCCGGAGAGGTCGGCGCCGGCATCGGTCTGCGTCCGGCGTCGGTCAAGCTGTTCAAGAAGCTCGGCATCTTCGAGGCCGTGGAGAAGGTCACCTCCCCCTCCGACTACTTCGAGATCCTCGACGCCAAGGGCAACGTGATCACCCGCGAGGTCTGGCCGCACCTGGATGAGGGTGCGGAGAAGCACCACACCCGCATGATCCACCGCCGCGACTTCATCGACGTGCTGACCAGCCAGCTGCCGGAGGGTGTCCTCCAGTACGGTTACCGTGCCGAGGAGATCACCGACAACGGTGACTCCGCCACCGTGAAGTTCAGCAACGGTGAGGAGGAGACCTTCGACATCCTCGTCGGCGCCGACGGCATCAAGTCCAGGGTCCGCACCCTGTGGTCCGACTCCCAGCCTGTCATGCAGCACGCCCACGCCTACCGCGCCGTCATCGACGGTTCCCTCGGCGAGGGTCTGCTCATCGACGACAACCTGCGCCTCTACCTCGAGGCCGAGACCGGCCGCATGATCTACTTCCTGCCGCTGCGCCACCGCGGTGAGAACGGCCAGATCTCCTTCGACATCACCGTCCCCCATGACGACACCTCGTGGAACCCGAACGTGTCCAAGGAGGAGGTGCTGGAGATGCTGAGGAACTTCGATGAGCGCCTGATCCGCATCGTCGAGAAGCTCGACTGGGAGAAGGTCAACCAGCGCTCCGCAGCTGACCTGGATCCGCAGGACAAGTGGAACTCCGACGCCGTGGTCCTCATCGGCGACGCCGCCCATGCCATGCTCCACCACCAGGGCCAGGGCGCGAACTCCGCCGTCATCGACGCCGGTGTGCTGGCCGACTGCATCGCCGAGGCCGACAGCGTGGCCGAGGCACTGGCCGCCTACACCGCCCAGCGCAAGGAGCCGGTCCAGGAGCTGCAGCGCATCTCGCGTGAGTCCTGGAACGCGGAGTCCGCCGGGAAGACCGCCTTCCCGGAGAAGGAGAAGATCGACTACTAGTCGGTCCACCACCCCCAGAAATGTGATGGCGTCGTCGCAGCTGACCTCCGGAGCCTGGTCAGTGCGGCGGCGCCATCGCCACACCACGAAGAACAAGGAAACGAAGTAGATGACCCTCCACCCCGAGATCGCCAGGATCGTCGCCCAGATCCCGCCCGCCTCCACCACCCCGCCCAACCCGGCAGAGCACCGCGCCTTCGAGGCCGGCCTCGTCGCCCCCGCCGAAGAGCGCACCCCGGTGGCCTCCGTCGAGGACTCCACCCTCGCCGGCGTGCCGGTCCGGATCTACGCCGACACCGATGAGCCCCGGGGTTCCCTCGTCTACTTCCACGGCGGCGCCTTCTTCTCCGGCAGCCTGGACACCCACGACCACGTCGCGCGCGCCCTGGCGAAGGAGACCGGCTGGCGCGTCGTCTCCGTCGGCTACTCACTGTCCCCCGAGGTCGCCTATCCGGTGGCCCTCAACGAGTGCTACGCAGTGGTCCGCGAGGTGGCCGCATCGCTTGACGCCACCACCCCGCTCGCCGTCGCCGGTGACTCCTCGGGCGGCAACTTCGTCGCCGCGGTGACCGCCATGGCCCACGACGACAACTTCGACCGGATCACCCACCAGATCCTCTACTACCCCTCCGTCGACCTCGACTTCGACAAATCCCGCTGGCCCTCGCTGACCGAGAACGCCGAGGGCTACGGCCTGGAGTACAACGGCCTGGCCCCCTTCAACTCCTTCTACCTCGAGGGCGGCGCCGACCCGGCCGACCCGCTGGTCTCCCCCATCAAGCGCGAGGACCTCTCCGGTCTGCCGAAGGCCCTGGTCATCACCGCAGGCTACGACCCGCTGCGCGATGAGGGCGAGGCCTACGCGGAGAAGCTGCGCGAGGCGGGTGTGGATACGCAACTGAAGCGTTACGACGCCGCCAACCACGGCTTCGTGGCCAACTTCTCGTGGCTCCCCGAGTTCTACGAGGTGTTCCACGACACCGCCCGATTCCTCAACTGACCCTGAAAAATCCCCCGTGACGGCGCGCATCATCTGAAGCCGGTGCGCGCCGTTTCCCCTACCCGAAGAGGCCTGACATGAGCCGACTGAACGTCACCTCCTTCCTCGCGGAAGGCAAATTCACACCGTTCCACTTCTGGATGCTGTTCTGGGCGTGCGTGATCATCACCTTCGACATGTACGACCTGGTCATCTTCGGATCGGTCCTGCCTGTCCTCATGACGGACTGGGGCATCACCCCGGCGCAGGCAGGCCTGGTCGGGAGCTCCGGGCTGTTCGGCATGATGATCGGCGCCATGGTCTTCGGCCTGCTCGCGGATCGTTTCGGCCGCCGCAACATCCTCATCGCCAGCATCATCATGTTCTCCGCCGCCACCGTCCTGTGTGCCGTGGCCCCCGGACCGGCGATCTTCGGCGGCCTCCGCTTCATCGCTGGCCTGGGTATCGGTGGCATCCTGCCCACCATCATCGCCATGCTCACCGACTACGCGCCGAAACGCCTGGCCAACACCTTCGTGGCCATCGTCATGAGCTTCTTCTCCGTCGGCGGTATCCTCGCCGCCCTGGTCGCCATGGTGGTCATCCCCCGCTTCGGCTGGCAGGCCACCTACTACGTCGCCGCCCTCCCGCTGCTCCTGCTGCCGCTCATGCTCCCCTACTTCGCGGACTCCCCGGCCGTGCTGCTGGCCACCGGACGCGAGAACAGGCTGCACGCCATCCTGGGCCGTATCGCCCCGGGGAAGATCTCCCCGGTCACCGAACTGGTCGCCGTCTCCGAGGTGCCGGTCGACGCGGCCGCAGTCAAGCGCAGCCCGCTGGCCGCCCTGTTCGCCGACGGCCGTGCTCTGGCCACCCTGATGGTCTGGGTCGCCTTCTTCATGTGTCTGCTCATGGTCAACGGGCTGAACACCTGGCTGCCCGGTCTGATGGTCAACGCCGGTTACGCACTCACCGCCGGACTGACCTTCATGGCCACGATGAATATCGGCGCCATCATCGGCACCCTCACCCTGGGGCGACTCGCCGACAAGCTGGGTGTGAAGAAGGTGCTGATCCCGATGTTCCTCGTCGCCGGCGTCTCCATCATCGCCCTGGGATACGGCAACAGCTTCGCCATGCTCATCGCGCTGGTGTTCATCGCCGGTGCCTGCACCATGGGTGCCCAGAACATCTCCTACGCCTTCGTCTCCCAGTACTACCCCTCCCACATCCGCTCCACCGCCATCGGCATGGCCTCCGGCATCGGCCGACTCGGCGCCATCGGCGGACCCACCTTCGGCGGCCTGCTGCTGTCCCTCGGTGTCTCCTCGCAGATGAACTTCCTCTTCTTCGCCATCCCCGGCTTCATCGCCGCGGCCGCTTTCTTCCTCGTCCCCCTCGGGAAGAAGCAGGCACCAGCCGCCGCCACCACCCCGGATGTGGGCACCCCCGCCCCGAGCACCGTCTGACTTCTTCCCCCGCTGATACCCGTCAACCGAAAGTGGCAGCCATGACCACCACCACGTCCCCCGGGACCGTCAAGAAGTCATTCTGGACCTACGAGAACAAACTCGTCACGGTGTTCTTCTTCGCCGTCGGCCTGGTGTTCTTCGACCGACTGATCATCAACTTCCTCATGCCCTTCATCCAGGCGGACCTGGGACTGAGCAATGCACAGGTGGGTCAGCTCGCCGGCGCTGCGGCACTGACCTGGTCGATCGCCTCCATCGTGGGTGGCCGCCTCTCCGACCGGGTGAAGAGCAAAAGGCTCTACCTGGTCGTCCTCATGGTCGCCTTCTCCCTGGCGTCCTTCCTGCAGGGTTTCGTAGGCACCTTCGTGCACCTGATCATCCTGCGCCTGCTCATGGGACTGTTCGAGGGCCCCACCATCCCCGTCACCCAGTCCGTGCTGGCGATGGAGTCCTCCCCGCACCGCCGCGGTTTCAACCTCGGCTTCACCATGAACACCGCCAACGGTGTCTTCGGCAGCGTGCTGGCCCCCATCGTCATCGTCGCGCTGGCCAACATCTTCGACTGGCGCACCGCCTTCTTCTTCACCATCGTCCCCGGCCTGATCATGGCCTTCGTCATCTGGAAGGTCATGCGCGAGCCGCAGGCAACCACCCCGGAGACCATGGACTACACGCAGCCCGACCACAGGGGTGGCCTGGCCGAGGTGCTGCGCAACGGCAACGTGTGGCTGTCCATCATCATGTTCTCCGGCTTCATGGTCTACCTGATTTCCCTGCAGGTCTTCGGCCCGCTCTTCCTCACCAACGTCCGCGGTTGGAGCGCCAGCTCCATGAGCCTCATCCTTGCCGCCTTCGGCGTAGGCACCGCCATCTGGGGTTTCGTGGTGCCGCTGATCTCCGACCGCATCGGCCGCAAGCCCACCGCGATTGTCTTCGGTCTGCTGTCCACGCTGGCTCCCCTGGCCTTTGTCTTCATCGAGGTCCCAGGCCTGCTGGGCGCCGCGGTGTTCGTCTTCGCCGCCGGCATGGGCGTGGGCGGCATGGCCATGTCGGTCATCCCGGCGGAATCCGTCCGCCCGGCCGTCGCCGGCCTGGCCGTGGGCCTGCCGGTGGGCATCGGCGAGTTCATCGGCGGTTTCCTCAACCCGGTGATCACCGGCGCCGTGGCCGACCAGTACGGCCTGGTCTCCGCCCTGTTCATCTCCTCCGGCGGCGCACTCGTGGCCACCTTCTTTGCTCTCTTCCTCCGTGAATCCGCGCCGAGCAAGGTGGGTGGCAGCCACACGGTGGTCGTGAAGAGCTGACCCTGCCCGCCACTAGCAGCTGGCCCGGTCCCCGATGCATTCAGCATGTGTCAGGGATCGGGCTTTTCTTGGTCCTGAAGTTAAAAAGAGGATCACTCTACGCAAAACCGCAGCATACGACCACAAAAACAACAGGCAGAAACTTAAGTCGCCTTCCATTGACTTGAATAAGTCGCTGCACATAGACTATTTTCATGGCCAAGAGACGGGACGTACTGAAAGCGATCCGCACCTATGCCAGGGAGCAGGGTCTTGAAATGAGGATTCAGGAAGGCGCCAACCACACAAGGGTGTGGGTCGGCGACAGATACACGACCCTCCCCCGACACAGTGAAATTCCCGATCGTTTCGCCACAGTCATCCTTGCACAGATTGGAGTGGAAAAATGAGCGGAGTCTATACGGCGCGCGCCACCCGGGAGGAAGGCTGGTGGACCGTAACCGTCGATGAGGTCCCCGGCCTATTCACCCAGACCCGTCGCCTGGACCAGATCGAGGACATGGTGAGGGATGCCCTGGCCCTGTTCCCTGAAATTGAAGCCGACCCGGAGAACGCAGCCATCTCCACTGCGGTTGAGGCAGACATCACCGCACCTGCGGAGACCGCCCGCCAACTTCGGGCAGCAGCGGAGCAAGCTCAGATCGAGGCCACAAAGGCTATGACCGCAACGGCAAAGCTACTCTCATCCCGCGGCCTGCCCTACCGCGATATCGGACATCTCCTGGGTGTCAGTTTCCAGCAGGCCCAGAAACTCGCGACCGCGTAACCACCAGCGGAAACCAGTGTTCCCTGTCAGTGGGGTTCTGAGCTGTCGACGATCCGCGCCCGCGGCGGGAGCACCAGGTCAAAGACCCAGGCGAAGACAAACGTGTAGACGAGGAAGAAGACCAGCAGCCCCAGCTCCAGGATGAAGGCCTCCACCAGTGAGACCTGGAGTATCCAGGCCAGGATGGGCACAAGGAAGATGATCAGCCCGCCCTCGAAACCCAGAGAGTGGACGACCCGGCGCGCGATGGTGCGCTTCGTTGATGCCTGGCGGCGTTCCCAGGCCTCGAACAGCGTGTTCCAGATGAAGTTCCATACGATGGCCACGGCGGAAGACACCACGGCGATGAGTCCGGAGCTGCCTCCGCCGAAGCCCAGGACCACCAGGGCAACGGTGACGAATGCAATGGCGATGATCTCGTAGGACACGACGTAGATGATCCGCCGCAGAATCGGTGACACAAAAGCCTCCTCAGAATCGGAATTCATGGGAAGCCTCGGGACAGGTTCACATCCATGATGCGTGCAACGCCAGAGACTATATAACAGTCCGGGGTCACCGGTCACCGGTCACCGGTCGCCGCCGGTGCCCGGCGCCCCCGGGGAATCCGTACCATGACGGACGAGGACGGTTTCCGCGAAAGATTCCGGCGAGGTTCGACCCGAGGCAGGCCACACCATGACCACCATCCGCCCCCTACGAGCTGACGAACAGGCTCTTCTCTCCCAGGCCACCCTGGGCAACATCAACTGGGCGGGTCCGCGTTACGCCCTCGACGACGTGATGAATACACCCACGATCGCCCATTACGTCGCCGCCGACGAGGGGCTGGTCGCCGAGGACGGTGGCCCGGTGGGCGTGGTGTGGCTGCGTTTCTTCCCCGCCGATGACCCAGGATATGGCTTCGTCGAGGAATCCATCCCCGAGCTGAGCATCTGGGTGGCGGAGGGCCACCGGGGCCGGGGGCTGGGCGGCCAGCTGCTGGACGGGATTGTCGCGCTGGCCAGGGAGAAGGACATGCCAGGCATCAGCCTGAGTGTGGAGAAAGGCAATCCCGCCCGTCACCTCTATGAACGCCACGGCTTCCTGCCCGCCGGGGACGGCTACGATTCCGGGACTCTGGTGCTGCGCTTCTGAGGCCCCGCTGAAACCGCAGGCTCAGTAGATGTGGATCGCGTCGCCGATCTGCAGCTCACCGAAGTAGTGCTCGGCGTGGCCGGGGCCGAGGCGGACACAGCCGTGGGAGTCGCCCTCCGGATCACCTTCGTGGAAGGCGTGGCCGACGTTGGTGAAGTACACCGAGAAGGGCATCGGGGCCATGTCGAAGGCGTAGGAGACGTCGTACTCCACCTTGCGGGTGACATGGAATGTCCCCGGCGGCGTCTCATAACCCGGTCCACCCTGGCCGATCGGGACGGCGTCGTAGGTGACCTCCCCGTCCTGCTGCAGCCAGGCGCGTTCACCCTCCAGGTCGACGCAGGCACGCGCGGTCGGTGGGCATTCCCCGAAGTCGAAGGGCGGTTCCGGCTCCGGTTCGGGCTCCACCACCTCAGCGGGGATCTCCCCCTTCGCCTCCACAATGTGGGCGTCCTCGACTGGCTCAACCTCCCCGGGTGCCGCCGATTCCTCTGCGGAGAGCAGTGAGGTGGCGGTCACGGCAGCTGCAGCCACGGCGGCGACACCCCCGAGCAGGTAACCGGTTCGGCGTCGACGGTGGACAGGGCGGCGCTGGGTGGTCATGCCGCCAGTATAGAAAGGGGTTTATACATTGTCAGCCCTGCGAGCCACCCCTACCCCTGAACGAGAGAGCGGTAGCCGTGGACCGTGGTGAAGAACGGGGAGGGCTCGAGCGTCGGGTCCTTCTCGTACCCCAGCGCAGCGGCGACCGCCTCGTAGGGCGAGTAGGGGGAGTCGGTGTCGGCGGCGTCGATACGCGCGACCGCCTTGCGGATGCGGGTCTCGATGTCCAGGCTGTCCTGCAGCGCCCGGTGGGCGGTCCCCCGGTCAAGTTCGACACCGTAGGGCTCGCCGGCGGCATTGCCGTAGGGGTGGCCCTGGTACATGCGGTTCGGTCGAACCACGTCCCGCAGGTACTCCAGGGAGGAACGGTAGGCATCGGGATCCTCGTAGCCGGGGAAGCCGTTGGCCGCGCCGTGGATCTGCACTGCGTCGCCGACGAAGACGTCGTTCTGACCGTCGATGACATAGGAGACCGAACCGGCGGTGTGCCCCGGGGTGTGGTGAACGGAGACGGTGACTCCCCCGCCGAGGTCAAGGGTCTCCCCGCCGCAGACGACCATGGTCGGCTGCATCTCCCCGGAGATGACCTTCTGTGCCATGGCGGTCTGCTGGGCCTCCGCATCCGGATTGTCCAGATACTGTGCGCGCAGGCCCAGGTAGTTGTCCACGTGCGCGCGGCGAGAGGCGAGGTAGGGCACGTCCGCCTCGTGGAGGACGACCTTGGCCCTGCGTCCGGTCAGCTCCCAGAGGGCATACGCGCCGCCCAGGTGGTCGATGTGGCCGTGGGTGAGCAGGATCCACTCGACGTCCTCGATGCGGCGGCCGAGTTTTTCCAGTTCAGGGGCCATGCCCTCGGCCGGCGAGGAGGCGATGCCGGTGTCCACGATGGCCAGCTGCGGGGCGTCGATGAGGAAGGTGTAGAGGCCGAAACGTCCCCACGGGGAGATCAGGGGGTGGACGGGAGTGGTCATGGTGTCTCCTGGGTGCGGATCGAGGGAAAACCTTGCTAACGCCACTTTAGTATAATAATATGTTCTATGTCACGCCTGAGGGGGAACCCGGCAGGCGCCCCATGCAGGACGCGAAGGAGCAGCCCACACATGGCCGATTACACCACGATCACCGCCGGCACCGAACAGATCGCCGTGCGCAAGGATCTGCGCATCCCGATGCGCGACGGCGCCCTCATGGCCGCCGACGTCTACCACAAGCCCGACGACACCCCGCGACCTGCACTGATCGCGCTGTCGCCCTACGGCAAGGAACTCCAGGCGCTGTCTTTGACCATGCCTGCCCAGTACCGCCCCTCCGTCCTCTGGGACGGTTGCATCGAGGCCGGCGACATCGCCCGTGTCGTCGCGGAGGATTATGTCCACGTCATCGGTGATGTCCGCGGCAGCGGCCACTCCGAGGGTGAGCACGTCGGCAACTACAACGCCGGCGGTGTCTCCCTCGGTGAGGACGCCTACGACTTCATCCAGTGGGTCGCCGAGCAGCCCTGGTGCGACGGCAACGTCGGCATGATCGGCACCTCCTACTTCGGCTCCATGTCCGTGCTCGCCGCCGCCGAGAACCCCCCGGCGCTGAAGGCCATCTTCGTCAACGGCGGCCACTACGACTTCTACGAGACCACCTACCACGGCGGCGTCATGTGGCTCATGCCGCGCGCCGCCCGTGAGGGCCGCGGTGGCGACTCCGGCTGGGCCTTCACCGACGGAGTCAAGTCCCGCATGCTCGAGGAATTCAGCCCCGAGGAGGTCAAGGCGCGCGTCGCCGAGCGCCTGCAGGACCCGGATGTCGCTGGCTGGCCCAACATGTTCCACGTGCTGAACTACCCGAAGAACCATGAGGCCTGGTTCGACATCGTCCTCAACGACCTCGACGGGCAGTGGTACGAGGAGCGCAACCCGATCACCCTGGCCAGGAACATCACCATCCCCACCTACCTGCAGATCGCGCAGGGCCGTGGTTGGACGATGGACGGCACCATCGAGCTGTTCAACACCGTCCAGGGCCCGAAGAAGCTGGACATCCTGCCCTACCCCCCGATGAATTCCCGCCCCTTCGTCGACGCCCACGACGAGATGTTCGCCTGGTACGACTACTGGATCAAGGGCATCGACAACGGCATCACCGACGGTCCGGCCGTCAGCGTCCACGTCGAGGGCTCGGACACCACCGTCAGGGGCGATGCCTTCCCTCCGAAGGAGATTGAACACCGCCCGCTCTACCTGCGTCCCCGCCACGTCCTCGCCGGCAAGCCGGAACCACTGGGGCCGGAGTACGCCGCACCGGAGTCCTTCACCCAGCTGCCGATGACGCTGACCAACGACACCGCCATGATCTCCTGGTCCACCGCCACCTTCACCGAACCGACCGAGATGATGGGCACCGGTGCCGCCCACATCCACGCCGCCATCGACCAGGACGACACCAACTTCATCCTGCGCCTGTGGGACGTGGCCCCGAACGGCAGGCGCCAGCTGGTGACCACCGGCTATCTCAAGGCCAGCCAGAACGAGCTGGACACCGAGCTCTCGACCGAGGGCAACCCCGTCCACCCGCACACCTCGAAGACCCCGGTCACCCCGGGTGAGATCAACGAGTACATCATCCGCATCTACCCGTTCGCGGCCACATTCATGCCGGGCCACAGACTCGTCGCCGAGCTGTCCAACAACGAACCGATGTCCGATGAGCACAACTCCCTGCTCCCGCCGGACGCCTTCCACCTGCCGATCGGCCGTGCCACCACCACGACCGTCTACCGCGACGCCCGCCACGAGTCGCGCCTGGTGCTGCCCTACGTGAAGTAGTCGGCCGCTTATCGACGCCCGCCCCCGCCCTCCCCGAGGGCCGGGGCGGGTTCGTCGTTTCCGCACCTATCCTGGAGCTTAAGGAGACACTGACCCTGAAGGAGAGGTCCTCATGCTCACCATCGCCAGCATCAACCGCGCGGTCGACTTCCTCACCTCCGACCAGCACTTCGGTCACGAGCGTATGGCCGGGGTATTCGGCCGGGAATACGAGGGCCGGGTCGAGGAGATGAACGCCATGATGATCGAGCGATGGAACTCCCTGGTCAAACCGGATGACACGGTTCTCCACCTGGGTGATTTTGCGATGGGTGTGCGGGCGGAGACCCTGCCCATCGCCGACCGACTCAACGGCCGCGTCCTGCTCATGCCCGGCAACCACGACTCCATCTCACTGCTCCAGGATCCTGACTACGCGGAGCGCCAGCGCCCGCTCTACGAGGAGGCCTTCGAACTGATCCTGCCCGAGACTGGCGATCGCCTGCGCACCAGCGCGGGCAACGAGGCCCTGCTCTCCCACTACCCCTTCTCCTTCGTCGACCCGCACGCCTCCCAGGAAATGCTCGAGCTCATGCCGGTCGATGACGGACGCAGCCTCCTCGTCCACGGACACACCCATGAACCCGAGATGGTCCGAGGCCGGCAGTTTCACGTCGGGGTGGACGCGCACGACTTCTACCCCGTCCGTGCCTCCCTGGTCGAGAAGTGGATCGACGCGAACTCCTGATCAACGGGCCGCGCGGCGCACAGCCTCCCGCAGCCCCGTAAAATCCGTCTCGTCCGGCTCCACCCGGGACAGGAGAGCATTCAGCGAGATGGTCTTCTGCTGGCCGACCACCTCGGCGAGGTGCGCCGTCGATGTGACCCAGAATCGCCACTGCCGTGTGTCCAGCGGATTCGCTTCACCTCGTTCTGTGGTGGTGAAAAGGCAGAATACGTAGACATCCGCTTGGCGGGAAAGCACCTCGGCATAAGTATTGGTGGCGGCGGTCCATCCGACTGTCTCGGCGATGCCGAACTGGATCCTGGAGGGGCTGGTCTGATCCCAGGATTGCAGATAGGCGGCCGACTTGACCTCCACCTTGAGTCCGTCCGGCGTCAGCAGATCGAACGCATCCCAGTCCACCTTGACCCCGCCGCGGATACCATCAACAGCCAGCCCCACCACGTATTCCGCGATAACCCCACGTTGGGTATTGCCCAGCGTCCCCGAATAAGCCCACCGCCAGAGGTCGATCAGCCGGCCAGCGGGACTTCCAGTCGCATCCAGAATCGGCTCCTCCCCTGACATACGTCGGGGCGAAGGCTGCCCGTACAGGGTATCCACTGCAGTTCCTCCCTCGGTGTCTGCAACTCTCATCCTCATTTCATCGTGGACGGATAGGTGGAAGTGTACAACCCAGCTCCATCCCCAGAGGAGAGAACACCATGGCTTCCCGCAGGGTCATCACCGCCGTTCAGGCGATCCGTGATGCCCTGAACCAGCATCCGGATGATTTCCTCGACGATGCCGACCGCAACGACCTGGTGGAGCTGAACCTGCCGGCGAACTGACCGGTGGCCGAGGGCAGTGCGCGCAGGCACAATTAAAGCCATGAAGATCACCCGCCGCTACCATTCCTGCGTGGAGCTGTCCGAGGGGCAGACCAGCGTCATCATCGACCCCGGTTCTTTCGAGGTCCCGGAGAACCTGGCCGAGGTCGATGCCGTGCTGGTCACCCACATCCACCCGGACCACGTCGACGCCGCGGCTCTGACCACCGCCCGTGGGAAGAACCCGCAGCTCGCGGTCTACGGCCCGGCTGAGTTGGTCGGGCACGTGGATTTCCCGTACACCACCGTCGCCGACGGTGACACCTTCGAGGTCGGTGATCTCCACATCGCCGTCCACGAGTCGGCCCACGGCACCGTCACCCGCTCCACTCCCCTGCCGGAGAATCTCGGCTTCCTCATCAACGGCCGGGTCCTGCACACCGGTGACTCCTTCCCGGAGCTGGACGGCGTCGAAGTGGCGCTCGTACCGGTCAGCGCCCCGTGGCTGAAGATGCTCGATGTGGAGGACTACCTCCGGGCCAACCGGCCGACCCGGTTCATCGGTGTCCACGACGGCATCGACAACGACTTCGGCCTCAATCTGCGCCGACGTCTGCTGGGTGCCCTGGCAGAGGAACACGCCCTGGAGTACCTGCCCCTGCGCCCCGGAGAATCTGTCGAGATCTAGCCTGAGCTGCTAAAATAGACGGACACAGCTTCTCCCGCGAGTGCACGGAGGCAGTCCTCATGAACCGCGTCGCCCAGGCCATGTCCACCGTCAACCGCGCTGATTTCCTGCCGCCGGGGGCGCGTCAGCATGCGGAGTTCGATGCCCCTGTCTCCATCGGTCACGGCCAGACGAACTCCCAGCCCTACACCGTGGCCTTCATGCTCAATCTCCTCGACGTCCAGCCGGGCCACCGCGTCCTCGACGTCGGCTCCGGCTCAGGCTGGACCACCGCTCTGCTCGCCGAACTCGACTGTGAGGTCACCGGAGTCGAGCTCGTGCCGGAACTCGTCGAGTTCGGCCGCGCGAATCTCGCAGCGGCCGGTTACGAGGGAGTGGAGATCCACCAGGCCACCGACGGTGTCTTCGGCCTGCCGGAGCTGGCCCCCTTCGACCGGATCCTCGTCTCCGCGGAGGCCGACCACATCCCGCAGGATCTCATCGACCAGCTGAAAATCGGCGGCAGCATGGTCATCCCGGTCGACGGGACCATGCTGCGCATCGAGCGTATCTCCGGGGACGAGTCGGCCATGACACGTCACGGCCTGTTCCGCTTCGTGCCGTTGCTGCGCGAGCGCAGCAACTAAATCTGCTCGAAAACCCGGAACGCGACTGCCTTCCCGCCGTCCAGTTGGGTGATCATGGCCGGGATGAACTCCTCCGGCTTCGGGTGGTCCGGCAGCGCCTCGAAATAGAGTTTGTGCGCCTTAAGGGAACGGATCCCGGCCTGTTCGGCCTGATCGTCGACCACGATGCGGTGGGTCGGTTGGCCGGGATTGACCACGAGCAGTCGGCTGGTCTTGTGCGCGGGCAGGTCCAGGTCGCGGTGCACCCACGGGTTGTCGGCGTCGCGCACAGCGTCGACGGTCATGAGACCTGCGACACGGTGGTCAGCCTGGTTGAAGGTGCCGTAGGCCTCGAGCTCGAAATTCGCGGTGATCACGGTATCGGGGCGGAACTGGCGGATGTGGCGGGCGATGTCCCGGCGCAGTTCCATCGATTCCGTCAGCTGCCCATCGGGATGGTTGAGCAGGGTCAGGTCGCTGACGCCGACGGCGGCGCAGGCCTCGCGCTGCTCCTCGGCTCGCAGGGAGCCGACCTCGGTCGGATCCATGGCGCGGATGCCCGCCTCGCCGTGGGTGAGAAGCAGGTAGCCGACCTCCACCCCGGCGCGGGTCCACATGTCCACCGCGCAGGACAGGCCGTATTCGGCGTCATCGGGATGAGCCACCACGATGAGTACTCGTTTGAATTCCGACCAGTCGTAGTTGGGTAGGGCAGGAACTTCAGCAAAAGTTGTCATGACATCATCCTACCGAGTGGGTCGGGTCTGCGCCCGGGATTCAGACCTCCGTCTCCCCCTCCGAGAGCCTTTCCCCTGCCCCGCCCCGAGCCCAGTCCAGGCCGGTCTCCAGCTCCACGGCGGTGTCCCGCAGGAAACGGGTGACCACCTCCCGTTCCTCGGGACTGAGCCGGGCGGCGGCATGGAAACGTCGGGAATGCTGCACCCCGATAGTCTCCATGGCGGCGGTACGGGTCTCGTCGGTGATGTGGATGCTCTGGGAACGGCGGTCACTGGGGTGGGGCCGGCGGGTGAGGTGCCCGCCGCGTTCCAGCCGGTCGAGCAGTTTAGTGGTGGATGCGCTGGTGATACCCAGGCGCGCGGCCAGCGAGGAGGCGGTCACCGTCTGGGCGCTGTTCTCGGCGACGATGAGAAAGTGCAGGGCCCGCATGTCGGTCTTCCCCAGCTTCATGTACTCCAGGGAGGCCTCCGAGACCCTGTCCTCCGCCTCGCGCAGCGCCCCCATCGCCTGCATGAGTTCGGTGATCTGGGCGACGTCGCTGCCGGAGACGCCACTGCGGTCGATGAGCCGGCTGTGCGGGTCATTGGCCTCGATGCCGTAGACGACCGGCGGCACCCCGGGAACAACGCCGGGAACAACAGAGTCTCCTGCGGGGGTGGCGGGGTACGCCCCGGCCTCAGCCTGCTGTTCGCGCGCGGGGTGTTCAGGATGCATGGAACGATCCTAACACCCCATAAACTAAGCTTGTCTAGCATCTCTCCCGGCTAGCAAATACACTTCTCTTATCCGCATTCCCCGGACAGTCCCGGAAAGGTTCCTCATGTCCTCTCGCGTGCCCCGCTGGCTCCGCGTCCTATTACCAGCAGCCCTCATCCTCATCTGGCTCGCGGGCGCCGCCGTGGGCGGTCCCTACTTCGGCCGGGTTGAGGAGGTCTCCACCAACGACCAGACCCTCTACCTCCCCGAATCCGCCGATGCTTCGGTCGTGCAGCAGAAACTCAGCGAATTCACCGACAGCGAGGCCATCCCGGCCGTCGTCGTCTTTGTCGGTGAGGAAGAACTCAGCGAACAGCAGCTCGGGGTGATCGCGGCGAGCATGGAGAGAGCTGGCGAACTGCCGGTGGTCGCAGGTGACGTCTCGCCGCCGATCCCCTCCGAGGATGGCCTGGCTGCTCAGGCCTTCGTCCCGCTGGACACCAGCGCCGACACCGGCGAGGCCGTGACCCTGCTGGGTGACACCCTGCGTGAGGGACAGCCAGAGGGCGTCGAGGTCCATGTCACCGGCCCGGCCGGATTCGCCGCTGACCTCGGTGCCGCCTTCGCGGGTATCGACGGCCTCCTCCTGGCGGTGGCGCTCGCCGCCGTGTTCATCATCCTGATCATCGTCTACCGCTCCTTCCTGCTCCCGATCGCGGTGCTGTCCACCAGTCTCTTCGCGCTGTGCGTCGCACTGCTGAGCGTGTGGTGGCTGGCGAAGGCGGATGTTCTCCTGCTCAGCGGGCAGACCCAGGGCATCCTGTTCATCCTCGTCATCGGCGCGGCCACCGACTATTCCCTGCTCTATGTCGCCCGCTACCGCGAGGAACTCCGGCACACCCAGGACAAGTGGGAGGCGACCTTCCGCGCCCTCCGCGGCTCCCTCGAGCCGATCCTGGCCTCAGGCGGCACGGTCATCGCCGGCCTGCTCTGTCTCCTGCTCAGCGACCTGAAGTCGAACAGCACTCTGGGCCCGGTGGCCGCCATCGGCATCATCTTCGCCATGGCCTCCGCCCTGACTTTCCTGCCGGCGGTCCTCTTCGCCCTCGGCCGCGCCGCTTTCTGGCCGCGCCGCCCCGTCTACGACCCTGAGGCCCCCGAGGGTGCCGCCGCCACCGACGGACCGTGGGCCTGGGTGGCCCGCCAGGTCAAGCGCAGCCCCCGTGCCATCTGGATCACCACCACTGTCATCCTCGCCTTCGGCGCGCTCGGTGCCACCCAGCTGCAGGCCAGCGGCGTGCCCCAGTCCGAACTCGTCCTCGGCGGATCCGAGGCCCGCACCGGCCAGGAGAAACTCGGCGAGCACTTCCCCGGCGGCTCCGGCTCCCCCGTCTACGTTCTCGCGGAACAGAGCCGGACGGCTGAGGTCGCCCGCGCGATGTGGGCCAACGGCGAGATCGGTTCCGTGACCGTCACCGCCACGGATTCGCCCACCGGCACCGCACCTGTCGACGAGGAGGGGCAGATCCAGTCCCCCTTCGGTCCGGGCCCGGCCCCGGAACCAACCATTGTCGACGGACGTGTGCTCCTGCAGGGCACCCTGGCCTCCGCGGCGGATTCCACGGCAGCCGAGGAGTCCGTCCGTGAGCTGCGTACCGCACTCGAGGATGTCGAAGGCGAGACCATGGTCGGCGGCGTGACAGCCACCTCCATCGACACCAACGACACTGCGATCGACGACCGCAACCTCATCATCCCCATCGTGCTGCTCGTCATCCTGTTCATCCTCATGCTGCTGCTGCGCTCGGTGCTCGCCCCGGTACTGCTGGTGCTCACCACCGTCCTGTCCTTCGGCACCGCCATGGGCGTGGCCGCACTCGTGTTCAACGGGATCCTGGGTTTCCCGGGTGCGGATCCGGCGGTGCCGCTCTACGGCTTCGTCTTCCTGGTGGCACTGGGCATCGACTACAACATCTTCCTCATGACCCGGGTGCGCGAGGAGTCCCTCTCCCACGGCACCCGACCGGGCATCCTGCGCGGGCTGACTATCACGGGTGGGGTGATCACCTCCGCGGGCATCGTGCTGGCGGCCACCTTCGCCGCCCTGTCGGTCATCCCGATCCTCTTCCTCGTGCAGCTCGCCTTCATCGTCGCCTTCGGCGTGCTCCTGGACACCTTCGTGGTGCGTACCCTGCTGGTCCCGGCGCTGTCCTACGACATCGGACCTAAGATCTGGTGGCCGTCGAAGCTGTCCCGCCAGCAGACCCAGGAGGAGTCCGCGGAGACGGTCTCGGTGTAGAGGTGGGGCGTCGATAAGCGGCGGGGGGGACGGCAGGCTCAGCCCGCCTGCCAGCACTCGAAACGCGCCGCGGGGACAAAACCCATCCGCCGGTTGATGGCGAGCATGTGGCTGTTCTCCTCGGCGTTCCATGTGTAGATGGTGCGCACCCGCGGCAGCTGGCGGGCCAGCTGGGCGAGGTTGGCCACCTTGAGCGTCATGCCCAGCCCGTGTCCGCGGTGCCCGCCCGCCACCAGCGTGTCCTCCTGGAAGGCGATGGCGGGGCGGCCTGCGGGGCAGCTCAGCTGCGTGAAACCGACGCAGGTGCCACTGCCGGTGTGGCGGGCGAGGCTCCACAGCGTCTCGACGCCCGCCCGCCGGTCCACCTCCTCGGTCTCCCGGATCCGCGCCCCGTCCCACACCTCCCGGTCGTGCGTCTGTCCGCCCCAGGGCATGTCCGTGCTCATCGCCTCCTTCATGCCCGCCACGCAGGACAGGTGGTGCTCCGGCACGGGACCGCGCCACGAGTGGATGACATAGCCCTCCGCCGGGGGTGCCTCCGGAACAGTCGCCGGCAGCCGCAGCGCGCTGGCGATCTCCACCTGCACCAGGCAGAAGCCGTGACCGGAGAGGTCATGACCGGGCGGCAGCCACACGGCAACAGTGGGACGCAGGGACAGCAGGGCGTGGAGCAGCGGACCGGGATCGGCGCCTGACATCAGCCGCATCTCCGCCTCCAGAAGAGCGGTGTTGTCACTCAGCGGCAGGGTCGCCCAGGCGAAGGCGGTGAGCTCCGGGTCAACACAGGTGAGCAGCAGCTGCTGGCGGGTGCTGGTGGTGCCGGTGTAACCGAGCATCTCCTGGGCGGTGGTGATGAAATCGACCGTCCCGAGCGATGCCGTGTCCAGCCGCTCCCACAGCTCCACGACCGCCGCGGCGGTGCCGGGATCGAGCTGTTCGTGGATGCGCACGGTGGCCATGAAACCCAAGAATAATCCCTCATGTGACTCCAGTCACGTCCTGATTTCGGGCCCGCAACTCAAACGTTGGCGCTCCGGAACGGTGCTGGTCAGGGCGGCGGAAGGTGCTACGCTGACCAGGAGAGAAACCGCCGGCAGCGGTCCCTGGGTTGGCCAACCCCGCCGGGAGCGGACTAACGTTCGAGGGGTTCAACAGGGAACCGGTATGTCCGCGTCCCTGTCACGAAGATGGTCGCCCGGGGACGGCCGACCACACCGCATCCGAGGAGGCCCCTGACCGGTAGAGCCTGATGACTGTCATCGGCTCCCTGTCACCACAAGCCTCTGCCCTGCTCCTGAGCCCGCTGATCCAGCTGGCGTCCCAGGCAGCAGCGGCATATCCGACGAGTACAGACACATTCACTCAGCACAGTGAGGAAAACCCATGCCGCACACTTCCGACGGTCGCCCTGAACAGCGCGAAAGCATATCCAGCCAGGTCACCCAGCGGTTCCTGAACCCGGCCAAGAGCGGATCGGTGGGTATCTACCCCCATGATCTGCACCCCGGTCTGGTCCCCGGCATCAGCGTTGAGGACCAGCGCAAGAAATTCGGCCTGGACAAGGTGGTCTTCTTCACCACCGCCACCATCATCATCGCCTTCATCATCTGGGGTGTGAGCAGTCCCGCCTCGGTCTCCGAGGTCTCCTCCACCGCTTTCTCCTGGGCCATGAGTAACGCATCGTGGCTGCTCAACTTCGTCATGATCCTCGGCCTGGCCGTCATGCTCTTCCTGGCCTTCTCCCGCTTCGGCCACATCCCGCTGGGCAAGGACAACGACGAGCCGGAGTTCTCCCGTTTCTCCTGGATCGCGATGATGTTCGGCGCGGGTATCGGCGTGGGCATCTTCTTCTTCGGCCCCTCCGAGCCGCTGTCCTACTTCATCTCCCCGCCCCCGCACACCGTGGAGGCGGGCACCCGGGAGGCACTCCACCAGGCAATGGCCCAGTCCCATTTCCACTGGGGTCTGGCCGTCTGGGGCCTCTACGCCCTCGTCGGCGCCGCCCTGGCCTATTCCACCTACCGACGTGGCCGCCCCTCGCTGATCAGCTCCGTCTTCCTCTCCCTGCTGGGCGCGAAGAACACCGAGGGTCTGGCCGGCCGGGTCATTGACATCCTGGCGATCATCGCCACCCTCTTCGGCACTGCCGCCACCCTCGGGCTCTCAGCCCTGCAGATCGGTAAGGGCGTGGAGATCATCTCCGGGGCCGGGGCCCTGGCCAACAACGCCATCCTGGTCATCATCGGTCTGCTCGGCGTGGCCTTCATCATCAGCGCGGTCTCGGGCGTGGCCCGCGGCATCCGCTACCTGTCCAACATCAACATCACCCTGACCCTGGCGCTGATCGCCTTCGTCTTCATCTTCGGACCCACACTCTTCCTGCTCAACCTCATCCCCTCCGGCGTGGCCACCTACCTCGACGAGATGCTGCCCATGATGGGCAAGTCCCTGTCCTGGGGTGCGGAGACGGTGGAGTTCCAGGGCTGGTGGACGGCCTTCTACTGGGCGTGGTGGATCGCGTGGACGCCGTTCGTGGGCATGTTCATCGCGCGCATCTCCCGTGGCCGCACCATCCGCGAATTCGCGCTGGTGACCATCGCCATCCCCTCCTTCATCCTCATTCTGGCCTTCACGATCTTCGGTGGAGCGGCCATCAACTTCAACCGTGAGGGAGTGGAGTCCTTCGACGGCACCGCCGGCAATGAACAGGTGCTCTTCGCCCTCTTCGAGCAGCTACCGCTCAACGCCATCACGCCGTTCATCCTCATCCTGGTGCTGGCGATCTTCTTCATCACCTCCGCAGACTCCGCATCCGTGGTCATGGGGACGATGTCCTCGAAGGGCAACCCCGCGCCGAACAAACTGATCGTGGTGTTCTGGGGACTGTGCATGATGGGCATTGCCGCCGTCATGCTGCTGGCCGGCGGCCAGACCACGCTGACCGCGCTGCAGAACCTCACCATCCTCATCGCACTGCCTTTCTCCGTGGTGCTCATCCTCATGACGGTGGCCTTCCTGCGGGACCTGACCACGGACCCTGCGGCCATCCGCCGCACCTACGCCAGCGCCGCCGTCCAAAACGCGGTGGTCCGCGGACTCGAGGAACACGGCGATGACTTCGAGCTGACGGTCTCCTCCGCCCCGGAGGGCCGGGGTGCCGGCGCCCACTTCGACTCGACCTCCCAACGGGTGACCGAGTGGTACCACCGCACCGACGAGGAGGGCAACGAGATCGCCTACGACCACGCCAGTGGCCTGTGGGCTGATGATTCCGCTGCCGAGGAGAGCCTCGGCGGCACCGCCGGGAAGACTGCGGAACCATGGCGTCCCGAGACTGATGTTGATCCGGGGCAGGGGCAGAAGCGGGACTGACCCGGCAGCGCCCATCCGTTGCGGGGCGGTCCGGGGTGTGTCACCCTGCCCCCGTGACTGGCCGTGGCCAGCCAACATCCGTCATCTGCGTTCTGATCCGTAGGCGGGTAGCGAAGTTCCTGCAGGACAGTGAGCTTTTCGACGACCACGTCTCGAGATCAGCTTCGACCACTCCGGTGGTTGGGAATCCGTCACCACCGTCGGTGCTTCGCGCGAGCTTTCGATCTTGAGCGCCCCGGAGCAGGAGGAGCGGGAATCAGGCCGGGCGTAACTCCAGCAGCCGCCCGCCCTGGTCGTCCTCCAGCACCCACAGCGCCCCATCGGGGGCTTCGGCGAGGGCACGGATCCGCTCCCCCATGTCCCACTGCTCGACAATCTCCGTGTCCTCACCATCGAGCTGCACCCGCACCAGTGTCTCCCCGGACAGACCGCCGAGCAGTGCGCTGTCCTCCCAGCCATCAAAGAGATCACCCTGGTAGATCAGCAGGCTTCCGGGAGAGATCGACGGCACCCAGTACTCGGCCGGGGCCCGGAAACCGTCGTCCTCGGTGTGGTCCCGGATGGGGCGGCCGTCGTAATGCCTGCCCATGGATGCTTCCGGCCATCCGTAATTCTCACCCTCGGCGAGCAGGTTGAGTTCATCGCCGCCGCGCGGGCCCATCTCGGAGACCCAGATCCTGCCCCCACTGTCCTCCGCGATGCCCAGCGGGTTGCGGTGGCCGATGGTCCACAACTGCGCGGCGGTATTGCCCTCCCCCGCCCAGGGGTTGTCCGGCGCAGGGTCACCATTCAGCGTCAGGCGCAGCACAGCCCCCAGGTTCGTCTCCCGTTCCTGGGCGGGGCTGAACTTCTGCCGGTCACCGGAGGTGAGATAGAGGTGGTCGTCCTGGATGAGCATGCGCAGAGCGAAGTGTCCGTCACCCGAGGTGGGGGTCTGCTCCCAGATGACCTCGAGGTCCTGGAGGGCGGCCGCGTCAACATCGAGCGTTGCCCGCCCCACCACTCCCTGGGCTCCTGCCTCGTGATCACGCACCCAGCTGAGATAGACGGTGCCGTCGTCCTCGAAATCGGGACCGGGGATGATGTTGTGCATTCCCGCCTGACCGGCGTGGTGCACCTCGGGGGTCCCGCTGACCTCGGTCACCTCCCCTGTCCCCTGATCCCGCAACTGCAGGGCCCCACCGCGTTCGGAGATGAGCAGGTGCCCCGTGCCGGGCAGGAAACTCATCGCCCAGCCCTCATTGAAGGTGCCGTGTTCGGTGACTGTGAAGGTCTCCGACACCTCGGTCTGGACCCGGGTGTCAGCTCCGGCGCAGGCGCTGGAGGTCAGGGAGAGGACAGTGGCGGCGGCAATCGCGAGGAGTCGGCGCATGCCCTGATCCTAACAGCACACTCAGCTGGAAAACAGCCCTTCTTCGTTGCATCACAGCTGCTCACAGGCATTTTTTCAGCCTCATTAGTTACGCACATGTGACCGCAGAAACCTTGACTCTGCAAATTGCACCGACGTTTACTGGATTAAACAACTTGATGCGTTCACCTTTTGATGTGCTCCTTGAACTTAACAACCGTGCCCGCGGTAGCGGGCCTTTCCCTCCAGGAGCCATCATGAGAACTGCCTACCGTGTCCTCGCAGCCGTCATCATCCTCCTCGTCGTCGTCCAGGCTGCCGGTACGGCCTGGTTCACCTCCGGTCTGGCCAGACATCTGATTGCGGGCGGCACCATCGACTCCGCCGAGATCGACATCAACAACCTTCCGTTCACAGCGGTGTGGGGCGTGATCATCCACATGATCTCGGGTCTCTACGTCATCCCGGCGCTGGCGATCATCCTGCTCATCATCGGCTACCTCACCCATGACCGGAAGGCACTGACCCTGGCGATGGCCGTAACCGTCCTCGTGGCCATCCAGGTCGCACTCGGCCTCGGTGCCAAGGCACTGACGGGACTGGCCTTCCTCCACGGTGTCAACGCGCTGCTGATCCTCGGGGTCACTGTGCTGGCCTTCCTGGCCTTCCGCTCCCGCCCTACCGTCACGGACACCAGTCCTGAGGCGGAGATGCCCCGCCGCCCCGTAGGCAGTGGTGTCTGACCGGGAGTCGCCCACCACTGACACCCCTCCCGCGGGCCGCAGCTGGTCGGTGATCGCCCGCCGGGTGATCGCCGTCCTCTTTATCCTGATCCTCGGTGCGTTGACCTGGATGTGGTGGGACAGCCGCTACCCCGCCCTGTGGTCTGCCGCCCCTGGTGCGGGCTCCCCCACCTCCGCCCACGGTAACCATCCCGGCACCGCAGGCGGTCACACCGCCCGCGACATCACCACCTTCCAGGTTGATCCGGCCCACCCAGCCGACGTCCGCGTGGAACTGGAAGCCCGCACATCCGAGCTCCACCACCCCTCCGGAAGAAGCTTCCGGGGTTACACCCTCAACGGCACTTCTCCCGGGCCGGAGATCCGGGCCCGACGGGGTGACCTGGTGGAGGTCGTCCTGCACAACATCGACATCGCCGAGGGCACGACCCTGCACTGGCACGGCATCAATGTCCCCGCGGCCATGGACGGGGTCGCCGGGGTAACCCAGGATGCTGTCGCGCCGGGAGAGGCCTTCACCTACCGCTTCCTAGCCGAGGACGCGGGCACCTACTGGTACCACTCCCACCAGGTCTCCCACCAGCAGGTACTCGCCGGTTTGTTCGGCGCCATCATCATTGAACCGACTAAAGCTGAGCCTGTACCCGACACCGTCATGCTGCTGCACACCTACCCGGGTGGTTCCCGCACCATCAGCGCCGTGGGAGGGCAGACCCACGTGCCGGCGCTCCCAGGCGAGACGATGCGGGTCCGCACCATCAACACCGATAATCTCACGGCTTTTCTCTGGGTACCGGGGGCCCAGGCCCGCCTGCTGGCGATCGACGGCGTCGACCTCCACGAGC
Source organism: Corynebacterium hylobatis (assembly GCF_003955685.1). Taxonomy (GTDB): domain Bacteria; phylum Actinomycetota; class Actinomycetes; order Mycobacteriales; family Mycobacteriaceae; genus Corynebacterium; species Corynebacterium hylobatis. The sequence goes on from NZ_RXHJ01000002.1 coordinate 145,635, forward strand.
CGGGACCTTTCCGGGATCTCAAGGTCCGCCTGGCCGCCGGCGCCCGCGCGGATCTGGAGGTCGCTGTCCCCGAGGAGGGCGCGGTACGCGTCCAGTCCACCGGCGTCTCGCTGCTCATCGGCCCACCGGGTGCCACCGCACCCGAGACCAAGGTGCCTGACGCCGAACTGGATCTGCTCACCTACGGCTCACCGGCACCGGCGACTTTCGACACCACCACCCCAGACCACCACTTCGATTACATCATCGGCCAGCGCATCGGTTTCCTCGACGGACGCCCCGGCTACTGGTGGACCATCAACGGCCGAATGGGACGTCACGTGCCCATGTACGTGGTTCGGGAGGGGGAGGTGGTGGCGATGCACATCCGCAACCGCTCCGTTGAGGCCCACCCGATGCACCTGCACGGCCACCACGTGCTGGTCACTGCACGCGACGGAGTCCCGGCCACCGGTAGCCCCTGGTGGACCGATTCCCTCGATGTCGATCCGGGAGAGTCCTATGACATCGTCTTCCTCGCCGACAATCCCGGCGTGTGGATGGACCACTGCCACAACCTCCCCCACGCAGTGGAAGGGCTGATGACCCACGTCTCCTATGAAGGAGTGACCACGTCGTTCCTGCTCGGTCATGATTCCGGGAATGCGCCGGAATAAGTTAGCGGGAGATCGGCTCCACTGTCGCCCGCGCCGCCACCCAGGCGAATATGGAACCGGGTTCACGCCGACTGTCGGTGACCTCGAAGCCGGCGCGCTCCAGGGCAAGGGTTATCTCCGATAGTGGCCAACGCCAGGCGGGGGCCACGGGGTGAGGCACCTGCTCAAGCTCTTTTCCGGCGAGGAAGGAGATCAGGAGCGAGCCGTTGTTCTCCGTGACCGCGCGGAGGGTATCGAGGGCATCCGGCAACTGTTCGGGCCCCAGGTGTATGAGGGAGTACCAGGCGAGCACACCAGCCCACCGCTGTCCCATATCCACCAGATCATCGACAGAGCCGTGGTGGAACATCACCGAGGGATGGGTCGCGCGTGCCAGGTCGATGAGCCGCTGGGCAGGCTCCAACCCCTCGACCCGGTGGCCAAGCTCCGCGAGTCGACCGGTCCACCGCCCTGTCCCGGAGCCGGCATCAAGGATCACGCCGTCGACCGTGGCTGCCCAGGGTTCGATCACCCGCCGGTCGGGGTCATCCCGGGAGACGACGGTACCGAGCATGGCCTCCGGATCGAATGTCTGCGCCTCATAGGCCTGAACGACGTCATCCTTCGTCATGTCGCCCACCCTAGGCGGTCAGCGCTCCCTCCGCGCCGGATCGGGGCCCATCAATCAGCTCTCCGGCGGCGGCACCGGTGCTTCGACGAGCTCGGCGAGCCGTCCCAGCGTCGTCGCCATGCCGGAGCGGAGTTCCCCTGCCCGGTCGGTGCTGCCGATCAGTTTCTCTATGATGAACCAGGCCACACGTGTCAGCGGTCGGGTGACGGTGTAGGACTCCCGGACCAGCGTGGTGAGCTCCCCCTGCGGGAGGCACTCGTACCGCCACTCCAGGGTTCCGAAGAACGGTTCCGTCCGGCTGATCGCGAACTCACGGCCGGGTTCCGCCGTGATCACGACCGGGAGATTCGGCCACGTCCAGATCCTCCCGAGGGAGTTGATCGCGAGGAAACGAGCCCCGACCTCCGGACCGGTGGCACCCCGGATCCACCGGGCCCGGATGACCTCGGGGGACAGCTCGGGTGTTCGGGTGATGTCCGAGACGATGGCGTAGATGTCCTCAGGTGAGGCGCGGATGACACGTTCCACCGTGTCGGTGGTGAGGGTCTGGTTCATGGGTAGGCCCTTCCGGTAGCCGGGTGACGGCACAGTTTCAACGTAGATACGCCTGCGCAGCAGCGTCAACGGGCCGACGGAGATTGAGGCAGAATTGTTCCCACCGGTGCCACCTCCCCGCTAGGGTTCGTGCCATGAGCACCCCACCACGCACCATCCTGGTCACCGGTTCCACCAGCGGTCTGGGCTGTGAGCTGGCCCGGCAGTACGCCGCCGAACCCGGTCACCTCATCCTGCACGGACGCAACCCCATAAAGCTGCGCAAGCTGGTGGAGGGATTGTCCGGAGCCGTGGCACGCATCTCCACCGTCGAGGCGGACCTCGCCGACCTGGCCCAGGTCAGGCAGCTGGCCGACGCGGTGCCCACCCTGACCGATTCTCTGTCGGTACTGGTCAACAACGCCGGGATCGGTCAAGGACGCGGGAACGTGCGGGAGGAGTCCGTGGACGGCCTGGAACTACGGTTGGCGGTCAACCACCTCGCCCCCTTTGCCCTGACGCTGTCGCTGCTTCCCCTGCTGCGCGCCGGTGACCCGGCCCGGGTGGTCAACGTCGCCTCCGCCGCGCAGACCCCGGTCGACTTCGCGGATCCGCAGCTCACGGCCCGCTACTCCGGCAGCCGGGCCTACGCCCAGAGTAAATTCGCGATGATCGCCACCGGCTTCTACCTCGCCCGGTTGCTGCCCGCCGAGGAGATCACCGTCAACAGCCTGCACCCCGCCACCCTCATGCCCACCCCCATGGTCGCGGAAGGCTGGGGCACCACGGTGGATGACCTGGCCACCGGGGTCGCCGCCGTCCGCCACCTGATCGATTCCCCGACTCTCGCCGGGGTGAGCGGCCGGTACTTCTCCAGGCAGGAGGTCACCGACGCCCTGCCCGAGGCCCATGACCCCGAAGTACAGCGCCACCTCTGGCGGCTCAGCGAGGAATGGAGCGGTGTCCGCTTCCCCGGATAGGGTTATGTCCTGGCCACCAGTCGGGTTCAGATACTCGCCCAGGAGCACCGGATGATTGACGCCGATACTGCCGCTCTGCCGGTGTTCGGGGAGGTCGCGGAAACCTGGAGTTGAAGACGCAGCTCAGGCCGGTCCACACACCTTGCGGTGATGGGTTTGTCCACGCTGCCCCGCTGGGCGCGCAAGCCGAAATCCCTGAGGATACCCCGGTTGTCCTGCAGACCCGTGTCTCCCCGTCACCGCTGATCTCTTCTACGGCTCTCAGGTACGCACCCGACTTCACCCGTAAAATTGATTGTCACAGCGCATCATCCGGCCGCTCCAGGAGGCAGCCATGACCACCCTCAATCTCGTCGCCCAGATCGCGGCGCTGTTGAGCGCCGTCACCTTCATCGCGGTGTCTCCTCTGGAAATGATCTTCTACGGTCGTCCCGCCGCCCGTAAGTTCCTGAACGTCCACACCACCAATATCGAGGATGCGAGGATGTGGGCGTTCGTGGTCGGGGCCCGGAACCTCATTGCCGGCGCAGGTCTGCTTTTCGGTCTGATCGTGTTCTGGACCGGCAATGAGACGACCGGCGCCATCATCGTCCTCACCGCCACCTGGTACCTGCTGCTGGCCAACCTGGCCATGGTCGTCGCCGACCTCCTCGGCTTCTGGAAGCCTCGGGGCGGAAGCATCCGGGGGACCGTGGGGGCCAGCATCCCGCTCCTGGTGGTCATCATCGCCGCCCACTTCTTCTAGGTCGTGATCACGGGCGATCCACAGGCCCGGCAGCGGTCAGACCTCCGTGACCCGACCGGCCTCCACCCGCCAGTGCCGGTCGAGCCGCACGGTCTCCAGCATCCGCCGGTCGTGGGTGACCAGCAGCAGCGTCCCAGAATAGGATTCCAGCGACTGCTCCAGCTGCTCGATGGCCTCCAGGTCGAGATGGTTCGTCGGCTCGTCAAGTACCAGCAGGTTGACGCCCCGGGCCTGCAGCAGTGCCATCCCCGCGCGGGTGCGTTCCCCGGGCGACAGCTCGTCGACAGGCCGGTTCACGTGATCTGCGCTGAGCCCGAACTTGGCAAGCAGGGTCCGCACCTCTTCCCCGGAAAAGACGGGAACGGCGTCCCCGAAAGCTTCAACCAGGGTCCGGTCGCCAGCCAGGACGGACCGCGCCTGGTCGATTTCCCCGATCTGCACGCTGACGCCGAGACTGGTGCTGCCCTCATCAGGAAGCTGGTGGCCGAGTAGTGCGCGCAGCAGCGTGGATTTTCCGGCGCCGTTCGGTCCGGTGATCCCGATCCGTTCCCCCGCGTTCACCTGCAGCGACAGCGGCCCGAGAGTGAAGTCCCCCTGTCGGAAAACCGCGTTGCCCAACGTCGAGACCACCGAACTGGAACGGGGGGCCGAACCGATGGTGAACTCCAGCTTCCATTCCTTGCGTGGCTCCTCGACCTCCTCGAGCCGGGCAATCCGGCTCTCCATCTGACGCACCTTCTGGGCCTGTTTCTCACTGGACTCCGTCGCTGCCCGACGCTTGAGTTTATCGTTGTCCGGGGCCTTCTTGATCGCGTTGCGCACGCCCTGACTCGACCACTCCCGTTGCGTCCTGGCCCGCGAGACCAGGTCTGCCTTCTTGTCGGCGAACTCCTCGTATTTTTCCCGCCGCTGCCGGCGGAGGGTCGCCCGCTCTTCCAGGTAGGAATCGTAACCGCCACCGAATACCTGGTTCGTGCCCTGCACCAGGTCGAGTTCCAGTACGTGCGTGACACAGCGGGCGAGGAACTCGCGGTCGTGGCTGACCAGCACGACTCCCCCGCGTAGTCCCTGGACGAAGGTCTCCAGTCTTTCGAGTCCGTCGAGGTCCAGGTCATTGGTGGGTTCATCCAGCAGGACAATGTCGAACCGGGACAGCAGGAGCGCCGCCAACCCGACGCGGGCGGCCTGCCCACCGGACAGTGAGGTCATCAGCGCCTGCTCGGCCTGTTCACCATCGAGTTCGAAGCCCAGGTCCGCGAGAACCGCCGGCAGCCGATCGGTGAGGTCGGCGGCACCGCTGGCCAGCCAGCGGTCCAGGGCCACCGCATAGACGTCGGCCGGGTCCACTCCGTCGGCACCGGACTCTGAGGTTTCGCCGAGTGCGGCTGCCGCGTCATCCATGTCCTTGGTGGCCTGGGCACATCCGGTGCGGCGGCCGATGTAGTCGGCGATGGTTTCACCGACGACTCGTTCGTGCTCCTGGGGCAGCCAACCGACGAAAGCGTCGGTCGGCGCGAGGCTGACGGTGCCTGCCTGGGGCGCGTCCACACCCGCGAGCAGACGGAGCAGGGTGGACTTTCCTGCCCCGTTCGATCCGACGACGCCGATCACGTCGCTGGGGGCGACGGTCAGGTTGAGCGAATCGAACAGGGTGCGGTGGCCGTGCCCGCCGGCCAGGCCAGTCGCCACGAGTGTTGCAGTCATCGTCTTATTGTGTCACCCGGTGTGCGAAGTCCAGCATCGACCGCAGGGTCTCTTCGGCCGCGGTGGTCTCCAGCTTGAACTGGTACTCGTGGCCGAGGGCCGGAGTGTAACCCTCCGGATAGAAGACCTCCTCCACGTCGACTTCCAGGCCGCGCAATTTCTCTGCCAGGGGTCATGACTGGGCTGCGGTCAGTGGGTCGGTGTTGCCGCCGCTGATCCAGGTGGTGGGAAAGTCCACCCCCACCCGGTGGAGGACGGGCCATCTGCGCCGCGGCGGGCGAGGAGGCGAAGTCCCTTGAACCGGTGTAGGCCCACAGCGCCTGGCGGACTCCCCGGCGAGAACGGTCCGGTCAGTGTCCACGTTGAAGTCTGCGGCGTGTGCGAGCAGATAGGTGTGGGCGTCGTTGAGCTGATGCAGGGCCCGGGGATACCTGCGACCCGGTGCCAGGGAATAACTCAGGGCGACGAAGGTGAAACCGGTGGTCGCGAGACGACGGAAGTACCCCGCGTAGTCGCTGCGGGCACCGGAAAGCCACGTGCCGCCGTGGGTCCACACGATCGTCGGCAAGCGGCCCGGTCTCCTAGGCGATAACGGATCCCCAGCTGCTGCTCGACCTCCGGGGCCGACGGCTGAGGGTGGAGAAAGTCATGGGCGTGGATTCTGCAGAGGTAATGTCCGGCTGTGTCACCAGCAATTACCCCGCGCCAGCACTGTGGGAGCAGGGGAATCCGCTGACAGCACAGCGGAAGGTCGGTACCGTGGCAGACACACGAAAGCCACGCAGTTCCGGTCAGGATCCCGCCGAAGCACGTCGCGTCACCAGAAGGTGATCCTCTCCCGGAGCTGTCCGGATCATCACGAGAGGAAACACCATGCGACACCTGCCCCGCGCCATCTTCACCGCACTGGGTGCCACCAGCCTGCTTGTCCTGGGCGCCTGCACCGCCGCCGACGACACCGCCGATCCGACCGCCGACACCGACACCGTGACCGCCACCGGAACCGCCGAGACCACCAACGCATCCCAGGGCGAGGTCCTGTCCGCCACCCTCAACGACGCAGAGGACTCGGAGCTGGGCACAGTGGAGGTCAACGAGCTCAATGACGCCCTGGAGATCACTCTCAGCGTCTCCGGCCTGGAGCCGGGTTTCTACGGCTTCCACATCCACCAGACCGGTCTGTGTGAGACCGACAGCGCCGCGCCGGACAACCCGGAGAACACCGGTGCCTTCCTCTCCGCCGGCGGCCACCTCGGATCCGGGGAATCCGACCACCCCGACCACGCCGGTGACCTGCCCCAGCTGCTGGTCCAGGAGTCCGGGGACGGTGCCCTGAGTTTCCAGACCGACCGTCTGACCCTCGCCGACCTGCAGGACGATGACGGCTCCGCCTTCATGATCCATGACGGCACCGACAACTACGCCAACATCCCCGAGCGCTACGCACCTGACGGTGCCGACGAGGACACCCGCAGCACCGGTGATGCCGGCAGCCGCCTCGCCTGCGGAGTGGTCGGTGAGTGACCCCACCGTTGAACCTGCCGGAGTTCTCCGGCTCGCCGCCGACCACGGACTGGACCTGGCCCCGGACTCCCTGGAGTTCAATGAGATGGGCCTGGACTTCCGGGTGGTGCTGGCCAGGACCACCGACGGTGCGGACTGGGTGCTGCGCATCCCGCGCCGCCCGGAGGTGATGGTGCGTGCCGCCGTCGAAGCCCGGGTCCTGCGGCTGGTGGCGCCGCTTTTGAGCGCCGCTGTCCCGGACTGGCGGGTCCACACCGGGGACCTGATCGCCTATCCCCTGCTGCCCGGTGAACCCGGGCTGGAGATGGTCGACGGTGAACCAGTATGGAAGGTCGACGTGTCCGCGCCCGGCTATGCCGGATCCCTCGGCGAGCTGCTCGCCCAGCTGCACGGCACGGACCCCATCGAGGCATCCACCACCGGCGCCCCGGTGCGCACCCCGGCCTATTTCCGGCAGGCCTGGCGCGAGGACATCGAGCGGGTGTCGCGGGAGTTCACGGTTGCCGGGCATCTGCTGCAGCGCTGGGAGGCGTGGCTGTCAGACGAGAGTTACTGGCCGGAGCACGCGGTGCTCACCCACGGTGAGATCTACCCCGGCCACACCCTCATCCGCGACGGACGCATCAGCGGCGTGCTCGACTGGACCACGGCCACCGTGGGTGATCCCGCCCGGGACTTCATGTTCCACCAGGCCACAGCCAGCCCAGAGGCCTTCCGGATCACAGTGGAACGCTATGTCGCCGGCGGCGGGCAGGTCTGGCCCCGACTGGCGGAGCACTGCGCGGAGATGTTCTCGGCGAACGCCGTCGCCTACGGCCTCTATGTCCTGGATTCCGGCGACGAGTCCCACCGGGAGGCGGCCACAGCCCAGCTGAATCCACCGGCAGAATAGGAGCCACATCATGGCGGGTACACCAGTCTTCACCGTCGGCCATTCCAACCGCGACCTCGAGGAGTTCATCAACCTGCTCACCGAGGCCGGGGTGGCAGCGCTGGTCGATGTGCGCCGGCTGCCCGGCTCCCGGAAGTACCCGCACTTCAACGACGACGTACTGGCCGCGGAACTGCCGACCCACGGCATCTCCTACCGCCGCTCGGAGGGGCTGACGGGGCGTCGCAACGTGTCACGGACCGTGCCCTTCGAGGTCAACGGCAACTGGCGAAACCGCAGCTTCCACAACTACGCCGACCACGCCCTCGGCGAGGAGTTCGCCCTCGCCCTGGGCGAGCTTCTCGACGCCGCCACGCACACCCCCACCGTCCTCATGTGCTCGGAGGCGGTGTGGTGGCGCTGCCACCGCCGCATCATCGCCGACCACCTGCTCGCCGCCGGGCGCGATGTCCGCCACATCATGGGGCCGGGGAAGATAACCTCGGCAGAACTCACGGCGGGTGGGGTCGTGGGCGAGGACGGGAAAGTGTGTTATCCGGCCCCGGAAGGGACATAGAATAAAGCGATGAACACCGAACTCCCGGCAGTGGTGGACGCCCTCGTGGTGGGTGGGGGTCCCTCCGGCCTGGCAGCCGCCACCTGGCTGGGCCGGTACCAACGTTTCACCCTGGTCGTCGACACCGGGGAGAACCGCAACCGTTCCGCCGACCACGTGCACGGCCTGCTCGGCCGGGACCCCATCGCACCACGGGACCTGCTCGCCGATGCACGTGCAGGCCTGGAACAGTATCCGCTGGTCCAGCTGCACCACGGTGTCGTCTCCGGGGTGGTCCGCGGGGAGGACGGCCTGTTCCACGCCACCGTCGACGGCACCCACCGGGTCACCACCAGCCGGCTCGTGCTGGCCACCGGCATCCGCGACCAGACCCCGCAGATGCTCGGCTTTGAGGGACACTACGGCACCGATGTGCACCACTGTCCCTCCTGTGACGGGTTCATGGCCCGCAACGAGGACATCATCGTGCTCGGCTCCAGCCGGATCATCCCCGGTTTCGCGGCCGGGCTGCTCGACTGGGCCCGGAGCGTGAAGATCATCACCCATTCCCGCGAGCGGATCTTCAACGACAGTCAGAAGAGACTGCTCAACGAACACCGGATCCCCGTGGTCCGAGGCACCGCCGAAGCCTTCGTGGGTGAGCCGGGCAGGTTGAGCGGGGTGCGGATGAGTGACGGGACGCTGGTGGCGGGCACCCGGGTCTTCTTCTCCTTCCGGCACCTGCCCACCAACCAGATCGCCGGGGATCTGGGTTGCGAGCTCAACCACGACGGCTCCATCGTGGTGGACAAACATCAGAAGACCAGCATCGACGGGGTGTATGCGGCCGGCGACATCGCCGCTTCCATGCGGCTGATCCCCGTCGCCATCAGCTCGGGCACCATCGCCGGTATCGCCTGCGCCACCTCCCTGCGCGGCCACGAGCCCACGCCGCCGGCCCCGCACCCGGCACCGCCGACGCGCTGGTTCAACTGAGGACCATTCCGCGGGCTGGTCAGCTCTCCCGCCATGTGGCCAGCGGGGCCCTCGACTGCTCGGCCAGCCACATCTGCCACAGCGGGCCGAAGCTCACGCGGCGTACCCCCAGGGAAATCAGGGCGCCGAGATCGCCCGCGCCGTGGCCGTCGACGGGGTGGGCGGTCACGTTCAGCGGGACAGAGACCGCCTTGACCAGGCGGGTGACTTCCTCGGCCGTGCTCAGGCCCACGGGGTAGACGGCCCGCGCTCCGGCGGCCTCCATGAGCCGGATGCGTTCCTCCGCCTCCGCAAGCGGATCCACGAAGACATCCGTGCCCAGCTTCACCGCATCGGTGCGCCCGTTGATGACGAAGTCCACTCCGGCGGCATCCGCGGCCTCCCGGGCAGCGGCAATGTAGTCGGCGTGTTCCTGGCGGGAGCGCACGCGCCTGCCCTCGGAGTGGACGACATCCTCGATGTTCACGCCGACGGCACCGGCCTCCAGCACCTTCTCCACCAGTTCCGCCGGGTCCAGGCCGTAGCCGGACTCGACGTCGGCGCTGACCGGGATGTCGACTGACCTGGTGATGCGCCGGACCGTGGCCAGGTAGTCATCGAAGTTCATGTTCTCGCCATCGGAGCTGCCGGTGGCGTCGGCGATCGGGTGGCTGCCGGTGGTCAGGCCCTCGAAGCCGGCATCCGCGGCGACACCCGCACTCCAGGTGTCCCAGACGGTGGGCAGGACCAGAGTCCGGCCTGATTCATGGAGCTGGGCGAGGCGGTTGGCAAGTGCGGTCACATCGGTCATCTCGGATCTCCTTCAGCCGGGGGTGTACGCCCCAGACTACGTCCGTGGCCGGGATCACACCAGGGGCCAGGGATAGTGGTAGTGCGACCTGGGGTGCGGCAGCTGGGGCAGGCGCACGATGCGGGAGGCCCGGGACTGCAGGGCCGTCACCTCGTCGGGTGTCAGCAGCGCAGCGACGTCCCCCGGGACCTCGTCGATGAGCGGTTCCACCGCCGCGAGCAACCCGGCGTCGATCTCCTCACCGGCGAAATCCCAGATGACGGTGCGCAGCTTGGGCTGCGCACTGAAGCACAGCCCGTGGTCGATACCCCAGACGTGTTCGGCGGCGTCGAGAAGCACGTGCCCGGATTTGCGGTCGGTGTTGTTGGTGAGTATGTCGAACACCGCCATTCGGCGCAGCTGACCGTGCAGGTCAGAGCGGGTCTCCAGGAGGGGGAAATAGTGCATCCCCTCGTTCTCGATGTACCACTGGAGGGAACCGATGCCGAAGGGGGCATCGGCACGCGTCACCGTCGGCGGCACGATGTGCCAGCCGAGGTACTCGCTGAGAAGGAAGGCTGCCTCCTCCCGCCCGTGGAGCCCGCGGGCGAAGTCGTGGAGCGGGCGCTCCCCCAGCTCGGGTTTGTAAACCACCCAGCCGTAGTCGCCGTCCTCCGTCCCGTCGGTGGCCTCCAGCACGAAGGTGAGGTTGCTCGACTCCGCCAGCTGCGCGACGATGCCCAGCTCACCGCGGGTGAGCAGGCCGAGTTCGCGGTCGAAGGGCGGACACAGCGGGCTCACTGCGGCCCCGCTTCCCCCAGCTGCTCCAGCAGGTGCAGCAGCGGCCCGGACCTCGAGTTCGTCTCCAGCATGGTCGTCGCGCCGTCCGCGCCGTACTTCACCACGGAAACCGAGGCCGGGTCGACGGCGACGCGCTGGAAATCATCGAGGGCACGCCCCGCCAGATGCGTGACGGCCGCCTTGATCGGGTCGGCGTGGCTGAAACAGACCACGATCCCGCCGGGGTGCCGGGCGGCGATTTCGTCCAGCACGGCGACCATCCGGTCCTGCATCTCCACGAAGCTCTCCCCGCCCGGGAAGCGGAACTCCGAGGGTGTCTTCTGTACGGTCTGCCACTCCGGCAGCTTGGCCAGCTCCGCCAGTTTCCCGCCGGTCCACTCTCCGAAATCACATTCCACCAGCTCGTCCGTGACCTGCGGCTCCAGGCCGAAGAGCTCGGCGGTGGGTGCGGCCGTCTCCCGGGTGCGTTCCATCGGTGAGGTGTGGAGCGCGGCCAGCGGCAGGCCCTGCAGGCGCTGTGCCACCTCGCGTGCCTGCCCCTGGCCGGCCTCGCTGAGGTGCAGACCCGGCGCGCGTCCGGGCAGCACCTGGCCGGTGGTCGGCGTGACGCCGTGGCGCACCAGGACAATCAGGGTCGGGCGCGCGGAAATTGTGTCAGTACCCATCGACCGGAGCCTACCCAACCCACGGCGTGCAGTGCCGGAAATCACACCTGTGGGGATCAGATGGTCGACCGATGTGATTTTCCTCGCTAGCCTGGGGATGTGAGTCTTCCGCCCAATGTGTCCACGATCGGTGAGCTGAAGGCCGCCGGTTACACCCACCGTCCCCTGCGGACTGAGATCCGCGAGAACCTCCTCGCGCTGCTCTCCGCGGGAGAGGACCCCTGGCCGGGTCTGCACGGCCTGCAGCACACCGTGATCCCGCAGGTCGAGCGCGCGCTGATCGCCGGCCACGACATCGTGCTGCTCGGTGAGCGCGGCCAGGGCAAGACCCGTCTCCTGCGCTCGCTGACCGGGCTGCTCGACGAATGGATGCCCGCCGTCGCAGATTCCGACCTGCGCGAGCACCCCCTGGCCCCCATCACGGAGGAGACACGTCGGCGTATCGGGGCCGAGGGTGACACCCTGCCGGTGACCTGGATCCACCGCGACGAGCGCTACTCGGAGAAGCTGGCAACCCCGGACACCTCCGTGGCTGACCTGATCGGTGACGTCGACCCCATGCGGGTGGCCGAGGGCCGCCGGCTCGGTGATCCGGAGACCATCCATTACGGGCTGATCCCGCGTTCCAACCGCGGCATCGTGGCCATCAACGAGCTGCCGGATCTGGCCGAACGCATCCAGGTCTCCATGCTCAACGTCATGGAGGAACGCGACGTGCAGATCCGTGGCTACATGCTGCGCCTGCCGCTCGACGTGCTGGTCGTGGCCTCGGCCAACCCGGAGGACTACACCAACCGCGGGCGCATCATCACCCCGCTCAAGGACCGCTTCGGGGCGGAGATCCGCACCCATTACCCCATCGAACTCGAGGACGAGATCGCCGTCATCGAGCAGGAGTCCACCCTGCTCGCCGAGGTGCCGGAGGTGCTGCTGGAGATCCTGGCCCGCTACACCCGGGCGCTGCGCGAATCCCCGGCCGTCAACCAGCGCGCCGGTGTCTCCGCCCGTTTCGCCATCGCGGGTGCGGAGACCGTCGCGGCCGCCGCCCGGCACCGCGCCGCGATCCGGGGCGAGGAGAAGGCGGTGGCCCGCCTCGTTGATCTGGAGGCGGCCGTCGATGTCCTCGGCGGCAAGGTCGAGTTCGAGTCCGGTGAGGAGGGCCGCGAATGGGAGGTACTCGGTTATCTGCTGCGCACCGCCACTGCCGAGGCGGTACGCGCCCGCATGCGCGGGCTTGACTTCGCTCCCCTGATTCAGGCCCTGGACGGCACGACCACCGTCTCCACCGGCGAACAGGTCACCGCCGCCGAATTCCTCGCCGGGCTTCCTGACCTCGGCGAATCCGACCTCTACGACCAGATCGCCACCCGACTGGGTGCACAGGATGAGGGCACCCGCGCCAGTGCGGTCGAACTCGCCCTCGAGGCCCTCTACCTCGCCCGGAAGATCGCGAAGGATTCCGGCGAGGGCGAGACCATCTACGGCTAGAACAACCCGCTTCCCTAGGAGGCCGACATGCCACAACGACGCCGCACCCGCTACGGCCGCTACACCGGCGGACCGGATCCCCTCGCGCCTCCGGTGGATGTCACTGAGGCGCTGGAGGCCATCGCCGAGGAGGTCATGGCCGGTTACTCCCCCGAGCGTGCCCTGCGGGAGTTCCTGCGCCACGGCAGCCGGGGGCGGGAGGGCTACGACGATCTCGCCCGCCGCATCGCCGAGAAGCGCCGGGAGAAGCTGCAGAAACACAACCTGGGCGGCACGCTGCAGGAGGTGAAGAAGCTTCTCGACGACGCCGTGCTCGCCGAACGCGGCCAGCTCGCCCGCGACGTCACCATGGACGACACCGACCGCGCCTTCCGCGAGATGCAGCTGGACAACCTGCCGGCCTCCACCGCGGCGGCCGTCAACGAACTCTCCGACTACGACTGGCAGTCCACCGACGCGCGGGAGAAATTCGAGCAGATCAGGGACCTGCTCGGCCGCGAGGTCCTCGACCAGCGTTTCGCCGGCATGAAGCAGGCACTGGAGAACGCCACCGATGAGGACCGGGCGGCCGTGAAGCAGATGCTCCAGGACCTCAACGAGCTGCTGGACAAGCACCGCCGCGGTGAGGACACCGAGCAGGACTTCGCCGATTTCATGGACAAACACGGCCGGAACTTCCCGGAGAACCCGCGCAACGTCGACGAGCTCATCGACGCGATGGCGAAGCGCTCTGCCGCCGCCCAGCGCATGCTCAACTCCATGACCGAGGAGCAGCGCCGGGAGCTGATGGAGCTCTCGGCCCAGGCCTTCGGCTCCCCGGAGCTCATGGAGCAGTTGGGCGAACTCGAGGGCAACCTGCGGTCCATGCGCCCGGACCTTGACTGGTCCGGCTCGGAGGACTTCTCCGGGGAGGAGGGACTGGGGCTGGGTGATGGCACCGGCGCGGTGCAGGACATCGCCGAACTGGACGAGCTGGCGGAGCAGCTCAGCCAGTCCTATGACGGCGCGCACTCCTCCGACATCGACCTTGAGGCGCTGGGCCGCCAGCTCGGCGAGGAGGCCGCTGTCTCCGCCGAGACCCTCGCGGAACTGGAACGCGCCATGCGTGACAGCGGCCTGCTACGCCACAATGTCGACGGTTCGCTGGGTTTGTCCCCGCAGGCGATGCGCCGCCTCGGGAAGACCCTGCTTGCCGACGCCGCGAAGCAGCTCAGTGCCCGCTCCGGCGCGCGCGACGCCCAACTGGCCGGTGCCTCCGGGGAACAGACCGGTGCCTCCCGGCCCTGGGAGTTCGGCGACACCCAGCCCTGGGACGTGACCCGGACGGTGACCAACGCCCTGCAGCGTTCCGCCGTCGAAGGTGAGACGCCCTCCGGTCGGGTGCGCATCGAGGTGCAGGACGTCGAGGTCGTGGAGACCGAGGCCCGTACCCAGTCGGCGGTGGCGCTGCTGGTGGACACCTCCTATTCCATGGCCTCCGAGGGCCGCTGGGTACCGATGAAACGCACCGCGCTCGCCCTCCACCACCTCATCTCCACGAGGTTCCGGGGCGATGAACTGGCGCTGATCGGTTTCGGCCGCCACGCACTCAACATGGACATCGACGAGCTCACCGCCCTGCCCCCGGTACGCGAACAGGGCACCAACCTCCACCACGGGCTGCTGCTGGCCGAAAAATTCTTCGCCCGGCACCCCAGCATGGACCCCACGCTGCTCATCGTCACCGACGGTGAGCCGACGGCCCACCTCATGCCCCACGGCGAGGCCTGGTTCGACTGGCCCACCCACCCCGAGACCCTGCGCCAGACCCTCATCCAGCTGGACAAGGTCACCCGCCGGGGCACCCGGACGACCTTCTTCCGGCTCGGCCACGACCCAGGGCTGGAACACTTCCTCAACCAGCTCGCCGACCGCGTGGGCGGGCGCGTCACCGCCCCTGAGCTCGATGACCTGGGCGCGGCCGTCGTCGGTGAGTACCTGCGCCGCCGGGACCCCGGTTTCGGGGACATCGACTGGTAGCGGGAGGCGCGAACGGAAAACTGCCCCGGTTCAGTGGGTCGTGGTGGTCTGCTGGTACAGCGCAAGGCGGACCACCCCGTCAAGGAGCACATAGGTGCTGGCCATGAGCGCCTCAAAAGGCGGCTGTCCGGGCCGTTCGACGACCGCCCGGTAGACCAGGGTGGCGGCGTGCGTGCCGACCGGAACCAGCTTCTCCGGGGTGATCTCGAAGCTTGCCCAGGCGGGCGACTCGTTGAGCGTGGCCGCGATGGTCGTCCGATCCAGCACCATGCCGTTGACCAGCAGCATCACCCCCTCAGCCGTCATGAGACGGCCATAGAAGTCCCAACCCGTGGCGCTGCTGAGTGCCTCCCAGCCCTGCCGCTCCAGGTCCATGAGGTTCTCCAGCGTGAGATCGTCCATGGTCTCCATGCTAGGCAGGCTGTTCCGGGAGGGGCAGGAATTTTCGCGAAGCCCACCAGCGGACGGCACACCTGTGCTGTACTGACCTCATGGGCCTGCTCAGACGATACCGTTCGACCGGCGCCGACCTCCCCTTCGGCAATCCGCTGCGCGCCCACCACGGCGTCGCGATGGAAGGCTACTTCTGGCGCATCACCGACCCCGATACTGGCCGGGTGCTCATCGCCCTGTGCGGTGCCAACAAGGGTCCGCAGGGATCCTGGGCGACGGTCGGGCTCGCAGCCTGGCCCAACGGTTTCATCCGCACCGGGGCACTCGACGGATCCTGGACCAACCCCAACGGCCTCGGCGTCGAAGGCGGCATCGGCGACGAACCGGGGTCCCCTGCTGCCTTCGAAGGCAATGACCGCCGCCTCCGCGTGAATCTGGGTGCTGATGCCCGCGTCGACCTGGAATTCCACGACCTCTCCCCCTGGCCGCACCGCGCGCTCGGCGGATCAAGCATCTTCCAGGCCGTCCCCGGTCTCAACCAGTACTGGCACCCCTGGCTGCTCGGCGGGAAGGCCTCAGGCACCGCGACCGTAGGCGATGAGACCTGGAAGTTCCAGGACGCCCAGGTCTACGGCGAGAAAAACTGGGGACAGGAGGGCTTCCCCGAGGCCTGGTGGTGGGGGCAGACCCAGGGCTTCGCAGAACCCGAGGCCTGCCTCGCCTTCGCCGGTGGCATCGTGACCACCGGCCGGATGAAGGTGGAGGTCACCGGGCTTGTCGTACGGCTTCCCGACGACCGCGTCATCCGCCTCGGTGACCCGATGATCAGCCCGGTGACCACCCGCACCAGCGATGAGCAGTGGCAGCTGTCGGGCCGCGGCTTCGGCTGGCGCATCGAGGTCACCGCCACCGCCCCACTCGACCAGGCTTTCGTCCTGCCCGTCCCCCTGCCCAGCGAACACCGCAACGTGCCGGGCGATCTGGAGCACCTCGCCGGTGACCTGGAGGTGCGTGTGCACCGTTTCGGTCGTCACGTGTGGACGGGGCGCACGAACCTTGCCGCCCTGGAACACGGTGGTCTCGACCGGGCCCGGGCGGAGCTGCGCCGCCGTGGCCTCGACGACACGCTGCCCTCTGCCCCGCCGGTGGGTCGGGGTCAGTGACCGCGGGACCAGGCTGTACGTCAGATCGTCGGCACGATACGACGAAACCTACGATCCGGGCCATCCAGGACTGAGGCTCCTGAACGAAGACTTGACCTTCGAGTTACCTGAGGCCGGAGGATGGGCATGTGACTGAAACGGAACTGATGCCCATCGGCGTCTTCGCCCGGCGCACCGGGTTGACAGCGAGCGCGCTCCGCTTCTACGACGACGCCGGATTATTACCTCCCGCTGACGTGGATCCCCACTCCGGTTACCGGCGCTACGGACACGACCAGATCCACCGCGCCAAGCTGCTGCGGGAGTTGCGGGAAATCTCCATGCCACTCACCGCGATCCAGGAGGTGTTCGATGCCCCACCCGAAGAGGCTGGTGCGTTGATTGACGCCCACGCCGCCGGGATCGCGGCGGATGCGCGCGCTGCGCAGGCCCGGGCAGCGGCGATCAAGGACCACCTGGGTGCCAGCGGTAAGCGCCCCACCCTGCATCTTCGGGGACCGGTACTGGCCGAAGCTATCGAGCAGGTATTCACCGCCACCGGCCGAACCCCTGACCACCCGGCGCTCTCCGGGGTATACGTCCGCGTCGATCACGCCGAAGTCTCGCTGACCGCGACAGACAGGTACCGGTTGACCAGGCGCACACTGATCGCAGCGGGCCCATCCCCGCAGCCCTGGTCTGGTGTTCTGGATGGGGAACAACTCCGATGGATCAGCCACGAGGTGCGCCATAATCTCGATGTCGCAGTTGAGCTGGATGATGCAGAGGTGACTTTCCGCGTCTCCGAGGGCCGGAGATTTTCTTGCCGGGTGATCGGCATTGAGTACCCGGATTTCCAGCTGATGCTTGATTCGCTCTCGGAGGTGCGCTGCCGGGTGGTCGTTCCGAAACACCTGCTGCTGCGTGCCCTGGAGAGCGTCGCCCACCAGGCCACAACCCTTTCCGGCTCTGACGACCTCCTGATGGTCCGGGACGGAGAGACGACCGGCCATGCTCATCGCATCGGAGCTGAGATCGCCGGCCGGATGGGAGAGATCTCTTTCGCCACGACGCAACTGTTTCCTGCGGTGAGTTCCGCAATCGGCCCGGATGTGGTCCTAGAGCTACGGGGCAAGGATCAGCCCGTGACTGTTCGCTCTGCCGACCGCGGAGACCTGACGACAGTACTCATGCCCACGCTCATTGACCTGAACAACGAATCCGAGGAGAAAACTCATGCATGATCAGCAGACCAGCCCCGATCCCGTCATGGAGACGATCACCCGCGCGGTCGGGCAATGGCAGGAGAGCGGGGACTCAGCCTCAGCCCGCGAACGGCTGCTCACTCTCTGGGCCGAGATCGGGGTCACCGGGGACGCGTTCCACCGGTGCATCCTCGCGCATTATCTGGCCGACCTCTACGACGACCCCGCGGAAGCCCTGATCTGGGACATCCGTGCCCTGGACGCGGCCGATGCGGTACCCGCACAGGGGGTCGGGGGTGTCCAACACGGATTCAACATCGCGTCCTTCCGTCCCTCCCTGTACCTGAACATCGCGGACAACCTGCGTCAGCTCGGGTCTTTCACCGCCGCGGTTGCACACCTCGATGCGGCTACCCACGATATGCACCTCCTCGCGGAAGACGCCTACGGCGGACTGATCCGTGACGGGATGAAACAGGTGGGTCAGGCGATCACCCGGGGGGACTGCTCAAGGCTGGGCCAGTCCCCTGCCTCCGATTCCCGGTGACAGATCCCGGGAGGTATCCCGGCGATTCAGCTGTCGTTCTGGATTCACATGCTTTCCCGGATCCACTCCACCCGGCGCGTCGATTCCCGGAGTTCGGCAGGAGATGGCTCGCACCGGCCGTGCCTGATTTTCGTGGACGATTACCGCATCCAGGACAGTTATCGTCGACTCATCTCTCCCGCAGGGAAAAACCCAGCCGTTTCTCGGAGAAGAGCATGATCAACGCAGTACCGAGGAGACCCGCTGCAGTGGTGAGCCACCAGGAGGTGTGCCAGCCCTGCGCTTGGGCGGCCAACCATGCCAACAGGATGGGGCCGAAGAAATTACCGGCGTTCTGGATCTGCTGCATCAACCCGACCGCACCGGACGCCGAGCCTCCAGGCGGGGCCAGGTCCACGATGACCCGGAACATGGTGGTCGGGATCAGGGCACCTACCACCGAGAAGACACAGACCAGCACAAACTGCGGGATGAACGTGCCGGGTACGACAGCCCAGTCCACGGCGTAGACGCCGAAGGCAGTGATACCCATGACTGCAAAGGCCGTGATGACCAGCGGACGGACAGCATATCCGCGCTGCAGCAGGAATCCGGCCATCACAGCACCCACGGCGTTGATCCCACCGGCGACCGCTGAGAGCGTCCCACCGAGCACCGGGCCGACCCCGTATTCCTGGTAGACGGTGGGCAGGAACCCGATCACGGAAGTCCACTGGACGGTGTAGCAGGAGAACACCGCACCAGCGAGCCACGGCTTCCAGCTGCGCACAGTCACCCAGACCCGGCGGAAGGCCGGCCCTGTTCCCCCCTCCCCCCGGGGATCCCGGTCCGTGTACTTCAGCAACAGTGGAATCCCGAGGGCAGTCACGGTGGCCATGATCCAGTACCACACCCGCCAGTCAGTGACCTGCAGAAGCAGGGCACTACTCAGCACCGCAAGGAACGTCGCCGTTCCCTGGAAGCCCGCCCACGCCCCCATCGCCACGGTCAGCCGTTCAACCGGGGTGTCACGGCGGATCAACGCCGGGGCCATCACGATGACTGCGAGATACCCGATGCCTTCCAGGGCGCGGGCGGACATCATCACCTCTGAGGTGGTCGCCAGGGCGCTGATCACGGAGCCCACCACCAACAGACCCATGCCGAGAACCAGGGTGCGGCGCAACCCCACCCGCTCACCGATGATGGATGCCGGGATCCCGCCCAGAATTCCCGCCAGTTGCACCAGCCCCAGCAGCAGGCCGGCCTGCACCAGGCTGATGCTGAGATCGGCCTGGACCTCCGTGAGCACACTGGGTAGTTTCCAGATGTGCATCGCCGAGATGACCCCACAGACCACCACCGTGATCCAGGTGGTGCTCCCCGAGCGTCGAAGGGTAGGGGCAGGCGATTGCGAAACGATGGTCATACCCGAAAGCTCCTGACGTGGGGCGTTGCCATGAATAAGCGACCCTAGCCGAATTTCACGTGCCCTACCAGCGTTTTCCTCCCGATCTGGTCGACTAGATTCGCCACCGTATCCAGCAGCGGAGAGAGCCCGGAATCTAATCCGCGGAATGTCCATGAATTCTGCAAGGATGGGAACATGTCCGGGAAAACGTCACCAGTCCACCCCAACGCAATCGTGGTAGCAGTATCGGGACTGATCACAGCGGTCCTCATAGGGATAAATAATTCTTCCTGGACGGCCGGGATCAGCTTCAGTATTTTTGCTCTGGTCGGAGTCGTGGTCCTTAACTCAATCCTCAGAAAGCGGCAGAGGGAGGACAGTCAGAACGGTGCCTGATCTTGCATGTGAAGACGTCCGGAGCAGCTCCCTGATTCAGCTGTCTTCACTCTGACAGGTATCCGCCGGACTCTCCTCCTTCGGTAGCCAGATCCATCCCTCCCGACGCGTGCTCTCCCGGAGTTCGGCGGGAGGGGCCTCGCACCGGCCGAACGCGATTTCGCGGGCGATCACCGCTGCGAGGACCGCATCCAGGGCATTATCGTCGGCCACGCAGAGATCCTCCTTGCTGTTCCAGTCCAGCCACGTCCACCGCTGCCGCAGAAGTTCCACCAGCTCGGCCCGCGGGCCAGCGTTCTTCGCGGCCTTGTAGCCCCGGTACGGCAGCGACCAGCAGCGGAGGGCAGCCGCTGGGTAGACCTCGCAGATGACGCCGGAGCCGTCCCGGGCGGTGTCGACGCCCAGATCCCGCAGGCGGGCCTCCATCCCCGCCCACCGCAGCGCCGGATGGGCGATCCGGTCGGTGGAGACACTCAAGGGGGTCAGCCCGGTGTGTTGGTGGACGGCGAGGTCCGTGGCGCGCATCGCCAGGTTCCTCCGCCACTCAGGTCCCGTGGACTCGGGGGTGGGCAGGGTGCCCGCGGCGTGGGCGGTGAGCAGGTCGACGAAGCTCGTCGGCCAACCGAGCGGGACATCCACCCCTACCCGCTGAGCGGACTGGGCCGCCTGGATGATGGCTTCGTCCCCGGCACCGACGGTGAGATGCTCGATCATGCACCCGTCTTCACCCCTGATGACGGCCAGCCCGGTGCGCCGGGGATCGGCTGCGAGATCGACGCCCACGAACTTCATGGTGTCAGCCTACGCAGGCCCGATATTCAGTGCCGGCTCCTACTTTTCCCTTAACCTGGCCGGGTGCCGCGCGTATCATTTACCTCAGCAGCATGTGAACCTGATGAAACACGGAGGAAACCGTGATCAACCCCCGAACATCCGAAGTTTCCCACTCTCCTCACCCGCGGCTCGCCCAGGCAGGCCTCCGATGAGCGTGCGGATGGACAACATGGGCATCGTCGTCGAGGACCTCGACGTCACGGTCGCCTTCTTCCGCGAGCTCGGTCTCGAACTCGAGGGCCGGATGATGGTGGAGGGCGAGTGGGCGGGCCGGGTCACCGGCCTGGGCGATCAGCGCGTGGAGATCGCGATGATGCGCACGCCGGACGGCCACAACCGCCTGGAGCTGTGCCGGTACCTGTCCCCGGAGGTCATCGCTGACCACCGTCGCGCCCCGGTCAACGCCCTGGGTTACCTGCGCGCCATGTTCGCGGTGGACGACATCGACGGGACGCTGGAGCGGCTGTACAACGTCGGTGCGGAGCTGGTCAGTGATGAGGTGATCCGTTACGAGGACGCCTACCGGCTCTGCTACATCCGGGGCCCGGAGGGGATCCTCATCGGGCTTGCGGAGCAGCTGGATCCGCCGGTCTAGTGAGCGGTGCGGCCGCCGTCGACGCGGTAGACGGAACCGGTCACAGCCCCGGCCATGTCGGAGGAGAGGTACAGGACGGTGGCGGCGACCTCCTCCGGCTCCGCGGCACGCCCGATCGGTGAGTCCGCGAGCACGCGCGGGGCGATCTCCGGGTCGTCGAGCCAGCGCTCGGTCATGGGCGTGCGGATCAGGCCCGGGGCGAGCACGTTGATGCGGATGCCCTCGGTGGCGTAGTCCAGGGCCGCGCCCTTGGACATGCCGACCACCGCATGCTTGGCCGCCACATACGGGGTCATGCCCGGATCGGCGGTGACGCCGGCGACGGAGGCGGTATTGACGATGGAGCCACCGCCGGCCTTGAGCATCACCGGGATCTGGTGGCGCATGGCCAGAAACACCCCGGTGGCGTCCACCCCCATGGTTCTGTGCCAGTCCTCCACCGTCTGCTCATGCAGCGGTGCGGTGGGCGGCAGGACACCGGCGTTGTTGAAGGCGATGTCGATGGTGCCGTGCTTCTCGACGGCCACATCCACCAGGTTCTGCACCGAGGCGTCGTCAGTCACATCGGTCCGCACGAACTCGGCGGTGCCACCGGCCTCCGTGATGATCTGCACGGTCTCCGCCGCGCGGTCATCGATGTCCCCCACCACCACGGCGGCCCCGGCCTTCGCGAACTCCACCGCGGTGGCCCGACCGATACCCGTGGCCCCGCCGGTGATGACGACAATCTTGTCTGTGAAATCGAACGAAACCTGCATCTTCCCCATCCCTATGTTGAATCTGTCCGGTGAGAAGGCCGCAGACGAGCCGATGTTCCGGGGTTGCGACGGCGACCATGTCCCACCCTAATGAGAATGGGGTCTGTGCGCCGAGCGTGGATCTGCGAGGGTGGGACTCACCCTTCAACTCCCCGGTTGCGTCGGCTGATGATCACCACAGCCGGAATCAACACGATGGTATACGCCATCAGCCACCTGACCTGCTGCCGGATTCCTCCGTTCACACCGGTGCCATCCCGGAGGCATCGAGCGCAGCTGCCGCGGCCTGCGCTCCAACCTGTCCCCAGTCGAAGCGGATGCGGTGATCATGCTGATTCGTCAGGGTTCGAGCACCTCCTGCGGAACCCCCTCAGGTAGCTTCCCGTGTCTCATCGAATAACGCCTCACGTACTCCCGTACCGCAGTCGGGAGCGTCTCAAAGATGTTCTCGTCGCCGACTTCCCGGATGAATCCTGAGGGCTCAAGACGCCGGTACAGGTCCCGTTTGACGCGTGCCATGGCGAAACGGATACCGCGCTGCTTCAGCCTGCTGCGCAGCTCCTCCAGTGCGTCGACCGCGGTGAGATCGACCTCCGTGTTCGCCTCGGCATTGAGGAGGAACCACTCCACCGGCTGCTCAGCATCATCGACTGCTTTCAGAGCCCGGGCGACGAAGTCGTCGGCGTTGGCGAAGAAGAGCGGCGAATCGTAGCGGAAGACCACCAGCCCCCGGACCGCAGTCGCCTCCTCATAATCATCCAGACTGTGCATGCCCGGAACTCCCGGCGCGTAGCCGAGGACATCCGCATACGGCCGGGTGATGCGCCGGATGAGGTCCAGAATCGACAGCACGATGGCGACACCGATGCCCACCAGCACGCCGAAGATGGCCACCGACGCCGCCGTCGCAGCCGTGATCATGAGTTCGCTGCGGCGGAAACGGCCGATGCGGCGCAGCTCACCGATGTTGATCAGCTGGGTTGCCGCGTAGATGACCAACGCCCCCAGCGCCGCGTCCGGGAAGGACTCCAGCACCGGACCGGCGAAGATGAGCACCATCACCACCATGATGACCACGACGAGGGAGTGGACCTGGGTGCGGGCGCCGGCGGCGTCGCCAAGCACGGTCCGCGATCCGCTGGAGGAAACCGGGAAACCCTGGAGAAAACCGTTGGCCACGTTCGCCGTGCCCAGGGCGAGCAGCTCCTGGTTCGAGTCAATGACCTCACCGTTACCGGAGGCGAAGGCCCGGCCGGTGAGGATGTTGTCCGAGAAGCCCACCACTGCGATGCCGGCCGCATACGGCAGCAGAGCCCAGACCTCGAGGTCACCGAGATCCGGCAGTCTGGGTTCCGGCAGTCCGCGGGGCACCTCTCCGATGACGTCCAGCCCGTAGCGGTCGAGACCGAAGACGGCGACCACTGCGGCGGCGAGCAGCAGAGCCATCAAAGCGACCGGGGCCCGGGGGACCAGCCAGTTCGCCAGGTAGAGCAGGAGCAGGACACCTGCCGCGAGCAGCACCGTCGGCAGGTGCGACTGGCCCAGCTGGTTGAGGAAGGAAACCACCTCCTGCCACGTGTTCTCCCCCTCCACCTCGAGCTTGGTTATCTTGCCCAGCTGGCTGACGATCATGAGGAGGGCAATACCGATGAGGTAGCCGATGAGTACGGGACGTGACAGGAGCCTGGTGAGAAATCCCAGGCGGGCGACGAAAGCGACAAGACAGACCAGGCCGACCGCGATCGCCATGATGGCCGCGACCTCGGCGTAGCGTTCCGGCCCGCCTGCGGCCCCCACCAACGCGCCGACGCCCGCCGCCGTCATCAGGGCAGTCGTGGACTCCGGACCTATCGACAGCTTCCGGGAGGTGCCCAAGAAGAAGTAGATGAGCATCGGGGCGAGGACGGCCCACAGCCCGACGACCGCGGGAAGCCCGGCGATGACCGCATAGGCCATCACCTGCGGGACCAGATAGGCAGCGACGGTGACACCCGCGACGATGTCTCCCCGCAGCCAGGGGCGCTCATAGCGCCGGAGTGCGGCGATGCCGGGGAGGTAGCGCTCCCACGGTGGCCTGTCGGCGGACATAGCTTGAACGTACCTCGACGGGTTGACCGCCGCCAGCATAATCAGGCTTCCGCGCACATACAGTCACCGGAGTTGACGCGCCCCTATTCCACCGGCTGCCCGTGATGTAATCTGGGACACATGATGGACGGTGAGTCAGTGCACACCCTTTCATCGGCCTGACCAGCAAGAGAGTGCCGCCCACCACCCCCCGACAAGAAGAAAGGAGGAGATCTCGATGCAGACCCTGATTGCCCCGGAACCCGGCTTGAGAGGACTCATCACCCGGATCATGCAGTGGATCGACTGTCTGCTGTTCGGCAGATGCTACGTGATCCTGTAGTCCGCCAACTCCCCCACGGTCCGGAATCGCCCGATTCCGGACCTCACTCCGCTCTCCGGACCATGCGTCTCAGGCCGCCGCAGCGGCGCCATCCAGGGCTCCCCACGGTTCAACAAGTGACCTACCTAACCATCCTCCCCGGAAACCGGGCTGTGATTCCTGCTGTTCTCGATCCACCCATCGATCTGTTCCCACCAGTCGAACAGCCAGTCCATGCGTTGCGGGAGGGGACCCGGGATCTCCGAGGGATGCACGTACCAGGTCTTCAGCACGATGGTGTTCTCCTCGGACAGGGCACGCCACAACTGCTTCACCGTGAGAAGCTGATCCAGACCGGTGTGGGCGACGAACAGGACTCCGGTTTCCGGGCTGGCACTGACGGCGGCAAAAATTCCGCCGGGTCGAGGTGCCAGGACATGGCGCATCCGACTGGCGCGCTGGGCCAGCTCCCCGTAATCGTCCTCAATCAACTGCCGGATCCGTGATTCCTTGCGCCCGGGCGTGAATTTGCCGCCCTCGGGGAACACCAGCAACGCGTCACCCTTCCCCATGTCCTCCGCCATCACGGCGATACGTTCCGCAGGTTTGGTGCCATGGGCATGCACCAGCCCGCTCTGGAAAGGGGTGGGGGTGAGGACCACCGTGGGCAGCCGGTGCGCAATCACATCGAGGACAGGATCCCACTGGAGCATGTCCTTCATGACGATGCGCGGATTGCGGTGGAACTGGTTGAGCAGTAGGTGAACCAGGATGAAGGAGTCACCGGGACCGGCATGGCGGGAGGCCACGATGAGTGGGACACCATCTGCCGCCGCGATCGGGTTCGAGTCGGTGACGTGGATCTTCAACCGCAGGGCCCAACGTACCTGACGGAACAGGACCTCCAGGAACCTGCCGATGAGCCGGTAATGGAGGTTACGGATCGGCCGGGTGTGAGTTGCCCAACCGAAGCCGGAGGCGATCCAGGTGCCGAACAGAACCACCAGGGCCACGGCCTCCCAGACGAGAACGAACACCAGCAGCCACAGGGCCCGTGGCAGTCGACCGACCCTGGGTAGCCTGGCGGTCAGACCGACGAGCAGGAGGAGCAGCGGCAGAGTCCATACGAGCAGGACCGCAGCGATGGCCACTGCCGGAGCAACCGTCAACCGCCTGATCCAACGGGGTGGCATACTCATGGCTGCTCCTGCTGCCTCAGGGTCCTGACCCCACGCACCGACATCCCGTACGGGCATTCGACGGACAGATCACCCTCCGGGTTGTGCAACAGGTTGACCTCGTCGGATTCGGCGAGGAAGCAGGCGGAACGCTGGTAGGCCTGTTCCATGCGGCCTTCGGAACCGACCAGGGTCGGCATGGTGGCATTGCGTTTACCACCCGGCGGCACACCACCGGAGGGGAGCACATGGACGGTGACGCCTTCCGGCAGTGCCGCCAGGTCGCGGGCGAACCGGTGACGACGGGCGATCTCGAAGGACACCCACATGGAACCGACGACATTGGTTGGCCGGACAAGGGGTTCCTCGATACGCCCGACCTGCAGCACGTAGATCGTCTTCGCCCCCTGTTCAATGGCCCGACCCAGGGGGATGGAGGACACCAGCCCACCGTCGTAGAGGTGCTCACCATTGATCTCAGCCGGGGGCAGGATCCCCGGCACAGAGGAGGAGGCGACGACCGCGGGGACCACCGGCCCGGTGTCAAACCACCGCTCGCAGGCCCCTTCCACACTGGCGGCAACCGTGGAGAATGGGATAGCCAGGTCCTCGAATCTGGTGGCGGCTCCCAGGTGCTCCTCCAGCAGACTGTGCAGCGGTTCCGGAGACAACAGGTGGTTGCGGTGCCGGATCAGATTCGCCACCTGACGCGCGAAGGACTGCCCGTAGATCTTCTTCGCCAGGTCCGATCCCCACGCCTTGGTGAGGGGTTCAATGACCTCGAGCGAGGGGTTCTGCGCGATCAGCGCACCATTGATGGCGCCGATCGAGGTACCGATGATCATGTCGGGGGCGATGCCCGCCTCGAACAAGGCGCGCACCTGGCCGACTTCCACGGCTCCACGCACACCACCACCGCCCAGCACGAATGCCACGGGCCGGGTACTCAACTGTGCGTTCTGGTACGTATCCTGGTGCTGTGCCATGCCTTCGCCTCTCGGTCGAAGTATCCTCCCCCTATTCTGTCAGCGCAGAACCCGCAGGTCCACCAGTAAATTTGCCCTGAGAGAAAACAAAAGACCAGCTAAGAAGTGGAACCGACACTCGGCAGAGGGGGAGGCGGACCACCGGCGCAGGTGGACAGCATTCGTGGTCTCCTTCACCAAGACGTGAGGCACCCACCACGGGAAGACCGCCTCAGCCCGCGACTGGGACTTCCCTCCCCGCGGTCTCCTTGTCACCGGTTGGAGTACCTGGTGCAACGAGCTCTATGACGGTCGCCTCATTGGACGCTTTGGTCCTGCGGGTGAAAATTTTCCACAGAAATCCCACGGCCACGATGATCCAGACGATCTCGGTCAGCAGCAGACCAGGGTTGAAAGGCGATACGGCGGTATAGGCGAATCCGAGCGCACCCAGAACATTCAAAGCCTGGTACAGGGGGGAATCCGTGGTCAGTACGCCGAAGTTCATCAGTCCGTACGCTCCGACAAGAAATACACCGGCGATGATGCCGATTTCGTGGGAAAATATCAGTGGTTCCACGATTCACACTCTTTTTCTGGTTCGCTACGCGGCGGCGAGGTACGGGGTGGGGGCGGTCACGGTAATGGGATCGGTCTTCTCCGGGCGACGCTTCATCCAGATGGCGATGATGCCGTAGAGGCCCAGCAGTGCCCAGATCAGTTCGGCCCAGAAGACGCCGGGATTCATCGGGTTGGCTGCGGATGCGGCCAGAAAGCCCGCACCGAGGAAGTTGAGGATCTGATACGTGTAGTGGTCTCGGGTGAGTTTGCCCATGTTGAGCAACGCGAAGGCGACCAGAAGTGCCGCTGAGGCGATGAGACCAAGGAACACCATTGCTGACATAGCGGGTGCCCTTCCTGTTCGAGGACTGGGGTTTGGGGTACGTGAAGGGACCACTGACTGCGGCATTCCCGTTGTTGTGATGAGGTCTTCCCGTGGGGATGAGACCGTGGTTTTCCTCAGGTCCCGGCCCTGGTACGACCTGATCGTCCAAGGCATGGGACATGCGTATTGCAGAAGAATGCACGGATTTTCGGTACCTCTGTTGTATGTCACAGGGGAACTGATCTGCGTTCTGAGGGGTCACCTGCCCCGGATACGTCAGGCTCACCTTCTGTGGGCGAACATGCGGTCCAGGATCAGGGACGGTTCTACTGATCCCGCCCCCGGCAGGAATTTGTCACGGTATCCTCCCGAAGGTACGGCCGCAAGCGTGGGGGCCCCCGCAGGCTGCAACTGATGAGGAGGCCCGCCCGGATCTGCTGGAACATCATCAGATCCCGTCTCCGTCCCTGGGGATACGCGTCTGCGGGGACCGGGCAACCCGGGTGATCAGTGGGCTTGTTGACTGAAAATCACCGGTCGGAGACCAGCCGCCGCATCGCCCACCGCATGAGCGGCCGGTAAGCCAGCAGTACCGGCCGCGGGCCCACCAGCCGGATACGCGCCAGTGTGCTGTTATCGCCTGCCACAAGGTCGTGGTGCAGATCCAGTCGGATGGGCCCGACCCACACTGTCCATGCCCAGGCGAAGTTATCGGGGTCGACTGAGAGGACAGTGAACCGGGCCGGCACCACACCCAGCGCGGTGACGGTGCCGGTGGTGCCGGGGCGGATAGTGCGGGTGCTGGCACGGACCCTGGTCAGGTGCGGGGCCCAGTCGGTCCAGTTCTGCGGGTGCAGGTAGCGTTGCCACGCGGTTTCCACCGGGGCGGGGCCGGTCACATCTACGGTGATAACTGCCATGAGGGGTGGTCAGCCCTTCCTGAGGTTCGTGGCGGACATCACGATGATGCTGCCGGGGCTTCAGAGGTGCGTCAGCTGGTTGGTGCTTCCGAGGGGGTGGCAACCGTGTCACCCAGTGGTTCGGAGAACCCCCGCCAGGCCACACCGTGGTGCCCACAGTTTTCACGGTACGGAGCCGAACGGACCACAACAGGACTCGGCAGCATCTTTGTCCCGGCCCTGCGCGCCGGGCCCCTCCCCCGCCAGTACAGTCAGCTCGCTGAGCCTGGGCTTCCATAGCGCCGCCCGGACGGCCGTGAGTTCCTTGAGGTGCGGGGAGCACACCTCGTCGAGTGCCCGGATGTAGTCGGGCACGATCTCTCGAGCCAGCCGTAGCCCCATCGTCAGGTGCGGGGTCCAGCGCGGGCCGCGCCCGTCGGGGTTGAGCGCACTGATGTGGCGGGCGGCGATCTCCAGTTCATCGGAGGTCTCGAGCAGCCACGCCACCGTCTGTCGGCGTCTCGTGCCGAATACGACGGTGCCCATCCGCTGGAAGTGGGCGGGGATCACCGGAGGCAGCAGCTCCGCTGCCCGCTTGACGACGTCCCCCGCCATCCGCGGGGAGAACGTGACCGTGATGTGCGGCGTCTGGTGCTGGGTCGGGAAACCCCGCTCTTCAAGGCGCGCGAACATCTCCCGCACCTGCTGTTCCTCCTCAGGTGCGAGGTGGAGGAGGATGTTGTCGGGCGAGGTCATGGCCCGAACCATAATGCATCCCTCAACATCGCTGGGACGTTGACCTTGTCGTCGCCACCCGCGGGGCGCATAATGGAGACGGCACATCAGTGCCCTCGCGCAGTCGATGACGAGGTGTTCGTCTGACACATTCGTGGAGAGATCTGGCACCGGTCAGAGCACGTCCGCAATGGAGATTGCCCGGCCCCTGCAACCGCAGTGGCTGTGTATGTCATGCCGCGGATGCGGCGCGAGAGAAAGGTGGACCCATGTCCCCCAGGAAAACAGACAAGGTGCAGGAAGACCTCAACGCGGTCCTCGACAGGATTGTGGCGATGCCGGAGCCGTACTCCACAATCGGGACTCGGCTGCACGAGACCATCCTGAGTGCCGGTCCCAGGCTCAGGCCCCGCATCTGGTACGGCATGCCGGGCTACGCGACAGGTCGCAGCACCCCGGTCCGGGTGTTCTTCCGGCTCGATGACGACGTCATGACTTTCGGTCTGACCGAGAAGGCCCACGTGGAACCCGAGCCGGACAGCACCCTGCGACCGTGCGCGTGGTATCTCGATGAGATCGACGAAGCCACCCTGGAGAAAATCGCCGGGCTCGTCAGGACCGCATTCACCTAGGTCAACAGTGCATGAGCAGGCTCAGGCCTTGAGCACGTACCGCAGGGTCTCCACCACATGGTCGGTTGTCGTGCACCAGGCCTGGGCCTCGGCGTCGACCTCCTTGAGGGGATGGACGATATTGGCGTCGTGCAGGGTCACATAGGGTTTGCCCAGCGCGGCACAGTATCCGGCGTCGAAAGCGGCGTTCCACTGCTTGTACTGGTCACCGAAGCGCACCACCACAAAATCGGCCTGCTCGATGAGGGTGCGCGTACGGATGGCGTTGACCTTGGCGGACTGGTGGTCACGCCAGAACTGGCTCTCGGTCTCACCGAGATGGTCACCGGCGGCGTCGCTCGCCGGGTGGTCCGTCACCGGCGCAGTGAACACCACGTCCAACCCGGCGGCCTCAGCGCCGCGCTGGATCTCCTCGCGCCAGTCGGTGTGGATTTCGCCCGAAAGATAGACATTGAAGCTCATGGCTCAAAACTCCTGAATTGGATAGAGAAGGATTTGTTTCGGCCCCAGTCTAGCCAGCCTGACGGTTCAGGGAGTTGAACCCGAATCTGCCACCAGGAACGATACAACCGACGGACACCGCCGTTATCCCGAATTCCTGCTCCGGAATCCCCGGAACTTTCCTCCTGTAAGGGCATCCGACATGAAGCCACACATTGACCTTGAATTCCACAGCATCCCGGTCCATACCAACCTCTGATGCCATCACGAACGGCAGTACGTCAACCCTCGAGCGTGCGCACACGACTGCCGAAGAATACGAGGGGCTCTCGCGTCTCATCGCGCTCGAGGGCAAGCACCTCCAGCAGCATTAGTGTGTGATCGCCCGCCTCGACGGTAGTACGCGGAACGACCTCGATCATCGCGAGCGCTCCAGCAACAAAGGCCGCCTGACCGATCACTTCCATCTCGACACCGACGAACCGCGAGCCGGCCGGACGGCGCAGATCGCTCAACACCTGCTCCTGTCCAGCGCCGAGCACACTGATCCCCCACCGTTCGGCCCGCCGGAGAACGGGCCAAGTTGTCGACGTGTGCGCGAACGACAGCGAGACGAGCGGCGGATCCAGCGACACCGACACGAGTGAGTTCGCGGGCATGCCCACGATCTGTCCGTCGATTTCAGCTGCGACGACCGACAGTCCGGTCGCGAACCCCGCGAGCGTATGGCGCATCTGATCCGGCGTGATCACTTCAACCACTCGCCAAGACCGTACTGGTCAGGGATGCCGAGGTTTTCGCGCAACGTGGATCCCACATAGTCCTCGGGGTAGAGGCCACGCTCGCGCAGGATCGGAACGACCTCGTCGACGAACGCGTCGATGCCGTCCTCGTAGACGTCGGGCGACAGCCAGAAGCCGTCCGCGGCACCGGCATCGAACCATTCATTCATGTGATCGGCGTGTACCCGCCCCGGCCCCACGGTCACGGGATGGTAGTCGATGACACCGTGCGCAAGGATGTCACGCGGCGACCACCCCTCGCGCGCCACCTTGAGCGCGATCTCGGAGCGCGGGTCCTGAGGTGACGCGTGCGCGATCGCCAGCTGTTCGGGTGTGAGCGGCTTGTCGATGTGCTGCGGCTGAATAGGCACGCCGATCATCGCGCTGAGGTGTGGCAAGCGCGCCTCGATGACCTGGCCCGACATTGACATGCGCCGGTCGAGTCCTTCGCGCACCGTCGGGGTCACGGTGGTCATGAGGCCGACGATGAACTTCACGTCGTCGGGGTTGCGACCGGCTTCCTCGGCTGCCCGACGCAGCGCCGCGCGCGAAGCGCGGGCCTCGTCGATCGTCCACACCTCGGTGATGAAGCCGCTCGCGTAGCGCCCCGCGATCTCAAGTAGATGTGGGCTTGGGCCGCCCGAGGTGAAGATAACAGGCTGCCCCTGCTCCGAGGGCGGTAATGCGAGCGGTCCGCGCGATGAGACGTATTCGCCCCCGAGGTTGATCGGCTGCAGCTTCGCGGGGTCGATGAAGCGGCCCGACTCCTGATCCTTGATCCAGGCGTCCTTCTCCCAACTGCCCCAGAGCGACTGCACGATCTGGATCGATTCGTGGGCACGCTGATATCGCTCGGTACGGTCAGCGACGCGCTTGCCGTAATTCGCAGCGACGAGATGGTCGCTCGTCGTGACGGCGTTCCAGCCGGCGCGGCCGTGACTCATGATGTCGAGTGTCTTGAACTGCCGAGCTGTGTTGAACGGTTCCTGGAACGTCGTAGATCCAGTCAGCACGAAACCGATGTTGTTCGTCGCCTGCGAGATCGCGGCCGCCTCCATGAGTGGATCCATGATGTTGTTGACGGTCGCGTGCTCGAGGTTGCCCCGCACGGCAGGGAAGTCAGGCGTGAACACGAACGAGAAGCCGCCGCGTTCGGCGGCTTGGGCGTAGCGAATGTTCGCTTCGACCTTTGAGTAGTTTCCGGGGTCGACGTACGGTGCGCGCCAGGCGCCCGGCAGGGTGCCGTAGCCGTCAGTCAGCGCCATGCCAAGGATGATCTTGCGGTCTGTCGTGGTCATGATCCTATCGTCCAACGTTGACACCCATGTGAATGTCAAATCGCCATGTGCTCACGTGCGTGCGCACTGACGTTCACATGGGTGCCGACGTTAGAGTCCGTCGCGTATCCTTGACATGGATGTGAAGGAGAGTCGGATGCGGATCGGCGAGCTGGCCAAGCGGACAGGGGTGCCCACGCGCATGTTGCGGTACTACGAGGAGCAGGGACTCATCACGCCGCTGCGGCTCGATAACGGTTACCGCGAGTACGACGAGTATCTCGTGGCGCGTGTGCAGAAGATCCGCGGGCTGCTCGACGCGGGGATCCCCACCCGCATCATCAGCCACATGCTGCCGTGCCTGAACGACACAAGCGGCACGATCGTCGCAGATCCCGATCCCGAACTGCGCGCGATGCTCGTCGAACAGCGCGACAAGATGGTCGAGCGCATCGCCTTCCTCGAGCAGAACCGGGACGCACTTACGCGTTACATAGACGCGATGGATCGCGCCTGACATCCCACACACGGAAACGCCGGGGAATACCTGCCCTCCCCGGCGCTTCTATTGGCTGAGCAACCCTTTTCACGCCTAGGGCAGCTGCCACAGATTTATCCCAGGAGCGCCACTGCTACAGGATTCTGAGACACTCCAGATACCCTCTGAACTGGGATTTAAACGTTGAACTTGAAGTCCACCACGTCGCCGTCGACCATGATGTACTCCTTGCCCTCCTGGCGGACCTTGCCCTGTGCCTTGGCCTCGGCCATGGAACCGGCGGCGTCGAGATCCTCGAAGGAGACGATCTCGGCCTTGATGAAGCCGCGCTCGAAGTCGGTGTGGATGACGCCGGCAGCCTGCGGGGCGGTCGCGCCCTGCGGGATGGTCCAGGCGCGGGATTCCTTCGGCCCGGCGGTGAGGTAGGTCTGCAGGCCGAGGGTGGCGAAGCCGGCCTTGGCCAGGGAGTGCAGGCCCGGCTCGGTCTGGCCGACGGACTCGAGGAGCTCGGCGGCCTCGTCCTCATCGAGCTCGAGGAGCTCAGTCTCGGTCTGGGCGTCGAGGAAGACACAGTCGGCGGGGGCAACCAGGGCGGCGAGCTCGGCCTTGCGGTCCTCGTCGGTGAGCACCTCCTCGTCGGAGTTGAAGACGTAGAGGAAGGGCTTGGCGGTCATGAGATGGAGATCGCGGATCAGGGCGAGGTCGATCTCGCCGTTCTTCGCGGCGGCGAAGAGGGTGCGGTCGTCCTCGAGGATGGCCTGGGCATGCTTGGTGGCCGCGACGGCGTCGCCAAGCGACTTGTCCTTGCGGGCGTCCTTCTCCAGGCGCGGCAGGGCTTTCTCGATGGTCTGCAGGTCCGCGAGGATGAGTTCGGTGTTGATCACGGCGATGTCATCAGCGGGGTCGACGACGCCGTCGACGTGGATGACGTTCTCGTCGGAGAAGGCCCGCACGACCTGGCAGATGGCCTCCGCCTCGCGGATGTTGGCCAGGAAGGCGTTGCCCATGCCCTCGCCCTCGGAGGCGCCCTTGACGATGCCGGCGATGTCCACGAAGGACACGGTGGCCGGCAGGATCCGCTCGGAGCCGAAGATCTCGGCGAGTCGGTTCAGGCGGGCGTCGGGAAGCTCGACGAGGCCGATGTTGGGCTCGATGGTGGCGAACGGGTAGTTCGCGGCGAGCACGTCGTTACGGGTCAGGGCATTGAACAGGGTGGACTTGCCCACGTTGGGCAGTCCGACGATTCCAAGAGTAAGGCTCACGGCGGTTGATCCTAGCAGCCTGCGGTTTCTCCACTGTCCCGAGTGCGGGCTTCTCAGGCAAGATGGAGGCTGTGACCGACCAGCCGACCCCCCGAACCGACCCTCTCGACGCAGTCCTGGATGACCCGACCCCGCCGCCCGGTGTGTCCGGTTCCACCCGCCTCAGCGACCTGGACCCGGCGACCCGGGAGGAGATCGGACGCTACGCCGACCAGATCGACCGCTCGGTGGTCGCCGGGGAATGGCTGAAGTCCTTCGCCATGTTCGCGCTGCGGATGATCATCATCGCGGCCTTCGCCTATGGAGCGTGGCTGCTGATCAAGCTGGTCGGCCGCGGGGTGCTGCCGGTGGTCTTCGCCATCATCGTGTGCACGGTCCTGGCCCCACCCACCACATGGCTGCGCCGGCGGGGTCTCCCCTCGGCGTTGGCGGCGTTGATCTCGATGCTCGGCTTCTTCGGGATCTTCGGCACGCTCCTGTGGTTCATTGCCCCGGATATCGGCCGGCAGTCGCAGATCCTCTACCTGCAGTCACTGGAGGGCGTGCAGCGGCTGCAGCTGTGGGCGCAGGGCCCACCGTTGAACCTCGACGGAGAGGACCTCTCCCAGCTGATCAATGACGCGGCCTCCTGGATCCAGGATCAGGCGGGCACCATCGCCGGCGGCATACTCACCGGCGTGGGTACCGCCACGACGGTCATTGTCACGCTCTTCGTCGTCCTGGTCCTCACCTTCTTCTTCCTCAAGGACGGCCACCGCTTCCTGCCCTGGGCACGGGCCGTCGCAGGACGCCGCGCCGGCTGGCACCTCACAGAGTCGCTCACCCGCGGCTGGACCACCCTGGGAGGTTTCATCCGCGCCCAGGCGATCGTCTCCTTCGTCGACGCCTTCTTCATCGGCGTCGGACTCGTCCTGGTGGGTGTGCCCATGGCCCTGGCTCTGGCCGTGATCACCTTCATCGCCGGTTTCATCCCCTTCGTCGGGGCCATCGTCGCGGGCACCCTCTCCGTGCTGGTCGCACTGGTCTCCCTCGGTTTCACCGAGGCGCTGATCGTGCTGGGCATCGTCCTGGCCGTCCAGCAGCTGGAGGGCAACGTCCTGTCCCCGTGGCTGCAGTCGAAGGCCATGGATCTGCACCCTGTCATTGTGCTGGTGTCCGTCACCATCGGTGGCGGCCTCTTCGGCCTCGTCGGTTCCTTCCTGGCTGTGCCCTTCGTCGCGATGATCGCCGTCGCCTTCCGCTACCTGCAGGACATGACGGCGCTGCGGGCCGGTGAGAAACTTGCCGCGGACATCACCTGGGTCACACCGGAGGGGGCACTCAACGGACAGCTCTCGGAGGAGGAGGGTCGCCTGCTGCGCCAGCAGTGGCGCGAGTCCCTCGTCTACGTCGACGAACCCCGCCGTCCGGATACCCCGTACGATAAAGCCCGCCCCGACAGGGAGGATGAGCAGTCGGACTCCCCTGCCAGCCGCCCGCCCGGTCCCCGGGGGCGGACCCTGCCCCGGCCGCGGCTGCCCCGCGTCGACAAGCTCATCGGACGTCTCGGCAGGCGCTGAGGAACTGGCCGAACCCAGATGTCTTCACCTGTACGGCAGGACTCCGGGCTAGACTGATCCTCCGTGTCCACACCCACCCACCGAAGCAGAAGCCGTCAGGCGACCCGGCCGGCCGGGCTCCCGACCTGGTCCGGCATCGCCATCGTCCTGGCTGCCCTGGTCACCGGGCTGCTGTTGAGCATCAACGCCCAGGCCGTCGGCACCCCGTTCCTCATCTGCTTCGGTGTCGCCGCCATCGTGGTTGCCCTATTCACAGAGGCACGCGGGCTCTTCCTCGTGGTCGCCTCCCTGCCGCTGGTTTTCGCCGTCATGACGGTGGGTTCCTCCTGGGCGGTCAGCCGCTCCCTGGCGGCCGAGGGTAGTGCTGCCTTCTCCACCACCACGATCCTCACGGCCCTGTTCCCCCTGGCGCAGTTCTTCCCCGTCATGTTCGGTGTCACCGCCGCGGCCGGTGTCATCGCCGTCGGGCGGATCTGGTTGCTCCGCCGCTCCGGGCGGGCCCGGGACGCCGCCGCGATCGAACACCGCCGCCGCACCGCGGAGGCTGACCGCGTCAACCGCGACACCGCCTCCCGGGCGCGACGACGCACCAACCAGGTCACCGTCGATGAGCTGCTGGCCCGTAACCGCGCACAGGCCACTGCCCGCGAGCGGGAGGGGACGGCGACACCGCGGCGCACCGAGCCGCCCCGCCCCATACCGCGTTCAGAAGGTGGCCGTCCGCCCCGCGAGCGGCGCGAGATGCCGCCGCAGCGTGATCCGCGGGAGGCCCGGGCGGCACAGCCACCGCGACGCCGTCGCCGCCTGGATGACGATCTCTACAGCTGAGCAGGCGGGCACAGCATGAGGAAGGCCGGTGGGGCCGGGGAATCACTTCCCCGGCCCCACCGGCCTTCTGGTGCTGTGTGGTTCCGCTAGGTCCGCGCCGGGCGCAGGACACGCGGCAAGGAGAAGACAATCTTCTCGGAGGCGGTGGTGATCTCCTCGACGTCCCCGAAGCCCCGCTCCGCCAGGTACTCGAGCACCCCCTGGACGAGGATCTCGGGTACGGAGGCACCGGAGGACAGTCCGATGGTCTCCACTCCCTCCAGCCAGGCGTCATCGATCTGGTGGGCGTAGTCGACGAGGTATCCGGCCTTGGCTCCGGCGTCGAGGGCGACCTCGACCATGCGCTTGGAGTTGGAGGAGTTCTGCGAACCAACGATGATCATCAGATCAGCCTTCGGCGCGATCGCCTTGACGGCCACCTGGCGGTTCTGGGTGGCGTAGCAGATGTCATCGCTCGGCGGATCCTGCAGGCCGGGGTAACGCTGCTTGAGGGCGTCCACGATCTGGAGGGTCTCATCCACCGAGAGCGTGGTCTGGGAGAGCCAGACCAGCGGCTGGTCGGCCGGGAAGTCCGGCGCATTCTCCACACCCTCGAGCCCGTCGATGAGGTGGGTGTGGTCGGGGGCCTCACCCATGGTTCCCTCAACCTCCTCGTGGCCCTCGTGGCCAACGAAGAGGATCTGGTAACCGTCCCGGACGAAGCGCTTGACCTCATTGTGGACCTTGGTCACCAGCGGGCAGGTGGCGTCGAGGGTGTTCAGGCTGAGACGCTCTGCCTCGGCGTGGACGGCCGGGGAGACACCGTGAGCGGAGAAGACCAGGTGTGCGCCCTCGGGCACCTCATCGGTCTCCTCCACGAAGACGGCACCCCGTTCGGCGAGGGTGTCCACCACATAACGGTTGTGGACAATTTCCTTACGCACATAGACAGGGGCACCGTACTTCTCCAGGGCCTTCTCCACGGTTTCCACTGCCCGGTCAACACCGGCACAGTAACCGCGGGGAGCCGCGAGGAGAACCTTCTTCACTGCATCGCTCATGCCCCCACCCTAACCAACCTGGGCTGTTAAGCCTAGACTTGGGACGCGTCACTGATTCCACACCGCTTGTCAGGAGCATCACATGGCCGGTCCGAAGTCCACCCCCGAGGCACCGTGGCCGGTCCGGCGTCTCAACGCGGAGGTCAAGGGCTGGATCCAGCGCCTGGGCTCCGCGTGGGTGGAAGGGCAGCTCACCCAGGTGAATGTGAAACCGACGTGGAAACTGTCCTACCTCACCCTGCGGGACACCGAATCGGAGACCTCGGTCCAGCTGACCGCACCGACGAACCTGGTGCAGTCGATGACCTCCCCGCTTCGCGACGGCGACCGGGTCGTGGTCAACGGCCGCCCCGCCTTCTACGAGGGACGCGGCAGCTTCTCCCTGTGGGTCACCGAGATCCGCCACGTGGGCATCGGCGAGCTCCTCGCCCGCATTGAACGCCTGCGTGCGCAGCTGGCCCAGGAGGGCCTGTTCGACCCGACGCGCAAGAAGCGGCTTCCCTATCTTCCGGTGAGGGTCGGGCTGATCACGGGCCGGGGTTCCGCCGCGGAACGCGACGTCCTCTCCGTGGCCCGCGACCGTTGGCCCGAGGTGGACATCCGCGTGATCAACACCGCCGTGCAGGGCGCGAACGCGGTACCGGAGATCATCAACGCGCTGCAGGTGCTCGACAGCGACCCCGTGGTCGACGTCATCATCATCGCCCGCGGTGGTGGCAGCGTTGAGGATCTGCTGCCTTTCTCGGAGGAGGCGCTGCAGCGGGCGGTGGCCGCCGCGCGGACACCGGTGGTCTCCGCCATCGGCCATGAGCCGGACAACCCGGTGCTCGACAACGTGGCCGATCTGCGTGCCGCCACCCCCACCGATGCCGCGAAGCGGGTCGTGCCGGATGTTGCGGAGGAACGGGCGTTTTTGGCCGAGGCCCGTTCCCGTATGGCCGCCGCCCTGCGCGGGTGGGTGCAGCGCGAACGCCACGGGTTGGCGGGGATGCGCTCGCGCCCGGTGCTGGCGGACCCGATGACACCGATCCGGCGGCGTCGGGAAGAAATTGACCGGGGGGTGGCCCTCATCCGCCGCGATGTGCAGTACCTCCTGCAGACGGAGACCGCGCAGGTGCGGGCCCTGCGGGCCCAGGTCTCCGCCCTGGGTCCGGCAGCCACCCTGGCCCGCGGTTACTCCGTGGTGCAGGTGGTCCCCCGGGACGGCACCCCACCGGAGGTGGTCATGAGCATCCGGCAGGCCCCGCCCGGCAGCCAGCTGCGCATCCGTGTGGCCGACGGCTCCATCACGGCCGCGGGCATGTCCGCGAACCCGGCAGACTAGAACATCCCCCGACATCCAGAACCCAGAGGAGACACAGACAGTGAACGACAACGTGGTGGGCAGCGGCCAGGCCGGACAGAACGCATTCCCGGATGTGTCCACGCTCAGCTACGAGCAGGCCCGTGACGAGCTCATCGAGACCGTCAAGATCCTTGAGCTCGGACAGATGGGGCTTGATGAATCGCTCCGTTACTGGGAGCGCGGCGAGGCACTGGCCCGCCGTTGCGAGGAGCACCTCGATGGTGCCGCCCGCCGGGTCGAGGAGGCGCTGGGCAACGCCCGCCCCACCCCGACCGAGGACTGACGCCTAGGAGGTCGGCAGCGGTTGAGCGCTCACCGTGTCCCCGATGATGGTGAGGAACTCCTCATCCGAGGCCGCACCGCTGAACAGCAGGCGGGTCTCCCCCATGTCCACGGCCCACAGATCACGGACATCCCGTTCCTCGGACTGGTAGACCTGCACGTCCTGGCCGGCCACCGTCACGGTGCGGTCCAGGTCGCGGGGATCCGGGTCAATCTCCCGGACCGCTTCGTCCAGGGGCACCGGGGTCTGGGTCAGCTGGATGAAACCACCCTCCGCGGTCACCCACCCGACGATCGCGGCCTGATTCTCCGCGACCATGCCGCGCCGGGCGGAGTTGGTGACCCACCCCTCCGGGTTCTCCGGCATACGCAACGGATAGGAGGAGGCACGGGCCTCCATCCCCATGAAGGTATGGGCGTCAACCTCACGGACGGGGCCGTTCTCGGGGGTACCCGGTTCGTAGCTGCACAGGCCGGTCGCACCGACGCTGACCAACATGAGCACGACGATGATGGCCAGGGACAGGAGCATATCCCGGCCGTCCTGGAAGATCCTGGGCTTTTCCGCTGCAGACACGGCCCCAAGTATGTCAGACCGGCCCCCGTTCAGGAATTACGCCCTCCCGATCCGACACACCCCCCTCTTTCGGG
The DNA here is from genome assembly GCF_003955685.1 of Corynebacterium hylobatis. GTDB lineage: Bacteria > Actinomycetota > Actinomycetes > Mycobacteriales > Mycobacteriaceae > Corynebacterium > Corynebacterium hylobatis. Next base: position 185,463 of record NZ_RXHJ01000002.1, read on the forward strand.
TGGTCAATCCCTCACCGACACCCGGAAGAGGTGGAACAATATCCCGGAGGCGGGAGGATCACCCTCCCCCGCCACCAGTCACAAGTACTTATCCCGCCCGCAGGAGGCCGTTGAACATGAATGCACCCCACCCGGAAGCACCCGATCGTAACCTTGCGATGGAGCTGGTCCGTGTCACCGAGGCGGCCGCACTTGCATCGGGGCGCTGGGTCGGCCGCGGCATGAAGGAGGAGGGTGACGGCGCAGCCGTGGACGCCATGCGTCACCTCATCAACTCCGTGAACATGAACGGCGTCGTCGTCATCGGCGAGGGCGAGAAGGACGAGGCCCCGATGCTCTACAACGGCGAGCGCGTGGGCAACGGTCAGGGCGCCGAGGTTGACATCGCGGTCGACCCCGTCGACGGAACCACGCTGATGGCTGAGGGGCGCCCCAACGCCATCTCCATCATCGCCGCCGCCGAGCGGGGCTCGATGTATGACCCGTCGGCCGTGTTCTACATGGACAAGATCGCCGTGGGCCCGGAGGCCGCCGGCACCATCGACATCGAGGCACCGGTCGCCCACAACATCAACGCTGTGGCCAAGGCCAAGGGCATCAAGCCCGCCGACGTCACCATCGTCGTCCTGGACCGCCCCCGCCACCTCGACCTGATCACCGACATCCGCCGCGCGGGCGCGAAGGTACGCCTGATCTCCGACGGTGACGTCGCCGGCGCCATCGCAGCCGCCCAGGACTCGAACTCCATCGACATGGCCATGGGCATCGGTGGCACCCCGGAGGGCATCATCACCGCCTGCGCCCTCAAGTGCATGGGCGGTGAGATCCAGGGCAAGCTGTGGCCTATCGACGACGCCGAGGCCGGCCGCGCCCGAGAAGCCGGACTCGACCTCGAGTCCGTGCTCGGCATCAACGACCTGGTCTCCTCCGACAACTGCTACTTCGCCGCAACCGGCGTGACCAACGGTGACATGCTCCGCGGCGTGTCCTACCGTGCCAACGGCGCGACGACCCGCTCGCTGGTCATGCGCTCGAAGTCCGGCACCGTCCGTTACGTGGAGTCCCGTCACCAGCTGGCCAAGCTGCAGGAGTACTCCGTCATCGACTACTCCAAGGATCCGTCCGCCTAAACAGGTACAGGAACACTCTCCGGCGCGACACGGGACCATACCGGTCCGGTGTCGCGTTTGTCTTTCGCACTGTCTCCGGGACGGGACCCAGGACGGCACACCATCTCACCAACGGAAGGAAGAACGATCGTGGGACTTGGAGAGAAACCCCTGTACAGGTGGCTGATCGTCGCTCCTGTCTCACTGCTCCTCGGTTGGTTGTTCACCCTCTGGGGTGTGCCCGCCTCCTGGATCCTCGCCGGGATCCTGGCGGCCGGTTCCTCGGCCATCATCAACGGCCGGCAACTGCCGGTGAACAAGATCCTCTACACGTTCGGGGCGGGCATCGTCGGCATCATGGCCGCTGTCCCCCTGCTGAACGAATCACCGGCCACCCTGAGCCGCTTCCTGCTGCCCGGGGTGGTGGTGGCAGCCTTCACCATCAGCGTGGGCATCGGCGGTGGTCTGCTGCTGTCCCGTATACAGCCGAGTATCAGCCGGGAGACCGGCATCCTGTCCATGCTGGCCGGTGGTGCCGCGTTCATGCCCGCCATCGCCAAGGAGATGGGCGGTGACCTGCGGTTCGTGGCGCTCACCCAGTATCTGCGCCTGCTGGCGGTGGCGGTCTCATTGCCGATCGTGACTGGGCTGCTGCCCCACGACGTCGCCGAGCCCGGCGGTCAGGCCCCCTCCGGGGACCAGCCCTGGTGGATCGTGGTGCTCATCGCCCTGATGGCACTGTTCGGAGGGCTCCTGGCCACCCGGCTCCGCCTGCCGGTTCCCTCCGTGCTGGGGCCCCTGCTCCTGACCATCGGCCTGGTCGCACTGCTGCCCTCTGAGGTGGACATGACCCCGCCGGAGCCCTTCCGAATCCTCGCCTTCCTGGCGATCGGCTGGCTGTGCGGCGGTACGCTCTCCCTGGGCTCCCTCAAGCTCTTCGCCCGTCAACTGCCCGTCACGGTCACCTTCATCATCGTCCTCATCGTCGGTTGCGCCCTGGTGGCCTTCCCCGTCGCGGCCTGGGTCGACATCGCCTATTACGAGGCCTACCTGGCCACCAGCCCCGGCGCGATCGACACCGTGCTGGCGATCTCGAGCGAGGGACAGACGAGCCCCGCTGTGGTGGCCATCCAGCTCATCCGCCTGATCCTCATCCTCCTCGTGGCCTCCGCCCTGCCCCGCCTGCTACGTCCGTTCCAGCGGGATTGACGGGATTTCCCGCCACTGAGACGAAAATCCCGCCATTCCTCCACCGCTGCCGCCGGTCCTGCCCCATACTTAGGAAGGCCTGAGTCCACCTGACCAGCGGTACCGATGAGATTCGGATGTGGGATGGGTAAGATCAGGTCGACCCAATTTTTTGAAGCGCAGCCAGAAATGAGTGATTTCATGACCGAGCAGGAATTCCGCATCGAACACGACACCATGGGTGAGGTCAAGGTCCCGGTGAACGCACTGTGGCGGGCCCAGACCCAGCGTGCCGTGGAGAACTTCCCGATCTCCGGCCGTGGCCTCGAGGCTGCCCAGATCCGCGCGATGGGTCTGCTCAAGGCAGCCTGCGCCCAGGCCAACAAGGACCTCGGCCTGCTGGACGGCGCCAAGGCTGACGCCATCATCGCCGCGGCGAAGAAGATCGCGGATGGCGAGCACGACGCCGAGTTCCCGATCGATGTCTTCCAGACCGGTTCCGGCACCTCCTCCAACATGAACACCAACGAGGTCATCGCCTCCCTGGCGAAGGCCGCGGGCACCGAGGTCCATCCCAACGACGACGTCAACATGGGTCAGTCCTCCAACGACACCTTCCCCACCGCCACCCATGTGGCCGCCACCGAGGCCGCCGTCAACGACCTGATCCCGGGACTGAAGGTGCTCCACGAATCCCTGGCGAAGAAGGCCGCGGAGTGGAAGGACATCGTCAAGTCCGGCCGCACCCACCTCATGGACGCCGTCCCGGTCACCCTGGGCCAGGAGTTCGGCGGCTACGCCCGCCAGATCGAGCTGGGTATCGAGCGCATCGAGTCCACCGTGGAGCGTCTGGGCGAGCTGCCGATCGGCGGCACCGCCGTGGGCACCGGCCTGAACACCCCGGCCGAGTTCGGCGCGAAGGTCACCGAGGTACTCAAGGAGCTCACCGGTGTCCAGGAGCTCTCCGAGGCGAAGAACCACTTTGAGGCGCAGGCCAACCGCGATGCGCTGGTGGAATTCTCCGGTGCCATGCGCACCGTGGCTGTCTCCCTCTACAAGATCGCCAACGACATCCGTCTCATGGGTTCCGGCCCGCTGACCGGCTTCGCCGAGATCCACCTGCCGGACCTGCAGCCGGGTTCCTCCATCATGCCGGGCAAGGTCAACCCGGTCCTGTGCGAGACCGCCACCCAGGTCTCCGCCCAGGTCATCGGCAATGATGCCGCCGTCGCCTTCTCCGGCACCCAGGGCCAGTTCGAGCTCAACGTGTTCATCCCGGTCATGGCACGCAACGTCCTCGAGTCCTCCCGCCTGCTGGCCAACACCGCCCGCGTCTTCGCGGAGAACCTCGTCGACGGCATCGAGCCGAACGTCGAGCGCATGCGTACCCTGGCCGAGTCCTCCCCGTCCATCGTCACCCCGCTGAACTCGGCGATCGGTTACGAGAACGCCGCCAAGGTGGCCAAGGCCGCTCTGGCCGAGGGCAAGACCATCCGTCAGACCGTCATCGACATGGGCTTCGTCGACGGCGAGAAGCTCACCGAGGAGGAGCTGGACAAGCGCCTCGACGTGCTGGCCATGGCCAACACCGACCGCGACTAATCGCTCCGCTTCTCGACGCCCCGTTCTCACCCCGAGAGCGGGGCGTCCGCTTTTTCAGCCCCGGGCGATGAGTTCCATGAGGTAGGGCGTGGGGGTGATCTTCAGCTGTCCGGCCTCGGCATCGAAGGAGGACAGGGTGGCAATCTCTCCCTCGTGCCACATGTGCAGCAGCGGGGAGACGGAGTGGGAGCTCTCGGCGGCGATCTGTGCGGCGACGGGGGCGAGCCGGCCGAGGCCCTCGAGCAGGTCCTCGCCGGTGGTGATCCCACGGGCCAGGAGGATGTGTCGGGTGGGGATGGCGAAGAGGATGCCGCGGGACTGGTCGAGATCGGGTGCCCAGGCGCGCAGCACCTCCTCCAGGAGGACGGGGGCGGAGGCGACGTAGTAGCTGCCGGATTCGAAGGAGCGGAAGTGGGCGCCGGGGCGGATCTCCGAGCCGGGGTGGGAGCGGGTGTCCGGAATGGTCCCCAGGAGTTCCTCCCGCAGGTTGTTGCGGGCGGCACGCACGAGGGTGTCCAGGTCGTCGACATCGCGGAGACGTTCCAGCGGCATGGTCTGGATGGACCGTTCCGTGTCGAGGACGAGGGTGACCACCGTGTCATCGGTGAAGCTGTGGAGGGTGGCGGAGGAGATGATGTCGGCCTCGTCCGCCGCAAGTCCGCCGGTGGGGACGATGCGCAGACGCAGGCCGGCGTAGAGTCCGGCGGTGCCGAGGTCCTCGGCATGCTCGCCGTCGAGGACGGCGCTGACGAAAGCACGCGCCAGGGTGCGCGGTGCCTTGGGGTGCTGGGAGCCGGCGACGTCGCCGATGAGGTTCTCCATGTTGACGGTGACACGCCCCCGGTGCGGGTGGTCGATGATGGCGTGGCGGCCGTCGAAACGCACCGTCGCCCCCTTCTCGGCGAGGCTGCGGCGCAGTTCGGTGCGGAGTTCACCGGCGCGGCCACGGGTGAGTCCGGGAAAGATGTGGTCGGGGCGGTTCCGGTCGCGGAACGCGCGGAGGCGGCGGAGGATCATCGTCATAGACCTTACCCCCATCGCCCCGGCACTGCCCGCAAAAATCTGCACTTGAGTGCAAAGATGCACTCGGTGTAAGGTGTGACCTCATGAGTGATGAGACTCCCCTCCGTGAACGCAAACGCCAGGCGACCCGCAGGCGGATTGAGGACGCGGCGACGGCGCTCGTCGAGAAGCACGGCTTCGAGAACGTCACCGTCGAGGAGATCTGCCGCGACGCCGAGATCTCGCGCCGCACCTTCTTCAACTACATGGAGTCCAAGGACGAGGCCGTCCTCGGCCTGCCGCCCATGACCGTCGCCGAGCACCGTCGCGCGCTGTTCGTGGACACCCCCACCGACAACCTGGTCCGCTCCGCCCTGGAGCACATCGTCGCCACCGCCACCGAGGCAGAGAGCGAGGACATCGAGGCCGGCGCTGACCAGAATTTCCTCGCGGAACTGCGGGAACGCCGCCACCGCATCTTCGCCGCCGAACCCTCCGTGGCGCTCATGTCCGTCAACCGCTTGCGCGAACAGGCGAAACTGATGCACCAGCTCGTCGTGGCCCACCTCGAGGCACACCCCGGGGACCGGCGGATGCCCGACCAACCCCCGGAGATCGAGGCCGCCATCATCTCGGGCCTCATCCGCGAGAGCGTGTGGCTGCACGTCTCCCGCCTGACCCGCTGCACCGACTCCCCCACTGATTCCGCCACCCGGGCACGCATGCTTCCCGAGACCGGCCGGATCATCTCAGACTTCGCAAAGGAACTGCCTTGGTAACCACCTCCCCCGCGCCGGGCGCGCAGAAGCAGGCCCCGCGCATCGGCCTCATCTTCGGGGCCCTCCTGCTCACGATGCTCATGAGCTCGCTCGGGCAGATGATCTTCTCCACTGCGCTCCCGACCATCGTCGGCGAGCTCGGCGGCGTCAACCACATGAGCTGGGTCATCTCTGCGTTCATGGTGACCATGACCATCGCCATGCCGATCTTCGGCAAGCTCGGTGACATGGTGGGCCGCAAATGGCTCTATATCTTCGGCATCGCCGTCTTCGTCCTCGGCTCCACCATGGGCGGTTTCGCACAGTCCATGGAACTGCTCATCGTGGCGCGAGCCATCCAGGGCTTCGGCGCCGGCGGCATGATGATCAGCTCCCAGGCGATCGTCGCCGAGGTCGTCCCCGCACGTCAGCGCGGCAAGTACATGGGCGTCATGGGCGCGATGTTCGGCGTCAGCTCCGTGCTCGGCCCGGTTCTCGGCGGCTGGTTCACCGACGGCCCCGGCTGGCGCTGGGGCCTGTGGATCAACCTCCCCCTCGGTCTGCTGGCACTGATCGTCTCCGTGCTGGTCCTGCACCTGCGCACCGGCAGCGGGGAGAACCGCCGCTTCGACTGGCTGGGCACTGCCCTGATGACGGTCACCACCGCCGCCCTCATCCTTCTGTCCACGTGGGGTGGCACCGAGTACGAGTGGGGTGACCCGGTGATCCTGGGGCTGGGGGCCACGACCATCATCGGCGCGATCCTGTTCGTCCTCGTGGAGCTCAAGGCCGTCAACCCCCTGATTCCGATGGCCCTGTTCCGTAACCGCAATATGGTGCTGACCACCGCCGCGGGCACCGTCCTCGGCCTGGCGATGATGGGCGCACTGGCCTACCTGCCCACCTACCTGCAGATGGTCCACTCCCTGACCCCGACCGACGCAGGCCTGATGATGATCCCCATGATGGTCGGCATGATCGGTACCTCAACGGTGGTTGGCTTCCTCATCGCGAAGTCCGGCAACTACAAGACCTACCCCATCGTCGGCATGGCCGTCGTGACGGTCGCGCTGTGGCTGATGTCGCGGCTGACCGTGGAGACCTCCCTGGTGCAGCTGGGCTTCCTGTTCTTCGTCTTCGGTTTCGGCCTCGGGCTGGTCATGCAGGTGCTCGTGCTCATCGTGCAGAACTCCTTCCCCATCACGGCTGTGGGCACCGCCACCGCGGCAAACAACTTCTTCCGCCAGATCGGCTCCACCCTCGGCGCCGCCCTGGTCGGTTCGATGTTCATCCACAACCTGCAGTCCAACCTCAGCGAACGCCTGCCCGGTGCCTTTGCGCAGCTGGGTGAGCAGGGTGCCGCCTATGCCGAGCAGTTCTCCGAGGCCGGGGGCGGGGCGAACTCCCTGACTCCGGCGGGTGTGGTCAATCTGCCCGACCCCATCCGTGAGGTGGTGCTCAGCAGCTACAACGACGGCCTGACACCGATCTTCCTGCTCATGGTTCCCCTGACCGCCTTTGCCCTGTTCATCCTGCTGCCGGTCAAACAGGACAAGCTCAAGGAGACGATCGAGTAGCTACTCCCCCGGCTTGGGCAGCAGCAGCTCGTAGATGTCGGTGTCACGCCACTGGCCGGCCATGTCGCCGTACGTCATCTTCGCCAGGTGGTGGTAGGTGCCGACCTTCTCGAAGCCGCGCGAACGGTGCAGCGCGGCTGAACCTTCGTTCTCGGGGAAGACCCAGGCGTGGATGCCCCATTTGTGCAGGTCCCGGCATACTTCGACGAGTTTGTCCAGGAGGGCGCCGGCCACGCCGCGGCCGCGGGCGTCGGGGTGGATGTAGATGGAGTTCTCCACGACACCGTGGAAGACAGCGCGGGTGGAAATGGGGGCGGCGGCAACCCAGCCCAGCAGTTTGCCCGGGTCCGCATTGTCCACGGCGACGAACACGGTCTCCAGTATCTTGTCCCGGGAGAACTGTTCCCAGGTCGGCGCCTGCGTCTCATACGTGGCGTGGCCTGATTCCAGACCCCTCTCGTAGATCGCGCGGACCTGAAGATAGTCCTCAGGCCGGATGGGTCGGAGCGTGAACGTCGCGTCTGCCATGCGAACATTGTCGCCCACGTACGTCAGGCCCCGCAAACGCTGGCGGAAGCCCGGTCCCGGGGCCCAGGCCGCCTACTTCCCATCCTCCAGCAGGTCAGTGACCAGTTCCGCGATGGCGGAACGCTCGGAACGCTGCAGTGTGACGTGTCCGAAGAGCTCGTGGTCCTTGAGCTTCTCGATCACCGCCTGCACCCCGTCATGTCGCCCCACCCGCAGGTTGTCCCGCTGCGCCACGTCATGGGTGAGCACCACCCGCGAACCCCGGCCGAGGCGGGACAGGACGGTGAGCAGGACATTGCGTTCCAGCGACTGGGCCTCGTCGACGATGACGAAGGAATCGTGGAGGGAGCGGCCACGGATGTGGGTCAGCGGCAGAACCTCGATGAGCTCGCGGGCCTGGATCTCCTCCATGACGTTGTCGGAGACCAGTCCGTCGAGGGTGTCGAAGACAGCCTGCGCCCAGGGGTTCATCTTCTCGGTCTCGGAGCCGGGCAGGTAGCCGAGGTTCTGGCCACCGACGGCATAGAGGGGACGGAAGACCACGATGCGCCGGTGCTCGTTGCGCTCGAGCACGGCCTCCAGCCCGGCGCACAGCGCCAGCGCCGACTTGCCGGTGCCCGCCCGACCACCGATGGAGACGATGCCCACGTTGTTGTCCAGCAGCAGATCGAGCGCGATGCGCTGCTCCGCGGAACGTCCATGCAGGCCGAAGGCCTGCTGGTCACCGCGGACCAGGCGCACCGTACCGTCGCGGGTGACCCGTCCCAGGGCGGACTGGGTGGAGGTGGTCAGCCGAATCCCGCAGTGGACGGGCAGCTCGGCGACGAAGTCACCGGTGTCGGTGAGAGCCCCGTCCGGCAGCTCGATCTCGCCCTCGCGGTAGAGGGTGTCGATGGTTCCGGCGTCGGTGTGCACGTCGGTGATGCCGGTATAACCGGTGAGCACGACGTCCTGCGCGTGATACTCGTCCGCCCGCAGGCCCACGGCTCCGGCCTTGACCCGCAGGGGCACGTCCTTGGTCACCAACGTCGTGTCCCGGCCCTCCTGCTGCAGGTTGAGGGCGCAGGCGAGGATGCGGTGGTCGCCCTCCGTACCGCGGAAGGCCGCCGGCAGCTGGGACTGGTCCTGGTGGTTGAGTTCCACGCGCAGGGTGCCGCCCTCGACGTTGACCGGCACGGGCTGATCGAGACGTTCGTAGGTGGCGCGCAGATCCTCGAGCATCCGCAGAGCCTGCCGGGCGAACCAGCCGAGCTCCGGGTGGTGACGCTTGCCTTCCAGCTCCGTGATCACCACAACCGGCAGGACGACCTCGTGTTCGGAGAACTTGCGCAGCGCCCACGGGTCGCTGAGCAGCACGGAGGTGTCGATGACGTAGGTGCGGAGGTCGACGGCCGAATGGTCGTCCGGGTGGCGGGCGGTGAGGTGGTCGGTGGTCGAGTCGAACATGGCGCGGGCTCCCCTGGTGTGGCGGTCCGGGTACCCGTCAGCGCCACGGGAATCATCTCGGAACACGGCCGTCGAGCCGGTACCGACTCGGGGACGGACGCGGGCCGGATGGTGGTTCATCCGGTTGCCCTCAGGCTAACCCCCGCAGGCACACGAAGAGGGAGAATTACATGGCTGTCAGATGAACTTCACCTAACTGCAACTGAAGCTCATCTGACAGCGAGGTGACCCGAGTTAGTTCTCGTCCTCCTGGACGTCGATGGAGAACTCGCCGTCCTCATCAGACAACCAGGAGATGGTGCCGTTGGTGAACTCCTGGACCTGGCCGTTGCCCTCTGGGGCGTCACCCTCCGGGCCGGTCGGCAGGCCGATGGAGTTCTCCAGGCCGCCACCGTCGAGCCACTCGTTGGCGATCTCACCACCCACAGGCACGGCACCGGCCTCCTCGGAGAACACCGCGAGGTTGCCCTCCGGATAGATGGCGAGGACCTGGCCGACGTCATTGTTCTCGATGGTCTCGGGCGTGCCCCACTCGGTGGTGAACTCCTCGAGAGCGGCGGCCGCGGCGGCAGAGATGCCGACAGTGCCCTCAGCGGTCTCGACCATGACATCCTCGCCGGTGGCCAGTGCTTCCGCGTCCGCGTCCACGGAAGGCGTGGTGGCCTCGGTGGCTTCCTCGTCCGTGGTGGTGGCGGTGGTCTCCGTCGCGGTGGTCTCCCCCGCGCTGTCACCGTCGTCGGCGCAGGCGACGACGCCGAAGCTCAGGGTCAGCGCAGCAGCTCCGGCGAGCAGGCGGCGGGTCAATGCAGTGGTCTTCATGATGGATTCCTTAATTCTGGACGGACATGTGACCGATAGTTTATATGTGTTCTGCGACACAGGGGCGGAAATGCCGCTATCTCCGCCGCGACCGGCGCGTCCGCTCATCTGCGCCACCCGCTGCCCGGCGCTGCTGCTTTGCCAGCGTCTTCTCCCGGGCGGTGCGTTTCGGTGCGGCCTGGCGGGAGGAGTTGGGGGTGCGCCCCTTGGCGATGCCGACGAAATCCTGGATCGCCTCCGAGTCGTCAGCCCTCCGCCAGACCAGCGCGATGGTGGTGACCGGGACATCGCCGAGAAAGTCCCGGTGCTCGATCTGTTTGCGCGCGAGCACCCGGATGAGCGGGCGCGGGGCGATGAGCACCCCGACGTTCGCGGCCACCACCTGGAGCCCGGTGCGGACCGCAGGGATGTCAATCCGGCCGTCCGGCGGGGTGGACCAGTTGATGATCTCGCCCTCAATATCAGCGGGTGACAACCGGTCCAGGAGCGTGAGCTCACTGTCCTTCGGCAGGGCGATCCCGGGGGCCTCCCGGTAGAGCTCGACCACGTGATACTCGTCGGTGACGCGCGGGTCGGGCAGACGGGTGAGGGCGAGGTCGGCGCGGGCATCGAGAAGCTCTGCGACCGGATCCTCCGAATCGGTGGCGAGCAACTGCCCGTGGGCGGTGCGGTCCCGGAAGCGGGTGAACCACTTGCCGGGTTCGGTGCCGGTGACGAAACTCAGGCGCAGCATGGGGGTAATGCTACCGTTGGGGGTGTGAATGAAGAGTCCGCACGTCAGCCTTCCGGTCGAGCAATGAAGCCGCAGACCGCGGCCAAGAAGCTGGGCATCTACCTGCCCGCAACCCCGGAGGAGTTCCAGAACAACGCCGTCACCCACGCAGAGCTCAAGGCCCTGCAGGAGACCCCGCCGGAGTGGCTCACTGAGCTGCGCCGGACAGGCCCGCACCCGCGTCCGGTCGTCGCCCAGAAGCTGGGCATCACCATCACTGCGCTGAAGCGCAATGACCTGGACCAGCCGTTGACCACCGCCGAGATCAAGGCGCTGCTGGAGGATCAGCCTGACTGGCTGCGTGCCGCCCGCACCGCACTGGCCGAGGGCCGCGAGAACCCGGCAGCAGAAACCGAGGACTGACAGTCCCCCTACCAGCAGAAAAGGGCGCTGAACGAACATTAAAGTTCGTTCAGCGCCCTTTTGTTCACCCCCGCACAGGGGTTTACCAAACCGCAATGCATTGCGCCCGTCGCCGGAACGGCGCGCACCGGAAATCTGTCAATACCCCCATCCACCTGCAGGGGAGCACCCCGGTACCATCATTTCCACAGGTCAGACCATGAAACGCGCCCACCGACCCCCGGGCAGTTACTAGGGACGCCCCTAGTTTCATGTGTTCTGGAACACTTCTACAGTTCGGTCATCCTCTCCGTCACAGAGGGAAGTCATCCGGACCACAGAAGGAAGAACAGTGAACACCACCGAAACATGGGCATCGCCGGCGCACCGCCGCACGGTGTACCTCGTCCTTGCAGTCGTCGGCATCTCCATCCTCTTCGACGGCTACGACCTCGTCATCTACGGCGCCGTCCTGTCCTCCCTGCTCGAGGATCCCAGCCACATCGGCCAGCTCTCCCCCGCCGTCGCCGGCACCCTCGGCTCCTACGCCATGATCGGTGTCCTGATCGGCGCCCTGTCCGCCGGCGCCATCGGCGACCGCATCGGCCGCCGCAAGGTCATGCTCACCGCCATCGCCTGGTTCTCCGTCGGCATGGGCCTGACCGCCATGGCCACCTCCATCGCCATGTTCGGCTTCCTGCGCTTCGTCACCGGCCTGGGTGTCGGCATGATCGTCGCCACCGGTGGCGCCATCATCGCGGAGTTCGCCCCCGCCAACCGCCGCAACCTCTTCAACGCCATCGTCTACTCCGGTGTCCCCATGGGTGGCGTCATGGCCTCCCTCTTCGCCCTCGGCTTCGAGGACATGGTCGGCTGGCGTGGCCTGTTCTGGATCGGCGCGACCCCCATCCTCTTCCTGCTGCCCCTGGCATTCTTCGCCCTGCCGGAGTCCCCGCGCTGGCTCGTCACCCGTGGCCGCAAGGCCGACGCCCGTGCAGTCTGCGTCCGCCACGGCCTGCCGGAGGAGAAGTTCCTGGCCGAGCCGGCCACCGCGCCCGCCACCACCTCCGGTGCCCGCTCCGATCTGGAGAAGACCGGTTTCGCCGGCATCTTCTCCCGCTCCTACCTCACCGGCACCGTCCTCATCGGCGTGATGTCCTTCATCGGCCTGCTGTCCACCTACGGGCTGAATACCTGGCTGCCGAAGATCATGCAGGCCAACGGCGCCAACGCCCATGACTCCCTGTACTCCCTGCTCTTCCTCAACGGTGGCGCCGTCGTCGGCGGCCTGACCGCCTCCTGGATCGCCGACCGCATCGGCGCCAAGGCCGTCATCACCTCCACCTTCGCCCTGGCTGCGGCGTCCCTGGCGATCCTGCCGCTGTTCACCTCCGTTGCCCCGATGTACCCGTTCATCATCATGGCCGGCATCGGTGTCATCGGCACCCAGGTCCTCACCTACGGCCTGGCCTCCAACTACTACGGCACCGCCTCCCGTGCCGCGGGTGTCTCCTGGGTCGCCGGCTTCGGCCGACTCGGCGGCATCGTCGGCCCGGCCATCGGCGGCCTGATCATCGGCGCCGGCTTCGGTCCGACCGTCTCCTTCTGGATCTTCGCCGGTGCCGCCCTGGTCGGTGCCGTGGCCACCTTCCTCATCCCGCGTTCTCCCGCGGAGGCCGAGATCGTCTCCTCCTCCGAGCCGGTCGCCCCGACCAAAGAAGAGTCCGCACTCAACGCCAACTAGGCGCTTCTCCCCCTGACGGATACTGCCCCCGCCCACCGGTCACGGTGAGCGGGGATTTTCCGTTGTCCCGACCGGGCTCACCACTGCGCGGCGAAGCGCTCCCCGTCGTCGAAGACGAGTTCCACGGAGACCGGGGCGGATGTCAGCGTCGCCTCGAGGCGGTGGCCGTACCCGGTGACGGTGTAACGGATGGTCTCGTTGGTGGTGTCCAGCACCTCGACCTGCCCGCGGGTGAGCCAGGGGTGGCGGCGGCGCAGGGCGATGAGCTCGCGGTGGAGCTCGAACATGGCGGCAGCCGGGAGCGAGAGCACCACCGGGGTTTCCGGCAGAGCGGGCCGGATGGGATCGTCAGTGGCGAAACCGGTGCCCTTGACCCCGCGGAAGGCCTGTTCATCGCCGTAGTAGATGCTGGGCACGCCCGGCAGGGTCAGCAGCAGCACGGCCGCCAGGGCTGCCCCTTCATCGCCGACGGTGCTGGCGATGCGGTCGACGTCGTGGTTGCCCACGAAGGTCTGCATGGGACCGGCCGCCATGAACTCCCGATGGCGCCCCAGGGCATGGGCCAGTTCGTGGAAGTTCACGTCCTTGACCGAACTCCAGATGGCTTTCCACAGCTCGTACTGGGTGACGGTGTCCAGGTGTCCCTCGGTGATCAGCGCAGCGTAGTCGCCGTGGATGATTTCGCCGAGGAAGACGGCGTCAGGGTGTCGCTGCCGGACCCGGTCGACGATCTGCGCCCAGAACCAGGTGGGCACGGAGTAGGCGACGTCGAGGCGCCAGCCGGCGATGCCGCGGTCGAGCCAGTGGTTCATCACGTCGACGACGAGCTCGGCGGTGCGGGGGTCGTCATGGTCGAGCAGGGCCAGATCACCGTGCCCCTCCCAGGGTTCCGGGCTGCCGTCCGGCAGGCGACGGACGGGGCCACCGTCCGCGACCATCGGGTGGTGGATGCCGACGTGGTTGAACACGCCGTCGAGGAGCACCTCAATGCCGCGCTCCCGGCAGGCGGCGATGAGCCGGTCGAAGTCGGCGTCATCGCCCAGACGGGGGTCGATGCGGAAGTGGTCGAGGGTGTCATAGCCGTGCGTGCTGGAGGCGAAGACCGGAGCGAGCAGCAGCCCGTTGCAACCAAGCTCGATGAGGTGGTCGAGCCAGTTGATCAGCCGCGGCAGGCGGTGCGCCTCGTCCCCAGTCGACCAGTCGCGGATCGGTGCGCCGGTGGCGCCGAGAGGATAAACGTGCCAGAAGATGGCGTGGTCAAGCACGGGTACTCCTATTGAGTCGAGATCAGTAACTGCTATTGACCTTAACTCAACAGCAGGTAGGGTTGTCAACCGTGAGCACCCGCAGACGCCTGAGCACCACTGAACGCCGCGCCGCCATCCTCGAGGCCGCCCGCGCCCACTTCGCCACCACCGATTACCCGGCGGCCTCCGTGCCGACCATCGCCGCGGCCTCCGGCAGTTCCCAGTCGCTGGTCTTCCACTACTTCTCCTCCAAGGCAGACCTCTACGCCTCCGTGGTCGAAGACTCGCTGCGCTCACTTCTCGATGCCCGTCTCACCGCCGTCACCGCCCTCAACCCCGGCCACCCGGTCCGCGAGCGCATCAGTCACCTGCTCCAGGTGCACCTCGACGCCCTACAGAAGGATCCCACCCTCCTGCCCGGCGTCGGCGAACCGGAATCCGCTCTCACCCACCGGCATGCCGCCGACACGGAACTGGTCGGCCAGCTGCGTGAGATCATCGGCATCGGCGATTTCCCCCGCCATACCTGGGCGCTGTGGGGCTGGGTGGGTTTCCTCGACCACGCCGGCCGCCACTGGGTGGAGCTCGGCTGTCCGCAGGACCAGCGCTGGCCCCTCATCGAGGCCGCCCTCGGCGCACTGGAGGGGGCGCTGGGCGACTGGGCGGTGTGAAGTCAGTTCCAGCGCAGCAGCGTGGTCACCTCGGCCGCACTCACCGGGGTCGGTTCCGTCACGGCCCGAAGCCGCGTGCCGTCCTGCCCCACCCAGCCGACCACCTCGGTCCAGCCGTGCAGGGCACTGCCCGCCCATACCGGGTACTGCCGTAACTCCGTCGGCGTCACCGGCCGCTGCCCCACCCCGTCCAGCATCTCCCGGGTCGCGGTCACCGTCACCGAGGGCAGCTGACCGGGGTGTTCCGGGACCATGAGCCGGTCCCCCTCCCACCACGCCAACGCGCAGTTCGCCCCCTCCACGACCAGGCCGTCGGCGGACCAGAGAAGCGCATCGTCCGCCCCGTGTTCCTGTGCCTGCGCCCGCAACCGTGCCAACACGGGCAGATCCGGACCCTTCACGCGCGGAACAACCCGCGGATCCGGTTCCGGTGGCACCCACAGCACCGTTCGGGTCCGCAGCGGCGGCGCAGGACGGACCCGCAGGTAAAGCGTCTGACCGTGGGCCTCGATACGGGGGAACCAGTTGCCCTCGTGCGGCACCGCCCGTCGTACCGCCGTCAGGAAATCACCCACCTTGATCCCGGGCAGGCTGCCCGCGAAACGCTCTTCATGCAGGTGCCGGCTGCCCACATAACCGTCGTGCTCCAGCCAGGAGTCGACGACATCCGGCCGGCTGTCCGGCTCTTCCGCCGGCACCAGCTCAGCCCCGTCCCAGCGCAGCAGTGTCACTGCGGGAACTCCCGGTCCAGCAGCCGCAGCAGCGGGGCGGATTTGGTCACAGTCTCCTCGTACTCCCCCACCGGATCCGAGAGCGCGATGACCGCCCCGCCGACGCCGTAGCTCAGGCCGTGCCCATCAGCGACAATCGTGCGGATCACCATGGACAGGTCCATCGCCCCGTCGAGCGAGAAATAACCGATGCCGCCGGAGTAGATGCCGCGCGGCCCTTCCTCCAGCCGGTCGATGATTCCCATGGTGCGGATCTTCGGCGCGCCCGTCATGGAACCACCCGGGAAGGCCGCCCGCACCGCGTCCACGGCCGTCCGTCCGGGAGCCAGGCGGCAGGTGACGGTGCTGACGAGCTGGTGGACGGTGGCGTAGGACTCCACCTGGAACAGCGGCTCCGCGCGCACGCTGCCCGGCTCGGCAACCCGGCTGAGGTCGTTGCGCACGAGGTCGACGATCATGAGGTTCTCGGCGCGGTCCTTGTCGTTGACAGCCAGATCCGAGCGCAGCCGGGTGTCTTCCCGCGGATCTGCACTGCGCGGCCGGGTGCCTTTGATGGGCCGGGATTCCACCAGCCCCTCGGCGCTGACCTGCAGGAAACGCTCCGGTGTGGAGGAGAGCGCGTTCACGCCACCGATCCGCAGCAGGGAACCGAAGGGCGTGGGGTTGGCCGCACGCAACGCCGCATACGCCGCACCCACGTCCAGCGTCCCGGGGGCGGTGAGTTCATTGGTCAGGCAGATCTCATAGGACTCGCCCTGACGGATCTCCGCCAGGCACTGCTCCACCAGCTCCAGGTAGGCCGTGCGGGAGTGGCGGGCGCTCAGCGAGCCCACCGCACCCTGCTTCTCGACGCCCGCCGGCGCCCCCAGCCCCGCCACCCGCCGGGCGGTTTCCGTGCACCACTCGCGCTGGGCGGCATCATGTTCGGATCCGATGAGCGCGATGAGGTGCGTGCGGCGCAGTGCATGGTCGATGACCACCGCCCGGTCCGCGAAGATCATCCCCAGATCCGGATACCGGGAGACGTGGGCCGCGGAGCCACCGCACTCGGCTTTCAGCTCGTAGCCGAGCCAGCCGACCCAGCCGCAGGTGAAGCCGAAGTCCGTCTCCCCGGCGTCGATGGTGTTGGCGGCGAGATCCGCGGCCAGCTCCTCAAACAGCGAACGTTCCGGATCAACCCGTTCGCTCCACACGCGGGCCAGTGGTCCCGAGGCGTCGCCGAGGTAGCTGAAACGCCCCGTGCCGTGGTCTGGGGTCGTCGAGTCCAGCCAGAAAGCATCCGCCGAGTCCGCGAAGAACTCCGCGTACACGGCCTCGCCGTCACACTCCCCCTCGACGGTGACGGTGTGCAGTCGCCAGCGGGAACGCGAACGCCGGTTGCGTTCGGCGGCCAGGTCCAGGAAGTTCGCGATGAGGGTGTGGCCGTCGAAACCACCGATCGACTCGGGGTGGAACTGCACGCCCCACTGGGGCAGCCGCCGGTGGGCCAGGGCCATGACCAGTCCGTCCGGCGTCCGGGCGGTGACCTGCAGGTCCCCGGGCACATCACTGACGATGAGGGAATGGTAGCGGACGACGTCGATAAGCGGGGGCAGTGAGGTGAAGAGACCCGAGCCGTCATGACGCACGGGGAACACCCGCCCGTGGACGGGCTCCGGGGCCAGATCCACCGTGCCGCCGTGGGCGAGGGCGAGGGCCTGATGGCCCAGGCAGACCCCCAGAATCGGGACACGCCCGTCGCGCAGGACATCCAGGCACATGCCGATGTCCCCGTCGCGCTCCGGGCGGCCGGGACCCGGCGAGATGATGACGGCGTCGAAAGTGGCGACGCGGCCGACATCCCAACCGGGTTCGTCGTTGGTGATCACCTCAGGGGTGACACCGGTGATGTCCTCGACATAGGCGACCAGATTCCAGGTGAAGGAATCCCGGTTGTCGATGATGAGGACACGCACGGCGACTAGTTGATCTTCCAGTCCTCGAGACCCTCGTACAGCGGGTACTGGTCGGTCAGCTTCGCCACGCGGGCGCGCAGCTTCTCCACATCCGCGTTCTTGCCGTCCACCAGTGCGGTGCCGATGATGTCGGCGACCTCGGTGAAGGCGGCGGCGTCGAGACCGCGGGTGGCCAGCGCCGGGGTGCCGATGCGCAGGCCGGAGGTGACCATCGGCGGGCGCGGGTCATTCGGCACGGCGTTGCGGTTGACGGTGATGCCGACCTCATGGAGGAGGTCCTCGGCCTGCTGCCCGTCCATGTCCGAGTTGCGCAGATCAGCGAGCACCAGGTGGACATCGGTGCCACCGGTGAGCACGTCGATGCCGGCGGCCTTGGCGTCTGCGGCGGTCAGTCGCTCGGCGAGGATCTTCGCACCCTCGATGGTGCGTGCCTGACGGTCCTTGAACTCATCGGTGCCGGCGAGCTTGAGGGCGACGGCCTTGGCGGCGATGACGTGCATCAGCGGTCCACCCTGCTGGCCCGGGAAGACGGCGGAGTTGATCTTCTTGGCCCACTCCTGCTTGGCGACGATCAGGCCCGAACGCGGACCCCCCAGGGTCTTGTGCACGGTGGTGGACACGACATCGGCGTGCGGCACCGGGGAGGGGTGCAGATCAGCGGCGACCAGGCCGGCGAAGTGCGCCATGTCGGTCCACAGGTAGGCGCCGACCTCGTCCGCGATGGAGCGGAAGGCCTCGAAGTCCAGGGTGCGCGGGTAGGCGGACCAGCCGGCGATGAGCACCTTCGGGCGCTCGGCCAGGGCCTGCTCACGGACGCGGTCCATGTCGATGCGGTGGGTCTCCGGGTCGACCTCGTAGGCGGCGACCTCGTAGAGCTTGCCGGAGAAGTTCAGCTTCATGCCGTGGGTCAGGTGACCACCGTGGGCCAGGGACAGGCCCATGATCTTGTCCCCGGCGTCGGCCAGGGCGTGCAGGACAGCAGCGTTGGCCTGGGCACCGGAGTGCGGCTGGACGTTGGCGAACTCGGCGCCGAACAGGGCCTTGGCGCGGTCGCGCGCCAGGTCCTCGACGATGTCGGCGTTCTCGCAGCCACCGTAGTAACGGCGGCCCGGGTAACCCTCGGCATACTTGTTGGTGAATACCGAACCCTGTGCCTGCAGGACAGCACGCGGCACGAAGTTCTCGGAGGCGATCATCTCCAGGAAGTCGCGCTGACGGGTGATCTCGCCGCCGATGGCAGCGTGGACCTCAGGGTCAAGAAGGGACAGCTCCTGGTTGAGGGAGGACTCAGCGGTCATGGGCGTTTCAGCCAGCCTTTCTAGGAATTCACGGCAGTCGATGAATCAGCTTAGCGTCCTGGGGTTGTCCCGTACCCCCGAACCCCGGACAGAAGTGAGGCAGGTGACACAATAGGGCCATGTCTCGGCCCAAGGACCACACCCCCTACGTGGATTTCGACCGCGCTTCCTGGCGTGCCCTACGTAAATCCATGCCCCAGGTCCTCACAGAAGAGGAGGTCGCGCAGCTGCGTGGCCTCGGCGAATCCATCGACCTCGCCGAGGTCGCCGAGGTCTACCTCCCGCTGTCCCGGCTCATCCACCTCCAGGTCGCCGCCCGGCAGAAACTCATGGCCGCAACCGAGACCTTCCTGGGCACCGCCTCCGGCCACGTGCCCTTCATCATCGGCGTTGCCGGCTCCGTGGCCGTGGGCAAGTCCACAACCGCCCGCCTCCTGCAGGTCCTGCTGCAGCGCTGGGAGTCCCACCCGCGTGTCGACCTGGTCACCACCGACGGTTTCCTCCTGCCCGCTGCAGAGCTCAATGCCCGTGGTCTGATGTCCCGGAAGGGCTTCCCCGAGTCCTATGACCAGCGTGCCCTGCTGCGTTTCGTCACCGACGTGAAGTCCGGGCGCGCCTCCGTCGACGCGCCGGTGTACTCACACAAGCTCTATGACCGGGTGCCGGACCAGGTCCAGACCATCGCGCAGCCGGACATCCTCATCGTCGAGGGTCTCAACGTCCTGCAGACCGGTCCGACGCTCATGGTCTCCGACCTCTTCGACTTCTCCGTCTACGTCGACGCGCGTACCGAGGACATCGAGAAATGGTACATCGACCGCTTCCTGCAGCTGCGCTCCACCGCCTTCCGGGAACCGGGTGCGCACTTCGGCCACTTCGCCGACTACGGGGACGCCAGCGCCCGGGCTGCCGCCCGGGAGATCTGGCAGTCCATCAACCTGCCCAACCTGGTGGAGAACATCCTGCCCACGCGGGTGCGCGCCTCCCTGGTGCTGCGCAAGCGCGCTGATCACCAGGTCGAGCGGGTGCGGATGCGCAAGATCTGAGGGCTGTGGTCAGGGGTCAGGGGTCAGGGGTGGTGCGCCGCCGCCCACTCCACGACCTGGTCCAGCTCCCGCAGATCCACATGGTCGGTGTCCCGGTCGTGAGACTCGATCATGGCCCGGTCGTTGGGGCTGCGGTCGGCCTCCCGCTTCGCCTTGAGCGCCTTGATGATCCCCCACATGATCATCCTGTGCCTGCGGCCCATCGTGGAGTAGCTCAGCCGCCCGGGAAGGTAGAAGCGGGTCACCTGATCCTTCTTCCCCAGCGCGCCGGCCATCTGATCCTTGGCGCGGGCCACC
This sequence comes from Corynebacterium hylobatis, assembly GCF_003955685.1. Classification (GTDB taxonomy): domain Bacteria; phylum Actinomycetota; class Actinomycetes; order Mycobacteriales; family Mycobacteriaceae; genus Corynebacterium; species Corynebacterium hylobatis. The sequence goes on from NZ_RXHJ01000002.1 coordinate 205,595, forward strand.
TCCAGCAGGGTCATGCCCACCGCGCACACGGCCACGGGCCTGTCACCGAGGTCATTGTCGGCCACGAAGCCGGCTGCCGGGATCGAGGGGCCGTGGACATAGGAGAGCACGACCAGCGGTTCAGCGGAGGTGCGCAGCTGCGCCGGGTCGGCCCCGGAGAGTGGCTGCGCAGTGCAGCCGAGCCGCTCAGCGAGGGCCTCGGCGTACTGGCGGGCGGATCCGTAGGCGGATTCGTAGAGGACGGTGCTCATGGGTGGGGAACTCACTTTCCGAACCGGCGGCTGCGCCGGGAGTAGTCACGGAGGGCCCGCAGCAGGTCGATGCGGCGGAAGGCGGGCCAGTAGGTCTCAGTGAACCAGATCTCCGAGTAGGCGGCCTGCCACAGCAGGAAACCGGACAGCCGCTGTTCACCGGAGGTACGGATCACCAGGTCCGGGTCGGGCTGGCCGGAGGTGTAGAGGTGGTGCGAGAGGGAGTCGGCGGTGACCTTCGCCGTGAGTTCCGCCGCCGGGGTGCCGGCGGCGACCTCCTCGGCGATGAGGTTGCGCACGGCGTCGACAATCTCCTGGCGGCCGCCGTAACCGACGGCGATGTTGACCGTCAGGCCGGTGTTGTCGCAGGTCCGATCCGCGGCGGCACGCCAACGGTCGGCGACGTCCCTGGGCAGGAGGTCGAGGTGGCCGACGAGCCGGACCCGGCAGGTGTACTCGCCGCCGGACAGTTCGTCGACGACATCGCCGATGATGCCGAAGAGCAGTTCAAGTTCCTGTGCCTCGCGGCCGAGGTTCTCGGTGGACAGGAGGTAGACGGTGATGATCTCCACCTCCGTCTCCTCGCACCAGCGGACGACCTCGCCGATCTTCTCCGCCCCGGCGCGGTGGCCGTGGCTGATGTCGGAGTGCCCCTCGGCGCGGGCCCAGCGGCGGTTGCCGTCGGCCATGATCGCGATGTGCTTCGGCTGTCGGACGCCTTTGAGTTCGCGGGCCAGACGGGCCTCATACAGCGGGTAGAGCAGGCGGGACAGTTTCACAGCACTCAGTGTAGTGGGTCTGCCCCGCCGTTCCGTCACCTACTGCGACCGACGTGCCCGGCGGGCGCGGACGGCGGCCGCGAGGTCACCGAGCAGGTCGACGGTGGTGTCGATGTTCATGCATGAGTCGGTGACGGACTGACCGTAGACGAGGCCTGCGCCGCCGTTGGCAGGCAGCTTGGCGGTGTCGAGGGACTGGGCGCCCTCGACGAGGAAGGATTCCATCATGATGCCGGCGATGGCCTCGTCACCTGCGGCGATCTGCCTGGCGACGTCCGCGGTCACCTCCGCCTGGCGCACGTGGTCCTTGCCGGAGTTGGCGTGGGAGACGTCGATCATCAGGCGCGGGGTGTCCGTGTGGGCCTGCAGCTTCTCGACGATGCCCGCCACCGACTCCGAGTCCGCATTCGGACCGGCGGTGCCGCCGCGGAGGATGATGTGGCAGTTTTCGTTGCCGGCGGTCTCCACGACGGCGGGACGACCGCCGTCAGAGGTGCCGAAGAAGAAGTGCGGCTTCGAGGCGGCCGCGACCGCGTCGATAGCGACCTGGATGTTGCCGTCGGTGCCGTTCTTGAAGCCGATGGGCATGCTCATGCCGGAGGCCAGCTGGCGGTGCACCTGCGATTCGGTGGTGCGGGCACCGATGGCGCCCCAGGACACCAGATCGGCGTAGTACTGCGGGGAGTTCGGTTCGAGGAACTCGCTGGCGGTGGGCAGTTCGAGGTTGACCACCTCGCGCAGGACCTTGCGGGCCAGTTCCAGGCCGTGGTTGATGTTGTAGGAGCCGTCGAGGTGCGGGTCGTTGATCAGGCCCTTCCAGCCGACGGTGGTGCGCGGCTTCTCGAAGTACACGCGCATGACCACCTTGAGGTCCTCGGCCAGCAGGGAGGCCAGCGGGGCCAGGCGGTTGGCGTAGTCGATGGCGGCCTCAGGGTCGTGGATCGAGCAGGGGCCGACCACGACGACGAGACGGTCGTCCTCGCCGTTGAAGATGTCGGCGATCTGCTGTCTGTCACTCTCGACGCGGTGTTCCTGGGCGGGGGTCATCGGCAGGCGGTCGCGGACTTCCTCCGGGCTGGGCAGATCGTGGAAGGCTACGACGCGGCGGTTGGAGGTGGAGGCGTAGGTGGCGACGGTCATGGTCTGTGAACCTTTCACTGGGTTTTTCATTGTGTGGGGTCTGTGCGCCGGGCAAACAAAAAAGCAGCCCCTCAACCCGATTTCTCGGGGAGGTGCTGCTCGGCTCCGGGGTGTTCGTCGGTTCGCAGGCGGTTAGCGCGCAGGCGACACGGCGAGGCGGTGGTGGCTGTCACTCAGCCCCGGAGCCTCTCCAAAATAAAATCGCCAGACGAACATGACCGGCACTTTAGCACAGGTTCCGGTTTCTGGCTAGAACCAGCTCCTCTTGCGGCGGTCCAGCAGACCGGCCTCCTCCATCGCGCGGTCGACGGCCTCCTGGTCGAAGACGTCGAGGCCGTGTGCCTCGGCGAAGGCGCGTCGGCGGTTGTACCGGCTGTAGCGGCGGTGGAAGGCCCAGCCGATGGAGATCACCGCGACACCCAGCACGGCGAGGATGAGCAGGCCGATGGGTGAGGCCTTGCCGAACTCCGGCCCCAGGGGGCCGCCCTGCTGCTGCTGGGCGAGGATCATCAGGTCGGTGATGACATCCATGATCTTGTCTTCTCCTACTTCTTGTCCGCGGGGATGCCCGCGAACAGGTCATCCTCCGGGAGGGAGGTTGCCACACGGGTCTTCGCGAGTTCGAATTCCTCGGTCGGCCAGAGCTGCTGCTGGACCTCCGCCGGGGTGGCCAGGAACGCACCGGCCGGGTCGATCTGGGTGGCGTGCGCCCGCAGGGCGGCCTCCCGGTGGGGAAAGTACTCCGAGCACTCGACCTGGGTGGTCACCCGCGCCATGATGTCGGCGGGGTTGCGCTCCCAGCGCTCCAGCATCGGCCCGTAGGGGCTGGTGCGCCCCTCCGCGAGAAGCAGGTCGTGGAACATCTTCATGCGCTGGTGGACGAAGCCGTGGGTGTAGTACAGCTTCAGCGGGGTCCACGGCTCGCCGAGCTCGGGGGCGAAGTCCGGGTCACCGGCCTTCTCCCAGGCGATCATCGACGCCTCATGCACCTTGAGGTGGTCGGGGTGGGGATAGCCGCCGTTCTCGTCGTAGGTGATGATCACGTGCGGTTTGAAGTCGCGGATGATCTTCACGAACTCCTCCGCCACGTCCATCCCCGGGACGAGGGCGAAGCAGCCCTCCGGCAGAGGCGGCAGCGGGTCACCCTGCGGCAGGCCGGAATCTTCGTGGCCCAGCCACACGTGTTCGACGCCGAGAGCCTCGGCGGCGGTGGCCATCTCCTCCCGGCGGATGTCGATGATGTTCTCCAGCACACCGGGCCGGTCCATGGCCGGGTTGAGGATGTCACCGCGTTCCCCGCCGGTACAGGTGAGCACCATGGCCCGGTTGCCCTCGGCGGCGTAACGTGCCGTCGTCGCCGCACCCTTCGACGATTCGTCATCGGGGTGCGCATGAATAGCCAGGAGCCGGAATCCGCTCACGTGTCGCTTCCTTGTCTTGGTTTTCTCGGTTGTCCGTGGTGATACCAGGGGATATCAACCCACACCATCCTAATGGGCCTGGCCGGTCAGTGGGAAAGCAGGTCCTCACCGGCCCATCCATTAGGATGATGCCGATCCACGTTCAGGTCTCCCAGAGGATGGTTGATGAGCTCTCCCGCTGCCCCCCGCCCCGAAGCCCGTTACGGGTCGGACCGCACACCGCAGAAGCCGGGAGGTGTCGGAGGCAAGATCGTCGCGGTGGTCGGTGTGCTCCTCATTGGCGCGATCATCATCGCCCTCGCCCAGTTCCTGGCCAACCGGGATACCCGGGACGTGACCATCTCCATGGTCTCGCACGAGCGTGTCGACGACTCCACCATGCGCCTGTGGGTCGACGTCACCCGGGACGATCCGGACGTGGCCTCCTACTGCATCGTCACCGCCATCAACTACGAGATGGCCGAGGTCGGCCGCCGGGAGCTGCTGATTGAACCCGGTGGGGACCCGATCCAGCGTTTCCAGGTGGACATCCCCTCCCGCGACCTGCCCGTCTCAGGCAGCGTCTACGGCTGCTCCACGCTCATCCCCGACCATCTGACCATCGGGCCCGGCGACGCAGTCGAGTGATGCTGCCCTGGGCACCTGTGTTAAAATCCGGGGCAATTGTTCACACCGGTGGGTGACGCGCTTGCTGGGGGCACGAGGCTCCCCGTCGGATGTGCCCCACCGGACCCAGGGATAGGGAAGGCAGGGACGTCACTTAGCCATGGCTGAAAACCAGAAGCAGTACATCACCCCGGAAATGAAGGCGAAGCTCGAGCGTGAGCTTCAGGCACTGATCGATCACCGCCCGGCCGTCGCCGCGGAGATCAACGAGCGCCGCGAAGAGGGTGACCTCAAGGAGAACGCCGGCTACGACGCCGCCCGCGAGATGCAGGATCAGGAGGAGGCCCGCATCAAGCAGATCTCCGAACTGCTGGCCAACTCCACCACTGAGCGTGAAGGTGTCGTCGAGGGAGTGGCCCTCGTCGGTTCGGTCGTCCACGTCTACTACAACGGTGACAAGGACGACAAGGAGACCTTCCTCATCGGCACCCGTGCCGCTGCGACGGATAACGAGCACCTGGAGACCTACTCCGAACACTCCCCGCTGGGTGCCGCCCTGCTGGGTGCGCAGGAGGGCGAGACGCGGGAGTACACCGCCCCGAACGGGACGACCCTCAGCGTGACCCTCATGTCCGCGAGGCCCTACGATTCCCAGCTTGCCGCAACTCCGCGCGCGGCCAAGTAATCTCGTATCCGAATTCAGTGACTACAGGGAGGATCCCCACCATGACCCGCATCTTCGCCCGTAAGGCTGCCGCAGTCGCCGGCGCCGCTTCGCTCGCTCTGGCGCTGGCCGCCTGCTCCCCGCCGAATGAGCAGCCCTCCGACCGGAAGGTCGAGACCGCCACTGAGTTCAGCGCGCCGCGGGCCACCGAGACCGAGACCGAAGCGGACGAGACCGCCGAGGCCACCACGACCACCACCCCGGCCAACGGCGCCGGTGGTGCTGACGGAAACCTCGTCGACGAGGACCGGCCTGATACCGGGGAAGTTATCACCCAGAACTAGACGCTGCGGCGTGTGTCTTTCACCTCGCACCCGGGTCACCGGCGTGGTTTTCACCACCGCCACCGACCCGGGTGCGTTTTTGTGTCGGCTCCCCGCCTGAGCAGCAGACCCCGACCGGAGGGTGGAGTTCTCCGAGCCGGTTCAGAGCCTGCAGGGGCTGGTATTCTCACGCCTGTCCGTTAACGGCGAACCCGTCGTCCTCTGACCAGGGAGAAGAAAAATGAACCTGCTCGACCAGATCCCGCTCGTCACGCGGCGGGTCGTCCGGGAGGGCGCCGGTGTCGGCGTCGAACTCTCCCGCACCTACCCCGCCTCAGAGGCCGACCTGTGGGACGCGCTCACCGATCCTGCCCGCCTGGAGAACTGGTTCGAGACGGTCAGCGGCGCTCTCAGTGAGGGTGGCCGCTTCCGGTTGACCGACAGCGGGGTCGCCGGCACGATCACCACCTGTACGCCGGAGCGGCTCCTGCGCCTGACGTGGGAGGACAACGACAATCTCAGCACTGTCGAGGTCACCCTCTCCCCCGCTGATCCCGGCACGCGCCTGACCTTGACGCACCTGGCCCCCGCCGATGAACACTGGGCGGTCTACGGCCCGGCGGCCGGTGGCATCGGCTGGGACAGCTCCCTGGTGGCGCTGGCCTTCCACATGGCGATGGACACCGACACACAGGAGGGCGAGGAGGAGACCTTCATCCGCGAGGTCGCCCACCTCTGGGCTCAGGCGCTTGCCAATAGCGGCGGCGACCCCGCCGCCGCCCGCGCCCAGGCCGAACGCACCATCGCCTTCTATCTGGGGGAATGAAAAATGGACCCGCATGATGCGGGTCCATTATCGTCTGTGGGGCTAGTTGCCGCGGAAGTAGGACAGCAGACGCAGGATCTCGGTGTAGAGCCAGACCAGGGTCACGGCCAGGCCGAGGGCCACACCCCAGGCCATCTTGGAGGGGGCACCGGCGCGGATCATCTTGTCGGCCGCATCGAAGTCGGAGAGGAAGCTCATCGCCGCCAGGCCGATGCAGACCAGGGAGAAGATGATGGCGATCATGCCGCCGTCACGCAGCGGGTTCGCGCCGGTGAACAGGGCCAGCAGGAGGTTGCCCAGGGCCAGGACCAGTACACCGACCAGGGCGCCGGTCATGATGCGGTTGAACTTCGGGGTGACCTTGACGGCGCCGGTCTTGTAGACGAAGAGCATGCCCAGGAACACACCGACGGTGCCGAGGACGGCCTGGCCGATGAGGATGCCGGCGTTGGCATCACCGACGAGCATGCCGGAGAACAGCACCGAGATGCCGCCGACGAAGAAGCCCTCGAATACCGCGTAGATGAGGGTCACGGCCGCGGAGCCGTACTTCTTTCCGAAGGTGGCCACCAGCACGGTGATCAGGCCGCCGATGGCGCCGACCATGGTCAGGAGCATGGCCACGCCGGGGTTGAACAGGGAGATGCCGAAGTTGACCACGGCGAACAGGACGATGACGCCGAGGGTCATGCCGGTCTTGGAGACGACATCATCGACGGTCATCGGGCGATCGCCGGTGACGGTGGCCGGTGTCTGGCCATAACCGGCGTACGGATCGCCGTAGCCCTGGGGGATACCCGAGGGGTAGGCGCCGCGCTGGGCACCGCCCTTGACTGTGGTGAGTGAATTCATGACAGGGTTGCTGCTGCGCAAGATGTGACCCCGTACCTTTCTGTTCCTGTCCTTGTCCGGACTTAAGCTTTGTACCCTGTACAACGTAACAAAACTGCCGTTAGTTCCCCCGGCGAGTGGTTATCCATTAAACTTCTCCCAACACATCCTGGAAAACTGAGAAAGCGTAGGTGGAATCTCCTCAATGGAGCCTCCCGAATGTTCGTACCGTCCCTCTGACACCCGGCGCATGAGGGGGACGGCATGATCACCGCTGCTGCCATCCTGCTCTGCGGCGTCCTCGTCATCGGGGTGATGATCGCACTCAACGCCTATTTCGTCGCCCAGGAATTCGCCTTCATGTCGGTGGACCGCACCGTCCTGCGCCGCCGCTCGGAGGAGGGCGACAGCAAGGCCCGTTCCGCCCTCCGGGTCACCGAACGCACCTCCTTCATGCTCTCCGGCGCGCAGCTGGGCATCACCGTGACGGGCCTGCTCGTCGGTTTCGCCGCGGAACCGCTGGTGGGCCGCCAGCTCGGCGTCCTGCTCGGCGGGGTGGGTGTGCCCACCGCCGTGTCCGTGGGTGTGGGTACCGTCCTCGCGTTGGCGGTGTCCACCATCGTGCAGATGATCTTCGGTGAACTCTTCCCGAAGAACTACACGCTCGCCGCCCCCCTGAAGTCCTCCCTGGCGCTGGCCCGGTCCACGTCCGGTTACCTGAAGGTCTTCGGCTGGCTGATCCGCTTCTTCGACTACTCCGCCAACGCCCTGCTGCGCCTGTTCCGGATCGAGCCGCTCGAGGACGTCGACTCCACCGCCACCCGGCGGGATCTCGAGCACATCGTCTCCGCCTCCCGCGACAGCGGTGACCTGGACACCGGGACCTCGCTGGTGCTGGGCCGCCTGCTCGACTTCCACGAATACGACGTCGAGCACGCCATGGTCCCGCGTTCCCGGACGGATGTGGTGGATCCCGCCGCCACCATCGGGGAGATCCGCGTCCTCATGGCAACGGCCCACACCCGTTATCCCGTGATCGATGATGACCATGACCCGGTCGGCGTCGTCCACCTCAGGGACGTGCTGGGCACGCAGCTTCCCGACGCCACCCCGGTCACCGCTCTCATGCGGGAACCTCTGGTCGTGCCCGAACTGATGCCGCTTCCCGCGGCGGTCGACGCCCTCGAGGAGGCTCACGAGAAGATGGCGTGCGTCATCGACGAGTACGGCGGCTTCGTCGGCATCGTCACCGTCGAGGATCTGGCCGAGGAGATCCTCGGTGACGTCACCGACGAGCACGATCTCGAGGAGACCGAGGAGATCACCCCGACCGGCGAAGACACCTGGCTCGTCGACGGTGACACCCCGCTCGACGAGATCGAACGCGTCATCGGCCACGATCTGCCCGAGGGGGATTTCGTGACCATCTCCGGACTGCTCATCGCCCATACCGGTGGCCTGGTCGAGGAGGGCGAGGTCCACCGCATCGAGCTCGCCCCGGAACCGGGCGACCACGTCGAGGGCGGGGACGCCCCGCTACGCAGCCTGGACGTGCGGGTGGAGAAGATCGACCACCACGTCCCCGCCCAGGTCCGTATCGAACTGGTTGAGGAGGAACGCTCATGAGCAACTGGTATGTCGCCCTGCCGTTGACGGTGCTCATCATCGTCGCCTCGGCATTCTTCGTCATCATCGAGTTCTCCCTGCTGGCTGCCCGCCGCAACCGTCTCGAGGAGACGGCGGAGACCTCGGCGTCGTCACGCGCCGCGCTGCGCAGCCTCAACGAGCTGACCATCATGCTCGCCGGCGCCCAGCTGGGTATCACCGTCGCCACATTCGCCCTGGGTGCGATCTCGGAACCGTGGATCCACCATGCGTTGGTCGAGCTTCTCGACGGCACCCCGCTCCCGCCCTTCGCCTCCAACATCGTGGCCTTCGCGCTGGCCCTGTTCATCGCGACGTTCCTGCATCTGGTCGTCGGCGAGATGGCGCCGAAGTCCTGGGCCATCGCCCACCCGGAGAAGGCGCTGACGCTCATTGCCCGGCCCGCCCGCGGCTTCATCACTGTCTTCCGGCCCCTGCTGATGTGGATCAACACCATCGCCAACCGACTGGTGGCCCGGGCCGGTGAGGAGCCGGTCGAACGCGCCGCAGCGAAGGGCTACGATCCGGAGACGCTGCAGCACCTCGTTGAGCACTCCCGGGAGCAGGGGGCCCTCGACGTGACCGACGCCACGCAGATCGCCGGGGTCATCGACCTCGATGTCCTCACCCTCGGTGACGCCGTCACCCCGCGTGAGGTGCTGCCAGCCGGGGCCACCGTCGTCGATGTTCAGGAATGGGCCCGGTCCACCGGCCTCATGCGGGCTCTCATCGATGACAGTTCTGATGTCCCCCACCTGGTGCACGTGCGCGACACCCTGCTCGCCAACCCCGGCTGCCCCGCGCGGGAGCACTCCAGGCCCAGCCTCGTGCTGCCCGAGTCGATGACGCTCTCCGAGGCGCTGGGCCGCATGCGCGCCAGCAATGAGCAGGTTGCGGTGGTCGTCGACGACCGCGAGGGCGTCAGCGTGATCACCTGGGACGACATCCTCCGGCGTCTGTGGCCGCGCATCGGCGAGGAACTGGACCGCACTAAGGGACAGTGACCACGACCTTGCCCGTGGCGTGACCGTCCTCCACGACAGCCACGGCCGCGGCGGCCTCGCTCAGGGGCAGGACATCACTGACGGTGACCTGAGCTTTCCCCGAGGCAAGGAGCCGCGCCACCTCTCCGAAGACCTCGCGCGTGCGGCGGCGCGGGACATCGGTGCCACCCAGTTCCTTCACCGTCGGTTTGTCCGCCACAGAGACCAGCCGGTCGGTGAGTTCCGCACCCTCCCGCAGGACGTCGCCGCCCACCAGGTCGAACAGGGCCACCGGGTGCTCCGCCACCGCGCGGACCCGCTCCACCCACCCGGGGCCGGACTCCACATGACGCCCACCCAGGGACTCCACCAGTTCCTTCTTGCGGGCGGAGGCCACCCCGATGACATCAATGCCCCGGGCGGTGGCCAGGGAGGTCACCGCGGTGCCCACCCCACCGCCGGCACCGAGCACCACGAACCGCTCCCCCGCCTTCAGATCCAGCATGTCGATGAGGTCCAGCGCGGTGCCGTAGGCCACCGGGATGCACGCTGCATGCTGGACATCCAGGCCTTCGGGGACAGGGGTGACTGAGGGGGCATGGAGAAGCGCCTGCTCACCGAAGGAACCGTGCCCGGAGGCCGAGGACCCGAAGACCAGCTGCCCCGGTTCGATACCGCTCACCCCCTCCCCCACGGCGACCACCGTTCCGGCGGCCTCCCGGCCGAAGGCCATGGGGAAGCCCACCTCGAAATCATTGGTGCCCTCGCGGGTGTTCAGATCACCGGGGTTGACGGAGGTGGCCCGGACATCGATGAGCACCTCACCGGCACCGGGCGTCGGGGCGGGCACCTCCAGGTGCTGGAGAACCTCGGGGCCGCCATGGGAATTGAAGCCGAAAATACGCATACCACCCATGCTAGGGAACAACCCACCTATGCTGGCGGGCATGAGCATCTCTGATCTTGATCAACAGTGGCTGGCCCGAGCCGTTGACCTGGCAGAACAGGCCCTGGAAACCGGAAATGACCCCTACGGCTCCGTCCTCGTCGCCGGGGACGGCACCGAGGTCTTCGCCGACCACAACCGCACCGCCGACGGTGATGACACCCGCCACCCCGAATTCGCCATCGCCCGCTGGGCAGTCGAGAACCTCACCCCGGAGGGGAGGTCGAAGGCCGTTGTCTACACCTCCGGTGAGCACTGCCCGATGTGCGCCGCCGCGCATGGCTGGGTGGGGCTGGGACGCATCGTCTACGCGGCATCGGCGGAGCAGATCGCCGGCTGGCGGACGGAACTGGGGCGCCCGGTCGCACCCGTCGCACCGATCCCCGCCCGGGATGTCCTCCCCGACATCGTCATTGACGGTCCGGACGGAGAGCTGACCGAACGAGTGAAGGGGCTGTTCGCGGCGTCACCGCGTTAGAGCCACGCGCAATATCTGTCCACACCCCTCGACGTGAAAAGTGCCCCCAGTCGGGTTCGAACCGACACTGAACGGATTTTAAGTCCGCCGCCTCTGCCAATTGGGCTATGGGGGCCTGCAGGTTCCCTATTTTAGGTCATGCCCGGTCGGTGTACGGTCAACAGGGCCCACAGGACAGGCAGTTGTCCGATTCCGAAGGCCGCGGGGACGAGAACAAGCAGGTCCATGTTGCGTGCGGCGACCGACCAGACGAAAACCAGGCCCATGCCTGCGCCGCTGAGGATGTGGCCGCGCAGCATCAGTCGGGGCCCCACATTCTCCAGCAGGCCAGTGCCGAAGGCCACCGCCCAGAAGACGATGCCCAGGTAACCCGGCAGCAGATACAGCAGTCCGAGTTCCGCGAGGGCACGCGGCAGGGTGCCCAGCAGGTAGGCGATGACATGGGCGCCGCACACGGCGCTGGCCCAGGACGCCCACCGGTAGACGGACCTGGCCGGAGACATCACCGGGGTCAGACCCCGATCCTGTCCTTCAGGCCGGCGACGATACCGTCGAGGATGTCCTTCTCGCTGATGACGAAGCTGTCGGCCTTCGTCTCCTTCTCCAGCATGTCCATGATGCCTTCGACGACCATGCTGCCACCACCGAGGACGTCCGCACGCCCGGGATGCACGACCGGGTTGAGGGCACGCGTCTCCGACGTCTGGTGCCGGATCTCTCGGGTGAGCAGCCGTAGGGCGGAGAAACGCAGTACGGAACCGTGGATCTCCTGCGGATCGTAGGTCTCCAGGCCCTGGGCGAGGGCGGAGAGGGTGGTGAAGGTGCCGGCCACTCCGACGATCGTGCGGGCCTTGGCGATGGGCACGATCTTGACTGCATCCGCCAGCCGCTCAGCGATGTACTCCGCCGCAATCTCGGTCTCGGTCTCGGTGGGCGGGTCGGAGCGCATGATGCGCTCGGTGATGCGTACGCAGCCCATCTGCGTGGAGTGCGCACCCAGTACTTCACCCTCGGCGGTGCCGACGATGAACTCGGTGGAACCACCACCCAGGTCGATGACGCAGAAGGGGCCGGCGGAGGCGTCGAGGTCGGTGATCGCGCCACGGAAGGACAGGGCGGCCTCCTCTTCCCCGGAGATGACCTCGGCCCGGGCCCCGGGGGTGATGCGGCCGAGCAGTTCTGCGGTCATGGAGAAGAACTCGTCCCGGTTACTGGCATCGCGGGTGGCGGAGGTGGCCACCATCCGGACAGCCGTCACCTGCTCGAACTCCATGATTCCCACGAAACGCTCCAGGGCTGCCCGGGTCCGTGCCAGCGCCGCAGGGTCGAGTTCCCCGGTGGCGTCGACGCCCTGGCCGAGCCGGACGATCTCCATCGTGCGGGTGACCTCACGGGTACTGCCGCCGACGATGTCGCAGATGAGTAGGCGGATGGAGTTGGTGCCGCAGTCGACGGCCGCCACACGGGTCATTTGGCGGCCTCCTGGTAGAGCTCATCAAACTGGTGGGCATCGAAGCCCAGTTCCCCGCAGGTGGGCCAGTCGGCGGGGACGGCGGTGCCGCGCAGTCCTCCCCGGTCGGCGGCCAGGGCCACGGCCTCGGTGCCGAAGCGGACGCGTCCCGGCCCCTCGGCGAGTGCGTAGGCGATGAGCACATGCAGACACTTGACCCGGTCAGGCATGCCGCCGCCGGTGAAATCGGTGCCCAGGTCGTCAAGCCTGTTGCGCTCGGCGAGGTAGTGGTCGTGTGCGGCGCGGTAGTCGGCCTGCAGGGCCTCGTCTGCCGCCAGCCGTTCCTCCATCCACTTCATCACGTGGGCAACCTCGAGGCGGGAGGCCTCGGCGGTCAGGCGCGGGTCGGTGAGGTAGTACAGGGTGGGGAACGGGGTGCCGTCGGGGAGCCTGGGTGAGGTCTTCACCACGCCGGGTGCGCCGTCGGGGGTGCGGTAGGAGATGTCCAGGACCCCTCGTGGTGCACGTCCGAGCTGCTTCTCGACGGCCGCCAGATCTGCATTGTTGACAGTCATGGCGATCATTCTTCCATGAACACGCCACCGGGGTCGTCTGCGGGCGGGGTTGCGACGGAATCCCACAGGATCTGGTACCAGCTGAGCTCCTCGATGAGCTCCTCCGCGGAGGTGGTCACCGTGGAGTCTGTCTCCATGCCGGGGTCGATGACGCGGAAGGCGATCTCGCCGGGTTCGATGAGCCCGAGGCGACGCCGGGCCTCCTCCCGGACATAGGCCTCGTCCTCATATTTATCGATCTCCGTCAGCAGGCGTTCCTTCTCCGCCTCCTTCGCCGCGATGGACTCGTTGAGGCGGGCGATCTCGGAGCGGCTCTGGAAGTAGTTGCGCAGGGGCACGGCGATGGTCACCAGCACCAGGATGGTCACCAGCACCAGGACGCCGATCTCTGCGGTGCTCAGGCGCACCTTCGGTCGTTTCGGGCGGCGCGGCTGGAGATCGGCGGCACGGGTGACCACCGGCACGGTGTGCCGGGAACGGGAGGAGGATTCGGGCGCCATAGGTCCTCAATGATAGGGGAAGCCCCGGCCGCACCGTGTATTCCACGGTGCGGCCGGGGCGTCGGCAGGCGGGCGCTACTTGAAGCGCGGGAAGGCGGAGCGGCCGGCGTAGACGGCTGCCTCACCCAGCTCCTGCTCGATGCGCAGCAGCTGGTTGTACTTCGCCACACGGTCGGATCGGGCCGGGGCACCGGTCTTGATCTGGCCGCAGTTGAGGGCGACGGCCAGATCGGCGATCGTGGTGTCCTCGGTCTCACCGGAGCGGTGCGACATCATGGAGGTGTAGCCGGAGCGGTGCGCCAGCTCGACGGCGTCGAAGGTCTCGGTGAGGGTACCGATCTGGTTGACCTTGACCAGGATGGAGTTGCCGGCCTTCTTGTCGATACCCTCCTGGAGACGGACCGGGTTGGTGACGAAGAGGTCATCTCCGACGATCTGGACCTTGTCGCCGATGGCGGCGGTCAGGGAGACGTAGCCCTCCCAGTCGTCCTCCTGCAGCGGGTCCTCGATGGAGACGATCGGGTACTCGTCGACCAGGCCACCGTAGACCTCGGCCATCTCCTCGGCGTTCAGCTCGCCACCCTCGAAGTGGTACTTGCCGTCCCTGAAGAACTCGGAGGAGGCGACGTCCAGCGCGAGTGCGATGTCCTTGCCCGGCTCGAAGCCGGCCTTCTTGATGGCCTCCAGGATCAGGTCCAGTGCCTCGCGGGTGGAGTCGACGGAGGGGGCGAAACCGCCCTCGTCGCCCAGGCCGGTGGACAGTCCCTTGTCCTTGATCACGGACTTCAGCGCGTGGTAGACCTCAGCGCCGGCGCGCAGTGCCTCGGAGAAGGAGTCGAATCCGATCGGGGCGATCATGAACTCCTGGACGTCGACGCCGGAGTCGGCGTGGGCGCCACCGTTGATGATGTTCATCATCGGTACCGGCAGGACATGCGCGTTCGGGCCACCGATGTAGCGGTAGAGCGGCAGACCGGCGGATTCGGCGGCGGCGCGGGCCACAGCCATGGACACGCCCAGGATGGCGTTGGCGCCCAGGCGGGACTTGTTGTCGGTGCCGTCCAGCTCCAGCATGGCCATGTCGATCAGGCGCTGATCGTCGGCCTCGAGGCCGGCCAGCTCGTCGGCGATCTCCTCGTTGACGTTCTCGACAGCCTTCAGCACGCCCTTGCCCAGGTAGCGGTCGCCACCGTCACGCAGCTCATGTGCCTCGTGGACGCCGGTGGAGGCGCCGGAGGGGACGCCGGCGGTGGCGAGGGTACCGTCATCGAGGACGACGCCGGCCTCGACGGTCGGGTTGCCACGGGAATCCATGATCTCTCGGGCGAAAACGTGAATGATGTCAGCCACTTTGGGCCTCCTAAAGCCATCTTGGGGTATGCATACGTCAGCGTTGCGCGCGGCATGCCCACGCGCCCCCGTTGATTGTTCCAGAAAACCCACCGGGAGGGGCCACCAACCCGTGTGTTCCGGGGCTGAAATCGCCTACCCGGGCCACCCCCTGCCCCAGTTCTAGCGGGCCGGCTGGTTCAGGGCATAGGAGGCGGCGGCATCCCGGACGTTGATGAGGTACTCCTGCGAACGGTTATAGGAGTAGATGGCCTCGCTCCAACCCTCCGGCGTGGACAGGTCCCGGCCACCGGCACACAGCAGATTGGCGGCGCCGAGGGCGGCGTCGTCGATCTGGTGCGGGTCGGCCACGCCATCACCGTTGGCATCGCGGCCGTAACGCCTCCAGGACTCGGGGATGAACTGCATGGGGCCCACCGCGCGGTCGAATTCGGTGTCACCGTCGAGGATGCCGCCGTCGGTGTCGCGGATCTCAGCCACCCCGGGGCCGCCGTCGAGCGGGATGCCGATGATCGGCGGTTCCGCGAAACCGAGTTCGTTGATGGCGCTGCGGTCGAAGTAACTGCCGGAGTAGGTGCCGTGGCGGGTCTCCACCCAGCCGATGCCGGCCAGGGTGTTCCATGTCAGCTGGCAGCCCGGCCAGGCCTCGCCCGCGATGAGCTCTGCGTTGCCGTAGGCGCGCAGGGCGGGGGCGGGGATGTCCGTGGCCCCGGCCAGCGGCTGCGCCCAGAAATCCAGTTTGTCGCTGGTGCGGCCGGGGGCGTGGATGTCGATGACCGGAACCTCGGCACCGGCCGCAGGCGGAACATCGGGCGGGACCGGCTGGAGCTGCCGGGTCGGGCCGGATATGTCCAGGAAAGACAACAGCCAGGCGATGAGGGATATGACCATGATGATCGCCAGAACCACTCCCAGGCCACAGCCCATCACCCGTCTGACAGCACCACTCATGGAGGACGATCCTACGGCATCCGGGAAGCAGGACCCGCGGCGGGACCGTCACCCCCGCACTTCACCCTAAATTGCCACTTTCGTCACAACCACCCCACAGGAAACCTATAATGCCGGGGGCAACTGTCCACATCTGAAAGGTGCCCGCATGCTCCGCCGTACCCTCGCCACCGTCGCCGCAACCGCCACCGTCGTCGTGGGTCTCGCCCCGGCCGCCTCCGCCCAGCTCGGCGACCTCAACGCCATCGTCAGCCAGGGCATCGCCAACACCCCCTGCAACCAGGCTGACCCCCTCCTCAAGGCTGTCTTCACCATTGACGGCAACACCACCCGTTCTGACCTGGTGAAGCAGGTCCGCGACGAAGCGAAGCCCTTCACCGTGACCGATCCGGCCACCTACCTGGTCAGCGCCCAGTTCGCTGAGCAGATCGGCGACAAGGCCGTCGCGTGCGGCACGGTGAAGAAGGACCCGGAGTTCTTCCCGGGCAGCTCCATCCCGGACATGGACAACATCCAGGATCTCCTGCAGGGCCTGTCCGCCACGCTGAACTGACGGCGGTCGCCTGATTCAGGTCACAGGCCCGGGGGAAGCTCCTTCTCCCGGGCCTTTCCCTGTGCCCACAGCCGTTCCTGCTCCTCCATCCGCACCACCCGGCGGGTCCCGTCGAAGAGGTAGGGCGAACGCGAGCGCAGCTTGTCCACGAAACTCTGCGCCACATCGCCGAAGTCGAAGGCACCCCTGCGGGCGGCGATCTCGGCGTGGAAGAGCACCTGCAGCAGCACGTCACCGAGTTCCTGCTTGAGGGCCCGCTCATCCCCGTCCTGCTCCCAGGCCACCACCTCGGCGGCGAACTCCTGTGCCTCCTCGGCAAGGTAGGGCAGGAGGGAACGGTGGGTCTGGGATGACTCCCATTCCCCCACCGAGCAGGCCCGTTCCATCACCCGCACCGCCGTGTGCACAGGGTCCCGGCGCGATTCGGCGACGATGACGGGCTCGCCGGCCCGAACGCGGGCGCGCACCCGCGGGTTGGCGTCATTGGTGCTCACCAGCACCCCGGGGCCCTGCGCAGGGATGAAATCCCCGAGGCTCCAGCGGACGCGGACGGGCACCTCCTCGGTGAACTCCACGGGGCCGCCGAGCCGGCCGTGCGCCTCGAGGGGGATGAGGGTGGGCCAGCGGTCGTCGAGAAGCAGGACAGTCATGCGACCCATCCTAAATCCTCCGCACCCCGGCGCTAGAGTGAACCTGTGACGACGAAGCGCACGCATACCGTGACCATGTGGAGCCTGGTGGCCCTGATCGTCGGCTCCACCGTCGGTTCCGGCATCTTCTCGCTCCCCCAGAACGTCGCCTCGGCCGCTGGCCCGGGTGCGACGCTGATCGGCTGGGTGGTCTCGGGAGTGGGCATGCTCGCCATCGCCTTCGTCTTCCAGACGCTCGCGGTGCGCAGACCCCACCTCGATTCCGGTGTGTACTCCTATGTCCGGGCGGGGCTGGGTGACTACATCGGTTTCACCTCGGGCTGGGGATACTGGCTGGGTTCGGTGATCGCCCAGGTGGGTTACGCCACCTTATTCTTCAACACCCTCGGCCACTACGTGCCGGGGCTGGGCCCGGAGCATCCGGTGCCGACGATGCTGGCGGTCTCCGCCATGACCTGGCTCGTCTTCGCCGTGCTCTCCCGGGGTGTGAAGCAGGCGGCGTTCATGAATGCGGTGACCACGGTGGCGAAGCTCCTGCCCATCGGTGCGTTCATCGTGCTGGTCGCCTTCCTCGGCTTCAGCTGGGAACGTTTCACCCTGGACTTCTGGTCCACCGGTGGTTCCACCGCCTCAGTATTCGACCAGGTGCAGGGCATCATGCTGTTCACCGTGTGGGTGTTCATCGGTGTGGAGGGTGCATCGGTGTACTCCAAGCAGGCCCGGACCCGGCGGGACGTCGGACGGGCCACCATCATCGGCTTCCTCACCGTCCTCGCCCTCCTGGTCAGCGTGTCCACCCTGTCCTACGGTGTGCTCACCCAGGAGGAGCTTGCCGCGCTGCCGGACAACTCGATGGCCTCCGTCCTCGAGGTGGTCGTCGGTCCCTGGGGCGCGGCGCTGATCTCCCTGGGCCTGTGTCTGTCCGTACTCGGGGCGTACGTCTCCTGGCAGATGCTGTGCGCGGAACCCATCGCGCTGATGGCCTTCGACGGTCTCCTGCCGCGGCGTCTGGGTGCGGTCAACACCGCCGGCGCCCCGTGGGCCGCCCAGCTCACCTCAACGGTGGTCATCCAGCTCACGGTAATCGTCTTCTTCCTCAATGAGACGGCCTACGTCTCCATGGTGCAGCTGGCCACTGTCCTCTATCTCGTGCCCTATATATTCTCCGCCCTGTACCTGGTGCTCCTCGCCGCCCGCGGGCGCGGCATCATCCACCCGCACGCCGGGGAGCGTTTCGACGACAGCGGTCCCGACGTCCCCGCCCGGGACAACCGCCGGCACCTGTTCATCGGCATTGTGGCCCTCGTCTACGCCGGCTGGCTCTTCTACGCTGCCGACCTGACCTACCTGCTCTTCGGTGCCCTGGCGGTCCTCCCGGGGCTGATCCCCTATGTGTTGACCCGGATGCAGGCCAACGAACGGGTCTTCAACCGTTTCGAGTGGGTTGTGGTCACCGTCATTGTCGCGGCCGCGGTCGCCGCCGTGTGGGGGTTGGCGCAGGGCGCACTGACCCTCTGAGATTCCCCGGGCGGGGATATATTTCCTCCGGCGAGTGGTTGTCTGTGATAATTGTCCCGTCACACCCGGGCTAATAGGAGAAACCAACCGTGGTCAACAAACTGTCACCGCTCGCATCACCGCTGCTCGACAAGATTGTCGACGGTCCCGAAGGCTGGACCGGTATCGAGGCGAATGAGGAATGGGCTGCCGAGGTCCGGCGTCTCGCCGCCGAACGCAACGCCGTCATCCTCGCCCACAACTACGAGATACCGGAGATCCAGGACATCGCCCACTTCACGGGTGATTCCCTCGGTCTGTCGCGTATCGCCGCGACCACCGATGCCGACGTCATCGTCTTCTGTGGCGTCCACTTCATGGCCGAGTCCGCCAAGATTCTCTCCCCCGAGAAGACCGTCCTCATCCCCGATGAGCGCGCCGGTTGCTCGCTCGCCGATTCCATCACCGCCGAGCAGCTGCAGGAGTGGAAGGACGAGCACCCTGAGGCGCTGGTCGTCTCCTACGTCAACACCACCGCCGAGGTGAAGGCGCTGACCGACGTGTGCTGCACCTCCTCCAACGCGGTGGACATCGTCAACTCCCTGCCCGCGGACAAGGAGATCCTCTTCAACCCGGACCAGTTCCTCGGTGCGCACGTCAAGCGAGAGTCCGGCCGGGAGAACATCCGTATCTGGGCCGGCGAGTGCCACGTCCACGCCGGTATCTCCGGCCGCGACCTGGTCGAGATCACCGAGGCGAATCCGGATGCGGACCTCTACATCCACCCGGAGTGCGGTTGCGCGAACTCCGCCATCTACCTCGCCGGCGAGGGCCTCGTGGAGAAGGAGCGCGTCCACCTGCTCTCCACCGGCCAGATGATTGACGAGGCCAAGAACCAGGGCACCGGCACCGTGCTCGTGGCCACCGAGGTGGGTATGCTCCACCAGCTGCGTCAGACCGCCCCCGAGATCGACTTCCAGCCGGTCAACGAGCGTGCCTCCTGCAGCTACATGAAGATGATCACCCCGGCGGCCCTCCTGCGGGCCCTCGCGCTGGGCACCGATGAGGTGGACGTCCCGGCGGAGACCGCCGACGCCGCCCGTCAGTCGCTGGAGCGCATGATCGCCGTCGGCCAGTCCGGCCTAGGCGAATAGTTCCGCCTGGATAATGAAAGAACCGGTTCCCCGTGGGGGGAACCGGTTCTTTCCGTTACAGCCGCAGCTTATTCGCTGATGCTGAACACCCGCTTCTTCTTCGCCTTCTCCGGCGTCACGCCGCCGGTCACGTCGGTCTCCTGGGCCTCGAACATGGCGGTGAGGAAGTCCGCCATCCACTGCAGCAGCTCCACATCGCGCAGGTTGGGCTGCCCCGCGCCGCGGCCGGCCTTGGGGAAGGGCAGCTGGATGGCCTTGGCGGCGGCCCGGTAGTTCGAGCCCGGGAACAGCCGCTTGAGGCGTACCTGCTTCGAGTCCGGCAGGTCGACGGGGCCGACCTTGATGCGGGTGCCCTGGACGATGATGTCCGAGATCCCGGCGTTACGGGCCTGGTGGCGCAGGCGTGCCACGGCCAGCAGCATGGACACCGGCTCCGGGACGGGGCCGAAACGGTCCTCCATCTCCTCGACCGCCAGGCGCAGGTCGACCTCCGTCGCGGAGGCCGCGAGCTTGCGGTAGACCTCAAGGCGCAGGCGCTCGGAGTTGATGTAGGACTCGGGGATGTGGGCGTCGACGGGCAGGTCGATGCGGATCTCCTTCGGCCCCTGGTCGGTGGCGTCGATGACCTCACCCCGGGCCAGCGCTTTATAGGCCTCCACGGCCTCGCCGACGAGGCGGACGTAGAGATCGAAGCCGACGCCGGCGATGTGGCCGGACTGCTGCGCGCCGAGGACGTTGCCGGCGCCGCGCATCTCCAGGTCCTTCATGGCCACGGCCATGCCGGCACCGAGGTCGTTGTGCTGGGCGATGGTGGCCAGCCGGTCATAGGAGGTCTCGGTGAGGGTGGCACCCTTCGGGTAGAGGAAGTAGGCGTAGCCGCGTTCCCGGGACCGGCCCACGCGCCCGCGCAGCTGGTGCAGCTGGGACAGGCCCATGTGGTGGGCGTTCTCGACGATGAGGGTGTTGGCGTTGGCGATGTCCAGGCCGGTCTCAACGATGGTGGTGCACACCAGCACATCGAATTCCCGGTCCCAGAATCCCTGGACGGTCTTCTCCAGCAGTTCCTCGCCCATCTGGCCGTGGGCGATGACGATGCGCGCCTCCGGTACAAGGTCGCGCAGCTCGCGGGCCTTCTTCTCGATGTCAGCGACCTTGTTGTGGATGAAGAAGACCTGACCGTCGCGCAGCAGCTCGCGGCGGATGGCCGCGGCGATCTGCTTGTCCTCCTGTGCGCCCACATAGGTGAGCACGGGGTGGCGGTCCTCTGGCGGGGTGAGGATGGTGGTCATCTCACGGATGCCGGCCATCGACATCTCCAGGGTGCGCGGGATCGGGGTGGCCGACATGGTGAGCACATCCACGTTGGTGCGCAGGGCCTTGATGTGTTCCTTGTGCTCGACGCCGAAGCGCTGCTCCTCGTCCACGATGATCAGCCCGAGGTTCTTCCAGTGCACACCGGTCTGCAGGATCCGGTGGGTGCCGATGACGATGTCCACGCTGCCGTCGGACAGCCCCGCGATGATCTCCTTCGACTCCGCCGTGGAGGTGAAACGGGACAGGCCACGGATGGTCACCGGGAAGCCCGTCATGCGCTCCTCGAAGGTGGAGTGGTGCTGCTGGGCGAGCAGTGTGGTGGGCACGAGCACCGCGACCTGTTTGCCGTCCTGCACGGCCTTGAAGGCGGCGCGCACCGCCACCTCGGTCTTGCCGTAGCCGACATCACCGACGATGACCCGGTCCATGGGGACATGCGACTCCATGTCCTCCTTCACCGCGTCGATGGCCAGCATCTGGTCCTCGGTCTCGACGAAGGGGAAGTTGTCCTCCATCTCCTTCTGCCAGGGGTTGTCCGGCGCGAAGGCATGGCCCGGCGCGGCCTGCCGCTTGGCGTAGAGCTCGACGAGCTCACCCGCGATCTCCCGGACTGCGGCACGCGCCTTCTTCTTGGTGTTCTTCCAGTCGGAACCACCCATCTTCGACAGGGTCGGCGATTCCCCACCGGAGTACTTGCTCAGCAGGTCGAGCGAATCCATCGGCACCCACAGCTGGTCGGCGGGCTGCCCGCGTTTTGCCGCCGCGTACTCGAGCACGATGTACTCGCGTCTCGACGTCTCATCCCCCGCGTGGATCGTCCGCTCCGCCATCTTGAGGAAGCGGCCGATGCCGTGGGTCTCGTGCACGACGAAGTCGCCGGTCTTCAGCGCCAGCGGGTCGACGCGGTTGCGGCGTCGGGCAGGGCGGCGCTTGGCACCGGCGATGTCGCCGACGCGGTTGCCGGTCAGGTCGGTCTCGGTGATGACGACCAAGGGCAGCGCGGCGCCGTCACGGTGTTTGCGCACCTTCGGGAAAACCACGCCGGCGTGGCTGAGCGCCTGGTAGAGGGTGACCTCACCGGGTGAGGGTTCCCAACCCGGGGTGGCCACCTTCGCCGGGATGCCGGCCTCGGCGAAGCGCTCCACCATGCGTTTGATCGCGCCGTGGGCGGGGGCGATGAAGGCGGCGCGGCCACCGTCGGTGGTGTGCGCGAGCAGCAGCGACATCATCGCCGCGATCTGGGCGGCGTCGCCACGCGGGGTGGGCCCGGGCTCGAAGTCCAACGGCAGGGTCTCCGCATCATCCGCCTCGAACATGCCGGTCGGAGAGAAGGTCCACCAGGGCAGGGCGTTCTTCTCCGCTGTGACCTGCAGGGAGCCGTAGGAACGGTAGGAGGAGGCCGCCAGGTCCAGGCCTTCGGCGGCGATGGGGCCCGAGGCGCCCATGGCGGCTGCCTCCCAGCCGGCGGCGAGGAACTCGGCGTCGGTGGCCTCCAGGTCGGCGATGCGGGTGCGGATCTTCTCCGGGCCCACCAGCACGATGTGGGTCTGCTCCGGCATCAGCTCCGGCAGGGTGACCATGCGCGTATCGACGAGTGCCGGGATCAGCGCCTCCATCCCGTCCGCCGGGATGCGGTCGGAGATCTTCGTCAGCAACTCCACCAGGGTGGCGTTACCGGGGTGCTTCAGTGCCAACTCTGCGGCCCGCTCGGCAATGGTCTCGGTGATGGGAAGTTCGCGGGCCGGGTAGATCTCCACCGAACCGACCTCGGCA
This sequence comes from Corynebacterium hylobatis, assembly GCF_003955685.1. Classification (GTDB taxonomy): domain Bacteria; phylum Actinomycetota; class Actinomycetes; order Mycobacteriales; family Mycobacteriaceae; genus Corynebacterium; species Corynebacterium hylobatis. The sequence goes on from NZ_RXHJ01000002.1 coordinate 228,254, forward strand.
TCCGGGTCCGTACGCTGGTCGGCGACAGCGAACTGGCGGATGTCGGAGACCTCATCCCCCCAGAACTCCACGCGCACCGGATGGTCCGCGGTCGTGGGGAAGACATCGAGGATGCCGCCGCGGGTGGCGAACTCCCCGCGCCGGGCCACCATGTCCACGTGGCTGTAGGCGCGGAAGACCAGTTCCTCCGTCAGCTGCGTGAAATCGTGTTCCACGCCTTCCTTGAGCACCACCGGTTCGCGGCCTTCGACGGACTCGAGCAGGGGCTGGCAGAAACCGCGGGCGGCGGTGACCACGACGGAGACCTCTCCCCTGCCGAGGAGGTCGAGCACGCGTGCGCGCTGTCCGATGGTGTCCACGCCGGGGCTGAGCCGTTCATGCGGCAGGGTTTCCCAGGACGGGAACCAGACAACCTTCTCCCCCAGCATGGCGCGCAGCTCAGCGGTGAGGTCCTCCGCCTCGCGGCCGGTGGCGGTGACCAGCAGCACCGGGGCGTGGTGTGCCAGGGTCCCCACGGCCCAGGGCCGGACCTGATCGATGCCGGTCAGGTGCAGTCGACGCTGCCCGATGTTGGCGACCATGCCCTTGAGTTTCGGGTCCGTCGCCGCGACCTTGAGCAGGCCCGCCAGCATCGCCGGAGTCTTCTGCACCATCTACTTCTCCCCTGCCTGCCGCAGTTGTTCCTGGACCCCATCCGACAACGTCGGTGAGGATTTCATTCCCGCCAGCCCGTTCCAGCACAGGTTGACGATGTGCGCCGCCACGACCTCCTTGGCGGGCTCGCGTTCATCCAGCCACCACTGGGCGGTCATGGAGACCATGCCCACCAGCGCCTGGCCGTAGAGGACCGCCACCTCCGGGTCCAGCCCCTGCCTGGTGAAGGAATCCCCCAGGATGTGGGAGACCTGCCCCACCGCGGTGTTCAGCAGCGTGGCATAGGACTGGTCCTGGCCGGGCACCAGATCCCGCACCAGGATGAGGAAGCCGTCGGTCTCCTCCTCCACGTACGTCAGCAGGGCGATGACGGCCTGTTCGATGCGCACCCGGGAACGGCCGTGCGACAGTGCCTCGGTGATGATCTTCTCCAGGCTGATCATCTCCCGGTCCACCACCACGGCGTAGAGGCCCTCCTTGCCGCCGAAGTGCTCGTAGACGACCGGTTTGGACACCCCGGCGCGGGCCGCGATCTCCTCCACACTCGAGCCCTCGAAACCCCGCTCGGCGAACACCTCGCGGCCGATCGAAATGAGCTGCTCCCGGCGTTCCTTGCCCGTCATCCGCTGTCGAACCATGCCTCACAGCCTATCCCGAGCCGCTGTTTAGCCCCCAGCCGACTGTCGGGTACGCTGATCGTGCACATCAAGTGTGCGGTTCCCCGTGGTGTAATCGGCAACACTCTGGTTTTTGGTACCAGCTTTCCAGGTTCGAGTCCTGGCGGGGAAGCTTTCTGTTTGCGGGACGCGCGGGCGGATACAGCGAGACAGGGGTCCGCAGACGGATCACCCGTCTCAGCGAGGGTTGCCAGCCGCACCCAGGACCACGGATGAGCTCTGGGGCCTCCTCCTGCAGACCGGAGGATATGGCGTGATGACAACGTCACAGGGGAAGTCCGTCAGCTTGTCTGCACAGAGGCATCTTCCCCGTGTGCTCGGGCAGTCGTTCGAGAGTGCGCAGTGGGCAACTGGCAACTCAAGTCTGGATCCTCAGGAACGATGAACCGCCCTGCTGTTCACAGGGCGGTTGTTGACAGAGCGGAGAACTGATCGCCGAAACAGTGATCGTGGACAGTACTTTTGCAGTTCGGCTCTCTACCTAGAACAGGTAGCCAGCTGGCGGGACCAACTGCGCAAACTCGGCTAAGAGGTATATCACCCCGCTAATGCTGGCCGTGTAGAGCACAGCCGAGAGGATTTTCATGCGTGCCACTATCAACAGGAACGGGAGGGCAAAGACGGCGGTCCCGATGATCATGCCGAACAGGAAAACCAGCCAGATATAGGCGAACATCCAGGCCAAGGATCCTGCCACGATACGTATGCGGTCAAGCCAGAGGTATTTCGCTTCCACCTCAAGGCCCTCGTTCCGGGCAACTCGAATGTCTTTGTAGAGACTGAACAGACCCAGGCCGACGCCCACAATACCCACCGCCGTCGGAAACAAGCTGCCGCTCGCAGAGTACTGGGTAGCGAGCGCGATAACTCCGGCGAAGAAGAGAAGGAGGATGACAGACACGGCCAGATCAAGGACCGGGGGGACGGGTAGTTCTGATTTCTCCGAGACCTGTGTGACGGGCGCATTAGCCCTCGTCTTACGCATCTTTTTTCGGATCAGAGGAACTGATACCGTTCCTACAAGGATCAGAATGATGACGAGGACGAATGGGCGGGTCATCCATTCAATGGGATCGAAGACATTGACGGTCAGGAAATAGTACCGCTCAAGTGGCTCTGCGAGCACGTAGGCGATCAGGAACGGAGCGCGCGGAATGTTGGTCATCTTGGCAACCCAACCCACGATTCCCAGTGCCAGCATCATGTAGAATACGTTCAGATTCAGGGGTTCCTGGAAACCACTCAGAAAAAGAATGGGTATCAGGGCGGCGGCGAGAATCGGGAAGCGTACATAACTCAATCGAGCCAGAGGGCGTGCCAGCACGAACGCCAGAATTGATCCGAGGACACTGGCGATGGCGAAGGCCCAGACGATGAAATATACGAGATCCAGTTCATTGGTAATCAGGGTGGGGCCTGGCTGGATACCGAAGATCAGTAAGACTCCGAGCAGCAGGGCAAACGGGGCAGCTCCGGGGACTCCGAACAGCAGGGTGGGAATCAATGATCCGGATTCGATACCGTTGCTTGCCGCAGAAGGCGCGATCACCCCTCTCGGGTCACCCTTGCCGAATCTGTCCGTGGCTGGTTTTCTTGCAGCGAAAGCCTGGGCCTGACCATATGCCAGCCAGGAACCGGCAGTGGCACCCACACCCGGCAAAAAGCCCACACCGACGCCCACCGCAGAGCCACGGAGCACATCGCCCCAGTAGCGGCCGATGTCACGCATACCTGCGCCCCAGCCACCTCCAATGTTCATGTCGCCTTCAGCAACCTTGGTTTTGCGGGCGACAAGGTCAATAATTTCAGACAGCCCGAAGATGCCAAGGGCGGCAGCGACCAGCCCGATACCATCGGTGAGATACTCGGAACCAAAAGTGAATCGGTACTCAGCCGAAATCGGTGAGACACCGATCATGCCGAGAACAAGTCCGAAGGCTGAAATGAGCAGGCCCTTGATGATGTTTCCCTTGGAGAGAAGAGCGGTGAGGAAAACACCCATGATGATGAGGGCGAAAATCTCCGGAGAGCCGAAGGCAGTCACAATAGGCTGAGCGATGGGGACGATGATCGTGAGGGCCACGATTCCGATAAGTCCCCCCAGCATGGAGGCAATGAAACTAGCCGAAAGTGCTTGTCCACCCTGGCCCTTCTTCGCCATCTGATGGCCGTCGAGAAGAAAGACAGAGGCAGCCGCAGAACCTGGTATGCCCAGCACCACTGAAGTGATGACATCAGAGGTGTGCACGACAGCCACCGCGCCGATGATCATGGCAATGGCCTGATTGGGTTCAAGAACAAATACGAAAGGAAGCAGGACCGCGACTGCCCCTGTTCCTCCGAGCCCGGGAATGACGCCGATAATGATTCCGACGAGCACACCGGCACCCAGGAAGATCCACATGCTCGGGTCTGCAAAATTGGATAAAGCGGCTAGAGCTGCATCAACCATGTCCGTCTCCTATCCGTGTACCGGTGCGGCGTATTTTTCAGCCAGCAGCTCATTCGTGAAATGCATGACCTCCGGATCTAGCTCCAGAGCTTTTCGGAAAGTTTCCCGGTGCTGCTTACCTGAAAGAAGCTGGTATCCCCCGAGGGCGGATTCCGCCTCATCAAAAAACTGAGGATCCGTGTTCAGCGCTGAAACCATCTGGTCGTACTGGTCAATGACATCGTCGGCAGTGTCTTTATTGGCCCACAGGCCCTTCTGGTAAAAGAAACCTGGCGTCACAAACGCCTGGTAGGCCTCATAGGCTTTACGCTGTTCCTCCGTTTTTCCCCCGTACTTTTCATACACCTCAGCAAAGGTCGGGATGTCAGGAACATTGGGATCGCGGACAACCTCACCGTTTTCCAGGATTCCCACGCTGAACAACGGAATCGCTTCCCCGGTTTCCACAAAAGGTTGCACCTGCGACAGGTAGGAGGCGGTTGTCTGGAAATCCAAGTCAGTTTCACCACGTTGGACAGCAAGTCGACTTGGCCCGCGGCCTTCCATACCGAAAACTCCCTTGACAGGGGCACCCAGCGCCTCTAGCGCCAGAAGCGGAACAAGATCAAGGCCGGTGGCCGACATACCGCCGTACAGCGACTCTTCCTCGCGGTTGATCAGATCCTCGACGGAGGTGATGCCACTGTCAGCTCCCGTCCACAACACCGCGCCTGTCCCGTTGAGAACCAGCGGTTCCATTTCATTAAATCTGAACTCCGCAGCAGGGTGCCCGAGCATGCTCTGGAAATAGGTCGTTGCCGAGGCCACAAGAGTCTGGTTGCCATCAACTACTCCCGCGTGGACATAGGCATTGGTGCCTGTAATTGATTCTCCACCTGGGATGTTCTCCACCTGATACCGGTTGACCTCCGGCTGCATCGAAGCAAAATACGGCGTGATAAATCGGGCCCAGGTATCGGTACCACCCCCGGTTCCGTAGGGCACCACCACATCGATGATCCCGTTTCCGGAGGGGTGGTAGGAAGTCTGGGCCGGCGCACAGGCCACCATCAAGCTGGCCATCAGCGCTGCTCCCCCCATCCGAAAGAGCCGGCGTCGGCTGGTTCGTTTCCTCATTTTCACACAGCTCCTACGGTTATCAAGGAAGGGTCACCCTCAGGGACAAACAATTCTGCCTCGGCGATACTCCGGGCCGTCCTCACCACTCCGACTTCAGTGCCAGACAGGGTGACTTCATGATGGGTTTCGATAACTCCGACAGGGGTTCGGATACGCAACCGCTGCGGATCGGCGGCAGGAACATGGGCAAGTGTCCCGGGCTCCAGAACCGCCTTTGTAAGTGCAATACTCGCAGTAATCGGAATAGCAGGGTGGGGTTTGCCCATCGAGAACATGAGGATCTGAATGTCCGCACCCTGATCGGGGGAATCCGACACAATACCAATTTTAGGAATGGCGCGTGCAGCAACTCGGGGATTTTCCGCCAGCCCCATTGCAACTGCAGCATGACGGCGAATATTTTCGATCTGAGGCAGCAGTCCTGTGACAGCGGTTTTCCAGTCGCCATAAGAGGAGGGATCAAGGTTCAGTTCGCTTGCTGGTATCAAGATAGTCGGCGCCCCAGCATCTACCATGGAGACCTTTACTACTGAGTCCTCCACCTGCAGCTCGCTTTGACGCTGCCCGGCCGGAAAGAGTGCACCGGTGGTGGCCCCTTCAGGGCTACGGAAGCCCAGAAGAACCTTGTGCCCGCCAAAGGGCGTTCCGATCATCATGTCATCAGGCTGAGCGGGGAGCTGGCCACCGGGTGTGGAGATCGTCTCCACAATCAGTTGATTCGTGTTTTCGTTGAATACATTGACACGTGTCCTCGGGTGCGTCGCATCGACCCATCCCTGCTCGATCGCATAGAGACCGACAGTAGCGGAGCAGTTACCGCAGTTGCTTCCCCAGTCGACTTTGGCCTCTTCAATGCCCACCTGCGCAAAAGTGAAGTCCACATCGACGTCCGGCCTTTCACTCCGAGAAACAATGACCGCCTTACTTGTCGTCGAAGTTCCTCCGCCTACACCGTCCAGCTGCCGGGTATCGGGGCTACCGAACGCCCGCAACAGAACTTGATCCACCGTGAGGCCTGTCCCTGAGAGAGCGGCGTTCTCAAAGACCCAGCACTTGCTTGTTCCTCCACGCATCCAGACTGCCCGGACCTGCATATGTAACTCCTATCACTTTTGATTTACAAGTAGCTTTACCCCTCCCATCAATGAAGTCAATGTAAACTAAATTAAAGTGAATTAACTATTTCTTAATCTACTGGCCTCCCGCCCCCCTCCATCGCTCGAAGACTGGAGCCGAAGAGTGTCCACGAGGGTCCGAGCAGCCATTCCGCCCCCCCCTCTGAAGTGTAGAGTTACTACAGATAGATTTAGAATCGTTTAGCAAAGCTGTTGCAGCATCTCGAAAAAAGGAGAAAAGATGTATGACACTCGACGACTGCACATGTTTGTGAAAACCCTGGAGCTCGGCTCGGTGACGGCAGCAGCAGACGAACTTCTCTTCACTCCTTCAGCGATCTCCCAACAGCTGAAGAAACTAGAGAAGGAAGTTGGCCTGTCCCTCTTCCAGAGGGGCCGCCGAGGCATTGAACCCACCGAGGCGGGGCTAGTTCTCGCGGAGCATGCTCGTCGCGTGATGCGACAACTGGCAGCGGCAGAATCCGACATCGCAGAACTGGCCAGCGGAAGGAAAGGCAGCCTGTCAATAGGGGCGTTTCCCACTGTCGCCGCCTCGTTCCTCCCCCTGGCCATCGATAAATTCAAGCGTCGATACCCATCGGTAGACCTCCTGATCCGCAGCGCGAGACTGAATAGGCTGGTCCAGGAGCTGGAGGAGGGCGGGGTCCAACTAGCACTCCTGTGGGACTACCCCTGGACCCCATTCATGCGAGAAGGGCTGACCACCACAGAAGTTTTCCGGGAAACTTTCGTGGTCCTGGTAGCAAAAGATCACCATCTGGCCAGGCAGGACCACGTCCACCTGGAGCAGCTCGCCGAGGAGAACTGGGTGACGCGGGGCGATAATCACCCCGTCGTGGAAGTTATCGAAAAATCAGGATCCCAGGCAGGCTTCCGGCCCAGAATCGCCATGTATGCCAATGACTACCAGGAGACGCAGGCGATGGTCAGCGTAGGGATCGGCGTGGCGATTGCACCGAGGAGCGCGCTGGTTGTCCAGCACCCGAACGTCAAAATTCTGGGGATCGCCGTCGATGCCCCAGTGCGGCGCGTACTACTGGGTCAGCGAGAGGAACGTTCCCTTTCACCGTTGGAAATGGCCTTCAGATCGTTGCTGATGGAGTTGGGGCCAGAGTTCTCCAAGGTGGTCGGGAGCCAGTAGCTCCCTGCCGGACACCCGGCCCCTCATGCGGGGACCTCTCCGGTGACCTGGCGATCCGGCGCATCCGTCAAGGGCAAATTGCCGTCAGAACAAGTAGCAAGAGACTCAGGAACGTGTTGCCCTACTCCGCGTTTACGCCCATCCAGTTCTGTGAGTCGTCCAGGATTTGACTCACGAGAAGAAACGCATCGGGAACAAGTACACCACAATGCTGCGGCCAGCTGCCTGGCATGCAGGTACCGTGACGTTCCCTTCCCCCTACTCACCCGAGGTGAGTTCTACCGCGAGCACCCCGCCCACCCCCCGCCACCGATAGACCGGCCAGCTGGTCGATACCTCAGATATCGACCGGCTCCCGAGGCTGCCTCCATCAACGGCCGCCATTACCTCCGGAGCAGGCGACCAGGTGCAGCACCCGTCCCGTGCCAGGAATACAGGAGCACCTCCCGGAATATATTTGTATACTTCTGTATACAAAGACCCATCCGGCCCACCTAAGGAGCATCCGTGAACACTGACCAGAGCCAGCACAGCCGAGACGCCGACGTCATCGTCGTCGGCGGGGGCAACGCGGCGTTCACTGCCGCCCACGCCGCAGCGACCAGGGGGCGCAGCGTCATCCTGCTTGAGCACGGCAGTGAGGACATGGCCGGCGGCAACAGCTTCTACACCGCCGGCGCCACGCGCATCGTCCATGACGGACTCGAGGACCTGAAGCGCCTCGTCGAGGAAGACCCACGCCACTCCACCACCGTTGTCCCCCCATACTCTGCCGATGAGTACCGGGCAGATCTGGAGAAGGTCACCGAGGGCAAGAACGATCCGGAGCTGACCGAGGTCCTCATCAGCGAGATCACCCCCACCCTGCTGTGGCTGAAGTCGCTGGGATTGAAGTACCGGCTCATGTACGAACGCCAGGCCTACGAGCGCCCGGACGGCAGCCACCTCTTCTGGGGCGGACTCCATGTCGGCAATGTCGGCGGCGGCGAGGGGATGATCGAGGACCACACCCGGGTGGCACGGGAGAACGGCGTGGATATCCGCTACAACCACCGTGCGAAAGAACTGCTCACCGATGGGTCGGGGAAAGTCACCGGTGTCCGCGCTGAGACCCGGGACGGTGAGGTCGAGCTGCACGCTGAATCGGTGGTGATGGCGGCCGGCGGCTTCGAGGCTAACCCCGAGTGGCGGAGGGAGCACCTCGGTGAAGGCTGGGAGAACGCGAAGGTCCGCGGCACGCCCTACAACCAGGGGGACATGATCGCGGCCGCACTGAAGATCGGCGCCGCGAAGGGCGGGGACTTCTCCACGTGCCACAGCGTCCAGTGGGACGCTCTCTGTGAAAACAACGAGTCCAACCGGGAGCTGACCAACCGTCTCACCCGCCAGAGTTACTTCCTCGGCGTCCTAGTCAACCGCGACGGTGAGCGTTTCCTCGACGAGGGCGCCGACTTCCGCAACTACACCTACGCGAAATACGGCAAGGAGATCCTCCGCCAGCCGGGTTCCATCGCCTACCAGATCTTCGACTCGCAGATCCGGCCCATGCTGCGGACCGAGGAATACGACATGCCCGGTATTTCCGTGGAGGTGGCCGACAGCATCGGCGAGCTGGCCGACAAGCTGGGCATCGACCGGGACGGCTTCACCACCACCATTGAGACCTACAACTCCGCCATTGACAGGGGCCTGGAATTCGACCCCACCATCAAGGACGGCAGGGCCGCCGATGTGACTCCCCCGAAGAGCAACTGGGCGGTCCCCCTGGAGAAGGGCCCTTTCTACGCTTTCCCGGTCACCTGCGGGATCACCTTCACCTTCGGCGGAGTGAAGACGGACGCCCACGGCCGGGTGCTCAATGAGCAGGGTGAGTGGATCGAGGGGTTGTTCGCAGCCGGCGAGATGCTGGGTGGGCTGTTCAGCCAGAACTACCCGGGCGGCACCGGTCTTGCTGCCGGTTGCGTGTTCGGGCGACGGGCCGGCTGCCTGGCCTGACGGGTAGAATCCAGGGGAGGAGGTTCCGCCGGTGCCGGTCACTGCGGAGAAAGCGAGGAGTGAGGATGGTTTCACCTAGAGAGCGGAAAGTGGACACCGACCAGATCTTCACCACCCTCCGCGATGAGATCCTCACCGGCCAGCACCCGGCCGGCACTCAGTTCAAGGAGATCCCGCTGGCGGAGCGTTTCGGGGTCTCCCGCACCCCGATCCGTTCCGCGCTGACCCGCCTGCAGCAGGAGCAGCTGCTCGTGCGTCGGGACCGGGGTCTGGAGATCCCCCGCACCGATCCGGAACGGGTCATCCAGGTCTATGACCTGCGGATCAAGCTGGAAGAGACCGCCGCCGGAGAGGCTGCGCGGTCCCATCAGTTGTCGGAGCTGCTGCGTCTGGAGGCGCTGTTGGCCCGCGACCGCGCACTGGAGAACCCCACCGAGCAGGAGATGTTGAGCACCAACCTCGAGTTCCACGAGGCGGTCTGGGCGGCAACCCGCAATCCCGTGCTCATTGACCTGCTGGAACGATTGGGCACCCACCTGATCCACTCGCCCCGCCCCACACTCGCCGTGGGTGGCCGCTGGCCCGAGTCCCTGGACGAGCACGCCGCCATCATCCGGGCCATCGAGGACCGGGATGAGGAGCTGGCCCGCCAGCTCGCCCGCGAGCACATGGAGACAGCCAAGAAGATCCGTCTGCGCCTGCTCAAGGAGACCGCCATCCATTCATTCTGACATCGGCACCAGGTCCGGCTCCTGACCGGGCGCGACCACCATGAACTGGCCCATCATGCCCATGTCCTCGTGCAGCAGCATGTGGCAGTGGAACATGTAGGGCATGGTGTTGTCGGGGTGCCAGCCGAATTCCACGGCGAGTTCTGCAGTGGATCCCGGCGGCAGGGCGACGGTGTCCTTCCAGCCGCTGGTGGTCACTTCAGCGACGTCGGTTCCGGTGAGGCTGAGCACCTTGAAGCGGGCATCGTGGATGTGGAAGTTGTGGGGCCAGTCAGCGTTCTCATTGGTCACGGTCCACAACTCCGGACCCCGGTGGTCAATGACGAAATCAACCCGTTCCATGTCCATGAGCCGGCCGTTGATCTCGAAGGTGTTGAGCACGAACTCCCGGCGCGGTGCTCCCCGCAGGTCCGGGCTTGCCTGCGCCGCCGGGTCCAGCTCCCCGGGCAGCTCCGGCGGCTGCGGGGCATCGTTGCCCGGTCCGGTGATCTGCAGCAGGTTAAAAGCGTCCTGGAAACCGAAGTCGGGGCTGTTCTCGCCGGTCGGGATGCCGAAGTTGTTGTCCAGCCCCACTGAGCGCAGCGTGACCTCCTCCCCCGGCTCCAGATCGACGATGATCTCCACCCGCTCCGCGGGCCCCAGCAGTACCGAGTCCACTTCCTCCGGGGCGGCGAGCAGACCGGAATCGGAGGCGATGACGTGGAAGGGGCGGTCGTCGGAAAACGCGAGGTGGTGGAAGCGCATCCCGGCGGCGTTGAGCAACCGCACGCGCAGCCGCCGGGTGGTGGCCTGGAAACGGCAGTTGGTGATGCCGTTGACCAGCGGGGTGTCGCCGAGCAGCCCGAAGGTGGGGTCGATCTCCTCGTCGAGTTGCCCGTCGGCGGTGAATTTCACGTCCGCGATGATCACGGGGATGTCGTCGACCCCGTAGTCCTCCGGCAGACCCAGCCCCGCGGTGACCTCGTCGTCGAGGAGGAACATGCCCGCCAGCCCGCGGTAGCAGTGCAGGGCGGTGCGCTCATGCGGATGCGGGTGGTACCAGAGGGTCGCGGCCGGCTGATCCACCGTCCATTCCGGGGTCCACGTCGCGCCGGGTTCGATCGGCGAGTGCGGGCCGCCGTCCGCCCAGGCGGGCAGCTTCATGCCGTGCCAGTGGATGGTGGTCATCTCGTCGAGTTCGTTGGTGATGTCGACGGTGACGTCCTCACCCCGGTGCGCCCGGAACGTCGGCCCCAGGTGCCCGCCGGAGAAACCCCATGTGGTGGTGACGATGCCGGGCAGGATCTCGGCGCTGCCCGCCTGGGTGGTGACCTGGAACCGGCGGCGGCCGTCGATAAGCTCGCCTTCGTACAGCGGCGGGATGGGCAGGGGCCGCGGCTCCGCATCGTAGCCGCGGGGTTCGGGCTGCCCGTTGCGGGTGCAGGCAGCGGCTACCGCCCCGGCCAGCAGCACCGCCGCCCCGCGGAAGAAGGTCCGGCGACTGAAACGGGTGCTCATGTATTCAGCCTAGACGGCGGTGCGCCCCACCGGATCAACCCAGAGAGGCCGCGAGCTCCGCGTGGTAGCGGGCGGTGGTCTCCGGGTGGGCGCGGAAGCGGGACTTGATGGTGTTACGCCCGCACAGGTCGAAGATCTCCTGGTCGGAGAGGTCCGCGCCGGCGCCGGGGGCGTCGGCGGCCAGCTCTGGTGGTAGCTCGACGCGCGGGAAGCGGGCGTCGAGGTCCGGAGCTAGGAAGAAGGGCACCGAGTAGCGGGAGGTGCCCGGCTCCGGAGGGAGAACCCGGTGCGGGGTGGCCTTGAGGTAGCCGTCGGTGGCGGCCTCAAGCAGCTCACCGATGTTGACCACGAAGTGGTCGGTGATGGGGTCAGCGTCAATCCAGCCCTCGGCGGTCTCGACCTGCAGACCGGAGGAACCGTCCTCGAGCAGCAGCAGGGTGAGTACACCCGAGTCGTGGTGCGCGCCGACACCCTGGCCGGACTCGGAACCGTCGTGGCCCGGGTAGTGGGCCAACTTCATGGTCGGGTACGGCTTCTCGAATGCCGCGTCGAAGAACTCCGGTTCCTGGTCGAGGGATTCCGCCCAGGCGTGCAGCAGGGTCATACCCACCGCGCCGAGGTCCTCCTGCCAGCGGGTGACCAGGTCCTTCATGCGGGGGATGGCACTGGGCCAGGGGTTGGGGCCCCACAGGATGCGCCAGGGGTTGGTGTCCAATCCCTCGGTCTCGGCGGGACCGTCGAAGCCGAAGTCGATCTGCTCGCGCCAGTCGACCAGCCCCTGGGTGCGTTCGTCCCCGAGTTCGGCGTAGCCGCGGTAGTGCGGGTTGTCCAGGTTGGAGATCTCGTACTTCTGTTCCTTGGGCAGGGCGAAGAACTCCTTGGCCATGTCGATCATCTCGTGCTGGAAGGACAGCGGGATGCCGTGGTCGGCCAGGTAGAAGAAGCCGATCTCGTGGGTGACCTGGCGCAGTCGGGCGATTTCCTCCGCACGGTCGGGGCCGTGGACGAGTTTGCGCAGGGAGATGATCGGCAGGGACGGATCCTGGGTGCTCATGTTTCCTCGGTGTTCCTCTGGTGAAAATTAACAGACAGCCTTGTCCGGACAGATTACCCGGATATCGCCCCGGAATCTGTGACCGGTACCACCGCAGAACCGAATCGCTCCCGGATCCAGTCGGCGGTCGCCGCCGAGGTAATGGCCCCGGTGAGCGCAGCCACCCGCTCATCGTCGACGGCTCCGGCGGAGGCGACGAGGATGTTGGCGTAGGGGTTGCCCTCCGCGTCCTCGGTGATCAGGGCACCACCGACGGGGTCGAGTCCGGCCTCGAGTGCGAAGTTCGAGCTGATGACGGCGGCCGCCACCGAGGAGTCATCCAGTGAGCGGGCGGCCAGGTCGTCCTCGATCGGCACCAGATCGAGGTTGCGGGGGTTGTCCGCGACGGACTCGACGGTGATCTGGGAGATCGCTGCCGGATCGGCATCTGTGTCCAGGGTGATCACCCCGTGGTCCTGCAGGAGGAGCAAGCCGCGGGCGAAGTTGCTGGCGCTGCGCGGCAGGGTGATCGTTGAGCCCTCGGGGATGTCCGCCAGGTCCCCGTACCGGGCGGAGTACAGGGACATCGGCTCAATGTGGATCGGGGCGAGCACCTCCACGCCGGTCTGACCGGTCTGCTCCTGCCAGTCCAGGAGGTAGGGCTCGTGCTGGAAGAAGTTGAGGGGTGCGCTGCCGTCGACGAGTGCGGCGTTGACCTCAGGTCCGCCGGTGACAACCTTGATGTCGAGCTCGAAGGTGTCGTCGTTCTCATCGACCCATTCCAGGATCTCGGCGTGCGGGGTGGAGGCCGCGAGCACCTGCAGTGGGCCTTCCCCCTCCGGGGTGGAGGAGCAGGAGGCCAGGGCCCCGGCGGTGGCCAGTGCGGTGAGGGTGAGCAGGAGGGGGCGTGCGTGTTTCATGTCGGTGTCTTTCCTTAGGCCAGGGAGGCGGCGAGGTCGGCGTGGTAACGGGCGGTGGTCTCCGGGTGCGCGCGCAGGCGGGCCTTGAGCGTGTTGCGGCCGGAAATGTCGAAGATTTCCTCGCCGTGCATGTCCCTGCCGCGGCCGGGCGCGACGGCGGCCAGTTCCCCGGGCAGCGGCACCCGGGGGAAGCGGGAGTCCAGGTTGGGGGCGAGGAAATAGGGGATGGAGTAGCGGGAGGTGCCCGGCCCCGGCGGGAGCACGCGGTGCGGGGTGGCCTTGAGGTAGCCGTCGGTGGCGGCCTCAAGCAGCTCGCCGATGTTGACCACAAAGTGGTTGGGTAGGGGTTCGACGTCGATCCATCCACCCTCGTTCTCCACCTGCAGGCCTGCCGAGCCCTGTTCCGGCAGCAGGAGGGTGAGCACGCCGGGGTCGTGGTGCGCGCCCACACCCTGCCCGGACTGTGAACCGTCGTGGCCCGGGTAGTGGGCGAGTTTCAGCAGCGGGTAGGGGCGGGTGAAGTGCCCGTCGAAGAAATCCGGTTCCTGGCCCAGCGATTCCGCCCAGGCGCGGAGCAGATCGAGGCCCACCTCTGTGAGAGTGTCCAGCCATTGGTTGACCAGGTCCTTCAGCTCGGGAACGGTGGTGGGCCAGGGGTTGGGCCCCTCCAGCACCCGCCACGGGTGGGTGGTCAGCCCTCCGGTCTCCGCCGCCCGGTCCGCGCCGTAATCGATCTGCTCGCGCCAATCGACCAGACCCTGGGTTCGCTCGTCGCCGAGTTCGGCGTATCCGCGGTAGTGCGGGTTGTTCAGGTTGGAGATCTCCTGTTTGGCTTCCTTCGGCAGTGCGAAGAAGCGTCTGGCTGCGTCGAAGAGCTGCTGTTGGAGCTCCTCGGGGACTCCGTGGTCCGCGAGGTAGAAGAAGCCGATGGTGTGGGTCACCTCGCGCAGGCGGATGATCTCCGCGGCGCGTTCCGCCTCACCGGAGCGACCCAGGAGGGTGGCCAGCGAGATGATGGGGAGGGAGGGGCTGTTGTCGCTCATGGTGTCCTTTCGGGGAAATTACGTACTACTTAGTTCATACATTGCAGACCACTCGGTACAGAAAATATGATGCTTTTATATTCACGCCACTACCCGTGCCGCCCATTAAGGTGACCGTGTGAGCACTCCCCCGACACCCGGCCCCGCCGACGAGAAACACGCGGCACGCCGTTTCATCTGGTCGAACGGCCTCCAGGGCGTGGGCGACCAGATCGTCGCCGCCAAAACTGTCCTGCCGTGGCTGCTGCAGGCAGCCGGCGCCCCTGGCTTCTTCATCGCCCTGCTCGTTCCGGTCCGCGAATCCGGTTCCATGCTCCCCCAGGCCGCCTTCACCCCGTGGGTGACCACGCAGCGCTCACGCAAACGAATCTGGGTGCTCGGCTCCCTCGGGCAGGCGGTCGCTGCGGCGTTGATCGGCCTCGCGGTCCTGGTTCTGGGCGGTACCGCCCTCGGCTTCACCGTCATCGTCCTGCTCGCGGTCCTGTCGGTCTTCCGCTCCCTGTGCTCGATCGCCTCGAAGGATGTACAGGGGCGCACCATCGCGAAGGGCCGGCGCGGGGTGGTCACGGGCCGGGCGGCCGCCGTCGGCGGGGTCTTCGCCCTGGCAGTTGGTCTGCTGCTGGAGTTCCTCGGCACCGGCGCGCCGACCTGGCTGCTGGCGGTGCTGATCTTCGCCTCCGCCGGGGCGTGGGCGGTGGCGGCGGCGGTCTTCGCCACCATCCACGAACCCGTCTCCGGGCAGGAACCCCAGGGCCTGCAGCAGGGCTGGTGGGCGGATACCGTGGGACTGTTCACCGGGGACCGGGCCTTCCGGCAGTTCGTCATCGTCCGGTCCCTGCTGCTGGTCACGGCGCTGTCCACCGCCTTCGTGGTCACTCTCAGCCAGGAGGTCGGGTACGGCCTGACCGGCCTGGGTGTCTTCCTCATCGCCTCCGGCCTGGCCGCGGTGCTGGGTGGGCGCATCTCCGGCGTCTGGTCGGACATCTCCGCACGCACCACCATGAGTCAGGGTGCTCTCGTCGGTTCCCTGGTCATCATCGCCCTGGTCGCCTCCGCCCACTGGGCCCCGGACGTGGTCAACGCCTGGGCCTTCCCCATCGGCTTCTTCCTGCTCAACCTCACCCACACCGCGGTGCGGGTTGCACGCAAGACCTACATCGTCGACATGGCCGAGGGAGATCAGCGCACCCGCTACGTGGGGGCCGCCAACACCCTCATGGGCGTCATCCTCCTGTTGGTCGGCGCGGTCTCGGGCGGGATCGCCATGCTGGGCCCCTCGGCGGCACTGCTCTTCCTGGCCGCCACCGGGCTGGTCGGTGTGGTCGCGGCACGCCGGCTGCCTTAATCGACCTGCAGCACCAGCTTTCCCGTCACCGCTCCACTGGCCAGCAGGTTCAGTGCCTCCCCGGCCCGGGCCAGGGGCAGCCGCTGATCCACCACCGGGCGCAGCTGGCCGGATTCCACGAGTCCCACCAACTCGATGAGGTCAGCGGCTGAGGTCACGGAGACCAGCGACACCAGCCGACGGCGGCCCACCAGTCCCACCAGGGGTGCAATCAGCTGGCGGGAGAAACCGCCCAGCAGGGCGGTTCCGGCCTGTTCACCGCCGACGATGACCGCCGAACCGCCCCGGGCCAGCAATCCGGTGAGTTGGCTGGCGGGCCGGTTGCCGCCCGTGTCGATGATCGCGTCATAGGGGCCCGCCGCCACGACGGCACTCTCCTCACCCAGGTAGTCCAGGACCCGGGTGACGCCGAGTTCCAGCACGCGCGGGGCCTTGCGTGTGCTGCACACTGCCGTGACCTCCGCGCCGCGGGCCACAGCGATCTGGACGGCGTGCGTACCCACCCCGCCGGAGGCACCGAGCACCAGTACCTGCGCCCCGTCGCCGATCTCAGCGGCGCGGACCGCCTGCAGTGCGGTGAGCGCGGAGACGGGGAGGGCGGCGGCGTCAGCAAGTGGGATGGATTCGGGGGCTGGCGCGAGGTTTCCTTCCTGTGCCACGGCGAGTTCCGCGAAGGTGCTGCGCCCCACCCCGAATACCCGGTCGTCGAGCCGGAAACGGGTCACCCCCTCACCGACGGCCTCGACGGTGCCGGAGACCTCGATCCCCACCCCGGTGTTGCGTGGCTGGAACAGGCCGGTGCCCAGGCGCATGAGCAGTGGGCGGCCGGTGACCAGGTGCCAGACACCACGGTCGACGCCCGCGCCGGCGACGCGGACGAGTACCTCACCGGGACGCGGTAGCGGGGCGGGCTGGTCGGTGAGGGCCAGGGAGGAGATGCCGTAGGTGGAATGGACGATCGCCTGCATATATAAAGCGTATCCTCCGCGCGAACATCCTGCCGCCGTCTCTGCTGGGTTATATGCTGAACCGGTACGAGCACCGCGATCACATCAAGGAGACCGAAGAACGTGCCCAATTTCACTGACTGCGCCGTGGTGGTGCTGGCCGCCGGCGCCGGCACCCGCATGAAGTCCGCCAAGCAGAAGACACTCCATGAGATCGGCGGCCGCACGCTGCTCTCCCACGCTCTGCACGCGGCGGCGGGCGTCGAACCGCGGCACATCGTGGCCGTCGTCGGCCACCAGCGTGAGCAGGTCTCCCCCGCCGTCGACCAGGTCGCCGGGAAGCTGGGACGTGAGGTGCTGCAGGCCGTGCAGGAGGAGCAGAACGGCACCGGCCACGCCGTGCAGTGCGGGCTGGCGCCGATCCCGGATTTCGAGGGCACGGTGATCGTCACCAACGGTGACGTCCCGCTGCTCACCGCGGAGACACTGCGCTCGCTCCTGGACGCCCACACCGTCTCCCCCACCGCCGTCACAGTCCTGACCACGCGTCTGGACGACCCCACCGGTTACGGCCGCATCGTGCGTGACACCGACGGGGAGGTCACCGCCATCGTCGAGCAGAAGGACGCCTCCGAGCAGGAGCTCGCCATCACCGAGGTCAACTCCGGTGTCTTCGCCTTCGACGGCACCATCCTGCGCGAGGCCCTGACCGGCCTGGACACCGACAACGCCCAGGGTGAGCTCTACCTCACCGACGTGCTCGGCATCGCGCGTTCCGCCGGCCACCCGGTGCGCGCCCACGTCGCCGCCGACCCCCGCGAACTGGCCGGCGTCAACGACCGGGTGCAGCTGGCTGAGGCCGGCCGCGAGCTCAACCGCCGCACTGTGGAGGCCGCCATGCGCGGCGGTGCCACCGTCATCGACCCGGTCTCCACCTTCATCGGTGTGGACGTCACCGTCGGCCGGGATGTGACCATCCACCCCGGCACCCAGCTGTGGGGGGCGACCGCCATCGGCGACGGCGCGGTCATCGGCCCGGACACCACCCTCACCGACGTGACCGTCGGCCGCGGTTCCTCCGTCGTGCGCACCCACGCTGAGCGCTCCACCATCGGCGAGGACGCCACCGTCGGCCCCTTCACCTACCTCCGCCCCGGCACCCACCTGGGTGATGAGGGCAAGCTCGGTGGCTTCGTCGAGGCGAAGAACGCGACCATCGGCCGCGGTTCCAAGGTCCCCCACCTGACCTACATCGGTGACGCCACCGTGGGCGAGGAATCCAACATCGGCGCCTCCAGTGTCTTCGTCAACTACGACGGGATGACCAAGCACCACACCACCATCGGTTCCCACGTCCGCACCGGCTCCGACACCATGTTCATCGCTCCGGTGACCGTCGGTGACGGCGCATATTCGGGGGCGGGTACAGTGATCCGCGAGGATGTTCCCCCGGGGGCACTCGCCGTGTCCGGCGGCCAGCAGCGAAACATCGACGGCTGGGTTGAGCGGAAGCGCCCGGGTTCCCCGGCCGCGGAGGCGGCACGGCACGCCCGGGAGAGCGTCGACGTAACCGACCAGGAAGGTTAAGCGGCCTGTCATGACTGCCCACTGGACCGAAAGCCACAAGAACATGATGCTGTTCTCCGGGCGTGCGCACCCGGAGCTCGGCGAGGCTGTGGCTCGAGAGCTTGACTACGAGCTCACCCCCACCACCGCCCAGGACTTCGCCAACGGCGAGATCTTCATCCGTTTCGAGGAGTCCGTGCGAGGTGCGGACTGCTTCGTCATCCAGTCGCACACCCAGCCGCTGAACAAGTGGCTGATGGAGCAGCTGATCATGATTGATGCCCTCAAGCGTGGCTCCGCGAAGCGCATCACCGCGATCCTGCCGTTCTACCCCTACGCACGCCAGGACAAGAAGCACCGCGGCCGTGAGCCGATCTCCGCGCGCCTGGTCGCTGACCTGCTCGCCGCCGCAGGTGCGGACCGCATCGTGTCCGTGGACCTGCACACAGACCAGATCCAGGGCTTCTTCGACGGCCCGGTCGATCACATGCACGCGATGCCGATCCTCACGGACTACATCAAGGACAAGTACTCCCTGGACAACCTGGTCGTCGTCTCCCCTGACGCCGGCCGGGTCAAGGTCGCGGAGAAGTGGGCCAACACCCTGGGCGATGCCCCGCTGGCCTTCATCCACAAGACCCGTTCCACCGAGGTGGCCAACGAAGTCGTGGCCAACCGTGTGGTCGGTGAGGTCGAGGGCAGGAACTGCATCCTGCTCGATGACATGATCGACACCGGCGGCACCATCGCCGGCGCCGTGCGCGTGCTCAAGGAGGCCGGTGCCAAGGACGTCGTCATCGCCTGCACCCACGGTGTCTTCTCCGACCCGGCCCGCGAGCGCCTCAGCGACTGCGGTGCCGAGGAGATCATCACCACCGACACCCTGCCGCAGAACACTGAGGGCTGGAAGAACCTCACGGTCCTGTCCATTGCCCCGCTGCTGGCCCGGACGATCAACGAGATCTTCGAGAACGGTTCCGTGACCACCCTCTTCGAGGGCCAGGCCTAGGTTCCCCGCTTATCGACGCCCCCGGTCACCTCAAGGTGACCGGGGGTTTTCGTCGCTTCCCACACGCTTTGTAGACGTGTCATCAAAAATGTATGTACACTGGTGTTCAGCCCGCGGAACCTTAGCCGCAGGCAGGAAAGGAAGAACCATGACCGACAAGAATGACTTCAACGGAAAAGTAGCCCTCGTCACCGGCGCCGCCCAGGGCCTGGGAGCAGGTATCGCGAAGGACCTCGCCGCCCGTGGCGCCAGTGTCATCGTGGCCGATCTCAACCAGGAGGGGGCGGAGAACGTCGCCACCGAGATCGAGCAGGCCGGCGGCAAAGCCGCGGCCATGAAGATGGATTCCGCCTCCCGCGAGGACAACCGCAAGGCGGTGGAACTTGCCGTCGAGAAGTTCGGTGCCCTGCACCTGGCCGTCAACAACGCCGGTATCAACGGCCCCGGCGCCCCGGTCGGCGAGATGGACCTGGACAAGTGGGACCGCGTCATCGACATCAATCTCAACGGCGTCGCCTACGGTAACCGGTACCAGATCGAGCAGTTCCTCAAGCAGGGCGACGGCAACTACGCCATCGTCAACATGTCCTCCATCCACGGCTCTGTAGCCATCCTCGACAATGCCGCCTACACCGCTTCCAAGCACGCCGTTATCGGCCTGACCAAGAACGTCGCTGCCGAGTACGGCAAGAATGGCATCCGCGTCAACGCTGTGGGCCCGGCCTACATCAGAACCCCACTGATGGACACACTGACTGAAGAGGTCCAGGGCCAGTTGGTCTCCCGTCACCCGCTGGGCCGTCTCGGCGAGACCCCCGAGGTTGTCGCCCTGGTGAACTTCCTCCTCTCCGAGGAGGCCTCCTTCATCACCGGTTCCTACCACCTGGTGGACGGTGGTTACACCGCCGTCTAGCCCCAGTCGCTGGCGAAGATCTCCCAGGCATGTCCATCAGGGTCCGAGAAGGCCCCGATGTACATGCCTTCGTCCTGATGTGGCTCGGTGTGGACGTGGGCACCGGCCTCCCGGGCGCGGCGGAGCATCTCGTCGACGTCCTCATTGGAGTCCACGGACAGGGCCGTGATCACCTCGCGCGGGGAATCGGCCGTCGCCGTCTCCTTGGGGTGGAAGGTGGAGAAGAACTCGCGCGTCAGCAGCATCACGAAGATCGTGTCACTGGCCTGGACCGAGCTTGCCTTCTCATCGGTGAACTCCTCGTTGACCTCCCAGCCGAGGGCACTGTAGAAGGCCTTCGAGGCCGCCAGGTCGGCGACAGGCAGGTTGACGAAGATCTGCGGGTGGTTCAGTCGTTGCGTCATGGAACAAGCCTATGACTGCGCCCCGGCACCCGTCGATCCTTCCAGGAGATCTGTGTCTGTTCCGAGATCTCCCCGTCGTTCAGCCGATCCGCTGTGCCTCGGCCCGGCCCAGCCCCCACTGGGCGCCGGCCACCAGGAACAGGGCTGCAGACGCCACCCAGAAGGCGGCCCCGCCGATGCCGGTGTAAATCGGGAGGAAGAGCACCGGGGCCGCCGCGGAGCCGAAGAAGCGGAAGGCCTGGACGGTGGAGATGAGCGAGGAGCCCGCGGGCCCCTGCAGCACCGTGAGGTTGATCGTGGCCTGCATGCCCTGCGCGGCGACGACCGCCACCGCCCACATCATCGCCACCAGCACGACCCACGGGGCGACCGGGAGGATGAACAGGGCCACGGCGGCGAGCACACCGCTGACCACGAGCACGGCAGTCGCACCGTAGCGGTCGGCCATCGCCCCGACCCGCCGGGAGAGCAGGAAGGCGGCCGCACCGCCGGCCATGATGACCAGGCCACGGCCGATCGGACCGAGATCGAAGACGTTTTCCACATGCAGCGAGGTGAGGAAACCCAGACCGATGATGCCGCAACCGACGACGAAGCTGGTTGCCATGTGTGTGAGGGTGGGCGCGATGCGCACCCGGCCACCGTTGTTGTTGTCGGACTGGACCGGCGGCGGCACCACCGGCAGCCGCACGATGAGGATGTAGAGGGCCACCGCGACCGGGATCAGGAAAGTCAGGCGCCAGGTGACCAGGCTCGACAGACCGGTGATGAGCGGGGCGGAGAGCATCCCCAGCGACTGCATCGCCGCATAGGTGCCCAGGATCTGCCCGAGCTGCTCGGGCGGGGTCAGGGCGCGGAGCAGATTCTGCAGCACAGGTGTGGTGAAGGCGTTGGCCACACCGATCACCGCATAGGCGGCGGCGAACAGTTCCCAGGAGGGGGTGATAAGGAGCAGCAGGGCCATCGGCAGCGTCACGGCATAGGCGGCGGCCACCACCCGGTGCGGTTGGAACCGGCGTACCAGCCGCCCCGAGAAGAGCATCATCGTGGCAAAGGGAAAGAGGTAGACCGACATCGTCGCCGCCGCCTGCGCCACGCTGATGTCGAAGGTCCCGGCGAACTCCGGGATGACGACAGCGAGCGCCTGGCCGGTGTAGGGGCCGACGAACCCTCCGAGGAGAATCGCGCCCAGCTGCAGTTTTCGCTTCATGATGTTGCTACCTTACTCCTGTGGCCACCGACTTCCCGCTCATCGACGCCGCCCTGCGCCCCCTCGCCGACCCCGTCCGTGCGGCGGGCATGTCGGCCTACATGCGGGGGCAGTTCCTTTTCCTGGGGGTGGCGACGCCGGACCGTCGCGCGGCGGTGCAGGAGGTGCTGCGGGGGCGTCGCAAAGCAGTGGACCGGGAGCTCGTCGAGGAGTGCTGGGCGGCGGCGGAGCGCGAGTTCCAGTACGTCGCCTGCGACCATCTGCGTGATGTACCCCTCGGGCCGGGGGATGTGACGTGGCTGCGCTCGCTGGTGGTGCGGAGATCCTGGTGGGACACCGTCGACGCGCTGGCCAAACCCATCGGTCGTGCCGCCACTTCGGAACAGATGCGGGACTGGGCCGCCGACGGGGACCTGTGGGTGCGCCGGGTGGCGATCCTTCACCAGCTGGGGCTCCGGGAGGCCACGGACGAGGCACTGCTCGCGGAGATCATCCGCGTGAACCTGGGGTCGGATGAATTCTTCATCGACAAGGCCATCGGTTGGGCCTTACGTGAATACGCGAAGACCGCACCCGGCCGGGTGCGGGATTTCCTCGCGGCGCATGAGGTTTCCGCGCTCACGCGCCGTGAGGCCTTGAAGCATCTCTGAGCCACCTCGCTTGGGACAGTCCCGGCCCCCGTGCTAAAATTCCCCACGTCTCGGCGAGGGCCCTGAAACGGGCCGTTATCGACGCGATCTTGAAGGTTCTTCATTGGCCTGCGATGACTCGACGAGGACATTTCCCCTCAGACCAGAGTCGGTCGCGGGCCTTCATTGTTTTCTGAGGGCAGCGGCCGGAAACAACTACAGGAGACACAGCCACATGGCACAGTACCCCACCCTTACCGCCACCCCCCGTGACGAGTTCGGCAAGGGCTTCGCCCGCCGTCTGCGCACCGCCGGCCGCATCCCGGGCGTCGTCTACTCCGGCACCACCGAGAACGTCCACTTCTCCGTGGACCGCATCGAGTTCACCGCCGTCATCCGCAACCAGGGCGTCAACGCCATTGTGGAGCTCGACATCGACGGTGAGAAGCACCTCACCATGGTCAAGCACATCGACCAGAACATCCTGAACCTGAACATCGACCACGTCGACCTGCTCGCCATCACCCGTGGCGAGCGCGTCGAGGTCGAGGTCCCGGTCATCTCCGAGGGCGAGGTCTTCTCCGGCGCGATGCTCATCCAGGAAGTCGACACCCTGCTCATCGAGGCAGACGTCCTCGAGATTCCGGAGGAGATCGTCGTCTCCGTCGAGGGCATCGAGGCCGGCAACGTCATCAACGCCGGCGACATCAAGCTGCCGACCGATGTCACCCTGGTCGACGACGCCGAGACCCTCGTCTTCAACATCACCTTCGAGGAGGTCGCCGAGGTCCCGGAGGAGGGCGAGGCTGCCGAGGGTGAGGCTGGTGCCGAGGCTCCGGCCGCAGAGTAGTCTGCTCCCCCGACGCCCCCGACCAGTACTGGTCGGGGGCGTTCCCCTTTTTCTGTGCCAGACTTGGGTCTCGTGACTGATTCTCCACTTCTCATTGTCGGGCTGGGTAACCCGGGCGCGAAATACGCCGACACCCGCCACAACATCGGGACGATGCTTCTCGACGAACTCGCCTCCCGCATCTCCCCCGTCCCCGCGAGCTTCGCGGTGCACAAGCGCACCAACACCGAGATCGCTGAGGTCCGCCACTGCGGGCGCCGGCTCATCCTGGCGCGGACCCGCAGCTACATGAACGTCTCCGGCGGACCGGTCAAGGCGTTGGCGACCTTCTTCAAGATCGCCCCAGCGGACATCGTCGTCATCCATGACGAACTCGAGCTCGACTTCGGGCAGATCCGTCTGCGCACCGGCGGCGGTGACCACGGGCACAACGGCCTGAAATCGGTGACGAAATCGCTGGGCACGAAGGAGTACCAGAGGCTGTCCATCGGCATCGGCCGCCCGCCCGGGCGGATGGACCCGGCCGCCTACGTGCTCAAGCCCTTCAGCCGGCAGGAGGCCGGGGAGCTGATCTTCATCTGCTCCGATGCGGCCGATGAGCTGGAACGCAGCCTGTAGAGAACGCGGAACGCCCCGTTCTCGGTTGAGAACGGGGCGTCGATAAGCGGGTGGTCAGATGGTCAGCTCTGCTGCTGCCACGCCGGCCTCGCGCTGGGCGATGACCTTGTGGATGTTGTACTCCCACTCCTGCAGTTCAACCGGCAGCTCACCCTTGGACGGGTCCTGCAGGTACTCGCGACGCTCAGCGTCGTAGTCCCACAGCCAGTCGGCGTAGCGGTACCAGCCGGAACGCTCGGCGTTGCGGAAGGTTTCGTTGCGGATGAGACGGGAAACACCGTCGACGTGCCACAGCTCGCCCCAGAAACGGCCGATGGTCTGGATACGTGCGCAACGCGGTGCGCGCTCACCGGAGACCTCACGGAGGACCTCACCCCAGTTGAGCTCGCCCTTCGCCGCGGCCTGGGAGGCGTAGAGCGCGAGGCACTCGGCGTCCTCCATGGCCATGACGGCACCGGAGGCCAGGTACTGCAGCGGCGGGTGCGCGGCATCGCCCATGACGATGATGCGGTCGGAGACGACCCAGTTCTCCAGCGGCTCGCGGTCCGCCATCTGCCACCAGGTGTCCAGCCACATGGAGCCGAGACGACCCTGGACGAACTCGTTGGTGTGGCCGAAGGCGTTCTTGAACTCCTCGTTGTTGCCCCAGTCCTCCGGGACCTCGGTGCCGTCGGTCAGGGCCTCGAGGTAACGCGGCGACTGGAAGACGGCCACCTGGTTGAGCAGCTCACCGTGGCGCAGCGGGTACTGGATGAAGTGGACCCGCGGGCCGATGTAGCCGACGACGTCCTTGAGGTCCTTCATCTCCGGGTCGCTGGGCAGCTCGGAGGTGCCGCGGTAGGCGACGTAGGCGGACGGGACCGGATCGTCCTGGACGATCTCCTTGCGGAAGACGGAGTGGGTGCCGTCGAAGGCGATGAGCATGTCAGCCTCGACGTCCTCCTTGCGCCCCTCGGAACGGTGTTCGATGTGGACGGTGACGCCGTCCTCACGGGTGTCCGCACCCAGGACCTGCACGTCGTTGTGCAGGGTTGCGCCGGCCTCCTGCGCGGCCTCCACGAGGATGGACAGCAGGTCGGAGCGGTGGATGACCAGGTACTTGCCGCCGTAATGCTTCTCGAAGTCATCGTCGAAATTCATGGTCAGGATCGGCTCGGTGGTGATGGCGTCGCGGAACTGCATGCGCTCCGGGAGGTAGCCGGACTCGAAGACACGCTCCTTCAGGCCCCACTTCTCCAGCATCTTGACGCCGTGCGGGCCGATCTGCAGGCCGGCACCGACCTCCTTGAACTCGGGGGCACGCTCGTAGAGCGTGACATCGGCACCACGCAGGGAGAGTGCGAGTGCGCCGGCGGCGCCACCGATACCTCCACCGGAGATGATGATCTTCTGGCCCTTGAGGTCCTCGGAGGCGGTCAGGATGTTTTCAGACATAGGAGACTTCCTTTCAACGGAAATGTGGGGAAGAGACTAGCGGTTGCCCGCGGTGGCGTTGATGACCCTGGTCGTCGGGTTCTCCATCCGGCGGTGGATGAAGAACAGGACGATCAGCGACACCGAGGACAGCAGCGCAGAGGCACCGAAGAGGATGAAGTTCGAGCCGACACCCAGGTTCCAGTTGAGCAGCAGGCCGGCCAGCTGCGGTGCGACGACCGCGCCGATACGTCCGACGCCCAGCGCCCAGCCCAGGGCCGTACCGCGTAGGTTGTGCGGGTAGAAGTTGGCCACTGCGGCGATGATGAGGATCTGCGTGCCATGGGTACCCACACCGGCGAGCACCAGGATGAGGTACACCGCGGCGATACCCGGCTCACTGAGCAGCAGCAGAAGCGACACACCAGCGACACCGGCCGCCACCGCACCCGACTTCAGCGGACCGAAGCGGACTCCTGCCCAGGCCGTGATCACGGAACCGAGGATGGCTCCGAGGTTGAGGGCGAGGGTGAAGTTCAGGGCCGCGCCGAAATCATAGCCTGCCTGCTGCATGAGGCGCGGCAGCCAGGTGCCCAGGCCATACCACGCGAGCAGCGTGACGAAGGTGGCCAGGGCGAACCAGATGGAGATCACCATGTACTTGCCCACGAGCAGGTCCTTGAACCCGGCCGGTTCGTCGGCTCCCTCACGGGCGGCGTGATCATCACGGATCGCCTGGTCGGAGGGGATGACCTTCATGGCGATCGGCAGGCCGAAGACGATCGGCACGAGAGCCAGAAGGAACATGAAGCGCCAGCCCCAGTCGTCGTGGGACGGGACGATGAACTGGGCCAGGACGGCGGCGATGGATCCGCCCAGCGGAACACCGGACATCATGACGGTCGCCCACGCGGACATGTAGCGGCGCGGAACCAGATCGGCGGTCATGGCGTTGACGGAGGGCACGAGGCCACCGAGGCCGATGCCGGCCAGGAGACGGAATGCACCGAACATCCACGGGCTGATGGCGAAAGCGCACAACAGCGTAAAGACGGACAGGATGATGACGGAACCGATGACGGCGAATTTACGGCCGACCCGGTCAGAGAGCCTGCCGACCCAGACAGCACCAATGACCATGCCCAGGAAGGCGGTGGAACCGATGGTGCCGGCCGTGGCCGAGTTCAGATTCCATTCCTCCATGAGCTCGGTCTGGACGGTGCCGTAGACGATGAGGTCATAACCGTCGAAGACGACGAAGAACCAGCCGATGAGGACAGCGGCGAGTCGCTTGCCGCTGATGCCGAGGATCGTCAGACCACGGTTGCTGTCACCCATGCCAGGCGCGTTTGTGTCACCTGCCATTCCAGCAGTGATTTGCCCGCTTCGCGGGTCTTGGGAGATAGGAGCCATAGGGACATCATCCGCGTGATGGGAGTTACAATCAAAGTTATTCCACATGACGGAAGGTGATATGACGATGAATTCGGCCCCCACCCATGGCCCACCCCCGAGGGAATTCCTCCAGTCGGTGGACCTGTCCCTCACGCTGATCCTCATGCTCCGCGACCAGGGCACCCTGGCCATCTCCGCGGCCGCCGAGCAGCTGAAGGTCAGCCCCTCCACCGTCCACCGCTCCATGGCGATGCTCGTCTACCGCGGCTTCGCCACCCGCAGCGAGTCCCGCACCTACCTCCCCGGCCCCGCACTGCTCTCCTCCAGCCTGCAGCCGGGCGTGGGCAACGAGCTGATCTCCGCCTGTTCGGCACACCTGACGGCGATTGCCGCAGAGACCGGGGAGACCACCCACCTCATGGTCCTGGTGGGCAATAAGGTGCATTTCCTCCATACGGTGGAGGGCAGCCACCCGGTCCGTGTCGGCAGCCGTCGCGGCCAGGTCATGCCCGCAGAGCAGAATGCGGGCGGCCTGGTGATGCTCGCCGAGCGGTCCGCAGCAGAACTGCGCGCCCTCTATCCCTCCCTCCCCGACGCCGAATTTGAGAGTCTGCGCAGGCAGCTGCACAGAATCCGCAGCCGCGGCTTCTCCCTCAACCACGGTCTCTACGAGCATGATGTCTCCGCCGTGGCCGCCTGCCTGCGCAATAACCTCGGCGACGTGCTGGGAGCGGTTTCGGTGGCCACGCCGACCGGCAGATTCCGGAACGTCCACCGCCGTTGCGCTGAAGTTCTGGTGAAAAATGTGCGGGACCTGAATTTCCGCCTGGAGGAGGTGCGGACGGCTCCCCTACCCCTCAAGGGGTAGAAAAAATTACCCCCTGAAACTTTTTCCGTGGTGCGGAATATCTTTGAGTCACACTTTTCCGACGCATATGTTTGACCTCACAACCACCCCTGCACCCGGCCTCTGCCGAGTGCACCATTTGATGCAGGAGGTTCAAGCATGAGCGAGAGCACCGACTACTCGAACAAGCACGTTGACTTCGTCGCCCCCGAGCCCACTCCGGAGGAGCAGGCCGAGCTCAACGACATGTACGCCAAGATGGACGATCTCCAGATGAAGCCGCTGTGGAACCAGATCGGCGGCCTCATGCCGAACGAGCCGGACCCGCAGGCCGTCGCCCATCGCTGGGACTGGTCCGAGCTGATCAAGCTCGCCCGCCGCTC
Organism: Corynebacterium hylobatis; assembly: GCF_003955685.1. GTDB lineage: Bacteria > Actinomycetota > Actinomycetes > Mycobacteriales > Mycobacteriaceae > Corynebacterium > Corynebacterium hylobatis. Next base: position 256,181 of record NZ_RXHJ01000002.1, read on the forward strand.
CGGTGAGCTCGTCCCCGTCGGCCGTGGCGGCGAGCGCCGCGCCATCGGCCTGGCCAACCCGGGCCTCGGCGGCCCGACCTACATCGCCCCCACCCTGTGGGCGGCCATCCAGTATCTCGCCCCGGGTGAGAACGCACCGGAGCACCGCCACTCCCAGAACGCCTTCCGTTTCGTCATCGAGGGCGAGGGCGTCTGGACCGTCGTCAACGGCGACGCGGTCCCGATGAAGCGCGGCGACTTCCTGCTCACCCCGGGCTGGAACTTCCACGGCCACCACAACATCGCCACCGAGCCGATGGCCTGGCTGGACGGCCTGGACATCCCCTTCGCGTACCAGATGGACACCGGCTTCTTCGAGTACGGCTCCGAGAAGCTCACCGACGAGTCCACCCCGGACTACTCCCGCTCCGAGCGCCTGTGGGCCCACCCGGGCCTGCGCCCGGTTGCTTTCCCGGGTGCCACCACCTCCTCCACCATCGGCCGTTACGCCTGGGAGCACACCGACGCCGCCCTCAAGGACCAGCTCTCCCTCGAGGACGCCGGCTTCCCCGGAGTCGTCGGCCCGGGTCACGCAGCCATCCGCTACACCAACCCGACCACCGGTGGCGACGTCATGTCGACCATCCGCGCTGAGTTCCACCGCCTGCGCCCGGGTGCCTCGACCACTCCGATCAAGGAGGTCGGCAACCGCGTTTTCCAGGTTTTCGAAGGATCTGCCACTATCAAGGTCGGCGACCAGACCTTCGAGATGAACCACGGCGACGTCGTGAACATCCCGTCCTGGAAGCTGTGGTCCCTGGAGGCCGGCACCGACGGTGTCGATCTCTTCTGCTTCTCTGATCACCCGATCTTCGAGAAGCTGGACCTCGCTCGTACCTACACTCCGGAAGGAATCTAAACCAACATGCGTCTTGCAACCATCCGCTCCACCCAGGGCACCTTCGTCGCCCGCGTCGAGTCCGACAACACCGCCGTGAAGATCGACGGTTTCGCCAACGTCGGCGACCTGCTGCAGGAGGACAACTGGCGCGAGGTGGCTGAGAAGGCCGCCGGCGAAGAGGTCACCTTCGAGCAGACCGACCTCGAGGCCGTTGTCCCGGCCCCGAAGAAGATCGTGTGCGTCGGCCTGAACTACGCCAACCACATCAAGGAGATGGGCCGCGACCTGCCGACCCACCCGACCCTCTTCGTCAAGTACCCGGATGCCCTGACCGGCCCGTTCGATGACGTCCTCGTCCCCGAGTACGCCAACGGTGAGCTGGACTGGGAGGGCGAGCTGGCCGTCATCATCGGCAAGCGCGCACGTCGCGTCAAGGAGGCTGACGCCGCCGATTACATCGCCGGTTACGCCGTCATGAACGACTACACCATGCGTGACTACCAGTACCGCACCCTGCAGTGGCACCAGGGCAAGTCCTTCGAGAAGACCTCAGGCTTCGGTCCGTGGATGACCACCGCCGACTCCTACGAGTTCGGTGGCGAGCTGGCCACCTACCGTGGCGAGGAGAAGATGCAGACCACCCCGACCGATGACCTGGTGTTCAACCCGGCCCAGCTGGTCGAGTACATCTCCCACATCTACCCGCTGGACGCCGGCGACGTCATCGTCACCGGCACCCCGGGTGGCGTCGGCCACGCCCGCAACCCGAAGACCTACATCGGCGACGGCGACATCGTCAAGGTCGAGATCGAGGGCCTGGGTTACGTCGCCAACAAGACGGTGTTCGAGTAATGAACTCCTTCCACGATCTGTCCATTGAGGAGCGACTCAGCCTGACCCGTCGTGGCACCGCCCACTACTCGGGCCAGCTGGCGCTCATCGACAACGCCGATTTCGGCCGCGACACTCTGCTCCCGGGCTGGACCGTGGCACACCTGGCCGCTCATGTGGCCTACAACGCCGCCGCACTCTGCAACCTCATGGAGTGGGCGGAGACGGGCGAGGAGAAGCCCATGTACTCCTCCCCGCAGGCCCGCAACCAGGAGATCGCCTTCGGCGCCACCCTCCTCCCGGACGCCATCCGCAACCTGCACGACCACACCCTCGTGCGTCTCGACGTCGCCTGGCGCGACGCCGCCGACGCCGCGTGGCAGGCAGAGGTCAAAACGGCCCAGGGCCGCACGGTCCCGGCGTCGGAGACGCTGTGGATGCGTACCCGCGAGGTCTGGCTGCACGCCGTCGACCTGGGTGTCAATGCTGGTTTCAGCGACATCCCGGAGGTCATCCTGGCCACCCTCCTGCCGGAGATCGCCGGCAAGTGGCGTGGCGGCGGTGCCGGTGAGGGCCTGGTCCTGGTCAACACTGACTCCGGTGAACGCATCGAGGTCTCCCCCGGTGACAACACCGTGGAGATCCACGGCTCCCTGCCGGGTCTGACCCGCTGGGCCGCCGGCCGCGGTGCCCAGGGCGTGACCAGCCCGCAGGGCGAGGTGCCCGCCCCGCCCCGCTGGCTGTAGTCAGTTGCTCATCGACGCCCCGTCTGTCCCCCTCCCGGGAGGCAGCCGGGGCGTCGTCTGCTTCTCCCCTACCAACGGCGCGCGTGTTTGAGCTGCTCCCTGAAGTCCCCACCCTCATCAAAGGCCCCCGCCTTGAGCAGCCGGGTGTAGACGACAGGGCATTTTTTGCAGCGCGGGTTGGAGCGGCAGCACTTCTTCTTGGTCTTCCATCCTGCAGCGCTGACGGCCTGGTGTTTCTTCTTGTCCTTCTTGTTCTTGTGCTTGGCCGATTTTTTCTTGCCCATGCACAAAGCGTAATCCCGGCGGCGGCTGCTACGCCATCCGCCGGGATTTCTTCACCGCTTCGTGACCGGAACTACTTCAGTGCGACAGCCTCGAGGCGGCGCGGGTAGATCTCCGGGCGGGCGCCGGCGAGCTCCTCGACGATGCGGACGACCTGGTTGGAGTAGCCGAACTCGTTGTCGTACCAGACGTAGAGCACGAGGTGCTTGCCGCTGGCGATGGTCGCCAGACCATCGACGATGCCGGCGTGGGTGGAGCCGACGAAGTCGGTGGAGACGACCTCCGGGGACTGGATGTAGCTGATCTGCTGGCGCAGGTTGGAGTGCAGCGAGACCTTGCGGAGGAAGTTGTTGACCTCGTCGCGGTCAACCTCCTTCTCCAGGGTCAGGTTGAGCACCGCCATGGAGACGTTCGGGGTGGGCACGCGGATGGCGTTGCCGGTGAGCTTGCCCTCGAACTCGGGCAGGGCCTTGGCGACGGCCTTGGCGGCGCCGGTCTCGGTGAGCACCATGTTCAGGCCGGCGGCGCGGCCACGACGGGAACCCTTGTGGAAGTTGTCGATGAGGTTCTGGTCGTTGGTGAAGGAGTGGACGGTCTCGACATGGCCGTGGACGACGCCGTAGCGGTCGTTGATGACCTTGAGCACCGGGGTGATGCCGTTGGTGGTGCAGGAGGCGGCGGTGACGATCTTCTCGTCGCCGATCATGTCCTGGTTGATGCCGTAGACGACGTTGATCAGGTCGCCCTTGCCCGGCGCGGTGAGCACGACGCGGGACACACCCTTGGACTCGAGGTGCTGGGACAGACCCTCGCGGTCACGCCAGCGACCGGTGTTGTCGACGACGATGGCGTTGTTGATGCCGTAGGCGGTGTAGTCGACCTCGGCCGGGGAGTTGGAGTAGATCACCTGGATCCTGGTGCCGTTGGCCCAGATGATGTCGTTCTCCTCGTCGACGGTGATGGTGCCGTCGAAGGCACCGTGCACGGAGTCGCGACGCAGGAGCGAGGCGCGCTTGACGATGTCGTCCTCGCTGTTCTTGCGTACCACGACAGCGCGCAGGCGGACACCACCGTAGGTGGCCTCGCGGGCGATGAGGATGCGGGCCAGGAGGCGGCCGATGCGGCCGAAGCCGTAGAGGACGACGTCGGTGGGGTCGTTCTCGCTGTGGGTGCCGACGACCTCGGCGAGTTCCTCATCGAGGTAGGCGCGCAGGTCGGTGCCGCCGGACTTCTCGAAGCCGGTGGCCAGGCGGCCGATGTCGAGCGAGGCGGTGCCGAGGTTCATGTCGACGAGCTCGCGCAGGATGGGCAGGGTCTGGGTGAGCGGGAGCTCACGGTCTGTGACGCGACGGGCGTAACGGTGCGACTTGATGATGTCGGTGTCCTTCACGCCGACGAGCAGTCGTCCGAAGATGGAGACGACCACGTCGTTGTTGCGGTGCAGCTGGCTGATCAGCGGCAGCATCTCCTGAGCTAGAGCGACTTTCTCGTTCCAGTCGATCTGATGGTTCTGCTCAGGCTGCGCGTTGGCGGTCACTGCGGTTCTACCTCCGGGTGTAAGGGGGAAACTTCCCCTTGACTCTAGCCTGAAAACTTTTATTCATACCATCAGACGTGATACAAGCTCGGCAACGGTGCCCTCGGTGAGCTTCTCGACACCCTCACCCACCAGACAGTAGGGCTGCTCGGGCGTCAGCGGCCGCAGGTAGGGGTAGATCGGCGGCATGTCCGGGTGCTGTCGCGTGTAGTCGGTCGCCAGGCCCCGGGCGACCCGTCCGGTGAAGGCCCGGCTGTCCACCGATTCCCCGCCCTGCCGCAGCAGCTCCCGGTTGGCTGCGGAGGTGCCGGCTTCCTCGGCGAGCAGGAAGGCGGAGCCGCAGGACACCGCAACCACCCCGGGCAGCGCCAGGGCGGTGGCGACATCAGCCCGGTCGCGGATGCCCCCGGCGGCCACCAACGGCAGGTCCACGTCAATGGCACGCACCAGCTCGGGCAGGGAACGCCGATCAGGTTCCTCCGCCACGGTCCAGGTGGAGCGGTGTCCGCCGGCCTCCGGTCCCTGGACCACCAACGCATCTGCCCCCAGTTCCGCGGCGGTGCGCGCGTCCTCCGGGTTGGTCACCGTGATCCAGGCGGCGATGCCCCGGGCATGCAGCGCCTCTATCTCCGGCCGTCGGAAGGGTCCGAAGGTCGCGGAGACGACCGCGGGCGGGTGCGGGGCGTCGAGAAGCGCGGCGAATTTCTCGTCGAAGCCGCTGCTCAGGTCCACCTCGGGGAGGGGGCGTCCGGCGGCGATGCGTTCGACGTCGGCAAGCGAGGTGAAGGGAACCTGGCGGGTGAACAGGTTGACGCCGTAGGGGCCGGTGGCCTCCGCCAGCTGGGCACGCAGGACAGCGGCGGGGGCACCCCCGGTGGCGAGGAAACCCAGCGATCCGGCTGCAGCGGCGGCGTTGACCAGCTGTGGTGTCGAGGGGCCGCCGGCCATCGGCGCGATGATGATCTGCGGAATGTCCATGTGTGAGACACTAACGGACGTGTTCAAGCTCCTCGACCTGTTCCGCCGCAAGAAGACGACCCCCGCCGCAGCTCCCGTGCAGCGGGAGCTGAAGGCCGACTGGATCATCCTCGGTCTGGGCAACCCGGGGCTGAAATACGCCTCAACACGCCACAACGTCGGCTACATGGCGGTCGACGATCTGCTGGCGGAGGGTGGGGACCTGCTGGAGCCGGTGCCCGGCACGAAGGCCCACGCCGCACAGCTGCGCATCAGCGACCGGGACGTGCTGGTGCTGCGCTCCACCACCTTCATGAACCTCTCCGGCGAGGCGGTGGCCCCACTGGCGCAGAAACTCGGGGTGCCGGCGGAACGGATCATCGTCATCCACGACGAGCTCGATCTGCCCACCGGCAAGGTGCGGGTGAAGCTGGGCGGCAACGAGAACGGCCACAACGGCCTGAAGTCCTGTTCCGAACTGCTGGGCACGCGCGATTACCTGCGGGTGCGCATCGGTATCTCCCGCCCGCCGAAGGGTATGGCGGTGCCGGATTACGTACTCTCCCCCGTCGAGGGCGGCGCGGAGCTGGACGCCGCGGTGGCCACGGCCGCCGAGGCCGCCCGGATGCTCGTGGAACAGGGACTGCACAAAACCCAGAACGAGATCCACGCCCGGTAGAATTCTCATCCCCGTTTCATGATGGTTTCATCTGCGGGCGGTGTGATGGGGGTGTGCCGGAAAACCGGACACTCCCTCCACAGACAAGGACACCGTCATGAACTTCCAGGCTCTGCTGTCCCTCCTCGGACTCTCCTCCCGGATCGACTGGGATGACTGGGACGACATCTTCGACGACTAGTCGATCCCCGCACGGCCGCTGCCGCCTCCGGTGTGACCCGGGGGTACGGCAGCGGCTACGCTGTTCTCATTATGAGCACCACTGCCGAAGCGGCCCGCCGCCGCACATTCGCCGTCATCGCGCACCCGGATGCCGGTAAGTCCACCCTGACGGAGGCGCTGGCCCTGCACGCGCACATCATCTCCGAGGCGGGTGCCACGCACGGCAAGGCCGGCCGCAAGGCCACCGTCTCGGACTGGATGGAGATGGAGAAGGACCGCGGCATCTCGATCGCGTCCTCCGCCCTGCAGTTCGAGTACGCCCCCGAGGGTCATGCAGGCGACCCGTACATGATCAACCTGGTGGACACCCCGGGTCACGCGGACTTCTCGGAGGACACCTACCGTGTGCTCACGGCCGTTGACGCTGCCGTCATGCTCATCGACGCCGCGAAGGGCCTGGAGCCGCAGACCCTCAAGCTCTTCCGCGTGTGCAAGGCACGTGGTCTGCCGATCATCACCGTGATCAACAAGTGGGACCGTGTCGGCCGGGAGCCGCTGGAGCTGGTCGACGAGATCGTCCGCGAAATCGAGCTGCAGCCCACCCCGCTGTTCTGGCCGGTCGGCGAAGCCGGTGACTTCCGTGGCCTCGCGCGCGTCAGCGAGGAGGGGGAGGTTGAGGAGTACATCCACTTCACCCGTACCGCCGGTGGTTCCACCATCGCCCCGGAGGAGTTCTACTCCCCCGATGACGCCGCCGCGCGTGAGGAGGAGGTCTGGGAGACCGCCGTCGAGGAGGCCGAGCTACTGGCCGCCGATGGTGCAGTCCACGACCAGGGCCTCTTCGAGCAGTGCGTGACCTCCCCGCTGATCTTCGCTTCCGCGATGCTCAACTTCGGCGTGCACCAGATCCTGGACACCCTGTGCGCCATCGCGCCCGCCCCGCACGAGCGGGCGAGCGATCCGGCGGCGGTGGCGGCGTCGACAAGCGCGATGGATGAGGTCCGCGAGCTGGACGACGAGTTCTCCGGCGTGGTGTTCAAGGTGCAGGCGGGCATGGACCGCAACCACCGCGACACCCTGGCCTTCATGCGGGTGGTCTCCGGCGAGTTCGACCGCGGCATGCAGGTCACGCATGCACAGTCGGGTCGTAGTTTCTCCACCAAATACGCGCTGACCGTCTTCGGCCGCACCCGCGCCACCGTCGAGACCGCCTTCCCCGGCGATATCGTCGGCCTGGTCAACGCCGGTTCACTGGCACCCGGCGACACGATTTACGCGGGCCGGAAGGTCCAGTTCCCGCCGATGCCGCAGTTCGCCCCCGAGCACTTCCGTACCCTGCGGGCGAAGTCGCTGGGCAAGTACAAGCAGTTCCGCAAGGCGCTCGAGCAGCTGGATTCCGAGGGCGTGGTGCAGATCCTGCGCAACGACGTCCGTGGCGAGGCCAACCCGGTCATGGCGGCGGTCGGCCCCATGCAGTTCGAGGTCATGCAGGCCCGCATGGAGCTGGAGTACAACGTGGAGACGATCACCGAGCCGGTGCCCTACTCCGTGGCCCGGCGCACCGATGCCGAATCGGCGGCCGAGCTGGGCCGCCAGCGCGGCGTGGAGGTGTTCACACGTACCGACGGCGAGCTCATCGCCCTGTTCGGTGACAAGTGGAAGCTGGCCTTCATCGAGCGTGAACTGCCGCACCTGACGATGGATCCCCTGGTGGCCGACGACTGATGGCGCTGTTCCGCCGGAAAGAGCTTGTCGACGTCCCCGCGCACCTCACCGAGGTCGCGCTCGGGCACCTGCAGGTGCACACGGCCGAGTCCCTGGTGATCATCACCCTCGGTGTGGCCGACGTTGCCCTGCTTCTCGGCGCCCTCAGCTCCCCCACCGCACTGTCCGCTGGGGGCAGGCGGGTGGTGCTGGTCCCGGTGAAGGATTCCCGCCTGGTGCCCGCCCATGACCCCAAGCGGGGCTGGATCATCCCCGTCACCCGTGCGGTGGCCGCTGAGATCACCTCAACGGTGCCGGCGGAGCCGGGTGGCTACGAGCTCGACGGGCTGAACGTGGCCTTCATCGTGGAATAGCGCTACAGCAGCGTCGCAATACCGAAGACCGTGAGCGCGACCGCCACCACATAACCCGCGATCCTGACCATGAGCTCCTGCCGGACACGCATGTACTCGAAGGCCCGGCCGAAAGGACTGTAGGGGTAGGCACGGACCATCCCGACGAAGAAGGCGGAGAGGGCCGGCAGGCTGAGCGCCAGGCTGGCGTAGAAGATCAACCCGACGTAGCGCACCGCAGGCCCGTAACCACTGACGGAAAGGAAGGCCAGGCCGGTGAAGAAAGGCAACGACGTCGCCGACTGGGTGACCCCCAGCACGAAACCCACGCCGACGGTCTTGACCGACGGTTCCTTCAGCGGGCCGAGCAACCGCCGGACCAGGGCGGAATCACCGTTTCCGGAACTGCGTACCGTGAGCACGAGGGTGATCAGGCCGGTGGCGATGAGCAGTATTCCGAAGACCGGCGATTCCAGCGCCCGCTGCACCAGGTCCCCGAGCCCGTCGAAGATGAGCATGGTGACCAGGGCGAGGAGGAACACCCCCAGCCAGTCACCCGCGATGAGGAGGGTGACGATGCGCCGGTAGCGACCGGTGCGTGGCAGCATCACGCCCAGGGCGACGATGACACCGATGAGCAGCGCGTTGAGGGAGTCCAACAGCGCGAAGGACACGGCCTGGAACAAGGATGCCGCCCTTTCCGGGGAGAGCTGGCGGGTGGGGGTTCCCGACGATTCTATACAGCCGGGTCCGGGACCGGTTCCTCGGTCACGACGATCCCGTCGGCGTCGGCGTAGAGGATGTGGCCCGGCACGAAGTCGACGCCGCCGAAGGATACGGTCACGTCCTTCTCCCCCGCCGCGTCCTTGGCGGACTTGCGCGGGTTGGTGCCGAGCGCCTTGGTGCCGATCTCCAGGGTGCGGATGACCGCGGAATCGCGGACCGCGCCGAGGATGACCACACCTGCCCAGCCGTTCGCCACGCCGGCGCCGGCGATGAGGTCACCCATGAGCGCGGTGTGGAGGGAACCCTGTCCGTCAACGACGAGCACGCCGCCCGGGTTGGGGGTGTTCAGTGTCTGCTTGACCAGGCCGTTGTCGTGGTGGCAGCGGATGGTGGTGATGGAGCCGCAGAAATCGGTGATACCCCCGAAGTCCCGGAACTGGGTATCGCAGGAGCGGACGTCCTCACCGATGATGTCGACGAGGTCGGCGGTGGGAATGAAGGTGGTCATGCGTGTTTCTCCTTGATCTGGTGCGGGAAGCACGAAGGCGGCGTGCCCGTGATGGTTCACGGTGCACGCCGCCTTCGGCATCAGCTGTCGAATACTGTCAGTTCTGTTGTATTAGAACTGGCCTTCCTCGGTGGAGCCCTTGAGGGCGGTGGTGGAGGACAGCGGGTCGACGGTGGTGGCGATGGTGTCGAAGTAGCCGGCACCGACCTCACGCTGGTGCCTGACGGCGGTGAAGCCGCGCTCCTCGGCAGCCTTGAACTCACGGTTCTGCAGGTCGACGAAGGCGGGCATGCCCTCGCGGGCGTAGCCGTGGGCCAGGTCGAACATGCCGTAGTTCAGGGAGTGGAAGCCTGCCAGGGTGATGAACTGGAAGGTGAAGCCCATCGCGCCCAGCTCCTTCTGGAACTTGGCGATCTCGTCCGCGTCGAGGTGTGCGGACCAGTTGAAGGACGGGGAGCAGTTGTAGGACAGCAGCTGGTCCGGGAACTCCTCGTGGACGCCGTCGGCGAACTTCTTGGCCAGCTCGAGGTCCGGGGTGCCGGTCTCCATCCAGATCATGTCTGCGTACGGGGCGTAGGACTTCGCACGGGCGATGCAGGGCTCGAGGCCGTTCTTGACGTGGTAGTAACCCTCGGCGGTGCGCTCACCGGTGATGAACGGCTTGTCGCGCTCATCGACGTCGGAGGTGATCAGGGTGGCGGCCTCGGCGTCGGTGCGGGCGATGACGACGGTCGGGGTGTCGGCGACGTCAGCGGCCAGGCGGGCGGAGGTCAGGGTGCGGATGTGCTGCTGGGTCGGGATGAGCACCTTGCCACCGAGGTGGCCACACTTCTTCTCGGAGGCCAGCTGGTCCTCCCAGTGGGTGCCGGCGGCACCGGCGTTGATCATGGCCTTCTGCAGCTCGTAGACGTTGAGTGCGCCACCGAAGCCGGCCTCACCGTCGGCGACGATCGGGACCAGCCAGTCCTCGACGGAGGTGTCACCCTCGACGCGGGAGATCTCGTCGGCGCGCATCAGCGCGTTGTTGATGCGGCGGACGACGCTCGGCACGGAGTTGGCCGGGTACAGGGACTGGTCCGGGTAGGTGTGGCCGGAGAGGTTGGCGTCGCCGGCGACCTGCCAGCCGGAGAGGTAGACGGCCTGCAGGCCGGCGCGGACCTGCTGGACAGCCATGTTGCCGGTGAGGGCACCCAGGGAGTTGATGTAGGAGCCGTCGCGCTTGGAGACCTTGTCCCACAGGATCTCGGCGCCGCGGCGGGCGAGGGTGTGCTCCTCGATGACGTTGCCCTGGAGCTGCTCCACCTGCTCAGCGGTGTAGTCGCGGGTGATGCCTTCCCAGCGGGGGTTCTCGTCCCAGTCCTTCTGGATCTCAGCTGCGGTACGTGCCTGGCCGGTAGTGGTCATGGAGAGGACTCACTTTCCTGTCTTGTTCGCCGGCTCAGCCCGTGGGGCTGCCCGGCGTAGGTATGGAGGAGGGTTCCACCTGCGGGATCTGCATCCGCTCTCGGTGGCGTGACTCACACAGTGCCCTTAAAAGTGCCCGCCGTCAATGGCTGGGGCCGTCCAAATTATGTGCGGGGGTAGTGGGGGTTTTTGCTAATTTTGTTAACCCCACAACTCCCGGAGGTCGAATGTCCGGTTGACTCCCAACCCCATGGCCTGCACAAATGAATCGAAACCAAAAGTGCAGGTACGGCCGCACAGCCCGCCAAAGTCATGCGAACAGACAGGTGAGACCGACGTCATATCAGGGGTAGTGAGCGGCTAAATCCGCGAAACCATTTACCCCGTGACTGGAATCACTTAGGGTGGGGACATCGCCTAGTATGCGAGTGTTTCCGCATTTCTTCAGATTCCCAGACCCGCCAAGGAGCATTCAGATGACTCAGACTGAGTTGAAGGACACCACCGAACGCATCGAGGTCGCCGGCCTTCAGGTTGCCAAGGTCCTGCACGACTTCCTCGCCAATGAGGTCCTCCCGGTCGTGGGCGTCGACGCCGACGAGTTCTGGAACGGTTTCACCGAGATCGTCAGAGATTTCACCCCGCGGAACAAGGAACTGCTCGCCCGCCGCGACGAGCTGCAGGCGAAGCTCGACGAGTACTACCGCGCCACCCCCGGCCAGCCTGACCCGGCCCAGCATGAGGCTTTCCTGCGTGAGATCGGCTACCTGGTCGACGCGCCGGAGGAGGGCGAGATCCGCACCCGCGGCGTCGACGACGAGATCGCCATCATGGCCGGCCCGCAGCTGGTCGTCCCGATCCTCAACGCCCGTTTCGCCCTGAACGCCGCGAACGCACGCTGGGGCTCCCTCTACGATGCCCTCTACGGCACCAACGCCATCCCCGAGGATGACGGTGCGGAGAAGGGCAGGAGCTACAACCCGGTCCGCGGCAGGAAGGTCATCGCCTGGGGCCGTGACTTCCTGGACAAGGCCGTCCCGCTGGAGGGCGCCTCCCACGCCGATGTCGACCGCTACGACATCACCGCCGGCTACCTGGTCGCCCGTGTCGGCGATCAGGAGCACCGCCTGCAGGACAAGACCGCCTACCGCGGTTTCACCGGTGATCTCGAGGATCCGTCCTCCATCCTGCTGCGCAACAACGGCCTGCACATTGAGCTGCAGGTCGACCCGTCCACCCCGGTGGGCAAGGACGACAAGTGCGGCATCAAGGACATCGTCCTCGAGTCCGCCATCACCACCATCATGGACTTCGAGGACTCCATCGCCGCGGTTGACGGTGAGGACAAGACCCTCGGCTACCGCAACTGGTTCGGCCTGAACACCGGTGAGCTGAAGGAGGAGGTCGCCAAGGGCGACCGGACCTTCACCCGCACCCTCAACCGCGACCGCAACTTCATCGGCCGCAACGGCACCGACATCCGTCTTCACGGCCGTTCCCTGCTCTTCGTCCGCAACGTCGGCCACCTCATGCAGAACCCGGCGATCCTCGTTGACGGCGAGGAGATCTTCGAGGGCATCATGGATGCTGTCGTCACCACCGTCGCCGCCATCCCGGGCCTGGACGTCCGCAACCCGCTGCGCAACTCCCGCACCGGCTCCATCTACATCGTCAAGCCGAAGCAGCACGGCCCCGACGAGGTCGCCTTCACCAACGACCTGTTCGCCCGCGTCGAGGACCTGCTCGGACTGCCGCGCTACACCCTCAAGGTCGGCGTCATGGATGAGGAGCGCCGCACCTCCGTCAACCTGGATGCCTGCATCATGAACGTCGCAGACCGCCTGGCGTTCATCAACACGGGCTTCCTGGACCGCACCGGCGATGAGATCCACACCTCCATGCAGGCCGGCGCCATGGTCCGCAAGGCTGACATGCAGAAGGCCCCGTGGAAGCAGTCCTACGAGGATTCCAATGTCGACTCCGGCCTGGCCCGTGGTCTGTCGGGCAAGTCCCAGATCGGCAAGGGCATGTGGGCCATGACCGAGCTGATGGCTGAAATGCTGGAGGCCAAGATCGGTCAGCCACGTGAGGGTGCGAACACCGCCTGGGTCCCCTCCCCCACCGGCGCGACCCTGCACGCCACCCACTACCACCAGGTCGATGTCTTCTCCGTCCAGGACGAGCTCAAGGCGAAAGGCCGCCGGGACACCTTCCACGGCCTGTTGACCGTCCCCGTCTCCCCCTCCACCGACTGGTCCGAGGCGGAGAAGAAGGAGGAGCTGGACAACAACTGCCAGTCCATCCTGGGCTATGTCGTCCGCTGGGTCGAGCAGGGTGTCGGCTGCTCCAAGGTCCCGGACATCCACGACATCGACCTCATGGAGGACCGCGCGACCCTGCGCATCTCCTCCCAGCTGCTGTGCAACTGGCTGGTCCACGGTGTCGTCACCGAGGAGGAGGTCCTCGAGTCCCTCAAGCGCATGGCGGAGGTCGTCGACCGCCAGAACGAGGGGGACCCGGCCTACCTGCCGATGGCCGTCGACTTCGACTACTCCATCGCCTTCCAGGCCGCCAAGGACCTGATCCTCAAGGGCACCGAATCCCCGTCCGGTTACACCGAGCCGATCCTGCACGCCAAGCGCCGCGAGTTCAAGGAGCGCCAGGGCATCAAGTAGGACCGGGGGCTCAGATATCCTGGGCCCATGGATCTGCCCGCCCCCACCTCGCTCACTGACCTGCGCACCGACGGTGCCCTCGCCCAGGCGGACATCGACGCCGCCTGGGCCCGGGAGATGGGGACATCGGGGGTGGAGTTCACCGGCGACATTGCCCGCGTGGGGGCGCGGGACCTGCCGGCCACCGAGGTCGCCCGGATCACCGACGGCCGGTGGGAGTGGAGCCGGCACCATGAGCTGGACATCCCGGAGCTGCATGCCCCGCAACCGGCTTCCGATGAGCTGCTCAGCGCGGCCCGCACCCTCCACGGCAACGTGCCTGTCCTGCTCGCCCCGTCCGCCGGGGCGACGCGGGTGCTGGCCCTGGGTTTCCGTTCTGAGCCCGGTCCGATCCGCAGCGTGCTGACGCTGGGGTTGGCCGGACTCGACTCGCGTCTCGACGCCCGCCGGGCCCTGCTCTCCTACGCCGCCACCCGCGGCCTGGGGGTGCGCTCCAGTGCGACGAGCTTCGACTTCTCCGACGGCACGAAGGTCCTCTTCGACGGCGACCTGCCGGTGGTGGTCTCCGGCGGGATGGATCTGGCCGAGGTGCGTGCCGACGCCCACTTCTTCGCAGCCGAACACCAGCTCCTGTTCAACGGCACTCTCCCTGATCCGCGCATCAATCTCGACATCGCGCGGGGCCGGGCCCTGCTCAACGAGCAGGTGGAGGCCACGGCCCTCATCGTCGCCACCGTCACCGCCGACACGTGGACCTGGGCGTGGGCCGACCCGAACCTGCCACCCGGCCCGGCGGAGAATCTGCGGCGCTTCGGTATCGACAACGGCATCCTCGACATGGCCCGTCCCAGACTCTCCCTCGACCGGGCCCGGCTCCTTGGTCTGACGGATGCGGTCAAGCCGGTCCTGGGCATGTGGACGCACGCCTTCGTGCCCCTGAATAAGGAGACCACGGGCGTCGTCCTGCTCGACGCCCCCGCCCTCCGCCTCCCCGGCCCGGACGCCCCGACCACCCCCGCCGCGGTGGCGGCGACCCTGCAGGCCCCGCTCGCCACCGATCTGGACCAGCAGCGGGCCCGGGCATCCTATGCCCGGCTACGGGGTGTGGACATCTAACGCCGTTCGACACGGGATTGGTCGGCCAGGTGGGCGTCGAGAAGCGCTGCCGTGGCCCGCGACAGGGTGTTGTCTCCTGGATTGACCACGGAAATCCAACCGTAGGCCCCGTAGAGCGGGTGGGGGAAGAATACGTCAGCGACGCCGAAGTCGACACCGGTCGAGTCGATGTCCTCGACGCCGAAACCCAGGATCTCCGCGAACTGGGCCCGTCCGACATGGATGTTCAACCGCCACCGGTCGGGAAGATCGAGGTGTGATCCGGTGTCGTCCGGATAATTGTCGGTGATGATCGTTGCGTAGGGCTGCCGGTTCGTCGGCAGCTCTCCGTCCGGGGCGTAGTAGAAGAAATGGTCTCCCCACGAGACCTCCGGGTGTTCACTGCCGGTCTGGGGTGCGAGTTCCATCACCCCGGGGAAGTTTCTGATTGTTTCAAGTACCTGTTCCATGGACATGGTTCAAGCTTAAAGTTGAAGTGCTTACGGAGGGTTGCCACCGTGAACGAATACTCACTCAGTGGCCTGGCGGCGCGATCGGGGAGATCCTCGTCCCCATCCGCCAGTTCGGTGATGTTAGTCAGGCAACCGATGTGCTCCGGAAACGACTCCAGTCGATCACTGTGCAGTCGGAGGCCCTGATCCGCGCCAGTGCAGACCTTCTCGACCTCATGCCAGCGCCGCCACCGTGACGAGCACGATCATCGGCCCGAGCAGCATCGCCAGGATCCCCCACGCTCCGGGGCGGGCGAAGTTGAGGGTGGTGTAGGAGCCGTTCTCCAGGGAGACCATCGTTTCCGGGTCATCGGCATTGAAGTAGAAACCCCAACGGGTGCGCTTTTCCTTCTCCTCCGGCGGATGCGCGGCATCGATGGTACGGCTGACCAGGCGCATCCGCCAGGCCATCACAGCGGTGGCCAGGAGGATGCCGCCCAGCAGACCCCAGCTGACCACTGGCCCGTGGTGGCCGAGCAGACCGGCAGTCACCCCGGTCGCGATGAAGGCGGCCAGGACAAAGAGCCAGGCGGCGATCACGGGGCTCATCAACCGGGCAGACAGCTGCTGCCGTTCCCCTGCGTCCCGGGCGATGGCGTTATTGAGTCCGCTCACCCCCGCACCCACCACCAGCAGGATCATGGGCCCCATCCCGACCAGGCCCAACGCGGTGCCCAGTGACTTACGTGCCCAGCCGTCCGGTTGCCCGTCCAGCCCGAAGTGGGTCGGCATGGGATCCGGCACGAGGTGGAAGTTGAGTACCAGGTATCCCCAGCAGCCCAGCAGCACCGCGAGAATGCCGAGGTACCAGCCCCACACCTTCACTGCAGCACGGCGCGGTAGACGTTCGGGTCCGGGACGGGGCTGAACTGCGGATCACGGGTCTTGTCCACGAGCACGGCGCGCACGCCCTCCAGAAAATCGGGCTGGCGGCGGACGAGCTCACCGAGGCGTTCCTCGTTGTCCAGGCCGTGGCGCAGGTCAGGGGCGTCCCGGTTGGCGGCGTAGAGCTCGGCGGTGGCGAGAATCGCCGACGGGGAACCGCCCGCCATGAGCACGCGGACGGCGGTGACGAAGTCCTGGTCGGCGTGGGTGGCCAGGGCGGCGTCGATATCCGCCCAGGTCACATTGGAGAAGACCTCCTCGATGCTCTCCCGCCACTCGGCGAGGCGGGACTCCTCCGCCACCACGGTCGCGTGGGTGGTCAGCGCCTCCTCGACCCCGAGGTCAACGACATCCCCGGTGAAGGCCGCCGCGTCGGCGACCATGTGGGTGGCCAGGCCGCAGTAGAGCATGTCGGCGGCGGTGAGCCGGTAACCGGTCAGGCCGATGAAGGCGCCGAGGGCGGGCGAGGAGCCCGGCCAGCGCTGGGAGGCCCAGGAGATGCCGACGTCGGTGATGTAACCGATGGCCATCTCCGGCATGGAGGCCCACGCCTGCCCCGTGACCACGCGGTGGGAGCCGTGGGCGGACACGCCCAGCCCGCCACCCATGGTGATGCCGTCAAGTACCGCGATATAGGGCTTGGGGTAGCCGGCGATGAGGTGGTTCATCGCGTACTCGTCCGAGAAGAACCGGTCGGCCCGTTCCTCCTGCCCGGCGAGGATCTCCTCACGGACGTGGCGGACATCGCCACCGGCGCAGAAGGCCTTCGGGGAGGTCGAGGTGATGAGCACCTGGGCGACGGATTCATCGTCCCGCCACTCCTCCAGGGCGCGGGTGATGATCTCCACCATCTCCGGGTTGAGGCTGTTGAGCGCCCTGGGACGGTTGAGTTCCAGAACGCCGGTATGGTGGCGGACGGAGACGAGCACGGGCGTTTCAGTCTGTGTGGTCATGTGCACAGCCTACCGACGGGAAGGTCATATTTTATGGAGTTCCGCCTCATCGCCCTCGACATGGACGGCACGCTGCTCGACCCCGAGGGCCGCATCCCCGACACCTTCTGGGAGGTCCTCACCGAGGCCCGCTCCCGCGGCATCGCCGTCGCACCGGCCTCCGGCCGCCAGCTGGCCACACTGCGTTCGATGTTCCCCGGCGAACACGACCCGGGAACCTTCATCGCCGAGAACGGCACCTGCGTATTCCATGAGGGCGGCATCGTGTCCACCACCCTGCTGAACCCCACCATCGTCCGCTCCGTCATCGCCGCCTGCGGCGAGGAGGAACTCGACCTGGTGGTGTGCACCCCCGACGTGGCCTACCACCTGCCCACCGTCAGCGAGACGACCCGGACCGAGCTGCAGAAGTACTACGTGTCCCGGGAGCAGGTGCCGGATCTGCTGGATGTCGCCGACGCCGACGTGATCAAGCTGGCGATCTTCACCAGCCACGACGCCGAGGAATACGCCTACCCGCCGCTGCGCCGGGCCGCCCCCGACGCCAACGTCGTGGTCTCCGGTGCGCACTGGGTCGACATCATGTCAGCTGA
This sequence comes from Corynebacterium hylobatis, assembly GCF_003955685.1. Taxonomy (GTDB): domain Bacteria; phylum Actinomycetota; class Actinomycetes; order Mycobacteriales; family Mycobacteriaceae; genus Corynebacterium; species Corynebacterium hylobatis. The sequence goes on from NZ_RXHJ01000002.1 coordinate 273,663, forward strand.
GGCCGGCAAGGGCCGGGCGCTGACTGCGCTGGCGGAGGAACTGGGCGTGGAGAAGCACGAGATCCTCGCCTTCGGCGACTACCTCAACGATCTGGAGCTGCTGCAGGCCGCCGGCACGGCCTACGCGATGGAGAACGCCCACCCGGAGATCCGGGCCATCGCACACCACATCGCCCCACCCAACACGGAGGCCGGTGTGGTAACCGTGCTTCGGGGGATGCTGGGCATGTGAGCCGGTGCTACCGCTTCTTCTTCGCCTTCTTCTCCACGAGCCGGGAGGCCACGTCGGGGACATAGTGGAACTCGGCACGCGGCGGGCGCGCATAGCCGTTGTCCGAGGTCGGGCGCTGCGGGATCTCCGGCAGCGGCCGGTCGATCCTCTCGTAGGGGATCGTCGACAGCAGATGGCTGATGACATTGATGCGTGAGCGCTTCTTGTCCTCGCTCTCCACCGTGTACCAGGGGGCGGAGGGGATGTCGGTGTGGATGAACATCTCGTCCTTCGCCCGCGAGTAGTCCTCCCAGCGGGTGATCGACTGCAGATCCATCGGTGAGAGCTTCCAGCGGCGCAGCGGGTCCTCCAGGCGCGACTGGAAACGCGCCACCTGCTCCTCGTCGGAGACCGAGAACCAGTACTTGCGCAGCAGGATCCCGTCCTCCACCAGGAGACGCTCGAAGATGGGGGCCTGGTGCAGGAAACGGCGGTACTCCTGCGAGGTGCAGAAGCCCATCACCCGTTCCACACCCGCCCGGTTGTACCAGGAACGGTCGAAGATGACGATCTCACCGGCGGTGGGCAGCTTCTCCACATAGCGCTGGAAGTACCACTGCCCCTGCTCCCGGGAGTTCGGGGCGGGCAGGGCCTCGATGCGCGCGCTGCGCGGATTGAGGTACTGGGTGATCCGCTTGATCGCGGAGCCCTTGCCGGCGGCGTCACGGCCCTCCATGATGATGACGACACGGGCACCGGTCTCGACCACCCACTGCTGCATGTCCACCAGTTCGGCCTGCAGACGTTTGAGTTCCTTCTCGTAGGCCTTCTTGTTCAGCTTCCCTGGTGGCTTGCGGCGGTCAGTGATGTCGGTGTCCTTGTTGCCCATGGTTCCGAGAGTACCGTCAGCCGACCTGGAATTCGGCCATGCGGTCCCAGTCGGTCTTGCCCTCGATGAGGGTGTTGATGATCTGCGGGGTCTCACTCAGGATCTCCGGGAACATCTCCCCGGCCTTCCTGAAGTGCTCCGACTGCACGTGCGCCTCGGCGCCGTCATCGTGGAAGGCCTCGATGAGGATGTACTCGGCCGGGTCATCGGTGTTGCGGGACCAGTCGAAGAAGATGCAGCCGGGCTCCGCGCGGGTGGCGGCAGTGAACTCCTCGACCAGCTCGCGGAAATTCTCGACATACTCGGGAAGCGGACGGAATCGGACATTGATCAGGATCATGCGGACCATGATAGGTGTCCGGCGTGAGAAACGCTCTGCCGTGGTGTTCGATGGACAGGAAAGACAGTCCCTTCCTCAAGGAGATTCCGGTGGCCACCTTCCTGCGCCTGTTCCTGAAGCCCTACAACGTGGTCGGCCCGAAGGGAATCGACTACAAGGCCTTCCACATCGACCCCGGTATGACCACCGAGAAGGTGGAGCAGATGATCGCCGACGCCGCGTGGGACGAGGAGATCGTCCTGCGCGTGGTGCTGCGGGACCTGCCCTTCCCCGTCCCCTTCGGTTTCCGGAAATGTGACTGGTCCGGCTGGATGGTGCACCCGCTCCCCGATCCCGATCTCAGCGGCGGCATCTCCGGCTAGGCTGTGACCATGGCCACGTACGAGCCCCTGGATTTCGATGTCAGCCACTGGTTCAACTCCGGGCCGCTGAGCCCGGAGGACCTGCGGGGGAAGGTCGTGCTCATCGAGTTCTTCCAGATGCTGTGCCCGGGCTGCGTCAACCACGGCATCCCCCAGGCCCAGCGCGTGCACCGCATGGTCAAGGGCGATCAGGTCGCGGTGATCGGCATCCACAGCGTCTTCGAGCACCATGAGGTCATGACCCCCGAAGCGCTCGAAGTCTTCCTCTCCGAGTTCGGGGTGAGCTTCCCGGTGGCCGTCGACAGGCCCGGCGCTGGGGTCCTGCCGGCGACGATGCGTCGTTGGCGGTTGGAGGGCACCCCCACCACCATGCTCGTGGACCGGCAGGGCCGGGTACGCCAGACGTGGCTCGGTCAGATTGATGACCTGGCGCTCGGCATCTGGCTGGGCACGCTGCTGGCGGAGGACTAACCCTCCAGCTGCTCCCCAACCTCGAGCCACTCCATCTCGAGTTCCTCGTATTCGGTGCGGGCCTCGTTGAGGGCGGCGTTGGCGTCGGAGATCTTGCCGTAGTCGGGGTCATCCGAGGCGGAGAGCACGGCCATCTCCTGCTCGAAGGTGGCTATGCGGTCGTCGATACGCGACATCTTGCGTTCCAGGGCGTTGAGCTGCTTCTTCAGCTCACGCTCCTCCTGGGAGCTCAGTCCGGACTGCTTCTCGACAGCCGGGCGGTCCTTCTCCCCCAGGTCGAGCGGGGCAGAGCCCTCCGCCTCCGCCATCTGGCCGCGGATCTCGAGGTACTGCTCGATACCGCGCGGCAGGTTGGTGAGATTCCCGTCGCCGAACAGTGCCCAGGTGGTGTCCGTGACGCGTTCGATGAGGTAACGGTCGTGGGAGATGACCACGAGGGTGCCCGGCCAGGAATCAAGGAGGGACTCCAGTTCCTGGAGGGTGTCGATGTCGAGGTCGTTGGTGGGCTCGTCGAGGAGCAGTACGTTCGGCTCCGCCATGAGCACGCGCGTCAGCTGCAGGCGGCGGCGTTCACCACCGGAGAGGTCCCCCACTGGGGTGCGCTGGCGTTTCGGGGAGAAACCCAGGCGCTCGGCGAGCTGGGAGGCGGACATCTCCTTCTTGCCCAGCTGCACGTAGGTGGCGACGTCCTCGACTGCGTCAAGAAGCGTGCGCCTGGGGTCGAGGTCATCGAGTTCCTGGCGCAACCAACCGAGGCGGACCGTCTGCCCCTCGATGCGTTTGCCGGAGGCCAGCGGGTGCTCGCCGGCGAGGGTACGCAGGAGCGTGGTCTTGCCGGAGCCGTTGACACCGACGAGGCCGATGCGCTCGCCGGGGGCCAGGCGCCAGGTGAGGTGGTCGACGAGCATCCGCCCGTCCAGGGTCTCGACGCGGGCGTCCTCAAGCTCGATGACGACCTTGCCCTGCCGCTGCCGGGAGAAGGCCATGAGCTCGACGGAGTCACGCGGTGCCGGCACGTCGGCGATGAGCGTTTCGGCGGCCTCGACGCGGTAACGGGGCTTCGAGGTGCGCGCAGGTGCGCCACGCCGCAGCCAGGCGAGTTCCTTGCGCGCGAGGTTCTGGCGCCGCTGCTCGATGGCGTCAGCCTGCCGGGCGCGCTCCGCCCGGGCGAAGACCCAGTCGTTGTAGCCGCCTTCGTAGATGTCGACGCGGCCGTCGTGCACCTCCCACGTCATGGTGGCGATGGTGTCCAGGAACCAGCGGTCGTGGGTGACTACGACGATGGCCATGCGCCGGGAGATCAGGTGCTCCGCCAACCACTGCACGCCCTCGACGTCGAGATGGTTGGTCGGTTCGTCGAGGACCACCAGGTCAAGGTCACGGACCAGGGCCGCAGCGAGGTTGACGCGGCGCCGTTCGCCACCGGAGAGACCGCCGACCTTCGTGTCCAGGCCCAGCTCGGCCACGCCGAGACCACCGAGGACCTCACGCACGAGCGCGTTGGAGGCCCACTCGAAGGTCTGCAGGCCCAGCGGGGCGAGAACGACGTCGGCGACGGTGTCCTCATCGTCGAGGTCCGCGCGCTGGGTGACCACCGCCATGCGCAGGTTGGAGGTGTGGGACACCCGGCCGGAGTCGGGCTCCTCGATGCCGGTGAGGACCTCCAGAAGGGTGGTCTTGCCGCCGCCGTTGAGTCCGACGACGCCGATGCGGTCGCCGGTCTGCACGCCGAGGCTCACGCCGTCGAGGAGGGTCTTGAGCCCCCAGGTCTTGGAGACATTCTCGAGATTAATCAGATTCGCCATATCAACTGCATATTCTATGCTGCTGCGGCCCTCCGGCGGGAAAACTCATGTCGGGGGTGCATGCCACGGCGTACTCAGTCGATGACGTGGGCGCCCTTGCCGGGGCCGTGGGCGGTGGCGCCGGAATAGGCGCTGCCGTCGGCGAGCAGGTCGTCGACGAGGTCGCGGGCCTGCAGCTGCGAATCGCAGAGGAAGGCGACCGTGGGGCCCGAGCCGGAGACCATGGCCGCCAGGGCGCCGGCCTGCCTGCCCACATCCAGTGTGCGGGCGACGTCGCGGCGCAGCATGATGGCGGGGAGCTGCAGATCATTGGTCAGGGTGCCGGCGAGTTTCTCCGGATCACCGGTCATCAATGTGCGGGCCAGGTCCTCGGTGTGCAGGGAGGGTCCGCTGGTGATGCCCTCGGCGCGCAACCTGTCGAGTTCCTGGAACACCGCCGGGGTGGACAGTCCCTCCCGGAAGAAGATCAGCGCCCAGTGGTAGGTGCCGCGGGAGAGCATCGGTGTCAGCTGTTCGCCGCGGCCGGTGCCGAGCATGGTGCCGCCACGCAGGGTGAAGGGCACATCGGAGCCCAGCTCGGCGGCCAGCTCCAGCAGGGTGCCCATGGGCAGGGCGGGGTATGTCTCGCTGAGCAGTGCGTGGGTGGCCACGAGGGCAGCCGCGGCGTCGGCGGAACCGCCCGCCATGCCGCCGGCGGTGGGGATGCCCTTGTGGATGTTGATGTACACCCGCGGGGCCTCCTCCAGCCCGAACTGGACGCGGTAGTGGTCGACGAGCTTATCGACGGCCCGCCACGCCAGGTTTCCCGCATCGCGCGGCACCGAGGCCGCATCCAGGCCGTTGACGGTGAGCGCCCCGACGATGCTCCCGGAGGCCACCGTCTCCTCCGCGGAGATGTCGAGCGTCACCGTATCCGCCAGGCTGAGGGACTGGAAGACGGTGACCAGGTCGTGGTAGCCGTCCTCGCGCAGATCCCCCACCCCGAGGTGGAGGTTGATCTTGGCGTGGGCCCGGGCACTGATGCGCCTCATGAGGTGATCCCCGCCAGCCGGACGAAATCGTGGACGGTGAGCTTCTCGCCGCGCAGCTGCGGGTCGATGTCCGCCGCCCGCAGGGCCTCCTCGGCGGCGGTGGCGGAGCCGTAGTGGCCGGCGAGCGCGGCGCGGAGGGTCTTGCGGCGTTGGGCGAAGGCGGCGTCGACAACCGGCCAGACCACGGCCCGGGATTCCTCATTGACCGGCCAGGGCTCGGTTCCGGGGGCGAACAGGTCGATGCGGACCAGGCCGGACTCGATGTTCGGGGCGGGCCAGAACACGTGGCGGCCGATGGCGCCGGCGCGGCGGACATCACCGTAGAAGGCGGCCTTGACGCTGGGCACGCCGTAGATCTTCGAGCCGGATGCCGCTGCGAGGCGGTCGGCGACCTCGGCCTGCACCATCACCAGCACCCGGCGGATGCTCGGGAAGGTGGCCAGAAAGTGCAGCAGCACCGGCACGGAGACGTTGTAGGGCAGGTTGGCCACCAGGGCGGTGGGCTGCCCCAGGTCCTCCGGGGCTACGCGCAGGGCATCCTTCTGCACGACCGTCAGCCGGTCGGCGTACTGCGGGGCGCGGCTGGCGACGGTGGCGGGCAGTTCGGCGGCCAGGCGCCGGTCGATTTCCACGGCCGTGACCTTCGCCACGGTGTCCAGCAGCCCGAGGGTGAGGGAACCGAGACCGGGCCCCACCTCCACGACGTGGTCGGCGGGGTCGAGGTCCGCGGCCGCGATGATCCGACGCACCGTGTTCGGGTCGTGCAGGAAGTTCTGGCCGAGCTTCTTCGTCGGGGTGACGTCGAGCTTCTCCGCCAGGGCGCGGATCTCCACGGGGCCGAGCAGGTCGGCGGGCTGGTCACTGGAGGTCATGCAACCAATCTAGACCACCCGCAGCGGTTGACGGCTACCGCGCACCGGCGGCGAACTGCTCCAGGATCTTCTCGTTGAAGGCGGGCAGGTCCTCCGGGGTGCGGGAGGAGACCAGCCCGTTGTCGACGTGGACCTCCTCATCCACCCAGGTGGCACCGGCGTTGCGCAGATCCGTCTTCAGTGAGGGGTAGGAGGTGAGGGTGCGTCCGGAGAGCACGTCGGCGTCGGTGAGGATCCAGCCGCCGTGGCAGATCACGCCGACGGGTTTGCCGGCCTCGACGTGCTTCCTCACGAAGTCGACGGCGGCCTCATCCATGCGGATCCTGTCGGCGTTACCGGTGCCGCCCGGCAGGATGAGGGCGTCGAATTCGACCGGGTCGGCGTCGGCGGTGGTGGCGTCGACGGTGACCTGCGTGCCGTTCTTGCCCTCGATGGTGCCGGCCTCGGTGGACAGGATGGTCACGGTGGCACCGTGCTCACGGACGGCCGCAACCGGGCTGCTGAGCTCGGAGTCCTCGAAGTTGTCGGTGGCGATGACCGCGACGCGGATGTTGTTCAGGTGGGACATGGGGATTACCTCTCGCATGCGTTGGGCTGAATATCCTTCCGCCACCCGAGGGTAACCAGATTCCGCGGCTAGCGCAGACCCATCTTCGCGGTGCAGGCGGGCCACGCGCCCCAGCCCTGGCCTGCCTGGGTTTTCTCGGCGATGGCGATCTGCTGCTCGCGGGTGGCCAGGTTGGCGGTGGCCGCGTACTGGGTGCCACCGTAGGCGGCCCAGGTGGAGGGCGAGAACTGCAGACCACCCTGGTAGCCGTTGCCGGTGTTGATGGACCAGTCACCGCCGGACTCGCACTGGGCGAGGGTGTCCCACACCGAACCGCCGGCCACGGAGGGGGCGGCCTTGGTGCCGCGGGAGATCTTCGCCGGGGTGGCGGGGGCGAGCTCGACCTCGTTGATCTGCTCCCGTTCAGACTCCACGCCGTTGACTGTGGTGATGCGGGTGGTGACCTCACGGCTGCCCGGGGCGCCCTCGACGAGGACCTTCTCGCTACCCTCTGCGGACTCCGGATCGTCGACGTACTCCGGCTCGGCGTCGAAGGACTCCGTGACGGTCTCCTCCGCGACGGCCACACGCTCGATCTCGACCCTGGCGTTCTTGGTCAGCGGGGAATCCAGGTCCGGGGTGACGCGGTCGTGCTCACCGAGTTCGATACCGCGGTCATTGAGCAGGTCACCGACGGTGGAGGCGGCGATCTCGGTGTAGACGACCTTCCCGCCGTCGTTGAGGGCGACGATCTTGGGGGTGGTGATGTCCACGCGCATGCCGTCGGTGAGGCGGGTGTCGCCGTCCTCGGCGGTGCGGGCGGCCGGGGTGAGACCGTCGAGCTGGCCGACGAGGTCCTCGACGGTCAGCGCGGTGGAGGTGATGTCGGTGGTCTCACCGTCGATGACCACGGCGACGGGCTTGGCGGTGCGGACGGTGATCTCCGCCCCCTCGGCCAGGGACTCGCTCGGTGCCGGGTAGACCAGGTCATGCTCGCCGAGGGTGACACCGGCGGCCTTGAGTGCGCCGGCGACATCGCGGGACAGGGTGGTCAGCTCGGTGGCCTCACCGTTGATGTCGAGGGTGACGTCCTTCTGTGCACCGACGACGGAGACACCGCCGACGAGCAGGGCACCCATGACCCCGCCAGTGGCGAGCCGCTTGACGGTGGAGGTACCGGAGTTGATCCGCGTGATTCGTGAAGTGTTCTTGATTCCCATGGGGTTACGTTCTCGATCTCGGTCGGGGAAGGCGTTGGGTCCCGGTTAGCGAGATGCCGTCCGTTACCGCTCGTTGATCACAGTACGGTAACAGTTGGATGCCATTCAGGGAATCGACGACACGCCGGAACCCGCGGACACGTCACCCACCCCGCTCCATAAGTGCTGGAACACGCAGCGCACCCCACGCAGGTGTGAGAATAGTCACTCCACGCGGCAATAGACCCGTTCGAAGGTCTCCGAGACCTCCGCGGCGAACTCCTCCGGTTCCATCCCCCGGGCCCGGGCCACGCACAACGCCGTGTGGCCGATCAGGGCCGGCTCATTGCGCGCACCGCGGAAAGGCTCGGGCGTCATGTAGGGCGCATCCGTCTCGATGAGCACCTGCCCCCGCGGTGCGATCCGCGCCACCTCCCGGAGCTCCTCATTCCGCTTGAACGTGACGTTTCCGGCGAAGCTGAGCACATAACCGCGCGCCAGGGCCTCCTCGGCCACCGCCAGCGGGGAGGAGAAGCAGTGCAGGATCGTCTCCACCGGCCGCGGGGCCTCCCCCAGCACCCGCATGAGGTCCTCGTCCGCCTCCCGGTTGTGCAGCATCAGCGCCTTACCCGAGGACACCGCCAGATCGATGTGCCAGCGCAACGCCTCCTCCTGCACCTCCAGCGGGGCCGTGCGCTCCGGCTCATGCCGGATCCAGTAGGTGTCCAGACCGGTCTCCCCCACCGCCACGCAGCGCGGGTCGGCGACCAGCTCGGTGAGCCGGGCGCGCGCGGCGCCGTCAAGCTCGTGCGCGCGCGTCGGATGGATGGCACAGGCCGCGTAGACCCGCTCATGGTGCTGTGCCGCCTGCAGCGCGAGCTCCGCCTCGGCGAGCCCGTCCCCGACCGTGCAGATCTGTTCCACACCTGCGTCCACCGCCCGGCCCACCAGGGCCGCCACCTCCTCCGGGGTCCGCGCCCCAGCCGATGCCAGATGGGTGTGGGCGTCGACGAGGCCGGGGATCCGCTCGGCAGGCACGGGCGTGGGACGGGGTTTCTTCTTGGACATGCCTGCATTGTAGGGGCATGGAATTCTCCCGCCTGGTGGACCTCACCCGCCCGATGCGCCCGGGCCAGCCGAAGTTCCCCACCGATCCCGACATAACGGTCACGGCGCTGGCGGAGGCCGGTCCCGACAGCTTCGAGGTGCTCAACTACCGTCTCGTCGGCCCCTGGGGCACACACGTCGACGCCCCCGGCCACGCCCTACCCGGCGCGCGCAGCCTGGCCGGGATCGTCCCGGAAGAGCTCATCCTCCCGCTGGCGGTCGTCCCGCTTATCGACGCCCCCTCCCTCACCGCCGCCGACCTCCTCCGCTGGGAGGCCCGCCACGGGCCGCTGCCGGCGGGTGGTTTCGTCGCGCTGCACACCGGCTGGACCGCCCACAACTCCCCCGCCACACCGGGCTGGGGCCTGGATGCGGTGCAGCTGCTGCACGAGCGCGGGGTGCGTGCCATCGGCCACGACACCCTCAACACCGACCCCGGCGCGCTGGTGGCGCGTGACGAGTACCCGGCGCAGCGCTACTGGCTGGAGAACGACCACTGGCAGGTCGAGTTCCTCACCAACCTGGACCAGGTTCCGGCGACAGGCGCCACGATGTGGGTGTCCTGGCCGGTGCCTGCCGGCGGTTCCTCCTTCCCCGCCCGCGCCCTGGCGGTGCTGCCCTAACCCCGGCTGGCCAGGGCGAAAGGCAGGACCGGCTGGCCGGTCCGCTCCGCCAGTGCCGAACCGGCGACGGTGACTGACCAGCCTGTGTCGATCACATCGGTGACCAGCAGCACCGGCCCGTCCGTGGGGCCGGCGCTGCTGAAATCCCAGTGGTCGAGCAGCGCGGTGACCCGGTAGGCGGAGTTCTGGGCCGCGACCTCCCCCGCTCCGGGGCGCACCGGCAGCACCCCGGCCCAGGCCATCCGACCCACCGCGGCGACGGCCTCGGCCAGGGCAGCGGTGAATTCCGTGGCGGCGGGATCATGGGACCCCAGGGCCACGACGGTGGTCGGGCGGGTGTCCCAGTCCCAGTCGGCGAGCACCGCGACGATGCGCGGCAGCCAGGTGTCCTGCTGCCAGGGGGTGGTGGGCCGCCAGGACCGGTCCGCCAACAGGACATTCAGGGCCGGGCCGCGGGCGATGTCGTTGAGCCGGCCCAAGGCCCGCCCGGGCTCCACCCCGTGGATCCGGCCGCGCACGCTGATGCCGGTGGGCCACTGGCGCCGCTGGCTCAGACGCACGCCCGGGGCGGTGAGGCGTTCCGCCACACGCTGGGCGGTCGCCTCATCGATGACAGTGTCCCAGCGACGGCCGGTGCAATTGTCGCAGCGGCCGCAGGGCGCGGTGGCGGTGACATCGTCGAGCTGACCACGCAGGAAGAGCATGCGGCAGGAATCAGTGGCCTCATAGGCGAGCATGGCCTCCTGCTCGGCTGTGCGGGCCTGCGCCAGCCCCGCGTAGCGGGCGGCGTCGTAGTGCCACTCCTGCCCCGTGCCTGTCCAACCGCCCTTCACCCGGCGGACCACCCCGTCCACGTCGAGGACCTTGAGCACCTGCTCCAGCCGGGAACGCGAGAGGTCCACCTGGGCCTCCAGCTTCATCGTCGACTGCGGCTCATCTGTGAGCACACCGAGGAGCTGGCGGACGGTGGCCTCCTCAGGGAAGGAGACAGAGGCGAAGTACTCCCAGATCTCCCGGTCCTCGACCCCGGGGAGCAGGATGACGTCGGCGCGTTCCGTGCCACGCCCGGCACGGCCGATCTGCTGGTAGTAGGACACCGGGGAGGCCGGGGCACCGACGTGGACGACGAAACCCAGGTCAGGCTTGTCGAAGCCCATCCCCAACGCCGAGGTAGCCACCAGCGCCTTGAGTTCGTTGTTGATCAGCGCGTGCTCCAGCCGCTCCCGTTCCCCGGCCTCCGTGCGCCCGGTATAGGCGGCGACGTTCCAGCCGGCGGCATCCAGCGCCTCCGCCAGATCCTCCGCAGCGGCGACAGTGAGGCAGTAGATGATGCCGGAGCCCTCCAGCTCCGCGAGGTGGGTGGCCAGCCAGGCGGGCCGGGCCGTGGTGTCCGGCAGCCGCACCACCGCCAGATGCAGCGATTCCCGGTCCAGGCCGCCGCGCAGCACACCGGTGTCCGCCCCCAGCTGCTTCTGCACGTCGGTGACCACGCGGTCATTCGCGGTGGCGGTGGTGGCCAGGACGGGCACCCCCTCGCGCAGACCGGCCAGCAGGTCGCGGATGCGGCGGTAATCGGGCCGGAAATCGTGCCCCCAGTCGGAGATGCAGTGCGCCTCATCCACCACGACCATGCCCACGGTGGCCGCCAGTGCCGGCAGGACCTCATCCCGGAAACCGGGGTTGTTCAGGCGCTCCGGGGAGATGAGCAGCACGTCCACCTCACCGGCGGCGACCTGCGCCTCAATCTCCGTCCACTCCGTCATGTTCGCGCTGTTGAGCGTGGCCGCCCGGATCCCCGCCCGCTGCGCCGCCGCCACCTGGTTGCGCATGAGCGCCAGCAGCGGCGAGATGATCAGCGAGGCCCCCGCCCCGGAATCCCGGAGCAGTTTCGCCGCGATGAAATACACCGCCGACTTACCCCAGCCCGTGCGCTGGACCACCAGCATGCGGCGCCGGTGGTTGACCAGCGCCTCGATCGCGGTCCACTGGTCGTCGCGTAATTGTGCTTCCGGTCCTGCGATCCCGGTGAGAAGTTCATCGGCCCTGGCTCTGGTTGCGGTCATGGGGCCCACGGTAGCCCACACCCCCGACATCAGCGCTGAGCTGCGAGTTCGTCGTCGATGAATACCTCACCCGCCGCCCGGTACCCCACCAGCGCCATGAGCACACACAACGCCGCCAGCACCGGGATGATCAGGGACCAGTCCCCCGTCGCCTCCCGCGCCACACCCACCACGAAGGGGCCCAATGCGGCGATGACATAACCGATCGGCTGCACGAAGCCGGAGAGCCGGGCGGTGACCATGGGGGCGCGGCTGCGGGCCGGGATCAGCGCGATGGCGGTCGGGAAGCAGAAACCACCGAAACCCAGCAGACCCGCCCACAGCAGTGGAGCGGCGGCCGGTGCCAGCCACAGGCCGAGGTAACCGGCTGCCGTAACCCCCGAGAACACCACCGGCAGCCACACGATGCTGCGCATCCGGTCGATGACCACGGGCATGACCAGACCACCGAGGACGGTGAAGCAGCCCACCAGAACGAGCGTCAGGCTGGCGGTGGTCGGGGAGACGCCGTGGTCGGTGTAGATCTTGGGCAGCCAACCCATCTGGATGTAGGCCTGCATCGACTGCAGGCCGAAGAAGAACATGAGGAAGACCGCTGTCGGGGAACGCCAGAGGGAGACGTCTGTGGTCTCCCCACCCTGCGGGGTGGACTGCTCAGGTACATCCTTCCCGGTGCGCAGGACCACCACTGTCCAGACGAGCACCTGGACCACGGCGGGCACGGCCCACAGGAACAGCGCCCAGCGGAAGTCACCGGTGACCAGGGTGGAGAGCGGGCCGATCGCGCCAGAGAAACCGAGGATGGAACCGTAGACCGTCATCAGGGCGACGATGTGGCGGCCACCGTGATTCTTGATCCACGCCGGCAGCAGCACGTTGGCCACCGCGATGCCGGTGGTGACCAGGGCGGTGAGCACGATGAACACCCAGATGTCCCCCACCCAGGGGCGCACCGCCAGACCGGCCAGCGCGAGCACCATGCCCACCAGCAGGGTGCGGCTCAGACCCAGGCGCAGGGCCAACGGCACCGCCAGCAGCCCGAAGACCGCGAAGCAGAGGCCCGGGATAGCGGTGATGACCCCGGCGAGGGACCCGCCGGCGTTGAAGGCTGCAAGGGTGTCATCAAGCACCCCGCCAAGCGAAGAGATCCCCGCGCGCAGGTTGAAGGCGGCGGCGAACACCGCCAGAAACAGCAGCAGGGCGGGGATGGTGGATCTCGACTTCACTGGGGGCTCCTCGGATGGCAGGCCCCCAGCGTAGTACGTCACACCTTTACTGGACGGGCGCCCACTCCGGGCCGGTCTCCGCGAGCTCCGGCTCCAGCTTCTGGATCAGCGGCGCCGGCTTGGCCAGCGGGGTGCCCGGCACGACGTCGACACGCTGCCACACCGCCTGCTGGGTGGTGTAGTCGCCGGTGATCACCGGGTAGCTCTGCCCCGCCTCGGGCAGACCGACACCGACCAGGTCGACGGGCATGTCATCGGTGACCTCATGGATCTCCGGCTTCGCGGCCCAGATGCCCTCGCGACCGAGGGTCTCGTGCACCTGCTGGGCGATGTGCGGCAGGTACGGGGTGAGCAGCACATTGCAGTCGGAGACCACCTGTAGCGCGGTCCACAGCACAGTGGCCAGGCGCTCGCGCTGGGACTCGTCCTTGGCCAGCTTCCACGGCTCCTGCTCCGCGATGTAGGCGTTGGCCTCCCCGACGACATGCATGGCGGCGGTGATGCCGTTCTTGAACTTCGACAGCGCCAGGTTCTCGCCGGCGATGTCGAAGGTGGCGGCGGCCAGATCGAGGATCCTCAGGTCAGCATCGGTGAGCTCGCCCGGGGTGGGCACCTCGCCGAAGTTCTTGTGCGCCATGGACACGGTGCGGTTGACCAGGTTGCCCCAGCCGTTGGCCAGCTCGTTGTTCACCCGGCGGATAAATTCCTCCCAGGTGAAGTCGGTGTCGGTGTTCTCCGGGCCGGCCACGGCGATGAAATAGCGCAGCGGGTCTGGGCCGAACTCGGCGAGGAAGTCCTTGACGTAGATGACCACGCCCTTGGAGGAGGAGAACTTCGAACCCGACATGGTGAGGAACTCGGAGGAGACGACCTCGGTCGGCAGGTTGATCTCACCGTATTTGTGCACCTCCCCGCCCTTGGCACCCTTACCCGCGTAACCGAGCAGCTCCGCCGGCCAGATCTGGGAGTGGAAGGTGATGTTGTCCTTGCCCATGAAGTAGTAGCCGGCAGCAGCCGGATCCTGCCACCACTGCTTCCAGGCGTCCGGCTCACCGGTGCGCCACGCCCACTCGATGGAGGCGGAGAGGTATCCGATGACGGCATCAAACCAGACGTAGAGCTTCTTGGCGTTGTTGTCCGCCCAGCCCTCCACCGGAATCGGCACGCCCCAGTCGATGTCGCGGGTCATGGCGCGCGGGCGCAGGTCATCGAGCAGGTTGAGGGAGAACTTCAGCACGTTGGGGCGCCAGTCCTCGCGGCCCTTCAGCCACTCCCCCAGCGCCGCCGCCAAGGAGGGCAGGTCGAGGAGGAAATGCTCGGTCTCCACGAAATCGGGGGTCTCACCGTTGACCTTGGACACCGGGTTGATCAGGTCGGCGGGGTCAAGCTGGTTGCCGCAGTTGTCGCACTGGTCACCGCGGGCGCCGTCGGCGCCGCAGATGGGGCAGGTGCCCTCGATGTAGCGGTCCGGCAGGGTACGCCCGGTTGACGGGGAGACCGCACCCATGGTGGTCTCCCGGATCATGTAGCCGTTCTCGTACAGGCCGGTGAACAGCTCCTGGACCACGGCGTAGTGGTTGCGGGTGGTGGTGCGGGTGAACAGGTCATAGGACAGGCCGAGTCCGGCGAGGTCCTCCACGATCTGCCGGTTGTAGCGGTCGGCGAGCTCCTTGACGGTCACGCCCTCCTTGTCGGCCTGCACCAGCAGCGGTGTGCCGTGTTCATCCGTGCCGGAGACCATGAGGACCTCATTGCCGATCATCCGCTGGTAGCGGGCGAAGACATCGGAGGGGACGCCGAAACCGGCGACGTGTCCGATGTGGCGGGGGCCGTTCGCATACGGCCAGGCAACGGAGACAAGCACAGACTGGGTCATGTGCTCCACCTTATTTCATGGGTGTCGCTCTGCCGCGCTTGGTCAGTCTCTTCTCCCGGCGCGCCTTCTGTTCCTTCTTCTTCACATGCTCGGCATGGATGCGCCGTTCCCGGGCCAGGCGGGAGTTGAAGTCGAGCTGGGAACGGTGGTCGAGGTAGAGGACATCGTTACGCAGGTCCTTCACCAGGGCGAGCATGAGCAGGATGATGATCACCAGGAAGGGGCTGGCGGCGACGATGGTGATGGACTGCAGGTTGGCCAGGGAATCCTCGCTGGAGGTGAGCATGACCATGCCGACGGCCGCGGTCATCAGACCCCAGGTCGCGGAGACCCACGGGGTGGCGTCGCCGCGGCCGTGCTGGGAGAGGGTGCCCATCACCGTCGACGCGGAATCGGCCGAGGTGATGAAGAAGGTGCCCAGCAGGATCACGGCGAGCACACCCATGATCGTGCCGCCGGGCAGGGTGTGCAGCAGGTTGAACAGCTGGGACTCGGCGCTGCCGTCACCCCAGATGGAACGGCCCTCCTGCTCGAGGGTGATCGCGGTGCCGCCGAAGATGGAGAACCACACCGTGGAGACCACCGACGGCACGACCAGCACGCCGATGGTGAACTCCCGGATGGTGCGGCCCCGGGAGATGCGTGCCAGGAACATACCCACGAAGGGTGACCAGGAGATCCACCACGCCCAGTAGAAGATGGTCCAGCTGCCCAACCACTCGCCGGCGGTGCCGTCGGCGGACACGGCGGTGCGGCCGGCCATCTCGAAGAACTGGGCGAAATAGGCCGATATGGACGTGGGCATCAGGTTGAGCATCGAGATGGTCGGCCCGACGACGAAGACGAAGATCGCCAGGACCGCCGCCATGATCATGTTCGCATTGGACAGGTACTGGATACCCTTGCCCACGCCCGAGATCGCGGAGATCACGAAGGCGAGCGTGAGTACGGCGACGATGCCCACGATGGTGGACATACCGGGTGAGTCGATGATCCCGGAGGCGGAGATCCCGGCGCGGATCTGCAGGGCGCCCACACCCAGGGAGGTGGCGGTGCCGAAGATGGTGGCGATGATGGCCAGACAGTCGATCAACCGACCGAGGCCACCCCGCGCGCGCTTCTCACCGATGAGGGGGATGAAGGCGGAGGAGATCAGCTGCCGGCGCCGCAGGCGGAAAGTGGAGTAGGCGATGGCCAGGCCGACGATGGCGTAGATGGACCAGGGGTGCAGGGTCCAGTGGAAGAGGGTGCCCGCCATCGCGGTACCCACCTCCCGCGGGGCGTGGGCGGGCACACCGTCGCGGTAGAAGGTCAACGGCTCGGTCGCGCCGTAGAACATGAGGCCGATGCCCATGCCGGCGGCGAACATCATGGCGATCCAGGAGATGGTACGGAACTCCGGTGCCTCATCGTCACCGCCGAGGCGGATGGCACCGAATTTGCTCACCCCCACGATGATCATGAACGCGACGAAGACGGTGCCGAAGATGATGAAGGCCCAGCCGAGCTGCTCCACCACGAAGGTCAGTGCGCTGGCTGCGAAGCCCGCGAAGCTGTCGGGCCCGAGCAACCCCCAGCCGACCGTGAGGAGGACGACGGCCGCGGCCGGCAGGATGATCCACCAGTCGAACTTGGGGTCGTCGTACTCCCGGCGGGAGGCCTTTTCTGCGGTGGCCTGCTCAATCTGGTCGCCGATGACATCGGCGTCCGACATCATCGACGCCAGTTCCTCAGTGGCAGTGGGATCCGGCTGCCCATGGTCCGGGTCTGTAGTTGTCATTCCTCAAGTTTCCCAGCCTGCGGGCGGGTTTCAAGGAGAAAACCGGGCACCACCCCCGGTAATCGGGCGCTTCCCCGGTCTTTGTGCGACCGTTATCCGGACCCAGCGCAGGTCAGGTGACCTGAATCACCTGGAAACTCACAACCTCATAACAATATATGAGGGAGCTCAACGGGCGGCCAGGACCGCCTCGTAGAGTTCCCGGTTGGACACCCCGCGCCCGGCGGCGACCTGCCGACAGGCATCCTTCAGCCGCATACCCTCGCTCACCAGGGACTCCACCACGGGCACCAGCTTGTCGACGTCCACCTCAGCCGCGCTCCCACCCTCGATGACGACGGTGATCTCCCCCTTCACGCCCTCCGCAGCCCATTCCGCCAGCTCCGGCAGGGTGCCCCGGCGGACCTCCTCATAAGTTTTGGTCAGCTCCCGGCACACCGCCGCGCGGCGCTCCGGGCCGAGCACCTCCGCAGCCAACTCCAGTGTCTCGGCCAGGCGGTGCGGGGACTCGAAGAAACACGCCGCGCGTTCCTCGGTCCGCAGCGATTCCAGCCACTCCCGCCGCGGGCCGGCCTTGCGCGGGGCGAAACCGTCGAAGAGGAAACGACCCACCGGCAGGCCGGACAGTGCCAGGGCCGTCGGCACTGCGGAGGGGCCGGGCAGGCAGGTGACGGGCACGCCCGCGGTGTGGGCGGCATCAACAAGCGAGAAACCGGGGTCGGAGACCAGCGGCATGCCGGCGTCGGTGACCACGAGGACGATGCCGCTGCGGGCGGCGTCGAGAAGCTGACGTGCGCGCCCCTGCTCGTTGTGGTCGAAGTTGGACACCACCTTCCCGCGGATCTCCACGCCGAGGGCGGTCGCGAGATTGCGCACCCGACGGGTGTCCTCGGCGGCGATCACATCCGCTCCGGCGAGCGCGGCACGCAGGCGGGGGGAGGCGTCGTGGATGTTGCCCAGCGGGGTGGCGGCGAGCACCACACCGCGGGGCGGCAGCAGGGAGTTGTCGGGGACCATGTCTGCCATGCTAGGCGTTGCAACCGTGACCTAGACTCGTTCGGGTGAGTACCGCCGTCAACAACCAGCCCCGTTTCGCCGCCCGCGTACGGCCGGTGACGCCGCGGCCGGTGTCCTGGACCCGGGCGGACACCCTCAGCACGCTCCTCATCGCTGTGCTGGCCCTGGCCACCCGCTTCACCGGACTGACCACGGCGACCTCCTCGGGCACCCCGGTATTCGACGAGAAACACTACGTCCCCCAGGCCTGGGACATGGTGCGCTCCTGGGAAAACCCGCTCATCGGCGGCATCGAGTCCAACCCGGGTTACGGCCTGGTGGTGCACCCGCCGGTGGCCAAGCAACTCATCGCGCTCGGCGAGTGGGTCTTCGGCTACACGCCCCTGGGTTGGCGGTTCATGGTGGCGCTCTTCGGCTCCGCCACGGTCGTGGCCACGATGCTGCTGGTCCGGCGCCTGGCGGGCACCTGGCAGGTGGCCACCTTCGCGGGCCTGTTGGCCGTCTTCGACGGGGTGCTGCTGGTCAGTTCGCGTTTCGGCATGCTCGACATCTTCCAGGTCTTCTTCATGGTGGCGGCCGCCCTGGCCCTGGTCTGCGACCATGAGCAGATGCGCGGCCGGATCCACGAGGCCTGGCGCACGGGAAACATGGGGGATTCCCCGCTGGGCCCCCGCCTGGGTTTTCGCTGGTGGCGTTTTGCCGCCGGTGTCTTCCTCGGCCTCGCCCTGGGTGTGAAGTGGTCCGGGCTGTACTACATGGCCTTCTTCGGTCTGCTGGCCGTGTTCCTGGACCTGTCCCTGCGGCGACGCTACGGTGTGCCCCGGCCGGTGCTCGGCGCGCTGGTCCGGGACGCCTTCCCGGCCTTCGCCTCCATCGTCATCGTCCCCGTGCTGGTCTACCTGTGGTCCTGGCGCTCCTGGTTCGCCTCCGAGACCGCCATCTACCGTCACGCCAAGGTCGACGGTTCCATGGCTGCCGATGCCTGGGCCCGGTTCCTGCCCGACTGGGCCGCGGGTTTCGTCCACTACCACCAGTCGGTGCTCGGCTTCCACGCCTCCCTGACCACCTCCGGCGGCCACTCCCACCCCTGGGACTCCAAACCCTGGTCCTGGCTGGTGGCGGGTCGGCCGATCCTCTACTACTCCTCCACCGACATCGACTGTATGGCCGGCACCTGCCGCCGCATGATCCACCTCTTCGGAACCCCGGCGATCTGGTGGTTGACGGTGCCGGTGCTGGCCTGGGCGTTGTGGTGCCTGGTCATCCGCCGGGACCGCCGCTTCCTCGTACCGGTCGTCGCCTTCGCCGCCGGTTTTCTCCCGTGGCTGATCGGCTACGACCGGCAGATGTACTTCTTCTACGCCACGGCCCTGAGCCCCTTCATCATCGCGATGCTGGCGCTGACCCTGGGCCAGCTGCACGGCCGCGGCACCCCGGTCGGGTGGCTGTGGCTGCGCCGGTTGGCCGGGGGCGGGATCCGCTGGGGCACGGTCGCGGTGATCGCCTACCTCGCCCTGGTGGTGGCGATGTTCCTCTACTGGTCCCCCATCCTCTACGGATACCTCGTCCCCGAAGGCTGGTACCACTCGCTGATGTGGCTGCCCAGCTGGCGTTAGACCGTGCCGGTCAGACCGGATCTGCCCCCAGGTCCCGCCACACGGCACGCAGCGTGACGTAGCCGTGGTGGTTGAGCCACGTCCACACCATGCCCACGGCAGTGAGCAGCAGCAGCCCCAGGCCCAGCAGCTGGGTGCCGGAGACAGCGTCGAGCACCAGGTCGCGCACCACGAAACCGAACATGAACGTCCACAGCGCGGCCACCACCGGCAGCAGACCGGAGACCAGGCGGGGTTTCCACGCGATGGTCAGCAGACCGAGGGCGAGGGAGAGGCGGAAGGCGGCGGCGTCGACAAGCAGTGAGGCGGTGCGCGGATCAGCGTCCGGGGAGACCACGCCTTCGCTGCTGACGGGAATGAGCCCGCCGGCGTCACCGAGCAGCTGCACACCCCACACCACCCAGAACACAGCGGCGATGACCAGCAGGATCCGCGAGACCACCAGGCCCACCTGGCGGGCGCTGGCCGTACGGCGCCACTCCGGTTCCACGCCCGCGAGGATGGCCTCCGACAGATCCGGCGGGGTCATGCCCCCGTCCACCGGCTCCGCGAAACGCAGACGCCGGCTCAGTGCCACCGCCTCGTCCCGGAACTGCCGGCACTCGGGGCAGCTGGCCACATGCGTGTCCACGATGTCGTCGTCCAGCGGGGACAGTTCACCGTCAAGACGCGCGGAGAGTGCCGCCTGCACCTGGTCATGGTCAATCACGTGTCAGCACCCCGTCCAGGCTCGCCCGCCCCGCTCCGAAAACCACGATCATCATCAACGCCGCCACCATCACGACAGGAAACTCCACGCCGCCGGTGGTGGTGAAGAATCCGGCTCCGACGTGCACGAACCACAGCGCCGCCACCATGAGCAGCGCCAGCGCACCCGCCACCAGGGTCGTGAGCAGCCCCACCACCAGCAGCGCACCGCCCAGCAGTTCCGTGGCCATGACCAGCCAGACCGAGAACTTCGGCTGCGGCACGCCCCACGCACTGAACTGGCCGGTGGTCTCTGTCAGCCCGGTGAGGAAGAGCTTGTCCCACCCGTGGGCGACGAACACGGTACCGAGGACGATACGCAGAAACAGCAGCGCAGCATCCCTCACAACCGGTTTGTCCATGCGATTAGACTACCCCGAAAGACCCCGACCCCCGGAGAAGGGAGTCCCCGTGCTCATTGACTCACCCCTCGGCCCCCTCAGCCTGACCGCCAGCGACACCGGCCTCACCCGCATCGACTTCGGCGGGCCGGACGGCCCCTCCTCGCCACTGCTTCTCGACGCCGCCCGCCAGCTCACCGAGTACTTCGCCGGCGAACGCCTGCTTTTCGACATCCCCCTCGACCTCCCCGAGGGAGGTTTCCGCACCGCCGCCCAGGCCTGCCTCGAGGACATCCCCTACGGGCAGACCGTCACCTACACCGAACTCGCCGCCACCTGCGGCAACCCGAAGGCCGTCCGCGCCGTGGGCAGCGCCTGCGCCACCAACCCTGTGCCCATCATCCGCCCATGCCACCGTGTGCTGCGTGCCGACGGCTCTCTCGGCGGTTACCGCGGTGGCCTCGACGCAAAGAAGTGGCTGCTGGAACACGAACAACGGGTCCTCGGGAACCATTGAACCGGCCACGCAGTCCAATAAGACATGACCGACGCTGAATTCACCGACCTGATCACCGGCTCCGACGGACTCGCCCGCCCCGCCTGGGCCGCCACCACCGACCTGCTCCGCGACTACTACGACACCGAATGGGGCATGCCCGTGCGCACCGAACAGGGACTGTTCGAGCGCCTCAGCCTGGAGACCTTCCAGGCGGGCCTGTCCTGGGAGCTGGTCCTGCGCAAACGCGAGGGCTTCCGCCGCGCTTTCGCAGACTTCGACCCCGAAAAGGTGGCCGCCTTCGGGGAAGACGATGTGGCCCGGCTGCTGGCCAACCCCGAGATCATCCGCAACGAACGCAAGATCCGGGCAGTGATCCTCAACGCCCGAGCCACCCTGGCACTGCGGGAACAGGGGGGCCTTGCCGACCTCATCTGGTCCCACCAGCCCGCGCAGACCCCCTGCCCGCGCACGCTCGGCGAGATCGCCTCCCGCTCCCCCGAATCCGAGGCACTCACCAAGGAGCTCAAGGCCGTCGGTTTCCGGTTTGTCGGCCCCACCATGCTCTACGCCCTCATGGAGGCCATCGGCATGGTGGACACCCACCTGCTCGGCTCCCACCGGCGGGGTTCATCCGGGGTGTGGAGACAGGTGGGGAAAACCGCTGCCCGAACACAGTGATCGTGCTGGTCAGCGGCCTTTTATTGTGGAGCTAAGGGGAATCGAACCCCTGGCCTTCGCGTTGCGAACGCGACGCTCTACCAACTGAGCTATAGCCCCGGAAGGTGCTGCAGCCCAGATTACTCCCCAGTTGCCCGGGCAGAAAAATCAGCCTACGCGACGGCCGTAGCGGTCATCGTGACGGTGCTGGCGGTCGGGGAGCTGGGCGACCCGGGTGTCGGCAACCGGGAGGTACTCGAAGTCGGGGGATTCGTCGTCACGCTCGAGGACGACGGCACCCGGTCGGCGCAGACGCCGCGGAAGATCCAGCTCGTCGTCGTTGGCACTGCGGACACCCAGGCGTGCGCGGCGCAGCTGGCGGATGCGGCGCATGCGCAGGGCCTGCTCCTCACGGACCTGGCTGCGCAGGGCAGTCAGGTATACAGCGGTAACCACCACCGCCAGGGCAGGGAGCAGCCAGCTCCAGCTGCCGATG
Organism: Corynebacterium hylobatis; assembly: GCF_003955685.1. Classification (GTDB taxonomy): domain Bacteria; phylum Actinomycetota; class Actinomycetes; order Mycobacteriales; family Mycobacteriaceae; genus Corynebacterium; species Corynebacterium hylobatis. The sequence continues at coordinate 295,438 of NZ_RXHJ01000002.1, forward strand.
ACGAAGGCGATGATCGCGGTGATCACGACAGCTGCCGCCAGACCGATGAGGGTCCGCTGGCGACGCTGGTAGCGGGTGAGCGAGTACTCGGCGTCGGCGACCGGGTCCCAGCCGCCGCGGGCGGCACGGTGCTCAGCGAATTCGATCTCGTCCTCGGAGAGCTCATCGTCGGAGAGGTCAGCGCTCAGCTGCTCGTCCTTCTCCACCTCATCCTCGACGTCCTCAGCCGTCGTCCCCCCTGCCTCAGCGGAATCAGGGTAGAGGAAATCAGACGGGGAGGTGTAGGAGTCGTCGTAGGCGTAGGTCGTCTCCTCCTCGTCCCACTCATCCCATTCCGCGGTGACAGTGGTGCCGGATTCCTCCGCGGCCGCCACGGCCTTCTTCTCCTCGACCTCGGCGACCTGCGCGATGGGGGCAAGTTCATGGACCACTCCCCCGTCGACAATCTCGACCGGCTCCTCAGTACGGGTGAAGAGGCCCTTGCTGGAGCGGGTGGGCAGGTCGTCGTCGAGCAGTACCTCGTCGGCGTCGACAAGCTCGTAGTCGACGGTCTCGTCCTCCTCGGAGGCGGGGGCCGGGCGGACATCCGTGGCGGCCAGGCGGGGACGGCGGCGGGCAGACAGATCCCCCGAGCCACCCTGGTGGATGACGCGGGTGTCGTCGAAGGCCTCCCCGGCCTTGCGGATCGGCTTCTGACCACGCAGAAGAAGAGGTGCGAGCACAAACAGCCACACCACGATGATCAGAACGATGATCAGGCTTCCGGACACGTTGTGTACCTCTTCCTCCGGGAGGGGACGGGAACTGCCCCCAAGGTTATCCGCGCTGTTTCAGCAACCACTCCTGCCACGCCGAGAAAAGTTGCCTGAGTCACTTGAGTCTCCCGATGCGGCGGAGTCGATCGACGCAGGTGTCGGGATGGTCCTCCACGTTCTGGGCAACGAAATGATGGTCACGCCACCGGCCGTCAATGTGCAGGTTCGCCCGCAGATACCCTTCCGTACGGAAGCCGTTGAGCGCCAGTACCCTGCCGGAGGCCGGGTTATCGGGCAGGTAGGTGGCGGTGACCCGGTGCAGGCCGATGCGCCGGAAGGCATGGTCAGTGCCCAGCCCGCACGCGACGGTGGCCACACCCCGCCCCATGTGGGCGGAGTGGACCCAGTAGCCGATCCAGCAGTCCGAGAGGCTGCCGTGCTGGATGCTGCCCAGGGTGACCTGGCCGGCGAAACGCCCGTCCAATTCGATGATGAAGGGGATGACCTGTCCGTTGCGGGAGGCCTCCCGCATGCTGGTGAAGTAGTTCCACCAGGCGGTGGAGGAATGGGCCGCCTCCCAACCGCCCGGCACGGTGGGTTCGACGGGGCGGAGAAAGGCTTCGTCGAGAAGCCGCTGTTCCCGCCAGGGACGCGAATCCCGGGAGGTCAGCGGGCGCAGGCGGAGCCTGCCGCCGTCCGGGAGACGCACGGTCGGCGTGGATTCCGGCCAGCCGGGATGGTTCAGATCGCGGGGGCCACGAACAGGTTCCCGGAAGGAGCGGGCCGCGGTACCGAAGGGGTCCAGCACGTCGCCGTCAGCTACCCTGCGCCAGGAACATGACGTCGACGATGTCACCGGGCCGGATCTCGGTGACCTCCTCCGGCACCCGGATCAGGGCGTTGGCCTCAGCCAGCCCTGCCAGCAGATGGGCGGGCGCACCCGTGGCAGCGCCGATACCCTCGACGAGGTAGTCACTGGTCTCTGCGTCCCGCATGAGGCGGGCACGGATGAAACCGAGGCGACCCTCCCGGGAGGCGATGTGGTTGAGTGCGCGTGCACGTACCATCCGCCGGGCGATGTTGCGTTTACCCAGGGAGATACGGATGAGCGGGCGGATGAACACCTCGAAGGTGACCAGCGCGGAAACCGGGTTGCCCGGCAGGAGGAACACAGGAATGCGCTCCTCCCCCAGCAGGCCGAAACCCTGGACGGAACCGGGGTGCACTGCGACGCGGGAGGTGTCGATCTCCCCGAGTTCCTCGATGACCTTCCGGAACATCTCCGAACCCGAACCGCCCACGGCACCGGAGATGACGATGAGTTCGCTGCGCTGGATCTGCGCCTCGAGGATCTCCTTCAGACGGCGTGGTTCCCCACCCGCGATGCCGACCCGGTGGACGTCGGCCCCCGCCTCCCGACCGGCGGCGGCCAGTGCGTAGGAGTTGACGTCGTAGACCTGGCCGAGGCCGGGCTCCCGGTCGATGTCAACGAGTTCCCTGCCGACGGAGACCACGGACATCCGGGGGCGGGGGTAGACCAGCACCTTGGAGCGGCCCACTGCGGCCAGCAGTCCGATCTGGGCGGGGCCGAGGACGGCTCCCGCGGTGACGGCCACGTCCCCGGGCTGGATGTCATCACCTGTGCGGCGGACAAACTCACCGGATCGCACGGCCCGGTGAGCGGTGACACGCCGGCGTCCCCGGTCAGTCCACTCCAGGGGAAGGACTGCATCAGCGAGGGTGGGCAGCGGAGCGCCGGTGTGGACCCGCACGGCCTGTTTCGGCTGGAGACGCAGGGGCTGCTGCGAACCGGCGGCGACCTCGCCGACGACGGGCAGCGAACGTTCCAACGCTTCGACAGGCGCGTCCGGGTCGAGGACCGGGGCGCCGAGCCTCTTCTCGCCGCCGACGTCCACAGCCCGCACGGCATAGCCGTCGATCGCGGCCTGGGGGAAACCCGGCAGGGCGCGGGTGGCCTGCACCTCTTCGGCGCACATCAGGCCGAGGGCGTCGGCGATGGCGATGCGCACCGGCTCGGGCGTGACCGCCGCGTCGGTGACAAGCGCGAGCTGTTGTTCAACGGAACGCACTGCGCACTCCTTCTGGTGAGGAAAGTCAGTTCTTGACGGGCTCTGCTGCGGCCTCAGCGGCCTCATGCTCGGCGAGGATGGCGGTAATCGCCCGCTTCAACCCCGGACCATACGTCGGATGCGACAGACCGAAATCCACACACGCCGGGATATACCCCGCCGGATTCCCCAGATCATGACGTTTCCCCTCATGGACCACGATATGCACCGGATGACCCTCCCTAATCATGAGCTCAATCGCATCCGTGAGCTGGATCTCCCCACCCTTGCCAGGTTCAATCCGACGCAACGCATCAAAAATGCCGCGGTCCAGCAGATACCGGCCCGTGGCCACCAGGGTTGACGGCGCATCCGCCGGATCCGGCTTCTCCACCATCCCCACCACACGCTTGACCCGCTCAGCCGGCAGATCACAGTCCGCCGGGATCTCCG
>NZ_RXHJ01000024.1 GCF_003955685.1 Corynebacterium hylobatis
TTGACGCCGCGTAACACGCCACTCTCAAAAACTCAGGCCGATTCAGACGGATAGATGTCGAGCTTGGCTATAGCACGTGCCTGCGTGGTGGCTTGTCGAGCAGCCTCGAGGAGTTGCCCGCTGCTGGTAACTCGAACTTCTCGGCTTATGTGGGTGGAGATCACGCGGAGGTGAGTTGCAGAGTTAGTTGCAGGTTTTAGGGGGCCTACCTGCGGCACAGCACTGGAGTGCAAGAGGTGTGTGTCCTTTCGTGCCCTCGGCACGAAGCTTCGGTCGCATGAGATAGCAGGCGATCAATCACCGAGGACAGGGGGAAGGATGCCGTCGTGCGGGACCGCTCATGTGCAGGCCACTGGGCACGGTGTCGTTGCGCCACAGTGTGGTAGCGAAAACCAGGCCGGTTTGTAGTGATGTAGTGATGTAGTGATATAAGGCTGTAGTGATGTAGGGCTGTAGTGATGTAGGACTGTAGTGATGTAGGTGAGTCTTACAGCGTGTAGGAAGCCAGCCGTGGAAAGCAGTTCACTCCCCCGCTCAAGGAGGATGAACTCGCCTTCTACGACACCTGTGGCGTTTAACGAGTTCGCGATCCAGGACCAGGGACGGGAAGGCTCGCAGAGATCGTTAGGCAGCTGGTGGGGTGCTGTGTTGTGATGTGCCCACGGCCTGGACAGTTCGGGAGGACGGCCCCGCTAAGCTGTGCTCTTCGGTTAAACGACTGCTGATCCTCCACGGCTATTCACCGGATAAGCAACCGGAGGCCATCAAGCTGCTCATCGAGCAGATGGAGACCATGACACAACATGCTGCCTCACATTTTGAGATGCTCGCTCTACAGGTATCAGTACAGGGGAATAGGCCCTAAAGGGCCTATAGGGGGGTGGCCAAAAACCCCTAATGGCCAGCTGTAACCTACCTGACGGCGCTACCGTTTATGCGTAGAGGCGCTACCGTTTATGCGTAGACCCCAGCTCCGAAGAGGCGCTACCGTTTATGCGTAGACCCCAGCTCCGAAGAGGCCCCGCGAACCCTGAACTGGTTCGCGGGGCCTCTTCGGAATGCGGTTAGAAGGGGTTGTCCTCCCCCAATCGGTATCGTTTCTTGATGTCATCTTCCACCTGTCTAGGCACAGACGGATCACCAGGTTTCAACATCAGCCCGTTTAGGGTTGCTTCTACGGAAGCATCTGGCCACGCCTCAACAACCTTCTCTAGGGCGGCGAGCACCTTGATTTTCCAGTTAGATCGACCCCGCATGGTGTTGGGGTAACTGGCGCCGAACTGTCCTCGTAACTGGTCCCAGGTGACGACAGTGATCCCGCGGTGGTACGAGAGCCTGTAGGTGAGCCAACAGTAGAGGTCTATAGCGAGGGGGGATCGTCGGATCTGCCGCAAGATGCCCAGGTCCAGCGGGACTGCTGAGCAGGTGAGTTCACGATAGAACGCTTCCGTCAGTGTCACTGACGAATCCTGCAGACTCAGCTGGTCTGGGCGCCTAGTGTCCCACCACAGCATGGAAGACTCGGCGATCAGGGTGTTGTCGAGTTGGTCAAAAGCGATCTGCTTCCCGTCCCGGTATTCATGCCCTTCGACTTCGATGCTGATCAGCGTGGCGAACAGGGATTTGAGCTGCTTGCGCAGATTAGCAATGTTCCCGTTCTTTCCTCCAGAGGCATTTTTGAGACCGACCTCGCGCATGAACTCCGATAGGGAACCTCCTAGCGGGATGACGCGAGCTTCCTCAACAGGTAGGTCGCGGCGGCGGATAGCTTCTCGGGTGAGCCAGCACATGATGAGCCGCGGATAGACACCGTAAGGCAGGCCGTAGGGAGACATCATCGTCACCTTCATGACCCCGTTCAGGAGGACAATCTTGTCGCCGGCCTTCGAGCTGTGGGGGAACGTCGCTTGGATCAGAGTCCTCGAAGAGAACGCATAGGGATCTAGAAGTCCATCTTCGATTTCCATCAGGCGAGCTTCGAGGGCAGCAACGGGCTCGGGCTTGCCCTTTCTGGTCTCTGACGGACTATAATTTTCCATAAATCCTCACCGCTTCTCTTGGGCGTTTTTGGGGTCATGGCCGGGGCTGTTGGAGCAGCGCCCGGCCTTTCATTTTTACGGTAGCAGTCGACTGTGCACGTCAGCGTCAACCGGCTGAACAACACCGGCAAGATTTATCGATGTATATGCATTCGATGTATATGCATCGATATTTTTCCTTACGAACTGCAGATGCGCTTAGCCTTCTCGAGGCGGCCCTATGGGCGGGCTGGGGACCTCGCTGAAGGGGTCGGTATACAGCCACTCCCCCGCTGGAGGGGGCGAGCCTGCCCCAAGGTGCGGTCGGTAGGGGTTAGGTGTAGCGATGTACATACATCTGATGTATGTACATCATGATTTCTTCTTGTCGAGGTACTCACGGAGGAGGTCTTCGAGGATTTCCTTCATGGATCGTCCCTCGTTCACTGCCTGAATCTTGAGTCGACGGTGAAGATCACTGTTCATCCGGAGGGTGAACATGGTGATGGGCTCCTCGCCATCATGGAAGGCTTCTGTCATGCTGCGGCGCGGAGCTGCCTTGGCTGAGGTTGGCGGCTGGAACTTTGACTTCTTGTCGCTCACTGGAGGGCCTCCAGGATTTCCTGAGCAACATGCTCATACCCTTCGCTCTTGGCGGGGATGGCGCCGAATGAGTCTCGGATACTTTCACGCATCGGGATGTAAACCTCGAAGAGGGGGATTTCCTGGTCCTTGAGGACCGTGGTGACATCTTCGAGGTTGCGGGTGCCAAGACGGGCGGCGGTGATGAGAACGCCGAAGGGAGTTTCGCTCAGGGAGGGGATGGTTTCCCACACGCGGGCAACCTCAATGCTGGATGCCTGGGTGGGAACAATCACGAAGTCTGCTTCCTGAATGGCGGCGTCAATGGAGCGAGCATCCCCCGGTGGAGTGTCGAGGATGACGATCGAATCTTTACCGGCGGCGGCGACCGCACGGGGCAGGCGTTTGAGGTTGGAAACTTCAACTGGGAACGGGAGGGGGGCGCCGGTGGATTCCGCCCGGTCCGCCCAGTCGGAGGCTGAGCCCTGCAGGTCGAGGTCAATGACGGTGACCTCGTGTCCGAGGTCACTGAAAGCTTTGCCCAGATAGATGGCGGTGGTCGTCTTGCCGACGCCCCCCTTGCCGTTGACTACTCCGATAATCATCGGGATACCTTTCCTAGGAGATGCAACATGATGTAAATACATCTTACATCTATAAATCGTGATGTACCGATGTATTTACATTTACCTTGATAAATGGCCTTTTCCTTAGGTGTCTTTGAGGGATTTGGGGGGTGCTTTCCGTCCATGTGTGCTGACTTTGAACTCTCCTTCCTGGCGGCTGCTTTCCAACCTTGGGGTCGCCGGTCCTGGCGGTAGGGGTTAACTACAGCACTACAGCACTACGTCACTACGGGATTGCAGTGCGGGAGCGGCCTGAGCGGCACCCCGCCAGGCAGGGGACGGTGGTTTTATCCCCGACTTCTGAAGTCTCGGGGTGGGGGGGGACCCTGTTCCTCCTCTACTGGCCAGCTGCTCAGGGGTGAGCGGCGGCTGCGTCACCTCAAGACCGGGTGCCAGAGTGCCGGGCTTTCCCCTGGGGTGGGAGCTTCTTTCCGGTCTGGGACGCGGCTGACAGGGGAGAGGGTAAATAAATCTCTACATCGATACATTAAAATTTATCGATGTAGAGATTTGTAGATGTATATCAGCTGTTCGCGCTTAATGTGCCTGAGCTTGGCTTATCTAACCGCTGAAGGGATGAGGCTTCTGCGGGCGCGAGAGGTGCTGCATTGCGGGGATCTACGGGGAAGGGCTCTTTTTCGTGGCGGTGGCGAAGTCGCTGAGCCGTACGGCGTGGACTTTGCGGCGCCCCATGCTGCGCCACCCTGAGTAGTAGCCATCCACACGCCTTTGTCGGCTGGGTTGGCTGGTGCAGCGGGCACCTGGGTCGGCTTGGCATCCTCTGCAGGGCTGTGTATCGACTGCCCGCAGATAGAGTTGCTCGAGCTCGTCTGCTTCCTGTTCGGTGAGGTGTCGGGAGCATGCGGGGCCGCGGGTTTTTCCGGGCCAGGTCACCGCCCGGCTGGCGCATGCTCCTCCGGCCTTGGTGGGCCGGCCGCACAGGATCTTGTTCTCATCGCTGCCTCGGTTGTGTTGTTTCCGGGTTTGTTCTGCGGCGGCGTGCTGATCGGCCTGATCCCTGAAGGGCAGGCTCCTGGAGTCGGCCTGGGAGGCGAGGTCGTACAGGAGCCACATCGGCATGGGGGTTGTCCACGAGGCGACTGTTTTATGGACGAAGTTGACGGCTGCTGCCACGGGCAGATCGTTTTCGATCGCGTCGTAGGCTTCCTGGTACACGTCGATGTCGTGGAGGGCGGATTCCATGGGGTAGCCCATCTGGGTGGCGAATTCCGGCAGCTCCAGATCAGGCGATGACCCCTGGTAGCGTTCCACGGCTTCCTCGAGCTCCAATAGTCCGGTGGCCACCGAGAGGTAGGCCTGGGCGAGGTCGAGGAACTCGGTGGCGCCGCGGGCTCGGGTGAAGGTGGGTTTGCCGTCGTGTTTTTTCTCGCCGATGTAGTCGTCCTGGAGGGTTGTGTCGACGACGCGGCGCATGACGCGTAGGACCAGGAGTTGGTCGATGCCATCGAGTTGTTCGTAGTGGGCTGCCATGCCCGGCATCATCACGCCGGTGCCCTCGGCGAGTTCCCCCAGGGTGAACAGCAGGAGGCGATCGCCCATCTGTTCATAGGGCATCTCCCATCCTCGGTCGTAGAGGGTCTGGGCTAGTTTTCGGTCGTCATAGTCGACGTCTGTGCCTACCAGTTCCCGCAAGCGGGGGGTCTGGGAGATTTCCCGGTACACAGATGCAGCCAAGGGGGGAAGGGAGGCTTGTGGGGTGGTCGTGGTGCGGGGGCTGGAGCGTTTGCGGGTCATGGTTTCCTCCTGGGGAGTGGGACGGTGGCCCCATATGATACTTATAGTCTGTAGACCTTTAGTCATCATCCCGTGATGTTGAAGGGATGGACACAGATGAGAGGCTCCTCCGGGCCTTCGGGCAGCGGCTGCGGGCAGTACGGACAGCGTCGGGGCTGTCCCAGGAGGCCTTGGCTCATGCGGCGGGTCTGCATCGCACGTATGTCAGTTCGGTGGAGCGCGGGGAGCGCAATATCGCTTTGTTGAACATCCTCACGTTGGCCACGGTCCTACAGATCGATGCGGGGGAGCTGGTGGCGGATCTGCGTCGGGCCCCCAACCCGGAATAATCGCAGCTCAGTTCTGGTTTTGGCCGGAAATGTAAGGTGTAGGCTACACCTTACAATCACTGTTTTTCCGCATCTGGGCCCATTCCCGCCGATGTAAGGGGTGTTCAACACCGTGCACTCCACGGATGGGCCCAAGCCCTGCCCGCGCAGCGGTACGCCCCGTGGTGGGGGAGGGGAGCCCCGCGGCGACGGAGCGGCCCCCGCCTGCCGCACCTGCCGACGGCGAAACATCAACGATTTTTCGCCACTCCGCCCACTGTCCCGGAACTGGTGTGTTCCTCGTCTTTTCTCCCCTCGGTGCACGCCTCGTTGCGACTGTCCTGTCATCCTCCTGGGGGTCGGCGCTTATGGCGTCGCCGAGGCCGGAGGAACCGGTCAGTGATCAGGCGAGAGAGGTTCCCCTGGTGGAGACCGCGGAGGAAGCCTTCACGGTTGCTGGCTAGACGGTTGATCCGCAGCTGAGAACTCTTGCCCAGCAGCGGGCAGGAACTCCCCGTATGCCTCACGACGCAAGGCGGGAAATGATGGACGGCGCAGGATGTTCCGCGGGCTTTCCCGTCACCACTCCCAGGGGTTCTGGTCCACAGGGGAGAAGCGGGATCCAGTAGGGGGAGGGAGGCAGTCGGTCGCTCGTGAATGTCCGGGCCACCCCTGTTGGTATTGCGCTGTCGGAAGTGAACTGGCAGACCAGGACGCGGACGGTACGTGATCAGGACTGCTCCGCCGGGCGGGCCCGGTGACGACGGGAAACTCAGTGACGGGCTGCCGGCGGAGTCATGATGACGTCCGTGGGGGAGTGGGCTGCCGGGGGTGGTCTGCGTGGGTGTGGGTGTCCGGTCGCCCGCCCTGGGGGCGTGCGACCTCGGTGGGTGGGGTGGGGGTCGCTTGGGGCTCGCCCTGGGGGCGATCCCTGCGCTTGGGTGGGTGGGTGGTCGGGGCCCCGCCCTTGGGGGCGTGTCCCCTTCGCGTGGGGTGTGCGGGAATCCGCCTGGGGGCGTCTTCCCTCGGCAGGTGGCCCAGGCCTGGCTGGTAGAGGGTGTCGGCAGGGGTGAACCCCCGTTGGTGGCCGCCACTGTCCGTCGGGCAGCGAGGCCGTGATGGAGCGGGGGGAGTGCGCCGCGCGGAGGGTGTCTTCCGGGGTGGGCATTGGGGTGTTCCCCTGGCCCGTGTGGGCATGGCCGGGACAGGCGGGAAACATCGATGGCGGGTGCGCCTTGCGCCGGCTGCCGGGAAGGCCGGTTCCCTAGGTGGCAACGGGGGAGTGGTTACCCACTGGGAATGGGGGAAACAACGGTGCCCGCGATGGATCCACCGGTTCACCACGGGGCACACCTCTGCCCGTTTCCGTCCCTCGCGCTGCCCACCCAGCAGATCTCGAACCAACCTTCGAAGAATACCCCGGAGCTCACCGCGCAGACACCCACTCCCGGGGTGCACACCGCGGCCCGCCACGAAGAAAACTCCAGACCTACAAAAGTGACCCCGACAAGGCCCATTAGGCGGCTCGCCACACCCACCATTACGGGCCCGACAACAGTGACTACCCACTCATGGCGGCGGGTCCGTGCGGACAGGGGATACACCCGTCGACAAGACACGAGGAGACTGGCTGCGCCGACCGTTAGCAACCCGCCGAGTCGTCGGATAAGGGCAGGGCGAAGAGGGGAGCGCCCGGACGGCGGGGAAACCAGCCACGACGAAGTATTCCGAACACGTGCAGGAATCACGACGTGACTGGTCCCAGATGTTAGCTCCACCAAGGGCCTCACTGTGCCTGAACCTCGACGCTAAAGACACCCCCATGCAGACCCGCAGTAAAGCAAGGAACCGTTCGGCGAGTGGGTGGCCAGGAGGAGGGGTGGTCGGACGCTCTATTGGGGGGTCGGGTGGTACAGTTTCGACACTGTTTTCGCTGGTAGTGGCGTTTTAGGGTGGGGTGACTGGCTGTACCAGGGGGTGGTACAGCCGGTGGTACAGTTTCCCGGCCCCGTTATCGCACTCTGAACGCGGCGTTTTTCGGTGGGTAATCCGGGCTCTGTCGGGGCTCTGTCCCGGGTTGTGGGTAGTGCTTTCGAGGCATGCTTTCTGGCAGGGGAGTGATGTTTCGTTGACGGTTCGGTTTTCCCCGCGGCTGACGACGAAGATAACCCCGAACCCAGCAAGACACGCTGGCACGGCTCACCCAGCAGCTCACCACACTCGCCCTCGCAGACCCGGAAACAGCAACCACCGACCCGCGACAGTGGGTCCGTGCGGACACGGCCTACACCCGTCGACGAGGCATGAGGAAACTGGCTGCGTCGACCCTCCCCAGACCGCCGAGCCGGAGTACCGCGGCAGACCACAGGTGGTGCGCCTGGACGCCGGGGAAACCAGCCACGACGAAACAGTGCGAACACGTGCAAAAATCACGACGTGACTGGCCCCAGATGTTAGCTCCACCAAGGGGGCCGCTGTGCCCGGGCGCCGACGGTAAAGACGCCTGCATGCAGACCCGCAGGGACGTAAGAAACCGTTCGGCGCGTGGGAGTCCAAAAGGGGGAGTTGTCGCACGTTTTGAGCGGTCTCCGAAGGTACAGTTTCTCGCCTGTTTTCGCTGGTAGTGGCGTTGTGGTGGGGGGTGACTGGTTGTACCACGCAATGGTACAGTTGTTGGTACAGTTTCCCGGGCCATTTTCCGGCCCCGTTATTGCCCTCTGAACGCGGCGTTTTTCGGTGGGCAATCTGGACTCTGTCGGAGTCCTGTTTCGGGTTGTGGAGAGTGTCTTCCCGGCATGGTTTTTCACGCGGAATGACCTCCCATTTACGGTTCGTTTTTCCCTGGTGTGACGCTTCTTCCCGAGGCCTGAAATCGCGTCATAAACATGGCTGATTTCCCATCAGAAAAAAAGGGCTGCCGAAGTCTGCTGACGGTGGTGATTTCGGGGGCGCACCAACAGGATATTTGGACACAGAGACCGCTGAACGATCGAGAGTCTTCGCTGCAACGAACTGGTGGATAATTTTTGTCCTCCGCTCCCGGGCTTGCTTTCTCAGTTGCGCGGGGAGCGTCACACCTTCCGCCGAGATATGGCGGGAGGAGGAGACGACGGCGGCGTGAGAAAGGATGGCTTCTCTGTTCGAATGGAGACAGCGTGTGTTTTAGTGGGCGGGTAGATTCCCCCACAGGAAAAAGAACAGGGCCGCGCCATCGTTGAGCCGGCCCGGGAGACGGCCCCTGTTCGGACCCTGACGGGGTCCTTGCCTCCCTGCCGAAGTGAATCTGTTGGGCGCGGGCGCCCGGTCTTGATCTCGGAGAGGTTCTCCCGGCCAGTCTGTCGCGGAAAATTCCTTCGTGGCATCCCCCAAGGACCGGTGCCGCTGAGGGTGTCGGACGTAGAGTTGAGAAGGTGAGTTCCCTGCTGCCCGACACCCTGCCACTTCCGGGCCTGCCCCAGCCGATTCGGACGGTCTCCAGGGCAGTGGCCACCAATTCCCGGTTAGCGCTTACCGACCACGCCATTCGTCGCTTCTGGGCTCACGTGGTGCGCGCGGAAGGGGAGGGATGCTGGATCTGGTGTGGGGCCATCTCCAAGCCTGACGGGTACGGCCGATTCACCTGGCAGACCGGAGGAGAACGCCGTACTGTCTCCGCCCACCGGATTGCCCTCATGATCCACCAGGCTGCTGAGCTGCCAGAGGGGATCATCGGGGAGCACGGTTGCTGTGAACCCCTCTGCGTCCGCGTCGACGACAACCACCTGTGGCCGGGCACCCAATCAGAAAACATCAACCACGCCGTGGCACTCGGTCGCCACCGTGGCAACCTCCCCGTCATGGGAAGCCAGCATCGATGGGAACGCTCCGTCCTGGTCCGCGACGCCGTCCGGCAGGGGTGGGATGAACACGCCTATCACCGTGCCTGCCAGAAGCTCGGGTGGGACGAGGGGCAGCTGGCATTGTGGTAGACACGAGGGCAGGAAGCAGCTACCAGACCCGGCCAGGTAGTCAGGGCTGGTAGCTGCTTGTGTTGCGGTCGAAAGGGTTCTGGACCCGCGGTTATCCGCTTGATTGCGGGGCAGCACCGCGAGCCGCTCGAGGTTGCCCACGACACCTAGGGGTGTCTCCATGCTGGAGAACCAGATCAGGCTATAGGGAGGGGCGGCTAGTAGTGCTTTCCGCCCGTCCCGGTAGATACGAGGAAGCTATGCCACGGATGTCGACTACAGAAGCTTTATTCTGCCGCAGTGTCCTGTGGCGTTTTCTGGCCCGGCGGATCGTTTCCTGGTCGACGCAGGGCTGGTCCATCACTGGAGGCGTTCTGGAAATCGGCGGCGGCAGCGGAGCGATGGCTGAAGCAATCATCAAGTCCCACGGTCAGGTGAACCTCACGACGACCGACGTTGATCTTGCCATGGTCCAGGCTGCCCAGCGATCCCTCGCAGGACTCCCCATTGAGACACGTCAGGCCGATGCCACTGCCCTGCCCTTTGCCGACGAATCCTTCGACACGGTGTTGAGCTTTCTCATGCTCCATCACGTGGTCGAATGGGAGCAGGCGGTGGCTGAGGTGGCTCGGGTCCTGCGCCCGGGCGGGTTGTTCGTGGGATACGACTTGCTCTCCTCGCGCGTGGCGAATTGGCTTCACCGGGTCGACGGCTCCCCGCACCGCCTCTTCGAGGCCGCCGCCTTCGAATCCGCCCTGCAACAAGTTGGTCTGGAACCGCTTCGCCTTCGCTCCACGCGCGGGGGCCTGGTCCTGCGGTTCGTAGTGCAGAAGCCGAGTATCGCCGACCACAACCCCGGTAACTCTGGGTACAGTACCTAGCTGTTCCGAGAAGAAGAGATGTAACTAATAAGTCCAGGTCATCAGGGGTAATGATGGCCGGTGCGGGATCTGGTGCGGGGCCATCTCGCCTCCCGATGTCTATGGCTGGCCAGCAAATCAGAGAACATCCGCCCCGCCGTGAAGATCGGCCGCCATCAAGCAAACACCCCCGCCACCGGCAGAGTCACCGGTGGGAACGCTCCCGACTCGTCGGTGACGTCGTCCGCCGGGGAGGCAACGCCCACGCTTACCAGCTGGCCCGGAAGATGCTCACCCACGACAAGAACCACCTCACCCTAGGGGAGAAACCCAAGACACAAACACCCAGGGACCTCAACCAGATAGGTGAGGCCCCTGGGTGCTTATGCTGCGCCTGGTGCGTTTTACTCCGCCGGGGAGATCTCGCTTTCGGTGACCCACTTGTGGTTGGTCATGGTCATCCCGTCGACGGTGAGATCCACCATGTACACCGTCTCATCAGTGGAATAGTCGATGTTGGCCTCCGCCCCATGCATCCCCGTCATGTGCTCGGCGTCGAGGATGACCGCGGCCCCATCGGGCAGCGGAGCCGCACCCGGGTCGACGAGCTCCTCATGGACTACCCACCGGTGATCGGTGACCGGGCCGCCACCGGTGGTGGGGGTGTAGCTGACGGAGTAGGTGGTGGTGTCAAACGCCCCGGAAATCGTCGCAGTGGCCCCCTCCATGCCCGGCATGTGATCGGCGGTGAGGATGACCTCGGTGCCCACCGGGTAGGTCGGATTCTCCTCCGCTACGATCCCTGCCGGGGGTTGCCCACCATCAGCCGGATGGTCATGACCTTCTGCGTCCATGCCAGCCTCCGCGGAGGCCTGGGTGGTCGTGGTCTCGGGTGCGTCGGATGCGGTGTCGTCCGCGCAGGCGGCCAGTACCAGGGTAGAGGTGAGGGTGAGGGCGGCTAGAGCAATGGTGCGTTTCACGATAATGCTTTCTAGGTTTCTTGGTTGGTGCAGAAGCTGAGAGTCAGAAAGGGATGGTGCTGTTCACTAGCGTCGTGGCTTGTCACTCCTCCGGCTCGATAGGTGCCACTGGGGTAAGGCCTGGGGTAGGACAGCGTCCGGCTCTGGGGAGCCTGTGGCCGGCCCACTCGACGCAGCTACTGCCCGGGCACTGGCCACGTTACCCAGGGACTTCCTAGCGGCTTTAAGCCGCGGGGCGGAGAATGGGTTTCTTCATGAAATCTTCATGATTTAACCCCGTGATTCCCACCGGGAGACCCCTAGGGTCGAGAGTGTGGGCTGGTCGGCTCGACCGGCTTTTTTCGGATCGACGCGAGATAGGGAGCACGACATGACTCATCACGTACGCACCATGCTGGATACCCACCCGAAAGACCTGAGCCAGATCGACAAGGATGCCCTGGCCGAATGCATCGCAGCCTGCTTCGAGTGCGCCCAGACCTGCACCGCCTGCGCGGATGCCTGCCTGAGCGAGAACATGGTCGCGGAGCTGACCACCTGCATCCGCCTCAACCTCGACTGCGCTGACATCTGTGAGACCACCGGCCGGGTGCTTTCGCGTCCTGGCGGTTGGGATGTCAACCTCATCCGCTCCCTCCTGGAGGCCTGTCGTACTGCGTGTCAGGCGTGTGGGGAGGAATGCGATCGCCACGCTGAGATGCATGAGCACTGCAAGGTCTGTGCCGAGGCCTGCCGTCGGTGTGAACAGGCCTGCGCGCAGCTGCTCGCCACCCTGAGCTAACCCCCCACCACGACCACGCTCACTATCGCCCCCACCTCCCGATAGGCAGGAGCCTTCGCTCTCCGGGAACGTCGCGAATGAGACGTTGCTCCAGCACTATTGCCCCGCACCTGCGGTTGTGGCCACGAGGTGAGCGCAGTGGTTCAGATCATCGACATTCCGAGGGAAAGCACAGATGAGATGGTAAATAACACTACTGACATGCACTCTGATGGTGGGGGCCTGACACCCACCGAACTCACCCGGCTTCATGCCTGGTGGCGGGCAGCGAACTATCTGTCCGTCGGGCAGATCTACCTGATGGACAATCCCCTGCTGCGCGAACCGTTGCAGCCCGAACACATCAAACCCCGGTTGTTGGGGCACTGGGGCACCACCCCGGGGTTGAACTTCATCTACGCGCATTTAAACCACAGCATCATCAAACGCGATCTCAACATGATCTACGTCATGGGCCCCGGCCACGGTGGACCAGGCCCGGTGGCAGCGGGATGGCTGGAAGGGACGTATAGCCAGACTTATCCGGACGTGAGCCAGGACCTGGCGGGGATGAAACAGTTATTTAAGCAGTTCTCCTTCCCCGGAGGGATTCCCAGCCATGTGGCCCCGGAAACTCCTGGCTCCATTCACGAGGGCGGGGAACTGGGTTACGCCCTCTCCCACGCCTACGGGGCGGCCTTCGACAACCCCGACCTTATTGTCGCGGCCGTGGTGGGCGATGGGGAGGCGGAAACCGGTCCGCTGGCAGCCAGCTGGCACTCCAACAAGTTCATGAATCCGGCACGCGACGGAGCTGTGTTGCCGATCCTGCACCTCAACGGCTACAAGATCGCCAGTCCCACCGTCCTGGCACGGATTGACCATAACGAGTTGGACGACTTGCTGCGCGGTTACGGGCATACGCCCTATTACGTGGAGGGCCACGACCCGGAACAGATGCACCAGGACTTCGCCCGTGCCTTGGATACCTGTCTGGAGGAAATTGCGCAGATCCAGCGTCGTGCCCGCGAGAACGGAGAGACGCACAGGCCCCGCTGGCCGATGATCGTGTTGCGCTCCCCCAAGGGATGGACCGGCCCGGTGGAAGTGGATGGGCAGGACGTGGAAGGGTCCTGGCGCTCCCACCAGGTTCCCTTCAGCGAGGCACGGGAAAACGAGAGCCACCGGCAGATCCTCGAGGACTGGTTACGCAGTTACCGCCCAGAGGAGCTCTTCGACGACTCCGGGAAACCGGTCGAAGAGATCGGCACTCTGCACCCTGTCGGGGACAGACGGATGAGTGCCAACCCTCATGCCAATGGCGGCACGTTATTGCGGGATCTACGGATGCCGGATTTTCGCGATTACGCGGTGCCGGTGGAAGAACCCGGCACCGGTCAGGTCGAGGCAACCCGGGTGCTGGGGCAGATGTTGCGCGACATTATGGCTGCGAATATGGACAATTTTCGGGTCTTCGCCCCGGATGAGAACAACTCTAACCGCCTGACCGCGGTGTTGGAGGCCACGGACCGGGCCTGGAATGCCGGAACAGTCCCCGGGGATGATCATCTGGCCCGTGACGGGCGGGTCATGGAAATCCTGTCCGAGCACACCTGTCAGGGCTGGCTGGAGGGTTACCTGCTCACCGGTCGACACGGATTCTTCTCCTGCTATGAGGCCTTCATCCATATTGTGGACTCCATGTTCAACCAGCACGCCAAGTGGTTGGACACGGCCAACGGTATCCCGTGGCGCAGGCCGGTGGCCTCCCTGAACTATCTGGTGACCTCCCACGTCTGGCGGCAGGACCACAATGGTTTCTCCCATCAGGATCCCGGCTTCATCGATCACGTGCTCAACAAGAAACCCGAGGTCATCCGGGTATACCTACCACCGGATGCGAACACGCTGCTGTCGGTGGCCGACCACTGCCTGCGCAGCCGTCAGTACGTCAATGTCATCGTCGCCGGTAAACAGCCACAACTGCAGTACCTGGACATGGACGATGCCATCGTCCACTGCACCAAGGGCATCGGCATCTGGGACTGGGCCAGCACACACCCGGACGCGGAACCGGACGTCGTGCTGGGTTGCGCCGGAGACGTTCCCACCATGGAGACCCTCGCCGCCGTGGACCTTTTGCGCACCCACTTTCCGGATCTGTCGATCCGGGTGGTCAACGTCGTAGACCTCCTCCGGCTGCAACACGAGTCCGAAGGCCCGCACGGGCTGTCGGACATCGATTTCGACGCGCTGTTCACCACGGACAAGCCAGTGATCTTCGCCTACCACGGTTATCCGTGGTTGATCCACCGGCTCACTTACCGGCGGACCAACCACGGCAACTTCCATGTCCACGGTTTTAGGGAGGAAGGCACTACGACGACACCGTTTGATATGTGCGTGCTCAACCGGATCGACCGGTTCCACCTGGCCATGGCTGTGATTGACAGAGTGCCCCGGCTCAAGGACGTGTCGGCCAGCGCGCGCGAAAAATTCAAGAACGCCTTGATCGAACATCACCAGTACATCCGCACCCACGGCGAAGACATGCCGGGAATCAGCAACTGGCAATGGTCAGCTGTCCCCGGTCCCGACCTTCCCTGTGATCAGGTATCACGGGAGGAACCGGCCTGAGATGACACCGTCACATCCTCCGAAGACCCCACCACCCCTGCCGTCGAATCATCCCACAGCCTTGCCCTATGACGCGGTGCTGTTCGACATGGACGGGGTCGTCACCCGGACTACCAGCGTGCATGCGGCGGCCTGGAAGGAGCTCTTCGACTCCGTCCTGGCCGACCCGAGATCCGGAGTGGGAACAGATACGCCACCGTTCGACGCCGACCGGGACTACCGGCTTTATGTGGACGGACGCAGCCGCGAAGACGGCATCCGCGCCTTTGTGACCTCGCGCGGTATCCGGCTTCCCACCGGCAGCCCGGAGGATGGACCGGAGGCCTGGTCGGTCGCCGGACTGGGTGTGCGCAAAAATGACCTGTTCCTGGCCGCGTTGGCCCGTGATGGTGTCAGTGTGTATCCCGGAGCCGTGGCGCTGCTGGACCGTCTGCGCAGCGGGGGTGTCCCGGTGGGTCTTGTCACGGCCAGCCGCAATGCGCAGGCTCTGTTGGAGGCCGCGGGCCTGGAGTCGGCGTTTGATATGATCATTGACGGTCAGGTGGCCGCGGAGCAGGGTTTGCCCAGCAAGCCGGATCCGGCGATGTTCCTCGAGGCGGCCCGTCGGCTGGGAGTGTCCCCGGAGCGTGCCGTGGTCATCGAGGATGCCGTGTCCGGGGTCAAGGCAGGACGCGGTGGCGGTTTCGGACTGGTGGTGGGCATCGATCACGCCGGGTACCGGGAGCAACTGGAGGCGGCGGGTGCTGATGTCGTCCTGGGTGATGTGGGTCAGTTGGATCTGGGCGCATCGCGCACCGACCCCTGGATGCTGGTCTACGAAGGATTCGACCCGGCCCACGAGGGCCATAGGGAGGCCCTGACCGCCCTGGGTAACGGCTACATGGCCACCCGCGGTGTGCGCCCGGAACGCGGTGACGACGGGATCCACTATCCGGGGACCTACCTCTCGGGTGTCTACAACCGGACGGCCGGCATCATCCACGGCCGCGAAATGGAAGAAGAACACCTGGTCAACGTCCCCAACTGGCTGCCGGTCGATGTTCGCATCGGCGACGGTCCCTGGTGGTCCACCGGAGAGATGCAGGCCTCCGAGGATCACACTGAACTCGATCTGCGTCGCGGGACGCTCACCCGCCGGGTCACCCTCATCGGCCCCGGGGACGCGCAGCTTATCGTGGTGCAGCGGCGGCTAGTCTCGATGGACAACCCCCACCTGGCGGCGCTGGAAACCACGGTGACGGCACACGGGTTCAACGGTACGGTCGGCATCCGGTCCGGAATTGATGCGCAGGTCGCCAACACCAATGTCCGCGACTACATCGGCAGCGGGCAGAGGCACCTGAGCGACGCCGTCTTCACCGACCTAGACGACCACACCGTTCTGTGTGAGGTGAAGACCAACCAGAGCCAGATTCGTATCGCCCTCGCGGTACGCACGCAGTTCCCTGGCCGGGAAGCAACAGCCAGTGACGTCGACGATGGCGGCAGGAGACACCTACGCACCTTTGATGTTCAGCTGGTCGACGGAGAAACCGCCACGATGATGAAAACTGCGGCGGTAGTAACCTCACGGGATGTGGCGATCTCCTCACCGGGAGAGGCAGCGCTCACCGAGCTCTCCCGCCATGTCGGCGACTTCGACACCCTGCTCCACGACCATGAAGCAGCCTGGCGTCGCCTGTGGGATCGCTTCGGGGTCATTTTTGACGGGGACCGCCAGTCCCGGCTGATACTCAACCTGCACGTGTTTCACCTGCTGCAGGCAATATCCGAGCACACCGCGGAGCTGGATGCCGGGGTGCCGGCCCGGGGCCTGCACGGGGAGGGGTACCGCGGGCACATCTTCTGGGATGAACTGTTCGTCCTGCCGGTTATCGGGCTGCGGCTGCCTCAGGTAAGCCAAGCACTTCTGGAGTACCGGTGGCAGCGGCTGGACGCTGCGCGGGCGGCTGCCCGGGCGCAGGATCTCAACGGGGCACTGTTTCCGTGGCAGAGCGGCAGCGACGGGCGGGAGGAGACACCCCAGTGGCTCTACAATCCACGATCCGCCCGGTGGATGCCGGACAACTCCAGCCGGCAGCGCCACGTCGGTCTGGCCATCGCCTACAACGCCTGGCAGTATTTTCAGGCCACCGGTGACCGGGACTGGCTGGCCACCCGCGGAGCGGAACTGATCATCGAGATAACCAGGATGTTCGCCTCCCTGACCACCTATGACGATGCCACCGGAAGATATCACCTCACCGGGGTGATGGGGCCGGACGAATACCACGATGGCTACCCCGATCATCCCGGAGAGGGCCTGACCGATAATGCCTACACCAACATTCTTCTCTCCTGGGTCTGTGAACGGGCGATCGATGCCCTCCGGGAACTGGCCGGCCACCACGAACATGACCTCATCGACCGATTGCAGATCACCCCCGACGAAATCCACCACTGGTCCCAGCTGAGCAGCGCCCTGAACGTCGTGTTCCACGCCGACGGGATCATCAGTCAATTCGACGGGTACGAGGACCTGCTGGAACTGGACTGGTCGCGATACCGGGCAAAGTACGGCAACATCGGTCGGCTCGACCTCATCCTGGAAGCCGAAAAGGACACCACCAATCGATATAAACTGGCCAAACAAGCCGATGTATTGATGCTCATCTATCTGTTGGGGCCAGCCGGTGTCATCAATCAACTCGGCAGGCTCGGTTATTCTTTCTCCGACACTGATCTGAAACGCACCGTGGAGTACTACGTGTCCCGCAGCTCAGAAGGATCCACCCTCAGCCGGGTGGTCCATTCCTCGGTGCTCTCCCGCTTCAACGAAGACCAGGCCTGGGCACTGTTTCGCGAAGCCCTTGTCGCTGACCTGGATGACACCCAGGGGGGAACCACACGCGAAGGAATTCACCTGGGTGCAATGGCAGGCACGGTGGATATCCTCACCCGCTCTTTTGCCGGTCTGCAGACCGAAGCCAACGCCCTCACCTTCGCTCCCCGACTGCCTGCCCACCTGGAAAAAGTGGAGTTCCAGATCCACTACCGCGGGCACCTGATCGATGTTGCCCTGAGCATCGATAGTTTGGTCATCCACCTACACCCCAGTACTGCCCCACCCATCTCCGTCGGGAGCGCGGGAGCGTATGTGGAACTCGCCGGTGGGCAGTCAACAGACCTGTTGGGGATACGACGCGACCCACCGGACATCTCTTCCCCGGGCATAACCAGGGGAGAAGACCCCTGATGTCCGCCACACAGGACGAAGCCGTGGGCACGACCTGCTCCCTCCGGCGGAGAGGGCAGCTGTCGAAGATGCACGCTGGCCGAGCACCACCGGGGAAGAGCCGTCATGATGCAGATCCTCGGTGTTGACCTCAGGTGTGTCTTACTTCACGGTCAACCAGAGGGACAGGAACCACACCGGGATACGACAACGAGCACCGTGTCCTGGGACCGAGGCGCAGCAGGCTCGAAAACATGGTTACAACTTGCTAGGCGGAAGGAAATGTCATGGATCCAGGGAAATACAACATGGTCAGGGCCGGTACAGGCTTCATCGCGGCGTTGGATCAAAGTGGGGGCAGTACCCCGAAAGCGCTGAAACTTTATGGGATCAATGAGGACGCCTACTCCAGTGAGGAGGAGATGTTTGATCTGGTGCATAAGATGCGCCGGCGCATCATCACCAGCCCCAGCTTCGACTGTGACGAGATCCTGGGGGTGATTATGTTCGAGGACACCATGGACCGCGACATCGGGGGAATACCCACCGGGGAGTACCTGTGGAATGTCAAAGGCATGGTGCCGTTCCTCAAGATTGACAAGGGCCTGGCGGAAGAAACCGATGGGGCTCAGGTCATGAAGCCTCTCCCTGACTTAGATGACCTGCTTGCCCGTGCGGTCAGCAAGAAGATGTTCGGTACCAAAATGCGCTCGTTCATCAAGCTTCCCGGGCAGGGGGTGGACGCTGTCGTGGCGCAGCAGTTTGCGATCGCTCAGCAGATCCTCGGGTTCGGGCTGGTGCCCATTATTGAGCCTGAGGTCGACATCCACAGTCCCCGGAAAACCGAGGTAGAAGACCAGCTCCGGGGGGCCCTGCGCACAGAGCTGGACCAGCTCAAGGAGGACCAGGCGGTCATCCTCAAACTGACGCTTCCGGACACGGATGACTTCTACCGCGAGTTCGTGGAACATCCGCGGGTGATCCGGGTGCTGGCACTATCGGGGGGTTACTCACGCGCGGAAGCGAACGCTCGCCTGGCACGCAACCGCGGGATGATCGCCAGTTTCTCCCGCGCCCTGACCGAAGGGCTCACCGTTACCCAGGATGACGTCGAATTCGACGCTGTCCTGGCACAAGCAATCGGCACCATCGCGGAAGCATCTCGTACCTGAGTGCGTCTTCGAAAGAAGGCGCGGTGCGTCTGATCACCTGGGCAAACGGCGGTGCCCGACCCGGATAGCTCATATCCGGGTCGGGCACCGCCGTGGGTGTCTGCTGCGTGAATCAGCTGGTGGGCGCAGGGGAGACAAAGTCCGCGCGTACCCCCAGGGCACGATCGGTGCGCTGGATGGATTCATCACCGTCTTCCACGGTGCCAGCCAGGGCACGGATCGCGTCGATGTTCTCGGGGACCACGATGGCCTGGTTATCGACCGTGTACGTCCAGTACAACTCATTGCCCTGCACGGTCAGGATGTCCTCCCAGATGGCGACCTCATACATATCACCTCGTGGCCTACCTAGATCTCGCATCAGTTCGACGGTGCTGTTGACCGCCACGATGCCATCGGAGCGTCGCACGAAAGCGATCCGCGGCATCGCCTTCAACGCCTCGAGAACCTCTGCTGCGTCTGCCGGACGGGTCAGCTCGATGGTCCAGAAATGCAGGTGGTTGTGGGTGTGTGCTCCCTTGGCCGCCATGGTCACCACATCCAGGTCGGGGACCACCGACTGGGCGTCCGGGCCCTGATGGCTGGGGATCCTGCCTTCGGGAACGATGGTGTTCATGATCCCCGAGTGATCGGATTCCCACGGATCGGTGGCCCGTCGGACGAGCACTCCGCGTGCTTTGGTCAGCAACCCAGCGTTTTTGAGTGCGGTCAGAGTGCGGACAGTTCCGGTGGTGTTGCAGGACACCACGCGGGTGGTGTCGCGTCCGAGCGTGGAACTGTAGTTGGCGTTGGCAACAAAAGAGTGACCGGTGAGACTGTGCTTCTCCCCGCCCTGGAACACGGACTTGACTCCATGCGTGCGGTAGAGGTCGAGGTTGCCGGCCCCGATTGTGGCCGGGGTGCAGTCCACCACGACGTCAGCGTTGTCGAGCAGGTCCGATAGGTTTCCGGCGACAGGATATCCGGCCTCGCTCATCTCCTGGTGGGCTTCTTCGGTGGAAGCATACACCGGGATGCCCAGTGTGATGGCGGTGGCGACCCGGTAATCGGTGGTGACGTCGCTGACCCCGAGGAGTTCCATGTCCTCCTGGGCTCTCACCGCGTCGGCTACCCGTTTACCGATGACACCGTACCCGTTTACTGCAACCTTGATCTTAGTTGGCATATTCTTCGTCCTTCCCAGAAATCCTGGTGTGACCTGATGGTCGTATCGTCGTGCTTCTCATCTGGTGTGGTCAGGCACTGCCTTTGTTCAGAGCGCGTTGAGCATCTGCTCCATCTGGGTGATCTCGGCCTCCTGGTCTTCAATGACCTGTTCAGCCAGGGCGATGGCCTGCGGGTTTTGGCCGTCAGTGACCTCATCGCGGGCCATCTCGACAGCGCCCTCGTGGTGGGCGGTCATCTGCTCCAGGTAGAGCTGGGCCGCCTCAGTGCCCTGGGCGTCGTCGAGGGCTGCCATGTCCTGCTCGCTCATCATCCCGCTCATCCCGCCATGGTCCATCCCACCCATGTCACCGGTGACCGGCTCTTCTCCCCAGGCCTCGAGCATGGTGTTCATCCGGTCAATCTCGGGGCCCTGAGCGTCAATGACGCCCTCGGCGAAGTCAGCGACCTCGGTCGGGATATCATCCTTGGCCAGGAGCATCTCGCTCATCTCCACGGCCTGCTGGTGATGCGGGATCATCATCTGCGCGAACATGATGTCGGCGTCATTGTGCTCGGCGGAGACCTCTCCAGCCGCCCCCGTCTCTGTTTCAGTACCTGTGGTGGCTCCGGTCGTCTCGGCGGTGTCGGGGGCTGATGTCGTGGCGATGGTCGTGGCGTCGGTGTTTTCTCCCTCGGTACCGTCTGCACAGGCGGACAAAACCAGGGTGGAGGCCACGGCGAGGGTGGCGAGGGTGATGGTGCGCTTCATGAGGTTCCCTTTCAGAAGATGTGCATGGGGGGAGTCGATGATGGAGTACATGTCAGTGGACGGTGGCCGCAGGGCTCAGGGCAGTGTGCTCATCCTTCCGGTCAGTGGGGGCCAGGTGGGCCGGATCCAGATCAATCCGACGCAGCAGCTGGGCGTTGAGGGCGACGATGATCGTGGACAGGGACATCAAGATGGCAGCGGCCGCCGGGGGAAGCAGAATACCGATGGGGGCGAGCACACCGGCGGCCAGCGGCACGGCCACGATGTTGTAACCGGTCGCCCAGATGAGGTTCTGGACCATCTTGCGGTAGCTGGCCCGCGAGAGCTCAATCATCGACAACACCGCCCGCGGATCGTCGCTGGCCAGGACCACCCCGGCGGATTCCATGGCCACATCGGTGCCGGCACCAATGGCGATGCCGACCTCGGCACGCGCCAGAGCGGGGGCGTCGTTGACGCCGTCACCGACCATGGCCACGCTCAGGCCACGATCCTGCAGCTGCGTGACCTTGGTGTCCTTGTCCTGGGGCAGGACCTCGGCAAAGACCTCATCAATCCCCAGGTCCCTGCCCACTGCCTGGGCCACCTGCTGGGCGTCGCCAGTAATCATCGCGACCTTGATGCCATGGCGCTGCAGGGCGCGCACCGCGGCACGGGATTCGGGGCGGACCTTGTCCTCGACCGCCACGGCACCGATGATCTCTCCGTCACGGACGACATGGAGGACACCGGCCCCACGCCCGGTCCAGGAGCTGGTGGTGTCGGTGATCTCACCCGGTGGGGTGAGGCCGAACTCGCGCAGCATGTTCGGCCCACCGACGACAATGTCGGAGCCGTTCACCCGGGCACGCACCCCCCGGCCGGAGGCCGCAGTGAAGTTCTCGCCGC
The DNA here is from genome assembly GCF_003955685.1 of Corynebacterium hylobatis. Classification (GTDB taxonomy): domain Bacteria; phylum Actinomycetota; class Actinomycetes; order Mycobacteriales; family Mycobacteriaceae; genus Corynebacterium; species Corynebacterium hylobatis. The sequence goes on from NZ_RXHJ01000024.1 coordinate 21,663, forward strand.
GCATGTGCTGGCGGGAGGCCTCGGGGTGTGCGGCGGCGGCTGCGACGATGGCACGGGCCACGGGGTGCTCACTGTCGGCCTCCGCAGCAGCCGCCAGCGCCAGCAGCTCGCCCTCGGTGACGGCGTCAGCTGCTACGACACCGGTGACCGCGTGCGCGCCTTCGGTCAGGGTGCCGGTCTTGTCGAAGAGCACCACATCGATGGTGCGCATGCGCTCCAGGGCCAACCGGTCCTTGATGAGGACGCCGGATTTCGCGGCCCGCTCGGTGGAGATCGCGATGACCAGGGGGATGGCCAGGCCCAGGGCATGCGGGCAGGCGATGATCAGCACCGTCACCGCGCGCACGACGGCATCGTCTGGGCTACCCAGCACGGTCCACACCACTGCGGTGATCAGGGCAACGATGAGGGCGAACCAGAACAGGAAGGCTGCTGCGCGGTCGGCCAGGGCTTGTGCCCGGGAGGAGGATTCCTGGGCGTCGGCGACCATGCGCTGGATCCCGGCCAGGGCGGTGTCCCCGCCGGTGGCCTCGACGCGCACGCGGACGGTGTTGTCGGTGGCGACGGTACCCGCGACCACCTTGTCACCGGTGTCGCGGAAGACGGGTCGGGATTCGCCGGTGATCATCGCCTCATCGAATTCGGCCGCACCATCAATGATGGTTCCGTCGGCCGGCACCCGGGCACCGGCCCGCACGAGCACGACATCGTCGACGGTGAGCTCTGAGATGGCGACGGTGCGGGTGGTCCCGTCTTCCACTTTTTCGGCCTCATCCGGCAGGAGTGCGGCCAGGGCGTCGAGTGCTGAGGAGGCCGCTCCGAGGGCGCGCATCTCCAGCCAGTGGCCCAGCAGCATGATGGTCACCAGCAGGGCCAGCTCCCACCAGAAATCCAGGTGGAATCCGCCAATCTCCAGGGTGGTGACCCAGGAGGCGAGGAATGCGACGGTAATAGCCATGGCGATCAGCAGCATCATCCCCGGTTGGCGGGATTTCAGCTCGGTCATTGCACCCTTGAGGAAGGGGCTGCCGCCGTAGACGAAGATGATCGTGCCCAGGACCGGAGGAATCCAGTAGGCTCCCGGAATCTCCGGAATACTGTATCCCAGTAGATCGGCGAACATCGGGCTGAAAAACACCACCGGCACCGACAGGATCAGCGACCACCAGAAGTATTTTCTGAACATCGCGGTGCTGTGACCGGCGTGGTCGCCGTGACTGTGGACCTGGTGCTCCTCATCCAGGGCCGAGTGCGGGTGCTCGTGCGGCATCGCCTGGCCGTGGGTGTCGGTATCCGCATGGTGCTCGTGACCGGCCTGGTCGGTGAGGTTGGTGTGCCCCGCTTCCGGGGCGGGGTGATCACCGTGGTGATCACCGTGATGGTGGGGAGTGTTCATGACATTCCTTCCGTTCAACCCGGTCAGGGTTGAGCTGGTGGATGGACCAATCAGGAAATGACGCTGTAGCCGGCTGCTGCAATGGCGTCCTTGACCACCTGCGGGGAGGCGGCACCAGTGACGGTGACGGTGGAGACACCACCGGCGGCAAGGTCAATCTGAACGTCGTCGACCTGGGGCAGCGCACGGACAGCCTTGGTGACGCTGCTGATGCAGTGACCGCAGGTCATGCCGGTGACCTGGTAGACGGTGGGAACATCGGGGCCTGCGTTGGTTTTCGTGGCGGCAGGGGCGGAGGAGGTTTCCACGGAAGGCGTAGAGGGGGCAGAGGGTGCGCAGCACCCACAGCCGTCGGAGGCCATCGGCAGCAAGGGGGGAGTCGGGGTGGTCATCGGATCGCTCCTTCGGATCGGTGAATCGGGCAAGGTCTCGCCTTTCACTATATACCCCTATGGGGTATCTTTCGAGGGGTGGTGAGAATCGTTGCCTCATCGGGACGGTCGACGCTCATCAGTGCGGTTCTTTCCGGGAGCAGCGGAAGAGCGATGGTGAAGATCGATCCGGCACCAGGTCCGGAAGAGGTAGCGGTGAGTGTCCCGCCGTGAGCTTCCACCAGCGCCCGGGAGATGGTCAGGCCGATACCGGAACCGCCGTGGTCCCGGTCGCGGGCGGTGTCCCCGCGGTAGAACCGCTCGAAGATGTGCCCCAGTTGGTCTGCAGTCATCCCGTCCCCGGTGTCGGTGACCTCGATGAGGACACTGTCGGCCCCTCGGCGGGCGGCACCGATGGTGACCTGACCGCCGGGCGGGGTGTGGCGCAGTGCGTTGGTCAGCAGGTTGCCCATGACCTGGCCGAAGCGTTGAGGGTCGACGACCACCCTGGCCGTGCCTGTGGCAGCCTCGACCTGCAACCCGACGCCCTTATCGACGTAGGATTCCTGAGCTGCCGCGGCCGAGGAGTGAAGAAGGTGGCCAAGATCTTCCTCGGTCACATCCAGGTCCATCTGATTTTCCTGGGCCCGGGAGACATCGTCGATGTCCTCAACCAGGCGGGTCAGGCGGGTGAGCTGCTCCGCCATGACTGAGTTTGTGGCAAGGTCCCAGTCCACCACGCCGTCTTCCAGACCATCAAGGTAGACCGACAGCACGGAGACCGGAGTACGCATCTCATGCGCCAGATCTGAGAGCATCTGCCGTCGCAGGTCCTCGGTATGTTCGAGCCGGTCAGCCATGGTGTTGAAGGCCTGGGCCAACGTGGCGACCTCGGGTCCGGCATCCCCGGCAGGAACCCGCACGCGGTAGTTGCCGGCAGCGACGGCCACCGACGCCCGGGTCAGGTTCTGCAAAGGGGTGCGCAGTCGGCGCGAGAGCCACAGGCTGGCGATCAGCGCGCAGATCAGGGCGGTCGGCAGCGCCACGGCCAGGGTGATCAGGTTGGCGTCCCGGTAGGCCTGCTCGGCGTGGAACAACTCCAGGGAAGGGTCAGGCTGGCCGGTCATCAACATATGATCGTGAAACACCGGTGGACCCACCAGGGAAGCCACCGCCGCGGCGACGAGCAGGCTGATCGCCACGACCAGCACCTGGGCGGCCAGGAAGCGGAACATCAGGCTGGTTTCGGTTTTCATGCCCGCCCCATCCGGTAGCCGACCCCACGAACGGTCTCGATAAAGCCCCGCCCCTTTGAGTCAGTGCCGAGCTTGCGGCGGAGGTTGCCGATGTGGACGTCGATGATGCGTTCATCCCCGACCCAGGAGGTGTCCCAGACATCGGTGACCAGTTCGTGGCGGGACAGGACCTGGCCGCGGCGCAGTGCGAGGACGGCCAGCAGTTCACACTCGGTGCGGGTCAGATCAACGAGTACATCGCCGACCCGTGCCTCATGGGCGATGGGATCGATGACCAGCTCGCCGACCGTGAGCGGGGTAGCCATGGTGGTGGCCCGGGGCCGGCGTAGGACGGCATGGATGCGGGTGACCAGTTCCCGGATACTGAACGGTTTGGTGATGTAGTCATCGGCCCCCGCCGTCAGACCGGTGATCTTGTCGTCCTCACTACCCCGGGCGGTAAGCATGAGGATGTAGCAGTCGGAGAAGGCACGGATCTGTCGGCAGACCTCCAGGCCATCCAGGCCAGGCAGGCCGAGATCCAGCACGATGACATCTGGGGTGAAACGGCGGGCCTCCTCCAGCGCCTGGGGTCCGGTGTGGGCCTGGGTGACGGTAAATCCGGCGCGTTCGAGATAGGTGGCCACCATCTCGGCCAGGGGTTTTTCATCGTCGACGACCAGGACCCGGCCAGCGGGACGATTTTCCGCCGTTGTGTGGGAAACCATGGGTGCCAGTATCACCCCAGGGCGGGTGGAATGAGGTGCTTCTGAGCGGTTATGGACGAAATCTTCATCAAGTCTTCAAGAACTTCGGTGCTCCCCCCATCGATCACCTGATCAAGAACCGGGAGTATTCACGCTCCGCTGTCCCGGAGAAAAGTATTACCACCAGGTGATTGTCATCTGTGCAGGTAGTCAACACGGGAGCCAGGGGACAATCGAAACGGGGTGAAAACGCTTCCGTTGCGGTGAGCTAGGCCACTGCCCAAGCTCCCTCAAAGAGGATGTCAGCGCTGCTAGAAGACATTTTTATTTCAGGGGAGAGGTGTCAGGGTGCTAAAGAAGTCATAGCATCAACCCCAGGTTGCATGCCACCCTGACCCGAGGAGATTGACGTGAAACGAGCAGCGATCGTGGCCCCCGCCCTCGCACTGACACTGACCGGTTGTTCCTCCGCGATGTCGGGGTCGACTGCCGCGGGGGATGTCTCGCAGGACGAGTTTTTGACCACGCACGGCCTGGCCGGCATGGACGCCGCCGGGGCCATCGATCATCTCGACCAGATGGCTGTCGCTGACCGCCCCACTGACCTGATCGCCTCGGTACGCACCGACGAGCTACTGCTCACCGACGATCATCAGGAAGTCGTCCTCGACCTGCCAGAGGACCTGACGTACGTGTCGATCGCCCCGTACGTGAACCAGACGCACGACTGCTTCTACCACAGCCTGACCACCTGCCTCGGCGAGCTCGGCAACGAGCCCATCCAGGTCACCATCACCGATGAGACGACCGGCGAGGTCCTGGTGGATGAGGAGACGACCACCTTCGACAACGGCTTCGTCGGCTTCTGGATCCCCGATGATGCCACCGGCACCATCGAAGTCACCCATCAGGGACGCACCGGTACCACCGAGTTCTCCACCACCGACGACGGCGCCACCTGCGTCACGGACCTGCGCCTGACCTGACTCATCGGCCCTGTGCTCTGCCCGATTCTTTCCCCCTGTGTCACTCCGACCTTCCCCAAGGACGTTTGAACTATGACGACTAACTTTTCCCGACGACAGCTTCTGCTCGGTGGACTCATGCTCGCCGGGACCGGTGCCCTGGCCGCCTGCGGGGGAAACAATGCCCCTGCCGCCTCCGGTCCCTCCTCATCGGCTGGCCCGTACCCGACACCGACGAACCTGGCACAACCCTCGGTACGCAAAAAGCTGACTGCCCGACCCATGTCAATCGATATCGGCGGCATCGAGGCACAAACCTGGGGATACAGCGCCGATACCGGTGAACCCGCCATCGAAACCACCGTCGGGGACGTCCTCCAGGTCGACATCACCAATGACCTGCCCGAGTCCACCTCCATCCACTGGCACGGGATTGCCCTGCACAACGCGGCCGACGGGGTTCCGGGGATGACCCAATCTCCCATTGAACCGGGGGAGACGTTTCGCTATCTCTTTGAAACCCCGCATGGGGGCACCTACTTCTACCATTCCCACAGTGGCCTGCAGCTCGACCGCGGACTGCACGCTCCGTTGATCGTCCGCGATCCCGAAGACGCGGACGACCAGGACGTCGAATGGACCATCGTGCTCGACGACTGGGTTGACGGTATCGACGGCAGCACCCCCGAGGACCAGCTGCACATGCTGACGGGGATGGGCATGGGCGACCACGGGGACATGGATATGGGTGGTGACGGGGGCATGATGGCCCACGGCACCCCCGACCCGGCTCTGGGCGGAGATGCCGGTGATGTCATGTATCCGCACTATCTCATCAACGGGCGCATCCCTAGGGCGCACCGCACGTTCCACGCCCGGCCGGGGGATAAAGCCCGCCTCCGGTTCATCAACGCAGGTGGGGACACCATCTTCAAGGTGGCGTTGGGTGGGCACCGACTGACCGTCACCCACGTCGACGGTTTCCCTGTCCGCCCCCGCGACATCGAATCGTTCTACCTCTCGATGGGCGAGCGCGTGGACGTGGAGGTGGTGCTCGGCGATGGGGCGTTCCCGCTGACTGCTCTGGCCGCCGGCAAGGACGACCGGGCCTTCGCCGTGGTCCGGACCTCCGGGGGCCGGGTCCCTGCACCAGAGACCACCTTCCCTGAGCTCAACGCTGCCGGTACCTTCCTCACCTCCTTCGAACCTGCAGAACGGGCACTTCTGCCGGAGGGCAAACCAGACCGAGAAGCCAGCATCGACCTGAGCGGGCAGATGATGCCGTATGAATGGGGCATTCTCACCGACGGCCAATCCTCCCCGGGCACCGTGCAGGAGGGCCAGCGCCTGCGGATGATCATGCGCAACAGAACCATGATGCCCCACCCCATGCACATCCACGGCCACACCTGGTCGCTGCCCGGCAGCGGCGGGCTGCGCAAGGACACCGTCCTGCTCCGCCACGGCGAAACCGTGATCGCTGATCTGATCGCCGACAACCCTGGCGAGTGGGCGTTTCACTGCCACAACGCCTACCACATGGAAACCGGGATGATGACCTCGCTTCGCTACGAGTAAGCCCACAGCATGAGTGATCACCGGGATGGGCAGGGTCGCTGCAGACCGCCCACCCCGGGCAGCCAGGTGACCTGCGTCGGTGTGGTGGTTTTGTCCTGGACAACCAGAACACCGACCCCTTTCCATCCCGTCCCGTACTAAGGAGATCTCATCCATGTCGAGCACGTTCCGCAGGGCCGCGACCGCGGCTGCCGCGGTGCTCACCGCCCTGACCCTGGTGGCCTGTTCCTCAGGCGATGGCGCCCGAAACGCCGTCGCCGTCGGGGGCACCTTCCAGTTCCACTCACCAGGAGGCCAGACCGAAATCCTCTACGCAGAAGAAGAACGCGCCCCGCTGCCGGACTTCTCCGGCCCCTCCCTCATGGCGGAGGACGAGGAGATCAACCTGTCTGATTTTGCAGGTGAGATCGTTGTCCTCAACGCCTGGGGCCAGTGGTGTGCACCCTGTCGGGCGGAAGTCGATGACCTGCAGCTTGTCCAGGAGACTCTCCAACCCCTCGGGGGCACGGTGCTGGGCATCAACGTCCGCGACTATAACCAGACCATCGCCCAGGACTTCGTCACCGACAACGCCGTGACCTACCCCTCGATCTACGACCCACCGTTTCGTACCGCAGCAGCCCTCGGCGGGGTGCCGACCTCGGTCATCCCCACCACCATCGTCCTGGACCGAAGCCACCGCCCAGCCGCGGTCTTCCTCCGCGAGGTCACCGCCGATGACATCCTCGATGTCGCCCTGCCGCTGGCCGAGGAGGCACCCGCATCATGACCGTTGATGTGATGGCCCAGTGGGCGATCGGCCAGCAGTTCGCTGACGCCGCGGCCACCGGGCCGCTGATGATCGGCATCCTGGCTGCGGCAGCCGCAGGTCTGATTTCGTTCGCCTCCCCGTGCGTGGTGCCCCTGGTGCCCGGGTACATGTCGTATCTGGCCAGTGTGGTCGGCGGGGAAGTTGACTACGACGCCCGGCGGGGTGCGGTGGTCACCAAACGCCAGTGGGCGGTAGCCGGCGCGGCCGGGTTGTTCATCCTCGGCTTCACGGTCGTCTTTGTGCTGGCCACCGTCACCGTCTTCGGGGCGATCAGCATGCTCACGCTCAACGCCGAGGCTCTCATGCGCATCGGCGGGGTGATCACCATCCTCATGGGCCTGGCGTTCATGGGCATGGTGCCCGCCCTGCAACGCGACACCCGGATGGCCCCGAAGAAATGGTCCACCTGGTTGGGTGCCCCGCTACTCGGCGGGGTCTTCGCCCTGGGGTGGACACCGTGCCTGGGGCCCACCCTGGCGGCGATCATCTCCGTGTCCGCCGGCACCGAGGGCATGACCGCTGTGCGCGGGGTCATCCTCATCATCGGCTACTGCCTGGGTCTGGGACTGCCGTTTCTTCTCATGGCGTTTGGCTCGGCCCGGGCCATGCGCACGATTGGTTGGTTGCGTCGTCATTCCCGGAAGATCCAGATATTCGGCGGGGTGCTCATGATCCTCGTGGGCATTGCCCTGGCCAGCGGGGCGTGGGCGTATTTCATCAACTTCGTGCGCCAGTGGACCGTCGAATACGGCGCCACCTTGATCTAGCACCTGGCCGCTCACCCCACCGCCCGACTGACATCCCCGCCCCGCAGCCACCACCCCCTGGGACCGGCCGCGGACTGGAAGAGGAACACCATGACCCCCCTGATGCGCACCGTAGGAACGTATCCGAAGAAGGCCTGGCACTGGCTGACCAGCATGCGCACCGCCCTGGTGCTGCTGTTCGTCCTGGCGATCGCCGCGATCCCCGGTACCGTGCTGCCCCAGCGCAGCCTCAATGAGGGCAACGTCGCCGACTATATTGCCGACAACGGCCGACTCGCCGAGATCTATGACCAACTACAACTGTTCGACGTCTTCGAATCCACCTGGTTCAACGCCATCTTCATGCTGTTGACCCTCTCCCTGATCGGCTGCATCCTGCCCCGGTCCTGGGAGCACTATAAGGCGATGAAAACCCCACCGACGCGCGCGCCGAAGCGACTGGAGCGCCTGCCGCTGCACGCCACGGGCACCGTCGATAAGCCGATGGAACAGGTCACCGGTGATGCCCGAGGTCTGCTCAAGCGGTGGAAAGTCGCTGAGTACACCCCGGACAAGGATAGGGCCGGGGTGTTTTCCCTGTCGGCGGAGCGCGGCTACACCCGCGAGCTGGCCAACCTGATCTTCCACCTGTCCCTGGTGGGCATGCTCGTCACGATTGCTGCCGGCCGGATGGTCTACTACGAGGGCATGGTCATCATCGTCACCGAATCCGGCAACTACGAGACCCCGCCGATCGAGCAGAGCACCGAGTTCTGCAACACCTCCACCGCCAACTTCGACTCCTTCCGGGCTGGTCCGACCTTTGATGGCACCGGGTTGACCACGTTTTGCTTCGATGCGCATGACTTCGCGGCTGATTACCTGCCCAACGGGCAGGCGGAGATGTTCACCTCCAATATCTCCTATGCCATCGGCGAGGACATCCTCAAGCCCAAGGAGGAGTGGACCGATTACCAGTTGCAGGTCAACCACCCCCTGCGGGTGGCCGGGGACCGCATCTACCTCATGGGCCACGGCTATGCCCCGACTTTCACCGTCACCTGGCCCAACGGGGAATCCCGCACGCAGACCCTGCAGTTCGGCCCGGAGGATCCGGTCTTCTTCCTGTCCTCTGGGGCCATGCGGTTTGATCCGCCGGCAGGGATGTACCCCGACATTTATGACCGTCGCCAGAACCAAATCGCCCTGGAAGGCCTCTTTGCCCCCACCGCCGAGTGGGGCGGGGACAACGGTCAACTATTGACCTCCGCGTTTCCAGCGATGCGCGACCCGGCGGTGGCCATTGACATCTACCGCGGTGATGCGGGTCTGGACACCGGGCGCTCCCAGTCGATCTTCGAACTCGAACCCACCCTGATCAGCAACGGACAGTTGCAGAAGATCGAACGGGTCAACCTCCTGCAGGGCGAGGAGGTGACCCTGGATGACGGTACGACCGTCGCCTTCGACGGGGCCAGTGAATTCGCCAACTTCCAGATCAGCCACGACCCCTTCCAACCCTGGGTGCTGGTGACCACCGTGCTCATGCTGTCCTCGCTGATCGGCTCACTGGTCATCAAACGGCGACGGATCTGGATCCGTCTGCGACCTTCCGCCGACGGGGCCACCACGTTCGTGGAGATGGGTGGCCTGGCACGTACCGACCGTGCTGGCTGGGGTGGGGAGTTCGACAGGCTCCACCGTGACCTGCTCGGCCTGCCTGATCCGGACGACATCGATGAGGAGGTCCAGGAGAACATCCCCGTTCTGGTCACCAGCTCCAGTCAATAACACCCGCCCTTTAAGCGATAAGGACTTCATCCCTTGATGCCTGTTAATCAGACTCTTGCCACCTTCTCTGACACCGCCTTCCAGACCGCGTTCGTGATCTACCTGCTCGCCCTGGTGCTCTCCCTCGTGCACTACGTGAAGATGCAGGGGGTCATCGATGCCCGACGGGCCCGCGAAGACATCCCACATCCTGAATATGCCGCCGTGGGTGCCGGTGACAGCCCCGCTGACCTCAGTGACCGCTCCACGGGGGACGTCGTCGAGGATTCCCCGCTCAGCGATGAGCAATTTGCTGTCCGGGAGGCTTCCGCCCATAAATTCGGCGGCATGACCCAGATGCTGGTCTGGTTGGGGGCAGTGGTCCACCTGATGTCGGTGGTCCTGCGGGGCTTAGCCACTGATCGCTTCCCGCTGGGCAACATGTACGAGTACATCTCCATGATCTGTGTGCTGGCGGTCATGGCCGCAGCCCTGGCCATTCAACGCCGCGAATGGCGCAGCATGTGGCCCTGGCTGCTGGTCCCCGTCCTCGTCCTGCTGTTCTTCGCCGGCACCAGCCTCTACTCCGACTCCGCCCCGGTGGTGCCTGCCCTGCAATCCTACTGGTTGCCCGTCCATGTCTCCACCGTGTCTCTGGGCGCGGCGATCGGCATCGTGTCGGGTATCGCCTCCCTGCTCTACCTGCTGCGCATCTGGCAGCCGAAGGGTGCGGAGCGCGGCTTCTTCGGGGCTGTGGCCAAGCCGCTGCCGAGTGCGAAAAAGTTGGATGCCCTGGCCTACAAGTCCGCCATCATCACGTTGCCGGTGCTGGGTCTGGGCATTGTCCTGGGGGCGATCTGGGCGGAAGCTGCCTGGGGCCGGTTCTGGGGGTGGGATCCGAAGGAGACCGCCTCCTTTATCTCCTGGGTGCTCTACGCCGCCTACCTGCATGCGCGTGCCACGGCTGGGTGGCGTGATCACAAGGCCGCGTGGATCAATATTCTGGCCTTGGCCACGATGATCTTCAACCTGTTTTTCGTCAACCTGGTGGTCTCTGGTCTGCATTCCTACGCTGGCCTGAACTAAATCCGGCTTCATCAGCAGTCGGGTGGACACCTTCAGAGACGCGGAAAAGCATTGAAAGTTGCGGTGGATGGCTGGAAGGATTGTTCCTGTTCACGGCTCATCAGCGGTCCAGAAAAGATCGTGCTCTCCGGTGAGACCTGGTACTGCAGTGGGTACGAGGACGTCCCGGATTTCCCGGGAGATAGCGGGTACTAACGGACGTAGATTGGCCAGCCATTCCGCGCTCATGGTGGGGGCCGCGGTCGCGTGGTGGCTGGCGCTGCCCCCACGGGGTTGGTGGGTGCTGTTCCCGGTAGGTGTGGCTATATTCATATTGGCGCTGGCAGGTCAACCCCTCCGCAACCGTCTGTGGCTCGGTGTGCTGGGCGGGGTGGTCCACTACGCTCTTGCTCTGCGTTGGCTCACCGACTTTAATACTGCCGGATACGTTGCTGTTGTTGCCATCCAGACGCTGTTATTAATGCTGGTTGCCGCGGTATCTTCTAGCGAGCCAGCTTTTCGCCGTCGCTGGCCTGTCTGGTGGCTGCTCACCCCTGCTGCCCTGGTGATGCTGGAAGCGGTGCAACACCGGTTCCCATTCGGTGGTTTTCCGCTTCCTGCTTTCGGATACAGCCAGGCCGACGGTCCGTTTATGGCTGCAGCACCCCTGGGTGGGACTCTCCTGGCGACCGCGCTGGCTGCAGTTGCCGGGGCCGTAGTTGCCGCTGTCATTCTCGAGCCGCGACGAGCCCGTGGCCTATCCGTAGTCGCAATTGTTGTGGTACTCGCTGTCCCGGGGTTCGCGCCGGCGATCGTCGATGATGCGGTAGAAGACACCCTGAAGGTCGTCCTCGTGCAGGGTGGTGGCCCCCGCGGGCTTCGCGCGGTCAATACCGATCCGTTTGATACCACCCGCCGGCATTTACAAGCTGCCGGAGACATCACTGGGGACCCTGATCTGGTTCTGCTGCCCGAAAACGTCGCCAATGTCGACGAGACGGTCGATGGGACGGTTGTTGATGCATCTTTTGCCGAGCTGGCCCGCCAGCTCGACACGAACGTCGTGGTCGGTATTACCGAGTCCGACGGTGAGCATTTCCGGAACGCATCCATATTATGGGGACCAGACGGCACCCGGTCGGGACGCTATGAGAAGCACCACCGTGTGCCATTCGGCGAGTATCTCCCCATGCGCAACCTGATTGAACGACTCAGTGACGACGCACGGTTCATCCCCCGCGACGCCATTATCGGCGAGGGCCCGGCGGTGCTCGATCCCAGCGAGGCACCACGACTGGGGATCGTCATTTCTTATGAGGTGTTCTTCGCCGACCGGGTTGCCGACGCCGTCCGCAATGGTGGGCAGCTGCTGCTCGCCCCGACTAACGCCGCATCATTTGTGACCGAGGAAGTACCCGCCATTGAAGTGGCCGCGTCCCGGATGCGTGCCAGCGAGTTTGGCCGCACAGTTCTCCAAGCTGCCCCCACCGGGTACTCGGCCATCATCCAGCCCGACGGAACAGTGTCACAACTCAGTGACTTGAGCACAAGCGAACTACTGACGGCAACTGTTCCACTTCATACTGGCTTGACGCCGTACGCGCGAATGGGGGATACGCCCATGTTGGTTCTCGCGTTATTGGCTCTTGCGTGGCCGCTGGTTTCTGATCTCGTCAACTGGCTCAGGAGAAGACGGGGTCATGGAGGTATCTCCTCAAGGCAGATTCCGTCACCACCTTTCTACGTCGACGAGACGCTCGCCCTTGCTGCGTCTGACGAACCCGCATGATGGCAGCTTGAGGGACTAGTCTGACGTCCCTGGAGAGGCTGTGGAGCCCGGACAGTGGCCATGAAACAACCCGGCAATGATAGCCCTGGGGACAAGATCATTCCCCGATAATGGGGCAAAGCCCGGTACTGCCAAGCTCCTCCACTGGAGGCCGGAGAAAAACTGAGTACACCCCGAAGACATTCCCTGCGTTGCTCTATCGAGCGAGTGGCGGCATGCTTTTGCGACAGGTCCAAAAGAAGGACCGACGCTCGGACCTCCGCGGGGATACCACCGGTCACAGGGGCAGAAGCCGGAAGCTGGTGGTCATGACCACACCCATCACTGTCTCGTCACCGGCAGCAGCTAAAGCAATACGCGCATCGATCGTGCCCTGTATCGGTGGGCGGTTTTCTGGAGCCGTGACGTCAACGGCCAGCGCTATGCCCGGGGATCAACCCGAAGATTCCCCCTGAGCCTCCAGCAGTGTGAAGATCAACAGTCCCCGCAACTCTCCCGGGGCGAGCATTCAGACCGGCCCACAGTCAGCGATGACCTGGACCGTGTCTATCATCCAGACCCCGGAGTGGGCTGGGGACTAAGGACGGGTGTTCTCGGGGGTGGGGAGGTTAGAAGGTGATGCCGTGCTGGGCGA
>NZ_RXHJ01000025.1 GCF_003955685.1 Corynebacterium hylobatis
TATCCAGGTGTTGCCATCGGCGTCGACTGAACCGCCATTCGAAGCCGCGGAAAAACCGCCAAACGAAGCTGCAAGTCACAGGTGTGAACATGTCAGTCGGGAGTGTCACGTAAACGATCGTATAAGTGATGGGATAGCACTATGGCACTGATTGGATATATGCGGGTCTCGAAGTCGGACGGGTCGCAGACCACCGATCTGCAACGCGACGCCCTCATCGCCGCCGGGGTGGATCCGGGTCATCTGTATGAAGACATGGCGTCGGGTAAGCAGGAGGACCGTCCGCAATTAGCATCGTGTCTGAAAGCACTCCGGGCCGGTGACACGTTGCTGGTGTGGAAGCTGGACCGGTTGGGCAGGAATCTGCGCCACCTGGTCAACATCGTCCACGACCTCACCGCCCGTGGGGTGGGGCTGAAAGTGCTCACCGGTCAGGGCGCAGCCATCGATACGACTTCGGCGCAGGGCAAGTTGGTCTTCGGGATTTTCGCCGCACTGGCTGAGTTCGAACGCGAGTTGATCTCTGAGCGCACGAAAGCCGGCCTGGAATCCGCGCGGGCCCGCGGACGCAAAGGGGGACGGCCGTTCAAGATGACTCCGGCGAAGGTGCGTCTGGCGATGGCGTCGATGGGGCAGCCCGAAACCAACGTTGCAGCCTTGTGCAAGGAACTCGACATCACCCGCCAGACGCTCTACCGACATGTGTCTCCGACGGGGGAGCTGCGGGAGGACGGGCGAAAACTGCTTAGAGGCAACTGATGCTTCCCTCGTGGAGGATAGCCCGCGCCTCACAGAGACTTCGCACAATCGACGCTATATATAAGGTATCGCCGCTCAACCAAGCTGAAACGCTCACGGTTTCCTGACTTCCCCTCAGGGAGGCCGATTGTGTGCGCTTGGCTGCTATTTCAGGGTGAAATCCCAGTTGGTCACTTACATCGATAAACGGAGTGCCAGGCCCTCTTTTAGACCGCAGGCTTTGAGGTCGGGGAAGAACCTGGTCCAGGAGGCCACCGACTTACTCATGGCGACGTGCATACCAAAGAGTGCGCGGTAGCCTTCGGCGTTGACTCCGGTGGCGAGCGTTACGGCGGCTTTCACCACGTGTCCGCCTTCGCGCACTTTCATGGTCAACGCGTCGCAGGAGACGCAGAGGTTGGGGTCTGTGCTCGACCGGCGGGGAGCTGATCATGTCTGACGGCACCCACACCCTCCGCCGGCTCGACCCGGACACTTTCGCCGAGATCGACCGCTTCCCGGTGACGCTTGGCGGGTCCCGCAGGAAGGGCTCAACGAGCTCGAGCTCATCCCTACCCAGTAGGGTGAGGAGTCATGTCCACCCCCAAGAAGGCGCGGCAGAGGTCGCTGCTGCAGTTTCTCACTCTCCTTATCGCCGTGGTGATCATCATCCTCGCCGCGGTCCTCGCCCAGAACTGGTGGAACAACCGGCCCGGCCCCGCACCGCAGGACATCACCGTGACCGCCCGCGTGGGTGACGCCTCCATCGAGGTCTCCCCTTACCTCGTGTGTGAACCTGGGTTGGAGTGCCCGGAGGGGGAGGTCCCCAATCTGCCGGTGGGACCGGACGACACCCTGGTCCTGGAGATCCCGGAGGCGATCCACGACCACGACTGGCAGCTGCTGATGATCTACGACGATCCGGCGGCCAACGACCAGCAGCTGCACGGCCCCTATGACGCCGAGCAGGTGGAGATGCCCGGATCCGTCGACCCGCTCATTGAGGGCGACCCCCGCCCCCGTCTCATGGTCGTGGAGATCTCCTCTGCCCAGATCGGCCTCGACGCCGACGGGGAGGAGACCCCTTACGCCACTGTGTGGTCCCTGAACACCATGCAGGACTAGTAGTACTTCGTGAGGTGGGTCCTAGACGTAGTTCTGAGACGGGAAACCCTTCACCCACGACCCTTTGAGCCGCGTGGAAAGAGTGTCTCAGTACCCAGGAAGGAAAGCACCTGGTCTGAAGCACGGGTGCGGTGCGATGATTGAGGTCGACGGGAAGACCCACCCTGGACCCCGTCCGGCAGAAGGTGGTGAGAATGGACCGTTCCGAAATCATCGACGGATACCGAGGGGCTTGCGTGGAGCTGGAAGACCTCCTCGCCCAAGCCGGGGACCTGGAGCTGCGTAGTCGCAGTGCGGGTACCCGCTGGACCAATGAGGACCTGCTGTTTCACATGGTGTTCGGCTACATGGTGGCCCGCAGCCTCCTGCCCCTGGTCAAACTCTTCGGCCATCTACCCGACCCCCTCAATATCGCCTTCGCGCGTCTGCTCACTGCCGGTACCCGCCCTTTCGACTGGGTCAACTACTGGGGCTCACGGGCTGCGGCCCGGGTCTACAACCGCCACCGCATGGCCCGGAAACTTCGCCGGATCACCACCACTTTGGCCGTCAGCCTGGAGAAAGAATCCGAGGACTCCCTGGCACTGCGGATGGCGTTTCCAACCCGCTGGGATCCTTTTTTCACCCCCGTGATGACCGTGGCGGATGTGTACGCCTATCCAACGCTGCACTTTGATTTCCACGCCCGACAGCTGAGTTTTCCCTTCGACACCGACAGGTGACGGTGGGCCGCGCGAGAGGGGGTTTGCGTCATGGGGCCAGTGCTGGCAGTCGAATTACTCCCCGACCCTAGGGGTGCTTCCTCGCCCAGGGGCTGTTCTGATGCCACCCGGGGGTTCTTGGTGGCGTTGAGCCTTCACTCCCTTGGGTGAACGTTCCCCGGGGGATGTCCGGTGGCCCCAACTCCGAGGGATGAGAGCTGTCAGCGACTGATGAGTTCGCCTGTGGCCGTGAGGTGACCCACCCAGTTCTCGATATGGGGGTGGTTGTGCAGCAGGACGCGACGTTGACGCTCCGTGAGCCCACCCCACACGCCGTATTCCTCCCGGTTGTTCAGCGCCTCCACCCGGCGGGGCTCCACCGCCGTGCGCCGCGCA
Organism: Corynebacterium hylobatis; assembly: GCF_003955685.1. Classification (GTDB taxonomy): domain Bacteria; phylum Actinomycetota; class Actinomycetes; order Mycobacteriales; family Mycobacteriaceae; genus Corynebacterium; species Corynebacterium hylobatis. The sequence continues at coordinate 2,961 of NZ_RXHJ01000025.1, forward strand.
CGAACAGGGCATCGGGATCACCTCCACGGCACCTGGCCTGGATGATCCAGTCATCCCCCTCCTCGGGGACTGTCTGTTCCTCCGGCCGGGCCGAGGCGCCCGAACCGGGAACAAGTGCCCGACACCGGGATGTGGTGATTGGGGGCGAAGTGTTCGAGGTGGCCTGACACTGTCGCCAAACGGCACTCTCGGGAGATGGAAGCTGGTTTTTTCCGGTTCTCCCTCAATTCTGCAGCAGCACCAAATTTGCCCTCCGAGAGTATAAGTTCGTGTAGCTTAACTTTTATGAAGCCTTTTATCGAGCTCAGTGGAGTCTGGGACGACCCGGACCAAGCGGTGCAAAGGGCACCGGGTGGGCGACGGGTAAGCCGGCAGCCTCTGCCTTGGCTGCTAGGCCCGGCCTTCGTGGCTGCGGTAGCTTATGTGGATCCGGGTAACGTCGCGGCGAATATCACAGCAGGGGCGCAGTATGGGTATCTGCTGGTGTGGGTGCTGGTGGTCGCCAACGTTATGGCGATGCTCGTGCAGTATCTCTCAGCCAAGCTCGGGTTGGTCACGGGCTATTCCCTGCCGGAGTTGCTGGGGCAACGGCTGCCCCGGGGGCGGCGCTTGATGTTTTGGGCGCAGGCAGAGACAGTGGCCGCGGCCACGGACCTGGCCGAGGTGATCGGTGGGGCGATCGCCCTGCACCTTCTCTTCGGTCTACCGTTGTTGGTGGGAGGCTTGCTCATTGGGCTGGTATCGATGTTGCTACTTGCCATCCAATCCAAACACGGTCAGCGTCCTTTCGAGTTCGTCATAGTAGGTCTGCTGGTGATCATCACCGCCGGTTTTCTCACGGGCATGTTCATCGGCACCGTTTCCTGGGGGGAGGCGCTGGCTGGGGTTGTCCCGCGCTTTGAGGGGACTTCGACAGTGGTGCTGGCCGCGAGCATGCTCGGGGCCACCGTGATGCCCCATACCATTTACGCCCACTCTTCCCTGGCCCGAGACCGCCACGGTGACAACATCGCGCCCGAGGGATTACCGCGTCTGCTAAGTGTCACCCGGTGGGACGTCCTCCTGTCGCTGCTGGTGGCCGGATCAGTCAATATCGCGATGCTGTTGTTGGCTGCCGGTAACTTGAACGGGGTTTCCGGCACCGACAGCATCGACGGGGCGCACGCAGCGATCACCGCCACGCTGGGCCCGGTAGTCGGAGTGGCCTTCGGTATCGGGCTGCTGGCTTCCGGGCTGGCGTCCACCTCGGTGGGCTGCTACGCCGGATCCACGATCATGGGTGGATTGCTACACCGACAGATCCCGCAGATGGTGCGGCGAGTGGTCACACTGATCCCGGCTTTGGTTGTGATCGCCGCCGGGGTGGAGCCGACGTGGGCGCTGGTGCTCTCCCAGGTGGCCCTGAGTCTGGGTATCCCTTTCGCCCTGATCCCGCTGGTGGTGCTGAGCAGTGATCGAACACTCATGGGCGGCTTTGCCATCCGGATTCCGTTGCAGGTGGTGTCCTGGGTGGTGGTCGTCCTGATTGTGTCGCTGAATCTCACCCTCATCGGACTGTTGGCCAGCGGTCAGGGCTGACTGGCTGTGGTCTCCGGTAGCGTAAATCCATGGAACTGAGTGAGATTACGCCGGTGGCCCAGGACTATCTCAAGGTGATCTGGGCGGCCATCGAGTGGGGTGGCCCACCCATCACTGCCACTGCCTTGGCCGCACGGATGGGCACGACCATGCCCAACGTCTCGGACACGGTCAGGCGGTTGGCGGCCCAGGGGCTCGTGGAGTATCAACCCTACAAACCCGTCATGCTCACCGAGCAGGGGGAGAAGTACGCCATCGCAATGGTGCGCAGGCACCGACTGCTTGAGACATTCCTCGCCACCATCCTGGATTATCCGTGGGAGGAGGTCCATAACGAGGCCGAACGACTCGAACATGCTGCCTCAGATACCCTGATCGAGCGTATCGACGCTTTCCTCGGGAACCCCACCGTGGATCCACATGGTGATCCCATCCCCACCACTGCCGGGCACATCTCCCGCTCTCTCGACGCCACCCTGCTCACCCACGCCACTCCGGGTAACTATGAAATCATCCGAATCTCTGACGCTGACCCGGCCCAGCTGACCTACTTCCGGAAGCAGGAAATAGTTCCGGGCGCCTTAGTGAATGTTGCGGCCGCTGACCCACACCAAGACAGAATTCTTATCAAAGACGCCGACGGGAAAGTGGTCCTCCTCACCCCAGAGCAGGCTGATGCCATCTGGGTGGCGCCTTCCTAGGGTTTCATCGGTGACACCGCTGCCTATCGTAAGCCGCCTGCTAACGAATAGAGAGTAAGCCGAAATTCCTACTTGCAACAGCACCTTCACGCCTACCCGACAATGCACTTTGATTTCCACGGCCGACAACTGAGTTTCCCCTTCGGTATCGACAGGTGACCGTGGTCCGCGCGAAAGGGGTTTGTGTCATGGGCCCTGTGTTCACTGCCGATGGAAAAGGGAGGTGATCAGGCGCAGCAGGAGGTGGGCATCTGGTTGCGAAACAGTCCGGCGGTCAGCCGAAGACTCTCGGCCATCGTGAGGTAGGGTGCCCAGGTGTCGGCCAGGTCATCAACGGTCATACCGGCCTTGATGGCGTAGGTGGCGGCCAGCATAAGCTCCCCGGCCCCGTCGGCCAGGGCATGCACCCCTAGAACGGTGCCGGTGGCCGCGTCGGCAACGATCTTGACCGCTCCGCGGGTGTCGTGGTTGACCAGTGCCCGGGGAACCTCCGACAGGTCCAGCACGCGGGAGTCGTACGCCGCCCCCTGGGCGTGGGCCTGGGCTTCGCTTAACCCGGCGGAGGCTAGCTGGGGGCGGGTGAACACCACTGCGGGCAGGCCCGTGTAGTCCACCTGTGCTGCCGAGCGCTTACCCAGGGCGTTGAGGGCGGCCACTCTGCCGGTGGCTGCGGCGACGTAGACGAACTGCGGGGCCCCGGAGACATCCCCGGCCGCCCAGATCCGCGGATTCGAGGTGCGCTGATGATTGTCGACGTTAATAAAACCTCGCTCGTCGACCTCGACGCCGGCCACGGCCAGGTCCAGCCCGTCGGTGGTCGCCGCCCGTCCTGTGGCTACCAGCAGCCGGTCCCCCCGGACCTGCCGTCCGGAGGTGGTGGTCACCACCGCCTGCCCGGCATCCGCGCCGACGCTTACTGCGTACTCCTCGACCACCGACAGGCCGTCGTCGATGAGGATCTCGCGCAACCGGTCAGCCAGCTCCGGTTCCGCCCGCGGGGCCAGGCGCCCCACCAAGGACACCCGGGCACCGAGCTGGGCGAAGAGCTGAGCCTGCTCCAGACCGACATACCCGGCCCCGATGATCACCAGGGAGTCCGGGACCTCGGACAGTTCCATGGCCGTGGTCGAGGTCAACCAGTTCACCTCCGACAACCCCGACAAGGCTGGGGTAGCTGGCTGGGCCCCGGTAGCCACCAGATACGCCCGAGCCCGAAGCGGCTGACCATCGACCAGCAAGGTCTCGGAGTCCAGGAAACGGGCATGTCCTTCCCGGATCTCGAAACCATGGGCGGTGGCCACATCCGCGTACTTCGTCTCCCGCAACTGGGAAACAAGATTGTCTTTCTGCCCCACCATTGCGGCCAGGTCGACCGGTCCGGCCGTGGTCGACACCCCGGCAAACGGATTGCTGGCTGCGTCGTCACGAGCGGCCGCCGCGGCCAGCAGGGCCTTCGAGGGAACACACCCGATATTCACACACGTCCCCCCGAGCGTGCCGCGTTCGATGAGAACCACCGTATGCCCCGCCTGGCGAGCAGCGATCGCCGCGGACATCGCCGCACCGCCTGAGCCGATCACCGCCAGATCAACCTCATAGTCCTGACTCATGACCCATCACCTTTCCTTTAGTTACTGTCTGGGTCCAGGATGCACCTTCCAGTGCACGGTAAGGTCAAGATGCTCCTATAGTGTGTCAAGCGCTTTGGAGAAGATTTTCGTAGGCAGCGGCTAATTCCGTCAAAGGGCGTTTTCCCGTTTCAATATCGCTGATTCTGGCAGGAGCGCACCCAAGACGGCCCGCAACCTCTGCCTGAGTCAGGTGCTGGGCCTGACGACGTTGCTTTAAGTCTGGGCGACGCAGATCCCTGGGCTCAGGCCGGCTGGACTGTGCGCACACCACGCGGTAAACCTCGCGCACGATGGCCCGCTTGAGACAGCGAATGATCTCCTTCTTCGACAGTCCTTCCGCAGTGCGTTTAGCCACGTAGTCTTTGGTTCGTTGGTCACATCCCATGCGAACTACCGCGATTCGGTACAGAGCTGAATTTGCCCGCCGATCCCCGCCACGGTTGAGCCTGTGGCGGGTGGTTCGCCCGGAACTCGCCGGCAGTGGCGCTACCCCACATAGCTGTGCCAGGGCCGCTTCGGACGGGATACGCTCCGGATTCTCACCGATGCTGACGATCAGTTCAGCGGCGATCAGCGGGCCGCTGCCAACCATGTTGCTGATATACGGGTTGATGCTTGAGACAAGAGCACTGATCCGGGCTTCCAGGTCATCGCATCGCTCACGCACCTGAAGATAGGTGGCGGCCAGAATCTTCAGGCTGGAGACAACGGCATGCGCCGGGGCGTGATCGTCAGCTTGCGGCCGGCAACGAGACAGGGCAAGGACCATGGCGTGATTGGTCATGCTGCTGTAGCGGGCCCTGATGTCATCGGGGGCGGTGATCAGCAACGACTTGATCGTATTCATGATTCTCACGGTCGTTGCCACGAGCTGTTTCCGGGTGATGTAGAGCGTCCTTAATGATTCCACTGGCCCTGTCGAATCTTTCGGGATACTCAACGCTTCCCCGGTGAGGACTTGCCGAGCGGCAGCCAGGGCATCGACTGGGTCTGATTTGCCGTTGCGCCGACGAACCGCGCGACTGGGGCGCAGCACCTCGACGACCGCATAGCCGGCGTCGACGAGATGTCGCGTTAATCCTGCCCCGTAGGAGTTGGTTCCTTCCACTCCCACGGTATCGACACCATGGGTGTGCAGAAACAGCGCCAGCTGTGCATAGCCCGAGGTGGTAGCCGGAAAAGTTGCGGTGGCCAGATGCTGGCCCGTAGCGGCGACGGCAGCGACGGTGTGGGTGTCAGTATGTGTGTCGACACCGGCGACAGGGATGGACGGGAGGGGGATACCTGTGATTGTCATGGACGTCTCTTTCGACAGGAGGGGCACTACGTACGGCCGTGGATCCGAGATGTCGGGCAGACAAGACGCTGATGGGACTACTACTATGGCACCTGCCGGGGTGGCCATGGTGAGAAGTCACGCTCCTATGAGGTCATGACCACATCACCAGACCCACGGTGCGGGGCCAGAACCGGCCTGGAAGACAAATCTTGACAAAGGCACACAGTCAGACTGTGGCCAGTCCATAGGTGGGTCATTCCGGTGGTTCCGGTCCCGTACTCCCATTATCAGCGTCCACAGGCCCACCAACTACCGGGAGGGGAGTTCATGCTCATCGGAGAACTGGCGCAGGCCGGTGGTACTACCACCAAGACGCTGCGCTTCTACGAGGACGTTGGCTTGCTCCCGGCACCTGAGCGCACCGCCAACGGTTACCGCTATTACGACAGTTCCGCCGATACCCTCGCCCGGATCGACTTCATTCGCCGCGGCCAGGCCGCCGGTCTGACCTTGGCGCAGATCCGCCAGGTCCTGGAGATCCGCGACCACGGCACCGCGCCCTGTCGGCACGTGTCTGACCTGCTCGATGACCGATTGGCGGACCTGGACCAACAACTCACTGATCTGCAGGACCTGCGCGATACCGTCCGCGAACTGCGCGACCGGGCGGATGCGATCAGCCCGGAGACCTGTGATCCCACCGCGATCTGCCAGTACCTCTAGAACAATTATCACCGTGGACACCGTTGGGCCTGGTCTCCAGGGAAGGGAGGGCTCCAGAGGAAGCTAGTCTGTGCACAGGCCCGCTGGCACCCGGGGACTGTGCTATTGACGTGCCTATCATTGTTTCTCAGAGAGGATGTTCGTGCTCGATTGGTTGGAACGGTGGCAGATCCCGCTGCATCTCATTGCGCTGGGGGCCGGTGCCGTCATCGGCCTGACCGTCCCCGCCACCGCAGCGGCCTTTGAGGTGGCCATCAATCCGGTATTGATGGCACTGCTTTACGCCACGTTTTTAAGCGTGCCGCTGACCAAACTCGGCCATGCGCTGCGCGACGCCCGCTTCTTGGCAGGTCTGCTCGTGTTGAACTTCCTTATCGTCCCCGTCGTGGTCTATGTCCTCTCCCGGCTCGTCGCCGACGACCAGGCATTATTGTTGGGTGTCCTGCTGGTGTTGTTGACCCCGTGCATCGACTACGTCATTGTCTTTTCCGGGCTGGCCAGGGCCGCGCATGATCGGCTGTTAGCCGCGGCCCCGTTGTTGATGCTGCTCCAGATGCTGTTGCTACCGGTCTACTTGGGGATGTTCGTTGACCCGGAACTGTTTGAGGTCATCGACCTCGCCCCGTTCATCGAGGCATTCCTCCTGCTAATCGTCACGCCTCTGGCAGTAGCTGCGCTCACGCAGTTCCTGGCCGCCCGGTTTCGACCTGCGCAACAGGTGATGGATCTGATGGAGGCATTGATGGTGCCGCTCCTGATGCTCACCCTCACTGTGGTTGTCGCCTCCCAGATCGACGCCGTACGCACCGATCTCCCCTCGCTGTTGCGGGTGATCCCGATTTACATCATCTTCCTGGTTGTGATGGTCCCCCTGGGCATCTTCATCGGACGGGTCTTCTACCAGGACGCCTCCGCAACCCGGGCGACGGTCTTTTCCGGTGCCACTCGCAACTCATTGGTCGTGTTACCCCTGGCTCTGGCCCTGCCGGACAGCCTCACATTGGTTGCAGTCGTCGTGGTTACCCAAACCCTGGTCGAACTGGTCGGCATGGTCGTCTACGTCCGCCTGATTCCACGTGTGGTGCTGGAAAAGGCTGGCCAGTACAACTAGAAGGTGATGCCGTGCTGGGCGAACCAGGGGGCAGGGTCGACGGCGCCGCTGCCGGTGGGGTAGAGCTCAAAATGCAGGTGGGACCCGGTGGAAAAACCTCGGTTACCCATACCGGCGATCTTCTGGCCGGCGGTGACCTGCTCGCCGACGCTGACGTCGAGGGTTTCCATGTGTCCGTAGACGGCAATGGAGCCATCGTCGTGCTGGATGCGGATCCACTGGCCGAAACCGGAGGCCGGACCGGAGTCGATGACGGTGCCGCCCATGGCGGCGAGAATGGGGGTGCCCACCGCGTTGGCGATGTCGAGGCCGGCGTGGAGGCTGCCCCAGCGCATACCGAAACCGGAGGTGAAGGTGCCCTCGGCCGGCTTGACGACGGAGGAGGCATTGGCAAGGCGTTCTGCCTCCGTGGCAGCGGCAGCCTCAGCAGCGGCGGCTTCGGTACGCTCAGCGGCGTATTCCACCGCCTTGTCCAGCTGCTCCTCGAGGTTGGCTACCGGCTTATACTCCGGGATCGCCAAGATCTGCGGTGCCGCCTGCGTCGCATCTAAGGGCAGGGCGGTGTCAGTGGCGGCCAGCTCCACATCGACGGCGGCGACCTCCGAAGATGCCGGGGCCTGATCCTGGGCCTGCAGCGTGGCGGCAGTAGCCCCACCGATCCCGGCCGAGGAGACCGCGCTGGCGGCCACGGCCACCAGGGCCACGCGCCCCGTGGTCTGCGAGGTGGTGATCTTGCGGTGTTTCCCTCGGGCCGGTCGCTGAGCCGTCAGTCGCATGAATCTTCTTCCGTCGTTGTCCGTTGGCCCGCACCCCAGCCCACCGCTATGCACGGTGGAGACCAGAATGTGACCGTTCCGTTATTTACGGACGTAACACTAGCGTCTCACTCCCCAAGAAATCCAGCCGGAAGACGAACTCTGTGCTTCTTCCACCTTCTTCACAGCCCGATCGCCGGGGATTGTCAGGGATTAGCGAGGACGACGCCAATGTGCCCGGAGAGCTCTTGCCTGCTCCTAGCTGACCTACCTAGAAATCGGGCACGGCCAGGGGCAATCCGGGCAGGACTGTAGCCACCGGCGGCGTCCCGGCCGCTCCTGGCGAAATCCCACCGGTACTACTTGGCGGGCGGGGACAGGGAGGGTGTACCGGTTCCTCCGGTGTCGGGGGTGGCCACCTCCTCGACACCCCGGGTGCTGTCGCCACTCCCCCGCACCTGGCGGCTGAGCAGAAAAACGACGAAGGCCAGCGGGATGACACCTGCGGCCCAGGCCAGGACGGCGGCGCGCTGGTCGGCGAGCAGATCCAGCTCCCAGGGCAGGAGCAGTGAGCGGTAGAACTCTTCACCCACGATGGTGTTGAGCTGGAGGAGATAGACGCCGAAGAGCAGGTGGACCGGCAGGGAGGCGATCAGCCATCCCAGGCGGACCGCGGCTGGGCGGCGGTGCGGAAGGGGATCAGGTCCACACATCCCCCAGAAGTAGAAGCAGCCGGAGACCAGGAGCACGGTGTTCATGATCAGATGTCCTGCGTACTTGGAGATCAGCAGCTCATAGAGCGGGATGAGCAGGTACATCACGTAGAAGAAGAACAGGAACTGCATGGTGTTGACCACCGGATGAGTGATTATTCCCACCCACCGGCTGCGAGTGAAGGCACACACCCAGTCATGGATGCCTGGCCGGCCGGCCGGGCCGGAGTCATAGGCGGTCATCAGCAGGGTCAGCGGGGCGCCGAGCACGAGGAAGATGGGGATGACCAGCGACAAGATCATGTGACCGAGCATGTGCACCGAGAAAGTAGCGGGCATGTTCATCCCGATCCCCGAGCTCATCGTCACCAGCAGGCTCACGCATCCGGCCAGCCACCAGACGGTGGAGGTGGTCGACCAGGTTCTGCCGGCCTGGCGGGTGCGCCACACCGCGTAGAGGTAGCCGGCGGCCAATAGCAGGGCGAGGGTGCCAAAGAGCAGGTCAAAGCGCCACATGCTCCACACGTTGAGGGCGGTGGGTTTCTCGGACAGCTCGTAGCCGAGCTTGGTGGCCATCTGTGAGAGGTTCGGGATGCGCGGTGGGGGCGGCGGGGTGCGTCCCATGGTGATGGCGATACCGGTGACCGCGGCCATGACAAGCACCTCGATGATGGCGACCCGGCGGAACAGGCGGTGATCCGTGGGATCGGCCTGCACCTGCGGGATGACCCAGGCCCGGTGGATCCAGCCGAAGACACCGAGGATGATCACGCCGATGGTCTTGGCGACGATGATCAGCCCATAGCGGGTGGTCAACAAATCGCTCAGTTCGATGCGGATGACGGCGTTGACCAGCCCGGACATGGCCATGACGATGATGGAGACCAGGGCGATCGTCGAATAGCGGCGCAGTGCGATATTCAGGTCAGGTCCCAGGCGACGCCCGTGGGCGAGCAGGGCCATGAGCCCGCCGACCCAGATGACCAGGAAGATCAGGTGCCACAGGTAGGAGTTGGTGCCGTGGTCGTGGTTACCGCCCGAGGAGGAGTGTCCCGTCAGGCCGAGGGGGATGATCATGAGGATCGCCCCGAGCAGGAGCAGGGGTTGGGTGATCCACGCCCGGCCCATCAGGCCCGTAAGTCCGGTGACCAGGGCAATAAGGGCCACGATCAGCCACACCTGGGCCATGGCCACCTGTTGGAGGGCCACCACCAGGGCTTCCATTCCCAGTGTCTGGGCCAGGGGTGTGCCGGAGACATCCGAGAGCACCAGCGGGATCATCAATAACGCAACAAGCCCGAAGCAGAGGGCCGCGACCGCACCGGTACGCGAGGCCAGGTGCCCGTCCACACTCAACGAGGCCTGGTGCAGGCGGGCGTTATCACCGCCGGGCAACCGGGGGGAGATGAGGAAGGCAGAGAACAGGAAGGAACCGGCCGACAGGGCAGCGAGCATCCAACCGACCGCGCGGAAAAACGGCAACCCGAAGGTGGTCGCGATGCCCGGGTCGGGGATCCCCAGGGCCGCGAGGGATTCGCCGAGGAAGCTGTAGGCGATCGTCCCGCCGATGACACCGGCGACACCGAGGAAGAGCAGGTACAGCGGCCACGTGGGGCGTACCCGCTCCTGTGGTCGACCCCCGGTGGGGGGAGCCTTCCCCGCCGTTGTATCCGTGGCAGTGGGGGTGTCATTTACCGGGTGGGTCATCTGTGTCCATTTCGCCGTCCAAGCCGCCTCCGCTCTCCTGATGCGTTCGGAAGCTGGCGTGGGGTTCACCCTAATGGGGCCTGCTGGTGTTCTTGTAAATTGCCCAGGGACCAGTATCTTCCCCCGGTTCACCCCCTGCAGGGGTGCATCTACCTGTGAAGAACAACACCCGGTGAAGGCGGCGTGGCCGGGAACTTTCCCCCCGTCCGTTCCGACCAGTCCCTTAGTGCCTCCCGCAAGCAGGTGCCTTAGTCGCTCACATCCGGTTGAAGAATCAGCCCAGTCCAGGAGGACGTTCGTGATCATCTCCCCCATGCCCCCTCGTCGTGTCATCGCCGCTGTGGTGGCGGTCGGTGCCCTGAGTGTCGTAGCCACCCCGGCTGCCCTCGCGCATGACTCGGTGATCGGTGGCAATCCCGCCGACGGTGAGGTGGTCGAGGAGTTCCCGCGCAGCATCGAACTGGAGTTCTCGGGGCTTCCCCAGGAGGGTTTCAGCACCGTGGCCATCACCGATCAGGATTCCGGTGACCTCCTGTTCAGTGGTGAGCCGACCATCGAGGATCGACTGGTGACCCTCGACCTGCCGGCGGATATCAGTGGTGGACCAGGCGACTACACCGTGGGTTTCCAGATCCTCTCCTCCGACGGCCACGCCACCCGCAGCTCAACCACCTTCACCGTCGCCGGCGACGCGGCCGCTGCCACCACGGGTGACGCCGAGCCGGTGGAGGAGACCCCCGCTGCCGAGAACACCGCCGAGGAAGACACCTCCGGATGGAGCGATCTGATAGTCCCGACCCTCGTGGGACTGGCCGTCTTCGGGGCCATCGCCGGTGCCGGTGTCCTGGTCGTCCGACGTCGTGACGCGCGTTAAAGAGTGAAAGAGGCACCCGGTACGTCCTCCCGTGCAGATGTGCCATGCCACGGGCCCCTCTTCCTGCCTCCGGATATGTCTCAGGACCCCCACCTGATGCTGGCCCGGTACCCGAGGACGACCCCGCCGGGGGATGCTTGCGGATTAGTCATTCACCACTGTACGGTCAGCCTATGCTGACCATTGTTTCCCGTCTCGATGTGATGAACCGCCTGGGTCGTGCCATGGCCGATCCCACGCGGTCCCGGATTCTGTTGTCCCTGCTCGATGCCCCGAACTATCCGGCGCAACTGGCCCGGGAACTAGGGTTGACGCGCTCAAACGTCTCCAATCACCTGACGTGCCTGCGGGACTGCGGGATCGTGGTCGCCGAGCCAGAGGGGCGGCGCACCCGCTATGACATTGCTGATGCCCACCTGGCTCAGGCCTTGACCGCTCTGCTGGAGACCACCCTGGCCGTGGATGAAAGCGCACCGTGCCTGGACCCGTCCTGCCCGGTTGAGGGTTGCTGCGACGCTACAGAGGGGCGGTAGAACAATGGACGCCTGTTGCGCGCCCGCCACGGCCACCGCGACCCGAGACCATGAGGAGCCCACCCCGTGGTGGCGTGACCGCGCCATCCTCATCCCGGTGGCTTCCGGACTGACCCTGCTCCTCGGCCTGATCCTCGAGTGGTTTATCCCCGGGGCCGGGTTGGTGGCCACCGCCTTGTTCTGGGTCTCCCTGCTGCTGGGTGCCTCCCAGTTCGTTCCCGGGGCCCTCACGGGACTGTTTACCCGGGGAAAGCTGGGTATCGGGTTGCTGATGACCATCAGCGCCACCGGTGCGGTCCTGCTGGGATTCATTGAGGAGGCCGCCGCCCTGGCCTTCCTCTACTCCATCGCCGAGGCGCTGGAGGATAAGGCGATGGACAAGGCCCGTTCGGGCCTGCGCGCCCTGCTGACCCTCATCCCCTCGACCGCCACGATCGTCGCTGCTCACGGGGGTGCCCGCACCGTACAGGTCGAAGACCTCGTCCCCGGGGACATTCTGCGCCTGGCCGCCGGGGAACGCCTGGCCACCGACGGGGTGGTCCGCTCAGGTCACAGCAGCCTGGATGTCTCGGCGATCACGGGTGAATCCATCCCCGTCGAAGTCGGGCCCGGCGATGCGGTGCTGGCCGGATCCATCAACACCTCCGGCGCCCTCGAGGTCAAGGCCACCGCCGCCGGCACGGACAACTCCCTGACCACCGTCGTCAAGCTGGTGGAGCAGGCCCAGAACGACAAGGGCCGACGGGCCCGGATCGCTGACCGTCTGGCCCGCCCCCTGGTGCCCGGGGTCCTCATCCTGGCCATCCTCGTGGCCGCCATCGGTTCCCTGCTCGGTGATCCCGGTGTGTGGATCGAGCGTGCCCTGGTCGTCCTGGTGGCCGCTTCCCCGTGCGCGTTGGCGATCTCGGTGCCGGTCACGGTGGTCTCGGCGATCGGGGCGGCCAGTAAATTCGGTGTGGTCATCAAATCCGGCGCCGCCTTTGAACGCCTCGGCGGCATCCGGCATCTGGCCCTGGACAAGACCGGCACCCTGACCCGCAACCGACCCACCGTCACGGAGGTGCTCACCACCGGGGGAGTCAGCCGGGCCGAGGTCCTCGACTGGGCGGCGGCACTGGAGGCTCACTCCACCCATCCGCTGGCCGCGGCGATCACCGCAGCCGCACCCCACCCCCCGGCCGCCCAGCAGGTTTCGGAGGCCGCCGGCCAGGGCATTACCGGAGTCATCAACGGAACCTGGATTGCCGTGGGTAGCCCCCGCTGGCTTTCCCCTGGGCCTCTGGCCACCCAGGTGGAGTCCCTGGAAGAACAGGGCATGACCGTGGTCATCGTCCACCGCGACGACCAACCCGTCGGGATAGTCGGGGTCCGCGATGAACTGCGCCCCGAAACCCCCGAGGTCATCAGGTCCCTGACTGCCGAAGGCTTCGGGATCACCATGCTCACCGGCGATAACACCCGCACCGCCCAGGCCCTGGCCGTCGAGGCCGGCATCCAGGACTTCCGTGCGCAGCTGCGCCCGGAGGACAAGGCCCGGGCCGTGGCTGACCTGCATGAGCGGGGTCCGGTGGCGATGATCGGCGACGGCATCAACGACGCCCCCGCCCTGGCCTCGGCAGACATCGGCATCGCCATGGGTGCCAAGGGCTCGGACGCCGCCATCGAGTCCGCGGACGTGGCGTTTACCGGCGATGACCTGCGCCTGATCCCCCGTGCCTTGCACCATGCCCGCCGGGGACGGGCCATCATCAACCAGAACATCGTCCTGTCCCTGGCGATCATCATCGTTTTGCTCCCGCTGGCGATCACCGGCGTGCTGGGACTGGCGGCGGTGGTCCTGGTCCACGAGGTGGCCGAGGTCATCGTCATCGCCAACGGCCTGCGGGCCGCCCGCACCCGGCATCCTGACCTGAACCCGGTGGCGAAGGCCACGGTTCCCACGGATGAGGATGCGCACGGAAAGGCCCGGGTCTACTAGTGTTTTCACCCATCAGCACACTGGAAAAGAATGCATTTTCTCACCGGACGGGGAAGTAGAAGTCATGGCCGTGAGCAGCACACGTGAACGCAGGTACGAGCGGGCCGCGCAGAAGAAGGGTTGGAGGACATTCCTCCGTCCCGGCTGGGTGTTCGGTGTCCTCGCCATCATCACCTTCTCCTATTTCTCCTTTACCTTTCTGGCCCCATGGCAGCTGAGCAGGGACGGTGCCATCGTCGAGCGCAACGATCAGATCGAGGCCGCCTTCAAGGTCGAGCCTGTCCCCGCCGAGGAGGTCTTCGACGCCCAGGGCAGCATCGAGCCTGAGGAGGAATGGGCACGGGTCATCCTTGAGGGCCACTATCTGCCCGAGGATGAGGTCTTGATGCGCAACCGTCCGGTCGACTCCTCCCCCGCCTTCCACGCCCTGACCCCCTTCCAGCTGAACTCCGGTGAGGTGATCCTGGTCAACCGTGGTTTTCAACCGCCGTTCGAGGGCGGTGTCCCCCCGATGGACACCCCGCCGACCGGTGAGCAGTCCATTCTCGGCCACGCCCGATTTGCCGAGCAGACACCGATGTCCCCGCCGATCGAGGACCAGGGCTACCGCCAGGTCTACGGCATCAACACCGAGCAGATCGCCGAGGTGACCGGCACAGATCTCGCACAGGACTATGTGCAGCTGGCCGAGGGACAGGCCGGGGAGATCAACGCCATCCCGGTGCCCATGCTCGACCGCGGCTCACACCTGTCCTACGCCTTCCAGTGGATCGCCTTTGGCATCATGGCCCCGCTCGGCCTGGGCTACTTCATCTGGGCGGAGCTGAAGGAACGCCGCCGCGTGCGCCGCGAGGAGACCGAGCTTTCCGTCGACGCCGCATCCGCGGAGCAGACCACGGACCGGCAGGACGGTGACACGGATTCCGGCACGATGGGCACCCTCCGCACCACTCATCCGGAGAACGACACCCCTGGCCTCGCCCCTACCGGAACCACCACGTCCGCATCCTCCGGTGCCCGTTCACGCATGTTGTACGACCGCTACGGTGACAGTCGACCGGATCACTCCCGGAAATTCGCTCGTCGCCAGCGCGAGCGGTTCTAACCGTGGCCTTCCCCGCAGCACCGTTCGACCCGCCTCACACTTGCGTGGGCCGTACCAGACCGGATGCCATCAAGCATTTTCAATAAGCTTTCAATAAGGGGTTTTCCCGGCTAGGCTACAGGCATGAGCACGCCCGACCAGCCCCATGCCCCGAATGGATCCCCCACAGCCCTGACACCGACAGCGCCGACCACCCCTACCGGCGATCATGCCCACGGTTCCGCACGCTGGGAGTTGGGGTTTTCGATCGCCGCCGGCGTGACTTACGCCGGTGGGATGATTGCGCAGTTCGCCTTGGGGTTGCCGATGGTCGGATGGCCGTTGGCGTTCTTTCTCGCCACCTACTTCTTCGGCGGGTTCTTCACCATCCGCACCGCGATCTCCTCCACGCTGCGGGGGAAGTTCGAGGTTGACTTCCTCATGCTTGTCGCCGCGGTCGGCGCTGCCCTCATCGGCCGGTGGGCGGAGGGAGCGGTGCTGCTGTTCTTGTTCAGCCTCGGCCACGCCCTCGAGGAGTACGCCCTCAGCCGCGCCAGCAAGTCCATTGAGGCCCTCGCCGAACTCGCCCCCCGCCACGCCCTGGTGCGCCGCGGTGATACCGAACCCGTGGAAGTGCCCGTGGAGGAACTCGTGGTCGGAGACATCGTGGTCATCCGCCCGAATTCCCGCATCCCCTCGGACGGGTTCGTGATCTCCGGGATGTCCGCCGTTGATCAATCAGCGGTCACGGGCGAGTCGATCCCCGTGGAGAAGGAACCGGTGGCCGACCCACAGCGGACGATGCACACGATTGACACCCTCCCCGCTGTCAATCGAGTGTTCGCCGGCACTGTGAACGGGTCCGGCGTGCTCGAGATCGAGGTCACCGCGACCGCCGCCGACTCAACGCTGAGCAAAGTCGTCGAGCTCGTTCGCACCGCCGATCAGGCCGCGTCCCCGACCCAGCAGTTCATCGACCGGTTCCAGCGCTGGTACGTGCCCGCCGTGATCCTCGGGGTCATCGCCACCTTGTTGGTGTCGATGTTCGTGTTCGCGCAGCTGTTCTCCGACGCTTTCTACCTCGCCATGACCGTGCTCGTCGCCGCGAGTCCATGTGCTCTCGCGATCGCCACCCCAGCCGCGGTCCTGGCGGGTGTGGCTCGCGCTGCCCGGGCCGGCGTGCTCGTCAAGGGCGGTGCCCCGCTCGAGACACTGGGCCGAGTAAAGGCGATAGCGTTCGACAAGACCGGCACCCTCACGTGGGGCGCGCCCCGAGTGACCTCACTGGCTCCCGCCAACGATACGTCCGAAGCGGAACTGATCCCCACACTTGTGGCTGTCGAATCGCTCAGCGATCACCCCCTCGCTGCCGCGATCGTCCGCGACCTTGCCCCCCGCGTCCCGGAGACCGAGCGGTTGGTGGCCACCGATCTCTCTGCCCTCACTGGACGCGGCATCACTGCGACGATCGACGGAGAACGGGTGGAAGTGGGCAACCTCCGCATGTTCGACGAGCAGCAGCTTAAGCTGCCTCCTTCGCTGGCCGAGGCCTACACGAAGGCCCGCGACTCGGGGCAGACGTTGATGGTGGTCCGTCGCGGTGACCGCTTCCTTGGGGTCGTCGGAGTGATGGATGCCTCCCGCAACGAATCTGCCCAGGTGCTCAGCATGCTCCGGGACACAGGGGTGGGCCATCTGGTCATGATCTCCGGCGACAATCAGCGGGTGGCCGACGCGGTCGGCCGGGAAGTCGGCGTCGACACGGCGATCGGAGAGCTGCTCCCCGAGGATAAGGTCACCCACATCACGGGCCTGGCCAAGACATACCATCCGATCGCGATGGTCGGCGACGGTGTCAACGATGCCCCCGCCATGGCCCGCGCTGATGTCGGCATTGCGATGGGTGCCGCTGGGTCGACGGTCGCGCTGGAGACCTGTGACATCGCGTTGATGAGTGACGACCTCGGACGCGTCCCGTTCGCTGTCCGGCTGAGCCGGGCGACTGGCCAGATCATCCGGCAGAACCTCATCGCCAGCCTCGCAGTCGTCGTTGTCCTCATCATCGCGACCTTCCTCGGGTTGAATATCGGCGCCGTCGTGCTTATCCACGAGGGATCCACTCTCATCGTCGTCGCAAACGCGCTGCGCCTGCTCAACTTCCAGAAGGGCAAGGAACACGCTGGCATCGACCACGAAGATAAGCCCACGCACTGACGCTTCCCCCTGCCAGTCACCAGTGGGGGCAGTTTCGAGAACAGTCCGAAGCCGCGTTCACCCTCAGGCCAGCGAAACCGTCTCTGACCTACTATCGACTCCGCGTGACAGTGTCATACCTCGGCGCCTAGCTGTACTGACCGGGGAGGTTAGTTAACCGGCTCACCGGTGGCTGACCTCCGCACGCGGAATGGGGCCGGTGGTGATTGGAGTCATGGATCCACCGGCCCAACGCGTTTCTCCGCTCTTGCTCGGACAGGTAGTGCTTCGCGTAGGCCCACCCGTCGGCCATCGTCCGGTGGAACCGTTCGACCTTGCCGTTTGTCTGCGGGCGGTAGGGCCTGGTCCACTTCGGCGTGATCCCCAACTTCCCGCAGGTCTGAGCCCACAACCGCGACCGGTAGGCGGAGCCGTTGTCG
Organism: Corynebacterium hylobatis; assembly: GCF_003955685.1. Taxonomy (GTDB): domain Bacteria; phylum Actinomycetota; class Actinomycetes; order Mycobacteriales; family Mycobacteriaceae; genus Corynebacterium; species Corynebacterium hylobatis. The sequence continues at coordinate 20,261 of NZ_RXHJ01000025.1, forward strand.
CTGATCACCCGGGCCACGGTGATCCCCCGGTCGGCGAACCAGGCCGTAGCCCGTTGAAGTACCCCGGCAGCGGTGACAGCTTTTTCATCGTCATGGATCTCGGCATAGGCCACCCTGGAGTGGTCATCGATGACGGTATGGACGAAACAGTGCCCCATCTTCGGGTTGCGGTGGGCGCTTTTTGGTTTGCCCGGGGTGGCGGCCCGGTGGCGGTCACCCTGTTGGCGTCCGACAAACCGCCAGCCACCCCCATCGGGGATCTGCCCGAACTTGGTGACGTCGACATGGAGGAGATCACCCGGGGCATCGTGCTCATAGCGGCGCACGGTTTCCCCGGTGGCGCGGTCGGTGTACGACAGGCGGCCCAGCCGACACCGCCGGAGGATCTGGTGCGCGGTCGAGGGGGCGACCCCACACAGCACACCCAACTGCAGGGGCCCGAGGCGTTTGCGCAGGCGCAGGGACACGATCCGTTGGACGACCTTTTTCGGTGTCTTTGTCGGGCTGGTGTGCGGTCGGGAGGAGCGGTCAGCCATGGATTCCCCGGCCCGGTAGCGATCCGCCCAGCGTTTGACGGTGGGCCAGGAGCACTGGAACCGGGCGGCGACCTCGCTGATGGGGTATCCGTCGTCGACGACGAGTTTCGCGGCCTTGAGACGGTGACGGGGCGTGAGGGCTGCATTAGTGTGGAGCACAGAAGACCTCCTGTGTGGCTGGGTTGGATTAAGGCACTTCCCATTCCACACGGAGGTCTTCGTCATGTCAGCGGGTCACACAGATCCGACCAACGTCTCCGGTCAGTACACCTAGCCACACACATCCTCCGTAAGGTAAAGGCAGGCAAACGACTTCTGCCCCTGACAGCAAGAATCGTCTGACGTGATCATTCAACTGCCCTCCCCTGCAGATAAAGACAGCCACCCAGGATGAGTTCCTGCATGTCCTCTCTGATGAAGAATTCGTGAAGATTCTCGCCCCAGGCTGGCTTTATGCCTCATTCTCCTCAATAGTCGAGGTAGGAGAACATGCCACCTATTCTGGTGGCCACAGGCAGAAGAAGAGCTGCTGGCGGTACTGATCCGGAAAATTCGGAAGGCCTGGCGTTCCCCCGGCGACGATGGTCAGCTGCTCGGGAAACCCCGAAGGAGTGAAACATGCACTGGGATGGAGACCACATGGGGGGTTGGGGCCTGGGAATGGGCTGGTTGGTCCTGGCCCTACTCGTGCTCGGTATCGTGGTCTTGATCATGATCATGGTCGGCATTTTCCGCGGCGGAATAGGACGAGGCCCAGGAGGCGATGACAGGGCTCAGGGACCGGAGCGCAATCGGGCACGAGACATGCTCGATGAGCGCTATGCCCGAGGTGAGATCGACGCCACTGAGTACGACGAGAAACGGCGGCGTCTTGAGAACCGTAAGGATAAAGACTAGGCCCTGACGCCACTCAGCCGAGGACAATGGGCCCGGGTGGAATCCGTCTCCAAGACCGGGTTGCCCTGGGCCCCACCCATCCGCCTCTTCTCCCAGGTCTCTGGTGGCGACGGCGCGGGCATCCTCGTGGGAGGAGACCTATGGCAGCCGGAAGTACTTCACAGCCAGGACGGGCTACTGCAGGTGAAGATAGTTGCCGCCCAGCAAGAGGTGGATATCCGCGGATGTCAGGCTCAGGTTCTGGCTTATAATGGCACGATTCCGGGATGGACCTAGCGGGTGAGCCCCGGGGACTAGTTCATCCTAGAGCGGTTCCTTTTTTCGTGCCTTACGCGGTGACGATGCTCCTCCGGGAAGCCTTGGTCGCTTCCCGCGGTTACGGCACCATGTACGCCGCGCTGGCTGGCGTCGCCATCATCACGGCCGTCTTCTATCACGGGGTCCACCGGCGTAGAGCTGTCTGACCCCCGCTTATCCACGCCACCCCCTCCCCACCTTTCCTTCAAGGCCACACGCTCCCGGGAGCGTGTGGTCTTTGTGATTCGGGGCGCATTTCTCCACTCAGAAACTGGGTCTGAGCTGGAAGAATCCTGACACCCTTCGCCCACGTGCGCGCTAACCTGGGCTTTTTCCCCTGCATACGGCCCGGGATTCTGACAGTCAAATTATAGGCGGACGGGGGGCTTGCATACCCCAAGGCCCGTATGTATGGTTCTGCGAATCAATAACGAAACGGTCACGATGTGCTCACGATTGAGTTATCGCCCAGGCCCGTGCAGCGGGCAGCATGACAGGAGTAGAACCATTTCCAGCCCGAATCAGCGGTCCACTAAGAGCCGCATCGCCCTCATGGCCGCTGCCATCGGCGCAGTCTCCACCGCCGGCATCGGCGGCGCGGCCGCAGCGACTCTGCAGGCCGATTCCGTCCCCGCCCAGAAATCCTTCACCGCCGACTACCAGCTTGCCAACGACTCTCAGCAGGTGCTCTACCCCGAGACCGATTCCGCCCCGCAGATCCTGACCATCGCCGAGCACAAGCCGGTGGACAACCTCGACGAGCAGCTGAACAAGTCCATCGAACTCGCCGCCGAGCGTGCTGCCGCCGAGGCAGAGGCAATCGCCGCCGCTGAAGCAGAGGCTGCCGCTGCTGAGGCTGCCGCCGCGGAGGCAGAGCTGGCCGCGCAGGCTCCGTCCGCCTCTGTGGTCAAGCCGGCCGAGGGCACCTTCACCTCCGGTTTCGGTATGCGCTGGGGCAGCCTCCACGCCGGCCTCGACATCGCCAACGCCGTGGGTACCCCGATTCTTGCCGCCATGGGAGGCACCGTCATTGACTCCGGTCCGGCCTCCGGTTTCGGCCAGTGGATCCGCATCCAGCACGACGATGGCTCCATTGCCGTCTACGGACACATGGAAACCCTCGACGTCAGCGTCGGTGAGCAGGTCACCGCCGGCCAGAAGATCGCCGGCATGGGTAACCGAGGATTTTCCACCGGGTCCCACCTGCATTTTGAGCTCTACCCCACCGGCAGCGGCGCCGTCGACCCTGCCCCCTGGTTCGCCCAGCACGGCATCACCTTCTAACCCCACCCCACCGGCAAGAAAACCCGGCCTTGGCCCTCAGGGCCGCGTCTGTGGCCGGGGTGCCGAACACGCTCCCGCTTATCGGGGGTTAGTGCGCTGAGTGCATTGAGGCTTAGTACAGGGGACTGTGTACTGTCTATCGTTATGAGCACGGTGACCCTGCCTCACATCTCCGCCTTGTCCCGGATGGGCCATGCCCTGTCCGATGACACCCGGACCGGAATTTTGCTGGCCCTGCGCCACGGGCCGGCTCGACCGTCCGAGCTGGCCCGGCAGTTGGCTGTCTCCAAGCAGGTGATGTCGAATCAGTTGGCCTGCCTGCGCGGATGCGGACTGGTGGTCTCCACCCCGCAGGGGCGCAACGTCTGGTATTCGCTGGCTGATCCTCGGCTGGGTCACGCCTTGGGCGAGTTGCTTGAGTTGGTGGTCACCATTGATCCGACCTGCTGCTCGCCGGATGGATGCACCTGTTCATGACCCTCCCAGGTAGAGGGCTTCGTCGGCAGGTTGCCGGGCGACCCTGGGCCTGCTGCCTTGACACCCCTGATTCCCACCAGAGATAGAACGGAACCCTCGTGAGCACTCCCACCAACCGCACCACCCGGCCGTCCGGGAACTGGAGAAAAGCCCAGATCATTGTCTGGGCGCTATTGGCAATCGTCGTCATCGCCGGGATCGTCGCCTTTTTCCTCGGCCGATCCGACTCCGCTTCTGCGCCCGCCCCGGAAACCGTGACCAGTGATGCCGGGCAGGTGGTCCGGGACAACAGTCGGGTGCTGTCCCAGGCGCCGAACGAGAAGGCCGTGCTGGTGGAGTTCCTCGACTTCGAGTGCGAGGCCTGCCGGGCGGCTTACCCCTTCGTGGAGGAACTACGTGCGGAGTACTCCGACACCGTCACCTTCGTCAACCGTTACTTCCCGCTGCCGGGTCACCGCAACTCCATGCCCGCTGCCGTGGCTGTGGAGGCTGCCGCCCAGCAGGGCCAGTACGAAGCGATGTACCACCGGATGTTTGAGACCCAGTCTGAGTGGGGTGAGTCCGCCGAGGACAACAGTGCGGTCTTCCGCGGCTTCGCCGAGGACCTGGGTCTGGACATGGCCGCCTTTGACGCCGCTGTGGCCGATCCGGCCACCGAGGCACGGGTCCGACTCGATGTGGCTGACGGCACGGCCTTGGGTGTGCGCGGCACCCCGACCTTTTTCCTCGACGGCCAGCTTTTGACTCCGGACTCCCTGGAGCAGTTCCGGGCCGAGGTCGACGCGGCCGCCGCCGACTAACCCGAATCCATGACGCACCCACCCACCGCCGACGACAATGAGGTTCTCGTGACCGAGCCGAACAACGACACCTTCCTGCCGGTCTTTGCCCGCCAGCGTCCTTTCGCCCTCATCCTGCTGGTCACCGGTGTGATCGGATGGGTGGCCTCGGGCATCCTGGTGCTCGAACGCCTGGCCCTCTACGAGGACGCCGAGCATGTCACCACCTGCGACATCAACGCGTTAGTTTCCTGCGGAAAGGTGATGGGCACCTGGCAGTCCGAACTGCTCGGCTTCCCCAACCCCCTGATCGGCATCGTCGCTTTCGCCGTGGTCATCACCACGGCGATGGCCATGCTGTCGGGGGCACGCTTCGCCGACTGGTACTGGGGGGCTCTGCAGGCAGGGGTGACCGTGGGCCTGCTGTTCATCGTCTGGTTGTGGTACCAGGCCCTGTTCGTCATCCACATTCTCTGCCTGTACTGCATGGTGGTGTGGGCCATGATGGTTCCGCTGTTCATCCTGCTTACCGTGCGCAACCTCGCTCATGGGCTCTTCCCCGCCTCCCCGGCTGTGGTGCGGTTTTCCTCCCAATGGGCGGGCACCCTGATCGCCGTGATCTACGTCGCCGTCGCAGCCTCGGTGTTTGTCAGCTTCTACTCCGATTTCACCAGCCTCTGACCTTGGCGAGCGGCCACTTCCCAGCGCCGGTGATTCCGGGGCCATGTGTGACGCAGGCCCAGACCTGGGGTGACCTGCATCAACTCGAATGGGCTTCGGGTGGGGACCTTCGTCACGTTCTCGGAACTTTCCGTTCAGCCGGACCGACAACTTGGGTATACCTGAATTTAGATCGGGTGTCGGCAGGAATCGCGAGCCGGGAGTGTGTGAGGCCAGTTCGCCGCGCCTGCCGGAAAAGAAGCTGTCGCGGTGGCGATGAGTTACTGTGCCGGTTTTTCAACTGCGAAAGGCATACGCTGTGGATCTTGTCGATGTCTCACGCTGGCAATTTGGCATCACGACTGTCTATCACTTCATTTTCGTCCCCCTGACCATCGGACTCGCTCCGCTGGTGGCAATCATGCAGACGGCCTGGCATCGCACCGGTAAAGATATGTGGTACCGCGCCACCCGGTTTTTCGGCACGCTGTTCCTGGTCAACTTCGCCATGGGCGTGGTCACCGGCCTTGTCCAGGAGTTCCAGTTCGGCATGAACTGGAGTGAGTACTCTCGCTTTGTCGGCGATGTTTTCGGTGGTCCGCTCGCCCTGGAGGGGCTGGCAGCTTTCTTCTTTGAGTCCATCTTCTTGGGCATTTGGATCTTTGGTTGGGGAAGAGTCCCCCGCTGGATACACCTGGCGTCCATCTGGATCGTCGCAGCCGCGACTAATGTCTCGGCCTACTTCATCATCGTGGCGAACTCCTTTATGCAGCACCCGGTGGGGGCGGCGATGAACTACGAGAACGGTCGCGCGGAACTGATCAACGTCTGGGAACTGCTGAGCAATCCGGTGGCCCTGGTGGCCTTCCCGCACGCGGTGGCCGGTTCCGTGCTTGTGGCCGGCACCTTCGTCGCCGGCATTAGTGCGTGGTGGATGGTGCGCGATCGTCGTCACGCCGCAAAGACGGGCGAAAACGCCGAGGATGCCGGGCAGTTGTGGCGGCCCCTGCTGCGCATGGGACTGTGGGTCACATTATTGGGGATCGTCTCCGTTTCCATCACCGGTGATCTGCAGGCCAAGGTGATGTTCGAGGTCCAGCCGATGAAGATGGCCTCCGCGGAGGCCCTTTGCTATACGGAGGAGGACCCGTGGTTTTCCATCTTGGCTATCAGCACGTTCAACGACTGCAACTCCGTCTCCGAGATTTTCAGTGTGCCCTGGGTTCTGTCATTCCTGGCCGGCGGCCAATTCAGCGGTGTAACGCTGCAGGGTGTCACGGACCTGCAGGCCCAGGCCGAGCAGCTCTACGGTCCGGGCAACTACTCTCCGAACCTGTTCGTGACCTACTGGTCCTTCCGTCTGATGATCGGCTTCATGGCCGCCTCCATCCTGGTGGTTATCGTCGGTTTCTGGTTGACCCGTAAGAAACGCACCACCGACAGGCGGTGGTTCGCCTGGCTGGGTCTCATCGCGATTCCGTTCCCCTTCCTGTCTAACTCCGCCGGCTGGATCTTCACCGAGATGGGGCGCCAGCCCTGGGTGGTGTACCCGAATCCTGACTTCGGTCCGGAGAATAGCCCGAACGGGGAGAACGACATCCACCTGATCGTGGACTTCGGGGTGTCCAACCACTCGGTGGCCACCGTCTGGATTTCCCTGATCGCCTTCACCCTGATCTACGGCATCCTCGCCGTGGTCTGGTTCTGGCTCATGCGCCGCTTCGTGGTTGCCGGGGCACTGGCATCTGGCGCTTCCGAGAACATCGTCGAGGACACCTACGGGCCGGACGCCGAGGAGCTAGAACCGCTGAGCTTCAACGCCGACAGCTCCGACGACTTCCCCAGCGCCGAAGAGTCCGAACCCGCCGACCGGGGTTCCGCAGCTGTCACCACGAAACCACGCCGACAGCGTGATGAGCGCACCGTTGATGAGAAGGGGAATTGATCATGGATCTGCAGACCTTGTGGTTCATCGTGATCGCTTTCCTGTTCGTCGGTTATTTCGTCCTGGAGGGTTTCGACTTCGGTGTCGGTATGCTTCTGCCCTTCCTGGGCGGTGACGGTGAGGAGCGTGCGCGGCGTCGCGACGCGGTGGCCACTAGCATCGGACCGGTGTGGAACGGCAACGAGGTGTGGCTTATCGTGGCGGTGGGTGGCATGTTCGCAGCCTTCCCTGAGTGGTACGCCACGATGTTTTCCGGTTTCTATCTCCCGTTGCTGCTCATTTTGCTCTCCCTAATCCTGCGGGGCGTCGCCCTGGAGTGGCGCGTCAAAGTCGACACCCAGGCCTGGCGGGACCGCTGCGATATCGGGTTGGCTATCGGCAGTTGGGTGCCAGCGATTTTTTGGGGTGTAGCCTTCGCCAATATCGTCCAGGGCGTGGCGATCGACGCCAACCGGCAGATCGATTCCAGTCTGACCGCGATGTTTGGCCTGTTCAATCCCTACGGTCTGCTGGGAGCGGGGACCTTCGTTCTGGTGTTCATGGTGCACGGCGCGACCTTTTTGGGGCTCAAGGTGCACGAACCGTTGCGCAGCCGGGCCCATCGCCTAGCCCAACGGCTGACTATCCCGACAGCCGTGGTGGCCGTCGGGTTCGCGGTATGGACTCAGCTGGCACATGGTGATCCCGTCATCTGGATCGCGGTGGGTGTGCTCGCACTGTGCGTGCTCATCGGTTCGGTGGCCATCATGCGGGGCCACGACGGCCTCGCGTTCGCGGCCACTGCCGTGGCTGTGGCCACCCTGGTGGTGCAGATTTTCGTCACCTTGTTCCCGAACGTGATGCCTACCTCCCTGCCGGGCGGGGTGTCTCTGGACATCTATAACGCCTCTAGTTCGGACTACACGCTGGTCTTTTTGTCCTGGGGTGTGCTGATCCTGGTGCCGTTCATCCTGGCCGCTCAGGGCTGGACCTTCTGGTCCTTCGCCAAGCGGATCACGGTGTGAGCCGCGTGCAGGGACCCATTGACCCCAGACTCCTTGCTCTGGTTCCGCCGGTGTGGGGCCTGATCCTGCGTACCGGCGTTCTGCAGGCGCTCACCACCGTGTTAGTGCTCGCCCGCGGGGTGCTCATCGGCTGGATCGCAGCCCGCGTCATCTTGGACCGCGGCGCCGACTGGGACGTGCTGACCTGGCCAGTGGTGGCACTTTTCGTGGTCATTGCTGTCCACGGCGTCGTGTCCGGTCATGCGCAACGCGCCTCCTCGGAGAGCGTCGGACGGGTCGTGGATACGCTGCGGGCCAAGGCTCTGACCGCGTTGCGACGCCGCGATCCCCGCCGCGTGCAGGAGGAATCGGCCCACTGGCGTGAGGTACTCACCGACGGTATCGAGGACTTCCGGCCCTACTTGAGCGAATTTCTGCCCTCGCTGGTCGCCGTCGTGCTGGCTACTCCGGCCGCTTTGGTGGTGGTGCTGGTGGCGGACCCGGTCTCCGGAATCTTGGCGCTGGTGACGGTGCCGCTGATCCCGGCCTTCATGGTGTTGATCGGCAAGCTGACCGCCGCGCATACCCGACGCCGCCTGGAGGTGACCGCTGCTTTGGGCGGGCAGCTGGCGGATCTACTCTCCGGCTCGCTAACGCTGCGGGCGCTGGGAGCCATCCGTCATCCGAGTAGGCAGCTGCGGTCCACGGGGCGTCGCCATGAAAAGGCCACCATGTCGGTGCTGCGCCTGGCATTCCTCTCTTCCTTCGCCCTGGAGTTCCTGGCCACCCTCGCGGTGGCGCTAGTTGCTGTGAGCATCGGGCTGCGCCTGGTGGACGGGAACATGGAGTTGACCGCCGGGCTGATCGCGCTGATCGTGGTCCCGGAGGTGTACAACCCGATCCGGCAGGTGGGTACGAACTTCCACGCCGCAGCCGATGGGCTGGCCGCCGTCGAGGAGATCTTGGAGCTGCTGGATGAGGATGCCAAAGCAACCGACACATCCGGGGCCGGAGCGGACCACCGCGGCCGGACCTATCTGACCCACCGCGAATCACCTGGAGACGCCCAACTGACGGTCACCGGCCTCAGCGTGAGAGGCCGCGACGGCATGAAGCCGGAGAACTTGAGCTTCACCGCCGAACCTGGGACGATCACCGTGTTGTACGGCGACAACGGTTCCGGAAAATCCACTGTGTTCCTCGCCGTCCTGGGCGCGCTGCCGGATGATCTGGTCACCGGACGGGTCGTCGCTGCGCCGTTGGTGCGCACGGCCTATCTGCCGGCCCGGCCGGTACTGGTGCAGGGCAGCGTAGAGGACAACCTCGTGCTGCTGGGTGCGGAGCGTGGGCCGGCCACCGAAACCGCTCGGAACCTGGGCTTCGACGTGTCGCTGGAACGCCGCCTCGGACCGGCGGGGGAAGGCATCTCGGCGGGCCAGGGCCAACGCCTGGCCCTGGCGCGCACCCTGGCGGGCGGCACCGGCCCCACGCTGTATCTGCTGGATGAACCTAGCGCGCACTTGAGTCCGGAGCTGGTGGAGGCCCTCTCCGCTGAGCTGCGGCGGCGTGCAACGGCCGGACACACGGTGGTGGTGGCCAGTCATGACGTCCGGCTGGCCGCGATCGCGGATGAGGTGGTGTACCTGTGAAGTCCGAATTTCGCGCCCTGAGCGCCATGCTGCGCCTGGCCGGCGTGCGCTACCGCGAGGTCGTCGCGGGTATCGCTGCCGGTTCCATCACGCTGATCTCTGCGTTGACCCTGACGATCGTTTCCGGTTGGTTAATCACCAAGGCTTGGCAGATGCCACCGGTGCTGGACCTCTCGGTCGCGGTCACCGCGGTGCGCGGCCTGGGCATCTCCCGGGCAGTATTCCGCTACGTGGACCGGCTGCTCAGCCACCGCATCGCGCTGCGGGCCCTGACCACATTGCGGTCACGGGTCTTCGACGCGCTGGCTTTTGACCACACCGGCACCGGCCGAGGACACCTCTTCACCCGCGGTGACGGGCTGGTGCGCCTGGTCGCCGACACCGAACGCATCACTGACGTCATCGTCCGTTCTGTCGTCCCCGGTGGGGTGGCATTGGTGCTCACCGTGTTCGCGGTGGCCGGCGCTACCTGGCTGCACCCGGCAGCGGGCCTGGTCCTGACTCTCGGCTTCATGGTCACCGGCCTTATCACCCCGTGGCTGGCGGTGCGGGCGGCCAGACGTTCACGCCGAGTGTTCGCCGAGGACAACCTCGACGTGGCCCTGGATGAACTGCTGGACCACCGCGTCGAGTTCGCCGCCGCCGGCCTGGGGGCGAAACGCGAGGAGTGGGCCCTCACGGCGTCGCGACGCAGCAGCGACGCCACCGTCGCCGCCGAGAAACCGCTGGCCACCTCACAGGTCTTGATCACCTGGTCCACCGGTCTGGCGGCGGCGCTGACCGTGGTCGTTGGCGCGCTGACCTACACCGGGGACCCCACCTGGCTGGGCATGATGGTGCTGCTGCCGCTGGCCGCCTTCGAGTCTCACGCCCAGCTCTCAGAAGCTGCGATCCACGCCGACGAGGCCTCCCGCAGCGCCCACCGACTCACCGACCTGGTCAAAGAATCCGACACCACTTCGGCGACGGACGGCGGGGAGGCGACGGCGTGGGAGCTCGATGGCTGTCACCTTAAAGCCACCGACCTACGTTGCCGCTTCGGCGATACCACCTGGCAGGTGGATCTGCCACCCGGTGAGCGCATGGTCATTCGCGGCCCCAGCGGTTGCGGCAAGACCACACTGCTGCAGACCCTGGGTGGCCTGGTGCCACCACGCAGCGGTTCTGTCACGCTGGGAGGGCAACGTGTGCCGGAGATCGACCCGGCCGCGTTGCGGAAGACCGTCCGCGTGCACGCGGAGGACGAATGGCTCTTCTCCACCACTATCCGACAGAACCTCCTCGTGGCCAACCCGGCCGCCAGTGACGGGGAACTATGGGAGGTCCTGCATGCGGTGGGGTTAGATGACTGGCTGCGGGAGACTGTGGGACCGGTCACCGACCCGCTGGACCTGCTGCTTGCCGACGGCGCGGGTTCCCTGTCGAGCGGGCAGCGCCGCCGTCTGCTGCTGGCCAGGGCGCTATGTTCCACCGCGCCGGTGCTGCTGTTAGATGAGCCGACCGAACACATTGACGCGGCAGATGCCGACGACCTGCTGGACACCCTCCTGGCCAAGCCGCTACCCGGACCGCGGACCCGACGCAGCGTCATCGTGGTCACCCACCGGTCGGATAAGCAGGACGGCGGGAACACTGAAGTCGGAGAAGTAGACATCCGCCGCTACGCCGACCCGGTGACGGAGCACCCCTAAGTGCTTATCTGCTTGTCGACGCCTCCTGAGCCCGGAGGCAAGTCGGGGTGAGCCGGTCACCGCAGGGTGATGCCGATGTGCTCGACACCCACCAAACCGGCATCGAGCTGCCCCTCACAAGGCAAGAGAACACCGCAATATAAGTACCCAGGTCCCCTGACCGTGTGGTCGGGGACCTGGGTGCTGCCCTCTTCGGTTTCTGCCCTAGTGCGAGTTGATCCTCGTTGACGGTGAGCATCTGCCTCACCATCCGGTAGGCGTGCTCGTCCCACCCTTGGCGTACAGCATCGCGGACGAGTCGGGAGCGTTCCCACCGGTGACCGCAGCCAATGACAGGGGTATTGTCGCGGCGGCGGCCGATCTCCCCGGCAGATGCTCTCGGCCTGGGTCGCCGACCGCAAGTGGTCCCTCATCGACGGGGACGGTCGATGATCGATCGTTCCGGGGGGGCTGGGGCATTTACCCTGATGAGTTGACCTACGTTTCACTCCATTTCCCCTGATCATATACCCCCTAGGGTACCTCTTGTTCAATACCCCTGGGGGTATTATGGTGGTGTCGTAGGACCGGGGAAGACGTCCCCGGCTGTCCCCGATTTCCTGCGAAGGAGAAACCATGCTCATCGAACGCATCTAGGACGAGGACCTGGCCCAGGCGAGCTACTTCATCGGCTGCCAGGCCAAGAACACGGCCGTGGTGGTCGATCCCCGCCGAGACATCGAGGTCTACCGGGCGATGGCCGAAAAAACGACATGACGATCGTCGCGGTGACCGAGACCCACATCCACGCCGACTACCTGTCGGGTACCCGTGAGCTGGCCGAGGCAATTATCAACGGCGCGGAAAACAAGGGCCTGACCGTGGAGATGGTCGACCACGCCACCCCGATCACCGGCAAGGGCATCCGCGCCCAGGTCGACGGTCAGACTGTCGCCGTCGGCTCCGCAGACCTGCTTGATGTCACCCCGGACAACACCCGCATCCTCGAGCTCAACGACCAGGGCAAGACCGCCATGTACGTCGGCGTCGAC
>NZ_RXHJ01000026.1 GCF_003955685.1 Corynebacterium hylobatis
GACCTCCTGCTTATTGGGGGCCACGATCACCGCCAGGCGGGTGGCGCCCAGGGCGTTGGCCTCCTCGGCGATCAACTCGATACCGGGGGTGTCCACGACCGGGAGCAGCTCTTTCGGCACGGTCTTGGTGGCCGGCAGGAAACGGGTACCCATTCCGGCGGCAGGCACAATCACGGTCTTCACACCATGCGGATGGGCGGAGGATGACAAGCTCATAACGCAATACCCTACCCCGCGCGGTTAGGCTGAGGGCATGGACATCCGGGATAGGAAGACGATACTGCGGGCCCGGATGATGCAGGCCCGCGCAGACATGTCGCCTGAGAGGATCAGAAGCGAGGATGCCGCGATCATCTCGCATGCGGCCGCGCTACTGCGTTCACTGGCACCCTCGGAGACTTCTGTCGCCGCCTACTCCCCCCTCGCCGGGGAACCTGGCGGCAAGCTGCTTCTCGACGCCCTCCACGGGGAGGCATCCTCCCTCCTCCTGCCGATCTCCCTACCCGACGGACAGCTCGACTGGGCACTCTACGAGGGACGGCTGGCCCTCACACCGGGGGTCATGGGTATCGCGGAGCCCACGGGTGCGCGCCTGGGTCCGGACGCCCTGCACTCCTGCCGTCTCATCGTCGTGCCGGCGCTGGGGGTCAACCCGGAGGGCATCCGGATAGGCAAGGGCGGTGGTTTCTATGACCGTGCGCTCGCGCAGTTCGCCGACGCCGAGAATCCGCCGCTGACCGCGGTCCTCCTCTACAACGGGGAGATCCGCGAGGACATCCCCGTCGAGGAGCATGACATGCCGGTTGATCTTGCCATCACCCCCACCGGGGTCCGCCGCTTCACCTGACCGGGAACCGCCGGGGCCGGTGCGCAGTCCAATTGAGGTATGAACCAGCTCCGCAACACCTTGACCACCCCGGGATGGCGCCGTACCGTACTTCTGCGCCGCTGCCTGGCCTTCCTCCTCCTGCTCGCTGCCCTGCTGCTCGCCCTGCGACAGGCCGGCGCCACGGACGAACGGGCCCTCGTCTTCACTCGCCCGGTGGCAGCCGGGGAAACGCTCTCACCTGACAACGTCTCGCCGGTCCCCGTCCCCGATCACCTCCTGCCGGCCACCGCACTCGTCGACCCTGCTGAGGTCGACGGGCAGGTCCTCGCCGTCCCCGCGGAGCAGGGGGAGGTGGTGACGGCCCGCCGCCTGGTCGGTCCGGAACTCGCCGCCGCCTTCCCCGGGGACATCGGCACATTCATCCCCGTGCGGCCCGCGGAACCCGAGGTCATCGGCCTGCTCCACCACGGGGACACGGTCAGCGTCATCACCCACGGTGGGGACGGGACCGGGACGGAGGTCATCGCCACCGGAGGCCGGGTGGTGCTCGCCGACAGCCGAGAGGCACCCGGTACCCTGCTCATCGGTTTTCCCGAGGAGGATGCCCGGGCTGTGGCGGCCGCCTCACTCGCCACTCCCCTGGCCGTAGTTCTCACTCCCACAACGCACGAAAATGAATCCGGCACCCTAAAATCCGAAGGGTAACTTCACTGACCTGAAAGGATCTCCCATGCTGCAGGGATTCAAGGAATTCATCATGCGCGGCAACGTCGTGGACCTGGCCGTAGCCGTGGTCATCGGCGGCGCATTCACCGCCATCGTCACTGCCTTCTCCGACCACCTGATCAACCCACTCATCGCCGCCCTCGGCGGCAGTGATGTCAGCGGCCTCGGCTTCGCCATCATCCCCGGCAACGACTCCACTTTCCTGGACTTCGGTGCCGTGATAACCGCCGCCATCAACTTCTTGATCATCGCGGCGGTGATCTACTTCGTCATCATCACCCCGATGAACAAGCTCAATGAACTGATGTCCGCCCGCCTCGGAGTCAAGGAGGACGAGGAGGAGCCGGCACCGACCGATGTGGAGCTGCTCACCGAGATCCGCGACCTGCTCAGGTCCTCGGCCCTGCCGGAGAAGTAGGCGGGTCTAGGAATAGTGCGGGGGGCGTTCCTGGCGCAGGAACTCCTCCCGCGGCACCGTCTCCTCAGCCTCCGGGTCCAGGAGAACCTCCCGGTCGCCGTCGGCCGATCCCGCATTCCAGAAGCCGGCCCCGGCGCGGTCCGCCTCCCGGTCGATGTCCGGGGCGTCGGACGGTCGGACCACCCTTCGGCGGGACTGGCGTGGCGCGCTACTCAACGGTGTACTTCTGCAGCTGGTCGATCAGGTGGTGGACCAGCGGCGTGAGCGTGGCCATGCCGTCACGTACCGCGGTGCGGGACGGGGCGAGGTTGACCACCACGGTGGAACCCGACACCCCGGAGATGCCACGCGACGTGCAGGCATCCACCGCACCGCAGGCCTGACCTGAGGAGCGCAGCGCCTGGGCGATGCCCGGGACCAGCTGATCCAGCACGCCCCGGGTTGCCTCCGGGGTGCGGTCCCGCGGGCCGACGCCGGTGCCGCCGACAGTGAGGACCAGGTCCACGCCCCCGACAACAGCTGTCTCGATCGCCTGGCGGATCTGCGACTTCTTTGAACGCACGGACACGACGGCATCGACCGAGAAACCGGCCTCGATGAGCAGTTCGGTGACCAGTCGGTCAGTGTCCTCCCCTGCGTCGATGGCGTGGTCAGAGATGAGCACCACCAGAGCCCGGCGACGAGCCTGGGGGACTTCCTCCTGCTCTGCGGCGATCAGGAACGCCTCATCGGGTTCCACAGTATCCAGCAACGCGGCTGCACGCGGCTCAGGGGCGGTGTTCACAGTGGTCTCCATCCTGCTGTACGGGATATTCATGGATTTATTGTGTGCCAATCTACTCGGAGGTCAATGTAACCTCTACCTGTCGGCTCTGCCCGGTATCCTGCTGCCGGACCTCCAGGGCCACGGTCTGACCGAAGTCCTGGGAACGGATTGCAGCGACGAGGGCATCGGAGTGGTCGATGATGCGGTCGTCGACACGCGTGACCACGTCCCCGGCGTTGAGCCCCGCCTGCGCGGCCGGGCTGTCCGGCTCGACGGAGGCGATGAGTGCACCGTCGACGTCACTGCGGGCAGCGACCTGGACGCCCAGCATCGGATGGGTGGCCTCACCGGTGGCGATGAGCTGGTCGGCGACGCGCTTGGCGAAGTTCGACGGGATGGCGAAGCCCAGGCCGATCGAACCGGCCTCCCCGCCCGAGCTCATCGAGGCGATGACCGAGTTCATGCCCACGAGGTTGCCGTTCATGTCCACCAGCGGACCGCCCGAGTTGCCGGGGTTGATGGCCGCGTCGGTCTGGATGGCGTCGATGAGAGAGGACTCCCCACCCCCGTCGGATGCCCGCACCGGGCGGTTGAGCGCGGAGACGATGCCGTAGGTGACAGTGGAGCTCAGTCCGAGGGGTGAACCGATGGCCACGACCTCCTGACCTACCTGCAGCTGGCCGGAGTTACCGAAGTTGATGACGGGAAGACCGGAGACGTCCCGGATCTTCACCACAGCGATGTCCGTCGCCGCGTCGGAGGCCACGTAATCGGCGGGTAGCGTGCGGCCGTCATTGAGAGTGACCTGCATGAAGGCATTGCCTCCCCCTGCAGCGACATGGTGGTTGGTGAGCACATAACCGTCGGAGGAGATGATCGAACCCGAGCCTTCCCCCGCTCCGGCGCGGTTGGCCACCTGGATTGACACGACCGTCGGCAGCACCGCTGCGGCGACCTGCTCCACCCCGTTGTCGGGGGCGTCCGGGGCGGGGGCGCTGGGCTGCTGCAGGGAATTGATGATCTCGCCGGAACCACCGGCGGTGTTGGCGACCACCATGCCGACGATGGACCCGGAGATCACCGATCCGATGAGCATGAGCGCTAGGGCGGTGCCCAGGCCGACGCGGCGTTTCTCCTGCACCGGTTCCGGTTCCTGTACCTCATAAGGTGAGGTCACCGGCTGATAACCACCGCCCTGCGGGGCCTGCGGAGTTGTGTCGTCGTTCATTGGTCCCATTGTGCTCTTCCCCTCTGAACCGTGCCTGACGCAATTCTGTGCGTTGCCTGGATGCCATGACCTTCCATTTCAGGCTACTCCCCCGGATCCCCGGCGGAACGTCGCCCGGGAAGCTCCACGATCATCCTTGTGCCTCCGTCATCCGATTCACTCACGCGGATGGCCCCGCCGTGGCGTTCCAGGGTCTGTTTGACGATCGCCAGCCCCAGTCCTGAACCCGGCTGGGAACGGTTCTCCGGGGAGCGGTAGAAACGCTCGAAGACGCGCTCCCGGTCCTCCGGGCGGATACCCGGGCCGGAATCAGCGACGGTGAGTTCAACGCGGTCATCGGCAAGCTGTCTCATCGCTACCCGCACCACTCCCTCGGGTGGGGACCACTTGGCGGCGTTGTCGAGCAGGTTGACCACCGCCCGGTTGAGTGCGAACTGCTCTCCGCTGAGCTCCCAGGGAAGCAGCGTGACCTCGAAATCAACGTCGGAGCGGCGTCGGCGTACCCGCTCCAGGGAAGAACAGATTGCCTCCCCCAGCTCCACCGATTCCCACACGGTATCGGGGGTGTCCTCTCGCGCCAGCTCCACCAGATCACCGATCAGCGCGGACATCTCCGTCATCTGGGCAAGCACGTCGCGCTCCAGGTCACGGTGGTCCTGCTCCGTGATCCGCCCGGCGGCACCCTCACGGTTGAGCATCATGAGCAGCTCAATGTTGGTGCGCATGGAGGTCAGCGGGGTCTTGAGTTCGTGGCCGGCATCCGCCACCAGCTCCGTCTGCCGGCGGCGGGACTCCTGCAGGGTCGCGAGCATCGCGTTGAAGGAACGGGTCAGCTGCGCGAGGGTGTCATTGCCGTAGACGGCGATGGGGCGCAGCTCATCGGTGTCGGCGATATGGTCCACCGCCCGTTGCAGCCGCTGCAGCGGTTTGAGGCCGGCAGTGGCCACCACCAGCCCCGAGGCGACCGCCAGCAGAATCCCCAGGAGCGCGATGACGAGCAGCACCGCACCCAGCGATGCGATCTGCTCGTGCGCGCCACTCATGTCCTGCGCGAGAATGACCATGCCACCGACACCGTCGGATTTGAGCAGGACGCGCTCCCCGCCCACGGCGTGGACCACGGTGGACACCCCCTCCGCGGTCTCCCGGAAGGTGCCGTCCAGGGGGATCGCATCCCCCCGGACAAAACTCCAGCCCGGTGGGGACACCGCCAGACGGGTCCCGGGACTGTACTCCTTGAAGTGCTGGATCTCCCACTCGAGATTGATCAGGTAGAGGGGATCCACCAGATTCTCCAGGACGGCGTTGGCCTTACGGTCCAGCTCCCGGTCCACGCGGGCGTTGATGCTCAACGACACCGACCAGTAGGCCAGGAAGGTGACCGCGCCAACGGCGAAGGCGACCACGGCGAAGGTGAGCAGCGCGAGGCGCCACGGCAGCGGGGTACGCGCCGACCAGGATTCGTGGGCGCCGACCGCCACATACGGGGAGGAGGTGTCCCCACCCGTGGCTGGACGGCGCAACATCACGGGGCGGTCTCCCGCAGGACGTAACCGACGCTGCGGACGGTGTGGATCAGACGGCTCTCACCATCCGCCTCCGTCTTACGCCGCAGGTAGCCGATGTAGACCTCCAGGGCATTGCCGGAGGTCGGGAAGTCATAACCCCAGACCTCCTCCAGGATCGTCGCCCGCGACAGGACGCGGCGGGGATTGCGCATCAGCAGCTGCAACAGGGAGAACTCCGTGCGGGTCAGGCTGATGGGCCGCTCACCGCGGTACACGTCACGGGTGTCCGGATTGAGCCGGAGATCCTCGAAGATCAGCTCCGTCATGTCCTCCTGCGAGGCCGGGTTGTCCACCGCTGCACGACGCAGCAGGGAACGCACCCGGGCCAGCAGCTCCTCGAGCGCGAAGGGCTTGGGCAGGTAGTCGTCGGCGCCCGCATCGAGACCGGCCACCCGGTCACTGACCCCGTCGCGGGCGGTCAACATGAGGATGGGCCGGTCATATCCGGAGCTGCGCAACGTCCGGCAGACCTCGAGCCCGTCCATCTTGGGCATCATAACGTCCAGGATGATGAGGTCAGGCCTGGTGCGACTGATCGCCTCAACCGCCTCCATACCGTCCTCTGCGAGCACGATGTCGTAGCCGTTGAAGATCAGGGAACGCCTGAGTGATTCGCGGACCGCCTGCTCGTCATCCACTATGAGTATTTTCATATATCCATTATGGCCTGATTATGCACGCCGACAGGTACTAAAACACCGGCCGCCCACCACAAACGTGGTGGGCGGCCGGTGAAGGTACATCCGCGGGGGACGTACTAGAACTGCTCAACCTCAACGAGACCGAGCTGCGCGGCCTTGACCAGACGACGCGGGATGCGGACGGTCTGGCCGTCGACCTTGACCTCCTGGAGGGCGACATTGTCGGCCTTCCACTGGCTACGACGCGAACGGGTGTTCGCGCGGGACTTCTTGAACTTCTGAACTGCCATGGTTGATAACCCTCCTTAGGCCTTTTTCTTGCGGCGGGCCATGCCGCCGAAACGCTTCTCGAACTTCTCGACACGACCTGCGGTGTCCATGACACGCTGGGCGCCGGTCCAGAACGGGTGGGACTCGCTGGTGACGTCAACGACGATCAGCGGGTACTCGTTGCCGTCCTCCCAGGCGACGGTGCGGTCGCTGGTGACGGTCGAACGGGTCATGAACTGGAAGCCGGTGCCGGCATCCTGGAAGACCACCGGGTGGTAGTCGGGGTGGATATCCTTCTTCATTAAGTCTCGATTCCCTCAGGATTGAACATCAGGTCGGTTCCGGGCGCGTAAATAGAAAGGCCCGGATCGTGCCTGAGTTGGGTTGGAGATTGACAACTCGGACAATCTTAGCCCCGGAGGACCGGAATCCTGAAATCACCCTGCATATCATGCGATTAGGAATTCCGCCCACCGGCTTGTAGAGTAGTCCCTTGCTGTTGTCGAAGTAAACGTCTACGCCCCGTCAGCTGGCTGAAGACTGCGCCCCGACCTGTGCTCATTCACGAGGGCACGAGGAATGAATCGGTGCGGCGCGGTCATATGAGCTTTTCCGACGTGGGCGGCTAGGAGAAAGAAAACCCATGTCGGCTATTTGCCAGGTCACGGGACGTAAGCCGCAGTTCGGCAAGACCGTCTCGCACTCGCACCGACGCCACTCGCGCCGTTGGAACCCCAACGTGCAGCGTCGTCGGTTCTTCCTGCCCTCTGAGGGCCGGACCATCACCCTGAATGTTTCCACCAAGGGCCTCAAGGTCATCGACCGCGACGGCATCGAGTCCGTCGTGGCCAAGATCCGTGCACGTGGGGAGAAGATCTAAGTCATGGCACGTAATGACATCCGTCCGATCATCAAGCTGAAGTCTACGGCTGGCACCGGTTACACCTATGTCACCCGTAAGAACAAGCGCAACAACCCCGACCGTATCTCCCTGATGAAGTTTGATCCGGTTGCCCGCAAGCACGTCGAGTTCCGCGAGGAGCGATAATTCATGGCCAAGAAGTCTAAGATCGCCAAGAATGAGCAGCGCAAGGAGATCGTCGCCCGCTACGCGGAGCGTCGCGCAGAGCTCAAGGCAATCATCCGTAACCCGAACACCTCTGACGAGGACCGTCTGGATGCGCAGTTCGAGCTGAACCGTCAGCCGCGCGACGCCGCCAAGGTTCGCGTCCGTAACCGCGATGCACACGATGGTCGCCCCCGCGGCTTCCTCCGCAAGTTCGGTCTGTCCCGTGTCCGTATGCGCGAGATGGCTCACCGCGGTGAGCTGCCGGGCGTCCGTAAGTCCAGCTGGTAAGGAGTGGCGAACATGAAGCGCACCAACCATAAGAAGGCGCGGATGGAGCAGTCCCGCCGCCCGAAGAAGAACCCCCTCAAGGCTGAGGGTATCGAGAAGGTGGACTACAAGGACGTCAAGACCCTTCGTCTGTTCATCTCCGACCGCCACAAGATCCGTTCCCGCCGCGTGACCGGCCTGACCCCGCAGCAGCAGCGTCAGGTCGCCACCGCAGTGAAGAACGCACGCGAAATGGCTCTCCTGCCGTTCACCAGCCGCTAAACCGGTTGACAGGACGCAACAGCGCACTTTTGCCGCTGGCCGTGTGACACGGTAAAAGTACCCCCGACCCGCCCCTTCCGATATTTCGGAGGGGGCGGGTTTTGTTATCTTCGAGATCATGCTGCACCCTTCGCTGCGCGACCTGGCCGAGCAGGCCCCCCTCTCCCCCACCACCCCCACCGCCCGCGGGGTACTCGTTGAGGCGCAGCAGCTGCTGCGCAACGCACTGGACCACCGGACCCCGGAGACGCTCCTGGCCCGGTGGTTCTCAGACCTGGTACTGGCCACGCTGGGGTGCCCGGCGGTCGTCGAGAAGCTCTCCGCCCCGGTCACCCCCACCGGGGCCTTCGCGCGTGGCGACGCCCTGCCCACCTCAGCAGTGGTCTGGTTCGCGGAACCGGAGGTGGATACCTCGGAGCTCCTCGGGTTGCTCACCTCCGCGGGACTCACCGTCGCGGAGCCACCGACGGGCGGGGCCGGCCTGCTCGCCGCGCGTGTCGACGCCCGGCTGGTCACCCCCGCCATCGTCGCCGGAGAACTGCTGGAGCTGGCGATCTCCCACCGCCCACCGGCCCTGCGCGCCCTGGCGGGTCTGCCGGACCCGGGCGTCATGGTCGATGTCACCGCGGCACTGCTGCGCCCCATCGCCGACGTGGCCCGCTGGGCGGCCCCGGCGGAGCGCTCCACGCTGGACAGGCTCGCCGCCGGCCACAACCGGGAGCTGCTCACCGGCGAGGAGGTCGAGGCCCTCTCCCAGGCCTGGGAGACGGGGCTGGCGCTGCAGTTCGGGCGGTGGGCGGACCGGGTGGATTCCCGACCCACGACCCTGGGTGATCTGCCGGCCCTGCACCGCAGCGCCTACGGTGCCGCGGCCCGTCAGGTCGCCGGTGTGCTGCGCGCCCTGGCCGGACGCCACGGCCTCCCCCTCGACTGACGCTGGTATCTTTAGGCGAACAGAAACCACCAGGAAGGAGTGGCCCACGATGGCAGGTGCAGTCGGACGTCCGCGTAAGCACAGCCCGCGTCGACGCGGCTCCACGGCCAGGGAGGAGATCCTCGACGCCTCCGCCGAGCTCTTCACCACTCAGGGCTTCGCCTCGACCTCTACCCACCAGATCGCCGACGCCGTCGGCATCCGTCAGGCCTCGCTGTACTACCACTTTCCGTCAAAGACCGAGATCTTCCTGACCCTGCTGAAATCCACCGTCGAACCGTCCACGGAACTGGCCACCGCCCTCCACGACTCGGAGGTCTCCCCCGCCCTGCGGCTGTGGGCACTCGTCGCCGCCGAGGCGCGTCTGCTGCTGTCCACCCGGTGGAATGTGGGCAGACTCTACCAGCTGCCGGTGGCCTCCTCTGCGGAATTCGCCGAGTACCACGCCCAACGCACGGAGCTGCGGAACCTCTTCCGCAGCCTGGCGCAGGCGATCGTCGGGGCGGATGACCCCCGCGCGGATCTGCCCTTCCACATCGCACTGTCGGTCATTGAGATGCGCGGCAACGACGGCACTCCCGCCGCACCGCTGTCACAGACGGAGCTCCCCGCCATCGCCGTCATGCTTGCCGACGCCGCCCTCGACGTCCTCCACGCCGAACATCCCGTCGACCGTGTCGAACGTACGCTGGAACTGATCAACGCGGCTGACGGCTGAGGATCCGCTCCGCCTGGCTGACCAGCGGGGCGTCGATCATCACACCATCGACCTGGAAGGCGCCCGAGTGCTGGCGTGCGCCGGCCACAACCTGCTGCGCCCACTCCACCTGCCCCGCCTCCGGCCGGAAGGCCTGCCTCACCGACGTCACCTGGGCAGGGTGGATGCAGGCGGTACCGAGGAAGCCAGAACGGGCGGCGTCGAGCGCCTCGGCGAGCTGGCCTTCCGTGTCCCGGAAATCAGCGTGTATCGCATCCACGGCGAATTTCCCGGCCGCCGCGGCATGGATGAGCACCTGTGCCCGCGCGTGACGGATCACGTCCCGATAGGCGCCCACCCCGGATTCATCCGCCTGCCGCCGGGAGTGGGTGCCGCCGAGCAGGGTGATCAGATCCTCCGCACCCCAGAACAGCCCGGTCACCGCCTCATGGTTGACGATCTCCCGGATGTTCACCAACGCCTGAGGAGTCTCGATCATGGCAATGACGCGCAGCCCCTCCAACCCGGCCGGAAGCTGCTCCCGGACCTTGGGCACCATCACCGTGCCGATGCCCAGCTCCCGGGCCAGGGACACATCACCGTCGAAGCCCTCCATGTCCGGACCGGTGGTGCGTAGGATGGTGCGGGCCAGATCGAGCTCCGCACCGCGGATGTTGTCGTGCATGGCATCCCGGTCGCCAGTGCCGGCGCCGTCCTCCAGGTCGACGATGACGGTGTCCGCCCGGTCGAAGGCCTTGGCCAGCAACTCCGGTCGGTGGGCGGGGGTAAACAGGAGGGCTGGGCCAACAGGCTGCGATGTCATGTCTGACATTATGCCCGGCAGTCCACCGCCGGGAGATCAGGAAGCTGCTGGGCCAATGCAGTGAGCATGGCCTGGCCGTCCGCGTACTGTCCGGAGGCGGGGCGGACGATAAGCGCCACCGGGCTCACCCCCTGTCCCCCATCCGTGGGCACCAGACCGAACTGCCGGACCACGTACCGGCCATCCGGATCCGGTCCCCAGCCGCCCTTGTAGTGGGCCCCGGGGATGATACCGAGCCCGTAGTCCTGCCCGGCCGCTATCTGCCCCATCGCCGCCAGCACAGGTTCCGCGTCCGCGAGACAGGGCAGGCGGGCGGCGAAGACCACCTGATCCTGCGGTGTCCAGCGGGTCTGGCCGAAACTGCTGAACTCCGGTCGGGTGACAGCCGCCTGGACGGCGGTGGCAACCCCGGCCTCGGCGAGGATCGCCTCCGTGGCCCGGCCAGCCTCCTCCGGGGTGCCCAGGGAAAGCCAGAGCTGTTGCGCGGCCTGGTTGTCCGAGACCCTGACCGCCGTCTGCACCGCGCCGACCAGGGACGGGTCCCGGCGCAGGGCGGCAACCGCGATGGGGATCTTCACCGTCGACCAGGCCGGGGCATCCTGGACCAGCCCCGCTGTCCGGGCCTGCTCACCGTCGAAGAAAGCCACCTCCGCTTCCCCGCCGTACCGGTCGATGACCCGGTCCACCGCCTCCCGCACTGTCCCCTGCTCTTCCGGGGACTCCGGGGGCGGGGGTTCGGGCGTCGGGGTGGGGGTCACCCACACCGTCACGGTCGGCGGGGGCGGCTGCGGCGGCGAACCGCAGCCGGCGAGGAGGGCAGCGCTCAGCAGCCCCGCGATCAGCCGCTTTCTCACGAGATGTGGACCACGGCGTTATTGCCGCCCGTGCAGGTCACGTAGAACCCGGTTTCCCGGCAGTTCATGGCATAGCTCTGTCCGGTCACCGGACTCCAGGCGTAGACCGTGGCATTATGCAGGCCGGTAATGGCCCGGTTCTCCAGGTAGGCGTTCCACACGTTCATCGCGAAGGCCTCCGAGGTGTTGGAGGAACCGACCCAGACGTTCTCCAGGTATCCGCCTGCGCTGATCAACGTGCCGGGTACACCAGGTGCAGGTGCCGGTGCAGGTGCCGGTGCCGGCGCGGGTATGGGATCCGGTGCGGGTGCCTCAACAGTGACCGTCACCGGGGAGGGAGGTGGTGCAGAGGGCTCGGCCGTGGCCGTGACCGTGACGGCCACCCCCTGCCCCTGCACCGACGGGCGGGAGGAGGTGAACCACCAGATTCCCCCGATCAGGGCCGCGGTGAGGAAGACGGCCAGGAGGGCGACGAGCACCCAGACCAAGGTGTTCGAGGAGGAACGCGGGGGCGGTTCCGGCTGCCAACCACCCTGGTACATATCTGTGCCCATCGGGACCCCTTCTGGTCATAACCACTGCTCTGAGTCTAGCCTGCCGTTCAGGCGGGAACCGGAACGCGATGCTTTCTATACCGTGTGGTTATCCGGCCCCCGAAGACACCTCACCCCGCGATCCACAGGGGATCGCGGGGTGAGGCGGGAGAACGACGCAGGCGCTAGTGCGCGAAGTGGCGCGCCCCGGTGAAGTACATGGTCACGCCTGCCTTCTCGGCAGCGGCGATGACCTCTTCGTCGCGGATGGAACCACCCGGCTGGACGACTGCCTTCACGCCGGCCTCGGCGAGGACCTCGAAGCCGTCGGCGAAGGGGAAGAAGGCGTCGGAGGCGGCGACGGCACCGGTGGTGCGGTTGGTGTCACCGGCGAGGGTGTTCGCACGCTCGACGGCCAGCTTGGCGGAGTCGACACGGTTGACCTGGCCCATGCCCACACCCACGGTGGCACCGCGGGTGGCGATCAGGATGGCATTGGATTTGACGGAACGCACCGCGGACCAGGCGAACTGGAGGTCAGCGAGGATCTGCTCGTCGCCGGCCGCACCGGCGGCCAGCGTCCAGTTCTCGGCGCGATCGCCCTCGGCCTGGAGAGTGTCGCGCTCCTGCACGAGGAGACCACCGGAGATCTCCTTCGTCTCATGCCCGGTACGGGTCAGCGGCTCAGCCTGGAGGACGCGGATGTTCTTCTTCCGGGCGAGGACCTCCACGGCGCCGTCCGCGTAGGACGGTGCGATGATGACCTCGGTGAAGATCTCGGCGACCTGCTCGGCCATGGCGACGGTGACCTCACGGTTGGAGGCGATCACGCCGCCGAAAGCGGACATCGGGTCGCAGGCGTGGGCCTTGCGGTGGGCCTTGGCGATGGAGGTGTCGGAGACCGCGATGCCGCAGGGGTTGGCGTGTTTGATGATTGCCACGCAGGGACGCTCGTGGTCCCAGGCGGCCCGCCAGGCTGCGTCGGCATCCTGGTAATTGTTGTAGCTCATCTCCTTGCCGTGCAGCTGCTCTGCATTGGCCAGTCCGCCGGCACCGGCGTCCGCGTAGAGGGCGCCCGCCTGGTGCGGGTTCTCGCCGTAGCGCAGGGTGTTGCTCAGCTCATGGGAGGAGCCGATCCAGGCCGGGAAGCCCTCGGCGTCGGCCTGCTCGCCCAGCCAGGTGGCCACGGCGACGTCATAGGCGGCGGTGTGGCGGAAGGCATCGAGGGCAAGCGCGGTGCGCTGCGCCCGGGTGAAACCACCGTCCTTGAGTGCGGCGGTGACGTCCCCGTAGCGGGCCGGGTCGACGACCACGGCCACCGACGGGTGGTTCTTCGCGGCGGCACGGACCATGGAGGGGCCGCCGATGTCGATCTGCTCGACGCAGTCATCGAAGTCGGCACCGGAGGCGACGGTCTCGGTAAAGGGGTACAGGTTGACCACGACGAGCTGGAAGGGCTCGACGCCGAGCTCACCGAGCTGGGCCAGGTGATCATCCTTGCGGGTGTCGGCGAGGATGCCGGCATGGACCTTCGGGTGGAGGGTCTTCACGCGGCCCTCGAGACACTCGGGGAAACCGGTGAGAGCCTCGACGGGGGTGACCGGGACGCCCTGGTCCGCGATGCGGGATGCGGTGGAACCGGTGGAGACGATCTCCACGCCCTTCTCGTGCAGAGCCTTCGCCAGCTCCTCAATTCCCGTCTTGTCGTAGACGCTGATCAGTGCGCGCTTGATTACCTTGCGATCATCGCTCATGGATGAACTCAACCTTCCTGGTGGTCTCGTCGATGGTTGCCGACCGCAGCACGGACACAATGAGCTGCCGTTCGATCTTCTTGATCCGCTCGTGGAGGGAATCTTCTGTGTCGCCGGTCTCCACCCCGACCGCCGCCTGGGCGATGATGGGGCCTGTGTCCACGCCCGCGTCGATGAAATGGACGGTGGAGCCGGTGACCTTGACCCCGTGGGCGAGTGCGTCACGGACGGCATGTGCGCCCGGGAACGACGGCAGCAGCGCCGGGTGGGTGTTGATGATGCGTCCGTCGAAGCGGTCGAGGACGCCTGCGCCGAGGATCTTCATGAACCCGGCCGAGACAATGATGTCCGGGTCGATCTCCGCGATGGTGTCGGCCAGCGTGACGTTCCAGGCAGCGCGGTCATCACCGAGCTCCACTACCCGCGTATCGACGCCCGCCTTTTCCGCACGCTCCAGAGCCGCGCAGGGAACGTCCGCAATAACGAGGGAGACCCGGTAGCGGTCGCCCTGGTTGTCCAGGATGGCCTGCAGCAGCGTACCGCTGCCGGAAACGAGTACGACGACCCCCATCGGGCCGTCGTTCGGGATGTTCTGATCGAGGGTGGAAGTCACTCCTGTCAGCCTAGTCCCTACGTTCCGGATCTTCGGCTTTACCGTTGTCTTCCTGGGATTCGGCAGCCTCCTCTGGATCGTCGGCAGTCTCCTCCTCGGGTTCTTCCGTCAGCTCTTCAGCAGTCTCCTCCTCAGCGGCCTCCTCCTTGGGTTCCGCTGTCAGTTCTTCAGTGACCTCTTCTTCAGCTTCTTCAGCGGCCCCTTCCCCGGTGAGATCGCCCTCGGCTTCCACCTCTTCGTCCTCGACGATTTCGCCGTCGACGATCTTCTCGATGGTGTCCTCGGGTTCGGGGTCGGTCTCGGGGTCGGTCTCGGGTTCGGTCTCGGGCGCCACTGCCGGTTTGGCGGGCTTCGCCGCGCGACGGTCAGCCAGACGGCCGAGAAGTGCCGCTGCCACGCCGATACCGGCGGTCCAGGCCAAGGCCAGTCCGGCGGTCAGCCAGATCATGGGGCCGCCGGTGCCCAGATGGCCGATCTCCCCCCACGTGAGGTAGCTGAAGATGAGCACCAGGACAGCGGTGACTGCGCTCGTCGCCAGGGTCTGCCGGACGTTGAAACGGACATTGCTCAGGACGTAGGCAACGGCGATCGAGGTGACCAGCAGCAGGGTGATCGACCAGGGATGCGCCCAGGCGGGGATGAGAGCCAGCAGGGGCAGCGGCGGTAGGGCGGTCAGATCGATGGCATAGAGGGAGATGGAGGCCGCCCCCAGGTGGAATTCCGAGCCCAGCAGTACCGTGATTACGCCGATGACCGCGTTAGGCAGGTAGAGCAGGCTGATCAGAGAGGAACCGACCATGCCGGGCCCACCCGCGTAGATGGCCGCCAGTTCGGCCTGCCTGGACCAGCCCGTGAAAAGGAGGACGAGCATGACCACCAGTGCGGCCGCGGAGAGCAGAAGAAGGATGCGGACGGCGGTGGCGGCGGCGTCGACAAGCCACTCGGGGGCACTGTAGCGGCGCAACAGGGCACGCCACAGTCGCCCGCCCATGCCGATGGCCAGCGCCAGGAGATGGACGAGCAGGGTCCGGGCAACTGCCTGCCCCACCGGGGGTGGGCCCACGTCGAATACCCGGCCGGCGTCCCACATCATTCCGGTGGCGATGAACGTGAGCACCAGGGGGACCACCACGACACTGAGCGCCAGCACCAGGAGATCCGCCATACTCACACGGTCACGGACCGCCACGTGCACTCGCCGGGCGATGAGGGCGACCAGCCCCATCGCGGGCAGCAGCGGCAGCACACCGAGGACGATGCCGCCGGCGGAGACCGGGACGAGGTTGAGGATCAGCCACAGCTGCGCAATTGTCGCGGGCAGGGCGGCCAGCGAGGTGCCGGTGAACAGGAGGCCGGCGAGGGCGAGCACGATGAGGACGAGCACCACGACCCCGTTGGGTACGAGGACCACGGGGAGGTAGCGGCGCAACCGACCGCGGAGGCCGGTGGGTGCCTGTTGTTCCGGTGTCGGCCGGGGGGCTGCCGCGCGGCCTGCGGTGGTGCCGCCGGCGCGCATTCTGCGTGGGCGCCGACCGGGCCTGGACTGGGGGCTGGTCTTCTTGCTCATCACCCCCACACTCTGCCACGGTCACCTTCCGTTACCCCTGCAACAGGGCCGTGGGACACAGGTATGTAACATCCTCGGAGTCAACCGCGATCTAGTGAGATTTTCCTTCTTCGGTTGCCACACCGGAATTGAGACGCTATTGTTACCGAGCGTAGATAACAAAGCGGTCACAATCCCGTAACCCTACGGCTGTGGAAACGAACGGAAGAAGGCTTCATGCGAATGACGACTCAGCGGTCGACCGGAGGCAGGCACCGCAAGATCACCTCCTCGCAGACGACCAAGGGTCGCATCGCCCTCGTCGCCGTCGCAACCGGCGCGGTTTCCACGGCAGGTATCGGTGGCGCAGCAGCCGCTCAGATCCAGGCGCAGAACCCGGAGCAGTCCACCACCGCAGCCACCCCGGAGATCGAGCTCGCAGCGAATGCCGCCGAGTTCGCCGCCTCCTCCGAGGCCGCCCCGCAGATCCTCGCGATCGCCGAGTACAAGCCCGTCGCCAACCTGGCCGACCAGCTGACCAAGGCCGTCGAGCACAACACCTTCCGTACCGAGATCGACCAGGCCCTCCGCGCACCTTCCGTAGCCAAGCCGGCCGAGGGTGCGTTCACCTCCGGCTTCGGCCCGCGCTGGGGCACTCTCCACGCCGGTATCGACATCGCCAACGCCGTCGGCACCCCGATCCTCGCGGTCATGGACGGCACCGTCATCGACTCCGGCCCGGCTTCCGGCTACGGCCAGTGGATCCGCGTCCAGCATGACGACGGCGCCGTCTCCGTCTACGGTCACATGGAGACCCTCGCCGTGTCCGTCGGCGACCGCGTCACCGCAGGCCAGAACATCGCCGGCATGGGCAACCGTGGTTTCTCCACCGGCTCCCACCTCCACTTCGAGATCCATCCCAACGGCAACGGCGCCGTGGACCCGGTCCCCTGGTTCGCCGAGCGCGGCATCACCATCCAGTAGCCACACCCTATCCTTCAGTTCAGGACCCGACCCTCAAGGTCGGGTCCTTTTTGTTATGCCCGGCCCCTTCTGGGAGGCCGTTCCTCAGGGGTAATCTCCTGCTCATGAGCGTCAGCACTCCCCCACCTGCGGCCCTCGCGCTGCAGAACGTGTCCTGCCGGGTGCTGACTGATGTCTCCCTCACCGTCAACCCCGGGGAGCTGGTCGCCGTCACCGGTCCCTCCGGTTCAGGTAAATCCACCCTCATCCACGTGGCCGGTCTCCTCCTGCAGGCCACCGCAGGGACCGTGCTCGTCGACGGCATCGATGTCTCCCGGCTCACCCGTACCCAGGCCGCGGAGGTGCGCCGCCGACGGATCGGCCTGGTCCTCCAGCAGGACAACCTCCTCCCCAGCCTCACCATCGCCGAGAACATCGCCCTGCCGCTGGAGCTGGACAACGCACCGGTCACCGGCATCGGGGAGGCGCTGGCCGCCGTCGGACTGGAGGGGAAGGGCGACCTCCTCCCGGAAGCGGTCTCCGAGGCCGAGGCCCAGCGCGCCGCACTGGCCCGCGCACTGATCGGCCCCCGCACCCTGGTGCTGGCGGACGAACCCACCGGAGCCCTCGACACGACGGCCGGCGCGCAGGTGCTCGGCGTCCTGCGCAGGCTCATCGACGCTGGCGGTTCCGGCCTGCTGGTCACCCACGAACCACGCGTGGCCGACTGGGCGGACCGCACGGTCAGTCTGCGCGACGGGAGACTGGCATGGGAGTGACGGGGGCGTCGATACGCATCGCCCTCCGCCACCCCTGGCACGCGCTCGTCGCGGTCCTGCTCATCGCGGCACCGGTGGCATTACTCAGCTCCGTCCTCATCCAGGAGACCTCCCGCTTCACGGCCCATGCCCTCGCCTTCGCCCCCACCACTGCCCGCTACATCGGCGGGCAGTGCCAGCAGTCCCCTGACGGTCACATCCACGAATGCACCGGCGAGCCCGCGGACCTCCCCCAGCAGACCCTGCTCACCGAGGCCCTGCGGGGCGAGACCTCCGCACGGCTGATGATCAGTGGCCCCGCCGGGCTCAACTCCCCCACCGCGACGTCCCCCACTTCCCTGACCCAGCTGGACCCCGCCGTGGAGCACGCACCCCCGCCAGGGATGATCCGCCTGGTCACCTTCCAGCGGGAGCAGCTGGGACTCGCGGTCGGTGACACGGTCCTGCTCACCGTCGACGGGCGCACCCTCGAACTCCGGATCGCCGGGGACACCCCCGGCATCGAGTCATTGGTCTCCCACCCCACGGTGACCGACCCTGCGGAATTCCGCCTCCCGGGCAACACCTGGGCACTGTGGCACCTCCCGGGGGTGTTGACCTGGGATGACGTCTCCCGACTCAATCAGGCAGGCTTCATCATCCAGGCCGAGGAGATCGCCGGTGATCCCCCGCCCGTTCAGCCGGGTTTCGCACCGCACCCCATGGGAATGATCCACGAACCCTTCTTCCTCGTGTGGGCGCTGCTGATGCTGGTGCTCGCCCTCACCATCACGCTGCTGGCAGCGCTCATCCTCTCTCCGGTGTTCACGGTCACCCTGGGCCGGCAGTCCCGCGCCTTCGCGCTCCTGGCAGCACAGGGCGCCAGTCCTCGCCAGCTCCTGCGGCTGGGACTTCTCCATGGCCTCCTGGCCGGACTGGTGGGTGCCACCACCGGCATGCTGGCCGGCGGCCTCTGGGCGCTGCTCTGGTGGCCGCGGCGCTACCCGGACTGGCCCGTCGTGCTGTGGTCGGCGTGGCTTCCCGCCCTGTGGCTCTTCGCCGTGGTTGTGGCCACCGGTGCGGCGCTGCCCGCAGCGCGCCGGGCCACCCGGGCAACCATCATCAACACCCCGGCGCGCATCCGGGATCTCCACCGGTGGATGCGGAGCGGAATGGTCCTCCTCTCCGCCTCCGCCATCCTCCTGGCCATCGGTCTCGTGAGCCCGCCGCCACCGAATTTCGAGGACCGCAACTGGGGGTCGTTCGCCTCCGGGGTGGGTGGTTTCCTCGGTTTCCTCGGCCTCATCCTGTCCGCGCCCGCCATCGTCCGGTTGGTCGTCCGTCTGGTCCCCCGCCCCCTGACCGCCCGTCTGGCGGCGCGGGACATGCGGCAGCAGGCGGCCCGTTCCGCCTCGGCGGTGGCGGCGGTGGCCGCCCTGGTCACGCTGGCGACCACGATGATCGTCCAGTCGGGGGCGTACGCCACCCGCGCCGCCGAATGGGAACGCGCGGCCTACCGCCCCGGGGTGATCGCCGTCCAGGACTCCCCACGTCTGAAGGAGACGCTCGCGGCCGCCACAGAGATTCTCGGGCCGGTGAGCCGCACGGACGTCCACGGCCTGAGCGCCGACTGGCTGGGCCCGAGCTACACCTTCCTCGTCGCCGAACCGCCGATCCTCGACCAGCCCGACAGAGTGGCGTGGGTGCCCGGGCCCGCGGCACTCCTGGACGCCAATGTCGTCATCGCGACCCCGGAGCTTCTCGACACCCTCATCACCCGGGATCCCTTTCCCGTGGGGCCCGCCATGCTCGTTCCGACCTACATCAACCGGGAGAAGGCGACCTTCCGGCTGCACAACCAATTCGATGAGCCGGTCGGCGAGCCGGTCGTCCTAACCCTCAGCCCGATCCTCCCGGAAGGGATCTCGGACTGGCTGCCCACGTGGGAGGCCTACGACCAGTTGGGGGTGGAGGCGACCTTCCTCGGTGTGCTCCTCACCGCCGGGCAGGCGGTCACTCCTGCCATGCAGGCGGAGCTGGCGGAGATCGACCCGGGCATCCGTGTGCCGGGGGTTGCCCACCGGCAGAGCATCACACCGAAACTGCTGCTCACCGGCGCGGTAATCGTCCTCGTCGGGGTGGTCCTGCTGCTGTCAGTGCGGCAGGGCCGCCGACACAACATGCTGCTGGAGGTGATCGGTGCGCCGCCCCGTACCGTCCGGGCCGTCGCTGCCTGGTCAGGAGCTCTGCTCACCCTGTCGGGCACGGTGCCGGGTCTGCTGGTGGGGCACCTCGGGGCGTTGCTCATCTCCCGGCAGACGCTGAGCTACGTCAGTGTCGACTGGTGGCTGGTGCCGGCACTGCTGGTTCTCGCCCCGGCCGTGGTAGCTGCGATCGGTTGGTTCTCCGCCTTTCCGCCACCCCCGAACCACCTCCCCCAGAAGTAACATTCTGACACTTCCCCACCATATGTAACACGCCCGTGACCTGCGGGGACCAGGCAGGTACGTTTCGCAAACCCCCTTTTCACCTGCACTTTCACATTGCTGGCCCCCCTGTTGCCCCGGTAGTTTTGACTCGTCCCCAAAACGAAAAGGTAACAACGATGACAAGAACGGGCCTCAGAACCCTCCTCGCAGCCACAGCCATCGCCACGGGTTTCAGCTCCGCGGTTCTCGCCCCTGCTGCAGGTGCACAGGAAGCCACGTTCCAGGTGACCGAGGACGGCGTCGAGGGCGCCGACATCAACGACCTGATCACCGTTCTCGATGCGGTGGGCAAGCTCGCCGACACGATCGACACCAACGACTCCCCTGAGGGCGAACTCACCGACCTGCAGGTGATCCTCGACCCCCTCCATGCCCTCTCCGCGGCCATCACGGTCGTCTCCCCGGATGATCTGACCGATGTGGACCTCAGCGATGTCCTCGGCAGCGTCAACCGGATGTCCCCGGTCCGCGGCCAGACCGCCGACGGACGCACCGTCGTATTCCCCACCTCCGGCCAGTTCACCTCCGGCTACGGTGCCCGCTGGGGCGCCACCCACGAGGGCATCGACATCGCCGACCCCATCGGCACCCCGGTGCTGGCGGTCATGAACGGCGAGGTCATCAACGCCGGCCCGGCCGACGGTTTCGGCCAGTGGGTCCGCCTGCGCCACGACGACGGCTCCATCTCCGTCTACGGGCATGTCCACACAGTCGACGTCTCCGTCGGCCAGCGCGTCAACGCCGGCGACCAGATCGCCACCATCGGCAACGAGGGCCACTCCACCGGCCCCCACCTGCACTTCGAGATCCGCCCCGAAGGCAACGGCCCGACAGATCCCGTCGGCTGGTTCGCCCGCCAGGGCATCAGCGTCCGCTAGCTAGAGCTTCTCCATCGGCACTCCACCGATGAGCATCAGCCGCACCTTGCCGGAGGAACCGAAGTCGATGGTCACGGTGGCACGCGCCCCCGAACCATCGGAGGAGATGACCGTGCCCAGCCCGTATTTATCGTGGTTGACCCGGTCGCCCACCGTCAGCTGGAGGTTGTTGTTGCTGCTGCGGGCCTTCGGCAGGTCCGGCCGCCGCGGCGGGGTGCGACGCTGCGTCGGCTGGCCCCAGGAGCCCGCCCCGGAAGCCGACCACGACTGCTCCGGCTCCTCCCGGCGCCAGTCGACCAGATCCTCCGGCACCTCACCGAGGAAGCGGCTCGGCGGGTTGGTCACCGCATTGCCCCAGGAGGAGCGCAGCATCGCCCGGGTGATGTAGAGCTGCTCACGGGCGCGGGTGATACCCACGTACGCCAGGCGGCGCTCCTCGGCCAGTTCCTTCGGGTCGCCCAGAGCGCGCAGGTGCGGGAACTGCCCGTCCTCCCATCCCGTGAGGAAGACGACCGGGAACTCCAGGCCCTTGGCCGTGTGCAGGGTCATGAGCGTGACCACGCCCTGCTCGTTGTCGGGGAGCTGGTCCGCATCAGCCACCAGCGAGACCTTCTCCAGGAAGGCCTGCAGGGAACCCGGCGCGGCCTCGCCCTCCTCAAGCTGGAACTCGCCGCCGCCCATTTCCTCGTAGGCGACCTGATTGGCCGCCTCGGAGGAGAATTCCCGGGCGACCGAGACCAGCTCGTTGAGGTTGTCCAGGCGCGCGCCGTCCTGTGGGTCGTTGCTGGCCTCCAGCTCGGCACGGTAGCCGGTGATGTCCAGCACCCGGGAGATCAGCTCGCCGAGGTCCGGCATGCCGGTGACCTCGTTGACCATGTCTGGCATCTCGGCACGCAGGGTGTCCATCATGTCGACGAATTTCGCCACGGCGTTGCGCCCGCGCGCGCCGAGGAGATCGACCTTGTCGGCGGCGGCGTCGATAAGCGCGGCGCCGAAGGAGACGGCGTTGTTCCCGGCGTGCAGCGCGATGAAGGCCTGTGCGCGGTCGCCGATGCCGCGGCGCGGGGTGTTGATGATCCGGCGCAGGCTGACCGTGTCGTCGGGGTTTTCCAGGATGCGCAGGTAGGCGACGAGGTCGCGGATCTCGCGGCGCTCGTAGAAGCGGGTGCCGCCGACCACCTTGTAGGGGATCCCGGCGCGGATGAACACGTCCTCCAGCGCGCGGGAGGCGTTGTTGGTGCGGTACATCACCGCGACGTCGGAGTAGGTGGCACCCTTGTCGACTACCGCGTCGATCTCGCCTGCGATGAAACGCGCCTCGTCGTGCTCGTTGTCCGCGACGTAGCCGATGATCCGCCGGCCCTCGCCGTGGGCGGTCCACAGCTTCTTCTCCCGGCGGCCGTCGTTACGCGAGATCACGGCGTTGGCGGCGTTGAGGATCGTCTGCGTCGAGCGGTAGTTCTGCTCAAGCAGGATGGTGCGGGCCTGCGGGTAGTCGCGCTCGAATTCCTCGATGTTGCGGATCGTCGCCCCACGGAAGGCGTAGATCGACTGGTCGGAATCACCCACCACGCACAACTCCGGGGCGTCCTGCCCCTTACCCACCAGCGTGGCGATGAGCATGTACTGGGCATGGTTGGTGTCCTGGTACTCGTCGATGAGCACATGACGGAAGCGACGGCGGTAGTGGTCGGTGACCTGCGGGTGCTCCTGGAAGATGCGCACCACCTCACCGATGAGGTCGTCGAAGTCGACGGCGTTGGCTGCCCGCAGACGGCGCTGGTAGTCACCGAAGACCTGTGCCACGGTCAACTCGAAGGGGTTACGGGTGGCCTCGGCCTCCGCGAGCGCATCCTCCGGGGTGATGAGTTCGTTCTTCAGGTTGGAGATCGCGTTGCCCAGGACCCGGGCGGTGAATTTCTTCAGGTCCAGGTTGTGGTCCTTCGCGATCATTGACAGCAGACGGCGGGAATCATCCGAGTCGTAGATGGTGAAGTTCGTGTTCAACCCGGGCACGAGCTGTGCCTGCTGGCGGAGGATGCGCACGCACACCGAGTGGAAGGTGGCCACCCACATCCGTTCCGCGACCGGCCCGACCAGTCCGGAGACGCGTTCGCGCATCTCGGCGGCGGCCTTGTTGGTGAAGGTGATGGCGAGAATCTGCCAGGGGGCCACCCCACGGTTCTGCATGAGATGGGCGATCCGCCGGGTGAGCACCGCGGTCTTGCCGGAGCCGGCACCCGCGACGATGAGCAGGGGGGAACCGGAGTGTTCGACGGCGGCCTTCTGCTGCTCATTGAGGCCCAGGGTGAGGTCGGTGGAGGTGGACTGCTGCATGCTTAACAACCTACTAGTCCGACCCGACATGACCCCCGTGGCACAATAGTGCCCATGACTGACGCTGCTGAACCCCAGTTCGAGATCCGCATGCCCTCCGGCACCGATGACCCCCTGTCCGATGCGGAGATCCAGCAGTACCGGCAGGAGATCGACCGGCTTGACCGGGTCATTCTCGACGCCGTGAAACGCCGCACGGAGGTCTCCCGCGCCATCGGCAAGACCCGCATGGGCTCCGGCGGCACCCGCCTGGTGCACACCCGCGAACTGGCGATCATCAACCAGTTCCGCGAGGAACTCGGCCCCGAGGGCCCGGAGATCGCCAATGCGCTGCTGCGCCTGGGGCGCGGCCGACTTGGCTGAGTGGCCGACTCTCCTGGTGACCACGTGGTTCGTCGCTGAACCGTCGCTTGTCGACGACGCCCACCAGCTCTACACCGCCCGCGTCGGCGCCATTCCGCCGGAGGCGGCCGAGGTGCGCTTCATCTCCGCCTCGCCAGTACCTGCGGAGGACCCTCATCTGCTGACCATGCTGCGGGAGACGGCCTCATACGAAGGGCTGGATCCGGCGCGGCTGGAGCTTTTCACGCTGCGGTGTGTGCTGGCCCTCGACCCCGCCCGTGAAGATGAGGTCTGCCAGCAGCTGTTCTTCTGCGGCCCGGCGGAACGCGACCCGTTCCCGGGTTCCCAGTCCCACGAGATCCTCCGGCCGCTGCGGGACTGAGTTACCCTTCGGTGGAGTCGAGGACGACCTCGAACTCGAGCAGCTCGGCACCGGTGGCCACCGGCTGACGTTTCTCACCGCTGTGGGCGTTGCGGGCGTCTCCGTCGCGCCAGGCGACGTAGGACTCCTCGTCAGCCCAGCGGGTGACCACGAAGTAGCGGTCCTCCCCTGCGACGGGGCGCAGGAGCTGGAAACCCTTGAAACCGGGTGAGGAGTCGACGGCCTGCTTGCGGGCGGCAAAACGGGCCTCGAGTTCGGGGCCGGCGCCCTCGGGGACGGTGATTGCGTTGATCTTGATGATGCTCATGTCCCCCATTGTGCCTGCTTCCCGGGCGGACGTGGGGTTTCTTCACTACATTCAGGAGGAACATAAAAGAGATCTGAACCGATGAGGAGCCCCCACATGGTCGACATCACCACCTCCGCCGAATGGAAGAACCTGGAGACCGTCTTCGAACGGAGCCAGGCCACGACGCTGCGCGAGCTGTTCGCCGGGGATCCGCAGCGTGCGGAGAAGTACACTTTCGACGCCGCCGGTCTGCATGTGGACCTGTCGAAGAACCTGGTGGATGACGAGATCCTGCGTTCCCTGGTCGCACTGGCCAAGGAGGCGCAGGTCTCCGGGGCAATCGAGAAGATGTTCACCGGAGCGCACATCAACAACACCGAGGACCGCGCTGTGCTGCACACCGCGCTGCGTCTGCCGGTGGCGGAGGACCTCAGTGTCGACGGCCAGGATGTCGCGGCGGACGTCCACGAGGTGCTGGGCCGGATGCGTGACTTCGCCTCCGCCCTGCGTTCGGGCAACTGGCTGGGTCACACAGGCCACACCATCAAGAAGATCGTCAACATCGGCATCGGCGGCTCCGACCTGGGCCCGGCCATGGCGACGAAGGCCCTGCGCTCCTACGCCACCGCCGGCATCACCGCCGAGTTCGTCTCCAATGTGGACCCGGCCGACATGTCCGCCACCCTGGAGGATCTCGACCCGGGTTCCACCCTCTTCGTCATCGCCTCGAAGACCTTCACCACCCAGGAGACCCTGGCCAACGCCCACGCTGCGAAGCGCTGGCTGCTCGAGGCCTTCGAGGGGGACGAGCGGGCCGTCGCGAAGCACTTCGTCGCGGTGTCCACCAACGCGGAGAAGGTCGCCGAGTTCGGCATCGACACCGCCAACATGTTCGGCTTCTGGGACTGGGTGGGCGGGCGCTACTCCGTCGACTCCGCCATCGGCCTGTCGCTCATGGCCGTCATCGGCCCCATGGACTTCATGCGCTTCCTCGAGGGTTTCCACGCCATGGACGAGCATTTCCGCGCCACCCCCTTCGAGCACAACATCCCCGTCCTCATGGCGCTGCTGGGTGTCTGGTACACCAACTTCCACGGCTTCGAGACCCACGCCGTGCTCCCCTACTCCCAGGACCTGGCGCGTTTCCCCGCTTACCTGCAGCAGCTGACCATGGAGTCCAACGGCAAGTCCGTCCGCCACGACGGCTCCGCTGTCTCCTGCGCCACCGGCGAAATCTACTGGGGCGAGCCGGGCACCAACGGCCAGCACGCCTTCTACCAGCTCATGCACCAGGGCACCCGCACCGTCCCGGCCGATTTCATCGGTTTCGCCCGCCCCAAGGAGGATCTGCCCACCGCCAGTGGCGAGGGCTCCATGCACGACCTGCTCATGGGCAACCTCTTCGCGCAGGCCAAGGTGCTGGCCTTCGGCAAGACCGCTGAAGAGATCGCTGCGGAAGGCGTGGCAGCAGAGCTCGCAGCCCACAAGGTCATGCCGGGTAACCGTCCGAGCACAACGATCCTGGCGCAGGAGCTGACCCCCGCGGTGCTCGGCGCACTCATCGCACTCTATGAGCACATCACCTTCGTGCAGGGCGTGATCTGGGGCATCAACTCCTTCGACCAGTGGGGCGTGGAGCTGGGCAAGCAGCAGGCCAGCCAACTCGCGGCGGCTGTCTCCGGTGCTGAGAAGGCAGATTCCGGTGACTCCTCCACCGACACGCTGATCAACTGGTACCGGGCTCAGCGGTAGGACGGCGTCGATAAGCCCGGCCCGCAGCCCCCGGGGCGGCTAAAGTCTTCAGCATGGGCGACGCAGTTTCCAAGGACACCTACACCCCGCAGCAGCGCACGAAATACCGTCAGCAGCTGATGAACGACCTGGAGGTCTTCGACCAGCACCTGCAGAAGGCCGAGTTCGGCAACCGCGGAACCATCGGTCTGGAACTCGAGCTCAACCTCGTCGACGAGGACATGCAGCCGCTGCGCAAGGGCACCGACGTCCTCGAGCTGCTCGGCGAGGAGTACCAGTCCGAGATCGGCCTGCACAACGTCGAACTCAACCACCCGCCACTGACCGTCGCGGGTGATGGACTGCGCCAACTCCACGAGGGCATCACCGCGCGTGTCACCGAGGTGCGGCAGGCCGCCGAACAGGTGGGCGCCCGGATAGCGATGATCGGCACCCTACCGACCATCACCCCCGAGTTCCTCGCCGAACCCGGCTGGATGACACCGGAGAACCGCTACCGCGCACTCAACAACGCCATCATGCAGAGCCGTGGCGAACTGGTGCACATCGACTTCGCCAACGAGGAGGAGTTCCGCCACGAATTCGAGGACATCTCCCCCGAATCGACATGCACCTCCATGCAGCTGCACCTGCAGGTGCCCCCGAACCGTTTCGCCAGCGCCTGGAACGCCTCGCAGGCCATGGCCGCCGTCCAGGTAGCCCTCAGTGCGAACTCCCCGCTGTTCCTCGGCCGAAAACTGTGGCACGAATCCCGGGTGCCGGTCTTCCAGCAGTCCATAGACACCCGCACCCCCGAGCTCGTCGCCCAGGGTGTGCGCCCCCGTGTGTGGTTCGGGGAACGGTGGATCAACAGCGTCTTCGACCTGTTCGAGGAGAACGTCCGCTACTTCTCCCCGCTCCTGCCCGAAGCACGCGAGGACTCCGGCAAGCCCATCATCGAGGGCCAGTCCCCAACCCTGCACCACCTCAACCTGCACAACGGCACCGTGTGGCGCTGGAACCGGCCCATCTATGCCCCCGGCAAGCAGCGTGCCCACATCCGTGTGGAGAACCGCATCCTGGCCGCCGGCCCCACCATCACCGACATCGTCGCTGATGCCGCCTTCTACTACGGCCTGGTCAAATACCTCGCCGAGGAGACACGCCCCGTCTGGTCGCGGCTGCCCTTCGAGACCGCCGAACAGAACTTCACCTACGGCGCCCGCGCCGGCATGTTCGCCCGCCTCGACTGGCCCACCCTCGGGCGTATCGACGTCGCCACCCTCATCCAGGACCATCTCCTCGACCAGGCCTGCGAGGGTCTCCGCGCCCTCGACGTCGATGAAGACCTGATCACCTACTATCTGGACATCATCCGCCAGCGCGCCCGCACCCGCCAGAACGGTGCCATGTGGCAGCTGCGCACCCTCAAGGCGCTCACCCCGACGGGCAGCAAGCCGAACTCCCCGGAACGGCGTGCCGCCCTGGCCGAGATGCTGCGCCTCTACCTGGCCCACCAGTCCACTGAAGAGCCGGTGCACACCTGGAAGATCGGCGGCTGAGGAGCCTTTCTTCATCCCACGGCACCGTTTCCTGGTAAATGGAAACGGTGCCCATTGTCATTAAATAAATACCCCCTGAACTGCGGACTTAGTGGAGTTCAC
>NZ_RXHJ01000027.1 GCF_003955685.1 Corynebacterium hylobatis
TGCCCAAACAGAGCTGGAGACGAGACTTGAACTCGCAACCTACGCTTGCCCTTATCGCGTCTCGTCCTGTCCAGGGATTCCGGGTTTTCCAAAAGCCCCAGTTCAAAGCCGGTAATAATTCCGGCAAGTCCGTTCAGACATGACTGTTCCGGCTATTACTTAGACACTTTTTCGACATCACGAACCACCGAAAGCAGCTGTGTAATCGGGAATTACCGCAGGGGCTGCTAAATATGCCTGTTCAGTTACAATCGTCGACGAATGCCCGAGATAGCGGGACGCGGCCATGACGCCGTACTTCTCCTCTATTCGCGTTGACACTGTCTTTCTGAAGTCGTGAGGAACAATTTTCAGGTCCCCTCGCGCTTGACGAAGACGGGTCTCCGTGTTGCTCACAGTCCTGTATGTGCCGGCTCTGGTTGGGAAGACCGGCTCCCCCAGCTGTTCCCGGTACGGCTTGGCGAACTGTCTCTCAAGCGCGTCGAGCGCGATCTTAGCTACCGGTATCACTCGTCGGCTGGAATCAGTTTTTGGCTTGTCCTTACGCCCTCCCCGCTCATCCGTCGTGCCGGTGATTGAAATCGTCCTTTCCTTGAAATCCACGTCCGACCAGCGGAGGCCCAGAACCTCCCCGAAGCGAGCACCCGACCCTCGAACGACGTCCATGATCTCGACGAGCCCCTCCCCCCGCTTGGGACCGCCCGCATTCCCCCCACACCAAGCAACGAGGCGGTTCCTGTACTCGTCCATCTGTTCATCCGTTAGTGCGAGGACCTCCTTCTTCTCCCGCTTCGGGAGTTTGGTCTCTCGGACCGGGTTTGCACTCATGACGCCCCACCGGACGGCGAAGCCTGCGGCGGAACCAAGCGCTGCACGAGCTGTTCTTGCCGTTCCTGGCGTCAATCCTTCGAGAAACACCTGGATACGTGGAGTCGTCAGCTCGTTGAGCCGGACGGAGCCCAAGTTCGGCCCGATGTGGAGATTTATGACCTTTTCGTAGATCTCCTTTGACCTGGCACTCACGTCATGTCGTGGCAACCAGACATCGAGCAACTTGTTGAGTGGACTCGTTGTCGTCAGCTCAGTCGTGTCATCACCCTGGAGACGTTGTTGGCAATTCTCCTCCAGCCTGCGCTTCGCCGCCGCAGCACTGCTCCCGCTGCCCCTGACACGCACTGTCCTGCCGTTAAGGAGCCGGAGATACGTGGAGACCTGCATTTTCCCGTTCGGAAGCCGTTTGGGAGCACTGACTTCTCCGTGGGTGCCAAGTGGCGTAGCCGGCCGTCCCCTAGCCACTTAGCTCTCCCCTTCTCCAGCATCGTTGTCCAAGAGAGCCCGAACAGCCATGTCGGCGAAGGGCCCCTCAACACCCTTAGACGCCCGGTCCGGGACCTCCTCCCAGCCGTTATCTATCCCAAGGTGTCCCAGCGTCTCATTCAACTGAAAAAGCAAAGGCAACAACCCACTCGAACGCCCAATCAGCGAAACAGCTGACTGAACCCTCTCCGACATGCGATCCGCCCGAGAAAGTCGGTCGTAGTCAGCCTGCTCGACCATGTGATCCCAGGCCTGGATCACGACGAGCAACTGCTCACTCAGAGCCTTCAGCTCCTCGCGGTAGTTGATGATCGAATGTTCAATCTTTGCCACGATCGGATTGACAGGTTTTGCAATGAAATCAGCGAGGTCAATCTCGAATATTTCCGCAAAAGCCTGCGCTTCTTCAATCTTCACCGCCTGCTGACCTTCTTCAATCCTCCGGAGAGAGGTCGTATGGAGAGGGACATCGTAGGCGGCCAGCCGGTCCACTATGGCCTGACGGGATAATCCCGCCTGTTTTCTCAACTCTCGGATATTCGCAGCCGAGTAGTTAACCGGTCGCTTGCTCACACTCATAAGTTCCTCCCGAACGAAATGACACCTATTGTTCAGAACATCTCGTGTTTATGGTATATTCCGTATTGAACGGTTTGTTTCACATCGTGGCGTTCCGTTCAGCTCATTGTATCCCTTCCAGAAAGGACTGTCATGTCTCACATGCCGCAACCGGAGAGCTTGACCCTCTCAATGCGCGAGGCCGCCGCCATTCTCGGAATTTCCCCGAGCACGGCCTACGCAGCCGCAAAGGACGACGCCTTCCCCGTTCCCGTGATCAAGATCAACTCCCGCTACGTGGTTTCTAAGAAGAGCCTCATGGAGCTTCTCGGACTATCCCCGAAGGATGCGGCTTGACCCGCCACCGACAGAGCAATCACTGGGCCGACATTGGACCAGCGAACAACAAAATCCCCCTTCGAAGCTGCAACTTCGAAGGGGGAAACATCAAGAAAGGGTCATCCGACTTGAATATCTATGACCATACCGGAACACGGCGACGTCGCCCCCACCAAGAAGCCCACCGTTTGGCCCAGATCGGAATACTGGTCGGACCTTTAAACGGCAAGAAGCCTGTAGGAGCGGCAGTACCTAGAGGCCTGTACGACTTCACTACCGACCGGGAGGCCATCGATACTTGGTGGGCCCGCTACAACGGGGCCAACCTCGGAGCCCGGCCACCGAAGGGGATCGTCGTCATCGATGTCGACAATCGACGAAATGGTCTCGGCAACTGGGATGCGCTGAACGCCGGCCACGAGCTGCCGAAAACGACCACCACGAGGACCGGCTCAGGCGGGTATCACTTTTGGTTCCGTCTTCCCTACCCCGGCCAGCTTCGAGGAAAGGTTGCTCCGGACATCGATATCCGTCACCACAGGAACTACCTCGTCATGCCGGGCAGCGTCCACCCAGAGACAGGCGGAGAGTACGAATACGAAGCTTGGGTCGACCTGCCGGACGTTCCTGTTTTGCCGGCCCACCTGCGTCGTCACGTCTACACGCCTGCCCGTCCCGCATCCCCGGCCATCCCTTACCGACTCCGCCACAGCGGGGACGGAAAGAAGCTCATCAAGGCCGTCCTGGAAGCCCCGGAGGGCTCCCGGAACGAGCAGCTGAACACCGCAGCTTTCCTCGCCGGAAAGAACGGACTC
Source organism: Corynebacterium hylobatis (assembly GCF_003955685.1). GTDB lineage: Bacteria > Actinomycetota > Actinomycetes > Mycobacteriales > Mycobacteriaceae > Corynebacterium > Corynebacterium hylobatis. The sequence continues at coordinate 3,030 of NZ_RXHJ01000027.1, forward strand.
GACATCTTCGATGCTCTTGCCAAGGCCGCCGAAGCAGTCGGCCTGGAGCCCGAGGAGATCGACGCCACAATCAGAAGCGGGAAGCGTGCCGGCGAGAAGGAGGCCCTCCAGTGAGTATCGAAAACTACGGGCCATCTTCTGTGTCTGCTCCGAGCAGATGGGAGCTAGTGAGAAAGGGGGAGCTTGAGGCGTCCGACGACTTCGACCATTATCCCTCGCCGGCGCTTTCCCTGGAGGTCGCTCAGCGACTGGTCGACGAAGTCTTCACGACTCCCGACGGACACCGAACACTCGCCTACTGGAGAGGGAGCTGGTGGGGCTGGGAGTCACGGCACTGGGAGAGGTGGGATGATGAGATCAGTCTCAAAGCGCCTATCTGGATGAGGCTCCGAGAAGTCACATACGGGGAAAAAGAGCAGGAAAAGGCCTGGGCTCCCTCCTCCCAGAAGGTCGGGTCCTTGATGGAACCTCTTCGTGTCCTCACCCGTCTTGACAGCGAGACCAGCCCAGCCTGGCTGGATCATAGAAGCGCTCCCCGCGCAGATAGGACAATCTCCATGGCTAACGGGCTGCTTGACCTGGAGACACGTACCTTGCTGCCGCACACTCCGGCGTTCTTCACGACCGATTCTCTCGGATTCTCCTACGATCCGGATGCCACTTGCCCGGAGTGGGAAGCCTTCCTTAGGGACATCTTCGAGCATGACCCGAAGGCGGCTCTCTTGCTCCAGGAATACACCGGGTACATCCTCTCGGGACGAATGGAGATGCAGAAGGCCCTGTTGGTTGTCGGTCCTCCACGGTCTGGCAAGGGCACGATTTCGCGCACTCTCCAACAGCTGATTGGAGAGAAGAACTCGGTCTCTCCGACATTGCACAGTCTGGCCTCCGAATTCGGCCTTTCCGAACTGGTCGGCAAACTCCTCGCCGTCATTGAGGATGCACGTGGGAGCACGCTGCGTGAGGCCGGGGGGAGTGTGGAGAAACTCCTCAACATCATCGGGGAGGACGCAGTCATGGCCAACCGGAAGGGAGAGTCCTACTGGAAGGGGACGTTGCCAACACGGTTCATGCTGATGGCCAATGAGGTTCCCCAGTTCATCGACGCATCCGGAGCCATCAAGTCGCGTTTCATGGCCCTCCGACTCCGCAAGTCCTATGTAGACAATCCGGACATCACGCTGCGCGAGCGCATCAGTCAAGAGTTGCCCGGAATCTTCAACTGGGCCCTCGCCGGTCTTGGCCGTCTGGATGTCCAAGGGAGGTTCACCCAGCCGGACACCATGGGGGAGGTCATCGGGCTGATGGGCGAACTGGGTTCTCCGGTGAAGACGTTCCTCGACGAGGTCTGTACCGTGACCGGTGAGGATTACGACCGGGTTAGAGTCTCCGAGTTGCAGCAGGCATTCAACAACTGGAACCGAACGATGTCTCCCGGAGCAAAGGACATCACCCAGCCGCTTCTCCGTAAGAGAGTAGAGGCCGCCTCTCCTCGTGTGAGCCACCGGCAAATGAAGGTCCCCGGTGACGATAAGAGGGATCGGTGGTTCGTCGGTATCAAGATGACCTCGTAGGAAGGTCAGCTAGCGGTCGGGTTTCGTTCTTGTGCACTCGCACCGTTGATTGGCCAGAAGAGGCGTGTGACCTGCAAGCCCGCAGTGCACACGCTTTTTCTGCTTTCCAGTGGGGGCTGGGGGTTAGCCAAGGGCTATTAGCTGAGTACTGAGATACTTCCCCTCCCTTACCCATTTGAACCTTGTGTTTTATGTTCATGCAGGCCAGAACTGGTTTCTTCGCCTATTAACCCTGTTCATGCTCGTGCAGCTTGTGTGCAGAGACCACCCCTCTGGCTTCCCTCTCATCTGGCGGGCCGTTAGGAGAAACAAGACTCTCGCTACTGGCATACGTTCCGGCGGTGCCAGAAGTCACGAACGGACCGGGCTGAGGTCAACTGTCCCTCTCCGCACTAGTCAGATACGGAAGTCTCAAGGACAAGTGTTCCAAAGGGGGGGCTCGGAGCCAAATCCAAGTAGGAACCGGGGGTCTGTGGCGTGTGAAGCGCGGGTTCCCAACGACACCGGTTGACCTGCGGTCTTGGCAGGAATCGAGAAAAACCCTCTTGTTGATGTGACTGCAACCCTGTCTTCTATGTTGTCGAGAAAATCGCGCCGAGTTCAAGTGTGAAATCCCCTTGGTGCTTCGTCGAGAGCGTGGTGGAGTGTGCTTGTGGACTGCTCGGGGCCGGAATGTCCACTGGAATGGACATCGGGCAGACTTGAGATCGTGACACCGTGTCATACTCAATGGGCCGGTTGCCCTCCCCCGAAGCCTCCGGCCTGTGGTGGCATCCCGGAGACTTACCCCCCAAGGTCTCCGGGGCGCCACCAACCAGCCCCAGAACGTCGCCAGGACGGGCGGGAGCCCCAGGTTCAGTGTCCTATGGCTGGAGACGTTCATGTGGTTCGTTAGCTGACGCTGCCGGAGGCCTTGTCCACCTGCGTCTCATCCCCGCCGGATAGCATGGTTACGTCAGTTGTCCGATGCTACAAAGGGGTGCCTCTTGTTCAACCACGCCTCATTTATCTGGAGCGCCGCCGACCTGCTGCGCGGAACCTACAAACAGCACCAATATGGCAACATCATCCTGCCTTTCACAGTGCTCGCCAGGTTGGACGGAGTCCTGGCCCCTACGAAGCAGGCGGTTCTCGACGCCATCGAAGGACTCGACCCGGATCAGATTCCTTCAGCTGGCATGCTGCGCAACCGAGCGAAGCACAACTACAGCTTCTACAACCGCTCCCGTCACGACCTACGGTCCCTACAGGGCGACGTCGACAACCTCGAGGACAACCTCCGGGACTACGTCAACGCCTTCTCCCCGAATGTGCGCGACATCTTCGACCAGTACCGCTTCGACGAAACCATCATCGACCTTGCCCAGAACAACCTCCTCCTGGAGATCCTCCAGCACTTCGCCAAAGCCGATCTTCGCCCCGAGGCGGTGACCAATGAGGTCATGGGGCATATCTTCGAAGAGCTCATCCGGAAATTTGCCGAAGCGTCCAACGAAACCGCCGGCGAGCACTTCACCCCCCGCGAAGTCATCGACCTGATGGTCACCCTCCTGCTCGACGGCGATACCGACCTGACCACCCCAGGGGTCATCCGCTCGGTTTACGATCCCACCGCCGGCACCGGTGGCATGTTGTCGGCGGCCGACAACAAGATCAAACAGTTCAACAAGGACGCCCAAGTTAACCTGCTGGGCCAGGAAATCAACCCTGAATCGTATGCCATCTGCAAAGCCGACATGGTCGTCAAAGGCCAGCCAATCACCAACATTGCCCTCGGCAACACCCTGACCAGCCCCGCATTCGAGGACCAGACCTTCCACTACGCCCTGTCCAACCCGCCGTTTGGTGTGGCATGGAAGAAAGACAAGCCGGCCGTGGAGCGCGAGCACGATATTGCTGGCTATGCCGGTCGCTTCGGGCCAGGTCTGCCGAGAGTCTCGGATGGGTCCCTGCTGTTTCTCATGCACCTAATTTCGAAACTCCGTGAACCCGGTCTTGAGGGGGGAGCTGCCGGCCGCGGTGCCATCGTCCTCAACGGCTCACCACTCTTTACCGGCGGGGCAGGCTCCGGCGAATCCAACATCCGCAAATGGGTGCTCGACAACGACTACCTCGAGGCGATCATCGGCCTGCCGACGGACATGTTCTACAACACCGGCATCTCCACCTACATCTGGATCCTGAACAAGGACAAGGAACCGGCCCGGCGCGGCAAGGTCCAGCTCATCGATGCCACCGAGATGTTCGTCAAGATGCGTAAGTCCATCGGGTCCAAGCGCAAGATGCTCTCTGATGACAACATCGCCACCATCGCCAGGCTCTACGGGGAGTTCACCGAGTCGGAGCATTCGAAGATTTTCGATACCACCGACTTCTACTACCGCACTATCACCGTTGAGCGCCCGCTGAAGCTCAACTACGCTTTCACCCCCCAACGCGTCGAGAGGGCACTTGCTGCCAAGCCTGTGGCCAAGCTCGAGGAATGGGAGCAGGAAGCCCTCCACACGGCTCTGAGAGTCGCTGAGAAGGCCACTGGCGGGGTCGTGTCGACCAACCGGGCCCAGTTCACCAAAGACCTCAAAAAGGCCCTCGCAGATGAGGGCCTCGCCCTTAAACCGGCCGTTCTCAAGGCCGTGCTTACCGAGCTCGGGGAACACGACGACCACGGTGAGCTCGTCACCAAGGCAGGTAAGCCTGAGGCGGATGCCAGCCTGCGGGATACCGAAAACGTCCCCTGGGATCAGGACATCCACGACTACCTCGAACGCGAAGTTATCCCCTTCGTCCCTGATGCGTGGATCGATGAGACCAAGACCAAGGAAGGCGTCGAGATCCCATTCACCCGACACTTCTACCAGTACATCCCCCCACGTCCCCTGGAAGAGATCGACCGGGACCTTGACGAAGTCCTCGGCCGCATCCGAGCACGCCTCGAGCAGGTGAAAGCATGAGGGAATACGCCGAGTACCAGTCACCGGGGCTAGACTTTGTGGAACAGATTCCCGCCCATTGGAAAATGGTTCCTTTCCGCCATGTATTCACTGAATCTCGTGAAGTGAATGGGAAGACCCCTGTCGGACCGATGCTATCTGTATCCGGGTATAGAGGTGTGGAAGTAAAGGAGTATGACAGCGAAAATCGACGCCGTACTCCCGAAGAGGTAGCCAGCTACCGTGTTGTTCGCCCAGGCCAGTTAGCGGTCAACACAATGTGGCTAAATTATGCAGGGCTAGGGGTTTCTGACTTCGAAGGACACATGAGCCCTGCCTACCGCGCTTATAACATCAGCCCATCCCTAGAACCTCGGTATGTTCACCACCTTCTGCGTAGCTCTACCTATGTTCAAGGGTATACGGCTCTACTGACAGGTATTAGGCCGAACAGCCTGCAGATGAGTCGGGACGACCTCATGAATTTTCCTGTGATTCTTCCCCCACTAGAAGAACAAAGATTGATTGCGGATTATCTCGACCGAGAAACCGCCGAAATCGACGCCTTCATCATGGAATTAGATCGTTTCATGAGTCTTACGGAGGAGCGAAGAAACGCGGCACGATCCAAGTTCTTCTCTCCTAGCCATGCAGAGAACCTCTTACCTATTAAACGGGTAGCTCGCCTTGCAGGGGGTGCAGGTTTCCCACCGGCCTATCAAGGAATCACAGATGAGGAGCTTCCTTTCTATAAGGTAGGCTCCTTGAAATCGGCAGAAGAGGGAAAACTCACGTATGCCTCGGACTCCATTTCACGATCGACTGCTCGGTCGCTAGGAGCCGAAGTCCTGCCGGCCGGTTCGGTCGTTATGGCCAAAATTGGAGCCGCACTCTTCCTTCGACGAAATGCCCTTTTGACCAAGCCCGGCTGCATTGATAACAACATGCTCGGCCTCATTCCCGCCTCTCTAGTAGACGGCCGTTACCTGCAGGAAGTCCTACTCACGCTGGATTTAACCCCTATTGCGAACCCGGGTGCAGTGCCTTCCCTGAATATGCGGTGGTTCCGTGAAAACAAAATAGAAGTTCCTTCTCTTGAGGTTCAAAACGAAGTACTGGCTCGATTCTCCGAGCTGGATTCTGCAGCTCGCTTAGCCCTAGCTGATGCAGCTAAGGCTAAGGAGTTGGCTCAGGAAAGAAGATCTGCACTCATCTCCGCAGCAGTGACCGGACAGATCGACGTGGCTGCCCAGGGTGTGTCGACTGCGGAGCAGCTGCGGGATGAGTTGGAGGTCCACGTATGAGTGTCGGTGCTCATCGGGAGGTCAATCTCCAGCGGTTCGTCGTCGACCACCTCGCCTCCCACGGATGGTTGGCATCCAAGGGAAACGAGGGCTACGACAAAGAGCGTGCCCTGTTCGTCCCCGATCTGTTGGGGTGGTTGGAGGAGACGGACCCGGACAACTACCACCGGATCGTCCCGAAGGACGCCCCCGAAGCGGCGGTGGTTAAGGGGCGGAATCGGATCCTGGACCGGGTGGCCAAGAAGCTCTCTGCGGAGGAAAAGCACGGCGGTGGCACCCTCAACGTCCTGCGCAACGGTGTGGATGTGGTGGGAGCCAAGAAGTTCAGCCTGCTGCAGATGCCGCCGGCCAACGACAAGAACCCCCGCCTGACCGAGCGCTACGAGCAGAACCGTCTCAGGGTGGTCGAGGAGCTGGTCTACTCCACCCGGCACCGCAATCGACTTGACCTGGCCTTGTTCGTCAACGGCATCCCCGTGGCCACCGTCGAGATCAAGACGGAGTTCACCCAGTCCCTGGCACAAGCCGAGGAGCAGTACAGCACCCAGCGCCCGCCGGAGGGCGAGCCGTTGCTGACCGCCGGGCGGGGAGCCCTGGTGCATTTCGCCGTCACCGACCGTCGCATCTCCATGACCACCCTCCTGGCTGGGCCGAAAACAGAGTTCCTGCCGTTCAACCAGGGCCACGACGGTGGTGCCGGCAACCCGCCGTCGACGAGGGGGCATGCCACCAGCTACTTCTGGGAGGACATTCTCGACCGGGACACCTGGCTGACGATTCTCACGAAATTCATCTACACCAACCACCAGGCTAAGACGGACCCGATTACCGGCAAGATCACCACCACCTCGCAGATCCGGTTCCCGCGTTTCCACCAGTGGCGGGCGGTGTCCAAGATTGCCGCTGCCGCTGCTGTGGAAGGCCCCGGGCATAACTACCTCATCCAGCATTCAGCCGGCTCGGGCAAGACGGATTCGATCGCCTGGACCGCCCACCGACTGGCTTCGCTGCACAACCATGAGGGCGAGAAGGTCTTCGACACCGTCTTTGTCATCGCCGATCGTCAGGTGCTCGACCGTCAGCTCCAGGACGCGGTGAGACAGCTGGAGAGTGTTCCGGGGACCTTCCAGGCTATTGACTCCGGCGGGGAAGGGTCCAAGACCGCCCGGTTGACGCAGGTGCTCACCAGCGGGACGGCGAAGATCGTCGGAGTAACCCTGCAGACCTTCCCCTATGCCCTGGCAGCGTTGAAGGACCCAGCCAACCAGGACCAGCTCAAGGGGCGGACGTTTGCGATCATCGCTGACGAGGCGCACTCCTCCCAGACCGGTGGCTCAGCCAAGGCCGTCCGGGAGATGCTTTATCTCACCCAGGACACAACCGAGTTCGACCTGGAGGAGCCGGGCGCGGACCAGGACGCCCTGGTGGCGATGGCCGCCCACAGTGATGCGGAGAAACGCTTAAGCTACTTCGCGTTTACCGCCACCCCGAAGGCGAAGACCCTGGAGCTGTTCGGCCGGCGCAACCCCGCCACCCAGGAGCTGGAGCCGTTTGACCTGTATCCGATGAAGCAGGCCATCGAGGAAGGATTCATCCTCGATGTGCTCAAAAACTACACCACCTACGACATGGCCGCGCGCGTGGCACTGAAAGGTACCACTCCTGCTGCTACTGCGGGAGAGCAACCGCAGCCCACCACCCCGGCTGAAGCCGCGGAAGGGGAGGTCGACGTGAGACAGGGCACCCGGGCCTACATCAACTTCGTCGAGCTTCACCCCACGAATGTGGCCTCCAAGGTCGACGTCATCCTCGATCACTACCGCTCCACCGTCCAGCCACACCTGGGTGGGCGGGCTAAGGCGATGGTGGTCACCGAGTCCCGGGCTGCAGCGGTGCGTTACGCTCGCGCCTTCGAGAAGGCCATCGAGGCACGGAACCTGCCGTTGCAGACGCTCGTGGCGTTCTCCGGTGAGGTCCCGGACCCGGATGTTGCCTCCCTGCCGGGTACCCCGCCGAAGATGGTCACCGAGGCCAGCATGAACCCGATACTGAAGGGACGGGACCTGGCGAGTGTGTTTGCCCAGGACGGGCAGAACATTCTCGTGGTGGCCAACAAGTATCAGACCGGGTTCGACCAGCGGCTGCTGGTGGGCATGTACGTCGACAAGCAGCTCTCCGGTATCGCGGCGGTACAGACCCTGTCCCGGCTCAACCGGAAGGCTGACGGCAAGTCCGACACCTACGTGCTGGATTTCGTCAACGACCCGGAGCAGATTCTCGAGTCGTTCCAGATGTATTACGAGGCCGCCTATATCGAGACCGAGTCCGACCCTGACTTGGTCGCAGACCTGATCGCCAAGCTGGAGGCCCAGCATATCTTCACCTGGGCGGAGGTCGACCAGGTGTGGGCGGCGTGGTCGGCACAACACACGACCGCCGCACGCAAGCATTCCCAGTTTTCGGGGTACCTGGCCCCTGCCCTGGAGAGGTTCAGTAATGCGTGGGAGCAGACGATACTCACACACGATGATGAGCGGCGGGAGGAGTTGCTCGACTTCAAAGCGGTGTTATCCCAGTACGTCAAGGCCTACTCATTTTTCAGCCAGATCCTCCATTTCGGCGACCCCCGGTACGAGAAGATGTCTGTCTTCGCCGACCTGCTGGCGAAGTCGCTGCGGGAGTTTACTGCCGAGGCAGAGAAGCCCGAGGTGGTTGATGTCTCGGATGTGGTGCTGACCCACTTCCGGCTGGAGAAGATCCGAGAGGATGACCTGGGACTGAGCACCACCGCCGGTGATGTTCCGGGGTTGAAGGGGATGACTGAAGCGGGCCTGGCGAAGGCGAGGGAGTCGGAGCATGCCAGGAAGGCGGAGTTGGTCGAGAAGGTCAACAAGTACTTCGGGGACCTGGAGGCCAAGGACGAGTACAAGGTCAACTTCGTTCAGACGCTTTTGGCCGAGGCCGCCGATAGCCCAGAGCTGAGTGTCCAGGCCAAGAACAACTCGAAGATTGACTTCGCCAGCTCCCCGCAGCTGCAGGTCGTCTTGGAGGACGCGCTGTGGCAGCACGAGGAATCCTCCAACGAGGTCCTCAAGGCCGCCCGGGAGATGACGACCCTAAAGCTGGTGGAGATGGTCATGGAGTTCGGACTCTTTGAGCGCCTCAGAGACGAGGACACTGGCTAAGCGCCTTGAGACACATGGTGTGAGGCGTCAAACCCCCTGTAGACACCTGGAGGAGTCCCAGCGCGGAGAAAAGCAGGTGCGGTAGGAAACAGATGGTGACTACTGATGTCCACAGCTAAGATGTCCGACCCCCACACGTGGTGGGTCCTATCTACGGAGGAAGCGTCATGGCGGTGTCCCCGGAAAACCGCTCGGTTGCCCTGGCTGTTCTGGGGTCACCGGAGGAGGCTGTCTCCCCTGACACCGTATGGGGGCAGACAGAGATCTTCTATCGTGAACGCTGGACAAAGCGATGGCCGGAGGGACTTTCTCTTCCTTGGTTCTTGGAGAGGGAGGAGTCGGCTCTTTCGGTGTCGCGACAGAGGCTGTTCGAGCTCGGGGAATCCGTGGAGACGGAAGAGGACGCCGTGAGCTTCTACGTCGCGGTGTGCTCCTGGGGGGCTGGTACCGACGCACAGCAGACCTATCGGTGTGTCCAGCCTCTTCACCAACCCGGCGCGCCTAGGAAGCTGCTGGAGGGGGTGAGGGTCGCCTCCACCGAGTCTGCAGTCGACGGGTACTCCACGTTCAACAACTACAGCCAGGCCAGGATCAAGTACCTTGGCCCAGCGTTCTTCACCAAGCTGCTCTACTTTGCCGCTGGTCGTCCTACCCCGGCTGATACTCGCCATCCCCTTATCCTGGATAGGAGAGTGGCTGTCGCCCTGGGATGGACGAAGACCTCTGGATGGCGGACCTCCGAATACTCCCAATACCTGGACCTGGTGGAGCAGCTCCATGAGCGGTGGCGTCCGGATCTTCCCACTGATGTCATCGAGTACACCCTCTTCCAGGGAAAGCCCCCGTCTGTCATCCCGAGCATCTAAGAGTGGGACGGGGACCGGTCCTGGTCCACAGGCGAGGTCCCAGGGTGTCACCCTTATCTGACAGACCATCAATGCTGCCAGGAGAGAGCGACGGTTATTGAGGATAGTTTTGAAGAGTCTGGCCGGGCTCAATAGGTAGAACCTGTTACAAGAGCCCCTCAAGGAGCAAACGATTGTGCATGTTCTTCTTGACTTCGTCCATCTCCTTCTCGAGCTCAGCAAGTCGGCGGTAGAACTTCCTCATGTCAGAGTTGTGGTTTCTTCGGCGCTCTAAGCGCTCGTCCTCTTGTTTATGGATCCGTGCCCCTCGGTGGAGGAGGAGGGACTGCTGATCGCTGTGGTACCCCATCTGCTCTTCATATGAAAGCTCGTCGTAGGGATCCTCCGTGTAGCGGCTGTCGGGGTCCATGAAGTCCTCGTGGAAGATCCGGGCGCGGTCGGCGTCGTTGCGATCCTCTTCAGCCCACTTGGTATCACGGCGATGTTCCCATTCCCTGTAGTCGATGAATGGGACTTCCTCGGCATCGAGACTCTCTTGTACGGCCACCCAGTCGACCCACTCGGCATCTAGTTTCTGATCCTCGGCGGCGAGTCGCCGGCGCTCTGCTTTTTCCTGGATTAGTCGTTCTACCACTGCACTGTGTTCAGGGCCTGGAAATGAAGACACTCTTGAAGCTCCTTGGCTAGGGAGAGGTTTACAGGGGTTGGGAAAGGGGCGTTCAGGCGTCGCATCTCATATGGGGCCGGGCACGGTAGAGGATCCGATGGGCGGCCCTGAGGTCTTCACTTGATCCGCTAGTGGAAAGGTAGCAGGGGGTTAACTTTCTCGGACTGAAACGGCTACAGGCCGGACTCCGGACCGACAGGAAGCTTGTGCGCTTCCGTTCTGGCAGTGGAGCCTAGCTTCACGATGGGGCGGGGGCAGCGTCTCTCTTTTCCACCTCGCCTACTGGCGACAGGTCTCCGCGGTGCCGCCGGCCTCCATGCAAGCCCAGAAGCGGTCGGTGATGGTTCCTTCATCGACATACCCGGGGTGGGAGGTCCCCTGTTGGTAGCAGTAGTCGGTGTACTGGGTGGTCCCGTCCGACATCAAGGTCGGCCCGGGGGTGCCGAAGAGACACTCGACGATGTAGGGCTCGGCAGCGGGCTCCACGTAGTTCGGGTTGAGGACAGCGCCGCATCCGGTGGCCGGGTTGACGAAGTTGGGCCATTGGTCCGGGGTCCCGGAGTAGCAGACCTCGCCGTACTGCTCACCGGGGTTCATGGGGGTGTCCCCCTTTGAGTGGACACGCGGGATTGATCAAGCAGCAGGCGCCACGGTACGCAGGAGGTACTTGTAGCCGTCACCGGCTGACATCACCCGCATCGAAACCGTCATCGCTCCTACCTCCTGAATGACAGGTAAGCCTCAGAGACCGCTCCGACTGCCGCGTCAGCTCAGGGTGGATTCGCGGGCTTCGAGCCTCTTCTGCAAGACGCGTGACAGCTCTGAACGGATGTGTGGATCATGTGAAGTGGGGCACTTCTAGGGGTCCTTCGCCGGCCTTGCGGATCGTCTCTCTGGACGACAGACGGCAGGGGCGTGGCTGCTCCTGTCCTCAACCGAGGGTAGGAGCTGGTACCCGCTTTGGTGCGGGCGTTACGGCTCTCGATCCACACCTGGCCTGCTGTACCACGCCGCGTCTCGCACCGGCGGGGCAGCATCAAAAGTCACTTGCTGTGACAGCAAGTGATGTGGTAAGTTTCTGCTATGGCAAGTGAAACTTCGCAGTCGGAATCAGAAAATCACGCTCTGGGGTTTGAGCATCTGCACCGTGATCGCCAGACTTTGGCGGCCCGACTAGGTAGGCAACGCTGGTTCGGGCCTGGGCTTGGCCTCGTCGCCGCGGTTTTCGTCGCGAGCCCAGCGGGGCCGGACGACACGTGGCGCCGTGCGATATTCGCTGCGGCCCTGTTGGCGAGTATTGTGCTCGTTGACAGGTATCGCCGCGCCACCGGGATCAAGCTCTCCCGGGTGGGTGCGCGCGCGGCGGTCATCTACGTGGCCGCCCTCGGCGTGTCTCTCGTCTTGTTGAGCGTCTCTTACGGGCTGGCCGCCAGTGGCCTGTCCTGGTGGATCACAGCATCAGCTGTGACGGCTTTCGTCGTGGTGACCTGGTTGGTCCGGCTGTTCGTCGCCGCCGTCGCCGACCACTTGAGCCATGGCATCTGAGGGCACCTTTAACGAGATGATCCACGCGCCCTTGCGCCTGCGGATCTGCGGTCTTCTGCGCTCGGTAGACCGGCTCGATTTCGCTGTCATGCGGGACACCATTGACGTCAGCGACTCGACACTCTCCAAACACCTCAGACTCCTCAGTGACGCGGGATTCGTCGTGATGAAGAAGAGCGCGTCTCCCATGCGCACGGACTCCCGCAGGATCACCTGGGTCTCCCTCACTTCATCCGGCAAGCGGGCATTCGACGGGCACTTAGAGGCACTGCGAAGCATCGCCGCAGGCTTTGTTCCTGCTGGCTCCCACACCACCCGCACCGCGGCCGCGGTTGGAGATGAGAAGCCCGCTAGCGCCGGCTCCGACTCCGACGCAGAGCGCGCCCGGGAGCGACGGCCCTCCTCGCGGCCCCGCCCGGGGCCTCTGCGCCCATCCTCGCCGTAGACCCGCGACCGCTGGCGCCCCGTTCCGACCGGCCCACAGAGAGGCACTCCCGCATTGCACAAACTCACCTCCACACCCTTACGTGTCCGCTACGGCTGGTCACCCGCGGTTGGTATGGTCCTGGCCGCCCCCATCGTCCAGAACGGGGGTGTCCCCCTTTGAGTGGACACGCGGGATTGATCAAGCAGCAGGCGCCACGGTAACAGCCGAGGCCATGTCTTCGAAAGCCCTCGGCGACAGGTAACTGATCCCGGAGTGCCGCCGACGGGTGTTGTATCTCGTGATCCACCGGAACACCTCCCGCCGACACTGAACCGGCGACGCCCAGCCACCAGAACCTTGCAGCGTCTCCCGCTTCAGCGAAGCGTTGAAAGACTCCGCCATCGCATTATCCGCACTCGACCCAATCCGCCCCATCGACTGGCGGATCCCCAGCCTCCGACAGGTGTCCTGAAACCCTGATGAGGTGTAGACGCTGCCGTGGTCGCTGTGAAAAATCGCTCCGTCCATCGAGCCCCTTGTCCGGGCCGCGTCCTCCATCGCGTCCTGAACGAGACTGGTGCGCATGTGGTCAGCGATGGAGTAGCCGACCAAGCGTCGGGAGTGCACGTCGATGACGGTGGCCAGGTACAGGAATTCTCCTTTCCCGCAGGGCAAGTAGGTGATGCCGCCGATATAGAGCTGATTGCAGTCCTCGGCAGTGAAGTCCCGGCCGACAAGGTCGTCGAAGACCCTCGCGCCCTGGTCCGGGATGGTGGTGCGTTTCTTCTTGCGCAGGTTCACCCCGACGATCTGGTGCTGGCGCATGAGCCGCTCGATGCGTTTGTGGTTGACCGGGTCTTTTGTGTGGTCGTTTATTTCAGCGGTCATACGGCGCACCCCGATCGTGGCGTCGAATTCTTCGTGGTAGTCCCGCATCTGGGCCACCAGCGTCTCATCGGCGTTTCGGCGCTGCCTGCGGACAGGCTCACCGTCCCGCCACTTGTAGAAGCTTGAGCGGTTCAGATTAAGGACGTGGCACAACCGCTTCACCGAGTAGGTGGTGGCGTAGTCGTCAACGAACGGGAAGCGGATCACCAGGTCGTCTCTCCCGCGAAATACTTCGCGGCCTTGCGCAGGATATCGCGTTCGGTCGAGAGCTTCTGGGTCTCCGAGCGCAGGTGCTGGACTTCTTTGCGCAGGCGCAGCAGCTCCTCGGCGGGGTCCTCGGCAGTGCGACTCGACTGGACGCCACGGGCCTTGCGGGCAGCGTAGACCCAGTTTTTCAGCGTCGCCCGACTGATCCCGAGATCGGTGGCGATCATCGAGAACGAGGCGCCTGTGGTGTCCTCGTAGAGTCGGACCGCGTCGGCTTTGAACTCATCGGTGTAGGTGTTCTTCGGCATGGTGGTTTCTCGCATTCTCCGGCCCATTCTGGGCCAGGGTCAGCGTGTCCACCAAACAGGGGACGGCCCCCATGTACGTGGCCGTAGGAGAAGCCGGTTGTGTTGGCTGGGCTGGTACTGGCTCTGGGGTTGATTCGACTCTCGGAGTCACTTCCGGACTGGCCGACGAAGGCTCAGAAGAGGAGGGGCTGGTGCTCGTCACAGTGGGCGCGGAAGACCGGCTCACTGAAGGTTCGTCTACGGTGCCGGTCCCGCTGGAGCAGCTGGGCAAGACTGACAGGGCAGCGACAGCCAGAACGATCAGCGAGCGACTAGCTTTCATAGTGCGACATTCCTTTCTGCGGCATCCACCGGTCAGGTACCAACGAGTATGCTCTTCGCCGGACCAACTGGAGGGTTGGACCTCCGTGCACCCCTGGTGCGGTGGACGTGTGTAGTTGAGGTGAAAGGTACCCGCCCGGCGCGCCGGGTCAGGGTTCATTCAGGAGATCGGACGATCATGACGTCTAGCGGGCCACACTTGAGGCAAGCGGCGGCGAGGGCAGCGAGTTCTTGGTCATTGGTGACGGAGAGATACTTGAGGAGCTGCTGGGTGAGGTCGTTGTAGTCATGGCCAAGGAAGATGTGGTCTTCAGTATCGAGGAGGATCATGACTTACTTAGACTCTGTTGGAGGTGAGAAGGTTCCCTACAGGGGTGAGGGCGGGGGTACTTACCCCTTGCGGTCTATGATCTTCTGGCCGGCCGCTCGAAGCTTGCCCTCGGGAGAGACATAGCGGTAGAGGGTCTGGCGAGTGATGCCGAGTTCCTTACACAGCTCTGTGACGCTGGTGTCGGGGCGCTTCATGGAGGCTGCGGCCATTCGGACCTTGGCGGGGGTCATTTTGAAGGGTCGGCCACCCTTCCGTCCCCTGGCTCTGGCTGATGCCAGGCCCGCTTTGGTGCGTTCCGAGATCAACTCTCGTTCGAACTCTGCGAGTGCGGCGAAGATGCCGAAGACGAGCTTGCCCTGGGCGGTCGTAGTGTCGATGGAGGCCCCCTGGCCGGCGAGGACTCTCAAACCCACGTCGCGGGTGTTCAGATCGTGGACGACGTTGACTAAGTGCCGGAGGTCGCGACCGAGTCGATCGAGCTTCCAGACCACCAGTGTGTCCCCGGCGCGCAGGGCTTTCAGACAGGACGCCAGTTGGGGCCTGTCTTGCTTCTTGCCTGAGGCCATGTCCTCGTAGAGGAGCTCGGGGTTTACGCCGGCGGCTAGGAGGGCGTCGCGTTGAAGGTCAGTGGTCTGAGAGCCATCGCTCTTGGAAACCCGCATGTACCCAACGAGGTGTGACTTGCAGCTTCGTTTGGCGGTTTTTCCGCAGCTTCGAATGGCGGTTCAGTCGACGCCGATGGCAACACCTGGATA
>NZ_RXHJ01000028.1 GCF_003955685.1 Corynebacterium hylobatis
CGGAGATCCCGGCGGACTGTGATCTGCCGGCTGAGCGGGTCAAGCAGGTGGTGGGGATGGTGGAGAAGCCGGATCCGGTTGATGCGCCGTCGACCCTGGTGGCCACGGGCAGGTATCTGCTGGACCGCGGTATTTTTGATGCGTTGCGTCGTATTGAACCTGGTAAGGGTGGGGAGATCCAGCTCACGGATGCGATTGAGTTGATGATTAGGGAGGGTCATCCGGTGCATATCGTGGTCCATGAGGGTAAGCGTCATGATCTGGGTAATCCGGCGGGGTATATCCCGGCGTGTGTGGATTTCGGTCTGTCGC
>NZ_RXHJ01000029.1 GCF_003955685.1 Corynebacterium hylobatis
GTCTATGGTCCGGGGTTGAAGCGGGCGATCACCGCCATCCTCGCCGAGCATGTGGTCGACGACGAGATCAAGAGCGCCGGACACCTCGATCTGGCAGTGCTTCGTTAGACAAAGCCGATCTGCCCCGGCCTCTTCAGCCCAAGGTCAAGGTCCGGAAACCGCGTGCCTTACCCTTTCCGCGCCCTGACCTCCGAGGGGGTGCATCCGAAGCGTCCACGGAACTCCTGGGAAAACCGGCCCAGGTGGTTGAATCCGCAGGCGTACGCCACCTCGCTGACGCTCCCTCCGCCGCCGCTGGGGGCGGCAAGTAGCTGATGCGCGCGGTCAAGGCGGACACGCAGCAGCCAGGCAGTGGGTGATACCCCGACGTACTCCCGGAATACCTGCTGCAGGCGTCGGCGTCCCACCCCCGAGACTGCGGCCAGATCATCCAGGGTCCAACGCCGGGAAGGATCCTGCTCCACTGCATGCCGGACGCGGCGGATCATGTACGGACCCGGTGGGGCACTCGCTTCAGCCGGCGACAGGAATACAGCCATGGGGGCGGCAATGGAGGCCACCATTGAATCCCGGACTGCAGGTAAAGCGGTCGCAACGGGATCGGAGATGACATGCCCAGCAGTGGATCGGATGAAATTCACCCACGACCTGCCCTGCTCGGTCCGCAGGTCGAGCGAAGGGGGCATTGTCTCCTCAAATGATCCGGCAACCGCGGAGCCGGCCGGGAGATGCTGATGGAGTGCCGCCCGGCCGATCTTGATGCCCAACACCGTCGCGTCTGCGTCCCAATGAGTGATGGTGCTGCGCTTGCCAGGAAGGAAGACAGCGGCTTCCCCGGGGCCGGCGGACCAGCTGCGGGACCCCCGTGTCCAGGACAGGTGGCCGGAAAGCACGATATTTACTTCGTAGGCGTCCTCTGCGTAATCGCAGTCCAGCGCGATGTCAGCACCCCACCGGATTTTCCCCAGGGTCAACGGCCCCAGATCCAGTGTGCGCACGAAGCCCGGGGAGGCTTCCCGCCCGAGCTTCTGCAGTTCATGCGGGAAATAGGCACGCGCGACGGCCGCCTGCATCTCCTTCAGGCAGGTGGAACGCAGATCCTGCACGGTACTGACTTCAGTCATCAATCCCCTCCGGGAAAGGGTGCGCATTCCGGATAGCCGGTGCGCACAGCGGATAGAGCAGATGTGATGCACACCATAACATGCACCGCATAGGGACATTCCCCACATCTCCCGTGAGAGAGGATGCACAGATGACACTGACCATGCAGGAGACTCCCCGGTGGATCGCCGAGATCACCATGGCGGAGCTGGAGCGCAACCCTTATCCGTTTTATGAGCGCCTACGAAATGAGGCCCCGCTCGCGTATGTGCCGGTTCTCGGTTCCTATGTCGCCTCGACCCGGCGGATGTGCGAGACCATCGCCAAGCACCCCAAATTCGGTGCGGTGATCACCCGGGCGGGCGGGCGGACCTTCGGGCACCCGGCCGTGATCGGCGTCAACGGTGAGATCCACGATGATCTGCGGTCGATGGTCGACCCCGCCCTCCAGCCCTCGGAGGTGGACAGATGGGTGGAGGGGGTGGTGCGGCCCGTCGCGAAGCGCTTCGTGGAGGAGATCGAGATGACAGGCTCAGCCGACCTGATGGCCGAGTACTGCGAGAAGGTCTCGGTCCGCGCCGTCGGGGACCTGCTCGGGTTGGGGTCGGTCGACGAGGCCACGTTGCGCGACTGGTTCCACCGCCTGAGCCGTTCCTTCACCAACGCCGCGTTGGATGAGAACGGGGATTTCGCCAACCCGGAGGGTTTCGATGACGGTGATGCGGCGAAGGCGGAGATCCGGGCCATTGTTGATCCGCTCATTGACCAGTGGATTGTGCACCCGGATGATTCGGCGATGTCGCACTGGCTGCATGACGGCATGCCGGAGGGGCAGACCCGCGACCGCGAGTACCTCTACCCCACCCTGTATGTCTTTCTGCTCGGCGCGTTGCAGGAACCCGGCCACGCGATGGGCTCCACTCTGGCAGGGCTGTTCTCCCGGCCCGAGCAGCTCGAGGCCGTCATCGACGAACCGGCGCTGCTGCCCCGCGCCATCGCGGAGGGAATGCGCTGGACCTCACCGATCTGGTCGGCCACGGCCCGTATCTGTGAGGAGGACATCGAGATCGACGGTGTCCATCTCCCGGCAAACACGCCGGTGATGATGTCCTACGGCTCCGCCAACCATGACACCAACGCCTACGAGGCACCCTCCGAATATGACCTGCGCCGCCCGCCGCTGCCCCACCTGGCGTTCGGGGCGGGCAACCATGCCTGCGCCGGCATCTACTTCGCCAACCACGTCTGCCGCATCGGACTGGAGGAGCTCCTGGACACGCTGCCAAACCTGGAGCTCAAGCCCGATCACGACATCAACTTCTGGGGCTGGGGTTTCCGCGGCCCCACCGAACTGCCCGCACAGTGGGAGGTCTAAGAACCATGATTCAGCACACCGTCTCCATCACCTCCGGGGAAAAGGTCCCCTGCTCCCCCGACCAGCCGCTTCTTGATGCCGCCCTCCGCCAGGGCGTCTGGCTGCCCAACTCCTGCAACCAGGGCACCTGCGGCAGCTGCACCGTCCGCGTGGTGGAGGGCAGCGTCGACCACCGCGACAGCCCACACGTCACCCTCTCCCCCACCGACCGCAGCCAGGGCATGGCGCTTGCCTGCCAGGCCACCCCGTGCGGCGACGTGCTCATCGAACCCGCCCACGGCGCGGACGGCTCGAGCACCGTCCATCCGCTGCGCGACTTCGTGGGCACCGTGGCCAGCGTCGAGGACATCGCCGAGCAGACCCGCCGGCTCATCCTGCTTCTCGACGCCCCGCTGGCCTTCACCCCCGGCCAGTACGTGGAGCTCACCGTCCCCGGCACCGCTGACAAACGCCACTACTCCATCGCCAACATGCCCGGCACCGACGGCACCGTCAACGAGATCGAGCTGCACATCAAGCGCGATCCCGGCGGCGCGGCCTCCGACCGCTGGGTCTTCGGCAGCATCACCCCTGGCGAGCAGGTGGAGATCAGCGGCCCGCTCGGAGACTTCCGCTGCACCGACACCGAGTCCGACGGCGGGGTGATCATGATCGCCGGCGGTACCGGCCTGGCCCCGATCCTGCCCATCCTGCAGACCCTGCTGGCCGCCCGCCCGGAACGTGAGGTCCACCTCTACCAGTCCGCCCGCACCGAGGTTGAACTCTACGCCCGGGAGCTGCTGGCCACGCTGGAGGCCCGCCACCCGAATCTCCATGTCAAACCCTGCCTGACCCGCGAGACGTGGGAGGGACGCACCGGCTACGCCTCCGAGATGATCCCCGAGGAATTCAACACGCTGCGCGGCTGGTCCGGTTACCTCTGTGGCCCACCCGCACTGGTTGACGCCGGCCGGCGCGCCTTCAAACGCCGCCGTATGTCGCCCCGGCAGATCCAGTGGGAGAAGTACACCTCCGCCATCGCCCAGGAGGTTCCGGTTGCGGTGTAGACAGTGAACAGCCGGGCCGGCGACTTGCATCCCGGCCCGGCGCGCCCGGATACGGATCGTCAGCATGCCGGCAGGGGCATCCTGAGGGCTTGTCTGGGCCCGGAGGGCAGCTCAGTGGACCAAGACACCGCCACTACCCTCAACAGTTCGAACCAACGAAAAGTTTCAGGCCCTCCCACCGTTGAGGTGGAAGGGCCTGAGCCGGGAATAGGTCCCGGTGCACGACATTGTGGGGCCAGCGGGACTTGAACCCGCGACCTACGGATTATGAGTCCGCGGCTCTAACCAACTGAGCTATGGCCCCTTTGTGAACCTGCTCAGTATATCTACAACACTCATGAGCGGACACATTGTCGGCCCTTCACTCTCCTGCCGTCCCACTCCAAACTGACGCCGATCTTCACCAGATCAACAAGCTCTTCTTAAAAAGGTCCTTCAAGCTGGGGATTTGTGGGTTTCAGGAAGCTGCCATATAGTAATGAAACGTTGCAGGGGAGCGAGAGCAAACCCCAGCACCACAATTTAATCCCCTATAGCTCAGTTGGCAGAGCATTCGACTGTTAATCGAAAGGTCACTGGTTCGAGCCCAGTTGGGGGAGCAGATGAAGAGCCGCCGGTTTTCCGGCGGCTCTTTTCGCGTTCCGGAAACTAATAGATGGTCACCAGCACGCCCGCGCACGCCACCAGCAGTACCGGCATCTCCGCCATCCCGAGACGTTTAGCGTTCCAGTCGGCACCGGCCCGGGCAGCCAGCGGGATGTAGATCGCCCGGAACAGCGCGATCAACATCGCTGCAACCATGAGCAGACCAGCTACCCAGCCCACACTCCACAGTAAGGCCATCCCCAGAACCGCGAGCACAGCCACCACGTGGTAGCTGATGGAACCGGCGAGATACCGCGGGTTGCCCCGCTCCCGGATCATCGATTTCACGAAGGGGATCGTCCCGGAGAAATACACCGCCAGGAAGAGCATGCTGGTCCAGGCTGGCAGCCCAACATCCAGCGGTGTCGCAGCTTCCGCCTGTCCCACCAGGGTCAAAACCGGATAGAGCAGTGCCGAGGCAACGGTCGTGGCCACGCCCGACAGCGTCGAGCGTCCCCTGCCCGCCAGCGTCTCCCCCACCGCGACAGCTACGAGTGGAGCGAAAGGCACCGCCCACCAGGCCAGTTCCGGTTGCAGCAGCAGCGCCCCCACGATCCCTACCGAAGCTACTGCTCCGTACACATACACCGGCTTCAGGTACCGGGCTCGACGCCTCGGATTCCGCGCCTTCACCGCCAGTCCGAAAGCGAAGAAGGCGAAATAACCGAAGAACCATGCCACCAGGACGGCGAACAGTACCGCAAGATATCCCACAGGAGCATCCGTACGAACCCCCATAGTCACCCCGGAGATCAGTCCCAGGACAGCCGGACTGATGAGCATCGCCCATGCGCCATGCTGGTTGGGCACCCACGGAGAAATACCCTTCCTGCGCCGCGTCCCACCGCGCCGCGCCCTCCCGGCCGATACTGTCTCCTGAATTGTGGTTGCCATGCCCCCCACTCTATATCAACCAAAAGTTTGATATATCCGGCTCAGACCCCTTCCGGCGCACCCGTCTCATTCATCGCCCTACCCCATCGAGAGGACTCACCGATGATGTCCAGCTCTCCGGCATTGGCGTAGACAAGGGCGATGAATGCCAGAGCGGCTGATGCCCCTCCGGACAAACGTCCCGCGCGCTCCCCGCTCACCGCCACCTCCTGGTCAGATTCCTAATGAGATAAAAGTACCCCGCTACGTCTTCAAAGTCCCGCACTTCTTGGTAAATATTCGCCTGTCGTGATATTTCCACCGGGATATTTCCAGCCATCTTCCAGACACCCACCGCAACAGCGGAGCCTGCGCCCGAAACCATATCTAGGCTGGGCACCATGACCACCCCGCTCGAGGACTACGCCCTGCTCTCCGACATGCGCACCGCCGCACTCGTCTCAAAGGAGGGCAGCATCGACTGGTTGTGTGTGCCCAGGTTCGATTCGCAGGCGGTGTTCACGGCCCTGCTCGGCACGGAGGAGCACGGTCACTGGACCATCGAGGCCCCGGGTGGGCATGTCTCCAGCCGCCGCTACATCGGCGATTCCTTCGTGCTGGAGACCACGTGGACCACTCCCACCGGGGTTGCTACCGTCACGGATTTCATGCCCATTGATCCGGGCACCCAGCAGTATCGCTTCACCGACATGATGCGGGTGGTTCACTGCCTCTCCGGCACGGTCGACATCCGCACGGCCCTGCGCCTGCGTTTCGATTACGGCCGTGCCACCCCCTACTACCGCTACTGGGTGAATGATCCGGATGAGAACATCGGCGAGATCCTCAGCGTCGCCGGCCCCGACTCGCTCCACCTCATCGGCCCCTACATCACCCTCAACGAGGACTCCAACGCCCACCTCGGGGAATTCACGCTCCAGGAGGGCGATCAGCTTGAGTGGGTGCTCACGTGGTTCCCCTCCCATCTGCAGATCCCCTCCGCCCCCGATTACTCCAAGGCGCGCGACATCACCCGGCACACGTGGGAGAGCTGGGCCGCCGGCAACACCTACACCGGCGAGTACCAGGAGGAGGTCAAGCGTTCCCTGCTGGTACTCAAGGCGCTCACCGACGCCCGCACAGGCGGCATCGTCGCCGCACCCACCACCTCCCTGCCGGAGGAGTTCGGCGGGCAGCGCAACTGGGATTACCGCTACGTGTGGCTGCGGGATTCCGCCTGGACCCTCGAGGTGCTCGTGGAGTCCGGCTTCATTGCCCGCGCCACTGACTGGCGTGACTGGCTCCTGCGCGCCATCGCCGGCGATTCGAAGCAGCTGCGCATCATGTACGGCTTGCGCGGCGAACGGCACCTCCCGGAGTTTGAGCTCGATCACCTGCCCGGCTATGAGGATTCGCGCCCGGTGCGCATCGGCAACGGTGCGGCCGAACAGTACCAGGCGGATGTGGTCGGCGAAGTCATGATCGCGCTCGAAACCCTGCGGAACGCCGGCATCGACGATGACGAGTTCTCCTGGGACCTGCAGAAGTCCATCCTCGCCTTCCAGGAGGAGATGTTCGACGCCAAGGATCACGGCATCTGGGAGATGCGCAGCGCACCCGCCTACTTCACCCACGG
Organism: Corynebacterium hylobatis; assembly: GCF_003955685.1. Classification (GTDB taxonomy): domain Bacteria; phylum Actinomycetota; class Actinomycetes; order Mycobacteriales; family Mycobacteriaceae; genus Corynebacterium; species Corynebacterium hylobatis. The sequence goes on from NZ_RXHJ01000029.1 coordinate 6,680, forward strand.
GCGCGCGATGATGTGGGCGGCCTTCGACCGCGGCATCAAGGCCGTGGAGAACCACGGTCTCACCGGCCCAGTGGAGCGCTGGCGGGAGCTGCGCGAGGCGCTCCGCGATGAAATCCTCACCCACGGCTGGAACGACCAACTCCAGTCCTTCACCCAGACCTACGGCAGCACCGCCGTCGACGCCTCCCTCCTCCAGCTCGCCCAGGTCGGCTTCCTCCCCTACACCGACCCCCGCATGCTCGCCACCGTCGACCGCATTGAAAAAGAACTTCTTAGCGACGACGGCTTCCTCCACCGCTACCCCACCGGCACCGGCGTCGACGGCATCGCCGGCGAAGAATACCCCTTCCTCCTGTGCTCCTTCTGGCTTATTGAGCAGTACGCCCACTCCGGCCGTCTCACCGAGGCCTGCGAGATGATGCAACGCATCCTCGCCGTCTCCTCCGACCTCGGGCTGCTGGCCGAGGAGTACTCTCCCACCAATCAGCGACTCGCGGGCAACTACCCCCAGGCCTTCTCCCACCTCGGTCTCATCCGCGCTGCTGCAGCCATCAGCCACCCGGAGACACCCGTCGATCCGGAGGCATCACGGTAGGCTGGGCACAGAATTTCTACCCGACCCCATCTTGAGGAGCAGTACCCCACATGATCCAGTTGGTCATCGGAGCAGCCGCCGGCTATGTCCTGGGCACCAGAGCCGGACGCCGTCGATTCGAGCAGATCAAGAAGGGCTACGAAACCGCGATCAACTCACCGGCGACCAAATCTGCGATCAAGGCCACCCGGAAGGCGATTGCCGATCGACTGGATCCCCAGCCGCGGATGAAGGAAGTAAAGAACCTGCGCCGTGAGGATGGGGCTGAGGTGCTGGAACCGGATCAGGATTGACGTCACCAGAGCGCCTGACCCAAAACCTAAGCTAGTGGACATGTCCGTTAGCTTGTCGACGACCGGGCTGACCACTGTGTCCTGGCCTAGGCTGTCAACCCTTCTGGTGACGGTAGGACCTGAAGCGGTCCAAACAGGCTACCTCGTGTCGGGGTAGCCCCGAGGGTGTCGGATGGTTGATAATCATGATGCGGTCACCGTTTCCTGATGCTTTCTTGCCTGGTAAAAAGAAGCATCAGCAACGACGGCCGCTTCGCTTACCGGACACGCCGGACCAGCACCAATCGAGCACAAACCGCAACCTCAAAGGTTAAACGACAAGCTTAGGTGTGGGTCATAGGGGATCCAACCCACCCCGATCAGCAGCATCCGTGGCCGGTAATTATCCCGGTTCAGAAAGCCCCTCGCGATGCGGCGGTGGAGCTCGATCAATCTCATAGTTACAGGTGACCTGTAAGCCCAGAGAGTTTCGAGGAAAGCTTTTACTCGGCTAGAATCCCCCGGAAAGCCCGGTCATTGAGTTCCCTTCGTGCCTGCTCAAGTGCCACCAGATCAGCAAACAGCGTGTTGTAGGCCTGCTCATCATCCGAGGGCCGCATACGCTGCAGTTGACTCTTCAGCTGGGCGATCTGGTTACCTACCTCCGCCTCCTGCAGGCGGGAAAGCACCGAATCAGCGTAGGCGGGCAGATGGGACACCTCCATGGGAATCTCCTCCACCGCAAGCTCCGAGACGAGGTTGCGGCCCAGCAGGTCGGTCATCTCCCCTGCCACGGTGGCGATCCAGTCGACACCGCTGTGGGCAACCGCCAGACCTCCGACTGCACGCATCGCCTCGCGGACGGTCCGATAGGCGGGGTGGGTGAAGGCATCCGGGCTCAGGCCGTCGAAGTAGGTGACGGCGAGCTCCGGGTACTGCAGGGCGATCTTCAGCGACTCGCGCTGCGGCCACAGGTAGGGATCCCGTGGGTTCGGCAGATCGAAGGCCGGTGCATCCTGGACCGGGGTGGATTCTGCGTTCTCGAAACGGCGGGCCCGGCGCGGTCCGTCCTGCTTGGGGCGGCGGGCCTCGGCGCGCACCTGCTGGAGGACCTCCTCCGTGTTCGCCCAGCCGACCCAGCCGGCGAGCTGGCGGGCGTACTCCGACTGGAGGACCGGATCCTTGATGCCGGCGACGACGGGGACGGTGCGTCGCAAAGCCTGGAGGCGACCCTCCACCGTGTCGAGGTTATGCTCGGCGAGCATCGACTCGACGACGAACTGGAACATCGGGATGCGGTCGGCGATGAGGTCGCGGACGGCGGCGTCGCCACGCTCCAGCCGCAGATCACACGGATCCATACCCGCCGGGGCCACGGCCACAAAGGACTGGCCAGTGAACTTCTGGTCGCCCTCGAAGGCGCGCATGGCGGCCTTCTGGCCAGCCTCGTCACCGTCGAAGGTGTAGATCAACTCGCCGCGGAAGTAGTTGTCATCGAGCATGAGCCGGCGCAGGATCTGCAGGTGATCCTCACCGAAGGCGGTACCGCAGGAGGCCACCGCGGTGGTGACGCCAGCGGCGTGCATGGCCATGACATCGGTGTAACCCTCCACCACCACCGCCTGGTGACCGGCGGCGACGTGCTTCTTCGCCACATCCAGGCCGAAGAGCACCTTCGACTTGTGGTACAGCATGGTGTCGGGGGTGTTCATGTACTTGCCGAGCTTGTCATCCTCGAAAAGCTTGCGGGCTCCGAAGCCGATGACGTTGCCCGAGAGGTCCTTGATCGGCCACAGCAGCCGGCGATGGAAACGGTCGATCGGCCCGCGCCGCCCCATCGTGGACAGGCCGGCAGCCTCCAGCTCCTTGAATTCGAAACCTTTCCGGAGCAAGACTTTCGTCAGTGTGTCCCAACCCTCCGGGGCATAACCACACTCGAAGGCGTAGATGTGCTCCTGGGAAAAACCACGGTCGAGGAGAAATTCACGCGCTTTCTGCGCCTGCGGGGTCTCCAGCTGCTCCCGGTAGAACTGGTGCGCCGCCTTATTCGCGTCAATGAGACGCTTGCGGGTGCCCGGCTCCTCCCGGCGCGCTCCCGTGGTGCCGCCCTGGTAGTTGATGGTGTAACCGATGGTCTGCGCCACCGACTCCACCGCCTCCGGGAAGGAGATGTGCTCCATCTCCATGAGGAAGGTGAAGACATCACCGCCCTTACCGGAGGAGAAACAGTGGAAGTAACCGCGGTTGGGACGCACGTGGAAGGACGGGGTTCGCTCATCCTTGAACGGGCTCAGGCCCTTGAGCGAATCGTGCCCGCCCGGCTTGAGCTGGACGTACTCGCCGACGATCTCCTCGATCGGCGCGCGCTCACGGATCGCCTGGATGTCACTGTCCGGAATACGCCCCTTAGCCATGCGCCTAGGGTACTCTAATGTCGCACGCGACGTTAGAGTACCTTGAGCAGCGCATTTGATGCTGAACATGGGACAATACTTGGCATGGCTGCACCGAAGAAGAACTCTGTCCTGGCGATCGTTGCCGCCCTTGCGCTCGTTGCCGTGGGTGGCTGGGCCGGGGTGGATCTCACGTCGGATGACGGGGCTGGGACTGGTTCGGGTGGGGAACAGTCGGCGCTGGTAGCGGGTGCCGGGCTGGCGACCTGTTCGGTGGATACCCTGCCGGCAGAGGCCGATCCCGTCGTCGAGGACATCCTCTCCGGTGGTCCGTATGCCTACCCGGGTGAGGACGGCGGACACTTCGGCAACTACGAGGGAGTGCTGCCGGATGAGCGCAGCAGCTACTACCGCAGCTTTACCGTGGACACGCCCGGTCTGAACCACCGCGGGCCCAAACGCATCGTGGTCGGTGGTGGCACCGGGGACGACCCGGACGTCTGGTACTACTCCGACGACCACTACGAGTCCTTCTGTGAGATCCCAGACGCGGAGGAGTAAGCCGGCTGCTGGGCGGGCTTGGGGTGAGGGACGGGGCGCCAATAAGCGTCGCCGATGTCAGGGCGGGAGATTGGCGTACTGATTCCGGTGGCGTCCGGCCGAAAGCGGTGAGAAACCATATCCACTGTCAGTGAAATAAGGAAAGAATCTGAATCCTTAAATTTGCCTAAATTTCTATCCTTTACATAAGGGGGAAAGTAGTACCAACTCAGGGCCCCCTGAATGTTTAGAGACCTGGGCTGGGAAGCGTCTTTTCTCCCGGGTTTCCGGGCCATCTTTTCAGGAAGGTTTTTCGTATGAAAACCCGCAAGCTTACTGCCGGCATCGCCGCTATCGCCCTCTCCTTTGCCGCAATCTCCGCCCCGCAGGCCATCGCCGCCGAGCCGGGCACCGAGCCGGTCACCAACGAGGAGCTCAAGGAGGGTCTGAAGGACATCTCCTTCGAGTCCCACGACGGTGCCTACATCACCCCCGGTGAGACACTGACCCTGACCGCTGACCGTGTCGCCGAGGGTGTGAAGGTCCGCAACGCCTACATTGAGATCGCCCCGGGTGAGACCAGCGCACTGTGGGACGTCAAGCGCAGCGTCAACGACGAGGGCCTGCCGGTCCTGGAGATCACCGCTCCGGATGAGCCGGAGAAGCAGTTCGGCACCACCCAGGAGTACGGCGAGTACAAGGTGCACGTCCGCACCTCCAACTGGAACAGCTACCTCTTCAACATCAACTTCGCCGAGGAGAAGCCCAAGAAGGAGTTCGAGCTCTCCAGCGAGATCGACTTCAAGGAGATCCTGAAGAAGTTCCCGGGCTCCAGCAAGTAGTTTTGTCGGTTCCCTGAACTGAGCTGCACCCCATCACCGGTTTCGGTGATGGGGTGCAGTCGTTCCCGCCCCACCCCTCCGCGGACGAGGCGCATCGGTTCGATCAGGAATGGCTTCTGACTGTGCCATCGCGGACCAGAGCTCCGGACAGGACCCTCCCGCGCATCAACCCGGTCACATTCTGGCCAGATGCCTGAGTCCCATGGTTCCCATCAATCCTCTGTGAGAGAGACAGCTCTGCCGCGTCCGAGTCCACAGGCGCGGCCCCCGGAACCCAGCCCAGCACCATCCACCATCAGAATCTGCCCAGTCGTCCGGAGGACTTCGCCCCGGATGTGCGCCCAGCTGCGCGTCAGCGAGCTGATCAGCGCGACGGACTACCTGCAGGCGCAGCAGGGGCGCCGCCAGCTGAAGCACGAGTCAGCGCAGCGCTGGCGGAGGTGAATGTGCTGCCCACCAATCTCACCGGGCATCCGTCGATGACGATACCTGCCTGGCTGGTCAAGGGCCTGCCGGTGGAAATCCAGACCATCGACTGCGCCTTCGATGAGGCGATCAACCTGCTCGTGAGCCGGCATATCGAGGAACTTGAGCCGCTGGCGAGGCAGACTGTTCCGACCCTAAAGGAATGTGAATTCAAGCTCGATCTCGTCGTCGATTCCGTTGACAATTCCCGTGTAGAAGGCAGTCGCCTGCTCCTGGAGCAGGTCATGGTTCACGTCGATCTGTTCCGCCTTCGCGTCGTCGCTGAGGATCTTAGTGATGGTGTCTGCGGTATCGATTTCCGGGGTGAACCAACTGAGGGCGCCATTTTTCTTGACTGCCGTCTTGAATTCCACGTTGTCATAGCCGATGAAAATAAACTCGGGGACAGAGATCAGGTACTGGTTGTCCCCCGTCTGCTCAATCGTGACGTCGCCGCCTTCGATTCCGAGCTTGGCCCGGTAGTTGTACTGCACGAACTCCGTACGCCCGAGGCCGGGGATCCTTTTTCCGAACCAGGAACCCTGGGACGATTCTTCATGCAGCCCCTGGATACTTGCACTGAGAAGAACCACCTGCTCCTGGGCCTCAATGGCCGTGATGACCTTTGAGTCACGTGATTCCGTGCTGACACCGAAAACAGAGTTCGGCGAAAGAACCGCGAAACCGACGACACCCAGAACTACCACCAGAACGAGCCCGACCACGAGGCCCGTCATCTTCTTGACCATGTCCCAGCTTTCCTCTTGATACCTGACACAAATACCCGCCCACAGCACTCACACCCGGACCCCAGGGAGGGCGGACCGGATAGAGGATGGATGCCAAATTGCTTTTATTGCCGCAGCAAGCCTAATGCACAGCTGGCATTCAGCTTCTACCCGGGAAATCCGAATCTCCCCTCCCCTACCCCCACAGCATGGCCTACCCACCCACACCTCCGCTTACATCGAGCCGTGCTCGGCGAGGTTGATGTGGAAGCCGAAGGCCGTGGCCAGATCATATGGGGTGTGCTGATGGCACTGATACGTACCGCCGGTGTGGTCTGATACACGTATGCCTCCACATCATCCGGCGTCCTTCTGGGACTGGGACCATCCACCCGCACCCGAACTCCTCGATCCCTCGCCCACTCCCCGCGGCTTCCGGATCCGCCTGGACCTCGATGATGTCCAGCCACCCGTCTGGCGGCGCCTGCTCCTCCCGGGAGATCTGTCTCTGGACCAGGTCCACGTGGTCATCCAGGAAGCCATGGGCTGGGAAGACTACCACCTGCACAAGTTCTGGGTGGGCCCCTTGCGCGAGCGTCGGGAATTCCTCAGCGAATGGGAGATCGCGGAAGGCCAGAAAGGCGTAGCCGAAAACAGCGCCCGGCTCGACCAGGTGCTCAGCCAGAAGGGCGACAAACTGCACTACGAGTACGACTTCGGCGACGGCTGGCGGCACACCATGGTCGTGGAGGAGGTCCTGGAAGAGGAACTGACCGAAGCCTCCTGCCTCACCGGCAAGCGGGCCTGCCCGCCCGAAGACTGCGGCGGCGTGTACGGCTTCGTGGAACTCGTCCGCTGGGTGGAGGCGGGCCGACCCGCGAACTTCGACTCCCCCGTCATCGACGCAGAAAGTATAGCGGAATGGCTGGATCCCGACTGGGATCCGGCGGCCTTCGATCTGGTGGACGTCAACAAGAGGCTCCGGCTGCTCAGCGCTCCTCCCCTGCCACTCCATCCCGATCTCCTCGAACTGATCGGCAGAATGCCGGACGGCCTGGCCCGGGAACTGCTGTCCGAACCCGGGTGGCAGGAGGATACTCCGGAGCCTTCCCCCGACGCCATCCTGCAGATGGTCGAACCCATCCACCAGCTGCTCACCTACCTGGGGGATGAGGGTGTTCCTCTCACCGGGCAGGGATATCTGAAACCGGCGGCGGTCCAGGAAATTGCGGAGATGACCGGGGTGGCGTCGTGGTGGATCGGCAAGCTCAACCGCGAATCCCAGACGGCCCCCGTCAGCAGCCTCCACAACTCGATCAAGAGCCTGAAACTGGCCCGGAAACATCAGGGAAAGCTGGTTCCGACGAAGAAGGGGCTGCAGGCGCGTGAAGATCCCCTGCTCATCTGGCAGGCGGTGGCGGACTCCCTGCCTGCGGGAGCCTCACAGTTCGACCGGCATGCTGGCTGGCTGAGCCTCCTCGTCGTCGGTGCAGGAACACTTCCCGATCTCTGGTTCCAATTCCTGGCGGACCTGCTGAGCACCATCGGCTGGTCCACCGACGGATATCCGCTCAGGGAATGGGAAGCCACCAATCCCACACTGGAGGTGCTGGAGATTCTCACCCGGGGCCTGCGGAGAAACAGCGACGGGATCCCTCCCGAGCGGCTGGAGGCGGTGGCGCACCTGGCTCGATCCAGCTCGATCTTCTGGACGGTAGGTGGTTAGCGGACCCAGGCCAGCCAAACCGGCTCTTCACGATTTAGAGTGCGTTGATCTTCCCCTGCAGCTGCC
>NZ_RXHJ01000030.1 GCF_003955685.1 Corynebacterium hylobatis
AAGTACTGAGACTCACTGTCAAAAAAGACCCGAGACAGCACAAATAGCCGGGTCATTAACGCTTAACGATGCCGGCTTCAATGGACAGCGCACCCGCCCCTGAACTGCCGGGCAGACCAGATCGACACGAACCCGCTGGTCCTCGACATCCTCTCCGTTCTTTGGGCGCCCAGTCCGCGTCCGCTTTCGGTAGGGACGGGAATTGGTGCCCATCAGGAGGGGAAGCAGTTTCTCCAGCCGCCGGTCATGCTGATCGAAACCGTCCTTCCCATCCTTCAGATCCACTGTCTTGCGCACCAACTTCCACTTACCCGCCATGCTCTGAGCGACCGGGCAGTAGAAGTCTCCGGCCAGCTGGACCGGGCCCGCTGGCTGCCCGTCGACGATGTGTTCCGGAGACTCACTGGCGAACACCGTGTTCCACGAAACGGGATAACGCACCACCGGTGAGTAGCCCAGATCCAGGCACATGTCATTGAAGCCCTTCTTCTGGTTGTAGGCCATGTCAACGGTCAGGTACGGCTGCCGAGCCCGCGGCCCTAAGCGCTGGTCGAGGCCGTTGAGCTGGTGCATCTCCAATGCAATTCGGGTCCCGTCGATTGACGCGGACGTCGGGTGATGCAGCGCCACGGCAGTGATGGTCGCCGCGATCGCGTACAAGTCATCAGGCGGACCGAGACGGCTGACAGCGGTGATCCCGATACCGACACCACGTTTGCCGACCCTCCGGACCTTCTCGCCGTCGGTCACGCTGTTGTCGGCCAGATCACGAGCGAAGAATTTTCCCGAGTAAGCCGCGCCCCGACGCTTATCGTCACGGGAGCCCAACCCCTTGTCGGCGCCGGCCAACAGCACGATGGATTCGTCAATGACCACGTCTCCCCGACCTCCCTGGGGTGCCGGATCCTCGATGGAGGCGGCGATAATCCGGTTGACGACGATGAGCAGGCGATCGCGGGCCAGCTCAGACGCCGCTTGCTGGGTTGCGGTCCGTGCGGCCAGCTGGGCGCGGTGCTCTTTGTTGGTTACGCGGCGTGCCGGCAAATCAATGCCCTGATCCAACGGTTCCAGCCGACGTGTCAGCCAACCCCAGAACGACGGGTAGTCGGTAGACCGAGCCCGCCTGGCCGGGTTCATACCAATCCGGACTAATTGGTGGTCCGGCAAGGCACTGAGCACGCGGAGGATCTCGGCGAGTGAGGGAACCCGGCCGATGATCATCAACGCAAGACCAATCGTCAGAACGCCCAGGATAGAGTAGACGGGCCCGGTGGTTCGCCGCCCGCCCACGCCGCGTTGCTCCTGGTAGAACTGCTCTATCAGGGTGGTCGCATCCGAGCGCTCGATACACTGCGCGCACTGTTCAATGCAATCGTCGGTGAGCTGGTAACCGAGGGTCTTGTGGGTGATCACAGCTGGCTCCCCTGCGCCTCGAGCAGCATTGTCGCGAGGTCTTCCGGAGAGTACTTTGGCAGCAGTTCTGGCTGGTCAGCCACTACCCGCAGGTCCCTGACCCCGGCGAGGCCTATTACCGCCACAGTGGAAATACCTGGTGTCACCGCCAGGTCCATGATCCACCGGTTGCGCAGTGCCACAGCATCGAGGCCGGCGAACCCGTACTCCCGCAATCGGTCATTGAGCTTGCTGACGATGTTCCTGTAGACCCGACCGTTGCTCATCAGCGGGAAGAAAGTACCGGTGCCGACCTCCGTCGCATGTGTCAGCAGGCTGTGCCCTCGACGTGGGCACAGCACCGGTACCCGGCGGTCGACTTTGCCGCGCCGACGCACCCGAACCTCAATGATCTCCCGACCACCGGGTAGTCGCAGGACCGCTACATCAGAGCCGGTGATCTCCCGGATTTCTTGGGTACGCAGACCGGCACCGGTGATCAGGTCAAGGACAAGCAGGAGGCGCTTGCGTATGCTCTCTGGGACCGACGGGACGATGGCATAGAGTTCCTCGGCCGTACCGGGTCGAGCCGGCGGGGTGGCACGCTGACGGGTGGCCAGAGTACGCAACGGGGATGGAAACTCCCGGGGATAGAGCGTGGCCCCGGCCAGATACATCACCCGCCGGTAGACCGAGAGGCTCCGCTCGCTGACCTTGGCGGATTTAAACAGCCACATATCGATATTGTGCCTGGTCAAAGCTCGTTGCTCATCCACGTAGCCAGCGACAAGTCCTTCGTCGTAGAGCATCTGGGCGATGATGCGCACGTTTTTCCCGTCGTTTTCCTCATCGATCACGGGCGTGTGCCCCTGCACCAGGGCCGCACGTTCCATCGCCTCGGAACGCAGCGGCCCAGGGGGCCGGTTGATGGACATCTTCCTGAGTCGCTCGAAGCGCTCCCGGTCCGGCAGGGTGCGCATCGTCAGATGTCGTACCCGGTCCGGGACCGGTTCTAGGGCAGGGATGAGCTGGGACGGCGGGTTCGGCTCAGGGGCCGGGGGCATGGCTTTGTGGCGTCCCATCACCACCACCCCCTGGCGAAAGCATGTTCGAGATAGGGGTTGCTCACGTCCTGCGAGCGTGCCAAGATATACATGTGTCCTCCTGAAGTGCTGTGTAGGCGTTTTAGTGAGGGTTGCGGTTCAGATTCGGGCAAGAATCTGAATCGTGGACGGGGCCGGATCTTGCAGGATCTGGTCCCGTTTTTATGCGCTGGGGTGCGCCGATAAGTGTGGTGTGTCGTGATCGCTTGGGGTGCCACTCCTGTCGCAGGGCTGAGTCGACGAGTCGCTCGAGGATCCGGGTCACCGGAGCGCCGGACTCGTTCGACATGATGGTCAGTTGTCGCACCGTTGATGCCCGCAGCCGGAATTCGACCCGCATCCGTTCGTCAGCCGGCACGGTGCGTGCCTCGCTGCGTCCGTACATCGCAGGGGGAATTTCGATCATTGTGGACACGGTGCCCTCCTCGTCGGCAGGAACCCGGCTGTGCTATACATCCGTGTGATTCCGACCGTTACCGGTGACGCTACAGTGGCACAAGATCAGCGACAAGCATTTACCAAAAAGAGAGAAAACAGCGCGCCCATGGTGCATTTAACGCGCTGAACAGGCGTGATACATAATTATTATCGGCGTGTATCAGGCGTGTATGACGCCACCTCTCCCACATGGCGTTTCATAAATTACGGTTCTCGCCCTGCGAAGTCGGTTCTTTTCTTGGGGGGTGTCCCTATGTTTTTGTCAAGGGGTAGGCCCTGTATTCAGGAAAGCACTTCGGGGGTAGCTCCCGATTCTGATGATGGGCGTGGTTGAGCAGCTGGCCGGCGTACTCGCGTCGACCAGCTGATCGTGGTGAAGGTGGGCTACGCAGCAACTCTGGCGGGGATCTCCCTAAAGAACTCGGCCCGGGTCAGCATCGCGTAGATGACGTTGCACCGGCGTCTGGCCAGACACATCACCGCAGCGTTATGCCGTTTGCCCTCGGCCCGTTTCCGCTCGTAGTAGGTCTTGGACGGTTCATGGAACCGGATGGATGCGAACGCGGAGTAGAACAACGCGTTCTTGAGTCTCTTGTTGCCAGCCCTGGCGGGGAACTCCCCACGGATGGACGTTCCCGATCTTCGGGTCACCGGTGCAATCCCGGCATAGGCGGCCAGGTGGCCGGCGGACCGGAAATCAGAACAGTCACCCACAGCCAGGAGTATGTTCGCGGCCGTCTTGATGCCAACTCCCGGCATGGACATCAAGACCTCGGAAAGAGGGAAGTCTTGAAGCAACTCCTCGACCTGCTCAGCAATGGTTTTCCGCTGTTCCAGCAGGGCCTTGATGTTGGTGGCCAGTTGCGGGATGACGATCTCAGCAGCCGCGGTACCGGGCACCGTGACGGTCTGAGCCTTGAGTCCCTCAAAGATCGCGTCCACCAACGTCGTGGGGTCCTTCGTAGCTCGTTTGCTCATCCAGGCCAGTGCCCGGTGGTAGCCGGCTTTCTTCAGCTTCGTGGGGCCGCCGTAGTGGATCAACATGTCCAGCACCAGGGGTCGGGTGATGACGCTGCCAGGTAGCGCGCGTTCCAGACTCGGGTAGATCTGGGTCAGAACGCTACGCAGCCGGTTGATGGTGCGCGTGCAGTCTTTGGCGATGTCATCGTCGAAGCCCGACAACATCTTCAGAGCTGAGAGGACCTCATCGTCCCGGTCCACGGCCCGCAGGGTGTGCGGCATCGTCCGGGCCGTGTCGGCGATGATGAATGCGTCCTTACGGTCGGTCTTCGACCGGCCGGGGTACAGGTCAGCGGCTTTACGCATCGCCAGTCCCGGCAGGTAGCCGACCAGACAGCCTGCGTCGCGTGCCACTGCGATCGGGAGTGCGCCGATGGTGTTGGGCTGGTCAACGACCATCAGGACGGTGCCGTGGGCCTGGAGGTCGGTGAAGACCTTTCTCAGCTGGCCCTCGTCCTGGGTAGGGGTTTGTCGTAGATGATCTCGCCTGTGGCCAGCATGGCGCAGGCGTGGTGGGCGGTTTTGCCGACGTCTAATCCGATGGTGACGTCGATGGTGCCGGTGGTCATGGTCGGCCTCCTTGTGGTGTCGGAGCAACAGTGACAGGTGGAACGTTGTCGCTGGTGTCTCGACATCCGATGCTGGCACCCACGTTACAAAGAGAACTGAACCTGATTGGTTCGTCCGTGTCCCTATCAGCAGTCAACGGGTGTCCTGGTAGCCCGGCGGCAACACCCCCCGGATCATGGTAACTACAGGGGCAATAAGCCATACCGGGCCCAGCGACTATCCCCATTATCGGGGATACCCTCAAGGTAACGGGATATGTCGGTGTCCACCCAACGTCATTTCTACCCCCGCCACCTACCCCCGATACGGGTGGAAAATAGATAAAGCGCCCGACGGTCCTATAGCGGTCCGCCCCCCTTCGGCATCAGCGACCTCCTGCAGTATCGGTGACGCCATGAAACTGCTGGCACGGCTTAGATCGGGGATCCGAGAGGTGCACTAAATTAGACTCAGTTGGTACGACGCACCACGTGGCGTGGCAGAGGCGATCACAGGCAAGGCACTCCGCGAGACAGCGAAACGCAGGCTTGAGTGAATCAACTTTCGAGGAGGAGCAATGACTGCTGAGCATTCACGCGGCGAACAAGGTGACTTTGGAACGGATAACCCCGATGAGTCTTCTGACGGTCCCCTCGCCACCAATCCAATAGCCGAAAGTCCTACAGTCAAGGGTCAACCACAGGTTGGCGCCGAATCCGGGTCAAGTCCCTATGCCACTGGCGGGGGAGGCGTGACACTCGGTCACCGCATCGCTGCCATCTATCTCACCAGCCTTCTGACGGGAGAACGTAGAGCTGAAGCTTCTGAACTGCCCGTGCGGCGAGTATCGTTCCAGACCTCACCGGATCATCCCGTCGATGACCTCCTAGTTGAGTATTCCTCCGGCACATCTAAAGTCACTATCGCAATCGCTTGCCGAGCAACCCCGAACTTTGTGCAAAGCGACGAGCAAACAGTGAAACTCGTTAGCTCACTCCTGAAAGAAATAACAAAGTTCAACACCAACGACCACCAGGTCGCTGTTGCAGTAGCAGGCTGGCGCACCCAGTGGGAACAACTCGCAACCGTCTGCGATATAGCGCGTAGCAACGCTGACGCTGCCTTTTTCAAGGCATCGTTGGATGTCGAGAAACGATGGTCTAAGAAGGTTCGCGAGCGTCTCGATCAGTTCCTCATGATGGTTAACCTTGCGACCGAGAATATGAAAACAGAAGCCGAAGTTTTCTCACTGGCTTTCATGCTCCTGTCTCGTCTCCACATCCTTGGGTTTGCGGTGCAGAGTCCCGACGAGAGGGATCGCACCGCGGCTGCAACCGCTCTCGACGCGGTGGCAAGGGACGCCGTGGACGGCATCATTCTCAGAAATCGACTTGAAGTCGAGGCTACCCGCTACGACACAACTGGGGCTGTTGTTGATCTGAACCTGCTCCGGCGGGATCTTCACACACTTCTTGAGGCCACGACGACTCGTAATACCCGGGTTTGGGAGACACTGGCCGATCATCGCAGAGTTGCTGATGCCAGCGTCCGTACCGTCCTCGGGGAAGCCTCCGCCACCTCAGATGCACTTAGTATCGCGTTCGCTGACCGCCGCGATGACCTCATCTCCTCAATCCGGAAAACAGGGGCGGATGCCACCGCGCTCATCGTATCTGGTGAGTCCGGCACTGGTAAGAGCGCCTTAACTCTCTCGTGTATCACACAGCTTGAGGAAGAAGACCCCACTGGTTTCGAAGCTCTCGTTGTGAACTTCCGGGCTCTTCCACAGACCAGTATGGAGTTCCGGGCTGCCATAGGTGCATCCATAGCTGACGTACTTGCCGAGCTCTCCGCCCCCACACGAGTGCTCGTCATCGACGCGGCGGATGCCGCTTTCGAACGTTCAGCCATTCTTCTCAACGATCTCGTGCTCGCAGCAAAACAGGCAGGCATCGGCGTCGTTGCAGTCTCCTCAGACACTGCTCAAGAGTTCGTTAATGAGCAACTTGCTCTTGGGTTTGACAAAGCCATCACATCTTTCAACATGCAGCTACTCAGCGATGCTGACCTTGAAGCAGTCGCAGAACACTTCCCTCTATTGCGTACGGTTTTGCGCAACCTGCCCCAGGCGTCGTTGCTACGCCGTCTGGTTGTCCTTGATCTTCTTGCTCGGACTGGCATCAAACTCAAGAGTCAGATCAGTGAGTGGGACTGCCTTGATCTCGTGTGGAAAAAGATCGTCCGCGCAGAGGGTAAGCCAGGAGCCGGTTCAGCGGAAGCACGTGAGCAGACTCTCCTCGCTGTTGCGGCCGCAACCCTCAACCTGTCAGCTGACCGGCAGCTCGCTGCTACACCCGACCCCGCGGCAGTCGACAAGCTGCGTCGCGACCACCTCTTAGCACCAGCTAGCCCATATCTGGCTCGGCCTGAATTCGCCCATGACGAAGTCCGTCGCTATGCCCTCGCGATCCTCCTAGTACGCGCCACGAATATGGCCGACACGCTACAGGCTGGGGGGGCTCCGCGTTGGGCGCTCTCAGCGGCCACGCTGGCGTGTAAAGGTCAACTCTGCGCCCCCAGAGCCAATGCGCCTCGAGTGTTCGACCGTATGGTCCAAATGTTCAACGCCTTCGCTGTCCAGCACGGCCCCCGTTGGTCGGACGTGTCTGTGGAAGCTGCCCTTGATACGTCCAAAGCTTATGAGTGCTTGAAAGCTGAACCCAATAATCATACATCTCCCGTCCATCTCGATGACGTCGTTCGTATCGTCAAGCAGCGCTATCAGGTCAACGGACTCCCAGACTCTCTTGTCACCGCACCAGTCATCCAACTTCTTCTCGACCACGCCGAACCTTGGCGGATATCAGAGTCATCATTCGAGTTGCTCGCCGACTGGCTGCAGTCACTAGCCCTACTCCAACTGCCCGCGGGGCACCCACTGCGTATTGCGCTGCGGGACCGCCTCATCACTTACTGGGACTCGTTCCCAACCCTGAAGCCAATGAAGAAGGATAGGACGGATAATCGATCCGTCAAACTGGGTTTTGGGTCGAGGCCCCGACGTCGGCGTGAGCTTCCATACGAGGTCACCCAGAACGAATACATCGAGTGCCTGGCACTTCTGGGACCAGACATAAACGACCAGGTCGAGCAGTGTCTACTCGCGATCGCCGATGATGCCCCCGGCTTCCTCGCCCCCGCCGCAGACTCTCCGTTGAGCGCACGAGCAATCGCTCTTCACGACCCTGAGCTACTGGCCACACTAATGGAGGCCTATTATATCGACGACGAGGACACTGATTGGGACTTTCACGAGGGTATACGCGACCACCAAGGCCGGTGGAAAGGCTTCTCTCCACCGTTCTATCAATATTACTATGGCAGCTTCTGGGCACTATTCAATTTCGCGTCATACAAGACCTCGGTCCGAGTCCTGAACAACATCCTCAACCATGGCGCTCGCGTCCGCGTACGTCCCCGTGCTGGCCTGGGCGTGGACCCATTCGAAGGCACTCCTGATCACGGACCCGAGGAGCAACACGAGACCGGAGCGGAACTCAACCTTGACGGCACCTCACGCTTTTACGTGGGCGACACCCACGTATGGAGTTGGTATCGCGGAACATCAGTAGGTCCGTACTCCGGAATGAGCGCACTCCTCGCGATGGAACGCGTCGCTGAAGGATGGCTCGACACCCACACCCCTCCATCTTGGATCGTCAATGCCCTCCTTGAGAACTGCGAAAACCTCGCCGTACCCGGCATGTTATACGGACTCCTGACTCGTCACATCGATAAGATCAACGAGGAACTTGACCCATTCCTTGCTGAACCAACGGTGTGGGAACTGGAGTTCGGACGTGTAATCGGGGAACACAGCGGTCTCCGCGCTCGGACTGATGACCTCAGACACCAAGAACGACGCAACTGGTCCCCCCACGAAGTGTGCGTCACCCTCATGACGAGGGGAAATGAGGGGCGCGTCCAAGCGCTCAAAGCAGTCGGCGACCTCCTGATCTCGAACGGAGACCGTCTCGGAGTTCCCCGAGAGCACACGAGGAACTGGGCCGCCAGCCTTGACGCCAACCAGTACAAGCTAACCCAAGAAGACGGGCAGATCTACCTCCAGGTTGATCCGCCAAAGGAGTTGGAGGCCACGCAGGCAAAATTCGCCCTCTACCAGGACCAGGTCAACACCGGCCTGCGTCTCCAGAACCGCTACTGGGGCTCAGCTAAACACAACGCGGACTATGTACCGCCCACCTCAGCAGAGATCGCTCAAGACCTCAGCACGGCGCGTGAACTCCTTGACGCAAACAACGACATCATGCCGACATCGCCACTCAACGCCGCAGCGCATGTCGTCCGCCTCGCGGTTCAACGTGCCGCCGTCGGTGACTTGGAAGCCCTCGGGAGCGAAACTGAGTTTGTAGCCCAACTCGTACTTCAACTAGCACTCGCTTTCCAGACTTCAGACGACCAGCGAGACGAAGGACAATACTTTGATCTTGGCGCCGACCGGGCGATAGCCCATGCCCTCCCTGCATTCCTAACGCCTGCTCTCGCCGATCTTCTCCCTCCGATCGGAGCAACCACAGCCGATGTGGAAGATGCGGGAATGGCCGTCGCCGGCACGGCGCCGCTCGAAACCAGGCTCTACCTAACCCGCGGGTGCGACATCGTCTGGGATTCGCCTTGTCACGGAACCCCGTGCATCCACAAGACGGCAATCAGCTGGGTTCTTGAGACTGCCCGCGGAGCTGAGCTGGGTGCATGGGAAATGCACAACCAACGCCGCTCCCGTGTCTACATCGAGGGTGACGTCCCGACGCGACTTCAAGAACTCGACGGCACATCCATTGACCTGAGCATGCTGAATGCCTCCATTAGAGGCCTCGGTGCAGCAGCCGCAGCCCACCATTGCTACACCAACGAGGCTGCAAGACTTCTCGCTCAGTTCCTCGATGTTCAACGTCGCACGATGGTGACCCACGCAGGGAAGAGATGGGGTGTCGACCACCGGGGGGACTACGCCCTCGTCGCGGCTCGCGCAATCCTCGACAACTACGCCAGCTACCGAGCCGTTCGACCTGTCCTCGATCACCTCGATGTCCTCAGCGTGGACGCGGACCTTCTGTCTGGCTTTCTTCACAGTCTCGCGGCAGCCGGCGCAGAAAACGACCGGCGCGCGCAAGCAGCACGTGACCTTTGGCCCACTGTCCTCGACCACGCTCTCACTTACGCAAGCCAGAGCCCCAGTCCCTACCGAGACCGCCACTGGGGTGACTGGGCAGCCGCTGCGCTTCTGCCCGAACCGCTCTCGTGGACTCAAGGCCTTTACAATGAATTGGCTGGGGCGCCCATCGAATGGGTTAATGCCGAGGACCTACTCGACCTCATTGACCAGTGGGTTCCGTTAGGCCGCGCTAAAACCAAGTGCGTCGACGCACTCATCCGTATCCTCCGCAAGCTACCAGTGGCCGAGCAAGTGGCCCGCGGTCTTGACTGGATCACCGAACTCTGCAGCCGAAACGGCCAGGTGGTCATCAACCAAACCTGGGGCTCAAATGATTGGCTCAAAGAGATTCGCAGTACCGCCGAAGAACTCGATGAACTCCACAAATGGCAGAAACTTGTCGACGCGATGGTGGTCGCCGGAAACGAAGACCTCGCCCCTTACAGCCGATAGAAGGGTCCGATAAAATGTTCGCACCGCCCTCCTGGTCCTGGTCATCTCGTCACCGTTTTCGCACGGGAAACCGGCTCTTCACTATGGAGTTGTGAGGCCGTTGGCCTGACCTTCTTGACGGACATGGTGACCCGCCCACAACGCTAACCGGCCGATAATGGTTGGTGAGTGTGAGTGGTCTGACCCACGGCTCTTCTGACGCCACCACAGCATTTTCGGCGACTGTCTTCATCCGGACCTGTCGGCCACACCGGACTCACAGCGTGACCGGACGGGCCGCCATGTCCCAATAGGAGTTTGAAATGCTTTCCCCATAGTGAACTGACTGACACCCGACCGGCTGCGCATCCTTCTCAATCGTTCTACAACAACGACCAGGAGCGCACCACCATGATGCACAAAGACACCGATCCCGCAGTAATCGTCGGGATCGACACCCACGCCGATACCCACCACCTAGCCGTGATCACGTCCTATGGCCGACCCCTTGTAGACTTGAAAATCCCCGCCACCCCGGCAGGCTACCGGCAAGCACTCGACACAATCACCAAGTACCCGCGCGTCGATAAAGTCGGTATCGAGTGCACCGGCAGCTACGGCGCGGGAATCACCAGGGAATTCACCGCCGCAGGCTACCGCGTTGTCGAAGTCAACCGGCCCAATAAGTTTGACCGACGCCGACAAGGCAAGACCGACCAGTTTGATGCCTACGTGGCCGCGGAAGCAGTCCTATCGGGGCGGGCTACGGCGATCCCGAAAAGCAATGATGGCCTGGTCCAATCCTTACGCGTCCTGCGCACCACACGCACCTCGGCAGTCCGGGATCGGACCGCCACGATCAACCAGATCACAACGATGCTCGTTGCCGGCCCCGATAACCTACGGGAGAAGTATCGGGGCCTGACCACCGCAAAGCTGATCACCACGTTGGCCGCGACCCGCCCGCCGGCAGAACCCATCACTGCGTCCGAATCCACCGCCGTAGCTCTGCGCTTGTTGGCTAGGAGGTACAAGTTCCTCAACGAGCAGGCCACTGACCTCACACATCAGATCACCCGGTTGCTCAAGGAACATGCCCCAGCATTGATGGATGTCTACGGTGCCGGCCCCGATAGCATCGCCCAGCTATTGATCACCGCGGGGGATAACCCTGAACGTTTGCGTAGCGAACGGCATTTCGCGGCCTTGGCAGGTGCATCCCCCATTCCCGCGTCCTCGGGTAAGACGAATCGTCACCGGCTTAATCGGGGTGGGGACCGTCAGGCTAACTCCGCGTTGCACCGAATCATCCTCGTGCGGATGCATTACGAGCAACGAACTCGTGACTATGTGGAACGTAGAATCGATGAGGGTAAAAGCAAGAGGGAGATCATGCGCTGTCTCAAACGCTACCTCGCCCGGGAGCTTTTCCCACTCATCGTCGCCACGTTGAAACCTGTTCAATCACGGTCAAGTGCTTGACAAACTTATATAGGAGTGTCCGGATCTAGAGTGCGTTGATCTTGTCCTGCAGCTGTCCGGAGTGGATCAGGCACCGCAAGATGTAGTGGTGGAGATTCCGGAATCCTAGGGCGATGCCACGGAGGTGTTCGAGCCGTCCGTTGATCGCCTCAACGGGGCAGTTGGATGCGCCGGTGTCGAAGTATGCGAGGACGTCCTCACGCCGGCGCCACAGGGTTCTCCCGAGTTGCGCGAGTTCTTCCAGGCCCGCGGGTAGACCCTTGCGCAGGGTGGTGATGACCCTGCTCATCAGCTTCTTTCCCTCCGACTTCTTTGGATGACTGTAGGCCTGGATCAGATCCTGATAGCACAGCCATGTCACCTCCAGTGCCACGTAATCATCGTCGGTGGCCCACAACATCTCCAGGCG
Organism: Corynebacterium hylobatis; assembly: GCF_003955685.1. Lineage (GTDB taxonomy): Bacteria > Actinomycetota > Actinomycetes > Mycobacteriales > Mycobacteriaceae > Corynebacterium > Corynebacterium hylobatis. Next base: position 12,062 of record NZ_RXHJ01000030.1, read on the forward strand.
CTGTTTCTGCCGATGGGTGAGGTAGTTCGTCCTGGTCAACAAGGTTCGCCGGTGTTTGTACAACGGGTCGTCCTTGCGTCCGCGGCGTCCGGTGGTCTCGCGTTGGAGTCGCTGCCGGCACGAGGTGAGCTTGTCCGCCGCTAGATGGACGACGTGAAACGGATCCATGACCTTGGTCGCGTCCGGCAGGACCTGGTCCACAGCGCTGGCGTAACCGGTGAAACCATCCATCGTCACTACCTGCACCTGCTCCCGGAAACCGGGGTCGCGTTCCTGCAGCCACGTACGCAGGACTTCCGCGCTACGTCCGGGTCGCAGGTCCAGCAGTCGGGCAGGACCACGCCCGTCCACCAGCGGGGTGAGATCCACGAGGATCGTCACCAGGTTGGACGGCTGACCTGGCTTTCGGGTGTGCTTCCAGACGTGCTCATCGACCCCGAGGATCCGGACGCCGTCCAGGTGGTGCGGGTCGTCATAGACGAGCTGGCGGCAGGCATCCAGTGCGACCTGGTTGACCAGCTCCCAACCCACACCAAGTGCCTTGGCGGTGGCAGACACACTCATCCGGTCAATCGCCAGGCGCTGCAAGATCCAGCGGGTCACCCGGCGGGTGAGCTTGGCACCGTCATCAGCGCAGGCCAGGGATGCCTGGAAGATCTTCCTCGGGCAGGAGATAGCTGTGCACAGGAAGCGGGGTACCCGGACATGCAGACGGG
>NZ_RXHJ01000031.1 GCF_003955685.1 Corynebacterium hylobatis
CGCCCGGGTCGTGGAGACCACCATCACCACCGTGCAGACCCACGAGGATCACCCCGCCTGGCCCCCGGTCCCGGAACCGGACCCACCACCAGAACCAGAGCCGGGGGAAGGCTCTGAGGGGGACGACAGGGATGGCGATCCTGAGGGGGATCCGGGGGAAACCAACAACAGCGAGGACGACGGGGAAGGTGATGACACCGAAGCGGGCCCCCAGCCGTGTCTCGACCCGGCAGAGCTCATGCGCTCCCTGCCACCCCTGGACAACACCCCGGCACCGGGGTTGTGGATCGACACCGAGGACAACACCACCATCCGCTTCGAACTCTCCGTGGATCAGGCCACCGGGACACTGATTAGGGATGCGGTGTGGCAGGTCGCCAGGGCCGCTGACATCAGCCAGGCCCGCGCCATGGTCATGCTCATCCTCGGCCAGGCCACCACCTCGGTGACCACCCACCTCTACACCGCGAAGGACATCCCCGGTGCGCCGGTGTTCCACCCGCTGACAGGGGTGCTCACCGAACAGGCAGCACAGCGTCTGCTGGGCATCTCTGAGCGCGCCACCGACATGGACACTGCCGCCACCGCCCACACCCCGGCCTACACCCCGACACCTGCGATCCGGGCGTTTCTGGTGGGCCGGGACTGGTGCTGCCGGTGGCCAGGCTGCGGGGCACCGGCACTCGGTGAGGATAATGACCACCGCATCAACCACCACCAGGGTGGCCCCACCACACCGGCGAACATGGTGATGCTGTGCCGGCACCACCACAACCGCAAAACTGACCTCCAGGCCACCTATCTGCTCGATCCCATCACGGGGGATGTGTTCTGGCTCTTCGCGGACGGCACCTGGGCGGTCGATCATGCGGAGGGGCCGTTGGCACCGGTGGAGAAACGCTGGGTGCAGACCTACACACAACGCCGCCAACGTCGGGGTGAGCGGGCAGCAGCGAGGGCAGCGGCCCAGGAATTCCAGGCGTATCAGGAAGGTGCGCCGGAGCGGGTGGAGGCCCATGCCCGGCTGGAGGAGGCCATCAACCAGGCCGATACCGACCCCGGTCGGGCCCCACCCGACTAACAACCGACCCCGGGCACCTGGATGGTGACCCGGGGTGGGAGGGGCATCGATAAGCGGGTGTCAGTCCTGGCCCCGCGAGAACTGGCGTTCGAGCTCGGCGAAGCGAGCGGCGATATCGGCCTCGGCCTGGTCGCGCTCCTTCTTCTCGATGTACTCGTCCGGGCTGAGGCCGGTGGTGAGGTACACGATGCGGGCGGCCACGTTGACGCAGTGGTCGGCGTAGCGCTCGTAGAAACGGGCCAGGAGGGCGACGTCCACGGCCTCGCGTGCGGAGTGCTGCCACTCGCGCTGCGTGAGCATGGTGAGGACGTAACCGTGGAGATCGTCAACGGCGTCATCGTCCTGCGCGAGGACCAGGGCGACATCGGCGTTCGGGTCGACGAGGATGTCGCGGGTTTTGTCGCTCATCTCATCGACCAGGCGCGCCAGCTCCTGGAAATAACCGATCAGCGGCTGGGGGAGAGTGTTGTCAGGGTGACGGCGGCGCGCGGATTTGGCCACGTGCATCGCCAGCGCGCCCATCCGGGCGAAGTCTTCGACGATGTAGATGGAGGAGACGACCTGCCGGAGATCGCGGGCGACGGGCCCCTCGAGGGCGAGGAGTGCGACGGCGCGATCCTCGCAACGCAGGCGGATCTCGTTGAGGCTGTCGGCCTTGGACAACGCATCCTCGGCTGACTCCAGGGAGGCCCGCAGCAGGGCGTCGGAGGCGTCGGCCATGAGGGAGCGCACCGTGTCGCACATGACGATGAGGTCATGGGCGAAGTTGTCCAGATGTTCCCGGTAGGCGATACGCATGCCCACCATCATATGAGCATGCGCGGCATGCTGCCTGTTCGGACCCCCGTGTCTAGCCGCCGGAGTGCATGATCTCCGCGCCCTGGGGCACGGTGGCGTCCTCCGGGTCATCGAGCCAGCCGTCGGGGAGCGCAACCCTGGAGGGAGAACCCTGCCGGCCGCGGGCACCGTCGGAATCCTCGGCGATCACCGGGGAATCCGCCCAGGGGGAGAGCTGCTCGCGCAGTTCCGCGAGAGTGGAGATACGTGCCAGGTTGGCGCGGAGTTCACCGCCGACCGGGAAGCCGCGCAGGTACCAGCCCATGTGCTTGCGCAGGTCACGGCAGGCGTGGGCCTCGCCATCGTGCTCGGCGAGCAGTTCGGCGTGGCGGATGATGATGCGGATGACTTCACCGAGGGTGGGGGTCGGGGGCAGGGCTTCGCCGCGCAGTTCGGCGGAGAGCTCGGCGAACAGCCACGGCCGACCCAGGCAGCCACGGCCGACGACCACGCCGTCGCAACCCGTCTCGTCCATCATGCGGCGGGCATCCCCGGCGGCGAAAATGTCACCGTTGCCGAGGACAGGAATGCCGGTGCCGTCGAGATGCTCGACCAGGCGGGTGATCTCGGACCAGTCGGCGGCACCCGAGTAGCGCTGGGCGGCGGTGCGGGCATGGAGGGCCACGGCAGCGGCACCTTCCTCGACGGCGATGCGGCCGGCATCCAGGTGGGTGTGGTGCTCGTCGTCGATGCCGACGCGGAACTTCACGGTCACGGGGATGTCGGTGCCCTCGGTGGCCTTGACGGCCGCCGCGACGATATTGCCGAAGAGACGGCGCTTATAAGGGATGGCTGAGCCGCCGCCCTTGCGGGTGACCTTGGGGACGGGGCAGCCGAAGTTCATGTCGATGTGGTCGGCCATGTTCTCGTCGACGATCATCTTCGCCGCCTTGTAGGTGTACTCCGGGTCGGTGGTGTACAGCTGCATGCTGCGCGGGGATTCCTCGGGCGCGAAGGTGGTCATGTGCAGGGTCTTCTCGTTGCGTTCGACCAGGGCGCGGGCGGTGATCATCTCGCAGACGTAGAGACCGGAGACGGTGCCGGTCTTCTCGATCTCCTGCTCGCGGCAGAGGGTGCGGAAGGCCACGTTGGTGACACCCGCCATCGGGGCGAGTACCACAGGGGAATTCAGCGTCAGGGATCCGATCTTCACAGTCACCCCCTCATTCTCCCCCCTGTGGGTGTTCCCGCCCAAACCGGGGACCGCGGATCCCCTGGATTCCTGCAGCTCATGCCTTAACATTGAGGTGGTGTCGTACCATTGATACGGGTACCTGCATTTCCACGGCTCCACCTCGGATCCGCTAGTGTGGTCACCATAACTGAACGGCAAAAATGTTACCGACCCGACACTGTCGGTCGGGTTCGGTGCCAGCCGAACATCGCTCACAGACATTACGGGGCACATCCATGCGTGTGGCCCGGACAATCAGGAGGAACTACATGTCCGATCGGATCGCCAACGCCCTGCTGCGCGGCAAGATCATGTCCGCCGATGAGGCAGCCCAGCTGATCGACAACGGGGCCAAGGTCGGTATGTCCGGCTTCACCGGCGCCGCCTATCCGAAGGCGCTGCCGACCGCGATCGCCAACCGCGCCAAGGATGCGCAGGCGAAGGGCGACAGCTACAAGATCGACGTATTCACCGGTGCCTCCACCGCCCCGGACTGCGATGGCGTGATGGCTGAGGCCGGCGCGATCAACTACCGCATGCCGTACCAGTCGGACCCCATCATGCGTAACTCCATCAACTCCGGCGAGATGAAGTACCAGGACATCCACCTGTCCCACTCCGGTCAGTACGTGGAGCACGGCTTCTTCGGCCAGCTGGACGTGGCCATCGTCGAGGTCACCCGCATCACTGAGGAGGGCCACCTGATCCCGTCCTCCGGCGTGGGCAACAACGTCGACTACCTGGACAACGCCAAGAAGATCATCATCGAGGTCAACGAGTGGCAGTCCCTCGACCTGGAGGGCATGGCCGACATCCACCGCATCGGCCACCTGCCGAACCGTGTGCCGATCCCGATCGTCCACACCGGCGACCGCATCGGCACCACCTACATCGACATCGACCTGACCAAGGTCGTCGCCGTCGTGGAGACCAACGCGCCGGACCGCAACGCCCCGTTCAAGCCGGTGGATGAGCAGTCCAAGCAGATCGCCGGCTACTTCCTCGACTTCCTCGAGGGTGAGGTGCAGGGCGGCCGTCTGACCTACGACAGCTACGTCATGCAGTCCGGTGTGGGCAACGTCCCCAACGCCGTGATGGCCGGCCTGCTGGACTCCAAGTTCGAGAACATCGAGGCATACACCGAGGTCATCCAGGACGGCATGGTCGACCTGATCGATGCCGGCAAGATGACCGTCGCGTCCGCGACCTCCTTCTCCCTGTCCCCGGAGTACGCGGAGAAGATGAACGCGGAGGCCAAGCGCTACCGCAAGCACATCATCACCCGCCCGCTGCAGGTCTCGAACCACCCGGAGGTCATCCGCCGCGTGGGCCTGATCTCCTCCAACGGCATGATCGAGGCCGACATCTACGGCAACATCAACTCCACCCATGTCGCCGGCCAGCGCATCATGAACGGCATCGGCGGCTCCGGTGACTTCACCCGCAACGCGCGCGTCTCCACCTTCATCTCCCCGTCGGACGCCAAGAACGGTGCGATCTCCTCGGTCGTCCCCTTCGCCTCCCACATCGACCACACCGAGCACGACGCCATGGTCGTCATCACCGAGCACGGTGTCGCCGACCTGCGTGGCCTGGCTCCGCGTGACCGCGTGCAGAAGATGATCGCTGTGGCACACCCGGACTACCGCCCGCTGCTCGAGGAGTACGTCGAGCGCGCCAGCAAGTCCAAGTTCCAGCACACCCCGCACGACCTGGCGACCGCCTTCTCCTTCCACGAGCGTCTCCTCGAGACCGGCTCCATGAAGAAGTAGCCGACGCCTGCTTATCGACGTCCCGCCCCTCCTCCGGAGGGGCGGTTTCCGTTCCTGAGGTACGGCACACTAATATCGTTCCCACGGGCCTCTAGCTCAGTTGGTAGAGCTACGGACTTTTAATCCGCAGGTCGCGGGTTCGAGCCCCGCGGGGCCCACAAAGTGAAGGAGCCCTCCCACCTCGGGAGGGCTCCTTTGTTTGCACCGGCTCAGGAAGCGGTGAGGTCGCGGCGTCGGAAAGCAAGGGCACCCAGCAGGGCCAGCAGCACGCCCGTGCCCGCGAGCACCCCCACGCCCGCCCAGCCGACTTCGGCCGCCGGATGCTGGCCCACGTGGGTGAAGGGGGAGAGGTTGAGCCACACCTGGTCGAGCTCGATCATCCGGCCGAACATGATGAGCACGCTGCCGGTGAGGAAGATCAGCCACACCAGACCCGTGAAGCGGGGCACCAGGCCGTAGAGCGCGGCGGTCAGACCGATGAGCAGCCATACAGGCGCGAACTGGACGCTGTGTCCCAGGACAGTGGGCCACAGCAGCGACCACTCGCCGGTGACCAGCCCGGCACCCACACCCTCCGTGAGGCCGGCGAGCATGCACAGCCAGAAGGCGCCGGCCGCGGCGACCCCGACCCAGGACAGCAACCAGGTCGGGCGTCCCACAGCCGTTGAAAGGACAGACTCGGTGCGGTGCCCGGCCTCCTCGGCTCGCAGCGAAGTTACTGCGAGGATGCCGTACACGGAGAGCATCACCGCGAAATAGACCCCATGAAGCCCAGATAACCCTCCGTGATGCCCATCGCCCCACCGAGAACCGCCAGGACCTCCACGGGCATGTCCCCGGCCGTGTCCGCGATGGTGCGGGTGAAGGCCCCGAAAATCAGACCGGCGGTGAGTATCGCCACCGACCAGCCGAGGATGGTGCCCCGCTGAAGCCGCCATGCCAACGTCAGGGGAGAACCCAACCAGCTGGGCGCCTGCGTGTGGCCCGGTCGGTCAGCGATGACGCCTGCGGCCAGGTCACGCCGGGCCCGCAACCAGAACCCCAGCGCCACAGTGAGCGCCGCGAAAACCACCAGCAGGATCAACGGCCACCAGCGGTCGAGGGTGTAGGGCGCGGTCTGCTGCGCCCAGCCGACGGGGGAGAGCCATAACAACCACGCCAGGTCCCCTCCCTGCACCCGGGACATGTCACCGAGACCGCGGACAACGAACGACACCGCCAGAATCAGACCGGCCAGCGTCGTGCATGTCCGGGAATAGGGTGACAACTGCGCCGTCACTGTGGCGACCCCGGCGAAGGCGATGCCCACAGCCGCGATACTGCTGGTGAACAGGACCGTCGGTGCCATCTCCGGTGTGGGCTGGATGGGGGCGGTGAGCACCACCCCGGTCATGAGGGCCGCCATGAGGAGGTTCATCACCACTGTGAGAATCAACGCGGCAGCGGTCTGCGCATGACGCCCGACGACGCTGGCGAGCACGAGCTCTGCCCGTCCGCTCTGTTCCTCTGCACGGGTGTGCAGGGAGACGGTCAGCATCGACATCAGCGCCGCGCCCAGCATCAGGTACACCCCGTAGAGGCCGGCCAGGAAACGGGGCACGGTGACCTCGTCGACGCCGTAGCCGGGCCCGCCCACCAGCGCCGTGACGGGGCTCAATGCCAGCTGGGCCAGGCCGACCAGGCTCCCACCCCATCGAGGACGGTGCCCAACGCAGTGGAGAAATAGACCATGAGCAGGGACAATCCCAGCACCCAGGCGGGGAGGCGGAGACGGCGCGGACCTCAAGAGCCGCGAGCAGACGCATGACCTCGGGAAGGTGCTCGGCGTCGACGTCGAACCGCACCTGCTCCCCCTCCCGGTGCGCGTTGAAGATTCCCTCGTGGTTGATCAGCTCATCCATCGGCCTGTCCGTGAGGGCGGTGACCACCGTACGGCTGAGGTGCCGCATGTCCAACAGGGAGCCGGACTCGACGATCCGTCCCTTCCGGATGATGGAGATCCGGTCAGCCAGCGCCTCTACCTGTGCGAGGATATGGCTGGACAGCAGCACTGTGTGCCCACGTTGCCGGGCCTCCCGGATTACCTCCTGGAACTGCGCCTCCATGAGTGGGTCGAGGCCGGAGGTGGGCTCGTCGAGAAGCAGCAGCTCCGCATCGGAGGCCAGGGCGGAGATCAACGCGACCTTCTGGCGGTTCCCCTTGGAGTAGGTGCGGCCTTTCTGGCTGGGATCCAGGTCAAATCTCTCGATCAGTTCGTCACGGCGCCTCGTGTTGAGTCCGCCGCGGAGGCGGGCAAACAGATCAATGGTCTCCCCGCCCGTCAGATTCGGCCACAATTCGACGTCGCCGGGCACATAGGCCATCCGTCGGTGCAGTTCTACGGCATCGCTCCAGGGATCACCCCCGAGCACCCGCACGGTGCCGGCATCCTGCTGCAGGATGCCCAGCAGGATGCGCAGTGCGGTCGACTTGCCGGAACCGTTCGACCCGAGGAAACCGTGCACCTCACCTGTCTGCACCGTGAGATCGAGTTCATTCAGCGCACGGACCGCACCGAAGCTCTTGGCCAGCCCGACCGTCTCCACTGCCAGGTCCATGGCGGCCCTTTCCCGGGAACTGTGTTTCTTCCTCTCAGAATAGTCCGCTGACAAGGCCTTCCGCTAGAATCGCGTCAGGATTTCACCATCTTCTGGATGGCCTTCATGGCCTCCCGGATCTTCTCCTCCGCAGCCTCCCCGTCCGCCTTCGCGGCACCGGCGACACAGTGGGAGATGTGGTCCTGCAGCAGTGCCAGGGCGACATTCTCCAGGGCAGAGGTCACGGCGGAGACCTGGGTGAGGATGTCGATGCAGTACTGGTCCTCATCGATCATCCGGTGGATGCCACGGGTCTGGCCCTCAATCCGCTTGAGGCGGGCGAGGTATTTCGCCTTGTTCTCGTTGTAGCCGTGGACGTTCGGCTCATGGCAGGAGCAGTTGGTCTGGTCATTGTTCTGGCTCATGGTTTTCCGCCTGTTCTTGATTCGTCCTGATGTCTCCAGGGTAGATCAGATCGGTACATGAAAACACGCTGGGGCCAGCGGTTTTTGTTCTTGGCGCCGAATACAGTAGTCTTCTTGTCAGTCGCACGTCCCAGAGCGCTTCTGGAAAATTGACTGGCCCCCATCGTCTAGTGGCCTAGGACACCGCCCTTTCACGGCGGCGACACGGGTTCGAATCCCGTTGGGGGTACAGAGGCTTGCCTCTAGAAAAGAATAAGGCCCTGTGGCGCAGTTGGTTAGCGCGCCGCCCTGTCACGGC
>NZ_RXHJ01000032.1 GCF_003955685.1 Corynebacterium hylobatis
ACCTGCGTCGCATCGAAGGACAAGGCGGCGTCATTGGCGGCCAGCTCTACATCGACGGTGGTGACCTCCATAGATGCCGGGGCCTCATCCTGGGCCTGCAGCGTGGCGGCAGTAGCCCCACCGATCCCGGCCGAGGAGACCGCGCTGGCGGCCACGGCCACCAGTGCCACGCGCCCCTTGGTCTGCGAGGTGGTGATCTTGCGATGTTTTCCTCGGGGAGCCCGCTGAGCCGTCAGTCGCATTGAATCTTCTTCCGTCGTTTCCCTATGCGGGATTGTGATCATGGCGTTATCGTTCCGAGATGACAATAGCGCTTCAATTGCAGATGCCCCACCCCGACAACCCCTCTGTCCGCGCATTCCCCAGGGAAAACACGCGGGCCCTGACCCTCAGCGGGCACGAGTTTCCACTCCCCGCGACACGTGCACGAGCCTGGCGACCGGGCTTCCGTACCCGGAGACAACCCCAGGTGACACTCGGAAATGGCTGGTCACAGCCCGCAGAGGGCGGGCCCGTCCCCAGGGAAGTGGGGGCAGGTATTGGGGCCGCCCCTCCAGCGCCACAGCCGCGGGATGGAGAATGGATTTCTTCATGAAATCTTCATGGTTCAACCCCCGAGTCCCGCCGGGAGGCCCCTAGGGTCGAGAGTGTGGTCAAGCTGGCTCGACCGGCTTTTCCGGATCGACGCGAGATAGGGAGCACGACATGACCCATCACGCACGCACCATGCCGGACACCACCCGAAAGACCTGAGCCCGAGCGACAAGGAGACACTGACCGGAAGGCATCACAGCGTGTTTCGAGTGCACCCAGACCCTGCACTTGCCCTGATTGCCCACCTCCTTGATTTATACCCCCCATGGGTATAAATTGGAGGATAGTCGAAGGGGTGCCCCAGCACTGACGCCACTTCGCCACCTCCGGCCCCACCCCCTTGAAAGGACATTCACATGGCAACCGTCACCAAGAACTACATGGTCAAAGGTATGACCTGCGGACACTGCAAGTCTTCCGTCGAGGAAGAGGTCCGCGAGGTGGCAGGCGTGAACTCCGTGGAAGCGAACCCCGGCACCGGCCGCGTAGAGGTAACCGGAGAGAACTTCACTGACGAGGATGTCACCGCCGCCATCAAGGAGGCCGGCTACACCCTCAAGCCCTAGTTCCCACCCCCAGGGCCCGGCCGCCGCACTGCGTCACAGCGGGGCCGGGCCCGTTTTCATCCACAGATTCGCGGACATCACCCACCCTTGCTTTATACCCCCCAGGGGTATATGGTTAGGGTTATGGAAGGCGGGGATTGCCGCCCGCACCGGACAATAATTACCGATGCACTCTCCCTGAGGACTGATAAGTGATGACCCAGACTCAACCAGCGGTCGACCTGCTCCAGGTCGACCTCGGCGTGACCGGCATGACGTGCACCTCGTGTTCGTCGCGGGTGGAACGCAAACTCAACAAGCTTGACGGTGTGGAGGCGACCGTCAACTTCGCCACCGAATCGGCCTCCGTGCGCTATGACCCGGCGAAAGTTGACCCTGACAACCTCATCGAGACCGTTAAGACCACCGGTTACGGTGCCTTCACCATGTCAGGTGCCACGGACGATGGCGGCGACAGTACGGACGACGCCGCGACAGTGGCTTCAGGTTCCAGCGGTGCCCGGAGTCAGGTCGACACCGCCCGCGAGCATGAGGCCGCTGACCTGAAGAATCGCCTGATCATCTCCGCACTGCTCACGGTGCCAATCGTCCTGCTGAGCATGATTCCCGCATTGCAGTTCACCAACTGGCAGTGGGCTGTCCTTACCATGACCACCCCGGTGTTCTTCTGGGGCGGTGCCCCCTTCCACCGGGCCACCCTGGTTAACCTGCGCCACGGCGCAACCACCATGGACACGCTCATCACGCTCGGCACAGGGGCGGCCTACCTGTGGTCGTTGTGGGCCCTGTTCATCGGTAATGCCGGCCATCCTGGCATGACGATGGAGATTCACCTGCTGCCGACAAACTCCACCATGGACGAGATCTATCTGGAGACCGCGGCAGTGGTGATCTCCTTCCTGCTGCTGGGTCGCTGGTTTGAGACCAAGGCCAAGGGCCAGTCCTCCGCGGCGCTGCGCAAGCTACTCGACATGGGTGCCAAGGACGCCGCGGTCATCCGCGACGGCGCGGAGGTCCGCGTCCCGGTGGGCCAGCTCAAGATTGGTGATGTCTTCGTCGTCCGCCCGGGTGAGAAGATTGCCACCGACGGTCGTGTCACTGAGGGATCCTCGGCCGTGGATGAATCCATGCTCACCGGTGAGTCCGTGCCGGTGGAGGTCACCGCAGGTTCCAAGGTCACCGGTGCCACCCTGAATACTTCAGGGCGGTTGCTGGTGGAGGTCACCCGCACCGGTGCCGACACCACGCTGTCGCAGATGGCCAAGCTAGTCACCGAGGCCCAGGCGAAGAAGGCCCCGGTGCAGCGCCTGGTCGACCGGATCTCTGCGGTCTTCGTGCCCGTGGTCATCGTCATCTCGATCCTCACGCTGTTGACCCACGTCTTCCTCCTCGACGCCGGACTGGCGACGGCCTTCACCGCCGCGGTCGCGGTGCTGATCATCGCCTGCCCGTGTGCCCTGGGTCTGGCCACCCCGACCGCCCTGCTGGTGGGTACGGGCCGTGGTGCCGAGCTGGGTCTGCTGATCAAGGGCCCCGAGGTGCTGGAGTCGACCAAGAAGGTGGACACCATTGTCATGGACAAGACCGGCACCGTGACCACCGGCGTCATGTCTGTCACGGGCGTCACCGTTGCCGACGGATTTGACCGTAACGATGTTCTGACCAAGGCCGCCGCCGTCGAGTTCGCCTCCGAACACCCCATCGCCCAAGCCATCGCCCGGGAAGGCGGACGCACCCAAACCCTGCCCGAGGTGACCGACTTCGCCAACACCGCCGGCCGGGGAGTCACCGGCAGGGTGGAAGGCCACAGCGTGACCGTCGGACGCCCCGCCGGTGAACTGACCGGACCCCTGCAGGACGCCTTCACTCACGCCCAAACCCTGGGTGGCACCCCGGTAGTCGTTCAGATCAACGGCCGCAACGCCGGGGTGATCACCGTGCGGGACACCGCCAAACCGACCTCCGCCGCCGCGGTGGCCGGCCTGAAGGAGCTGGGCCTGACCCCGATGCTGCTCACCGGTGACAACGCCGGCGCCGCGAAGGCGGTAGCCGCCGAGGTCGGCATCGACCCGGCCCAGGTCATCGCCGAGGTCATGCCGGAGGACAAGGTCCGAGTCATCGAGAGGCTGCAGAAGCAGGGCAAGAACGTCGCCATGGTCGGCGACGGCATCAACGACGCCGCCGCACTCGCCCAGGCTGACCTGGGCCTGGCCATGGGGGCAGGCACAGATGTAGCCATCGAGGCATCGGACATCACCCTGATGAACAGCGACCTGCGCTCCGCGGTCGACGCGATCCGGCTGTCACGTCGCACACTCGGCACCATCAAGGGCAACCTGTTCTGGGCCTTCGCCTACAACGTCGCCCTGATTCCGGTTGCCGCCATCGGCCTGCTCAACCCCATTCTCGCCGGTATCGCGATGGCGTTTTCCTCCGTGTTCGTCGTGTCCAATTCCCTGCGGTTGCGCGGTTTCACGTCTAGTCACGGTGCGACAGCCCCCGCATCAAACACGACTGAGGCCAGCCCCCGACAGCCGGTCAATGCCTAATCCACCTTCCCTCACGCCTGCCATCCTGATCGAACTTCTCACTAACCCCACGACTTACCAGCCGGCCCCTTTTTAGCAAGGAGACCCCCATGAATGCCCTCACCCCTGATCAGACCGTCCCTAGTGACGAAGCGGCAGGCACCTGCCACACCACCCACGGCTACATCAACGATAAGGACCGCTACCTTGCCCGCCTCAAGCGCATCGAGGGCCAGGTCCGGGGCATACACCGCATGGTCGACGAGGAGCAGTACTGCATCGATATCCTCACCCAGGTCTCCGCGGTCAACTCCGCCCTGCGCAATGTCGCCCTGGGCCTGCTCGATGACCACATGAGGCACTGCGTGCGCGATGCCGCCCAGTCGGGAGGCGAGGCTGCAGACGCGAAATTTCAGGAAGTCACCGATGCCATCGCCCGCTTCGCCCGCTCCTAACCGAACGAACAAACTAGCTCACGAACCCCCGCATATCAGGGTGGCCCGCAGATCCGTGGATTCAGCGGAGAAGGTGGCGCGTCCCCGGTGACCGTCGCAACAGTTTTCGCCGCGAGACGGCAGAACACGCACGGCTGCGTGGGGCGCGAGGCGAACCCGGACCTTGACGGCCTGGGCACGGCGCATTCAGCGAACAGATCTTCGCCCCTGAGAAAGGAGTGGGATCTAGGGACAGTCAAGGCGCGTCACTGCCCGCCAGGGGTTCGACGTGGATGAAGGTCTCTGTCCCGGGGAGAGCCGCGGCGATGGCGTCCTCGAGATCGTGGGCCAGATCATGGGTCATATTCACGCTCCAGTCACCGGGGACCGCCATCACCACGAAAGCATGTCGGTGACGGCCTGACAGTACGGTCCGCGCGGGCGGAAACTCCACGCTGTGATCCTCCCGGAAGTCAGCCAGGGCCGCATTGAGGGTGGTCAGGTCCTCATCAGGGAGGGGCCGGTTGAGCAGGTTGCTCAGTGAGCTGCGCAGCAGACGGTAGCCGGTGAACAAGATGTTGGCGCCGACCAGCAGGGCGATGATCGGGTCAAACCACAGCCAGCCGGTCAGCCAGACTGCGGCGATCCCGACGAGCACCCCGACTGAGGTCCACACATCCGTCATCAGGTGCTGGCCATCGGCCTGGAGGGTGACCGAGCGGTGCCTTTTACCCATCCGGATCAACACCATCCCAACGATGAGGTTGATGACGGGGGCGGCCGTGGTCAGAACCAGACCGATCCCGACCTCTTCCAGGGGTGCGGGGCCAGCAGGCGTTGCCCTGAGGTCCAGATGATCAGCACTGCCGCGAGGAGGATCATGGCACCTTCGGCCAGTGCGGAGGAGTACTCGGCTTTCCCGTGGCCGAAGTTGTGGCTGCCATCCGCGGGACGGGCGGCGACAGACAAGGCGATGACTGCAATGACCGCCGTCACGAGGTTGACCACCGATTCCAGAGCGTCGGATAAGAAGCCCACGGACCCGGTGACGGAGGCCGCAATCATCTTCAATCCGATGGTCACCACCGCCACCACGGAGAGATACATGAACCGGATGAGCAGCAGGTGGTCGTGGTGATGATTACTGCCGGGAGAATTCATGGATGTCAGATCCTTCCAGGGGCTACCGCCTGGTTGTGGTGGACGGGTGCGTGGGGGTGGGTTGGGGGTTCGGGCCCCAGGCCACGACGGCCCAGACTGTCCCGAGCAGTCCGAGGCCGGCCAGGATGAGTGCGGTGACGGACAGCCCCAGCCAGGCCCCGAGGGCTCCCGCGGCAGGATAGGTGAGCAGGAAACAGGCGTGGGACAGGGAGAACTGGGCGGCGAAAACCGCCGGACGGTTGTCCTCGGTGCTGGCACGGCGCAGCAGACGGGCCGACGGGGTGAGAACCAGCGAGGTCGCCGCCCCGAGCGCCAGCCAGACGAGGAGCAGTCCCGCCCACTGTCCCGGGCCGGTGGGAAAATAGATCGCGGCGGCGGCTGACACGAGGCCCACCGGCAGGAGGGCGGCGCCGGTGAGCATCACTGGCCGCTCATCAGCCACCTGGTCCAGGAGCAAAGGGACGACCAGGGCGATGATCATCGATCCGGCCCCGTAGGCGGCCAGCAGCAGCGCGACATCGGACTCCGAACGCTGCAGATACCCCTGGACCAGTACGACGGTGTTGACGATCACCATCGCGGTGGCGGCCGCCACGACCAGGTTCATGGCCAACAGGCTGCGCAGCTGCGGGGTGCGCCAGAAAATTCGGGCTCCCAGAGTCAATCGGTTCAGGAAGGGGGCAGGCGCGGCCGGGGTGATAGCCGGGAAACGTGTGGTCAGCACCAGCACCGTGGAGGCGAGAAACCCCAGGGCGGTGCCCATGAAGAGATTGTTGTAGACCATCACCGTCAGTAATGCCGCGGCGATCACGGGGCTGAGCAGGGACTTGAGGTCATAGGCCAGCCGGGACAACGACAGAGCACGGGTGTACTGGCGTTCATCAGGCAGCACCTCAGGGATGACCGCCTGGAAGGTGGGGGTGAACGTTGCGGACGCGGACTGCAGGATAAAGATGAGCACATAAATTTGCCAGGTCTCACTCACCGTCGGCAGCGCCAGTGCCACCACCAGGCGCAGCAGGTCAGAGCTCACCAGCACCGGCTTGCGGCGCAGGCGGGCGGTCAGCGCGGACATGACCGGGGAGACGGCCACATAGGCGATCATCTTGATGGTCAGCGCGGTACCGAGCACTACTCCGGCGTTGCCGCCGGCGATATCGAAGGCCAGCAGACCCAGAGCCACGGTCAGCAGCCCGGTGCCCACCAGGGCGATGATCTGGGCGGAAAACAGTTTCGCGTAGGAGGGGTTACGCAGTACCTCGATCATGGCGCGGGCTGATTTCTGAGTTTGGTGACCGCTGCCGGAGAACTCTGCCGGTGATGGCGGGGTTCGGCTTCCACGGCGTGCTCGGCCTGGAAGATCGCATCGGTCACTAGTTGACGGGCATGTTCGTTGGCCAGGCGGTAGAACACCCGCTTGCCCTCCTGGCGGGTGGCTACCATCCTCGCCAGACGGAGCTTGGCCAGGTGCTGGGAGACTGCCGCCGGGGACTTGGCCACGATCTCGGCTAGCTCACCGACCGATAGTTCCGTTTCCTGCAGGGCGAGGATGATGCGCACCCGGGTCGGGTCGGCCAGCATGGCAAACATTTCCACCGCCAGCTCCACGTAGACGCTGTCGACGGTGACGCTCCATTTATCATCTGCATGCATGTGCATATGATTTCATGAAATGGAAGGGAGGACAAGGGTGTCGCGTTGCGACGTCTTCCTCGCCTCGGTTTCCGCTTTGAGCCACGACCCAGCTACCTGAGAGCGGGGCACACATGGGAAAGCCCCACCGGGAAGACCTGGGAGAAAACCCGGTGGGGCTGGTTGTGGGGGTTATTTCGTCAGGCGCTCAGCGCCTCCTTCGCCGCGTCAGCGGTGCTGACCTCTGCCTGGTCCTTGCCCTCCTTCAGGGTCGGACGCAGCAGGAGCATCGCGATGGCGATGACCAGCAGGACAGATGCCTCGTGGACGAGCATGCCAATCGACATGGTCACTCCACCGAGCAGAACGCCGACCAGGAGGATGGCCACCGTCGCCAGGGCGATGGCGATGTTGACACGCATGGTGCGTACCGTGCGCTGAGCCAGGCCCAGGGCGTAGGGCAGGCGGGGCAGCTTATCGGCCATCAGGGCGATGTCGGCGGTTTCGATGGCGGCCGGGGAACCAGCGGCTCCCATGGCCACGCCGATGTCGGCCTGG
>NZ_RXHJ01000033.1 GCF_003955685.1 Corynebacterium hylobatis
CCTGCAGGTAGATCAGATATACCGTGAATCCCCGGCAGCTCCACCAAAGAGAGATCCCCAGACCATCACTGGTCTGGGGATCTCCTCATTTTGTAGTCCGCCCCCTGAAGTAGGTCTCGGGGGTTAGGTCCGGACATGTATCTCTCGGGTGCGGCGGCATGGTGGGCAGCGCGGATCCTGGGGGATACATGTCCGGACCTAACGGATGGAATCTAGCGGATGAGACCTAACCCCCGGTTCTCAACTCCCAAGGGGCAGGCCCCGGCAACACCGGCTCGGATGGCTGTGCTCGCAGATGTGGAACGGTTTTGGACGATTCTGACGTATCCGTTACACAAATACGCTGCCAGCAGGGGCGACGCATCGTAGAGTCAGCTTCATACACTGTTTCCCACCGTCTGGAGTTCACGTGCATCAATCAATGACGACACGCCTGGCCGCAGAGTTGCTGGGTACTTTTGTCCTCGTCTTCGGCGGCTGCGGTAGCGCGGTCTTCGCTGCGAGCGTCCTGTCCGCTGACAACCCGAACATCAATATGGGCATCGGCTTCGTCGGTGTTGCCCTGGCCTTCGGACTCACCGTCCTGACCATGGCCTACGCCGTCGGCCACATCTCCGGCGGGCACTTCAACCCGGCTGTCACCCTGGGTGCGTTCCTCTCCAACCGCGTGGAGGGTTCGGCCGTGCTTCCGTACATGGTTGCCCAGGTGATCGGCGGTTCGCTGGCGGGTGGTGTCATCTACGTGATTGCCTCGGGTCGGGAGGGTTTTTCGGCTGTGGAATCCGGTTTCGCCACCAACGGCTACGGGGACCGGTCCCCGGATGGTTATTCACTGGTGGCTGTGCTTGTGGCGGAGGCCGTGCTCACCGCCATCTTCCTCTGGATCATTCTCGGATCCACTGATCGTCGTGCCCCGCAGGGTTTCGCTCCGGTCGCGATTGGTCTGGCGTTGACTCTGATCCACCTGATCTCGATCCCGATCTCCAACACCTCGGTGAACCCGGCACGTTCGCTGGGTGTGGCGTGGTTCGCGGGGAGCGAGCCGTTGATGCAGGTCTGGGCGTTCATCGTCGCGCCGCTGGTGGGTGCGGCGATCGCAGGTTTCACCTACCCGCTGCTCTTTCCGGACGAGAGTGATCATGTGCTGGAGGAGATCGGCTCCTGAGATTGCCACTGGCGTCGAAAGGAGCGAACGTGTACCTTGTATGAGTACACGTCAACAATATTGCTAGGAGCTTTCATGTCCAAGATTTCCACCGCCATCCTCCGCGGCGTTTCCGGCGCCTTCATCGCCAACTCCGGCGTGGGCAAGATCGGCATGCCGGCCGAGTATTCCGCCGGCGTCCAGCAGGCCGCGGCTTCCGGCATCCCGGCACTGGCGAAGCTGCCTTCGGACAAGTTCGGCACCTGGCTCGGCTATGCGGAGACCGGCCTCGGTGCGGCTCTGCTGGCCCCCTTCGTGCCCAGCAGGATCGCCGGCGCCGGGCTGGCCGCTTTCGGCGGCGGCCTGCTGTCGATGTACTTCCGCAACCCGGAGAACACCGAGGCTGACGGTATCCGTCCCTCGCAGGAGGGTATGAGCCTGGCGAAGGATGTCTTCATGCTGGCCATCGGCCTCGCGCTGATGACCCAGGGCGACGACAAGTAGGGTTTGCCGCCTGCCCCCGCATTCTGAGTCAGCTCAGGGGCGGGGGCTTTCTGCTGCCTGTGGGCCCTCCGGAGGTGGGGGCGAGTGTCAGGGTATTTCCCGGAGATTTCCCAGGGGGTCGGGGCGAAATCACTGGTCAGCGGCAGTCAGCGATTTCGGGGGGTGTGAAATTTACCAATTTGTGTCATCGGCCACCCTTTCGCCGGTAAGGTGAGCCAAAGCAACGTCTGGGTTGAAAATTTGCGAAAACTCTCCCACCTCGCAGTTTGCTGGATTTCACCCCTCCCGAGGGTTGATTTGGGCAAGGTAGCCTTGCCTTGCCAGTGGTGACGTTGTACTGTTCTCCACTTAGGGAACCCTGCCCTAAAATACCAGGACGCTGGTCACCTTTCGAACTGATTTTTAAGGAAACAAGGACACCATGGCACGATTCCGTACCTCCCTGATCGCCGCGGTCGCCGCTGCCGGTCTGTTTCTCACGGCCTGCTCCGACAGCGGCACGACCGCGGCTGACACTGACAGCACCGCTGCCGCCGAGGCCACCACGATCACCATCGAGGACAACCACGGCACCAAGGAGATCGCCCAGCCGATCGGCAACGTTGCCGCGACCGATAACCGTGCCTTCGAGCTACTGGACCGCTGGGATGTTGATCTGGTGGCCGCTCCGGTCAGCCTGGTCCCGTTCACCGTGACCTCCTACAAGGAGGACGAGAACATCGTCGACCTGGGCACCCACCGTGAGCCGAACCTGGAGGCGCTCACCGCCGCCCAGCCGGAGCTGATCGTCAATGGCCAGCGTTTCGCCCAGTACTACGACGAGATCTCCACCCTCAACCCCGACGTCACCATCATCGAGCTCGATCCGCGTGACGGCGAGCCGCTGGACCGGGAGCTGATCCGCCAGGCCGAGGTCCTCGGCGAGGTCTTCGGTGAGGAGGAGGACGCGGCCACCATCGTCGCCGACTTCAGCGATGCCCTCGAGCGCGCCAAGACCGCCTATGAGGCCGTCTCCGACAAGTCCGTCATGGCCGTCAACGTCTCCGGTGGCAACATCGGCTACATCGCCCCCTCCGTCGGCCGTACCTTCGGCCCGATCTTCGACCTGCTGGGCATGACTCCGGCTCTCGAGGTCGACAACGCCTCCTCCGACCACGAGGGCGATGACATCAACGTCGAGGCGATCGCCGCCTCCAACCCGGATATCCTCCTCGTTATGGACCGCGACGGCGGTACCACCACCCGCAACACCGACGAGTACGTCGCGGCTGAGCAGGTCATCGAGGACAACGAGGCCCTGGCCAACGTCACCGCGACCACCGAAGGCAGCGTCTACTACGCGCCTGCCGACACCTACACCAACGAGAACATCATCACGTACACCGAGATTCTCAACGGTCTGGCCGACCTCTTCGAAGAGGCCGCGAACAACAATTAATTCGGTGGACTGGGGAAGGGGCGGCTAGGATTCGTCCCAATTTCCGGAATCACCCGAAACATCTAGGAGGCTGTCTTGTGCACACGAGGCAGCCTCCTTCCCTTTTACCGCCCCACCAGGCCCGGACCGCACCGGTCCGCCCACGCCAGAAACCAGGAAACACGTATGTTCATCGCTGCACCGTCTGCCAGTGAAAGAAAGGGGGACTGAGGGGTGTCCACCGCATCTCCTGCTTCCGCGCAGTCGGAGACAACCCCCGGACGTCAAGTACGTACCCGGGTGAAACTCTTCGACTGGAAGCTGATTCTCGGCTTTATCTTTGTCGCCGCCCTCGTCATGGCCTCCCTCTTCACCGGACAGTACGACATCTTCGGTGGTGATGACGGTCAGCTCATGTTTGAGGCGGTCCGGATCCCACGCACGGTCTCGCTCATCCTCGCGGGTGCCGCCATGGCGATGTCCGGCCTGGTGATGCAGCTGCTGACCCAGAACAAATTCGTGGAACCGAGTACCACCGGCACGACGGAGTGGGCGGGCCTGGGTCTGCTGGCGGTCATGTACTTCATCCCCGCGGCGACCATCCTCGACCGGATGATCGGCGCAGTGGTGTTCTCCTTCGTCGGCACGATGATCTTCTTCATGTTTCTGCGCCGGGTGACGCTGCGTTCCTCGCTGATCGTGCCCATCATCGGCATCATGCTCGGTGCGGTGGTCAGCTCGATCTCAACTTTCTTCGCCTTGCAGACAGATATGCTGCAGCAGCTTGGCATCTGGTTCGCAGGTTCCTTCAACACGGTCTTCCGTGGCCAGTACGAGGTGCTGTGGATCGTCCTGTTCATCGTGATCGCGGTGTTCTTCTTCGCGGACCGGCTGACGGTCGCGGGAATGGGGGAGGAGATCGCCACCAACGTCGGCCTGAACTACAACCGCATGATCCTCATCGGCACCGGCCTGATCGCCGTGGCAACGGGTGTGGTCACCGTCGTTGTCGGCAGCCTGCCTTTCCTGGGTCTGATCGTGCCGAACATCGTCTCCATGTTCCGTGGCGATGACCTGCGTTCCAACCTCCCCTGGGTATGCCTGATGGGCATCGCGGTGGTCACCGTCTGCGACCTGATCAGCCGCACGATCATCGCGCCCTTCGAGATCCCGGTCTCCGTGATCCTGGGCATCATCGGTGCGGTTGTCTTCGTCATCCTGATTGTGAGGCAGACGCGCCGTGGATAAGCACATCGAGAACAAGACGACGGGCCTGGAGCGCCGCGAGACCTTCCTGGAGTCCACCGCGGTGGAGGAGCACGTCACCGTCGCAGACGAAGAGACCACCCCCATCAGGGAGCGGACCTCAGGCCCGTTCCAGACGAAGAAGGCCAGGCGCAAATACTGGCTCATCATGGCCGGCCTGTTCGTGGCCGCGCTCGTCTTCACCTGGGGACTGATCTGGTACAACAACCCGATGCCGGTGGGCCATCCGGGATTCGCACTCATCGCCGAACGCCGCATGGAGTCCGTCGTGGTCATGGCGATCGTGGCGTTCTGCCAGGGCATCGCCACAGTGGCCTTCCAGACGGTGACCAATAACCGGATTCTCACGCCCTCGATCATGGGCTTCGAATCGCTCTACACGGTCATCCACACCTCGACGATGTTCCTCTTCGGCACGACGGCCTTCCTCGCGACCCGGGGCCTGGAGCTGTTTGTCGGGCAGATGGCCGTGATGATCCTGCTGACACTGGTGCTCTACACCTGGCTGCTCACCGGCAAGGGCGGCAATATGCACGCCATGCTGCTGGTCGGCATCATCATCGGTGGTGGCCTGGGTTCGGTGTCCACATTCATGCAGCGCACGCTGACTCCCTCGGAGTTCGACGTCCTGTCCGCTCGTCTCTTCGGCTCTGTCAACAATGCGGACACGCAGTATTTCCCGATTGCGATCCCGATGATCGCCATCGCGGGCATCCTGCTGATCCTCAACTCCCGCAAGCTCAACGTCATCGCGCTCGGCAGGGATGCGACCACCAACCTCGGTGTGAACCACAAGCTCCTGTCGGTCTACACGCTGATCCTGGTGTCCGTGCTGATGGCTGTGTCGACCTCGCTGGTGGGGCCGATGACCTTCCTCGGTTTCCTCGTGGCCACCCTGGCCTACCAGTTCGCGGACACCTATGACCACCGTTTCATCTTCCCGATGGCCGCTCTCACCGGTTTCGTGGTGCTCACGGGTTCCTACTTCATCATGAACCACATTTTCCGGGCGCAGGGTGTCGTCTCGATCATCATTGAGCTGATCGGCGGTACCGTCTTCCTCATCGTCATCCTCAGAAAGGGCCGACTGTGATCACACTGACCAATGTCCGTAAGGAATACAACAGCGATGTGGCCATCGGGCCGGTGACGCTGGAGATCCCGTCCGGCGGCATCACAGCGCTGGTCGGCCCGAACGGTGCCGGCAAGTCGACGCTGCTGACGATGGTCGGGCGCCTCCTGGCGATGGACTCGGGCGAGATCACGGTGGCGCAGCACGACGTGTCGTCGACAAGCTCGAAGGACCTGGCGAAGATCATCTCGATCCTGCGCCAGGAGAACCACTTCGTGACCAAGCTGACGGTGCGCCAGCTCGTCGGCTTCGGCCGTTTCCCCTACAGCAAGGGCCGGTTGAATGCGGAGGACGAGCAGATCATCTCCCGCTACATCGACTTCCTGAACCTGACCGACCTGGAGAACCGTTATCTCGACCAGCTCTCCGGCGGACAGCGTCAGCGCGCATATGTGGCGATGGTGCTCTGCCAGGAGACGGATTATGTGCTTCTCGACGAACCGCTGAACAACCTTGACATCGCCCACTCTGTCGAGATGATGAAGCACCTGCAGTCCGCCGCCCGTGAATTCGGCCGTACCATCATCGTGGTGCTGCACGACATCAACTTCGCGGCCCGTTACGCCGACTACATCTGCGCGGTCAAGGGCGGCAAGATCGCGGAGTTCGGCACGCCCCGGGAGGTCATGCGCGATGACATTCTCACCGAGATCTTCAATACCCCGGTCCAGGTGATCGACGGCCCCAACGGGCTCCTCGCCGTCTACCACTAGATGGTCCCCTGGCTCGAGCGTAACCAGATCGCCTGCTACCTCGCGGCGATCCTGGCCGGCCTGCTCATTGACACCCCGGTACTGCAGGGTCTGGTGACCCCGGTACTGGGGCTTCTGCTTTTCGTCACCTTCCTGTCTGTTCCTCTGACACGCGTGCGTATCGACGCCCGCTTCCTCACCGCCCTCGCCCTGCTCAACGCTGTCATCGTCCCCGTGGTTGCGGGGCTGCTGGCCCTGCCCCTGCGTGATGACACCGTGATCCACGCCGCTGTCCTGCTCGTTCTGCTCGCCCCCTGCATCGATTACGTCATCGCCTTCACCGGCCTGGCCGGGGGAGCGCGCGCTCAGTTGCTTGCGGCGACGCCTCTTCTGCTCATCGGACAGTTCCTGCTTCTCCCACCCCTGCTGCGTCTCTTCGTGGGGTCGCAGGAGGCGCTCCCTGCCGGACCTTTCCTCAAGGCCTTCCTCCTGTTGATCCTTCTTCCCCTGGGCGCGGCCTTCCTTCTGCAGCGGTTGACGCTGCGCCACCGCTGGGCCCGGCGTATCGACGCCGCCGGCAATGCCGCGATGGTCCCGCTCATGATGTCCACGCTCTTCGTGGTGCTCGCCGGCCACGCTGGAGGAGTGCTCGAGCAGTGGCAGCGGCTTCTCCTTCCCGCCGGTATCTACCTTCTCTTCGCCCTCGTGATGATCGTGGCCGGCCTGACGGTCAGTTCCCTGCTGCGGTTGCCCGCCCCGCAGCAGGTGGCGGCGACCTTCAGCGGCGTGACCCGCAATTCGCTGGTGGTTCTGCCCTTCGCCCTGGCGATGGGTGGGCCCCTCGCTCCGGTCGTGGTGGTCACCCAGACCATGGTGGAACTGGTCATCATGGTGGTGATGGTGGGGTCCATGCCCCGCATTATTCGCAGAATGGCCGGATGACCTGGCGATTTGCTTGTTCGGGCTAAAGCTTCGTATAGTCATTCTCGTTGCCAAGAACGGTTACCGAGAGGTTGCCGGGAAGGAAACGAAAGCAGAACTTCTCAGTTTGGATTTGACAGAGTCGGTCCGATACAGTAAGTTCAGACAAGCTGCTGAAGAGCTTGAGCCCCTGAGGGTGACAGTGAAAAGCATGCAAATGTTGTTTGAGAACTCAATAGTGTGCCAATGTACTTTTGTTTGTGATCGTTGGTTGTGCCGTGTCACCGGCCACATGTCCTTGATGGGGCGTGTGGTGGGTGCGTGCCGGGTGGTGCCTGCCCTTAAGGGTGCCA
>NZ_RXHJ01000034.1 GCF_003955685.1 Corynebacterium hylobatis
GGATGCTCGGAGGCGGTTTCCGCACGGGCGGCCAGGATGAGCACCTGATCGGTGGTGTAGGAGTCGTCCAGGGCCTCGACATCGGTCAGCTCTGGGCGACCGTTGGTCAGGGTGCCGGTCTTGTCGACGACAACGGCATCGACCTTGGCGGAGGTCTCGAGGTATTCCCCGCCCTTGATCAGGACACCGTCCTTGGCGGAGCGGCCGATACCCGCGACAATCGAAACCGGGATGGAGATGACCAGCGCGCCAGGGCAGGCGATGACCAGCAGGGTCAGGGCGAGTTCCACGTTGAAGGTGATCAGTCCGACCGCGAGGGCGGCGATCATGACACCGGGGGTGTAGTACCGGGAGAATTTCTCCAGGAACGTCTGGGTTTTCGCCTTGTCATCCTGGGCGTCTTCGACGCGGTGGATGATCTTTGCCAGGGTGGAGTCTGATCCGATGCCGATGGCTTCGATGCGCAGCACCCCGGAGCGCAGCCAGGTGCCGGCGAAGACCTCGGAGTTCTCGGCCTTTTCGGCCGGTACGGATTCACCGGTGATAGTGGCCTCATCCACCCCGCCGTGACCGGAGATCACTCGCCCGTCAACGGGGATCTGCTCGCCGTTTTTTACGAGTACGACGTCACCGGGCATCAGCTCCCATAGCTCGACGGTCTCGGCGGCACCGTCCCCGCCCAGCTTGGTGGCGGTTTCCGGGGCGGCATCTACCAGGTCCGATAGTGCCTTGCGGGTGCGGTTCATTGTCGCCCTCTCCAACGCTTTGCCGAGAGCGAACAGGAAAGTGACGGCGGCTGATTCCCAGTAGTTGTGGATGAACAGCGCACCGATAGCGGCGACGATGACCAGCAGGTCAATCGAGATCATTTTAATCCGCAGCGCCTGGACGGCGGAAACGGCGATCTGCCAACCGGCGATGACGGCCGCGGCGATCATGAACACATCCGACAGGAACATCTCCGACGGGGTGAGCCAGGACAGGAGGATAAGTAGGCCCGAGACGGCGACAACACCCCAGGTTTTCCAGGTCTTCATGGTGTTTTCCTTTCATGGTGAGAAGTGCATTTTATTGGTGTCACTTATTAAGTTACGAGCAACCCGAAGAAAGTTCCTTGAGCCAGATCAATTAACGGAAAAGTCTCTCTGAGCAGGGAAAATACCGGCTGGCCGCGAGGCGGGATGCGAAAGGCCCGCCGGCATCTTCTGATGCCGGCGGGCCGGGGAGGTAGGTGCGTCAGATCGCCGAGGGCTTGGCGGTGTAGCCGACTTCAGCCACCGCGGCGACCAGGTCCCGCACGGCGACCTTTTCCGGGTCATGGCTGACCAGGATGCGGCCGGAGGAGAACTTCACCTCGGCCGATTCGACACCGTCCAGCCCGTTCAGCTTGTTCTCGATCTTGGCGATACAACTGGGGCAGGTGAATTCATCAGAGCGCAGGGTGGTGTTCTTCAGCTTCGTGGAGGTGGTCATGGTGATCAGGTCCTTTCGTCTCCGGGGTTATATTCTTTTGCTTGCATCTCTAAAGATACGGCGTTTCCCGGATTAACTCCTTGACCTGGATCAATTAACGAAAAATCCCTCCTACCGTCGTTTGTCCTGGTCAAGAGGGTGGCGAGGTGGGCGTTTAGGGGTCGGTGATCGTGGTCTATGTTCGGCCGGAGTCGATGGCGCCTGTTGTTTTCATCTTCGCCATCACCCGGGAGGCGAATTCGACGGTGACGTAGGCCGGCCTGCAACAGACGGGAATCGTCTCGTCGGGTTTCTCTAAGTTGGGCACCGAGGTAAGGGAAGGTTGCGGCCACACGCTGCTCGACGGCCGAGGTGGGCTCCATCGTCCAGTGCCCCGGATCCAGGCCCCTCGCTCACGGGTCAGGGTGGTGAAGACTGGCTTAGGCGCCGCTGATGGCTTCCAGCGCCGCCTGCAGTCGGGTGTCAGCATCGTCGGCGACCGCGCGGACCTGGGCGCTGTCGCTGAGTTTCACCATGGTCTGCGGATCGATTGCCTCCACCGTGGTCCGCTCATCCCCCGGACCCCGGCGGACAACGACGTTGCACGGCAGCAGGGCACCGAGCTCGGGCTCGGCGGCCAGCGCCTGGCTGGCCAGGGTGGGGTTGCAGGCACCGAGGATGACGTAGTCCCCCACAGCTTCGGCCGCCGCAGCCCCGAGCTTCTTGGTGAAGGTGGCCTTGATATCGACCTCGGTAAGTACGCCAAATCCCTGCTCGGCCAACGCCTCCCGGGTACGTGCGATGGCATCCTCGTAGGACAGTGCCACGGTGACAGTGTGGGTGTAGGACATACTCTGACTCCTTAAAAGCGTGGCGGTGACTTCGCAGTGGCTCACGCCTTCAGCCTGACAGCGTTTAGCGGATCAGGCAAGGGAGAAGAAGAGCTTTTCCTCTTCTTTTTCCCGTGGACTCCTCCGGGGTGGTCGAGCTGGAGGCGTGCCTTCGTCGTATACAGACTGGGGCATTTTCTATACCCCGGCCCGTATAGGGCCGGGCGAGAATGAGGGAGAGATACGGTCCTTCATCCGGGAAGCCTACCCATCCCGCACAGGTACGACCGATCACTGCCTCCCGGGGGGCCGACCGGGAGACGAAGGAATGTCGAATCAGGGGCCTTTTCCCCAGAGGACACCCCGGCTGCGCCCTGGATCAGATGAGAGGCCCTAACCAAACAACGAGCCGACGCCATAGGTGATGGCCAGGCCGAGGGCGCCTCCGAGTACCAAACGAGCACACGACCGCATGCGCGAGGTGCCGGAGAGGACAGCGGAGATAAACCCGGTCAACGCCAACGCCACGAGGGTGACCGCTGTGACCACGACAACCGCAGACCCCGCCGGGGCGAAGAACACCGACAGCAACGGCAGGAGTGCGCCGAGCACAAAGGAGATGGCCGACGAGACAGCAGCAGCAACCGGGCTGGTCAGTTCCTCACTGTCCATTCCCAGCTCCAGCTGGAGATGGGCCGCCAACGGGTCCTTCTGGCCAATCTCCCGGGCGGCCCTATCGGCCGTCTCTGGCGAGATGCCATACCCGGTGAGGATGCCGACAAGCTCCTGGCGTTCTTCTTCCGGTTGCTCCGCCAGTTCCCTGCGCTCCAGGGCCAAAAGTTTCTTCTCGGTGTCCCGCTGAGCAGAGACCGACACGTACTCACCCAACGCCATGGACACCGCACCCGCGATGGTCGAGGCCACCCCGGCAAGAAAAATCGCCCCCTCCCCCATGCCGGTGGCGATAACGCCCAGTAACAATGCCGCAATGGAGACTATGCCGTCATTGGCGCCGAGAACACCGGCACGCAGCCAGTTCAACCGGGCATGATGGCCTGTCCCATGGGGTTCGTTACGGTGCCGAGCGGGAGCAGACATCCAGTGGGTTCTCCTTGCCGGTGACCATCGTCGCGGGTAGGTCCATTGTGAGGATCATCCTAGTAGTGCTTTTTTAGGTGTCTCTGGGTCGGTGACAGTACGGACAGTGACCTAACAAAGCACTACTAGAAGTGGTCGTGATTTTCTCAGGCCGTCTCGGACACCCGGTTAAGAATCACCGTATCCGGATTCGGAGGACCTGAGGTGGCGCTGTTGCTGCCCGTCGTCCTCCGCCACAGCGCTCTACGGACTGCCGCCCCGCCTGATGGTCGTGGTGTGGGTGGTGTTCATCGTGAGCAGCGTATTCAGCCTGTTCGGCCGGGTGATCCAGCTCGACCAGTCCCGGCTGCACCTCTCCCCTTGCGAGCACGTCGGCCAGCACCCCGCGACCGAGGTCGGATGGGCAGGTGTGGTGGTGCTTGCCGTTGCCGGCGTTGTTCTGGTGCTGGCCGGGGCGGCTGCTTTTCGACGATGCGATCTCACCGCCACCTGATCCGGATTAGACGCCCGCGGTGTCTCTGTCGCTGTCCTCGTCCGCGCCATCGTCCAGGATGCCACGGGCACGCTCAACAGCAGGCAGGGAATGCTCGGCAGCGGCCGTCATCAGGTCGTCGACCATAATGCGCAGCAGCCGCGGAATCATCGCGGAGTCCGACCCGTAGAAATGGATCTCACGGATCACCTCATAGAGCATGTCCGCGATGCGTTGCGGCTGGTGCACCACACGGACCAGGCCCTCGTCATCGGCGAGGTAGGGGCTGGGCTCGATGACGGTGACCAGATAACGGAAGAGCCGGTGGATCTCCTGGACACACTGGGCTGCCGTGGCCGGATCGTTGATCCCGGCGGACAACGCACGGTCAGCGATGTCAACGAGTTGACGCAGTCCGAATGCCACGTCCTGGTGCAGTTCCCGCTCGGTCCGCACCTCGATGGCCGAGCGCAGAACACGTCGGTCCCGGTC
This sequence comes from Corynebacterium hylobatis, assembly GCF_003955685.1. GTDB lineage: Bacteria > Actinomycetota > Actinomycetes > Mycobacteriales > Mycobacteriaceae > Corynebacterium > Corynebacterium hylobatis. The sequence goes on from NZ_RXHJ01000034.1 coordinate 4,345, forward strand.
GCTGAGCTCCCCGTCCCACCAGACCCGCAGCAGCGGCTGGCCGTCCACCAGGAAATCCCCCACCGGCCGGTCGACCGTGATCACCGCGTCATGTTCCGTCGCCCAGGACACCAGCGTCCGGTAGTCGATCCACACCAGCGATCCGTGGCAATCCGCCCGTACCTCTTCCCGGGGATCCCCGGGCCGTGGGGACCAGCCCGGCCCCTGGACCAGGCCGGCGTCGCTGCTCTGCACGGGATAGAGCCGCTGGGCCAGAGTCATTGTTTCCTCTCCGATCTCGGAGATGGCGTTGGCCACCCGCATCGAGGAAGTGATGGTCCGAATGAACGCCAGAAAAAACCCCAGGCACCCGAGCACCAGCAGGAAGGCCACCGACACTGATGCGCGGGGAACGAATCCGGTGATGTCCTCCTCGTCGTTCCACACGTACCGGATGACCGTCAGGGAGAACACGAACGTCCCCAGGAACATCGCCAGGGTGGCCTGCACGGTGCGGTTGCGCAGAAAACCGTTGAGCATTCGCGGACTGAACTGACTGCTCACCAGCTGCAGAACGATCAGGGTGATGGAGAAAATGAGACCGGTCACCGCAATCGTGGAGGAGGCGATGGTGCCCAACACCTCCCGGGCGGCATCAGACCCACCCTCAAAAACGAACCTGAGCGCCACATCGGACAACCCACGTTCCCAAGTGGGCAGCAGGAAGCCGACAACCAGGGCCGCGACCACGCTAACAGCTGGCATCACCCAGAAAGGCCGCCACAGCCGATCCCACCGCGTCTCCCGGGGAATATCCGGGATCGAACCACGGATCCGGAAACTCTCGGAGGTGCCACCAGTGCCGTGGTCGTTTTTCTTCACCACACCATTGTGGCATCGACAACGGTTCCCAGTGGACATTCGGCACACTCATCCCACCCGCCTGCAAGGCAGAAAACAGGTGCTGTTGCACAGTTGGGGCAGTAGGATCCTCGGCGTGAAATAATTAAGGTCATGGGTCTCTTCTGGGGTCGTCATTTCCCTCATGAGGTCATTCTGTGGGCGGCGTGCAGGCCCCTGCCGCTAGGGCGTCAGTTACCGCGATCTCGAGGAAATGATGACTTCAGCGTGGAGCACCGGTCGATCACACCACGATCTACGGTGCGTCCAGAAATACGCCCCGAGCTGGACAAGCAGACTAGTAGTACTTCGTTAGGTGTCTCTTGCGCGGTGCCCCTACTGTGACTCGCGGCTTCGTATGGCGGTTTTTCACATCCCCGAAAGGCGACCGATGCGGCGGGGCTCCGGCCCATCGAACAAGACCGTGACCCAGACCACACTGAAGCACGAGAGAGCCTTCCCTTCCCCTTGTTTCATAATCGGTGGTTTTCTTGCCGGATGCAGCGCCCCTCGCTCGCATCCGTGTGGAAGTGAAAACAAGCCGATCCGTGAATCTTCCCCCCGGCCTTTCCTGACCCCAGGTGTACACAGAACTAGAGAGATCCCTTGACACTGGGCGAGGCATGCAGCCACCGCCGGTTGATCAGCCACCCATGGCCCGGGACCGGCGCAGGTCTCCCGCCGGAAGCGTCAGGAGGCCTGACCGTTAAGGAAATCATCCAGAGGAATACGGGTCCCATCATCTTCACGTCGAGCCTGGCGCAACGCCTCCAGGTCTGCGCGACGTTCCAGCTCGTCCAGCAGTGCCAGGTCCTCGACGGACACGATGGCGGCCACCGCCTTACCGTGGCGGGTCACGGCAGTACGCTCACCGGCAAACGTCGCCCGGTTAACGACCTCGCCCAAATCTCTACGCAGCTCTCCCAGAGAGATTGCGGACAGCTTCTTCATCGCGGCGGACATACCCCCAGAATGCCAGAGAAAACACCAAAATGCAAGATTTATAACAAATGTACATATGGTACAGTTTCTCTATTATGGCCACGGCATACCAGATAGAATTGACCCGACGGGCGGCCCGTGACCTGGGGAAAATTCAGCGGGGCAACCCGAAACTGTTTCAGCAGATCATGGACACCATCCAGGCCCTGGGAAACGACCCCTACCCGGAGGGGTGCGTGGACTTAGGTGGCCGCGAGGGATACCGCGTCAGGGTGCGTGACCACAGGATTCTCTATTCCGTTCTCGAGGCCCACCTGGTGGTGGAGGTCATCCGCGTCGGGCCCCGCGGGGACGTTTACAAGTAGCACGCCCGGTGGGTGGCCCCACAGGATGCCCGCCCTGGGGTGAGGCTGAGGGATGTGCCCTTCACCGGGAGCTGCCTAGGACGACGCCTCCACTAGTTGTACTGACCGGAGACGTTGGTCGAATGTGTGTGACCCGCTGACATAGCGAAGACCTCCGTGCGGAATGGGAAGTGCTACCAAACCAGTTCCACACCAGAGGTCTTCCATGTCCCCTGCTAACGCAGCCCTGACCCCACGTCACCGTCAGAAGTCGTCTGGACGTCTGTGTCTCGCGGCGAATGCGCGTAGCTGATTGCCGAGGTCAAGCACTGTCACGCAGAGCCAGTAGTAGCCGAGAAGCGGTTTCGTCGGCCTGTTCACCAGGGGATGACCATGTAAACCCCTTCTGACACCGACATTGTCTCAATGGGACATACCCAGAGAAACAGCTGATTTGAACTTGAAAACCCTGTCGTGCCAAGTTCAAAATTCCCATTTGCTACATAACTATGCAGGTCTCTAAGGATGGTGCATCAGAACAGTATTCTCCGCGCCGCTACTGGCGCTAAGATCGCGTCTCCTAACCGGGTTAGAAGCAGCGAGGTAGGAGGTCGATGCAAAAGGGCTCTTCACGATTTTGAATCGGCCTGAGTTTTTGAGAGTGGCGTGTTACGCGGCGTCAA
>NZ_RXHJ01000003.1 GCF_003955685.1 Corynebacterium hylobatis
CATCTGAAGTTGCTAAAAAGCCGCCAAACGAAGCTGCGAGTCACAGAGGTGGAGATCACCCCTGGCCGTCATTTATCTCGTCACTCATTCTACGTATCGCAAACGCTCACAGAATCGTTACGTGACAAAAGTGAGGAGAGGATAAGTTCTACCGCCCGCGACCACCGCGGAATCCTAGACCAGTCGAAGAGCACAACGCCTGGCCAGCACACCCCAGCCCATCCTCGCTCTCCTCCATGGTTCTGCAACCGGAAGCCTCCCAGAAAGCTTCACCCTCAATAATCGAGCAGCGACTACTCGGCTCGACTGAATAGATCAATCACCTCAGACCCCAGGCCCTCCTCCCCTTTACGATCCGACGTCGGGATGGGCTGGTCCAGGCCCAGGTCAATAGACGGAACTAGTAGAATTTTCTCTACAGGCACCCGTACTGGCTCGTGACTCCTCCAACCCCGGGAACTTATTTGAATCATCAAACTTCGATACCGCTTCTGATCGATAATCCCAAGCTCTCGAGCCCGACGAACCAAAGCAGAGATTGACACCCCGTAACGAGCCTTGACTTGAGCATATCCGGCAGGCGTCAGCCCCGGACTGAGCTCACGAAAAGCATCCTCAGCCGGGAAAAGAAAAGCACCTGCGAACAAATTCGCTTCATCTTCCCTTATGCGCTCAACCCCTGGCCGAAGGTGCTGATGGAGGACAATGTGCCCCAACTCATGCGCCCGGGTAAACCGCACTCGATCTCCCGTCTCCTTCTCAGTAGTGGCGATAACTGGCCTGTCGCCCGAATAAGGAGATGACACGCCATCAACCGCGCTGAAATCTACAAGAGGGTTAGCAAGAGAGACCACTGGCACCCCCACCCTCTCTAAGGCGCGAGTCACGTTCGTAACGGGACCATTCTCTGCAATCCTCAACGTTCGCCTCGCCGTCCTGGCCGCGTCTTCAATCACCTCCCAGGGCAGGGGGTGTGCCCTATCTTCGAATCCGTCCAAGGACAGGTCAGCGAAAGGGGTCGGGCCGAGCAGATCCCTGACCGCTTGCTCCATCCACGAGAACGTAACTCGGACGGCCTCTTGCACCGCTACTGATGTCTTATTGGTCCGAAAATTCAGATCCCCCACCCTATAAGGCGAGGTTTCGGCCGCCAGAACTACGTCAGGGATGGAAAACTTGTACTTCAGTCGAGCCATCAGGAGGTCTGGGACAGGCTTTTTCTGACGCTCGATTTCAGAAAGGAAGGGTTGCGGAACACCCAACAGAGAAGCAAAATCTTTCTGCGTCATTCCACGGGAAAGACGTATCTCCCTAACCAGGGGCCCCTTATGCATTGTCCGCTTCATCCACTTCATATCGGTAGATAACGTCGTCAGCGTTCGGGTCGAACGCCTCCTCAGGAATAGCCAGGGTTGGGTCCGAGAGAGGGATTACAACATCCGCAAACCCATCCCTGAGCCTACGGCCAGCAGCTGCCCTGACTGCAGTAACCTCCAGCTCCTCGAGCGGGTATCCCTCGTCATCCAACTTCGGCCTCTCCCAGGAAAGGCCTACCACGCCGGGCAGCTGAGATTTTCGCTCCAGCCCAAATAGGGCACCGGAAGAATCAAGGAGAGAGTCCAGCTGAGGGATGCGGGGCGTCGACAAATCTCGAGCGATACTCCGAAGCTTAGTGAACCTCAACTCAAGACCCGACTTGTGCCTCAGAACCACCGACTGGTTCAGGCTATGGCACCCCTCATCCAGGACAAACCCCTCGATGTCATTCTCTCGCAAGTGGTCAAATATCCCACTGCGAACTACATGCGAGTAGAGGGCCCGCTTGTGAGGTTCCAGCAGGTGCGGCACCTTCGATCTGGCAGCAGAGGCGATACCTGCCCCGACAGCCTCGATAAGACGAGGTGACAGCGGAAGCAAAATGTCGGCAAGCTCTTCTGAGGTATGTCGCACTAGGGGACCCTACGCTTTCATTTCGGCCGATAATATAACCACACCAGCTATATTATAAGGACGATTGTAACACTGGAAGCAAATGCACTCGCACGGTCTGCGACATGCAGCCAAGCGGCCTCCTAGCCGCAAGACGGCGGGCAACTCCCGAAGTGAAATTAACCGCCACACACCCCGGCACAGCAGGGCCTCGCCACCTCAAAACGCCCAACCTCAAGCTCCAGAAACCTGACCGTCCGGATAGCAACGTCTATTACTTAGACACTTTTTAGACACTTGCCCCCGAAATAGAAAATCCCCAGGCCCATGACCTGGGGATAGAGAGCTGGAGACGAGACTCGAACTCGCAACCTACGCATTACAAGTGCGTTGCGCTACCAATTGCGCCACTCCAGCACAGGCAGGAACGGTGATCCCCACCTGTAGTGGATCGTACCCGAGGGGGCGTCCGTGTCAGAAACCACCCACCCCGCTATTGTGGCGGCAGTGTCCTCCCTGTTCGACCGACTGAAAACACGCCTGAGTGCGCCGGGGCGAATCGCCACGATTGACGCCGCGAAGGCAGCCCCGCCACCGTCCCCGCTCGCACCTGTTGACCTGACGAATCAGGCGCAGGTCGCGGCGGTGATGGACCTGGCTGCCCGGATCGGGGACATCCTGTTGTCCTCCGGTACGTCGAATTCGGATACCCGGACCCAGATCCACACGGTCACCTCCGCCTACGGCCTGCACTACTGCCATGTGGACATCACGATGAACACCATCACGATATTCACCACGATCGGCACGACCCACAAGACGCCGGTGAACGTGTTCCGGGTGGTGCGGCGGATGACCACGGACTTCTCCCGGCTCTCGGAGGTTGACCGGCTGATCCGGTCGATCCAGGCCGGTGCCACCCCGCCTGAGGTCGCGGAGAAGATCCTCGACGCCCTGGCAGCCAAGCCAGCGGCCTACGGCACCTGGACGGCAATCCTGGGCTGGGGTGTGCTGGGCGGTTCGGTCGCGGGCCTGCTGGGTGGTGGTCTCCTGGAGATCATCACGGCCTTCCTCACGGCCACGCTCATCATGAGCCTGAACACCTGGCTGGACCGGCACGGACTGCCCTACTTCTTCCAGAACATGTTCGGCGGGATCATCGCCACGCTGCCGGCCGCCGTCCTCTACACGGTGGCCGCCGATCTGGGTGTGCGGATCCCGCCGGGGCAGATCATCGCCTCAGGAATCATCGTCCTGCTGGCGGGCCTGACGCTGGTGCAGTCGCTGCAGGACGGGATCACGGGCGCCCCGGTGACGGCGTCGGCACGCTTCTTCGAGGCCCTGCTGTTCACCGGTGCGATCGTGGCGGGCGTGGGTGTCGGCATCCAGGTCTCCGTCCTGATCGGGATGCCGCTGCCACCCCTGGAGACCATGCCCACCACAGGTTTCGCATCCTCGACGGTGCGGGTGGTCTCCGGGGGGCTGGCGGCGGCGGGTTTCGCCGTGGCAAGCTACGCGGAGTGGTCCTCGGTGTTGATTTCCGGCCTGACCGCAGTGGCGGGTTCGGCCTTCTATTACCTCCTGCTCGGCCCCCTCGGGGTGGGACCGGTCATCGGCGCGTCGATGGCCGCGGTCGTCATCGGCCTGGCCGGCGGCCTGCTGGCCCGGCGTTTCCTCATCCCGCCGCTGATCACCGCGATCGCGGGCATCACACCGCTACTGCCTGGCCTGTCGGTCTACCGGGGCATGTACGCGATGATGCACGAGCAGACACTCATCGGTTTCACCAGCGTCGTCGTGGCCCTGTCCACCGCCGGCGGCCTGGCCGCGGGCGTAGTGTTGGGCGAGTGGGTGGCCCGTCGACTGCGTCGCCCGCCGCGGCTGAACCCGTACCGCTATTTCCGCACGGCCCGTTCCTTCACGTTCCAGCAGATGGCCCGGCAGAAGAATGCGGTCAGACGGCCCGATTCCGTGCGTCCCCGTGGGCGCTTACGCAAATACCCGGGGCAGTAGCGTAGAATGGACAACCTACTGTGCCCTGACCACCACTTTCACAGGAGGATACGTGCCGCCGAAGGTCACTGACACCCGCCCAACTCCCGAGGCTCTGCATGCTGTGGAGGAGGAGACCGCAGCCTCCGCCCGGCGCATCGTCGCCACATACTCGCAGGACTTCATGGACGGTGTGACCCTCATGTGCATGCTGGGTGTGGAGCCGAAGGGTCTGGTCTACAAGAAGGTCGCCGACGAGCTGGAGGAGGCTGCGCCCACCACGGCGAAGTCCACCCGCAAGGCCACGAAGAAGACGACCAAGAAGACCACGAAGAAGACGACGAAGAAAACCACCGCAAAGAAGGCCACGAAGAAGACCACCACCGCCAAGAAGACGACAAAGAAGGCCTAAGCGCCGGGTTATGAGCGGCGACAACAACTTCGTGGTCGTGGCCAACCGCCTGCCGGTTGATCTGGCCACCGCCCCCGACGGCACCCGCACATGGTCCCCCAGTCCCGGTGGGCTGGTCGCCGCGCTCTCCCCTGTCCTGGCCGGGCAGCAGGGCTGTTGGGTCGGGTGGCCCGGCATCGCCGATGAGACCCCCGAGTCTTTCCGGACGGATGCCGGGGTGCTTCTGCATCCCGTGCGTCTCACCGGGGCGGATTTCGAGGGTTTCTACGAGGGGTTCTCCAATGCATCGTTGTGGCCGCTCTACCATGACCTGATTGTCACGCCGGTCTACCACCGACAGTGGTGGGCCACCTACCGCGACGTCAACCTGCGTTTCGCCCAGGAGGTCGCCGAGGTCGCCGCCGAGGGGGCCACGGTCTGGGTGCAGGACTACCAGCTGCAGCTGGTGCCGGGCATTCTGCGGCAGTTGCGCCCCGACCTGCGAATCGGTTTCTTCCTGCACATCCCCTTCCCCGGGCCGGATCTGTTCCGCCAGCTGCCGTGGCGTGAGGAGATCATCCGCGGGTTGCTGGGTGCGGACCTCATCGGTTTCCACCTTGAGTCCAACGCCCGCAACTTCCTCGACCTGTGCGCCGTCACCGATGGCCTCACGGTGGAGGGTGCCGCGGCGACCAGGCGTATCGACGCCCACGTCACCGGCCACGACGGTCACCGCACCGCCGTGGGTGCCTTCCCCATCTCGATTGACATGGACTCGCTCGGCGAGGGGGCGGAAGGGGGCGTCGATAAGCTCCGTGCGGAGGTAGGGGACCCGGCGACGGTGATCCTCGGCGTCGACCGCCTGGACTACACCAAGGGCATCCTGCAGCGCCTGCTCGCCTTCGAGGAGCTGCTGGAATCAGCGGCGCTCGATCCGGCGACCACGGTGCTCATGCAGGTGGCCACCCCCTCACGGGAACGCATCGAGCAGTACCGGGTGGCGCGTTCCCAGGTGGAGGAGGCCGTGGGCCGGATCAACGGCCGTTTCGGCTCGATGGGCCGGCCGGTGGTCCACTACCTGCACCAGTCGTTGCCGAAGAACGAGCTGCGCACCTACTACGAAGCAGCCGACGTCATGCTGGTCACGCCTTTCAAGGACGGGATGAACCTGGTGGCCAAGGAGTACGTCGCCTGCCACGGCGACGGTTCAGGAGCGCTGGTGCTCTCTGAATTCGCCGGTGCGGCGGTGGAACTCCACGAGGCGAACCTGTGCAACCCCTTCGACCTGGAGTCCATCAAACGCGCGCTGCTCACCGCGGTGCAGGGACTGTCGACGAATCCGGACATGATGAAGGAGAAGATGCTGGCCATGCACCGTCAGGTGGCCGAATACGACGTCAACCGGTGGGCGGGAGCCTTCCTCAGCTCCCTGGAGGAGGTCCGGTGAAACGCCTGCTGATGACGACCACCGCGGCGGCCGTGCTGGCCCTGTCGGCGTGTGCCACGGAACCCACCGCCGAGGTCACGGGCACCTCCTGGCTGGTCACCGACATCTGGACGGTGCCTGGCGAACCCTCCACACTGCCTCCCGAGGCGGCCGGGCGGGCGCGGCTGGCTTTCGGTGAGCGCTCCATGACCGGACACACCGGCTGCGCCCCGATGCAGGGCACCGTCAGTCTCACCCGCGAGGGCGAGGACACCGATGTGGAGAGCGCCCGCACCTTCACCGTCGAACGCCTTGAGGTGGAGGAACCGGCGGAGGACTGCCCGTCTGCCGCGGTACATGAGCAGCTGACCGGGCTGATCCAACCCGGCGCGGTCTTCGACGTGCGTCATGAGGACCGCGCCCTGGTGCTGACGTTGCGCACGGATGCCGTCGACCGGCCGGCGATCGGGCTCGCTGCGATCTGAGGCCGAGGGGGATTCAGGACGGGTTTTTGCTGATGTGTCATGTTGGATCGGGCGGGTGTACGTCATGACGCGCACCGGTCTCTTCCCTCATCAGCCCTGAGCTGCACCTATAGAAATACAGACATGCGTCCGATGTGACATCAGACGCTGCTGTGTATTTTTCGACATCACCCGGCACCCGGTTTCCGTCATCTACAGTAGGCCCATGAACCTGGACCCCACCATCGCCCGCCTGGCTGAGGCCGAGAGCCTGCTCGTCGTCTCTGATTTCGACGGCACCCTGGCCGGTTTCTCCACCGACATCTACGCGGTGCCCGTCAACCGGGATTCGCTGGCCGCGCTCACCCGGCTCGCAGGGATGCCGGCGACCCACGTCGCGCTGCTGACCGGCCGGCACCTGGCCGGCCTGGCGCAGGTGTGTGCCCTGCAGCCCCCGGTGGTGCTGGCCGGTTCGCACGGTTCCGAGTCCGCGGAGCACGCCGTGGCCCTGACCGATGAGATGCGGGGGCAGCTGCGGGAGGTCGAGGAGGCGCTGGCCGGTTTCGCCGCGCAGCCGGGTGCCGTCATCGAGGCCAAGCCCTTTCAGCGGGTGGCGCACGTCGCGGAGCTGGCGGCCACGGATCAGGCGGCGGCGGAGCGGTTGCTCGACGAGGTGGCCGCCATCGAGGTTCCGGGGGTGCGGGTGACCCGCGGGCACAACATCGTGGAATTCTCCGTCAGTACCGCAACGAAGGGCACGTGGCTGGCCGCGGAGATCGAGCGTGTCCAACCGGCCGTGACCGTGTTCATCGGTGACGACACCACCGACGAGGACGGCTTCCGGGTGCTGCGCCCGAATGATGTCGGCATCAAGGTCGGCGCCGGGGACACCGCCGCCACCGAACGGTTAGCCGACATCCCCGCGGTGGCGGAGTGGCTCACCTCGCTTGCCGACGCCCGCGCCACCCGCCTCGGACTCCCCCGCCCTGTCGCCGAGCGTTTCGAGGCCGTCGCCGCAGGGTTCTCCGCGGAGGTCCACCGCGTGCATGACTGGTCCGCCGCCACCCCGTGTGCAGGATGGTCGGCCCGGGACATCGTCAACCACCTGGTCACCTGGTATCCGGCGAATCTGCGCAACGCCGGTATCGACCTGAGCTTCACCCACGACCTGCAGGCCGACCCCGCCGGCACCTGGTTCGCCTTCGTCGAGGCGGTCCGCGGGCTGCTGGCTGATCCGGAGCGTGCCGACGCCGTCTTCACCGCCGGCCCCGACGAAGGCGGCACCGTGGCGCGGGCCACCGCTGGTTTCCTGCTGCCGGACATCTTCATGCACACCTGGGACCTGGCCCGCTCACAGGGCAACGACGTGCGCCTCGATGAGGACTACGCCGCCCGCAATCTCGCCGGGTTGGAATCCCTCGGGGACGCGCTCCGCGAGACGGGACAGTTCGGTCCACCGGTGTCAGTGTCTCCTGCGGAACCAGCCGGGGTACGTCTGATGTCCTATGTGGGCCGGGACCCCGGTTTCGGACTTTAGGCGGTCGCCTCCTCCCGTTCCCTGGCCATCCAGCGCCGGGCCACGCCCGCGCCGAGGATGAACACGCCCCACAGGACCGCCAGGATCCCCAGCCACCTGCTCAGGGCGAGGGCCGCCCCGCCGGGGTTGTTGATGAAGATGATGCCCGCCAGGATGAAGCAGACACCGCCGAGCACGAGCAGCCAGCGGGAGGTCTGCCCCTTCTGGGAGAAGGCAGAGACAAACTCGGAGATACCGCGGGCGAGCAGCCAGATCCCCAGGATCCAGGCCAGAGCCACGCCGCTGTCCAGAGGCCGGAAGACGGCCATGAGGCCGGCCACCACCCCGATCACGCCGATGATCCCGAGGAAGATCCGCGAGCTGCGGTTCTCCGGGCGGAAGGCCGCGGCGAGGGAGAGGATGCCATCGACCAGCGCGTACCACCCCCAGATGAGCACGAGGGTGAGCACCGTCAGGCCGGGCCAGGCAACAGCGATGATGCCCACGATGACGGCGAGTACACCGGAGACGATGAGGATGAGGGAGGAACGCCGGGCGAAATCGAGCATGATCTCTGTCCTTGCTGGTCACGGGGGAGGGTGATGGAGCTACGGCATATGATTCTCATGCTACTCCGGCCTCCCCTGCCCACCCGGGAATCAGCCCCGCGGCGGTGCGACGGTCCGGCCGGCGTGGAAGGTGGTGGGCAGGATCTGCCTGGGGGGCGGGTCGGGGGCCGGTTGATCGGCCAGGTGAGCGTCAATGAGCGAGAGCAGCATCCGTCCTGCGGCGGTGCCCTTCTCCTTGTTCGGCTGGATGACGGTGGTCAGGTCGAGGATCAGCGCGTTGCGGATGCCGTCAAAACCGGTCACCGAGAGCTCCTTCGGTACCGATATACCGTGGTCGCGGGCGTATTCCAGCACGCCGAGCGCCATGGAGTCGGTGGTGCACAGCACGGCAGTGAGGTCCGGGTGCGCCGTCAGCAGCTCGCGGGCGGCGGAGAGGCAGTTGGCGTGGTCGTTGATATGGCGGGTGATCACCGGGACCTGGTCCGGGTCGATACCGGCGGCGGCGAATTCATCCAGGGCACCCAGCACCCGGTCGCGCTGCACGTGCAGGGCGGCCTGCGGGAGGGAGGCGTGGTCGACGGGGCCGTCGTGGTGTTCCCGCTGCAGCCGGATCGCCAGGATTCCGACACGCCGGTGACCGGCCTCGACCAGTGCGCGGGCTGCGGGGCGGATGGCCGCGCGGTCGTCGATACCCACGAAGGGGAGGGTGTCGATGCCGGTCGGCTGGTCACAGACCACCAGCGGCAGGTGCCGCGCGCAGGCGGCCGAGAGGTGCGGGTCCCCCTCCGCCACCGAGTACACCACCACCCCGTCGACCACGGCGCGGCCCACCAGGGCGGAGGCGTCGGTCTCCGAGGGGCCCGCGGGGATGAGCGTCAGGGAGGAATCCGAGCCGTGGGTCGCCGCCGCCATGCCGGCCAGGAAATCCACGGAGGCGGCATCCTCGAAGGCGTACGTCAGGTCCTCGGTGAGCAGCACCCCGATCGAACCGACCCGGCGTGTACGCAGAGACCTGGCCATGGGATCGGGTCCGGGGTAACCGCGGGCGTGGGCTGCAGCCAGGATCCGCTGGCGCAGCTCCACGGAGAGCTGGTCCGGATTGTTGTAGGCGTTCGACACCGTCGTCCGCGAAACCCCCAGTTCAGCGGCGAGCGAGGCGAGAGTCCCGCGGCTGCGGGCACGTTTGACCATGCCCCCAACCTAGCAGGGGTGTGCGACTAGACTGTGCGTCGTGAGGATCCAGGAGCCGTACACCACCGAACGCGTCATCATCCGGCACCAGGGACGTGACCGGCGTTTCGTCGTGGTCACGCCTGATGCGCTGCCCGTCGATCCACCGGTGCTGCTCTATTTCCACGGTTCCCTGCAGAACGGCAATGTCGCCCGCAACTTCACCGGCCGCATCTTCGACGACATGGCGGCCCGGGTCGGGGCGGTGCTGGTCTACCCCGACGGTGTCGACCGACATTTCAACGACACCCGCCTGCGCCTGCGGGAGACCACCCGCGAGCTGAACATCGACGATGTCGGTTTCACCCGCGCGATCGTGGACTGGTTGGTGGAGCACCGGGGTGTGGACAGGCAGCAGGTCCACGCCTGCGGTTACTCCAACGGCGGACAGATGGTCATGCGCCTGCTCCACGACGCCCCCGGTCTCCTCGCCGGCGCCGCCACCTTCGCCGCCACCATGCCCGCCGCCGACAACCGGGTACCCGGTCTCCACGAGATCAGCGTGCCCACGCCCTACCTGGCGATGCACGGGACCGCCGACCGCATCGTGCACTACGACGGCGGGATCGCCGGACTCGATCCGGCCCACTCCCGCGGTGTGCTCATCTCCGCCCGGGAATCAGCGGAGTACTTCGCCACCGCCAACGGCCTGGGTCCGGCGGACCATGAGACGGTCACCGGCCCGGCGGGTGTGACCATCGACAGGTGGGCACGCGAGGGTGCACCCACGGTTGAGCTGTGGAGCATCGAGGGCATGGGCCATGTCGTGCCCACCCCGAAGCAGCTGCCTGAGAGCATCGGGCAAGGCACCGACGCGGTCGTCGCCTCCGAGGTGCTGGCCCGCTTCTTCGGCTGGGCCTGAGGGACAGGTCCGGCAGGGGCGGTGCGCAACGTCGCGCAGTGCCGGAACCCGCGAACCTTGCGCGCCGGGGAACCACAGGGCGGTCAGATGTTGTGCAGCGGCATGGCTGCGCCTGAGATTTTCAGGTCAGATATTCAGGCACCTGAAAATCCCGCATCACGCCTTTCTCCGAGCAGGGGTGTTCAGGTGCCGGTCAGATATTCAGGCGGGGTTTTCAGGCCGGCCCCGTGACACGACAACGCCCGGCCCCATCACTGTGGATGAGTCAGGGCGCATGTCCCGAAAACAGGACCTATTTGGTCGTGGCTCCTCCGGTCGCCCGGCGCTGGCGGGCGAACTCAGAGAGCACCACACCGGCGGCCACGGAGGCGTTGAGCGACTCAACCCAGTCGGTCATGGGCACGGACATGATGACATCGCAGTTCTCCCGCACCAGGCGCGAGATGCCCTTGCCCTCGGAGCCGACGACGATGACCACCGGATCGGTGCCGCCGTCGTAGGTGTCGAGGGTGTGTTCACCGCCGGCGTCGAGGCCGACGACCTGGTAGCCGTTGCGCTGGAATTCCTGCAGCGTGCGGGTGAGGTTGGTTTCACGTGCAACAGGCAGGCGCGCGGCGGTGCCGGCGGAGGTCCGCCACGTCACGCCGGTCACGGAGGCGGAACGCCGCTCGGGGATGACCACGCCGTGGCCACCGAAGGCGGCGACGGAGCGGATGACGGCGCCGAGGTTACGGGTGTCGGTGATGTTGTCCAGCACGACGAACATGCCCGGCTCCCCGGTGTCGGCGACATTCGAGATCAGGGTGTGCACGTCGGTGTACTTGAACGGCGGGATCTGCAGGCCGATGCCCTGGTGCAGGCCGTTGCCGGTCATCTTGTCCAGCTCGAAGCGCGGGACCTCGGTGATGGAGATACCCCGGCTGGTGGCCATCTGGACGGCCTCGGAGAGGCGGTCATCGGCGCCCGTGCCCTCGGCGACGTAGAGGGTGGTGGCGGGCACCTTGGCGTGGAGGCACTCGATGACGGGGTTGCGGCCCACGACCAGCTCGAAGGTGTTCTCCTTCACGTGCCGGCCGGAGGCACGGCGCTCTGCGGTCCGCTTGCGCTTGTAGGCGGCGTGGTATTCACGGTCCTCCGCCCTGGGGGTGGGGCCCTTGCCCTTCAGTCCGCGGCGGACCTGCCCGCCGGAGCCCTTCTGGGCACCCTTCTTGTTGGTGCGTCGTGCCCCGGGTCGTCCCTGGTTGGCCATATGTTTCCTTCTAGTTCTTCAGCGACCACGAGGGGCCGTCGGGGGTGTCGGTGACGTCGATGCCGGCGGCGATCAGTCGATCGCGGACGGCGTCGGCGGTGGCCCAGTCCTTCTCGGTCCGGGCGGTGGTGCGTCTTTCGAGTTCGGCGGCGACGAGCACGTCGAGAGCCTGCAGGGGGGCGTCGCTGGTCTGCGTTCCCCCGGCCCAGCGCTCATCCTGCGGATCGACGCCGAGCACTGCAGTCATGGCACGGACCCCGGCGGCGATGCCGGCGGCGTCGTCCGTGCGGCCCTCCGCGAGGGCGGTGTTGCCCGCACGGACAGCGTTGTGGATCTCGGCGAGGGCGCGGGGTACGGAGATGTCATCGTCCATGGCCTCGGCGAAAGCTTCGGTCCAGGTGCCCACCTCGACAGGGCCGACGCGGTCGAGGAAGTCCTCGATGCGCCGGTAGGCGGTGGCCGACTCCTGCAGGGCAGCCTCAGAGTACTCCAGCACGCTGCGGTAGTGCGCGGAGCCCAGGTAGTAGCGCAGTTCGACGGGACGGACGAGTTCGAGCAGGTTCGGGACGGAGAGGACGTTGCCCAACGATTTGGACATCTTCTCACCCGCCATGGTGACCCAGTGGTTGTGCATCCAGTAGTTGGCGAAGTCGTCACCCGCGGCATGCGCCTGGGCGATCTCATTCTCGTGGTGCGGGAACTGCAGGTCCAGACCGCCGCCGTGGATGTCGAAGGTGTCGCCGAGGTACCAGGTCGCCATGGCGGAGCACTCCAGGTGCCAGCCGGGGCGGCCCTCGCCCCAGGGGGTGGGCCAGGAGGGCTCGCCAGGCTTGGCGGCCTTCCACAGGGCGAAGTCCTGCGGGGAACGCTTGCCCTGGTTGTCGGTCTCCCCCTGCTCCATCTCCTCCACGCGGTTGCCCGAGAGCGAACCGTAGTCGGAGCCTTCGGCGGCCACCCAGGCGGCGACGTCGAAGTAGACGGAGCCGGCGGCCTCGTAGGCGAAGCCACGGTCCATGAGGCGCTGCATGTAGGTGATCATCTGGGTGACGTGCCCGGTGGCGCGGGGTTCCACGGAGGGCGGCAGCACATTCAGCTGGTCATAGGCCCAGGTGAAGGCCCGCTCGTGCGTGGACACCCACTCCCACCAGGGACGGCCGTGCTCGGCGGCCTTGGTGAGGATCTTGTCGTCGATGTCGGTGACATTACGGACGAATGCGACGTCCAGCCCCTTCACCACCAGCCACCGGCGCAGGATGTCGAAGGCCACGCCGGAACGGACGTGACCGATGTGTGGCTGGGACTGCGGGGTGGCACCACACAGGTAGATCGAGGCATGTCCTTCCCTGACGGGGACGAAGTCACGCAGCGACCGGGTGGCGGTGTCGAAGATACGGAGAGTCACACCTACATATCCTAGACGAGCCCCTCTGGAGCGCATCAGACCTTCAGGGGGTTAGCCTCAGCGAAGCGGTAGTACTCCAGGTTCTTCAGCCCGCTGGCGGCGGCCTCGTCGACGATGACGGTGACGTTGTTGTGCAGCTGCAGCACCGAGGCGGGGCACATCGTGGTCAGCGGGCCCTCGGCCAGGCAGGCCACGGCAGCGGCCTTGTGCTGGCCGGTGGCCAACAGCACCAGGTGGCCGGCACGGCGGATGGTGCCCAGGCCCTGGGTGAGGACGTGGACCGGCACGTCTTCGGCGGTGTCGAAGAAGCGGGCGTTGTCGGCGATGGTCTGCGGATGCAGGGTGGTCACGTGGGTGGGCATTGTCAGGGCGGTACCCGGCTCGTTGAAACCTATGTGGCCGTTGGTGCCCACGCCGAGAAGCTGGACACCGATGCCGCCGGCATTCACGATCGCATGCTCATAGGTGTCGGCCGCGGCGTGAGGGTCAGCAGCCATGCCGTCGGGGCTGGCGACCAGGGCATCATCGATGTCGATGTGAGCGGTGAACTCATGGCGGATGGTGTGGTGGTAGCTCTGCTCGTGCTCCGGGGCCAGACCGATGTACTCGTCGAGGAGAAACGCCCGGCAGTCAGCGAAGCTGACCTCACCGGCATCATGGCGACGGATGAGTTCCTGGTACGTGGCCACGGGGGTGGAGCCGGTGGCCAGACCCAGCGTGGCGCCTCGACGGATATGAGGCACAACGATGTCTGCCGCGGCTACCGCGACCTCGTCTGCGGTGGGACGGATGATGATGTGCATGTGGCGGGGGATCCTTCAGGTGCCGAAAATCTCTGATCCTGCTAGATAATACGGCGCGGAACCTGATCCGCCCGATAGCCCACCCGCCCTAACCCCGCCTGTGCCACACGAGGGCGGTGGCGACGGCGGCCCGCCCCTCCCCCCGACCGGTGAAACCCATGTGGTCGGTGGTCGTGGCAGAGACGGACACCGGGGCGCCGAGGATCCCGGAGAGGACCCCCTCGGCCTCCCTCCGGCGCGGGCCCAGCTTCGGGCTCTGCCCCACCAGTTGGGCGGCGGCGTTGCCGATGACGAAACCGGCAGCCTCAACGGCCTCCCGGGCCTCCCGCAGCAGCTGGGCGCCGGAGACACCGTCGTACTCCTTCCGGCCCACCCCGACGAGAGCACCCAGGTCACCGAGGCCCGCCGCGGAGAGCAGGGCGTCGACGATCGCGTGGGCGACGACGTCACCGTCGGAGTGTCCCTCGCAGCCGTCGGTGTCCTCGAAGAGCAGGCCGGCGATCCAGCAGGGTTTGCCCGCCTCGATCTGGTGGGCGTCGGTGGCCACCCCGACGCGGGGGATGATCATGTCAGTCACTGGGTACCTCGAAAATCGTGGGCTCGGCCTCATCGGTGATGGTGCGCGCGAGGGTCATGTCGATGGGGGTGGTCACCTTGAAGGCCATGGGGTCGCCCTGGACGGTGACCACTGGCACGCTGTGCCACTCCATGAGGGAGGCGTCGTCGGTGGCCACGAAACCGGGGTCGGCGGAGGCGAAATAGGCTTCGTTGGCGGCCCGCAGGTTGCTGAGCAGGAAACCCTGCGGGGTCTGCACCGCGCGTAGTCCCGCACGGTCCGGGGTGCCCACCACCACGCCGGCACCGTCGACCTGCTTGATGGTGTCGGTCACCGGCAGGACGGGCACCACGGCGGGTGCGCCCTCGAGCACACGGCGGGCGACGCGGGCGATCATGCCGGGCGGGGTCAGGGCACGGGCGGCATCATGGATGAGCACCACGGCCTCCCCGGCGCTGATGGTCCGCAGGCCCGCCCAGACGCTGTCGGCACGTTCCCCACCGCCGTGGGTGAGGTGGACGGGGACGCCGGTGGCGGCGGCGTCGAGAAGCCCCGCCTGGTCGAGCAGCTCCTCGGCGTAATCCTCCATGTCGGGGCTGACCAGCACGATGATCTCATCGACCACCGCGGAGTTGATCATCGCCGCCACCGAGCGTTCCACCAGGGAACGACCACGCAGACGCACGAAGGCCTTGGGGATGGCCGCTCCCAGCCGGGTCCCCCGACCGGCGGCGGCGACGAGCGCGATGACCCTCACGGACGGGTTCCTACTTGTCGTCGTCTTCGTCGTCGAAGGTCAGGTCGTCCAGGTCGACGTCGATGTCGCCGTCCCCGGCATCCGCGGCGTCCTCCGGATCCACCTCGACGTGGGCCTCGACCCTGGTGAGGAACTCGTCGGCCTTCTTCTCGTCGACGGTGTCCGCCAGGGCCAGCTCACCGACGAGGATCTGGCGGGCCTTGGCCAGCATGCGCTTCTCGCCGGCGGACAGCCCACGGTCCTGGTCGCGGCGCCACAGATCGCGCACGACCTCGGCGACCTTGTTCACATCGCCGGAGGCCAGACGCTCCTGGTTTGCCTTGTAGCGGCGGGACCAGTTGCCGGCCTCCTCCACGTCCGTCTCGCGCAGCACGCCGAAGACCTTCTGCAGGCCCTCCTCGCCGACGACATCACGGACGCCGACGAGCTCTGCGTTCTTGGTCGGCACACGGACGATCAGGTCAGACTGGTTGATCTGCAGAACCAGATACTCCAGCTCCTCCCCTCCCATCACACGCTTCTCGATGTCAGCAATCACGGCTGCGCCGTGGTGCGGATAGACAACGACATCCCCGACCTTGAAATCCATTCCCACTCCTCTGGTGCGGTAGACGGCACACTAGACCACGCATTCTACCACGCTCTCCACCAGCACTTATCGACACCCCGCCCCCACCCCCGACTCCCCCCGCCACCACGAACGTGTTCGACGGGAACTGTGTGCCGGGGGTCCGGAGAGACTAAGGTAGGCTGCTGAAACAGCATCACGAACTTGAACTGATGGAGGACACCCCCGTGAAGTCCCTGAAGTCGGCCGCCCGTCGCGGCGGCATCATCTCCGCCGCCGCCCTGTCCGCGCTGGCACTGGCCTCCTGCTCTGCAGGCCAGGTAACCCAGACCGCCTCGCAGGTCGCTGCAGTCAACGGCGCGGAGGGCAACTCCGAGGACGGCACCGTGGTTGTCCGAGACGTCACCATCATGGTGGATCATGAGGGCGAGGCCGCCCTGAAGTTCACCGCCGTGAACCAGGACACGACCATGACCGAGCACACCCTCGAGTCCGTCGAGGTCGACGGCACCCCCGTCGACATTGAGTCCACCACCCTCGCCCGCGACTGCGTCCTCGTGGCGGATTCCGCCGCCGGCCTGGAGGCCACTCCGCAGGCTGAGGGCATCGGCTGCATCGAGTACGTCGAGACCTCCCTGCCGAACGACAACTTCGCCTACGCCGGCAATGTCCCCGTCGTCTTCACCTTCGACTCCGGTGAGATCGCCGTGGATGCCACCGTGTCCGCCCCGCAGCTGCCGGCCGGCAGCTTCGACCGCGAGCCGGGTGCAGAGTCCGACTACAGCCTGAACTAGTCGCCATGATCACCAACGCCCGGACTCCCGACAGGGAGTCCGGGCGTTGTGCGCTCTAAGGTGGTGTCCATGGCGCGTAAACCCCGGTCCGTCCACACCTGCTCCGAATGCGGCTACTCCTCCCCCAAATGGCTGGGGCGGTGCCCGGAGTGCGGATCCTGGGGCACCCTCGTGGAATCCGCAGTGGCACCGAAGAGCGGTTCCGCCGGTGCCGCCGCCGTGGCCGCGGTCTCCGGCGCTGTTCCGCAGGGTCTGACCCCCACCACCCCGGCCACCCCCATCACCCGGATCAGCGGCACCGCCGCGAGTTCCGTGACCTCCGGTATCGGTGAGCTCGACCGTGTCCTCGGTTCCGGTGTGGTGCCCGGTTCCGTGGTGCTCATGGCCGGCGAACCCGGCGTCGGCAAGTCCACCCTCCTGCTGGAGGTGGCCAGCCGCTGGGCCTCCCAGCCCGCCGCCGACGGGCAGGGCACCCGCAAGGCGCTGTACGTCACCGCGGAGGAATCCGCCGGTCAGGTCCGGGTGCGCGCGGAACGCACCAACGCGCTCAAGGACACCCTGTACCTGGCGGCCGAATCCAACCTGGACATCGTCTTCGGGCACGTGGAACAGCTCAAACCCTCCCTCCTTATCGTCGACTCGGTGCAGACCATGCACGCCTCCGGGGTGGAGGGGGTCGCTGGCGGAGTGGCCCAGTCCCGCGCCGTCACCGCTGCGCTGACCACCCTCGCCAAAACCTCCGGGATTCCCATCCTGCTGGTGGGGCATGTGACCAAGGACGGCAACGTCGCCGGACCGCGGGTGCTCGAGCACCTGGTGGACGTGGTCCTGAACTTCGAGGGCGACCGGCAGTCCTCCCTGCGCATGCTGCGCGGCATCAAGAACCGTTTCGGCGCCACCGACGAGGTCGGCTGCTTCGAGCAGACCGCTGACGGCATCCGGGAGGTCCCCGACCCCTCCGGGCTCTTCCTCTCCCACCGCGGCCACACCCCCGACGGTTCTGCGGTGACCGTGGCCATGGACGGGGTGCGCCCGCTGCTGGCCGAGGTGCAGGCCCTGACTGTGGACCCCGTGGCCAAGAATCCCCGCCGGGTGGTCACCGGTCTGGACACCAACCGCGTGCCCATGGTGCTGGCCGTGCTGCAGGCCCGGGCAGGCGAGCGCACCAACGAGAAGGACGCCTACGTGGCCACCGTCGGCGGGGTGCGGATCACCGAGACCGCCACCGACCTCGCCGTCGCCCTGGCCACCTGGTCCTCGCTGCATGAGCAGCCGCTGCCGGAGAAGACCGTCGTCATCGGTGAGGTGGGTCTGGCCGGGGAGCTGCGGCGGGTGCCCAACCTGGGCCGCCGTCTCGCGGAGGCCGCCCGCCTGGGATACGAGTACGCCGTCGTGCCTGCCGGGGAGGAACTCAGCGTCAAGGGCCTGCGCATCGCGGAAGCCACCACTCTGCGGGAGGCGATCAACCTGGTCTCCCCACGCAGGTGAGCGGCCGTCGCCCAGGCCGCCGTGAGCTCACCCCGGCAGGCTGATCCGGGACCGGTGCAGCGCAGCGCTAGAATTATCCCCCATGACGCCTGCCTCCAGCACCCCCGCGCCCGCCACCCTGCGGGAGACCCTCCAGCACCTGGCCCCCGGAACCGGGCTGCGTGACGGACTCGACCGGATCGTACGCGGCCGCACCGGTGCCCTCATCGTCATCGGCGACGGACCCGAGGTCATAGACCTGTGTGACGGCGGCATCGAATTCGACGTGCCCTTCGCCCCGACGCTGCTGCGCGAACTGTCGAAGATGGACGGCGCGGTGATCCTCTCCGATGACGGTTCCCGGATCCGGCGGGCCAATGTGCAGGTCGTGCCCTCCCCGAGTTTCCCTACCTCGGAGAGCGGCACCCGCCACCGTTCCGCCGAGCGCACCGCGCTGCAGTCGGGACGTCCGGTCATCGCGGTGAGCCAGTCGATGAACGTGATCACCCTCTACGTCGAGGGGGCGCGTTATGTCCTGGACAGCCCGGAGACGATCCTCACCCGCGCCAATCAGGCGATCGGCACGCTCGAGCGTTACCGCACCCGGCTGGACCATGCGAACCAGCGTCTGTTCGTCTCCGAGATCAACAACTACGCCACAGTGTCCGATGTCGTGTCGGTGATGCAGCGGGAGCTGCTGGTCAAACGCGTCGGCATCGAGCTGGACCAGAACGTCCTCGAACTGGGCACCGACGGTCGACAGCTCAACCTCCAGCTGACGGAGCTGCGCGGCGACAATGACCGGCAGATAGACCTGCTCATCCGTGACTACCTGGTGGCGGAGGGCCCGCCGTCGGACGAGGCCGTGGGTGAGGCGACCCGGGCACTGGATGAGCTGGGCGACGCCGACCTGCTCAAGCCCACCAACGTGGCCCGGATCCTGGGTCTGCCGGCCACGGAGGAGTCACTGACGCAGTGGATCGTGCCGCGCGGCTACCGGGTGCTCAGCCGGGTGCCGCGGGTGCAGATGTTCCTCAAGCACAAGATCATCACCGTGCTCGGTGACGTCAAGGCGCTGCTGGCCGCTTCCGAGGAGGAGCTCGCCGGGATCGACAACGTGGGTACCCTGTGGGCCCGTCACGTGCATGAGGGCCTCAACCGCCTGGTCTGAGCCGGCGGACCTAGCCCAGGTTGAAGGTGTGGGCATCGGAGGGGTTGTCCCCGATGACGGCGTGCAGGAAGAAGGCGCCGGTGCCCACGTTCTGCCGGTTGCTGCACTGTCCGGGCTGGGAACCCAGCCGTGACCACACGGCCTGGAAGCGGCGTTCGTCGCCGGCGGGGAAGGTCTCCTCACCGGTGAGGATGGAGGGGAAGCAGTCGGTGTCGGCCCACACGCGCGCGTTGGACTCGAGGTCGTAGACCTCGAAGCGCAGCTCATCGTCGTCGAGGTTGATCTCGCAGTCGGCGTCGGTGGGGTTGGTCACCGTCATGTAGAAGGTGGGCTGGACGTCCTGCCCGTAGGAGGGCCGGTCGGAGGAGGCCGCGATCCGCAGGTCGGGCAGCTCGCAGGTGTCCTTGCCCTCGGCGCTGGGCTCCTCGCTTGCCGACGCCCGCGTGCTCTCGCTCTCCTCCGCCCCCTCTTCTTCCGAGGTGGTCTCCGAGGTCTCCGAGACCTCGGTCGTGTCGGTGGCGGCGGCCGCTGCAGCGGTCGTCTCCGTCGGGGAGGCCGGGGCGGGGTCGTCGGAGCCGCGGTTGGCGAAGGACACCAGGCCCCAGACCAGCAGCGCGACGAGGACCAGGATGATCGCGGCCGCGGCGACGCGACGGCGGACGTAGATCTCTTCGGGGAGTCGGGGGCTGCTGTTGCTCACGCCCACCACTCTAATTCCCGGGGTCCGCGGAAGGGGTACCGACGTCCCCCGCGTGTCCTGCCCGCCTACTGCACGCCGTCGGCGATGACGAGTTCGGTGGAGCCGTCGGAGAGCAGGTAACGCAGGCCGACGATGCCCGCCCGGCCGTCGGCGATCCGCTTCTGCAGCGGCGCGAGCCGGTGTTTGATCTGCATGACCACCTCGATGACGTGCTGGCGTTCGAAACCCGGCAGGGTGTTCATGCCGCGGGCCCGGGCCTCAAGGATGGAGGGGGCGACCTTCTCGATGAGGATGCGCTCCAGCCCGTTGGGGATGTTCCCGCCGGACAGGGCCTCAGCGGTGGCGGCAACCGCACCGCAGGATTCGTGCCCCATGACCACGACGAGTTCCACGCCGAGACTCTTGATGGCGTACTCGATCGAGGCGAGCACGGCGGGGTCGAGGATCTCCCCGGCGGTGCGGACCACGAACAGGTCGCCGAGGCCGACGTCGAAGATCAACTCGACGGGGACACGCGAATCGGAACAGGAGAGGACCACGGCGCGGGGGTTCTGGCCGCGGCGCAGCTCCGTCCGGCGGAGAATATCCTGGTTGGGACGTTCCTGCTGCTGGAGGACGAAGCGCTGGTTTCCGGCCTGCAGCGCTTCCCAGACGGCCTGGGGGTTGTTGGCGACATCTTTCATTGGCATGAGCGCAATTGTTCCAGACTCCGCCGCCCGGGTGCACGCATGACCTGTCCTAGACTGGTCGATCATGTCTGTTTCTTCTGTGCTCGCCTGGTTTGACCGCAATGAACGCCCCCTCGCGTGGCGGGAACCGGACACCGGCGCATGGGGGATCCTGCTCAGCGAGGTGATGAGCCAGCAGACCCCCGTCGCCCGGGTGGAGCCGGTGTGGCGGGAGTGGATGGCCCGGTGGCCGGATCCGGCGGCCTTCGCGCAGGCCTCCCCCGCGGAGGTGCTGCGTGCCTGGGGCAAGCTGGGCTACCCGCGCCGGGTGCTGCGCCTGCTGGAGTGCGCGCAGCAGATCGTGGAGCTTCACGACGGCCACGTCCCCGACGACGTCGATCAGCTCCTCGCCCTGCCGGGCATCGGTGACTACACCGCCCGCGCCGTGGCGTGCTTCGCCTACGGGCAGAACGTACCGGTCGTGGACACCAACGTGCGCCGGGTGCACCGCAGGGCGGTGGAGGGGTGCTATCTGGCGGGGGCGGCGTCGAAAAGCGAGCTGGCGGCGGTCGCTGCCTGGCTGCCGCAGGATGGGCGGGGACCGCGCTTTTCTGCGGCGCTGATGGAGCTCGGTGCGCTGGTGTGCACCGCCGGTAATCCGGAGTGTGGGGTGTGCCCGCTGCGCAGCCGCTGCGCGTGGGTCGCGGCCGGCAGTCCGCCGCCCAGCGCGGAGGAACTGGCGAAGAAGAAGGTGCAGAAGTTCATCGGCACCGACCGGCAGGTCCGCGGGAAGATCATGGACGTGCTGCGCGGGGCGGACACGGCGGTGCCGCAGTCCGCGATCGACGTCGTCTGGCCCGATGCGGCGCAACGCTCACGCGCCCTGTACTCCCTGCTTGAGGACGGCCTGGCGGAACAGGACGAGCGCGGCTACTTCCACCTGCCGCGGTAGTTCAGCCCACCGGGCAGCCTCACCCAGATCCCGCCGCGGCTGTTGACGGTCACCGGCCCGATCCGGGTGGAGGCGGAGGCGCCGGAGCCCGAGAGATTCAGCCAGCTGTTCTTCCCCAGCTTCTTTTTCCTGCGGAAGGTGATGCCCACGATGTCCACGCTCCTCGACTGTTCACGGCCCGGTACCTTGCCCTCGATTAGAGGATATCTCTGCACGCAGAAAAGAGCCCGCCCTCCCTTGCTCCCGGGGTCGCGGGGAAAGGGAGGGCGGGCTCTACGGTGCCCTGTCGGCGGGTGAACCTATGACTGGGTCTGTGCGCCACCTGCGCCGGCCGGGCCCTCATCGGTGCCGGCGGTGGACAGGTCGTCGGTGATCTCCGGGACGTCCGGGATCACGGTGTCCTCCTCGACATCGCGGATCGCCTCCGCGGCCTCCGGGGACATCTCCGAGAAGGTGCCCTCCGGCAGCGGCTTCGGGCGCGGTGTGAAGGTGAACTTCGCGGCGTCGGTGTTCTTGTCCTCGCCGTCCCAGCCGTCGACGTCGACGGTGACGATCTCGCCGGCACCGAGCTCGCCGAAGAGGATCTTCTCACTCATCACGTCCTCGATCTCACGCTGGATGGTGCGGCGCAGCGGACGGGCGCCGAGGACCGGGTCGAAGCCACGTCGGGCCAGGAGTGCCTTGGCCTTGTCGGTGAGCTCGATGCCCATGTCCTTGGCGGCCAGGGCCTTCGCGACGCGGCCGATGAGCAGCTCCACCATCTGGACGATCTGCTCACGGGTGAGCTGGTGGAAGACCACGATCTCGTCGATACGGTTGAGGAACTCGGGGCGGAAGTGCTTCTTCAGCTCATCGTTGACCTTGTTCTTCATGCGCTCGTACTGGGCGTCGGAGTCCGTCTCCGAGGAGCCGGTGAAGCCCATGCCCACGGCCTTCGAGATGTCCTGGGTGCCCAGGTTCGAGGTGAAGATGAGCACCGTGTTCTTGAAGTCAACGACACGTCCCTGGCCGTCGGTGAGACGACCGTCCTCGAGGACCTGCAGGAGGGTGTTGTAGATCTCCTTGTGGGCCTTCTCGATCTCATCGAAGAGCACGACGGAGAAGGGCTTGCGGCGGACCTTCTCGGTGAGCTGGCCGCCCTCCTCGTAGCCGACGTACCCGGGGGGAGCACCGAACAGTCGCGAGGCGGTGAAGCGGTCGTGGAACTCACCCATGTCGATCTGGATGAGGGAGTCGTCGTCGCCGAAGAGGAATGCGGCGAGCGCCTTGGACAGCTCCGTCTTACCCACACCGGAGGGGCCGGCGAAGATGAAGGAACCGGAGGGACGCTTCGGGTCCTTCAGACCGGCACGGGTACGGCGGATCGCACGGGAGACAGCCTGGACGGCCTCGTCCTGGCCGATGATGCGCTTGTGCAGCTCATCCTCCATGCGCAGCAGGCGGGAGGACTCCTCCTCGGTCAGCTTGAACACCGGGATACCGGTCCAGGCACCGAGAACCTCGGCGATCTGCTCCTCGCCGACCTCGGCGATCTCCTCGAGATCACCCGAACGCCACTGCTTCTCCTTCTCGGAGCGCTCCTCACCCAGTTTGCGTTCCTTATCGCGCAGACCGGCGGCCTTCTCGAAGTCCTGGGCGTCGATCGCCGCCTCCTTCTCGCGGCGGACATCGGCGATGCGCTCGTCGATCTCGCGCAGGCCCTCCGGGGCGGTCATGCGCTTGATGCGCATGCGGGCGCCGGCCTCATCGATGAGGTCGACGGCCTTGTCCGGCAGGAAACGGTCGTTGATGTAGCGGTCCGAGAGGTTCGCCGCGGCGACCAGGGCGCCGTCGGTGATGGAGACACGGTGGTGTGCCTCGTAGCGGTCGCGCAGACCCTTGAGGATCTCGATGGTCAGCTCGACGGAGGGCTCCGGGACCTGGACCGGCTGGAAACGACGCTCCAGGGCGGCGTCCTTCTCGATGTGCTTGCGGTACTCGTCGAGCGTGGTGGCGCCGATGGTCTGCAGCTCACCGCGGGCCAGCTTCGGCTTGAGCAGGGAAGCTGCGTCGATCGCACCCTCGGCGGCACCCGCACCCACCAGGGTGTGGATCTCATCGATGAACAGGATGATGTCGCCGCGCTGGTTGATCTCCTTGAGCACCTTCTTCAGGCGCTCCTCGAAGTCACCGCGGTAACGGGAACCGGCGACCAGGGAACCCAGGTCCAGGGAGTAGACCTGCTTGTCCTTGAGGGTCTCCGGCACCTTGCCGTTGACGATGTCCAGGGCCAGGCCCTCGACCACCGCGGTCTTACCCACACCGGGCTCGCCGATGAGGACCGGGTTGTTCTTCGTACGGCGGGAGAGCACCTGCATAATGCGCTCGATCTCCTTGCCGCGGCCGACCACCGGATCCAGCTTGCCCTCCCGGGCGGCCTGGGTGAGGTTGCGGCCGAACTGGTCGAGCACGAGGGAGCTGGAACGCTCACCCGGCCCGCCCTGGCCCTGCTGCCCGCCACGGGCGGCGCCGGTGCCGGCGCCGACCGGGCCGGAGCCCGCCTCGGGGGTGGCCTCCGGGTTCGCACCCTGGCCGCCTTCGTAACCGGAGAGCAGCTGGATGACCTGCTGCCGCACGCGCGGCAGGTCGGCGCCCAGCTTCACCAGCACCTGGGCTGCCACGCCCTCGCCCTCACGGATGAGGCCGAGCAGCAGGAACTCGGTACCGATGTACTTGTGCCCCATCTGCAGCCCCTCGCGGAGGGAGAGCTCCAGGACCTTCTTGGCGCGGGGAGTGAAGGGGATGTGGCCGGTGTGCGGCTGGGTGCCGTGGCCGATGATCTCCTCGACCTCCTGACGCACGGCATCCAGCGAGATGCCCATGGATTCCAGGGCCTTCGCCGCCACCCCCTCGCCCTCATGGATGAGGCCGAGCAGGATGTGCTCGGTGCCGATGTAATTGTGGTTGAGCAGCCGCGCTTCTTCCTGCGCCAGAACAATGACGCGCCGCGCCCGGTCGGTGAACCGTTCAAACATGTCGTTACCCCTAACCTTTGTGCCTAACTTGTCATCCACTCTAACGCGCGGGCGGGCCAAACTATTTGCACTCGAATTCCTCAAGTGCCAACTTATGCATATACCCGCTGGTCAAAGGCGTGTACGCCTTTAGCGAACAGGCCGGAAACCACCCAGGCTGACAGCTCCGGGCGACGAAAATCAGCCGGACTTGTAACCTCGGCCACATGCGCTTCCTCAACGACTCCACCCCACACCAGGAGCTGACCTACGCGGACATGTTCATGGTTCCCTCCCGCTCCGAGGTCCGCTCCCGCCTTTCGGTCGACCTCTCCACCGATGACGGTTCCGGGACGACAATCCCGGTCGTCGTCGCCAACATGACGGCCGTCTCCGGTCGGCGGATGGCGGAGACCATCGCCCGCCGCGGTGGCCTGGCGGTCCTCCCGCAGGACGTGCCCGCCGAAATCGCCGCGGAGACGATCAGGCGGGTCAAACAGTCGCATCTGGTCTATGACACCCCGATCACCGTGAAACCGCATCACACCGTCGGCTACGCCCGGAACCTGCTGCACAAACGCGCCCACGGGGCCGCGGTGGTGGTGGATGAGGAACGCCCGGTCGGGTTGATCACCGAGCGGGACCTGCTCGACTCCGACAACTTCACCCAGGTGCGGACGCTGATGTCCACCACCCTGCTCACCCTGCCTGAGGGCATCTCCCCGCAGGACGGTTTCAACGCGCTGGTGACCGCCAGCCGGAAACTCGCCCCGGTGGTCGACGCCGGAGGCCGCCTGGTGGGGATCTTCACCCGGTCCGGGGCCCTGCGGTCCGCGGTCTACCACCCCGCCGCCGACGACGCGGGCCGACTGCGGGTGGGTGCGGCGATCGGAATCAACTCGGACATCGAGGACGACGTCGCCACGCTTGTCGACGCCGGCGTCGACGTCCTCGTCGTCGACACCGCGCACGGCCACCAGGAGTCCATGATGGAGGCACTGCGGCGGGTGCGCACGTGCGACATCGGTGTGCCGGTGGTGGCCGGCAACGTGGTCACCGCCCAGGGAGTGCGGGATCTCGTGGAGGCCGGGGCGGACATCATCAAGGTGGGTGTCGGCCCGGGCGCGATGTGCACCACCCGGATGCAAACCGGGGTCGGCCGACCGCAGTTCTCGGCGGTGCTGGAGTGTGCCGCGGCGGCCCGGGAGACTGGTGCACACGTGTGGGCCGACGGCGGGGTGCGTGATCCCCGGGACGTGGCCCTGGCGCTGGCGGCCGGCGCCTCGAACGTGATGATCGGCTCCTGGTTCGCAGGCACCTTCGAGTCCCCCGGTGACCTGCACACCGACAGCCGGGGCCGGATGTACAAGGAGTCCTTCGGCATGGCCTCCCGGCGTGCGGTGGAGCGCCGCAACGTGGATGCCAGGGCCTTCGAGCTGGCGAAGCGGGCGATGTTCGAGGAGGGGATCTCCAGCGGGCAGATCCACCTCGACCCGCGCGACGGCGGCGTCGAGCACCTCATCGACCGCATCACCTCGGGGGTGCGTTCGGCCTTCGCCTACGCCGGGGCGGCGGACCTGGAGTCCTTCCGGGCCCGTGCGGTCGTCGGGGTGCAGTCGGCCGCGGGCTTCGCGGAGGGCATGCCGCGGGGCTGATCAGGCCGGATCAGGCGGCCTGGCCCTCCTCCTGCTGCTCCTCGGCGACCTTGGTCACGAAGGGGCTGGCCACCAGGACCAGGACGGCGAAGATGCCGGCGAGGAGGAAGGAGGTGTGGGCACCGTCGGCGGTGGCCTGCGACACGCCCGCACCGCGGTCCAGGGAGGCCTGCGTACCGGCGGTCAGCGCGGCGATGAGCACCGCGGTGCCCGCCGCACCCGCCAGCTGCTGCAGGGTGTTGAGGATCGCCGAGCCATGGCCGTAGAGCCGGGAGGGCAGGGAGCCCAGAGCAGTGGTCATCAGCGGGGTCATCATCAGCGCCAGCGCCGCGGAGAAGACCAGGTGCATGGAGATGACCAGGGTGATGGAGGAGGACTCGTCGAGAAGCGTCATCCACCACGTGGCGGCGGTGAGCAGGACCGCGCCCGGGATGAGCAGCGGACGGGGGCCGACCGAATCGTAGAGCCGGCCGATGAAGGGGGCGACCAGGCCGGAGAGGAGTCCACCGGGCAT
This sequence comes from Corynebacterium hylobatis, assembly GCF_003955685.1. GTDB lineage: Bacteria > Actinomycetota > Actinomycetes > Mycobacteriales > Mycobacteriaceae > Corynebacterium > Corynebacterium hylobatis. The sequence continues at coordinate 26,629 of NZ_RXHJ01000003.1, forward strand.
GACCAGCAGGCCGGTGACCAGCGGTGAGACGCCCAGGGAGTTCTGCAGGTAGATCGGCAGGACCATGACCACGCCCAGGAGGGTGCCCATCACCAGCAGCGCGGTGACCACGGAGACGGTGTAGTTGCGGATGGTGAAGGGGCGCAGGTCCAGCAGCGGGGCCTCAAGGCGCAGCTGGCGCCACACGAACAACGCCAGCGCGAACACGCCGACCACGGCGAGGATGACCGCCGTGCGGGGCTGGGACGCCAGGGAGCTCAGGGCGTAGACGAGGCCGCCGAAGGCGAGGGTGGCCAGGACAACGGAGAGCGGGTCGAAGGGCGCGCGGGAGGTCTCGCCGATGTTGCGTATGAACACCGCACCCACGATCAGCGCGATGACCACCAGCGGCACGACGAGCCAGAACAGCCAGTGCCAGGTGAGGCGGTTGAGGATGAAACCGGAGACCGTCGGGCCCAGCGCCGGGGCGACGGACATGACGATGGAGATCACGCCCATCACCGAACCGCGGCGGTTGGCGGGCACCACGGTCAGCGCCACCGTCATCAGCAGCGGCATGATCAGCGCGGTACCGGTGGCCTGGATGATGCGGCCGGTCAGCAGCACGGCGAAGGTCGGGGCCGCGGCAGCCACGATGGTGCCGATGAGGAAGCTGACGATCGCGGCCAGGAAGACCTGGCGGGTGGTGAAGCGCTGCATCACCCAGCCGGTGGCCGGGATGACCACGGCCATGGTGAGCATGTAGCCGGTGGTCAGCCACTGCGCGGTGGTGGCCGGGACGTCGAAGTCCGTCATGATCGCCGGCAGGGCGACCGACAGGATCGTCTCGTTGAGGAACATCACCAGCGCTGAGCCGACCAGCACGGTGAGGATGATCTTCACCTCGGCGGGCAGGCCCGGCGCGGGGTGCTGCGCCGGGTTCTCCGAGGTGCTCGGCGCAGGGTTGTGGGTGGTACTCACTGGGGGAAGCCTTCCGGAACGTCCTTGAGGAAAGACGTTCACTGTAGCCCTCAGAAGCGTCTCAGGCCACCCGGCCCCCGGGGATCACTCGTCGATGGGGGAATCCTGCAGGTTGTCGGGGTATTTGCGCAGGCGGATGATGCTCCAGGCCAGCCCTCCCCAGAGGACGCCGGCGGAAAGGACGAACACGGTGATGGCGATGGGGGTCATGGTCTAGTCTCCCTTGGCGTGGTGGTAGCTCGTGTCGGTGAGGTCGAACTGGGTCTCCGGGTCGTAGTCCTCGGCGAAGGGACGGCGGTAGCGGGAGAAGCTCAGCAGCAGCGAGGCCGCCGCGACCACCCCCAGCATGGCCCAGCCGGCGACCATGATGAACCAGGTCGGGTAACCGCCGTAGCCGTCGACGATGTAGCTCCAGGTACCGGTGACGAAGATGACAATGAGGATGGCCGGGGTGACCACCTTGATCATCAGGCTCCACAGGCGGCCGACGTGCAGGGAGCTGACCGCGTTGAGGTGGGCGGCCAGCGTCGGCAGGATCTTCGTACCCCAGCCGAGGGCGAGGATCATCGCGATGGCGGAGGCCACCACGCCGACATTGTTGATGAATGCGTCGACGACGTCGAGGATGCTCAGGCCCGCGGAGGTGGAGTAGAGCACCAGGGACAGCGCGCCGGTGATCAGGCCGGAGAAGATGGCGCTGCGGGCGGTGGACCAGCCGGTTTTGTCGGCCACGGAACCGATGACCACCTGCATCAACGAGAGCAGGGAGGTGAAGCCGGCGAAGACCAGGCTGAGGAAGAACAGCACACCGACGATCTGGCCGCCCGGCATCTCCGAGAGCAGCGTCGGGAAAGTGATGAAGGCCAGGCCCACGCCGGTGATGCCCTCCAGCTCCGCGACGGTGGTTGCCTGGCGGTTGGCCAAAAAGCCCAGGGCGGCGAAGACGCCGACGCCGGCGAGCAGCTCGAAGCTGGTGTTGGAGAAGGCCACCACCACGCCGGAACCGGTCAGGTCACTGCGCTTCTTCAGGTAGGAGGAGTAGGTGAGCATGATGCCGAAGGCGATGGAGAAGGAGAAGAAGATGTGGCCGTAGGCCGCGATCCACACCGTCGGATCCGCCAGCGCCTCCCAGCTCGGGGTGAAGAAGGTGTTCAGGCCGTCCGCCGCGCCCGGCAGGGTCACGCCGTAGATCACGATGAGGAGGAAGAGGACCACCAGGGCGGGCAGGGTGATCCGGTTCGCCAGCTGCAGGCCCTTGCGCAGGCCGAGGGCCGCGAAGATGATGATGCCCGCCCAGATGACCGCCAGGCAGATGAAGATGGCAGGCACGACGGTGGGGGTCACGCCCGGGTCGGTCGCCTTGAGGAAGTCCACCGCAAAGAAGGTGGCGGCATCATCGCCCCAGGACTGGCGCAGCGAGAACCAGACGTAGCACAGCGCCCAGGCCAGGATCGCGGCGTAGTAGGAGGAGATGATGAAGCAGATGATCGCCTGCCACCAGCCCAGCGGCTCCAGCTTCTTAGTGATGCGTCGCAACGCCAGCGGCGGTGCCGCACGGAAGCGGTGGCCGACCGCGAAGTCGAGGAACAGGATCGGCAGTCCGGCGGTGAACAGGGCGATGAGGTAGGGGATGAGGAAGGCCCCGCCGCCGTTCTCGTAGGCCACACCGGGGAAACGCCAGATGTTACCCAGGCCGATCGCGGAACTGATGGCCGCGATGATGAACGCCGGTCGGCTGCTCCAGCTCTCCCGGGTCTTCGGCCGGGCGGATTGGGTCTGACTTGTCATTGCCCGTGGGTCTCCTCACGCCGGTGAACGGCTGTCTACTGGCTGCCGACGCTCCGGTTCGTGGCGCCCGCTCGGTTGCGGGACGCTTCAGCCATGGAGGTAGCTTAAATCACCTTGTCCTCAGCTTGTCAGTCCGGTGGTGCCTGTCCGGCGGTCTGAACAGTGTTCGGGGGCGGGATGCAGGCCACTGACCTACCCTGAGCCAATGGAGTCCGTACCCGAACTACTGTCCCTCATCCGCCAGGGCGCCGGGACGCCCGTGTCCCTGACGCTGTCGGTGCCCCACGCAGAGGAACTCACCGGCCGCTACGGCTGGGTGATGGAACCGAAGCTCTTCGCGCTTATCGACGCCGCCGGCCTCACCGTCCACCGCTCCCCTGCAGGTGTGCACGTGCTGCGGGGTGGGGCGGATGTCCTCCGTGGGGTGGGACAGGACCGGTGGCTCTTCGAGGGCCGGGAGGTCCCCGCCCACGCGCAGGTAGGCGACCTGGCGGTGTTCAGTCCGACCGGTTGTTTCCTCGACCAGGAGCGGCTCATCCGGGAGATGAACCTCATTGATGCGCAACCCGACCGGATCACTTCCGGTGAGATCGCGGGACGGGAGACCTGGGTCGTGCCCAGTGCAGCCCACAGCCGCTTCGTCGAGGAGGATCACCCCCGGTTGATCGAGCTCGACCGGGAGTACGGGACGCTGTTGGCGGTGGAGACCGCCCGGGAACGGGTGGAGGTCACCACCGTCTCCTTTCCCACCGGATTTTCCGGTTCCCGGTGGGACGGGCCGATCACCGACTGGCGGGCAGAGTGGGAGGGGCAGCGCTCCGCCCTGGAGGAACCGGTCCAGTTCCCGCCCGCGGAGGAGGTCCCGGGGCTGCTGGCGCAGTTGCCCGCCCACCCCACTGACCCGCGCAGGCTCCGGATATACATCGGCGACGGATCCCTCGAGGGCGCCTACCCGCGGTACCGGGTGGGTCGGTCCGAACGCCTGCCCCTGGCTTTCCGGCTCAGCTCCCCTCCCCTGCCGGAGTTGCGGAGCACCCGCCGGGGCTGGGTACGACACGTCGGGGAACCAACGTCCGACCCACAGTGGCCCGTGATCTTCAGCGGTGACGGCTGGTCGAGCTACGCGAACCTGTCTGTGCCGGTCCAGCAGGAAGCGGAGCTGGAGGGGTGGTTCGACTATTCCGCCTGGGATCCGGAATCGGTCTGGAATGACGTCAAGGTGGAACGCATCTACGTATCCCTGGGCACATATTCCGATCCACAGCGGGTGTGGCAGGAAGTCGAGGACACCGCCGATGCCTACGGCAGTGACGACATCGGGGTGCGGGATGTGATTCTCGACGTCACCCTCGACGGGGCGGTGCCCCCACCACTGACGCCCGAACTGTTCCGTCCCGGCGCGAAGCATGTCGAGGGGTCCCACCTGTGGATCAGGGACTGGGCCGGCCCGGTGCTGCGCTGCTGGGACCTGCGCACCGGCCGCTACCTCGGACAGAGCCTGGTGCCGGTCTCACTCCGGGACGCCCATTTCCTGCAGTTCGGGGAGGGGGTCATTCAGGGTGCGCAGCGTGCCTGGCGCCTGTCCCCCGGTTCCACCGTGACGGCCGAGGTCGCGGACTGGATTCCCCCGGACGAGGAGGCGGAGGTGGCGGCCGCCCCGCTCGTCCCCGAGCCGTGGGAGATCGACCATCATTTGTCGGAGGGTCTGTATTCGCTGGTCATGCTGACAGAGGAGGGTTCCCGTACCGCGCTGGGCCGGCGGGGTGGGGGCGGGGAGATGGAGATCTGCCCCATCGACACCGGCGGTTTCACCATCAGCCGGGCCACCCGCGTCGGGGAGCGGTATTTCGTCGACTGCTGGCAGCTCCACCTGGTCATCGGCCCCGATTTCCGGGTCGAGTCCGTGGAGCACAGCACGATGGATCACATCCCCTGGCGGTGGTCCGCCGAACAGGGGATCGCCGTGCAGAGCGCGGGGCCGGAGCTGAGTTTCATAGGCCAGGACACCGGCCGGGAGATCACCCGGTGGGCTGTGCCTGAAGGGCATTTTGTGGACGTCCGGATCGACTCCCCCACCCGTTTCGTGGTGCTCATCCACCCGGAGGGGGCCGAACGCTGGGAGCGGCCGGCACCCACCGGGGTGGCCGAATTCGACGGGGAGAGCTGGGCAACTGTCGAGCTGGAGGAGGCCCCGCGGGAGATCTGATCACCATCCCGGAAAACCGCCCGGCCCTGGTTCCACGTGGAACCAGGGCCGGGCGCAGTATTTGACACCTCAACAAGTCAGGTGCCATTATGTTGAGCTCCGTGGCCCGAATGGGCCGCGAATCGATGACACGACACGTAGGGGCTCTCTCCAGGACCTTCTGACACGGCACGATCGATCACTTCCCGCCAGCCGAAATGTCAGAAGGACCCATGACGCATACCCAGACACCCCCTGCGCAGTCACCGAAACGTATTCCCTGGATGATTGCGGTCGCGGCAGCAGCCGCCTTCCTCGCCACCTTCAACGAGACCTTCCTCAACGTGGCCTTCACCCCGATCATGCAGGACTTCCGGGTCGACGTGAACACCGTCCAGTGGTTGACCACCGGTTACCTGCTGGTCGCCGCGGTATTCGTGCCGGTCGCCAACGTCCTCTACCACCGTTTCCCCACCCGCCAGCTGTTCGTGGCGGTCGTGGCGATCATGGTTCTCGGTTCAGTGATCGGCGCACTCGCCCCGTCATTCGAGGTGCTGCTCATCGCCCGACTGCTGCAGGCTGTCGGTACAGGTCTGCTCACCCCGATAGGCATGAACATCACCCTGGCGGTCCCCCCGCGTGAGAAGCTGGGCCAGAACATGGGCATCATGGCCGCGATGACCACCCTGGGTCCGTCCCTGGCCATCGTCCTGTCCGGCGTCCTGCTGACCGTCTCACCGTGGCAGACCCTGATGTGGGTCTTCGGTGGACTGACCCTCCTCGTCCTGATCGCCGGTGCCGTCATCCTGCGCAACGTCGCGGCACTCGGCCGACCTGTCCTGGACGTCCTGTCCTTCCTCCTCGTCGCAGTGGGCCTGGTCGGCATCCTCTACGGCGTATCCTCCGCATTCGGCGGCTCCGCCATGTATGCGGGAATCTCGATCATCCTCGGACTCGTCGCCCTGTGGCTGTTCGTCCTCCGCCAGCGCCGTATCGAGAACCCGTTGATCGATCTGCGCCCTTTCTCCAGCGCCCCCTTCGTCATCGGTGTCCTCATGACCATGCTGGGCCTGGCCTTCGTCTTCGCCATGAACGTCACCATTCCGCTGTTCCTGCAGGGGGCACGGGACATGGACCCGCTCGGCGCCGCCCTGACCCTGGCACCGGGCATCCTGCTCACCGTCGTCCTGGGACCGATCGCGGGCAAGCTGTTCGACCGCCACGGCGGCCGCTGGTCCATCCCGCTGGGCTTTACCGTCATGGCTGTCTTCGTCACCCTCGTCGGTGTCGCCGCAGGTCAGGATTCCGTCCTGCTGTTCGGTGTCCTCTACATCCCTGCCGTCCTGTCCACCGCCTTCGTCATCGGCCCCTCCCAGACCTTCGCCCTGTCCAGTCTGGACCGTGAGACCAGCCCGCACGGTGTCACCGTCGTCTCCACCAGTTTCCAGGTCGCAGGTAGTGTCGGCACCTCCCTGGCCACCGGTATCTACGGTGCCGTCGCGGCCTCCCGGGCACCCGGGGGCCACGTGGAATCCCTGCTCTCCGGTTTCCGCGGTTCCGTCGTGCTGGTCGTGGTCACCTCTGCCATCGGTATCGCGCTGGCAGTCCTGGCCTACCGCAGGAAGGCCACGGCCCGGAGTGTCGATTCCACCGCGCCGCGCATGAACGCCATCGAGGCCATCATGAAGAATGATGTCTACGCTCTGTCGTCCGACCAGACCGTGCTCAGCGCACTGCAGACCTTCGCGGAGCGGGGCATCTCCGGCGCGCCGATCATGCACCGGGACGGCTCCCTGGCGGGCTTCATCTCCGACGGCGACGTCATGCGGTACCTCTCCGCCACCCACCCGTCGTCGACCTCGATCTACTCCTTCGCCATCGGCGCAGAAGATGATCTCGAGCAGGCAATGACCGACCTGGGCAGCCTCAACGTGTTGAAACTGGCCACCCGCGATGTCCTGACCATCGACGCCGACGCCTCCATCGCCGACGCCGTGGCTGCGCTTTCCGACGCCCACATCAAGAAGGTTCCCGTCCTGCGCGGCAACGAGGTCGTCGGCATCGTCAGCCGTTCCGCCATCAACCGCATGGCCATCGCCAGCTACCTGAATTCCCGTGGGGAGAACCTGCAGACAGCAACCGCCGGCTGATCCCCCCGAAATCGAAGAAACCCTGTGAGCATCAGCTCACAGGGTTTCTTTTCGCGGTCCAGGGCCCCGGTTCCCCGGAACCTACTTCTGCTCGGGCTTGACCAGCGGGAACAGCACGGTCTCCCGGATGCCCAGGCCGGTCAGGGCCATGAGCAGGCGGTCCAGCCCCATGCCGCAGCCGGCGGTGGGCGGCATGCCCTGCTCCATGGCGGCGAGGAACTCCTCGTCGAGCACCATGGCCTCCTCGTCGCCGCCGGCGGCCAGACGAGCCTGGTCCTCGAAACGCTCGCGCTGGATGATCGGGTCCACCAGCTCGGAGTATCCGGTGGCCAGCTCAAAGCCACGGACGTAGAGGTCCCACTTCTCGGTCACGCCCGGCTTGGAGCGGTGCTGACGGGTCAGCGGGGAGGTCTCCACCGGGAAATCCTTGACGAAGATCGGGCCCTGCAGCTGGTCCTCGCAGAGGACCTCCCAGATCTCCTCGACGAGCTTGCCGTGGCCCCAGCCACCGGCCTTGGGCACATCGAGGCCGACGACGTCGGCAAGCTTCTTGAGCTCCTCGACGGTGCTGTCGATGGTGACCTCGGGCTGGCCCGGGTGCTGGCGCTGCAGCGCCTCGTTGAGGGAGGGATACATCTCGATGACCGGCCACTCGCCACCCAGATCGAATTCCGTGCCGTCGACCCAGGTCACCGTGGTGGAGCCGAAGACCTCGAGGGCGACCGACTGGACCAGTCCCTGGATCATGCGGGCGCCGTCGGTGTAGTCACCCCAGGCCTGGTAGGTCTCCAGCATGGCGAACTCGGGGCTGTGGGTGGAGTCGATGCCCTCGTTGCGGAAGTTGCGGTTGACTTCGAAGACGCGCTCGAGACCACCGACGACGGCCCGCTTGAGGAAGAGCTCCGGGGCGATACGCAGGTAGAGGTCGATGTCCAGGGCATTGGAGTGGGTGACGAAGGGGCGGGCCGCGGCACCACCGTGCAGGGTCTGGAGCATCGGGGTCTCGATCTCGTGGAAACCCTCGGACTCGAGGTGGTGGCGCAGGGCACGCATCACCTTGATGCGGGTCATCGCGTTCGTGCGTGCCTGCTCCCGCATGATCAGGTCGGTGTAGCGGTGGCGGACGCGCGTGTCCTCGCTCATGTCGGCGAAGGCGACGGGCAGCGGGCGCAGTGCCTTCGCCGCCATCTGCCAGGAGGAGGCCATGACGGAAAGCTCACCGCGGCGGGAGGCGATGACCCGGCCCCGCACGGAGATGAAGTCACCCAGGTCGACGTCGGACTTCCAGGAATCGAGGGACTCCTGGCCGACCTCGGCGAGGGAGAGCATGGCCTGGACCTGGGTGCCGTCACCGGCCTGCAGGGTGGCGAAGCAGAGCTTGCCGGTGTTGCGCATGAAGATCAGACGACCGACGACCGCGACCTCGGTGTCGGTCTCCTCGCCTGGGGCGAGGTAGGTGACCCCCTCGCTGCCCTCAGCGGTCTCCCCCTCCGGCACGACCACGAACTTCTCCCGCAGATCATGCAGGGAGATGGTGCGGTCGACGGTCACGGGATAGGGCTCGACGCCGGACTCGAGCAGACGGGCACGCTTTTCTCGGCGGATGCGCAGCTGCTCGGGAAGATCGGTGCCGGAATCGGCTTTGATTGCCTGGGAATTCTTCTGCTCGCTCACGCTCACCAAGGTTAGTCCATGGGGTCACCTGCTGCGGAAACGGGCACCCGGTGCGCGCAGGTGTGGAAATCCGATTCCGGCCGACTTAATCTGAAACGAGATTTTCCCGCCCCCGAGAGGTTTCCGCCATGCCCACCACCACAACCACCACCGAGGCTGCCGGAACCCACGGGAGCGAGGCAGCTTTCGCGGAACGCCCCGCCCGGACGGCAGGCCCCCGACGGGCGGGCATCGTTCTCGTGCTCACTGCTCTCGTCCTGCTCGGCAGCATCGGGCGGATCGTCTGGGGACTCCAGCTCGGGGACACCATCCGCATTGTCTACGGCCTGTTCGGACTCCTCCTCACAGCGGTGCTGGCGGCCACGGTGCGCGTCACCTCCCCCGGTGACGCCCAGGTGGTCCGGTTCTTCGGCCACTACCTGGGGACCAGTCGACGCACCGGGATGTCACTGCTCCCGCCGCTGACCTGGTCCACGAAGGTCAGTGTGCGCGAACGGGAGCTGACGACCGGCCAGGTCGAGATCAATGACATCGACGGCGATGTGGTGCGGGCCCGGGCGGACATCACCTGGCGGGTCGCCGACACCGCCCGGGCCACCTTCGTGGTCGATGATGCCGAGGGTTTCCTCCGTTCCCGGGCGGAGACCGCACTGCGTCAGGTCGTCGCCGGACTCCCCCGCGAGGAGCTCTCCCGCGGGCTTGCTGACGCGCTCTCCGCCCGCGTCGCCACTGCCGGCCTGGAGGTTCTCAGCGCCGAGGTCTCCTTACTCTCCCCCGTTCCGGGGACCGCCCGGGTCGTGGCGGCCACGCTGGACCGGCTGGCGGCGGAGCAGCTGCTGGAGCTGGCGCCGGGGCGTCGCGAAGCACTGGTCGCCGAAGTTGTGGCGGAGCTGCGCCAGTGATCCAGTAGTGCAGGTCCACGGTCGCTAATGGCGATCTGGACACTTACCCTGAAGCAGGCGGTGAGTCCTCCGCCAGCCGGCCCCCGGCCCAGCAGGAGTACATGGTGTGCTGCGTCCCCTACGGTTGCAGGGTCAGATCAAGCTCCACTGGACAGACGAACGTAGCTCTCGGCGCCGGAAAATCGTCGAGACGTTCTCCGCCATCGACTCCATGCAGGCGATCATCACGCACCGCAGCGAGGCCAGCAGGAAGACAGAGCGATACCGCAGAAAATGCCTGGAGCAGCTGTACTTCAAGCTCTCACAGATGCAGGTGCACCATTCTCTTCAGGGATAAGCGAAGACCCTGGGTCCAACCGTCCGGCTGGGGTCCCAGGGTCTTCTTCCGATCCTGTCGTAACAGGTGGCGATGTCTTGAGGCTAGCACTGTTTCGTGCTATTTCGAGGTGTTCACCACCCGGGGGTCAGGTCCATCCTTCAAGCCTGCAACCCCGACCGCCGTATGGTCAACCACTTTCCTTCCTGCCCGAACATGAACAAGCCCCGTGGGTCTTCAACCCACGGGGCAAAAGTTCACAGCCGTGGTGCTAGCCCAGCAGCCAGTCGTTCGGGGAGAAGAGCTCGAAGCGGACGGACTTCGGTGCCTTGTCGTCGGGCAGCTTCGCCAGGTCATCGCGGACGGCCTGGAGGAAGGCGTTACCGCCGCAGAGGTAGACATCGGCGCCGGAGAGGTCGTGCTGCGCGACGTCGACAAGCACGCCTTCGGTGCGGTAGCAGGCCTCGGCCTTCACGTTCGGCAGGCGCTCCAGCAGGGTGGAGGTGTGCGAACGTTGGGCGTGCAGCTCCTCGGAGTCGTCGGCGTGCAGGTACAGGGTCGGGCGGTCGGAACCGGTGCGGGCCAGGTAGCTGAGCATGCCGACCATCGGGGTGGAGCCGATGCCGGAGGAGACCAGGACCAGCGGATCCGGGCCCTCGCCGCTGTCGAGCACGAGGTCGCCGGCGGCCAGGGTGGCCTGGATGGTGTCGCCGACCTGGACCTTCTCACGCAGGTGGGTCGAGACCTCACCCTCGGTCTCCACGGCGATGGTGTAGCTGCCCGGACGCTGGGCGATGATGGAGTACTGGCGCAGCTGGCGGGCACCATCCGGCAGGACGACACCGATGGAGGTGTACTGGCCCGGCAGCGGCTTGGTCAGGTCGCCCTCAATGACGTAGACGGTGACCTTGTCGGAGATCTCGTCCTTCTCCACGACCTTGACCTCACGGAATACATCACCCGGCTTGACGCCATCGGAGGCGTAGAGCTCCTTCTCGTAGGTGATCAGGACGTCCGCCATGATCCAGTAGACCTCGCTCCAGGCGGCAGCGACGTCCTCGGTCACGACATCCGCGCCGAGCACCTCGACGATCGCAGCGAAGAGGTTCTCGTAGACGACCTGGTACTGGTCCTCGGTGATGCCGAGCGAGACGTGCTTGTGGCCGATGCGCTTGAGCAGGTCGAGCGGGTCCGGGGCATCCGGGTTGACCAGCATGGAGGCGAAGGTCGCGACAGAGGCGGCCAGGGCCTTCTGCTGCTCGCCGGACTTCTGGTTGCCGCGGTTGAAGGTGTTGGCCAGCAGCTCCGGGTGATTGCCGAACATGGTCCGGTAGAAGGTCTTCGCGATGGTCCCGATGTTCTCGCCGACAGCCGGCAGGGTGGCCTTGATGATCGCCTCGTTCTCAGGCTTCAGCTTGCGGTCGCGGGAGGTGGGCTCAGTGGTGACGAACAAGGGTGTCTCACTCCTATGTGGGTGGTCAGCAATCAACTGGATCCGATTTTAAACAGGTTTTCCCGTGTTTAATAGTCAGATCAGTGAGATTTACCTCACATCCGCGGCCAGAAGGTGGGCCACGTTCCACATTCATGCAGCTCAGCGTATGTACTGAGCCCTGCTTATCGACGCCCTCCTTTCCCCGGATCAGACGTCGATCGGGATGACGATGGGCCGCTCATTGACCGGATCTGTCAGCAGCTGGCACGGCAGGTCATAGACCTCCCCGATCAGTTCCGTGGTGACCACCTCCGATACCGGCCCCTGTGCGACGATCGCCCCCTCCCGGTGCAGCTGCCGGGCCAGGTTGAGCACCTCGACCTGGTGGGTGATGTCGAGGTAGGTGGTGGGTTCATCCAGAAGCAGGATCGGGGTCTCCTGCGCCAGGACCATCGCCAGCCACACCCGCTGACGCTGTCCCCCGGACAGATCCGTGATCCGTCGGCCGACCGTCAGGTCCCGGCCCACGAGGCGGGGCGGTTGCAGGTTGATTTCCATTGCCTCACGGATGGTCATCATCGAGCTCTCCATTCACGGGCGAGGAGCCCGATAACCCCCACGTAACGCCAACCCACATATTGGTGAGAGCTGCCAATATTCAGTAAATTGTGCAGGCAAGGCCGCCCAAACGTGATAACACTCACTTGGAGTGCTTTTACCCCCACCCATCACCAATGAAGCATGCGATTTCGTCCTTGTGTCCGCTTCCCGAACCCCGGCGTCCTACCCCTCGGGAGAAGAAAAAAGGGGCACCCGACGGGGCCCCTCCCCACAGTCCGCAACCGCGGTCAGCCCTCGATGTTGCGGAAGCCGATCCCCAACGGCAGGCCGACGTTATCCGTCAGGCGCACGCCCCCGATCAGGGCCGACACCAGGAGGCGGGCATCGCCGGTCTCGGGTGCATCACCCAGGTCCAGACCGCGGACCTCCAGGTAGTCCACCGCCACCCCGGCGGTGTCCAGCACCCCGCGGGCCACCTCCAGGACGGTTTCGGCACCGTGTTCGGCGGTGTGGGCACCGGCAGTCAGGGCAGCCGATAAAGCGAGTGCCTGCTCCCGTGCGGATTCCGCCACCGCAGAATTGCGCAGGGAGACGGCGAGCCCGTCCGGCATGCGGACGGTGGGGACCCCGTGGAGTTTCACCGGCAGGTGCAGGTCGGTGATCGCCGCCTGCAGAGCCCGCATCTGTTCGTAGTCCTTCTCGCCGACCACCACGTCAGAGGGGCCGACAACGTTGATCAGGCTCAACTCAAGCGTCAGCTGTCGTGCCACCTCTTCCACGGGCTCAAGATCAAGGTCAACGGGCTGGACGAGGGTGCGCAGACCACGCGGCCACAGGGCGTCCTGGGTATAGCGGAAGACGGCGTCGACGCCTTCTTCCGCGAAAGTCGACGGCACCTCCTCACCGGACCAGGCAACGAGGACCACGGCGCGCGGCAACCGACGGGCGGCACGCACCAGCGCAATATGGCCGGCGTGCAGGCCGGCACCCAAGGGGATGAGCACCACCGGGCGGCCGCTCCTGCGCATGGCGCGCGCCAACACGGAAATCTGCTCAAGCCCGAATTCGGTGGCCTGACCTGGTGTGAAGCTCACAGTTTCTCCTCCTGAATCGCCCATAATTCGGCGTCCTGGTTGTGCTGGGTCTCCGCGACACGGCGGGCTGACTGCCGGAAGGCGCGAGCCTGGCCGGGGTTGTCCACCGACTCCCACCGCGCACGCAGACCAACGGGTCCGGCCACCTCGGGAAGCCTACGCAGAGGCCCCAGAGCATCGGCGATGTCCTGGGCCTCCTGGGCGTCGCCGAGGACATCGGCGAGCAGCCGCACCGCGTCCCCGCGGAGGGTGTGCACCACCTCAACATAGGTGACGGCGGCCCCCAGCCGGAGCCGATCGACGTCGTTGAAATGGAAGGCGCTGGCGCCGAGCTCCCCGATGAGGAGATCAGCGATGGTCTCGCCGATCTCGTCGACGGCAGTCACGGCCCACCGGTCCGGACTGAGCTGCCCCAGCGCGATGACCACTGACCCGGTGACCTCCAGCGGGTCCATGATCTGCACGCCATGGGCCAGTGCGGTGTGCACGAAGATCTGGCCACGGCGGGAACGTTCAGCAAGCTTCTCCACGGCCGCCTCCAGCAGTGGTTCACGCACCTCCAGAATGACCATGTCGAGTTCCTCAACGGGCGGCGGTTCGGGGTCGTAGTCGAGGAAGCTGACGTCGTGGCCGACACGGGCCAGCTGGTCGGGCAGGGTGGAGATCCGGCTGTCGCCGTAGACCCCCACCCGCATGCGCGGTGCCTGCACCCCTACTCCTGGTTCTCCCGGGAACGGGCCAGCAGCTCAGCGACGGAGACTCCCCTGGTGTTCTCGTCGCGACGCCGCCGACCACGGCGATCCTCCTCCGACTCCGCTGCCGCGGTGTCCTGCTCCACGACGGGCCCCTGGGTGGGTTCTGCGGTGTGCTTCTTCGTGCTGCCCTGCTCCCAGTCGACGGTCTGGAAGGAACCGGTGTCGAAGATCCGGGTCTCCTCGATGTCCGCCCGGTCCTCCGACTGGGCGTCAGTCTTCTGCTGCTGCTTCTCTTCCTCCCGGCGCTGGTTCTCCGCTATCAGCTCGGCCAGGGGATTGACCTCCGGTCGGCTCGGCTGCTGGCCGATCCGGCCGGCGACGGCGTCCAGGGAGGGCGCACCGCTGATCCGGCCTTCAACCTCCGGGGAGCTCATCGGCTCGGGGACCTCGGATTCCTCCGCCTCGTCCTCCTCCCTGAGGTCACCGAGGGTGACCCGTTCCAGCTCCATGATGCGGCGGGCCTCAGCACGCAGGGCGGCGGGCTCGTAGCCGAATTCCCGTCCCGCGAGGGCCTCGAGCTGTGCGCGGATGCCGGCGAGCTCGCGTTTGATGTCCTCGAGAACCTCGGATTCCCGGTCATGCTGCTCCTGCCGCAACTCCAGGGCACGGCTCTCCACCTCGGCGGTCTGCTCCGCGACGGCCCGGGCCACTTCGACGTCATGGAGCTCGGCGTTGTGGAAGAGCTCGCGGCGCGCGGCCTCCGCGTCGCGGCGGTAGCGGAACACCAGGAAGAAGCCGATGACCGCAGCCCACAGCGCGGCCAGCAGGGCGATCTTCAGGGCCCCGTCGCTGTCGGTGAAGAGCATGACGATGCTCGCGATGAAGGCAAGGACGACCAGCACGACCAGCATCACCTGGCCGCGGTCCACCCCACCTGACGTCTTCGCCTCATTCATAGCATCCACCTTAACCAACCGGCTCCCCATCAGCGGGCGGCGGTGTCTCGCAGTGTCGTTCGAGATACACCCCGGCCGCGGCGAGGGCGATCCCGCCGACTGCGCTCGCCGCCACACCCGGCAGGTCATCCGAGGCCGCGGCCAGCTCCCCGAGCCGGGGAACGATGAAGCTGCCGACACCCACGTACGCCCCGCCCATGATCGCACCTGTCCACGCCGAGGCCTTGCCGATGACCAGGAACAGTGCCGCCGTCAGCGGGTTGAGCTGGCTGCGGTCCTGGCCGATGCGGCCGCCGGCCACCCGGTCACGGACCTTCCAGGCCAGGTACACGCACACCGCCGCCATCGCCCACAGAAAAACGGACACGGTGACGGGCACGGTCATCATCGAGCCGTAGAACCGCCAGGTGAGGATCGCGGCGACGGCCGCGGTGAAACCTCCGGCGGCGATCAGCCCGGTGATCGGTGTGCGCTGCATGCCCTACAGTCTCCCAGCCTCGACGATTCCCGCCACCTCAGCCGGATCGAGCCCGGCGAGCAGCTCGGCGACGGGTGTTCCGCCCAGCGTGGCGTGCGGGTCGGCAGCCAGCCAGGGCACCAGCACGAAGGCCCGTTCGTGGGCGTGGGGGTGCGGGAGGGTGAGCACCGGGTCCGGGGAACTCAGCTCCCCCGGGTCGAGGACGGTGACCACATCGACGTCGAGGGTGCGTGGCCCCCAGTGCCGCTCGCGGACGCGGTCGGCGGCCTCCTCCAGGCGCTGGCCGCGGCGCAGCAGTTCCAGCGGGGTGGAGTCCACGTCGACGATGAGCACGGCGTTGAGGAACTCACCCTGGTCCGTCACACCCCAGGGCGGGGTGGCGTAGACGGGTGAGGCGGCGACGGTCTCCGTGCGAAACTCCGCC
The DNA here is from genome assembly GCF_003955685.1 of Corynebacterium hylobatis. Taxonomy (GTDB): domain Bacteria; phylum Actinomycetota; class Actinomycetes; order Mycobacteriales; family Mycobacteriaceae; genus Corynebacterium; species Corynebacterium hylobatis. The sequence continues at coordinate 42,247 of NZ_RXHJ01000003.1, forward strand.
GCCACCCCGCGCAGCAGGGCCCACCGGTCGGCGAGGTTGGAACCGATGGACAGGACCGCCCGCATCAGGCCTTCCTGAACTGGGCCTGGGTGCGGCGCGAGCGGCGCGCCACCACCGCCACGTCCGCGAAGGTGTGCGGGATGGGGGCCTCCGGCTTGTGGATGGTCACCTCGACGGCGTGCAGCATCCCGAAGGTGGCCATGGCGCGGTCGGCGATCTCGACGGCGACGGTCTCGATGAGGTCGCGGGCCTCGCCCTGCACGATCTCCACGGCCAGCTCAGCGAGCTCCCCGTAGTTGACGGTCCGGTTCAGATCGTCGGTGGCCGCCGCCTCGGCGACGTCGAGCCAGCAGGTGATGTCGACGATGAAACTCTGGCCGTCACGCTTCTCCTCCGGGTAGACCCCGTGGTGGCCGAAGCACTCCAGGCCGCGCAGCTCAATCCGGTCAGCCACGGGAACCTCCCGCATTCCAGGCCGCGGCGACGTCGACGGCGTCTCGGGAGACGGGCACATTGTGCACGCGGACCCCCCAGGCACCCATCTGCGCGGAGATGGCGGTGACGGCGGCGGTGGCCGGATCCGCGTCGGCGGGCACAACCTCGAGGCCGCGGTCCGCCCGCACGGAGGACAGGAAACGCTTGCGTGACGCACCGACGAGGACCGGGAAATCACCGCTCAGGAAGGTGGGCAGCGCGTTGAGCAGCGCCCAGTTGTCCACCCGTGTCTTGGCGAAGCCCAGCCCCGGGTCGAGCACGATGTTCTCCCGCACCACACCGGCAGCCAGGGCATTGTCCACCAGCCGGGCGAGGGTCTCGTGGACGTCGCGGACGACGTCCCCGCCGTGATCGGAGGCCCCGGCAGCGTCCCCGAACTGGACGGTGCGCCAGTGCATGAGGCACACGGGCAGGTCAGCGTCGGCCATGACACGGTACATATCGGGATCGGCCAGACCACCGGAGACGTCGTTGATCATCGCCACACCCGCCTCAGCGGCGGCGGCCGCCACGGAGGCCCGCATGGTGTCCACCGAGGTCGGGATCCCCTCCTGTGCCAGGGCGGTGATGACGGGGGCGACGCGGGCGGCCTCCACGGCGGCGTCGACACGCGTGGCACCGGGCCGGGTGGATTCGCCACCGACGTCGATCATGTCGGCGCCCTGAGCCACCAGCTCACGGCCGTGGGCTATGGCGGCATCGATGTCCAGCCACCGCCCCCCGTCGGAGAAGGAGTCCTCCGTGACATTCACGATGCCCATCACCAGGCACCTGCCCGGCACCGTCAGATCTCTCACCCGCATGACCACTCCCCTATCCCCGGATCAGGCTGAGGACCTCGGCACGCGAGGCGGCACTGGTCTTGAAGCCGCCGCGCACCGCGGACGTGGTCGTGGTTGCGCCGGGCTTACGGATACCGCGCATCGCCATGCACAGGTGCTCGCACTCGATGACCACGATCACGGCCTGGGCACCGAGCCGGTCCACCAGGGCATCGGCGATCTGTGAGGTCAGCCGTTCCTGTACCTGCGGGCGCCTGGCGTACATGTCGGCCAGGCGAGCCAGCTTGGACAGACCCGTGACGTGCCCCTCCTTGCCGGGGATGTAACCGATGTGGGCCGTGCCGTAGAAGGGCACCAGGTGGTGTTCGCAGGTGGAGTAGATCGGGATGTCGCGCACCAGCACCAGTTCCTGGTGGTCCTCCGCGAAGGTGCGTTCCAGCACGTCGGTCGGGTCACAGTGCAGGCCCGCGAAGACCTCCTCGTAGGCCCGGGCCACACGAGCCGGGGTGTCCTGCAGCCCCTCACGGTCCGGGTCCTCGCCCACCGCAATGAGCAGCTCACGTACGGCAGCCTCGGCACGTTCCCGGTCAAACGATCTGGTCAATTTACTGTTCCTTCTTCGGCAGCTGGGTGGTGTCGGTGTCGCTTGGCGGGACCACGTCGGGTGCACCGGTCTCCGGCCGCCCGCTCTGCTCCTCTGCCTCCGGCTCAGCCGCGCGGTCCGTGTTCTCCGGCTGCTCATGGTCCGGCAGGCGGAAACCGATGATCTCGGTGGGCGGGTCCTGCCTGGCCGGGGCCTCGGGGGTCTCGGCCGGGGCCGGGCCGGCCGGGTCACCGTAGTTCTTCATGCCGGGGTGTTCGCCCTGCGGGGTACCCCCGGCGTAGGGGTTGTCCTTCGGCGACCAGCCGGGTACCGCCCAGTCCGCCGGTGGCGGGGTACCGCCGTAGCGCGGGGTGGTACCGGCGGCCGGGGCCGTGCCCGCCGTCCCGGCGGCTCCGCCGGATGCCGGCACAGCAGCCGGGGTGTCGGCGGCGGACTGGTCCAGGGAGACGCCGGCCGCGGCGAGTTCCGTCTGCCGCTTCTCACGGGCCCTACGGGTCGCCTCGAGCAGGGAGAAGCGCTTCGGCGGCTCCTCACCGCGCTCGATGGCCAGCTCGACGGGGGTCTTCACCGGTTCGCGGCCGGCCTGGCGCGGGAAACGGTCGTCCTGGCCCGGGAAGATCTCGGGCGCCTCACGCGGCTCGATGTCCTCGAAGAGGACCTCCAGGTCGGGGCGGCGCAGGGTCTCCTTCTCCAGGAGCTTCTCTGCCAGGCGGTCGAGGTGGTCGCGGTGCTCGGCGAGGATGTCGTAGGCGTGGCGGTGCGCGGCGTCGAGAAGCATGTGCAGCTCCTCGTCGATCTTCGCGGCGACCGCCGGGGAGTAATCGAGGGTGCCGCCACCCGGCCGACCGGAGAAGGGGTCGCCCTGTTCCTCCCCGTATTTGACCATGCCCAGGCTCGGCGACATGCCGTACTCGGTGAGCATCGCGCGGGCGATTTTGGTGGCCTGCTCGATGTCGGCGGAGGCGCCGGTGGTCTGCTCACCGAAGACGAGTTCCTCGGCGGCACGGCCACCCATGGCGAAGACCAGGCGGGCGAAGAGCTCGTCACGGTTGTACATACCGCGGTCGTCCTCCTGCGCAGTCATCGCGTGGCCGCCGGTGCGGCCGCGGGCGAGGATGGTCACCTTGTACACGCGCTCGATGTCCTTGAGCGCCCAGGCCGCCAGGGTGTGGCCGCCCTCGTGGTAGGCGGTGACCTTCTTCTCCTTCTCGGAGATGATCTTGCCCTCGCGGCGCGGGCCGCCGATGACCCGGTCGGTGGCCTCCTCCAGGGCGTCTGCGGTGATGGCGTTGCCGCCGATGCGGGCGGTGAGCAGCGCCGCCTCGTTGAGGACGTTGGCCAGGTCCGCACCCGACATGCCGGCGGTGCGCTTGGCCAGGGACTTCAGGTCAGCGTCAGGGGCGAACGGCTTGCCCTTCCCGTGGACCTCGAGGATCATCTCGCGGCCCTTGAGGTCCGGGTTGGTCACCGGGATCTGACGGTCGAAACGGCCCGGGCGCAGCAACGCCGGGTCCAGGATGTCAGGGCGGTTGGTGGCGGCCATGAGGATGACACCCTCGCGGTCGCCGAAGCCGTCCATCTCCACCAGCAGCTGGTTCAGGGTCTGCTCGCGCTCGTCATGGCCGCCGCCCATACCGGAACCGCGCTGGCGCCCGACGGCGTCGATCTCGTCGACGAAGATGATGCAGGGACTGTTCTCCTTGGCCTGCTTGAACAGGTCACGCACACGCGAGGCGCCGACACCGACGAACATCTCCACGAAATCGGAACCGGAGATGGAGTAGAAGGGCACGCCGGCCTCGCCGGCCACGGCGCGCGCCAGCAGGGTCTTGCCGGTGCCCGGCGGGCCGTAGAGCAGCACGCCGCGCGGGATCTTCGCGCCGAGGGCATGGTAGCGGCTCGGGTCCTGGAGGAAGTCCTTGATCTCCTCCAGTTCGCTGACGGCCTCGTCCGCGCCGGCGACATCCGCGAAGGTGTTCGTCGGCATGTCCTTGGTCAGTTCCTTGGCCTTGGAGCCACCGAAACCGAACATTCCGCCGCCGCCCTGCATGCGGGTGAGGAAGAAGAAGAGGAGGCCGAAGAGCAGCAGCATGGGCAGCAGAAAGCTGAACATGCCCATCAGGAAGCTATCCTGGGTCACCTTCGTGTTGTACTCATCGGCACCGGAGGCCCGGACGGCGTCGAAGACCTGGGGAGCGGTGCGGGCGGGGTACTGGGCGATGATCTCCTCGACGCCCTCACGCTCCTCGTAGGTGATCGGCTCGCGCAGCTCGACGCGGATCCGCTGCTCGCGGTCGTCGATCTGCACCTCCCTGGCGTTCTGCTCGTCGAGCTGCTGCATGACGACGGAGGTGTCCACGTCCTGGTAGCCGCGGGTGTCATCGGTGAGCAGGGTGAACGCGAACAGGGACACCAGTGCCACCGTGGCGATGAGGCCGATCTGGAGGATTCTCTTGTTGCTCATGAGTGCGGACGCCGAAGGGGTCGGCTCGTCAGCCTACCTTCGCGACCAGTGCCTTTCGTGTTCGTTTTCAACCGCCGGGGTGGTATCACGTACTTGGGTAAACGCGCCGGACGCGGAATTCGTTCCCGCGCCCGGGCGCGGCCATCAGTTGGAGCTGTAGACGCGCGGGTGCAGGGTGCCCACGTAGGGCAGGTCGCGGTAGCGCTCCGAGTAGTCCAGGCCGTAGCCGATGACGAACTCGTTGGGGATGTCGAAACCGACGTCGAAGAGCTCCACGTCGGCCTTGACCACCTCGGGCTTGCGCAGGAGGGTGATCACCTCGAGCGACTTCGGGTTCCGGGCCCGCAGGTTGCGCATCAGCCAGGACAGGGTCAGACCCGAGTCGATGATGTCCTCGACGATGAGGACGTCGCGGCCCTCGATCTCGCGGTCGAGATCCTTGAGGATGCGCACCACTCCGGAGGAGGTGGTGGAGTTGCCGTAGGAGGAGACGGCCATGAACTCCATCTCCGAGGGAATCGACAGCGCGCGGGTGAAATCCGTGAGGAAGTACACGGCGCCCTTGAGGACGCACACCAGGATCAGATCATCCTCAGCGTCGCGGTAGGTCTCCGAGACCCTGTCCGCGAGTTCCTGGATGCGCGCTGCCAGGACTTCCTCGCTGATCAGCACCGCCTCAACATCGTCGCCGTAGCGGTTTTCGGGAACGTTGAGGTCTTTGTCATCGTGCACGGTTGTCATGCCTTTCCTAGCCGGCCGGGAATAAGGTCAGTCTGCCATCTACACGGCGGACTTCCAACCTCCCGGTACCGGTCCGGCCGACCGCGACCCCGCCCTGTCCCCGCCACCGGGTGCACAGGGCCTCGACCGCGCTTATCGACGCCCCCGTCACCCCCAGCCCCCGCTCCCGCAGCCACGCCGCGATGCGGCGGCGCCGCAGGGGCCCCGGTTGGGCGGCCAGCTCCGCGCAGTCATCCGTCGGCGGGCCTGCCAGCTCCGCGAGCAGGGCGTTGTCCGCGGCGATCCGGTCGGCCGCCTGGGCCAGGGGTTCCACGGCGTCCCCGCCGATGAGTTCACCCAGCCCGGGGATGTGAGTCTGCCGCAGGGCGACGCGCCGGAAGACCGGGTCCTCGTTGTGCGGGTCCTGCCAGGGTTCCAGCCCCAGTTCGGTGCAGGCCCCGGCGGTGTCCGCCCGACGCACGGTCAGCAGCGGCCGGATCAGCCTTCCCGATCGTGGCACCATGCCGGCGGGGTTGCCGCGCAGGGCACCCAGCAGCAGCGTCTCTGCCTGGTCGTCCCGGGTGTGGCCGACCCACACCTCTCGGCCCTCGGAGAACAGTGCCCCGTAGCGGGCCTCCCGTGCCCTGGCCTCGAGGTTGCCCGGCGCGACGGTGACGGCACGTACCTGCGCACTCGCACCCAGTTCCTCCGCCTGGCGGCGGGCTGTGTCCGCCACCTGTGCGGACCCCACCTGCAGCTGGTGGTCGACGATCACAGCGTGCACGTCCTGGCCTTCCGCGAGGGCGGCGGCGAGCAGGGCCAGGGAATCCGCCCCACCCGAGAGTCCGACGGTGACCGGTTCGGACGTGAGGAAGGGGCGCACCGCCACCCGGCAGGCCAGGAAATGCGGGCTGGAACGCGGGTACCGCACCGGCTCAGGAATCCCGGATGGCGGAGGCGAAGCGGTCCAGGGCGGCGCGGGCGGAGAGGATGTCCGAGCCGTTGGACAGCAGCGCAAACGAGTAGACGCGCCCGGATTCGGCGGTGACCACGCCCGCCAGGGCTGAGGTGTCGGTCAGGGTGCCGGTCTTGGCGCGCACCCAGCCACGCCCCGAGAGGTCTCCGTAGCGGTCGGTGAGGGTGCCGGAGCCGCCGGCTACGGGCAGCGTGGCCAGCAGGTGGCGCAGGCGGGTGTCGGCGGCGGCGTCGAGAAGCAGGTCGCCGAGCAGGCGCGGCGGGATGAGGTTGTCGATGGACAGTCCCGAGTTGTCCGCCAGGGTGACACCCGTGGTGTCGAAACCGTGCTCGCGCAGCACCTCGAGGGTGGTGCGGGTGGCGGCAGCCGCGGAACCCGGCTGACCGCGGTGGACCGCGATCTCGTGCCCGATGGCCTCGGCCATGACGTTGTCGGACCAGACCATCATCTCGTCGATACGCTCGATCAACGGCGGGGAATCGGTACTGGCCAGCACCTGCGCGTCGGCGGGAGCGGTGCCGGTACCCGTGTCCGTGGCCCCGACCCGCTCCGCCAGGGCGCGGGCGACGTCGAGGGCCGGGGTGTGCGAACGCGGGACATCGCCCTCGGTCTCCCCTATCCGGGCACCGTAGAGCATGGCCGGTTCCAGGGGCGCGATGTAGCCGGCGTCGACGTCCACCGGGTCCCAGCCCGGCATGAAGGGATCACCGTCCCAGACGGAGAGGTCAATGAGCACCTGCTCCGCCTGGCCGACCTGCTCCGCGAGCTCATCCATCTGCTCCGTGGTCAGCCACACATCACCCGCGGCGCGGATGACCACGGTGCCCGGCTGATCCCCGGCCACCACCTCAGTGGTGAGCACATCGTCCGGACCCAGCTCCAGGATCGCGGCGGCTGCAGTGAGGACCTTGGTGGAACTGGCCGGCTGCAGTGGGCTGCCGGAGTTGAGGTCCCAGACCGTCTCCCCCGTGACGGTGTCGGTGACCCGGCCGTGGACCGTACCCAGGGCGGGGTCGGCGCCGAGTTCTGTCAGCCGGGCGGCCAGCGCGGCGTTGTCCACCCCGGCCTCGGCCTCGGCCGGCACGAGCAACGGGACAGGGGCCTCCACGGCATAGGCCGGACCGTGGGTGAGATCGCCGTAATACTGCTGCACGAGTACGCCGAAACCCGCCACCCCGGCCACGGCCACGCCGACCACGCCGGCAGTCACCGACCACCACAGCTTCTTTCCACTCATCGCGTACAGCCTAACCGCTGCCGCTAGGATGACAGGCGATCCCCCCAAACTGCTACAAGGAGTCTGACGCATGGGCGTTGAAGTCATCATCGAGATCCCGAAGGGTTCGCGCAACAAGTACGAGGTCGACCACGAGACCGGCCGGGTATTCCTCGACCGTTACCTGTTCACCCCGATGGCGTACCCCGCGGACTACGGCTTCATCGAGCACACCCTCGGTGAGGACGGCGACCCGATGGACGCCCTGGTCATCCTCCCGGAGCCGGTTTTCCCGGGCGTGGTCGTCATGGCACGTGTCATCGGTGTGTTCAAGATGACCGACGAGGCCGGCGGCGACGACAAGCTGCTCTGCGTCCTCGATGACCCGCGCTTCGACAACTTCAAGGAGATCGAGGACATCTCCCAGTTCACCCTGGACGAGATCGAGCACTTCTTCGTCCACTACAAGGACCTCGAGCCCGGCAAGCACGTCGAGGGCTCCGGCTGGGGCCACCGCGAGGAGGCCGAGCGCATCCTCCAGGAGTCCATCGACCGCTACAAGGAGGTCGGCGACAACACCCGCGAGGGTCTGGAGGCTGAGAAGGACAAGGAGAACATCGTCGAGCAGCAGCTGGACGAGGCCTAAAACTCCCGCCGCACCCCACTGGTCCTCCGAGGCCGGTGGGGTTCGTCGATTCCGGGATGTTGCGCGCCGGGGACTTCCCCGGGTTCCCCCTGGGGCCTACTGTTCGGGTGACTGGAATCACTAAGGTGGATCCATCATGTCCACCATGCCCACTGCACCCCGGAACCCGGCTCAGCTGCTCCGCTTCACCACGGAGGGGATCACACCTGAAGCCCGGGTCCAGCTGTGGGAAGGGCACAACGCACGGGCACTGATTCCGCTGGACATCCGCACCATTGACGCCCAGCCGATGCGTTCGCGCCAGACGAACCTGCACCTGCCGGCAATCCGGGTGGCGGACGTCTCGGGGACATCGCAGATCGTGGAACGCTCGGAATCCTTCATCAGCGAACACCCCACCGGCATGATCGCGGTCTTCTTCGCCATCGAGGGCGAGGCCTTCTTCTTCCACCGCGGCGGGCAACTGTCGCTGCGCCCCGGCCAGGCCGTGGTCTATGACGCCGACCGCCCCTTCGTCCGGGGTTTCGCCCGCGGCCTGCGCGAGGTCGTCGTGACAATCCCCCGCACCCGCTTCCTGGAGCTGGGCAACGTCCGCCAGACGCCCCTGCCACTGGTCTTCGACTTCGGACCCGGCGCCGGCACCCACGAACAGGCACTGGCGCGGCTGCTGCGGCAGACACTCACGCAGGTCGAGGGGCCCAGCCCTGCGTTGGATCCCGCCCTCACGGAGCAGAACGCCCTGTCCCTGCTGGGCCTGATAATCGGCGGGCAGGACAGCGCCCGGGGCATCCTCGCCTCGGCGAAGGACTACATCACCCGGCACCTGACGGACCCGGACCTCGGTCCGGGTCGCATCGCCGCGGCGGTGGGGCTCAGTGAGCGGCAGCTGGGCAGGTACTTCGGGGGGGAGGGGACGTCGACAAGCAGATACGTCCTGGCACAGCGGGTGGAGCTTGCCCAACAGCTGCTGCGCGACCCCGGTCAGGGCGGGTTGAGCATCAGGGAGATCGCCGCACGCTGCGGTTTCGCCTCACAGAGTCACTTCGGCAGGATTTTCCGCGAACGCGTAGGCATGACCCCGCTGCAGTGGCGGAAGCAGTGATTTAGTCCACACCCGACATCTTTTATTCCGTCCCGGACGTGATCCGTGACACATCTTCCGGTGGTGGGCGCGCCGCCATAGATTGACTCCCAACAGTTCAGACCAGCTCAGAGACAAGGGAGAAGATCCAATGCCTGTTTTCCATGACGGTATCGCCGACACCGAAATCCCGGAGGACGTCGTCACCACCGATGTGCTCATCGTCGGTTCCGGCCCCGCCGGCAGCTCCGCCGCCCTGTTCCTGTCCACCCACGGCATCGACAACATCATGATCACCAAATACCGCTGGACCGCGAACACCCCGCGGGCCCACATCACCAACCAGCGCACCATGGAGATCCTCCGCGACGTCGGACTGGAGGCCGAGGTCCTGGAGAAGGCCGTCCCCCACGAGCAGATGGGTGACACCGTCTACGCCGAGTCCGTCGCAGGCGAGGAGATCGGCCGCCGTCCCACCTGGGGCTGGCGCCCGGACCGCCGCGCCGACTACGAGCTCGCCTCCCCCGCCATGCCGTGTGACATCCCGCAGACCATGCTCGAGCCGATCCTGCTGGAGAACGCCACCAAACGCGGCACCCAGACCCAGTTCTCCACCGAATACCTCTCTCACACCCAGGACGATGAGGGCGTGAGCGTCCTGGTGCGCAACCGCCTGACCGGGCACGAGTACACCATCCGCGCGAAGTACCTCATCGGCGCGGACGGTGCCCGCTCCCAGATCGCGGAGGACATCGACATCCCCTTCGAGGGCGCGATGGACATCGGCGGCTCCATGAACCTGCAGTTCAAGGCGGACCTGAGCAAGTGGGTCGCCCACCGGCCCTCCATCCTCTACTGGGTCTTCCCGCCCGGTTCCAACATCGGCGGCCTCGGCGCCGGCCTGGTCCGCTGCGTGCGGCCGTGGAACGAGTGGCTGGCGGTGTGGGGCTATGACATAACCAAGGAGCCGCCGAAGCTGGACGAGGAGGAGGCCAAGCGCATCGTCCGCACGCTCGTCGGCATCCCCGACCTCGAGCTGGAGATCACCGGATACTCCCTGTGGGGCAACAACGAGCAGTGGGCCACCCACATGCAGACCGGTCGCGTGTTCATCGCCGGCGACGCCGCCCACCGCCACCCGCCGAGCCACGGCCTTGGCTCCAACACCTCCATCCAGGACTCCTACAACCTGGCCTGGAAGCTGGCAGCCGTACTCAAGGGCCAGGCGGAACCGGAGCTGCTGGAAACCTACTCGGTGGAGCGCGCCCCGGTGGCCAAGCAGATCGTCACCCGCGCCAACAACTCCTCCCGCGAATACCAGCCCATCTTCGACGCCCTCGGCGTCGCGGACGCGAAGACGGACGAGGAGTTCACCGAGAAGCTGAAGCTGCGCAAGGAGGCCAGCCCGGAGGGTGCGGCACGCCGCAAGGCACTGCGTGCGGCACTGGACAACAAGGACTACGAGTTCAACGCACAGGGCACCGAGATCGGCCAGTTCTACCGGTCCACCGCCGTGGTCTGTGACGGACTGGGCCGCCCCGAGGTGACCGAGGACCCGCTGCTGCACCACCAGAAGTCCACCTACCCGGGACTGCGCCTGCCGCACGCGTGGATCGGTGACACGCTGAACAAGCACTCCACCCACGACATCGCCACCGGCACCGGCTTCACCCTCTTCACCGGCATCAACGGCCAGGCCTGGGCAGACGCCTCCGTCGCGGTGGCCGAGGCCCTGGGCCTCGAGCTCAAGGCCGTGGTCATCGGAGAGGGCCGCGAACACCAGGACCTCTACGGTGACTGGCTGCGCCAGCGTGAAGTCGAGGAAGACGGCGTCATCCTGGTCCGCCCCGACAAGCACATCGCCTGGCGCTCCCACCACATGGTCGAGGACCCGCAGCATGCCCTGCATGCGGTACTCTCCTCCATCCTCTCCCGGCGCACGGACGAGGCTGCGACGGAGATCTCCCGCCTCATGGCCGAGGCCCGGGTGGCACTGCAGAAATAACTGCCGGCCGTCCGGCAGGGACGTTACGCAAGGCCCCTGGTGGGCCGCGCGACGTCCCACTTCGTTTTCCGGGCCGGACAGGAATAATGTGCGCCGGGTCTGCCCCGACCGGTCAGCTGCTGCGCATCCGGCCGAACACCGCCTGAGCGATCAGTCCCACGACCAGCAGCCACACCCCCACGGCCAGCACGAGAATGGCCGGTACCTCCCCCGGCGAGATCAGCAACCACACCAGACCCGCCGCGGAACCCACCCCGCCGAGCCAGGTCAGCCACCGGGGCACGGCGGCAGCCGGTCGGCGGAGGAACCAGGCGCATGTGGTCACGGCGGCCACCGGCACCAGCAGGACGCCCATGGTCACCAATGCCAGGCCGAGGCGGACCCCGAGCAGTACCAGCCCTCCGCCGAGTGCGCCGGTGACCAGCGCCGCCGCCCACAGGCGGAGGGTGATCATGCCTGTCAGCCGTACCAGCAGATCACGTTCCACAGATCCTCCTCCCTCCCGCATATCCATCCCAATCTAATGTGACCCGGGTCGGGCTACTCCCCCGCCCGGCGGTACCCACGGCGCAGGTCCTCGACGATATAGGGCCGGTCGAGGGTGGAGGGTTCCAGATCACGGGGCTGGTTGTCCCGGCCGAAGACGGCCGCCGCCGCGAGCACCTCCTCGTCGAGGAAACGCAGCTCCGGTACCGCCGCCGGAAGGGACAGTTCCGTTCCCGCGGGCGCGCAGAGGTGAAAACCCCAGTCGCCGAAGGTGGGGACATGGACGTGATAGGGCAGTATCTGTCCGCAACCGGCCGCCCGCAGTGTGGCCCCCACCCGCCAGAAGACATCCGGGGTGGTGAAGGCCGAGGAGGACTGGACGACCATGCGCCCGCCGGGAGCGAGGGCACGGTGGGCCAGGGTGTAGAACTCCGCGGAGTACAGCCTGGCCATCGTCTCGTTGTCCGGGTCCGGCAGATCAATGATGACGGTGTCGTAGGCGGTGCCGTCACCGCCCGCCCGCAGCCAGGTGAAGGCATCCTCCACGATGATGTTCACCCGCGGGTCCGTCAGCGAACCGTGATTGTCCTCGACCAACACGGTGTTGGCCACCTCAATGACGGCCGGGTCGAGTTCAACCTGGGTGACCGACAGATCCATGCGCAGCAGCTCCCGGGCCACCAGTCCGTCACCGCCGCCGATGACGAGGACATGGCGGGCGCTGTCTGACAGCGCCGGGTAGACCAGCGACTCGGTGTAGCGGTACTCATCGCGGGTGGAGTACTGGAGTCCGCCGTTGAGGTAGAGGCGGCGGTCGTCGCCGCGCTGGGTGACCACAATGTCCTGGTAGTCGGACTGGTGGGCGTGGATGACCGGGTCGCTGTAGAGCGACTGGCGGGCGGTGGTGACGATGCCCTCCGACCGGATGAAAAATACGGTCAGCACAGCGAGGGCCGCCACCAGCGCGAGCATGGAGGCCACGAACTGCCGGAACGGGATCCAGCGGCGCAGCAGCACAGCCGCGAGGAACAGCGCCGCCACGAGGTTGACCAGGCCGGCGGCCAGGGTGCCGCGCATGAGTCCCAGTCCGGGGAGCAGGAGGAAGGGCCAGGCCAGTCCACCGATCAGGGCGCCGGCGTAGTCGGCGAAGTTGAGGGTGGCCAGCAGGGAGCCCACGGTGCGGGCATCCGACAGTCGGCCGCGCTGCACCAGCGTCATCAGCAGCGGCACCTCGGCGCCGACGAGCATGCCGATGAGCGCGGTGGCGATGACGAGCACGGCAGTGGACTGGCCGATGGTGGCGAAGGTGACGTAGAGGATGATCGCCGAGGTGCCGCCGATCAGGCCGAGCAGGGTCTCAACCGCCAGGAAGGTCTGGGCCGGCCAGCGCAGGAAAGGCTTGGCGCACAGCGCGCCGACGCCCAGCGCCGCGACATAACCCGCCACGATGAGCGAGGTCTCGACGATCCCGCCCCCGTTGAGGGAGGTCGACAGGGAGAGCAGCGCCAGCTCGTACACGAGTCCGGAGGCCGCGCACACCGCTACCGCGACGAGCAGCAGCCAACGCCACAGTCTGCCACTCACGACATGCTGGCTGCGTTGATCGCGGCGATGACCACCAGGGTCACGGACACGACGACCGTCCCCGAACGCAGCCGGGGATCGGCCACCAGGTCGCGGAAACGGCCCGGGACCAGCAACTCCACGACGACCAGGGCCACGCACTGCAGCACCAGCGCGATCACGGCATAGAAGGCGGTCTCCGCCAACCCGGTCAGCAGATCATCCGAGGAGTGCAGGATGGCGCTGACGATGATGATGCCGAGCGCGACCTGCTGCGCGGCGGCGAGCATCCCGGCGTTGGGTTTGTGGTCGACGAAGACCAGTTCATGCAGTCTGCCGGGTGTGAGCAGGTCGAGGATGATGAAGCCCACGAGGAGGATGACCGCTGAGAGCGTGAAGTAGGCGATCGTGCCCAGCGAATCAGTCAGCAGGGTGTCGAACATGGGGGTGAGGCTCCTTGGTGCCGAGGGGATGGTGGGGAGATGAGGGAGCGGACTATTTCACACCCGAGCCGGAGCCTGAGGAGCCGCCGCTCGAGCCGCTGGGTGAACCTGGAGAGAAACCGGTGCCCAGGTAGACGAAGGTTCCGTTGTTGACCCGCCCCAGGTCCTCGACCCGGATGGAGCAGGAACCGTTGGCGTCCTGTGTCACGGAGATGAGGTTGCGGCGGTAGCGCAGGTACTCGCTGCCGTCAGCCGGGTCGGTGGCCCGCGACTGCGCCCGGCCCACCTCCTCCTCGATCCGGTCGGCGGTCTCCGCCGGGGTGCCCGCGCACTGGTAGGTGGTGGCGCTGGTGGCCGCGAAGCTCTGGCCCATGCGGTCGTCCAGGTCGCCGGAACCGACCGCGATCAGCGCGGCCAGCACGGCAATGCCCGCAGCGACAGCGGCGGCCACGAAATATCTGGTGGAGGTCACGGTCGGTAGGTGCTCCTCGTACTCACGATGGTGGATTCCTCCGGGTAGAGATGGCGGGTGTCCCAGCTCCAGCCACCGTCCGTGGCTGTGCCGCGCAGTGCGGTGAGGTGGTGGCGGCCGGGCCCGGGGAAACGGACGATGAACCAGCCCGCAGTATCGAGCAGGGCGTCCGCCTGCTCCCGGAAGTCGTCCCCGTTCAACCGCCGAGTGCGGGTGTCCAGCCGGTAACCGTGGTGCTCTGTCAGCGCGGGCAGGGGGTGCACCGCCTCCTGCGCGGTGCAGGAGATCTCCTCCCGGAAGACGACTGAGCCGTCAGCGTGGTGGACGGTGACGACGTGGGAGCCCCCGATGACCGCCAGGTGGAGGTGTCCCCCACCAGCCGGTGCCGGGATCACGGTGTCCGCCAGGATCTGCGGGAGGGGTCCGTTCCAGCTCACGCCGAGGGCGGCTGCACTGACATCGGCCGGGGTGCAGCGCAGTTCGACGGCGGCCGTCACGGCTTCGGTGCCGGGTAGACGGACAACTCTCCGGGCAGCACGGTGTGTCCGAGGGAGGCCTCCCACCTACCACCGCCGAAGCTCTCCAGACCGAGGAGGCCTCCGCCGCGCCCGATGGCGGCCATGTCGTGGTACCGCACTTCACCCTGGGGTGGAAGGCCGGCCTCCCCCTCCGTGCGGAATTCGGCGCGGCCGCGCTCCACCAGGTGATAGTCCGTACCCTCGACGCTGAGCTGCTGGACGGGCTCCAGATGCAGGTCGGGACGGGAGATCCACCAGGAGAGCTTGAGCTGGCCCTCGTCGACCTCCACAGAGAGCCACTCCGAACCCCGCCCGCCCTCCAGCATGTGCTCGTACCAGGTGTAGTAGCCCTCGGTGACGGTCACGCTGCCGCGGACGACGTAGTCGATGCCGCCGTAGGTGATGATCGCCCCTGGGGCGAGAACATCGGGGCCGAAATCCCGCGCGCCGGTGACGTCCGCGAAGGGATCCTTCCGGCTCCGGTGCTCCGTCCCACCGTCCCCGGCCCGACGGGCCCGCATTCCCAGCAACAGGAAAATCACTGCCGCGGCTGCTGCAAGGAGGGCCACCAGCCACCAGATCGTCCCTGCGTCCATTCGGTTCTCCCGGATTCATCGTGGGTTTCAGCTGGCCGGTACCGGGGTCTTCCCCAGCCCCGCGAGCATAAGTACCTTGGTGAGGATAGCGGACAGTTTCCATCCATGTCCGTTGCCCTATAGGTCCCCAAGAAAGGTGCTCCTCCATGAAGACCGTGACCGTCAACCAGGTTCCCTTCGACGCCCAGCTCATCGACGTCCGCGAGGCCGACGAGTACGCGGAGGGCCACGCCGCCAACGCCGTGCACATCCCGCTCTCTGAGTTTGTCTCCCGCGTGGATGAGATCGACACCAGCCGTGACATCTACATGATCTGCCTGGCGGGCGGCCGTTCCGCCCAGGCCTGTGAGTACCTGCAGCAGGCCCACGACGTCGAGGCGATCAACGTGGAGGGTGGCACCAGGGCCTGGCGCGAGGCAGAACTCCCGATGGAGAAGTAATTAGTGGGGAACTTCCCATGATTTAACCAAACCACGGTGGGGCATCTACTATTGCAGGTATGCCACATAAAAAGGATTCACCCATCGTGGAGACCGCCGAGCAGACCGGCCTGCCGCTGCCCCTGCTTGAATCGCCCAGCTTCCAGCTGGAACGCCTACGCCGCCGCACCCGCGACGGCGTCGAGGCAGCCCTGTCCACCCACGACACCACCATGCGCGAATACTGGGTGCTCACCTGCCTCATCGAGGGCGACGCCGCCTCCCAGTCCGCGCTCTCCGAGGCCCTGGCCATCGACGCCTCAGACATGGTCCGCCTCATTGACGCCCTGGAGACGAAGGGCTGGGCCCGCCGCGAGCGGGACCCGAAGGACCGCCGCCGGCAGATCGTCACATCGACGAAGGCCGGGGCGAAGGCCCAGGCCGAACTCGCCGTACTCGTCGCGCAGGCCGAGAAGGCCGCGCTGGACGATTCCACCGGAAAACAGCGTAAACACCTGCGGAAGCTGACCCAGGTGGTGCTGACCACGGAATCAGCCGAGGCCCACCCCGAGGGGCCTGACGATCCCGTGGCGAAGGGGGCCTGACGTATGTCGATCCACCAGGTTCCGCGCCAGTTCCTGCGTGCCGGCGCAGCCCCGGCCAAGCGCACGCTCTATGACATCCTGGCCACCACCGCCGCCGAGAATCCTGAGGCCGCAGCCATCGATGACGGTGAGATTCTCACCTACGCCGAACTCATGGACGAGGTCCACACCCTGGCTGCCGAGCTGCACGCCAACGGCATCCGTCGCGGCGACCGCATCGGCATCCGGATGACCTCCGGCAGCCGCGACCTCTACATCGCCATCCTGGCCACCATCGCGGCCGGCGCCGCCTATGTGCCGGTGGATGCCGATGATCCCGAGGAACGCGCGGAGATGGTCTTCTCCGAGGGGAAGATCAACGGTGTGTTCACCGACGAAGGCTTCCGCATGCTCTCCCCGCGTGCGGGCGGCGACAGACACCGGCCGCAGCTGGGTGACACCGCCTGGATCATCTTTACCTCCGGCTCCACCGGCAAACCGAAGGGCGTGGCAGTCTCCCACCGCAGCGCCGCCGCCTTCGTCGACGCCGAGGCCGAGCTCTTCCTGGTCAACTCCCCCGGCGGTCCCCTGGGTCCGGAGGACCGCGTCCTGGCCGGCCTGTCCGTGGCCTTCGACGCCTCGTGTGAGGAGATGTGGCTGGCCTGGCGCCACGGCGCCTGCCTGGTGCCCGCCCCGCGTTCCCTGGTGCGTTCCGGCATGGATCTGGGCCCCTGGCTGATCCGCCGCGACATCACGGTGGTCTCCACCGTGCCCACCCTGGCCGGACTGTGGCCGGCCGAGGCGCTGGACAACATCCGCCTGCTCATCGTCGGTGGCGAGGCCTGCTCCCAGGAACTGGTGGAGCGTCTGGCAACCGAGGACCGCGAGATGTGGAACACCTACGGCCCCACCGAGGCCACCGTCGTGGCCTCCGCAACCCAGCTGCATCCGGGCCACCCGGTGGGTATCGGACTGCCCCTGGCCGGCTGGGACCTGCTCGTCGTCGACGAGCAGGAGCAGCCGGTCAGCGTCGGCGAAGTCGGTGAACTGGTCATCGGCGGTGTGGGCCTGGCCCGCTACCTCGATCCGGAGAAGGACGCCGAGAAATACGCCCCCATGCCCTCGGTCGGCTGGCCGCGGGCCTACCGCTCCGGCGACCATGTCCGCCTGGAGGAGGACGGCCTGTACTTCATCGGCCGGGTCGACGACCAGGTCAAGATCGGCGGCCGGCGCATCGAGCTCGGCGAGGTGGAGGCCAACGTCGCCGCCCTGCCGAACGTCTACAACTCCGCCGTGGCCGTGCAGAAGACCGGCGCCAACCAGTCCGTGCTGGTCGGTTATGTCTCCCTCGATGATCCCGAGGCCGGTTTCGACCACGAGGCCGCGCACGAACGTCTCGCGGAGACCATGCCGGCCGCCCTCGTCCCGCGCATCTGCGTCATGGAGGAGCTGCCGATCCGCACCTCCGGCAAGGTGGACAAGAAGGCCCTGCCCTGGCCGCTGCCGGGCGTGGGTGTGGAGGCCACCGACCTCAACCCGACGGAGGCCTGGCTCGCGGAACTGTGGGTCGACGTCCTGGGTACCTCCGTCGCCGATGCGGACGCCGATTTCTTCTCCCTCGGCGGCACCTCCCTGGCCGCCGCGACGCTGGTGGGGCGTATCCGCGATCAGGTCCCCACCGTGGCCGTCCGTGACCTCTACGACCACCCACGCCTGGGTTCGCTGGCCGAGGCTGTGGAGGCCATCGCCGAGAAGTCCGGTGTCTCGCTTATCGACGCCGCGCCCGTCACCCCCCGTGACGTCACCCCGGTGGGCCTGGGCACGCGCCTGGCACAGCTGCTCATCCAGGTTCCCATGATGACGCTGCAGGCGACCACCTGGCTGGGCTGGATCCTGCTGGGCGGCAACCTCGCCCATCTCGCGGGCGTGGACTGGGCCGTGCACAGCTCCTGGTGGCTGGTGGCCGTCCTGCTCATCGTCTTCGGTTCCCCGCTCGGCCGACTGCCGCTGGGCGGGTTGGGTGCCCGCCTGATCACCCGGGGCATCACACCGGGCGAGTACCGCCGCGGTGGACCGACCCACCTGCGGATCTGGGCCGCCGAACGCTGGGTGGACGCCTCCGGCGCCCACTCGATCTCAGGCGCGACGTGGGTGATCTACTTCGCCCGCTCCCTCGGCGTGAAGATCGGCCGGGGCGTGGATCTGCACTCCCTGCCGCCGGTCACCGGCCTACTCACTCTCGGCGACCACTGCGCCATCGAGCCGGAGGTGGACCTGTCCGGCTACTGGGTCGACGGCGACATCCTGCGCGTCGGCACCATCGAGGTCGGCCCCGAGGCCCGCGTCGGCGCCCGCTCCACCCTGCTGCCCGGCGCCGTCATCGGTGCCGACGCACACGTGGAGGCCGGTTCCACCGTCACCGGTGACCGTCCCATCAAACCCGGCGCCCGCTGGTCGGGTTCCCCGGCGGAGAAGGTCGGCCGTTCCAAGCACCGCTTCCCCGACGAGTACCCGCCGCGGCGTTCCCGCTGGGTGCCCGTCTACGGCCTGACCTCCGTGATGCTCAGCCTGCAGCCGCTCGTGGCCATCGCGCTCGGCGCCCTCGTGGTCATCGCCCTGGTGCAGACCACCAACGGCAACCCGCTGCTCGGCGGGGTGCTCTTCGCCCCACTGGGGGCTCTGGTCGCCTTCGTCTTCTACATGGTCGCCACCTGGCTGGGCGTGCGTGCGCTCTCCCTCGGACTTAAGCCCGGTGTCACCCCGGTGCGTTCCTTCCGTGGCTGGCAGCTGTGGACCATCGAACGCCTCATGGACGATGCCCGCACCTACCTCTTCCCCCTCTACGCCGGCCAGCTCACCCCGATGTGGCTGCGCAGTCTGGGTGCGAAGATCGGCCAGGACGTGGAGATCTCCACCGCGGTGATGGTGCCCGCACTCACCGAGATCCGCGACGGTGCCTTCCTTGCCGACGACACCCTCATCGGCGGCTACGAGCTCGGCGGCGGCTGGATGCTCACCGGTGAGACCCGCGTGGGCAAACGCAGCTTCGTCGGCAACTCCGGCATCACCGGACCGGGCCGCAAGCTCCCGAAGAACTCCCTGGTGGCCGTGCTCTCCTCGACCCCGAAGAAGGCCAAGGCCAACACCAACTGGTGGGGTTCCCCGCCGGAACGCATGCGCCGTGTCCAGGTCGGCGCCGACGGCGGTGAGGCCCTGACCTACAACCCCGGTCTGAAGGTGAAGATCTTCCGCGGTTTCATCGAGACGATGCGGTTGCTCGCGCCCACGGTCTCGGCGATGCTGCTGGCCGCGGTCGTCGGCACGCTCTACTGGCTGACCGTCACCGTCGGTGTATGGGCCGCGTGGTTGGCCGGTGGTGTCACGCTCATGGCCGCCGGACTGCTGGCCATCATCATCACGGTGCTGGTGAAGTGGTTCTGCGTCGGTAAACACCGACCCGGCGACCACCCGCTGTGGAGCGAATTCGTCTGGCTCAATGAGCTGCAGGACGCCTTCGTCGAGTCCGTCGCCGCCCCATGGTTCCTCGTACCCGGCCTCGGCACCGCGGAACTCAACCTGGCCCTGCGGGCCCTGGGTGCGCGCATCGGCCGCGGCGCGTGGATCGAGTCCTACTGGTTCCCCGAGACTGACCTCTGTGTCGTCGGCAGGGGCGCCACGGTCGGGCCGGGAACAGTCGTGCAGACGCACCTGTTCCAGGACCGCGTCATGAGCCTCGATCAGGTAACCATCGCCGACGGCGCCACCCTGGCCGCCCACTCGGTGATGCTGCCGGCCGCCACCCTCGGCGCAGGAGCCACCGTCGGACCCGGTTCCCTGGTCATGCGCGGCGACCAGGTGCCCGCCAACACCGTCTGGCAGGGCAACCCGATCGAACCGTGGGGGAGCCTGTCCTCCTGAGAGCAACGCAAAGGCCCGCCCTCCCCGTTTGCACCGGGATGAGCGGGCCTTCGTGCTGACATGGCTGGGTGGCTAATCGCCGATCTGGTCGCGACCACGTTTGACGATGAGCGGGTCCGGATGCCCGACGACCTCGTGGTCCTTGTTGGTGTACTCGAACTTCGACAGGATGTAGCGCATGGCGTTGATGCGGGCGCGTTTCTTGTCATTCGACTTGATGGTCACCCACGGGGACTCGTCCGTGTCGGTGTAGCGGAACTGCTCCTCCTTGGCGCGGGTGTAGTCGTCCCACTTGTCCAGGGAGGCGAGGTCCATCGGGGAGAGCTTCCACTGGCGCACCGGATCGACCTGGCGGATGGCGAAGCGGGTGCGCTGTTCCTTCTGGGTCACGGAGAACCAGAACTTGGTCAGGGAGATCCCGGAGCCGAGGAGCATGTTCTCCAGCATGGGCACCTCGCGGAGGAATTCCGCGTGCTGCGACTCGGTGCAGAAGCCCATGACCCGCTCGACACCTGAACGGTTGTACCAGGAGCGGTCGAAGAATACGATGTCCCCGGCTGCAGGGAAATGCGCGATATAGCGCTGGAAATACCACGAGGTGGACTCCTTGGGGGAGGGCTTCTCCAGGGCGATGGTACGGGCACCACGGGGGTTGAGGTGTTCGTTGAAGCGCTTGATCGTGCCACCCTTACCGGCGGCGTCACGGCCCTCGAAGATGATGATATGGCGCTGGCCGGTCTCCTTGGTCCAGTTCTGCCACTTCAGCAGCTCAATCTGGAGGGCGCGCTTGATCTTCTCGTATTCGTCGCGTGACATGCGCTCGTCGTAGGGATAATTCTCCCGCCACGTCTCGATGGGGGTGCCGTCCGGGCGCAGCAGCACCGGATCATCTTCATCGGAATCGTCGACGATGTACCCGTCAGTCTTCGCCAGGTCAATGACGGGGAGTTCGTCGTCCTTGTGGTCAGCCATGCGCCACAGTCTAGTCATGGAACACCCTAGCGTCGCGGCGAACCTGGCCGTGAGCCGGAAGTTCAGGGAACCGTCAACTTATGTTGGGAGAGGAAGAGCAGCAGGCCCCAGCCGTACGGCTGGGGCCTGCTGCTTAGTCCGGTATTCCGACGTTGAATCTAGTCGTCGCCGGCCATCTTGGAGGACAGACCATCCAGCTTGTTGAGCGCATCGAGCCAGTCTGCCGTCTCCTTGAGGATCCGGAAGAGCTCGCCGAAGACGCCAGTCGAAGACAGGTTGGCCCATGCCTCAGAGGAGGCGATAACGTTGGAAGAGAAATCCATGGTAAATCTCCTTGAAGAATCTAGAAAGTAGACAGAGAATTTGACACCCTCAGAATGCTCTGGCACATCCCTGAGGAATAACTGCCTTAACCGAAGAGAGAGGAAGTAGTAGCCACGACGCTGTCCCATGCCTGAGCGGTCTCTGCAGCCAGGCCCGGGTAGTTCGAAGAGAATCCGACAGTGTTCGTGACGAAGTTCGGGAAACCGGTGATGGCGGCCCCGATGTTCTTGCCGAAGGTGACAAAGTCACCAATCTCCCAGATCGGGCTTGTCTCAGTTCCCCAAGGGCCCCAGAAAGGATTGCGCATGCGATTTCTCCTCAACCAATACCAGCCCGTGGGCTGGTCAAAATTCCAGTGGAGTGACACATTGAGGCGTCACAGGTGGATATTTTGTCACAATTTTCAGCTCTAGCAACCCCTAAGAAGAAGTTTCCTTAAAGAGCTTTCGCTCCCCCTCTCTCTCTGGGCCAATTTGCTGTCATGGACTCAAGACCCCCGCACCGTCCCGACCTGCAGAAAGGTCGATATTGCATAATGCACCCCAGCAAAGCGGGGACTGATGTCCGGTTTAAAATTTCCCGAGCGAATTTGTACTCACGATAAGAATTCAGGCAAGGCTTCCCTCAGTTGGGGGTGCTTTCTGCGGACACCTTCTCCCCCTCGACCCTGGAATTCCTCAGACAGGGAAAGCGTGAACGGGTGAAAACTCAGCGCCTAACATTCATTATCGGCGGAAGGCAGAGAACACCCCTCAGGCGGGTGATCAGCAGAACCAAGCAGCTTCCCACTGCCGCACCCCGCACTGGTACCGGTGACGAATCAGAGCGCACCCGCATTCTGTCCAACAGAGTTCAACTGCACCGCAACCCTCAGACACCAGAGACATGCGCTGTAGACAGGGCACCGCAGGTGGCGGAATAGTGCCACCCCTGGGGTCGCCATGACTTAACGGCGCTACAGGTGGGCACCGCACGTCGTGACAGAAGCATCAGAGATTACCTGCCTGACGAACCCGACCATCCCCACCCCGCCGACCCATCGGGCGAACCAGTCGCCTTTCCCCACCCTGGAAAGAAAACTATCCGGGAATCTGCCTGAGATTCCCGGATAGCGTCAGAGTCGGCATGGAGGACCAATGCCGGCAGCTTGAGACTAGAAGCCCATGCCACCCATGCCGTCAACATCCGGGGCGGCACCTGCACCGGCCGGGGCCGGCTTGTCGGCGACGACAGCCTCGGTGGTGAGGAACAGTGCGGCGATGGACGCAGCATTCTGCAGGGCGGAGCGGGTGACCTTGACCGGGTCATTGATGCCCTCGGCCATGAGGTCGACGTACTCGCCGGTGGCGGCGTTGAGGCCCTGGCCAGCCGGGAGGCCGGAGACCTTATCGGCCACGACACCAGCCTCCAGGCCGGCGTTGAGGGCGATCTGCTTCAGCGGGGCGGACAGCGCCTGGCGGACGATCTTGACGCCGGTCGCCTCGTCGCCGGTCAGGCCCAGCTCGTCAACGAGCACCTCAGCAGCCTGCAGCAGGGCGACGCCACCGCCGGCGACGATACCCTCGTCCACAGCAGCCTTCGCGTTGCGGACGGCATCCTCGATGCGGTGCTTGCGCTCCTTGAGCTCAACCTCGGTGGCGGCACCGACCTTGAGCACTGCGACACCGCCGGCCAGCTTGGCCAGGCGCTCCTGCAGCTTCTCGCGGTCGTAGTCGGAGTCGGAGTTGTCGATCTCGGCGCGGATCTGCTTGACGCGACCCTCGATCTGCTCCGGGGAACCTGCACCCTGGACGATGGTGGTGTCATCCTTGGTGATGACGACCTTGCGGGCGGTGCCCAGCAGCGGCAGGTCGGCGGTCTCCAGGGAGAGGCCGACCTCCTCGGCGATGACCTGGCCACCGGTGAGGATGGCGATATCCTGCAGCTGGGCCTTGCGGCGGTCGCCGAAGCCCGGGGCCTTGACGGCGACGGACTTGAAGGTGCCGCGGATCTTGTTCACCACGAGGGTGGACAGGGCCTCGCCCTCGATGTCCTCGGCGATGATCAGCAGCGGCTTACCGGACTGCATGACCTTCTCCAGCAGCGGCAGCAGGTCCTTGATGTTGGAGATCTTGGAGGAGACCAGGAGGATGTACGGATCCTCCAGGACAGCCTCGCCACGCTCCAGGTCGGTGGCCATGTAGCCGGAGATGTAGCCCTTGTCGAAGCGCATGCCCTCGGTGACCTCGAGCTCGACACCGAAGGTGTTGGACTCCTCAACGGTGATGACGGAGTCCTTGTTCACCTGGCCGTTGCCCACGGCGTACATGGCCTTGGCGATCTGGGCGCCGATGGCCGGGTCAGCGGCGGAGATACCGGCGGTGGCAGCGATCTCCTCCTCGGTCTCGACCTCCTTGGCGGATGCCAGCAGAGCCTCGGTGACCTTCTGGGTGGCGGCCTCGATGCCTCGCTTGATGCCCATCGGGTTGGAACCGGCGGCTACGTTGCGCAGCCCCTCGCGGACGAGTGCCTGGGCCAGGACGGTGGCGGTGGTGGTGCCGTCGCCGGCGACATCGTCGGTCTTCTTGGCGACCTCCTTGACGAGCTCCGCGCCGATCTTCTCGTACGGATCCTCCAGCTCGATCTCCTTGGCGATGGACACACCGTCGTTGGTGATGACCGGGGCGCCCCAGCCGCGCTCGAGAACGACGTTGCGACCCTTGGGGCCGAGGGTGACCTTGACGGCGTCGGCCAGGGTGTTCAGGCCACGCTCAAGACCACGGCGTGCTTCCTCGTCAAAGGCGATGATCTTTGCCATGTGTTTGTGCTCCTCAATTAGTTATCAGGACGACACTCGGCGTCTGCGCTCCAGCGGGCGCCCGCGACGGCACGGTCGGTGAGTGTGAACCAACCTCACCCGCTGAAGTCATCGTTTCTGGCACTCGAATGAATCAAGTGCTAAGTCCCTTTTCTAGCACTCACCGGCCTGGAGTGCAATGTCAGGGTCCGGGTCCGTGTCAGATACCGGTGGCACCGAGGGAATAGGGGTCGGCGATCCAGAACCACAGCACGAGGGCGACGATCAGCGCCATGGCTGCAACTGCGGTGGCCGCGGCGATGAGGAACCTGTAGCGGCGACGCCGGTTGCCCTCCAGGTGCTCCCCGTGGAGGGTCTGCTCCCGGCGGACGATCTCCTCCCGGGTCCCGTCCATCGAGGCGATGTGCGCCTCCACGCGGGGGCCCTCACCGCTGATCCCCGGGCCGGCGGTGAATTCGGGGCGGGCAAAGCCCCCCGGCATGCCCGGGTGCGGGTTGTTGAGGTTGCTCACTGAAACTCTCCTGTCCTGGCGGAGCCGTCGAAAAGCCCATGTGCGGAGAAGACCTGCCGCAGCGGGTCCATGCATCGGAAGGGGGCGATGCCGGCGCGGCTGACGCGGTCCCCCTCCGGGGAGGCACCCAACGCGGAGACCGCGAAGCACTGGTACCGGTAGGCCTCGGTGCCGAACAGTGGGGTCTGCAGCTGGTTGATCATCTGGGTCGCGTCCAGGCACTGCAGCAGGCTGCTCACCTCCAGGTGGAGGAGATAGCTGTTGTCCCCGTCGAAGGGCTCATCCAGTGCGGCACTCTCCCGGCGGAAGGAGGCGCCGTAGTTACCCATGACCCGCTGCCAGTTCACCGCGTTCGGCCCGTCGGCGAAGTGGTGGGCCTGGTTGACCTCGGCCAGCCGCTGCATGACGTCGAATTTGGACAGGCACAGCGCGATGTCGGTGCGGTGCTCGGAGCCCAGCACGCGGAGGACGTTCTGCAGCACGACCGTCGGGTCATCTGCCCCGACCTCGTGAATGGGGACGGATCCCTCGAGCAGCTGGCGGATACGCGGCACCGCCATCGGGTCGAAGAGGAAGAGAATCCGGTCCGCGAAACGGAAGAAACTCAGATCCTCCTGCCTCTCATCGAAGTTCTCCTCCTTGAGGTCCTCACCCGCGACGTCGCGGATGACCACGAAGATCTTCTGCAGTTCACCGTCCCGGCGATGCATGCCGACGTCGAAGATCAGCGGTCGGTCCTGGTGTGCATCCGCGGAAGCCGCCGGCGGGGTCGGCGGCAGCAGCCCCATCTTCTCGAAGAGCGGCTTCTCGTAGCGCTCCGTGTAGGTGCGGCGGGTGTGTTCATCCGCATAGCGGAAGGTGCCGTGGTTGGTGATGACCAGCCGTTCCAGCAGCTTGACCACCACCGCGATGTACAGGCTCTTGCCGGAGGTGCGTGCACCGGCCATGGCGAAGGTGAGCGTCCCCGAACCCTGCCACCCTTCCGGGAGCAGGTAATCCTCCCGCTGGGAGGGCGTGAGGAAGGGGGATGCCGGCGCCATGGGATCCGGCATCTCCTGGAAGGTGTAGGGGCAGCGGGTGGGAAGCTTGCCCGGGTAGGTATCTGTCGCCATCTTCTATTTCTCCCCCTGGGTGAGGGTGTCGAACATCGTTCGGGTCGGCACCGCCAGTTCCATGGAGTTCTGCTCCAGCACGGCGGTGATCAGGGATTCATCAAAAACAGTGGAGGTGTGTCCCGCGGAGGCGGCGGGTCGGCGTGGGGTGAGCAGATGCACCACACCGCCACGGGCCGTGACCTCCGCCGGCAGATCGTCCGAGATGACCACGAGGGCGAACTCGGGGTCGAGGCTGCCCAGGTCCCGACTCCAGCCGACCTCCTTGAAGAGGAAGTCCCGGGCGGCCAGCTGGCGGACGGCCTCCGGTCCAGGGAGTACCTCCAGGGGGTCCGCGGCGCTGCTGGTGGCCAGGTGCAGGACCCGGTCACCGCTGTTGGTGGACAGGACTCCTGCCGCGAAGGTGCACATCGCCTCGAAGGTCCGCCTGTCCATGCTCAGGGGCATGGAGGAGGAGACGTCGACGATCACGACCACGTCCCGCCGTTTCCCCTCCGGGAGACTGTCCCGCTCGATGGAGCGGCGCAACGCAGAACGCACACCTGCAGAATATTCATCGAGGGTGGTGTCGCTCGTGGTCTCCGCCACGATAAGCCGGACCTGGTCCTCCGTGGGCAGGATCACCGCGACGGGGAAGGAGCGCAGTCCCCCGACCTCGAAGGTGGGGAACTCGATACGGGTCCCCTCCCCCTGCTCCGGCGTGACATGCAGGGTCACGAACAGTTTCGTGCCGGTGGGGAAATAGGAGTGCCCGTAACCCGGGCTGACCGTGACCTCAGTGGTTTCCCGCGGATTGCGGATCGCCACCTTCGAGCCCCGGCGCTTGGATTCCATGTGCGGGACATCCACCTCGAAATCGAGTCCGCCGCTCAGCTCAACCTGGAGCTGGCCGGTGAAGGTGGGCCCCTCCAGGTCGTGGGCCTGTCCCGCGCTCAGACGGATACTATGCATCGGTTCCTGCTCTTTCAGTTCTGTCCATCTCGTTGACTATTCCCCTGGCCACAGTGGCGAGGATCTGGCGTACGGCCGGGTCCACGTTGCGCATCTCCTGCGGGTCCAGGTGTCTGCGGACCTCATTCATCACCACCATGAGCGTCCCGGAGCTGAATTCTGCGCTGAGGATATCCTGCTGTGCGATACGCCTGCCGTGCTTCTCCAGGCCGGGGTGGTCGATACTGCCCTGCGTGACATACTTATCCACTGCCTCCAGGGTCAGATCGGCGAGGTGTCCCCGGAGGGCACGGTCCCGGTCCCGGTCCCCGGTGATAACCGGTCGGGCGCTGATGAACATGTTCACCGTGTAGTACACACGGAGCAGATCGAGGGTGTAGTTCCGGCTGCTGTCGGAGACGAACCTGTCCTCGACCAGACCCTGCAGAATCCCCGGCACCTGCGGTTTTGCCAGCCAGTCCATCATGTCCCTGATGTTCTGCGAGGACCCCAGCTGCAGGAAGGCACGTTCACCGCGCCGTTGAATGGCGTAGAGCTTCTCCTTCCGGTCCTGTCCGGCAAGATCCAGCAGAGTCTGCAGTTCCGCATGCGCGTTGAAAGGTAGGGATGCCTTGTGCCCGCCCCGGAAGGAATCGGTCATGTTGAACAGGTCCCGGAACCCGCGGTCCCGGACGGTCTCAGGTTCCACTAGGCCGGTGGCCAACAGGAAGTTCAGGTAACCGATCAGGACCTCGGTCGGCTGTGTGCCCAGTTCCCGGATGCCCGCCTGGGCTGCATCCGCCAGGCGGTAATAATCGTGTTCGGCAAGGTCAGCCCGCCCCAGCACCGGCCAGGCGTGGTTCTCCAGTACAAGCTGCGGTCGCTTGATCACCTGCTGGACCAGCTCCACATCCAGATTCCGCGCAGCCCCGGCAGCGGCGTCACCTGAGTCCAGGTGCTGCTTTGCGACGTCCGCCAGTCCCTCCGCGAACAGCCCCGGTCGACGCTTCACCAGCCCTGCCAGCCCATCGCCGAATCTGGGCTCGGCAGGGTTGCCTGCAGCGGGCTCCCCGGCGAGAAACTCCACCACCTGCAACGGCGAGAGGCCGACGGTGAACACCCCCCTGGTCAGTTCCGACCAGAGGGATCCGGGTTGCGCCTCCCGGGTCCGGGGATCGGCCGGATCAATGACGGTGATGCCTTCCAGACGTTTCAGCGCATCCTTGTCGGTGGCGGGCACCACAACCACCGGATGTTCCTGTCCCGGCAGCGGGGCAGGCAGCGCCGCGGCGCGTTCGAAGGTGGTGAAGCGGAGGAGCCGACGGGCCTCATCCGGGGACAGCGTCGACGACAGCGCCTGCAGCCAGTAGACGGCCTCGTTGGCGTTCTTGACCATCAGCACCGGTGTCGTCGTGCCCCCGCTGAGGACATCCTGGAGGCGGTAGAGCGCCCCGGTCCGGTCACCGAGCATGGTGGTGACCATCATCCACGCCACCGCGAGGTCCGTCAGCGGACCCGGCCGGGGCTCCTGCAGGTCCCGGGGCAGGGTGACCGCGTTGACTGACGCGATGCGAAAAGGGGTGAGCAGGTCCTCGGAACGGTACAGGTTGATGGGGTAGGTGGCCGCGAGCGGGCGGCTCAGATCGTGGTCGATGAACGCGTGGGTGAAGACATTGCCCGGTCGACCGGTCGCGTCCTTGCCGGCCGGGACCGACTGCATGCACAGCCCCCTGTCCCCCAGCGGGAGATATTCGAAGCGGCGGGGCAGCTCCGCGATCTCAGCTGCCCCGATGAAATCATCGAAGGACTGCGTCGGGACCATGCTGGTCGGGGCGTGCTCGGCCACCACCTGTTCATCGGGCAGGTCGGCGTTGATCGAGGGACCGGTGGTCCAGCCGCCGCCACCTGCCTGATTGCGGAAGGAGGCGTAGGTGACGTGCGACCAGCGTCGCCGTGGAGCTGTCACTGCGCTCCACCACTCAGGTAGCGGTGCCACTCGTCAACGAACAGGGTCGCCGGGTTAGGGTCCAGCAGAGCGCTGACGGGGGTACCCGCCCGATGGTCCTCGCGGACGAACAGGCGGAAGTATGCCCCCGGCGGGTTCTGCAGGTCAGCCGGATTCAGCTCCCAGAACTCCTCGTAGCGGTCCGGGTAGAGGGCGGATGAGTTGATGCCGGGCAGGAAATCACTTCCATCCTGCATGTTTCCGACGATCCGGCGCGCCTTGACCTCCAGTCCGTCGTTCGGCTCCAGCGGCAGTCGGCCCTGCTGGAGCCGCAGGGTGAACTGGCGGTGGGTGTGGTCCTCCCGGTCGCTGTGGATGATCAGGAACAACCGTCCGTCCTGGGCCGTGAACTCGTAACCGAACTGGCGCAGGCCGTCATAGTGCAGCACCTCGGGGTCGCCCCAGATCTGCCGCCCCTCGTAGACCCGGGAGGGGAAGAGCGCGACGTCACCGGCTGCGGGCAGGTGCAGGCGCATGCCGCCGTCCTGTTCGTAGGCCTGCCGATGGATCGACGCGATATTGGAACCCGGGTCCTCGGGCCGCGGGGAGATCTGGTGTCCGGTCCCGGGTTCCCCGTAGACGGCGGTCACCTCATGCGCCTCCTCCGGCCACCCGAAGGTGAGGAACTGGTTGTTCACACGTTCATGCAGGGTCGGATTGCCCACCTCACCGACGCGTACCCGGGAGTGGGAACGGCCCACCTTCGCCTGGTTGCCCACCACGCTCACAGGCGTGATGAAGACCGAGTACCAGTCCTCCGGCCAGTCGACGGAGCAGCTGCTCATGCCACGTTCCAGGTCGTTGGCCCAGTCGCGCTGCGCCAGCCCGAAGGACTCCAGCTGGTCGACCTCGACGACCCGGTCCTGGAGGCCGTCCACCGGGGCCTCCTGTGTGCGGTAGATCCACACCTCACCGGAATCCGGGTTCTCCCAGTTGACGTTGAACCTGGTCTCGAAGCCGTCGGAGGATTCCGCCACCTGGATCGGCACGTCCACGACCTCTGCGTTGACGTAGATGGTGAATTCCTCGGACGGGGCGGAGGAGAGTTGCGCGCCGTGGATGCGGACGTAGCGCTGGGCGACGAATTTGTATTCCTCACCCTTGTACTGGGGTGTGTACCGGAAGCCCTGCAGGTTCTGGGTGTCCACGGCGATCTCGTTGCGACGGCTGGTGGTGCGACGTTCCGAGGCCTTCGCCGCGAAGACCGCCACGCGGTGGGTGTGGTCCTCCGGGGCCCACTGCCCCTTGACCACGGAGCCGGCGACAGACAGTTCAATGTTGTCGATGGGCCGGATGTAGGCCTGCTCCCCCACCAGGGTGGGCTCACCGCGCAGGGCGGAGGTCTCCGAGGTGCCCTCGTACATCCACACCTGGTAGAGACGGTAGGCGGTGGTCAGAGGCTCATGGTCGACCCACCGCTGCGCCACCGTCACAGCCCGGAGTTCACCGGCATCGGGGTCCTTGTCGAACTCCTCCTCGTCACTGACGATGCGGAAGAGGCGGCTCTCGAAGCTGGCGGTGTTCTGGGCCCAGCCGGGCAGGGACCATTCCAGTTCCAGGGCGCCGTCACCGGTGGGCAGGACCCGCAGATCTGCACCGGGCATCTCCTCGATGTCCCGGAAACCGTCGAGCATCCGGAACTCGTGGGCCTCATAGGGGCGGAGATCCGGGTCGACGGGGACAGGCTGGGGCTCCGGGATCGGCTCCGGCTCCGGTTCGAACTCCGGCTCCGGTCCGCGGGCGGCGTGCCGCCCGGGTGCGGAGTCGACGATGTCCTCAGGAGTGATGTCCTCGAACTCCGCGTACTCGTACTCCGGTTCTGTTTCCACCGGGGTGACGGGCTCCACCTCCTCGGTGAGGGTGGGCCGGTAGAGCTCCTCGATGTCCGGGATGACCTCAGTGTTCTCTGTCAGGGCCAGGGCACGGACATGCTTCAGGGCCTCCGCCCACACCTGCAGCGCCGGGTAGCTGCCACCGGCGTCGAGTTCCGTGTGGTCACGGGCCGCGGCCACGAGTTCCTCACCGGTCGGCAGCGCCTCATCGGGATAGATCTCGCGGGCGATGCCACGCCACGTCTCGAAGGCACCGAGAATTTGCAGTTCGATCGACATCTAGAATTCTCCTGTTCCTGGCAGGTGATGCTTCGGCTGGGGCATCGTCATCACCCGTGGCTCCCTCACCTGGAAATCCTCACTGTCCGGCATGGCGCCGACCAGACCAGGGTCGAGTGGCTGGTGGTCGGGGCGTCGGAAAGCGACATCCCCCTCGTGCGCCGGTTGCCCGATCTGGACCAGCACCTCGCTGACCCCGATGGCGTCGAAGGTGTTGATGTTGCGGTCATGGGTGCAGTATCGGGGATCCACTTCGAGGATCCCGTCCACCCGGCCGCGTTCCGTGGCGATCTCGCCGTTGAAGGAGCCCAGGGCGACGGCCTCGTCGAGCGGCAGACGCGAGGGTGCCGTCTCCCGTCGGCCGTCACGGTAGACCTGCTGCGGGGAGAGGATGCCGGTGTCATCCCGCTCGGTGTCCTGCCGGAGGTCGGCGGTGACGCGGCGCCACACGTCCTTCGACCGGTCCCGGGTGCGGAACCCGGTGGCCGTGACCGCACCGGCGAGGCGGGCCAGCTGCCCTCCGGTCCCCTCACCGGAGGTGGAGAAGACATCGTTGACCGCGAATTTGCCGTTGGTGCGTTCCTCGAAGTTCCGGGCGGCCTCGGCCAGTCCGCCCATGACGTAGTCCCCGAGCCAGCCTTCGCGGTAGATCTCGCGACGGAAGGTGTTGGCCAGGCGCTCCACCTCCCCGGAAGCGGGGTCGGCCTCGGCGAAGACCACCGATTCCGGCATGGTGTTCACCGGGATGGTCGATTCGACGCGGGGGTGCCGGATGTATCCGAAAGGCTCGTTGATGAGGGCGCCGATCATCCGGGATGTCGAGAGGAACTGGCGGTAACCGACGTCGATGCGCACCAGGGCCTTCCGCGTCACCTCCAGGTTCGCCCGGGCGGCATCCAGTTTGTTCACGATGTCGCGTCGACGGTTCAGGAAACGCATCTCATCACGCGTCTCCACGGCCACCTGCAGGATCCAGAACAGCAGCCACAGGCCCACCCAGATGCTGAACATCCACACCTTGATGTCCGTGGGGGCGGCGTTGAGGGTGTCCACCCAGCCCGCGCGCGGTGCGTCGAGAAGGGTGGGGCGGAGGTGGCCGAAACCCCAGATCAGGGCGAAGATCATCACTGATCCCATGAAAACCCAGCCCAGCCAGCGGAGAACCCCCGCCAGTGCACCGGTGCCCGCCGCCCTGGCCTGACGGTCCTCTAGGTCGGCGATCTGCCCGGTCAGCTGTTCCTTCCGTTGGTGGAGCTGCCCCCGCCGCTC
The DNA here is from genome assembly GCF_003955685.1 of Corynebacterium hylobatis. Classification (GTDB taxonomy): domain Bacteria; phylum Actinomycetota; class Actinomycetes; order Mycobacteriales; family Mycobacteriaceae; genus Corynebacterium; species Corynebacterium hylobatis. Next base: position 74,266 of record NZ_RXHJ01000003.1, read on the forward strand.
CACCAGTCCACGGCCGACGTGGCAGGCGAAACTACCGGAGTTCTCCTCCTGCCACTGCTTGAAGTCACCGATCACCCGGCCGACCCCGCGCTGCCGACCGTGCCGCTGGGAGGCGAGACTGCGTTCGTATGCGGCGATCCCGGCGATGTCATAGGGGGCGATGTCCCCGCCACCGATCGTCGACTTCACCTCCACCGGCAGGTCATGGCCGAAGTTGGCGTCGGGCCCCGGGATGACGTCTGCGGCACTGCGGGCCACCCATACGGGACGCTCCGGGTGTTCCTGCATCACGCGGGGATAGGAGGACTGCCCGGCGTTCTCCGTGATGAACCGCGGCGAGGCGTCGAGCATGGTCAGAGCGGTGTTGGCGTAGGAACTCCACAGCGGGCCCAGTTCCCGGGTGGCCTCCACCTGCAGATTCTCGCGGCGGGCCTGCCGGGTTCCGCTGTCGTCGGCAGGGTCAGGTTCCGCGTCACCTCCACCGCCGACGCGGATGCGGGAATCCTCCCCGTAGAGCCCCACCTGCACGGTGTCATCGACGAATGTCCGGGCCTCACCCCGCAGGTCCCGGAAGAACCTGGCAGGGGTGGTGACCATTCGTTTCCCCCAGATACGGAGGAACTCCCCCAGCGCGCGGCCGGAGGTGGTGCGGCGGGTCTGCTGCGCCAGGGCGTGGGTGGGCTTGCCTTCGATCCGCTGGTTGAACTCGCTGAGGAGATCCTCCGCGGCGGTCTCGGCGAAAGCCCGCGGGTTCTCGGTGTACTGGGCCGAGACCTCCTGGCCCGGCCGGTTGAGGCGGGGCAGGGGGTTGAGTTCGGTGTCGAAGATGCGGGCCTTCAACCGGGCCTGCACGTCCTGGCCGTCGATGCGACGGTAATAGGCCCGCACCAGACGGAAGCTCACGCCGCTGGCCGGATCGAGTCGGGCGACAGGGGCGTGGGTGCTGCCCTCCCACAGGCCGAACAGGCTCGCGATCCCCGCCACGCAGTGCAGGGTGAAGCGGTTGTCCAGGTGGTCGAAGTGGAAGGGTACGGTGGCCGACTCCGGCCCCGGGGAATCCTCAGGGGCGAGGAACAGGTTGGTGAATCCCTTGAGCACCGGCAGGTCGGTTTCCAGGGGCGCACCCACCGCGGAGATGATCAGGTTGGTGCGCTGGATGCTCCGGCCGGTGAGGATGCTGTCAATGGCATCGGTGAGCGCCATCAGTTCGGCGCTGCGGATCTCTCCGCCACCGAATCCGACGACGTTGATCACCCCGAGATGCAGTCGGGTGATGCGGGAACGGGCGACCAGTGCGTTGAAGGGCTCCCGGGTGATCTCCGGGCTCCCCTCCTCGCTCAGCCGCAGGTAGGTCACCTCCGAGGAGGAGGACCTGAAGGAGTCGGCATCCACCCACGCCAGGTCCCGGACGAGACCCGTGGCGGTGAAGTCCTCCAGGGTCTGCCGGATGCCGTGTGAGAGTCCTCCCCGACCCAGGAATACCGTCAGGGTCGAGTCACTGTTCAGTGCGGACTCCATCAGAATTCACCCTGGCCGGGCAGGGTCGGGCGGGCCGTCGACGGCGTGCCGCCGGCGAAGGGGGTCGTGGGCATCCGCACGTCGGTGGCCTGCGGCGGGCCCTGACGTAGGCAGTCCTCGAGGATCGCGGCGATCCGGGCGGTGGCCTCCGCGATGTCCGGAGCCAGATCCGCGAAGACCGGCACCTGGGAGGCCAGCTCTCGGTCCGTGATGTCGGCGTAGGGACGGTCGGTCCGGGTGAACAGCTGCCCGGCACCGAGGCGGGAGCTGGGGATGTAGGCCTGCGCGATGGCGTTCTGATTCTCCAGCCACGCCTTCGCCGCCTCGAGCCGGGCCTGCGGGGCAACACCGGGGGCAGTGCCGTCGATCATGTGGATCTCACCGGACTGTCGCTCGCCGTCGTAGAGCCACTGGTGCAGCAGCCGCTGGCCGCGGATGGTGCGGCCAGGCAGGGAGGGGGTGGGTTCCGCGTCCCACAGCTCCCGGAGGAGGATGTAGGGCTTCACCGATTCGAACAGGGGCTGCTCGCCCACCCGCGACCAGGCCAGGGCCGCGAATTCCAGCAGGTTCGGCAGCCAGTCCAGGGTGGCCCGGAAACGGGAGACCGGTGTGAGCATCGGGGTGTCGAAGTTGATCCAGTGCCCGACCTTCTCGTCGTAGATCTGCACGGGGGTCATGTCGCTGGTGTCCAGGGTGCCCGGGAAGTAGACCTGGCCGGCCAGGCGGCCGACGTACCAGCCGTTGACCAGGGCCTTGCGCTCGGCATCGGTCATCGGCAGGGCGGCGGGCAGGGAACGTGCGCGGCGGCCGTGCCAGAATTCGGCGCGGGTGCCGGTGGTCTGCCGCCACTGCTTCTCAATCGGGGGCAGCAGCGAGTCGAAGACGATCGGCGCGTAGTTCGGGTAGGAACCGAAGATGTCGATGGAGCGTTCCTCACCCTGGTTGACCAGGGCCTTGCCCAGCGGGCGGGTCATGTCGGAGGGGCGGTGGTTCGGGTAGTCGCGGACCGCCTGCTCCAGCATCTTGCCCACCTCATCACCGCCGAAGGGGATGCGGGAGAAGTTGAAGTTGTAGGCGACCTCGTTGCCGTAGATCGACTGGACCAGCTGGGTGTTGATCTGGGCCAGCGGCAGCGCGTAGGTCATGGCCTCACTGAACTTGCCCAGCACCGTCTGGCGGCGTTCGCGCCGCTCGTGCTCGGTGAGATTCGGGGCAGTGACGAACTCCCGCAGCGAGCTGGAGATGAACTGCTGGAAGGAGAAACCGGGCCTGCGGATGTACTGGCGGGAACGGTCGAGGATGGCGCTGGTGCTGATGTTGAACTCGAAGCGGGCGGGACGCGGGTCCCGCGTGGTACCCGGGTTGGCCGGGTCGCGGCTGAGTTCGCGGGAGACCCACACGTCGAGCAGGCGCAGCAGGTCACCCGGTGCCTTCTCTGAGCCCGAGAGCGACTCCCAGTCGCCGCTGACCACACGTTCGGCGGAGATCTCCAGGGCCCGCGCGTAGTCGTGGTCCTGGCTCTCCTCGGTCTTCGCGGACTGGATGATGTCCGCGATGAACTGGTCAATGAAGGAATCAACCTCGGTGAGGAAGACCTCGTTGGCGGCCTGGCTGAAACGCTTGGACACCTCCTGCTGGGATTCATCGGGCCACAGTGCCGGGACGTCGGTCTTCAGCTGGGCGACACCGAGGTTGACGTCGCTGGTCAGCTCATTGTGCTTCTCCAGGTCGGCGTGGGCGTCGTTGATCTGCTTCTGCAGCGGCTCGATGAAGTTCCGCACGAAATCCGCCAGCGCGGACTCCAGACGGTGCGCGATGTAGCCGACTGCGCGGTTCCGGATCTGGCCGGCGGTGTTGTTGACGATCTCCTGGGAGATCGCCGAGGAGTCGTCGATACGCCCGCGGGAGTTCTCCAGGTCGATGCGCTGCTGGTCGTTCATCACCACCGCCTGCGCCGGCAGCCCATCAAAGAGGGCGTGCAGTTCCTGCAGGTTGGTGTTGGTGATGGAACTGCGGATCCGCTGCAGCAGCGCGGATCCGTAGGGCACACCGTACTTCGCGATCTCCGCCTTGAGCAGGTTGAGCAGGAACAGCTGGATCCCGTCCTTGCCCGCCCAGGCGTTGACCCCGGCGTAGAGGTCCTTCTTCGGGTCGTTGTCGATCTGCTGGCTGCAGGACTGCAGGGTCCGGATGACCTCCGGGACCCACTCGCTGCCCCGCTTGTTCTGCCCCAGCGGCATCTGGCTGTTGACCAGCTGCATCATGTCGCGGGTCCAGTTCTCGATGACGCCGCCGAAGTTCTCGTAGATCCAGTTCCCGGCGTCGCCCTGACGGGGCAGGAAGGCATTGAGCTTGTCGACGAGCGCGCCCTGGTTGTTGTCCAGTCGCTTCTGGATCTGGATGTCCGCCGGCGAATCATCGGTCGGATCGTAGTGACCGTGCAGCAGGCGTTCGACTGCCTGACGTGCCAGACGCTGCGCGGCGTATTCCGCGTACCGGTCGCGTCCCATGGACAGCTGCGCATAACCGAAGGTGCCCCACGGCACGTTCTTCGACTCGGCCGCACCCCAGGCATAACGGCTCTGGTCGGCGCCGACACCGCCCTTGTTGCCCAGGGTGAACTGCTTGTAGTTGTCCATCGAGCCCTCATCGGACATCAGGGCTGCCAGGCCACGGCCCAGCGCCCGGTAGACGGTGTCCGGCTTGCCGTCGCCGAGCAGCGCACCGTTCTCACCGGAGCGGATGCCGACCGGGAAGATGCGCCCCACCGGGATGTCGTCGTCACCGACGGGCACGCCGAGGGCGTTGAACAGGCGTTTGTCGTCATCGGTGGCAGAACCCAGCTGTGCTGCGACCAGCTCCGAGAACATCGCCAGGGCGTTGGGGTTGGCACCGGCCACCGCATCGGCGGAGAGCTGGGAGAAGATGTCGGGGGTCACCATGAACAAGGAGTTCAGGGAGACGGCGTTGCCCTCCAGTCCGGTGAGCAGACGGCAGATGTCGATGGCCATGGAGGCACCGGCGCCACCGGCCATGGAGGACACCACGAAGACCAGCGGCTGTTCCTTGGAGCTCTCCCCGCTGTAGACCGTGCGGCCGTAGAGCGCGGCACGGAGCTCCGCAAGCTCGCGGTCGGTCTCACCGCCGTAGAGCACGTCCCACGACTTCTTCAGTTCCTGCTGGATCTCCTGCAGCCGGCTCAGGATGAGCATGCGGCCGATCGAGCGGTACTGGCCCGCACCCGCGGAGATCGGGGTGGTCTCCGAGCCCGGGTTCGTCAACGCCCAGCTGGAGATCGTGCCCAGCTCGCGGCGACCGGCCAGCTGGTTGGATACCGCGGTGTCCACCGTGGCATAGCGGTCGGAGGAACCGCAGGAGATGTAGCGGCCACCCGCCTCGGGGACGTTGGGCAGGTTCGGGCCGGGACGTTCCGGGACGGTGGGCACATCGACGGAGACGAACTGCCAGGCACGGGGCAGCTCGACATCCTTGGGGCTGTCGTAACGGTCGGGCAGACGCTCAGCCAGCGTGGTCTTGAGCTGGTCCATCATGTAGGCGAGGGTCTTTGCTCCGGAACCGCCACAGCCGACGACGAGGACTTTATGCATGATGCTCTTTCCTTAGGTGATATCCGCAGACAGTGAATGTCAGGTTAAACGCGCTAATTCATTGAGGGGTAGTTGAGGGCAACCGGACCACACACCCGGCTGCCCCTGATTGTGTCAGCTGCCGAAGCCACCGGAACCGGGTTGTCCGCCGGAACCGAAACCTCCGGAGCCACCCGAGCCGAAGCCGCCGCTCCCGCCGGTGTTACCCGGCCCTCCGGAACCGAAGCCGCCGGAACCGAAGCCACCGCTCCCGCCGGCGCTACCGGGACCGGCCTGACCGCTACCGCCGAAGCCACCGAACCCGCCGCTGCCGGAAGCAGAACCGGTGTTCCCGGTCCTGGTTCCGAAGGAGCCGCCGGCCGGAGTGGTGGGCGGCTCCGGTTCCGCCAGCTGCTCGGCGAGGACGCCGGCCTGGGTCGGGGCATTCTGAATGATGTCGTTGGCCAGTCCGGCGCTGTCCTCGACGGGGGTCCGGGCGAGCACCACCAGGTCCATCCGGCCGGGATCATCGGGACGGGCTGCGAGGAACCAGTTGTTCTGGACCGCGACCGGGAGGCGGGCGTGGCCCTTCTCCTGCTTGCCCTCGCCACTGATGGAGGGAGTCTGGGAAACCAGTGCCACTGGCGCCGCGAAGGGGTTGAGCTGGAAGCTCTTGACCTTCACGGTGTAACTGTCGGCGTTGAACTGCCGGCCGTTGTTGACGATCTGGCTCTGGCCGGCGGTGACCGGGTCGATCTCCGGGCGGGTCCGGCCTTGGTAGGTGAGTACCCCGTTCTCGTACTCCACGGGGATCCGGATGGCCCCCATGCTGTCCTTCGGGATCTTCGCGGTGAACCAGCGGACCGCATAGAGGATCAGCAGCGGGATCAGCAGGGAGAGCACCAGGGCAAGGACGAAGGCCGCCGCGAAGGTTCCCCGGTCGATGGGGACAGACAGGTCGCCCTCAGTCGGGACGTCGGCGACGGTCTCGTTGGCACCCTCGAGGTTGGAGACAGCGATCGGCAGGGTGCCGGAGACGAACCCGTCCCGCAGCGAGTCGGTGCTCAGCTCCACCGGTAGCGTCGCCTGCTCATCCATCTGGAGGACCAGAGCGTTATCGGGGCTGTTGTACGTGCTGGCCACGGCGATATCCGAGACACCGTCCGGGAGGGTGGACGCGGCGACCCGGCTGTCGGCGGGGATCCAGACCCGGCCCGGCCCGGTGACGGGCACGTCCACGGTGATGTTCTCCGCTTCGGCACGGAAGCGAACCTGACCGGGCAGCTGCGGCATGTCCCGCTGGGTGACGGTCAGCTGGGTGGTGTTGAGGATGGGGCTGAGCAGGGTGCCCGGCGCGCCACCCTCTCCACGGGTGGTGATGGTGGTCCGGGCCTGCAGTGTGCCGATGGCGGGCAGCTGTCCGATGGCGTCGAGGGGGATCTCGAGTTCGCCGCCGGAGAAGTCGACGCCCTCGGCGAGGAGTACCTCGCCGGTGTCCGGGCCGGTGAAGCTGAGGTCGAGCAGCGCCTGGCCCTCCAGCGGGCGGGTCTGTCCATCGCGGTCGATGAGCCGCAGGGTGAGGGGGTCATCGTTACGCAGGTTGAGGCCACCGGTGGCCTCCCCGCCGGTGGAGGAGAAGACGACCTGCAGGTCGGGCTGGATCTCCACGGAGTTGAAGACCCGGCCGTCGGCGGCCGCTTCGTCGAAACCCTGGAACTGCAGGGACCAGGTGCCGGCCCAGTCGCCGCCCTGTTTCAGGGTGAGGGTGCCGTCGGCCTGCTGCACCGGGTCGGTGGCCGCGTCCCAGCTGACTTCGCTGGAGGGGAGTTCCCCGGTGCCGGTGTCGGCCAGGGTGATCGTCTCCCCGCCGGGGGCGGTCAGCACGAGGTGGGCGTCGGGGCCGAGGTCGTCCTTGGCGATGGCGGTGAACCGCACCGTGGAGATCGAGTTGTCCAGGGAGAACCGGAAGGGGTCGCCCGCGCGGGTCTCGCCGGTGGCCTCACTACCGGTGGCCAGGGCCTCGCGGAAGGCGGCGAAGAGTCCGCCGACGTTGTCCGCGGTGAAGAACGCACCGTTGGGCGGGAGCTGGCCGCACGGGCTGCCCGTGCCCTGGGTGATGCCCTGGAAGAGGGTGAAGTCGGAGGGGTTGTGCGGGGCGGACAGGCCGATGCCGATGTTGGTGATGTTGGCGCCGCGCAGCCGGTCCGCGACGCCACCCGGGGTGCACAGTGCCGCCTCAGCGACACCCGCGCCTTCGGCCGCGGTCAGGGCACCGTCGGTGAAGGTGACCACCATGCGGCAGGGGTCCTCGCTACCGGAGCGGGCGAAGTCCTGGTAGGCACCGTCCAGGGCCCGGGCGTAGTTGGTGTACTGCTCCCGGGTGCGGTCGGCGAAGGCGGCGACGAGTTCCCTGGTCTCCCCGGCGGAACCCTCGTCGAGGACGGTCCACTCCCCGTAGTTCTCCGGGTCGGTGGCCCCGGACTTGTACTCCTGGCCGAAGCCCGCGACCCGGACGCGGGTCTCCAGGTCCCCGTCGCGCTGCTTGGCCACCAGTTCATCGATGAAGCTCTGGGCGGCCGGAACGCGGTGGTGTTCGACATCCGCGCCGGGGGCGTCCGGGTTGACGGAACCGTCGCGGGCCTCGTGGATGAGGCTCTCGGTCTCGTCGATCATGATGATGACGTCGAGGGCCCCCTTGTCGGCGATGCACGCCCCGACATGGTTGAGGGAGGCCTGCCCGCCCACCGGCAGCGCTTCCTGCGCCAGTCCGGTCGAGGTGCCCAGCACACCGCTCAGACCGGCGACCAGGCCGGCGACCAGCATCCGCAGGGTGTTCCTCTTCATGCTGCTCTTCATCCGGTTCACAGCTTTCCCGCCCACTGGGCGATGTCGATGGCGGACCACAGCACGGCGACCGCCAGGACGGCGAAGGTCAGGACGGCGACCACCCTCTTCCAGCCCACGCGGGTGAAGAAACCGGCACCCTTCCGCCTGTTCACCTCCGTGAAGTACCAGCCCAGCAGCGAGATACCGAGGACCCCGGCCAGGAACCAGGCGAGGAAGGACCACAGCGCCCAGGCGGAGTCGGTGGCCACGAAACCACCGAAGGTGAGCATGACGTTCAGGCCGATGCCCACCAGTCCGAGAAGGAGGCTGGGGAGCAGATGGAGGACGGGCTCCGAGCTCGCCTTCGTCGACCGGGAAGGGGTGGGTGCGGCGGAGAACTGACCTCCCGGGCCGGGGCCGGTGGAACCTCCCGGGGGGCCTCCGAACGAGCCTCCGGAATACGGAGTGAATCCTTGCGCCATTGCTGCTCCAGCGTCATCTTGAGAGTGGGGGTGTTCTGATATCAGAGAGACTTTAGTTGGTCCACCTGGGGTCAGCACGATTCCGGCGGCACCGGAACTAGACTTTCACCCCATGAGTCTCTCCCCGAACGCCTCTGATATCAATCGTCTGCATGACCATGTGGAAGGCCAGCGCGACCGGATCTTCGCCGATCTCGCCGCGCTCGTCTCCTTCAACTCCGTCCACGCCGAACCCGGTTGCGAGGCCGACAACGCCGCCGCGGCCACCTGGGTGGAGGGCGCACTCACGGAGCTGGGACTGACGGTGCACACCCACCCCACGGTGGACGGCTCCACCGCCGTCATCGGCCGTCAGGAACCCGCGGAGGGGATGCCCACCGTCCTCCTCTACTCCCACTACGATGTCGTGCCCGCCGGCGACCCGGCGCGCTGGACCGCCGATCCTTTCACCCTCACTGAACGGGAGGGACGCTGGTACGGCCGCGGCGCCGCCGACTGCAAAGGCAATCTGGCGATGCACCTGGCGGCCCTGCGCGCCGTCGAGGCGGCCGGCGGTACCGGACTGGGGTTGATCGTCCTGGTCGAGGGCTCCGAGGAGCGCGGCGGGGCAGGCCTGGAGGCCCTGCTTGCCGACGACCCCGAACTCTTCCGCGCCGACGCCATCCTCATCGCCGACTCCGGCAACGTGGCCGTGGGTGTGCCCACCCTGACCACGATGCTGCGCGGCGGCGCGCAGCTGACCGTCACGGTGGACACGCTCCGGGCCCCGCAGCACTCGGGGCTGTTCGGCGGTGCGGCCCCTGATGCCGTCGCCGCCCTGGTCCGCATCCTCGACTCCCTGCGCGATGAGCACGGCCGCACCGTCATCGACGGTGTGGACTGCACCGGCACCTGGGTCGGTGAGCCCTATGACCGCGCGGACTTCCGCCGGGACGCCGGCATTCTCGACGGTGTGGAGATCATGGGCACCGATGCGGATGAGGCCGCCGACATGGTCTGGGCCCGCCCCGCGGTGACCATCACAGGTTTCACCTCCACCCCGGTGGCGGAGGCCGTCAACGCGGTGCCGGCCACGGCCGCCGCGCAGCTCAACCTGCGCGTGCCCCCGGGGATGGACGCCGCGGATGTCGCAAAGCGGCTGGAGGGGCACCTGAAGGCCCACACCCCCTGGGGTGCACGCCTCACCGTCGAGACCGGGGACGTGAACAACCCCTTTGCCACGGACATCAGCGGTCCCGCCCTCGCCACGCTGCGCGACTGTCTTGCCGCCGCCTACGGGACGGAGCACACCACCACCGTGGGCTCCGGTGGCTCCATCCCGCTCACCCTCGCGCTGCGTGAGCAGTTCCCGGACGCCGAGATCGCACTGTTCGGGGTCGAGGAACCACAGACCACCATCCACTCCCCCGATGAGTCCGTCTCCCCGGAGGAGATCGTCCGCATCGCCACGGCCGAGGCGGCATTCCTGCAGGTCTGGGGCCGATGACAGATTCGGCTTGTGCATCTGCCGCAATCAGGGTTACCCTGTCGGTGTGACGTACAACATTGCTCTTCAGCGAGTAGCCGAGGCTACGAACCCCAGTGCGGGATAGGGACTGACTCCCCGCACCTGGGGTAGTAGTCGTTAAATCCTTCCCGTCGCTGAAGAGTCGGTCCACTCAACTCCACCTTCTTTCTGAAGAACCCGAGGACCGTCATCATGTTCCAGAACACCGCTTCCCTGCCCGTCACCACCCACACCAGCACTGACACCGATCAGGACCCCTTCAGCACCCGTTTCGGCAGCGATCACCGCCTGCCCCGTGGTCTGCGGGAAGAGTCCGCCGGCATGTCCTGGCCACTGTTCACCGCCACCTACGCCCCCGCAGCCGATATCCGCGTCACCCGTCTGGATGCCATCCGCGGCCGTGGTGGCCAGCAGCACTACAGCGTCGAGCTGACCCGCACCTCCAAGACCACCCAGCCTGTCACCGAGACCCGCAACATCACCGCCATGGGCCCGGCCTCCGCCGTCACCCACCTGCTGGCTGAAGCTGGCCGGCACGTCGAGATCCTCTCCTTCCACCAGGCCGAGCTTTTCGAGGCGACCGTCACCTTCGTCAAGGTCGCCCACCAGCACAACGAGAACCGTCAGTGCTGGGCCATCGGTTTCGGACCGACCCCGGATGCCTCCATCGCCTCCGCCCTGGCCTCCGGCGCCCAGCGCATCTACGGGTGATGACTGCCCCGGTCCCCCCTTCCCCTCACGCGGAACCTGTCCCCGGGTTCCGCGTTCTTTTTCTACCCGGTGGAAGAAGTGCAGGAGAGCGAATACATAACCGAGTGCCCCCGCAGGGGAACGCAACGGCCCCATATATACAGTGATCGGTTAGACTGGTTTTTCGTTGGCCGCGCCGTTTTCGACGCCGCCTTAATCTTGGGTGTTTCTCAGTGCTCTCGTCTGCCCGCCATCGCACCCGGTGGGGATTCGCGGAGATCTTACTGCCGCTGGGGGCAGCACGCACGTTGGCGACGACAACATCGGACCGCGGTTCTCGCTCTGTCCTGTCCGCCCACATGCGAAGGGGAACAACGCAGACGTGCTGTTACTTCTTGCCGCCCTGACCATCACCGCACTGGTCGCACCTCTGCTCATCCGGACCATCGGACGGGCCGCCTTCGGGCTGCTCGCGATCGTGCCGGCTGCCGGCTTCTTCTGGGTGCTCTCCCTGTTCATCGGGGGCAGATTCACTGACGGCGGAGTACTATCGTCCACCACGGAATGGATGCCGGCCGCCCACCTCAACCTGGAGTTCCGGCTTGATTCCCTGGCAGGCCTGTTCAGCCTGATCATCCTGGGCGTCGGAGCCCTGGTGCTCTTCTACTGCTGGGGCTACTTCGACTCCAACCCCCGTCGCCTGTCACTCTTCGGGGCACAGATGGTGGCCTTCGCCATGGCGATGTTCGGGCTGGTGATCTCCGACAACTTCCTGTTGATGTACATCTTCTGGGAAATCACTTCGGTGCTGTCCTTCCTGCTGGTGGGCTACTACGGCGAGCGCGCGTCGTCGAGACGCTCCGCCGGGCAGGCGCTCATGGTCACCACCCTCGGTGGCCTGGCAATGCTGGTGGGCATCATCCTCCTGGGCCGGCAGACCGGCATCTGGCGGTTGTCGGAGATCGCCACCTTCACCGAGGTGGCCACCACCCCGCACATCACCGCCGCGATCGTGCTCATCCTCGCCGGTGCCCTGTCGAAGTCCGCCATCGCCCCGGGCCATTTCTGGCTGCCGGGTGCGATGGCGGCCCCCACCCCCGTCTCCGCATACCTGCACTCCGCGGCGATGGTCAAGGCCGGCATCTACCTGGTTGCCCGCCTCGCCCCGGACTTCAACGTGATGAACACCTGGCACCTGGTGGTGATCCCGCTGGGTCTGCTGACCATGCTCATGGGTGGCTGGATGGCCCTGCGCCAGAAGGACCTCAAGCTGGTCCTGGCCTACGGCACGGTCTCCCAGCTGGGTTTCATCACGGCGACGGTCGCGGTGGGTTCCCGGGAAGCCATGATCGCCGGCCTGGCGCTGACCTTCGCGCACTCACTGTTCAAGGCGACGCTGTTCATGATCGTCGGCGCCATCGACCACACCACCGGCACCCGGGATATCCGGGAACTCAGCGGCCTCGGCCGCCGCCAGCCGCTCATCGCGGGCCTGGCGGTCATCTCGGCGGCCTCCATGGCCGGCGTGCCCCCGCTGCTGGGTTTCGTGGCCAAGGAGAGCGTCTTCGCCGCCATCCTCGACGAGCAGCTGCTGGTGGGCATGCCCCGCAACCTCATGCTGGTGGGCATGGTGCTCGGCTCTGTGCTCACCGTGGCGTACTCACTACGTTTCCTGCACGGTGCCTTCGCCACCAAGCGCGAGAAGCACGAGACCGGCGGCGGCACCTCGGAAACCGTCACGGAGATGGCCCCCATCGGCCCGCGCCTGTGGCTGGCCCCGGCGGTGCTCACCGCCCTGACCGTGTACTTCGGTTTCTACCCCGCCCAGCTCTCGGGCGCGATCGTCGTCCACATGGACAACGTCCTGCCCCTCGGCCCGGGCGAGGCGGGGACCTACCTGGCGCTGTGGCACGGCTTCAACCTGCCACTGCTGCTGTCGGTGCTGATCATCCTCACCGGTTGTGCCATGCACTGGCAGCGTGACCTGGTGGCGAAGGCCCAGTTCGAGCAGCCCGCCCTGGGCAGCGCGGACTCCGCCTACGACTCGGTCCTGGATTTCCTGCGCACCCTCTCCCTGCGCCTGACCGCCTCCACCCAGCGTGGTTCCCTCGCCGTGAACCTGGGCATCATCTTCAGTGTGCTCATCGCGCTGCCGAGCGTGGCCCTGATCCTGGGCGAGCGGACGGACGTGCGGATGGTGCTGTGGGACTCCCCCTGGCAGGCGCTGGCTGCCGCGGTGATCATCGCCGCAGCGATCGCCGCCACCCAGATGGACAACCGTCTCTCCGGCGTCATTCTCGTCGGTGTCACCGGCTACGCCCTGGCAGTGATCTTCGCGCTGCAGGGCGCCCCGGACCTGGCGCTGACCCAGACCCTGGTGGAGACGGTGCTCATGGTCATCTTCATGCTGGTGCTGCGCAAGCTGCCCACCAGCACGGAGTGGACGCAGTCGCCGAAGACGAACCGGGTACGGGCCTGGCTGTCCGTGGCGGTGGGTCTGTCGGTGACGGTGGTGACGATGTTCGCCATCAACGCCCGTTCCCAGGACCCGATCTCGCAGTACATGCCGGATCTGGCCTACGAGATCGGCCACGGCGCCAACGCCGTGAACGTGCTGCTGGTGGACCTGCGCGCCTGGGACACCTTCGGTGAGGTCTCGGTGCTGGTCATCGCGGCGACCGGTGTCGCCTCGCTGATCTACCGCACCCGCCCCTTCAGCCGCACATCCCGACGCCCCACGCTGGCCGTCACCGGCCGCCGCTGGCTGGCCGCGGGCGTGGAGACCGAGCGTGCCCAGAACCGTTCCCTCATGGTCGACGTGGCCACGCGTATCCTCTTCCCCTCGATGATGGCGCTGTCACTGTTCTTCTTCTTCGCCGGCCACAACGCCCCCGGCGGTGGTTTCGCCGGTGGTCTGGTCGCGGCCCTGGCCTTCACGCTGCGCTACATCGCCGGTGGTCGCGCCGAGCTGGAGGAGGCACTGCCGGTCGATGCCGGCCGCATCCTCGGCACCGGCCTCGGCCTGGCGGCGCTCGCCGCAATCTGGCCGATGTTCCTGGGCCATCCCCCGCTGACCTCGGCCTACACCTCTGTGGATCTGCCGCTGATCGGCGGCATGTCACTGCCCAGCGCCCTGCTCTTCGACGCCGGCGTCTACCTCATCGTCGTCGGTCTCATGATGCACATCCTCTCCTCGCTGGGTGGCCAGCTCGACCTGGAGGAGGAGATGCGCAAGCAGCGGGCCCGCGACCGAGCCCGTTCCATGGCACGCGCAGCGGAACGCCGCCAGATGATGACGGCCTCAACAAGCACCAACCCGGAAGGAGACGAGTAGATGGTGGCGAACCTCGTCCTGCTGCTGGCAGCGGGCACCCTGATTTCCACGGGCGTGTACCTGGTACTTGACCGCGCTATGACGAAGATGATGCTGGGGCTGATGCTCATCGGCAACGGAGCGAACCTGCTCATCCTGCAGGCCGGCGGTTCCGCCGGCTCCCCGCCGATCATGGGCCGCGAATCGCTGCTCTACGGCGAGAAGATCGCCGACCCGTTGGCACAGGCGATGATCCTCACCGCGATCGTCATCTCGATGGCGATGACGGCCTTCATCCTCACCCTGGCCTACCGCCAGTACCGCTACCGCACCGCGGACGTCATCGAGGACGACATCGAGGACGCCGCCATCGCGGCGCGCCCCGCCACGGCAAGTGCCGCCCCCGACCACGATGCCTCCGACGACCCCTCCACCGGCCGGATGACCAGCGAAGGTGACGCCTTCGGACCCCGCTCCTTCGAGGCGCCCGTGAAGGGGGAAGAGGATGCCTGAGATGTACCCCTTCGTGGACGCGCTCCTGCCGTACATGCCCTTCCTCATACCACTGCCGGTGATCCTGCCCGCGGTGGCCGCCGCCCTGGCGCTGCTCGCCGGCCGCCACCCGGCTCTCCAGCGCACCATCGCGCTGGGCACACTGACCGCGCTCATCGTCCTCACGGCCGCCATGGTGCTGGTCGTGGACCTGGAGGGCATCCAGACTGTCCAGCTCGGCGGCTGGGACGCACCCATCGGCATCACCCTGGTGGCCGACCGGTTGTCCACGGTGATGCTCACCGTCTCCTCCATCGTGTTGTTCTGCGTCATGTGGTACGCCATCAGCCAGGGTGTGCGCGACGGCGGCAAGGACGAGCCGGTCGCGGTGTTCCTGCCCACCTACATGCTGCTGAGCATGGGTGTGAACATGTCCTTCCTGGCCGGTGACCTGTTCAACCTCTACGTAGGCTTCGAGGTCTTCCTCGTCGCCTCCTACGTGCTGCTGACCCTCGGCGCCTCACCCTCCCGCGTGCGCGCCGGTGTCTCCTACGTCATGGTCTCGATGGTCTCCTCCATGATCTTCCTCTTCGGCCTGGCCATGGTCTACGCCGCAGTGGGCACAGTGAACATGGCACAGATCGGCATGCGCATGGACGAGGTGCCCACCGGCACCCGGGCCGCCATCTTCGGTGTCCTGCTCGTGGCCTTCGGCATCAAAGCTGCGGTCTTCCCGCTGGACGCCTGGCTACCGGACTCCTACCCCACCGCTCCCTCCCTGGTCACAGCCGTCTTTGCGGGTCTGCTGACCAAGGTCGGCGTGTACTCCATCATCCGGATGCGTTCGGTGGTCTTCACCGACGGTGCACTCGACGGGCTGCTCATGTGGGTGGCGCTGGCGACGATGCTCGTGGGCATCCTGGGTGCAATGGCGCAGAACGACATCAAGAGACTTCTGTCATTCACACTGGTCAGCCACATCGGCTACATGATCTTCGGCATCGCGCTGGGCTCCGCCCAGGGCTTGTCCGGTGCCATCTTCTACGCCGTCCACCACATTCTCGTGCAGACCGCCCTGTTCCTGGTCGTCGGGCTCATCGAGCGGCAGGCGGGCACCTCCTCCCTGCGCCGACTCGGCTCCCTGGCCTACACCGCCCCGGTCATCGCGCTGCTGTACTTCATCCCGGCGATCAACCTGGGTGGTATCCCCCCGTTCTCCGGCTTCCTGGGCAAGATCATCCTGTTGGAGGCCGGTGCCAACGAGGGTGGTTTCCTGGCGTGGCTGCTCATCTGCGGCGCCGTGGTCACCTCCCTGCTCACCCTCTATGTGATGGTGCTGGTCTGGTCCAAGGGTTTCTGGCGCGACCGCAAGGACGCCCCCGAGGGCAACGTCGCCATGGCGCGCCCCGCCCCGTTGGCCGATGTCACCGACGAGGTCGAGTTCGTCGAGCGTGACGACGTCGGCCGCATGCCCGTCGGGATGGTCGCCTCCACCGCAACCCTCATCGCCGCCTCCCTGGCGGTGACGGTGCTGGCCGGGCCGATCGCCGGAATCACCGGCCGCGCGGCGGAATCCGCCCAGGACGTGAACATCTACCGCACCGCGGTGCTGGGCACCAACGCCGACAACCCCGGCCGCACCGTCGACCAGCAGCGCCTGGACGACGGCGCCGACCGCCTGCGCAACCGTGACCACCAGCTGCCCGAGCCGCAGCCCGCCATCGAGGAGGCCCAGCAGTGATCGCCGGAATCCGCCGCCGTTTCCGCCCCTGGTTCATCGTGTGGATCACCATCATGTGGTGCATGCTCATGGGCGAGGTCACGTGGGCCAACATCATCAGCGGCCTGCTCGTGGGTGCCCTGGTCGTCTTCGGGCTGCCGTTGCCCGCCATGCCGATCGCCGGGCTCCACGTGAAGTGGGGTCAGCTGATCCTGTACATGCTCGGCTGGCTGCGCGACCTCATGGTCGCCTCCGTGAAGGTCGCCTGGCTGGCGTTGCGGCCGGCCGACCCGCCGAGGTCGGCCATCGTCCGGGTGCCCATGCGGGTGTCCAACGAACTGGTGCTGTCGTTCGCCACCGTGCTCTACAACCTGCAGCCGGGTGGTTCGGTCAGTGACATCGACATCGCCAACCGCATGTGGACGGTGCACCTGCTCTCCGCTGACGACGAAGAGGCCCTGGCCCACGAAATCGAGAACGTCGCCCGACTGGAACGCAGCATGATCCGCATCTTCGAGAGGAGCTGACATGGACGCCGCACTCTATAATTCACTGCTGCTGGTCCCGGCGGGTTTCTTCGCCCTGTCCTTCATCATCATCATCTGGGGCATCCTGAAGGGACCCAACTCCATGGACCGGATGCTCAGCTTCGACGGTTTCGTCGCCATGCTGCAGTGTGCCCTGGCCACCTACATCGTCTGGACGCTGGACACCACCGTCGCCAACGCGATGCTGGTCATCGCGCTGCTCGGCTTCATCGCCTCGGTGTCCGTCGCCCGCTTCCGCAAGAGGGACGGTTCCTAGATTGACCTACCAACTGTTCGCCGACGTCACCTCCCTGGTGCTCATCCTCGTCGGAGCCTTCCTGGTGTTCTCGGCCGCCGTCGGCGTGGTGCGTTTCAAGGACACGATGTCGCGCATCCACGCCATCACCAAGCCCCAGACCACCGGCCTGATCCTGACGATCCTCGGTGCCCTGCTCAAGGTCACCGGCTCCCCGTCCTTCGGCCTCGACGAACGCGCGGACCTCGGGGTACTTGTCCTGCTGGTCGTATTCGCGGGCATCACCTCACCCGTCACCGCCCAGCGGCTGGGACGTGTCTCGCGCCGTGAGGGTCTCTACGGCGCGGCCGAGGACATGTCGCGTAACGACGCCCCCACCGAACGCTCCCTGCGCCGCCGCTAGGCGGGGTGTTCCGCCAGGAAGGCGGCGATCCGGGAGACAAAGCCGGCGGGGTCGGTGCGGTGGTCGGTGTCGTCGAGAAGCAGCGTCGGTGCGGTGATCGCGGCGACGTCGAGGTCACGGGCCTGCGCCACCGATTCGACGAGCGCGTCCTTGTCCACACCGCGGCGGCGCAGCAGGAAACGCGGCAGGAGTTTCACTGCCCTGACATGCGTCTCGTCCGGCCGGGGCAGGCCGGCGAGCACGACGTGGCTGATGCGGTGGGGCTGCTCTTTCGCGATGCCAGCCGCCACCAGCGCCCCCGTGCCCTGGCCGACCAGCACCACCTTCCGCAGCTCCTGCCGGTCGAGGTACTGCTCGGCAGCGAGACGCTGCTCGACCGGGGAACCGTCCCCCAGGTTGGGCAGCCAGGCTTTCCAGTCCGAGGGCAGGGCGCGCACCACACCGGTCCAGGTGTCCGGCATCAGCCCGGCTGGATGCAGCAGAACGATGTCAGGCATCGGGGGTCAGTTCCTCCATCTCGTCGCAGGTGGCGTCGATGACGGCCTTCCAGTCGCCGGTCTGCTGGAATACCCGGCGCTGACGCTGGTAACCGGCTCCGCGTTCCAGGATCTCCGGGACGAGGTTGAGTTCCTCCAGGCAGCCGAGTTCCTCGGCCAGGGGGGCGAGCTCGTCAATGAGTTCCGCGAGTTCCTGGGTCACCCAGCGCTCGTCGGTGGCGCGGGAGGTGATCACCAGGGCCTCCAGACCGTAGCGGGCGGCACGCCACTTGTTCTCGGCCACGTGCCAGGGCTGCAGGATGGGCAGCTCCTCACCGCGGTCGATCATCCGGTCGTAGTGGACGACCAGGCAGTGCGTCAGCGCGACCACCGCCGCCAGTTCCCGCAGGTTGGAGGTGGCGTCGGAGACACGCACCTCGATGGTGCCCCAGCGGGAGGCCGGTCGGATGTCGAAGTGCATCGACCCGGTGTGGTTGATCACGCCGGAGATGCCCTGGTCGTGCATGTAGGACTCCCAGTCCGCCCAGGAGGTGAACTGGTACGGCATGCCGGCGGTGGGCAGCTGCTGGTAGAGCATGGTGCGGTTGGAGGCGTAGCCGGTGTCCAGCCCGTCCCAACCCGGTGAGGAGGCGGTCAACGCCAGCAGGTGGGGGTATTTCGTCATCAGGGCGTTGATGATGGGCCACACCCGGTCCTCGTGTCGGATACCCACGTGGACGTGGATGCCCCAGATGAGCATCTGCTGGCCCCAGTAGCGGGTGCGGTTGATGATCTCCGCGTAGGTCATCTTCGCGGAGACGGGGTTCTTCCGGAAATCCGAGAAGGGGTGCGAGCCGGAGGCCCACAGGCGCAGGCCCAGCTTGTCGGCGGCCTCCTTCACGCAGGCCAGATCATGGGAGAGCTCGGTGATGGCCGCCGGGACCGTCTCGTGCACGCCGGTGACCAGCTCAACGGTGTTCTGGAGGAATTCCTTCTCCAGGTGCACCTCAGGGTGTGCGGCCTTGACCAGGTCGATGATCTCCTCGGCTTTTGGTGCGAGGTCACGGGTCTCCGGGTCGACCAGCGCGATCTCCCACTCAACGCCGAGGGTGGGCCTCGGGGAGCGCGCGAACGGGATCGGCTCGACGGCCATCAGAGTGCCACCTGGTCGACGAGGACGAGCGTGAGGTCATTGCGGCCGTCGGTGCCGTCCGGCAGGGATTCGTCGTATTCGCGGGCGACACCGCTGACCCGGTCGGCCAGCTCGCGGGCGCGTTTCTCCGTGTCCGCATTGCCGGGCTGGAAGAAGACGGTGGTCTCCGGGAGGATCAGATCCGACAGGTTGCCCACTTCGCCGAGGCGGTAGCCCTCGCCGTCGAGGGTGTCGGCAACATCGGCGGCCAGGTTGGGCACCAGTGAGTTGTTGAGCACATGGAGGCGCTGCGGCTCAGCCGCCACGCCCCCACCGCGCGGGGCCGGCGGGGTCCGTTCCCCGCGCTCCTCCTCATCGCGTGTGTCCTCGGCAGCCGCCTCCTCATCGGTGGCCCCCTCCTCCGCTGTCCCCTGCTCCGGGTCCTCCCCGGCCGCGGTTCCCTCTTCCTCTGGGGTGGTCGCCGTCGCGGTGGCGGGCGCTTCGGTGGTGACCTGGGCGGCGGTGTCGGTGGAGTCGTTGCCCTGAGTGGTGGCGTACAGGCCCCACATCGCCAGGAGGGCAGCCACGGCGATGAGGACCATGGCCAGGCCACGCAGGGGCAGTCTCGAGGCGGTGCCCTCGGTGCCTTCGGTACCCGGCTCCGATTCGGTGGCGGCGGGCTGATTCTCCGGATTCACATTCGTCACAGTAGTCACTCTAGCTTTCTTCTTCACCGTCAGCGCGCTGACGTTCCTCCGCTCGCCTGTCGCGGATGCGCCGCAGACGCGCGGTCAGGACAGGATGGGAGGCCATGGCCGCGGGGACATCGATGAGCAGATTGAGGCGTTGGTAATAACGCACCGGGCTCATCCTCAGCTCCCGGCGGATCAGCTCCTCCTTCACGCCGGCGGAGCGGGGCGCCTGCTCCTCGAAAGCGAGGAGGCGGGCGTCGGCGTCGCTGAGTTCGGGCATGCCTAAACTGTATGCCATGACGATCCGCCCGATTGTGATCCACGGCGACCCCGTGCTGCACAACCCCACCCGCCCCGTCGACCCCGCCGACATCCCCAGCGAAGAGATCCAGACCCTCATCGCGGACATGTACGAGACGATGGACGCCGCCAACGGCGTCGGCCTGGCCGCCAACCAGATCGGCGTCGATCTGCGCCTCTTCGTCTACGACTGCCCCGACGACGAGGGCGTCCGCCACCGGGGCTGCGTGATCAACCCCGCCCTGGAGACCTCCGAGGTCCCGGAGACCATGCCCTCCGACGACGGTTCCGAGGACGAGGGCTGCCTCTCCGTCCCCGGCGAGGGCTGGCCCACCCCCCGCGCTGACTGGGCGAAGGTCACCGGCCTCGACTCCGAAGGCAACCAGATCGAGGTCGAGGGCACCGGCTTCTTCGCCCGCTGTCTCCAGCACGAGGTCGGCCACCTCGACGGCTTCCTCTACACCGACGTGCTCATCGGCCGCTTCCGCCGCCAGGCGAAGAAGACCATCAAGGCCAACGGTTGGACCGCCCCCGGCCTGACGTGGCTGCCCGGCGAGGACGAGGATCCCTTCGGGCACTAAATGGGTATCTTCCGATCCGACGAGGTGGGCGTCGGCGACCGCGTGGTCGTCCGGCGGCGGCTCCCCGACACCCCAGGCCACTACACCGACGTCATCGGCCACATCCTGTCCACCGACCCCCTGACCGTCCGCCCCCAGTCCGTCGGCGGCCTGCCCTCCTCGGCGCCCGCGGTGGAGATCCCCGCCGAGCTGGTACAGGTGGTCAAGCGGCTCTCGCCACGGACCATCCGCAACTCGGACATCCGCGCCGTCGAGGTCGCCACGGCCAAGGCCTTCCCCGGCATCGAACACACCTGGACCGCCGACGGCCAGTGGCTCATGCGGGCCGGTGACGGCATCACGGAGCGTTCCAACTCCGCGGCACCCCTGGGCCGTTCCGCTGGTTTCGCCCCCCTGCCCCTCGAGGAGATCGCCGCTTTCTACCGGCGCCACGGCCTGCCGGTGAAGGTGCTCATCCCGGAACGTATCGGACGCCCGGCGGAGAAGCTCGTGGAGGCCGGGGGTTGGGAACTCGGTCCGGAGATCATCGTGATGACCCGTTCCCTCGGGGATCTGCCCGCCCCGGAACAGGAGCCGGGACTGATATTCTCCGTCGACGACCAGCCTGATGAGGACTGGCTCGCGCTCTACAACTTCCGCGGCCACCCCCTGCCCGTCCATGCGCTGGAGCTGCTGCGCGGCCAGATAGACGGCCGCATGGGCTTCGGCCGCCTGAGCACCCCGACCGGGGAGACGGTGGCCATCACCCGTGCCACACTGACCTCCTCGGAGGACGACCGGCTGTGGCTGGGCTATTCCGCCGTCGAGGTCGCCGCCGCCTATCGACGCCGCGGTCTGGGCACCCGACTCGGGGCCGAGATGCTCAGTTGGGGTGCCGCCAACGAGGCGACCGACGCCTACCTGCAGGTCATCGCCACCAACACCGCGGGCCGCGCCCTCTATGCCAAGCTCGGTTTCATCGAGCACCACCGGCACCGCTACGCGCGAATGCCGGAATAGGGACCGGCAGGGGACTTTCCAGGCCGACCGTTGGCACCTCAAGCCGGGACCCGTAAACTGTGACGTGGAACACCAACTGCCCCGCCGCCCCCCACTCCCGGGAGTCCCACATGACCATGCAGTTCAGCCCCAACATCAGTTTCCCCGGCAACGCCACCGAAGCCCTCCGCTTCTACCACGAGGTATTCGGCGGTGAACTCGACATCATGACCTACGATGACATGCCGGACATGAACTTCCCCTTCGAACCCCCGGCCGGCACCGTCGCCCACGCCACCCTCAACTCCGGGACCGTGTACATCGCCGGCGGGGACGCCATGGGCCCGGACTCCCCTGGCCTGGCCTCCGAGGCGTACTCCTTCCTCCTCCAGTTCGACAATGTCGTCGAGGCCAGGGATTACATCGTCCGTCTCACCGCTGGCGGCGGCGAGGTCACCATGGCCTTCGAGAAGGCCCCGTGGGGCGACTACTACGGCCAGGTGACCGACCAGTTCGGTGTCGTCTGGATGCTCAACGCCGCCGACAACTGACCCTGCCCCTGCCCATCCCCCGCATCCGTGCAGTACAGGTAGTGTGTACGGCATGCGGATCGTCAACTGGAACGTCAACTCTGTGCGCACCCGCGCGGACCGGATCGTGGATTTCCTCACCCGCCACGATGTGGATGTTCTGGCGGTCCAGGAGACGAAATGCTCGGATGCGCAGTTTCCCTACGAACGCTTCCACGCCGCCGGCTACGAGGTCGCCCATGAGGGCAGCAGCCAGTGGAACGGTGTGGCGATCATCTCCCGGGTGGGGATCACTGACGTCGAGAAGCAGTTTCCCGGACAGCCCGGCTTCGACAAGGACCCGAACAATCCGCAGGTCGTGGAATCCCGCGCCATCGGGGCGACCTGCGGCGGGGTGCGCGTCTGGAGTCTCTACGTGCCCAACGGCCGGGAGATCGCCGACCCGCATTACGACTACAAGCTGCGCTGGCTGTACAACCTCGGCTTCCATGCCGAGAACTCCCTGCGCCGTGACCCCCACCAGAAGACCGTTTACCTGGGCGACTTCAACATCGCCCCGCTGGACGAGGACGTGTGGGACATCTCCTTCTTCGACGGCAGGACCCACGTGACGGAGGCCGAACGGGTCGTCTTCGAGGGTCTGCTCGACACCGGACTCGTCGAGGTCACCCGACCGCTCGCCCGCGAGCGCTTCACATACTGGGACTACAAGGGCCTGCGCTTCCAGCGGGGCCAGGGCATGCGCATCGACTTCCAGCTGGCCACCCCGACACTGGCGAAACTCGCGCAGCGGGCCTTCGTGGACATCGAGGAGCGCGCCGGCAAGGGCGCCTCCGACCATGCCCCGGTAGTCGTCGACTACGTGGGTAAGCCGAACTTCGACGAGGTCCGTTAGCCGCCGTGAGCCTGGCCCTCGACCTCAGCGGCTGGCAGCTCGTCGGCCTGATCATCGACTACACGATCAAGATCCTCGCCATCGGCCTCGTACCGGAGGGCAGGAGGCCGAGTTCCTCGACGGCGTGGCTGCTGGCGATTCTCCTGCTGCCCTTCGTCGGCCTGCCACTGTTCCTGCTCATGGGTTCGCCCTACATCAACCGGCGCCGCCACCGCATCCAGCAGGAGGCGAACGTCATGGTCGAGGACGTCCAGTCAGAGGTCCCGGACTGGCCGGCGGGGGCGGACCTGCGGCCGGCGGTCCAGTCGATCACCCGACTCAACCGGCGCCTGACCAACCTGCCGGCCGTCACCGGATATAACCACGGCGTCCTCGGCGACTACGACGAAACCATCCGGCGGATGGCGCAGGCGGTGGACGAGGCCGAGAGCCACGTCCACGTGGAGATCTACATCACCGCCTGGGATGACACGACGGATGTGTTCTTCCGCGCGTTGGAACGCGCGGTGCAGCGCGGGGTGAAGGTCCGGTACCTCTTCGACCAGATCGGTTCGATGAAGTACCCCGGCTACCTCAGGTTGGGCCGCCGCCTCACCGAGATCGGGGTGGACTGGCGGCTGATGCTGCCCGTGAAGCCGTGGCGGCTGCGCTTCCGCCGGCCGGACCTGCGCAACCACCGGAAACTGCTCATCATCGACGAGCGGGTGGCGTTCATGGGGTCGATCAACATGATCGACCGCTCCTACCTGGTCAGGGGCAATATCAGGGCCGGCCGGAAATGGGTCGACGTGATGGTCGAGCTGACCGGCCCGGTGGTCGCATCGATGGCCTTCGTGTTCGCGGTGGACTGGTACACGGAGACCAACGAGATGCTTGAGGTCTCCCCATCCCTGGAGGGGCCGGACAGCGCCGGCCCAGGGGACAACCTCAACATCGTGCAGCTGGTCCCCTCCGGCCCGGGATACACCACCGAACCCAACCTGCGGATGTTCAACTCCATCCTGCACCTGGCCAGACACCGCCTGGTCCTGTGCTCGCCCTATTTCATCCCGGACGAGTCCCTGCTGGAGGCGGTGACCTCCGCCTGCTACCGCGGGGTGCAGGTGGATCTGCTGGTCTCCGAACAGTCGGATCAGTTCATGGTCCACCATGCGCAGTCCTCCTACTACCAGACCCTGCTGGAGGCGGGCGTGCGCATCCACTTCTTCCCCGCCCCCTACGTGCTGCACTCGAAGTTCATCCTCGCCGATCCGGGGATGGAGGGCAGCTCCATCGGCACCGTCGGATCCTCGAACATGGACATGCGCAGCTTCGGCCTCAACTACGAGTCGACACTGATGATCACGGAGGGCAACCTGCTCGTGCAGCTCGATGAACTCGCCCGGGCCTACCTGGCCGTCTCCCGGCAGCTGTCGCTGGAGGAGTGGAACGACCGGAGCTTCGCCCGGCGGTACCTGGACAACGTCATGAAACTGACATCCGCCCTCCAATGACGGCCAATCGTGGAAAGCGACCACTGGTGATAGATTCAGGTGTACGTGAGCTGTCCTGAAGATGTCCGGAAAGTTAAGGGGTGAGGCATGACCGCTGGACGTACCCGTCCCGTCCCCCTGCCCGGTACGCAACACTTCATCAACCCCCGGAAGATCCCCGCTGAGCGGGACTTCGTCGCACTCTCCACCTTCGGCGCCACCGTGCGCTGGATGGGGGTCGCCGGTGCTGTCCTGATGATGATCACGGCGATCTACCTCATCCTCGACGGCGCCCAGGGACTGGGCACCGGCACCGTGGCCAGGCTCTTCGAACTGGCCACCAACCCCTTCATCGGTCTGCTCATCGGCATCCTCGCCACCGCCGCCATCCAGTCCTCGACAACCGTGACCACGCTGACCGTCGCGGCCGTAGGCACCGGTGCCGTCTCGGTCCCCGTGGCGATCCCGATCATCCTGGGCGCGAACGTCGGCACAACGGTCACCGCCTCTCTGGTTGCCTTCAGTTACGTCGGCGACCGCGCCAACTTCCGCCGGGCCTTCACCTCCGCCTCGCTGCACACGTGGTTCAACCTCACCTTCGTCTGCCTCATCTTTCCCCTGGAGCTGCTCTTCCAGCCGCTGCAGCGCTTCACGAACCTGGTGGCCGATTCCCTGCTCGCCGAGGGCACCACCGGAACCAGCCGGGGCCTGTTCACCCTCTTCTCCCCGCTGATCGGCGCCATCGGCACCGATGGTCTCCTCGGCTCCCTCCTCTCCCCCCACATCGCAGCGATGGCCGGCATCGTGCTCGGCGTGGTGCTGGTTCTCACGGCGGTGCGCATCCTCAACGCCCAGCTGTCCGTCCTCACCGCCGCCGCCACCCGCACCCTGCTGGAACGCTCCTCCGGTGCCTCCGATGCGCTCGGGGTGTTCTCCGGGACGGTGGGCACGGCAGCCGTCCAGGCCTCCTCGATCACCGTGTCCTCGTTACTGCCCTTCGCGGTGTCGAAATCGCTGAAGCTGCGCGAGATCCTCGCCCTCACCCTCGGCGCCAACGTGGGCACCACCCTCATGGCACTGATCACCGCCCTCGCTGTCCCGGGTTCCCTGGGTCCCTATGCAGTCCAGGCCGGCCTGGTGCACGTCACGTTCAACACCACGGGCACACTGCTTGTCCTGCTCATCCGACCCCTGCGCGAATGGCTCATCCGGCTGGCCGAACTCTCCGGCCGACTGGCCGCGCGCGGCTACTCCTACGCCGCCACCGCCATGCTCCTGGGTTACTTCCTCATCCCGGCAGTGGTCATCCTGATCTACACGCTCCTGAGCTGACCACCGGCCCCCACACCGGCAGGATCTAAGCGTCGCGGCGCTGCAGCACCACCACACCCGCCACCCAGGTCACCACCGCCCAGGCCAGGAAGAAGGCACCGGAACCCTTGACGTCCCACGCCACCCCGTCCAGCGCGAAGTCGTTGACGAAGGCGTTGAGGTTCTCAAAAGGCAGGTAGCGGACGATATCGTGACCCACCTTGGGCACGAGACGGAAGATCTGCTCCAGGCCCATGAACCAGATGAGCATGAGCGCCACCGTGCCGGCGGTCTGCCGCAGGAGCAGGGCCATCCCCTGGCTGAACATGACGATCATCGCCGCCGCCGCGGGGTAGACCCACATGATCTCCTGCGCTGCGGGGTCCTGCAGCGGCTCGAACATCGCCGCCGCTGACGGCGGGGCGAGGGTCTTCGCGATGAAGAATGCCGCGACCACCACGAGGAATGTCAGGGCCGCCGCAAAAGCCGCGTACAGCAGCAGCTTCGCCAGGGCCACGGTCCACCGGCGGGGTGTGGCCAGGAAGGTCGCAGACTGCAGCTGGTAGCGGTATTCGGTGGTCACCAGCATGATCGACTGGATCATGAGTACGGGGAAGCCGATGAGGTACACCGCCGCCACGGTGGAGGAGGCCCACAGGGTGGGGAAACCGCCGTCGGCCTCCATGGTCGTGGAACCGGTCAGCGCCGCCCAGCCGAGGGCCAGGCCGATGAACAGTGCGGTGGTCCACCAGAAGGAGGCCGTCGTGCGCAGTTTGGTGAACTCCGCCGCCAGCGTGTTGAGGAACATCGTCTACTTCGCCGACCTCTCCGGTCCCCGGGCCTGGTACTGCACGGCAGTTCCCGTGGAATCCATGAACGCCTCCTCCAGCGACGCCTGTCGCATCGACAACTCATACAGCCGGAAACCCCCGGTGAAGGCCAGCTCGCCGACCTGCTCGGTCGTGGCGTCCGGCACCTCCAGCGCCGGCCCCGCGGGTGCCGGCTCCAACCCGGCGCGGGTGAGGTGCGCGGCGAATTCATCGAGCCGTTCGCTACGTACCACCACTGTGGAGGCCGAGTGCTCGCGGATGAATTCCGCCGTCGTCGTGTCCGCCACCAGGCGACCCCGCCCGATGACGATGAGCCGGTCCGCGGTCAGCGCCATCTCGGAGAGCAGGTGGGAGGAGATGAGCACCGTGCGTCCCTCGGCGGCCAGGGCCTTGAGCAGGTCACGGACCCAACGGATG
Organism: Corynebacterium hylobatis; assembly: GCF_003955685.1. Classification (GTDB taxonomy): domain Bacteria; phylum Actinomycetota; class Actinomycetes; order Mycobacteriales; family Mycobacteriaceae; genus Corynebacterium; species Corynebacterium hylobatis. The sequence goes on from NZ_RXHJ01000003.1 coordinate 101,201, forward strand.
CCCTCAGGGTCGAGGCCGTTGACAGGTTCGTCCAGCACCAGGATCCTCGGGTCGCCCAGCAGTGCCCCCGCCAGGCCGAGACGCTGTCCCATGCCGAGGGAGAAACCACCCGTCCGCTTCCGGGCCACCCCGGCCAGGCCGACGAGTCCGAGGACCTCGTCGACGCGCTTCTGGGGGATACCGTTGGACTGCGCGAGCCACCTCAGGTGGTTCGCGGCGCTGCGGTTGGGGTGGACCGCTTTCGCGTCGAGAAGCGAGCCGACGACGGTCAGGGGGCGGGGCAGCTCGCGGTAGGGACGGGAATTGACGAGCGCGGTACCGGAGGTCGGTGTGTCGAGGCCGACAATCATCCGCATCGTCGTCGATTTACCAGCGCCGTTGGGGCCGAGGAAGCCGGTGACGATGCCCGGTTGCACCCTGAAGGTGAGGTCCTCGACCGCACGGACCGGACCGTAGTCCTTGGTCAGACCTGCAACGTGGATCATGACGTCCACCCTGCCACAGGATTCAGGAGTGCAGCCTGTGAATTGCCTGAGCGAGTCCGGGGAGTGCCTTCGCGAAAGCGGGCATCAGGGGCAGCTCCCCCACCCGGGACAGGGGCACCCACTGCAGCTCGAGGGATTCCTCGTTGCCGAAGGTCTTCAACGGTGCCCCGGTGGTGGTGCGGGCGATGACGGTCGTGTACGTCCAGCCGGAGGCCAGCTCCGGCTGCTGCGGATCCCCGGGGTAGGGACCGGCGGTGACGTGTTCCTCCAGCACCTCGACCAGGGAGGATTCAATGGAGCACTCCTCCACCGTCTCGCGCACCGCGGCCTCCGCGATCGACTCGTGGGAGTCCCGCGCCCCACCCGGCAACGCCCAGGTGCCGCCATTGTTCGTCCACAGCGCGCGGTGCTGCATGAGCACCAGCGGATCGTCGTCGCCGGCCAGCAGCATCAGGCCGGCGGCGCCGTGACGTCCCCACACCCGAACTCCGCCGGGACCTGCAGCCCAGCCGTTTCCGTCACCGTTCATACCTGTAGAGCGTAGTCGGACTGAGGGACACCGTCCGGGAGATGGCGCACGGGGTGCAGGCTCATGGCGCAGGACACACCAGGCGGGTTATCATGTGGTAATGACCGGCGCGACGGAGACCCCCGATCCAGAGCAGCCAGACAGAGGGGTCGGATCTGAGCGTGCCACGGGGGGAGTTCTCTCTGGCCCGGCGGGCACGTTGCTGCACTACCGTCGAACACGCCTGCGCGAGCGCGTCGCCGGGGCCTCCCGTTCCGACCGGAAGGCCGTCGTCGAGGATGACGGGGCGGACGTCCCCGAGGACACCCGGGACCACTGGCTGGACGAGGTCACCTCCGGCGATGAGCAGCACCGCCGCGGTATGACCTCCCGCGTCATGGACACCTTCACGGTGCCCTACCTGTGGTTCCGCCGTGTCTTCGCCTTCCTGGTCACCACCCCCGGCAAGCTGGTGGGCATCACCGTCGTGCTCTCGATGGCGATCTTCGCGGCCGGCTACTCGATGTCCCAGTCCTCCTCGCAACGCCAGTCGGAGCTTGACGTCCTGCTCACCACCACGGAGCCCATGAGCTACGCGGCGCACAACCTCTACACCTCGCTGTCGCTGGCGGACACGATCGCCACCACCGGTTTCGTGCAGGCAGGCGTGGAGTCCGCCGGCACCCGGGCCCGCTACAACGCCGCCATCGACCGGGCGATGCTCTCCGCGACGGAGACAGCCGCCGGCATCTCCTTCTCCGACCGCAACACCCTCCAGCTCATCGCGGACATCGAACGGCAGATCCCCGTATACACCGGTCTGGTGGAGACGGCGCGGACCAACAACCGTCTGGGCAATCCGGTCGCCGTGGCATACATGGCAGAGGCCTCCTCCCTGATGCGCGATGAGATCCTGCCGGCCGCCGCCCGCCTGTTCACGCTCACCTCCAGTGAGGTCCGCAACCAGCAGAGCGACCTCACCCGGCCGCAGTGGGTGCCCCTGTCCGGTCTGCTCGCGGCCGTATTCTTCCTCGTCATCGCCCAGTGGCTGCTGTGGCGGATGACCCGGCGCAGACTCAACCGGGGCTTCCTCACCGCGACGGCGCTCATGCTGGTAGCGATCGTGTGGGTCTCCGCCTCCAACTTCGGTACCTGGCAGGCGGGTACCCGCGGCTTCGAGGAGGCTTCCATGCCCTGGGATTCGTTGACCGCCTCCCGGATCCAGGCGCAGCAGGCCCGCACCTCCGAGACCCTGGCGCTGGTGCGCCGCCAGTCGGTGGAGGACTCCAACGTCTCCTTCGGAGCCACCGTCGAGGCCGTCACCGTCGCCCTCGACGATTTCGAGCAGGCGGAGGGGCACAACCCCAACGCCTCGGGAGCCAACCGGGCCCAGATCGTCGAGGCCCGGACGGCGCTGGCGGACTGGTCAGAGGCCCATGAGCGGTTCACCCACGCGATGAACAACGGCAACTACCCCGAGGCGGTGCGGCTGGCCACCGCAACAACGCTCGTGCCGGGTTCCCCCGCCACCTCCGCGGCAGCCTACGACCGGCTCGACGGGGCGCTCTCCCGTCTGATCGCCGATGCCCGTTCCTCCATGCGCGCCTTCATCAACGACGGCCTAGCCGCCACCCAGCTCGTCTCCACCGCAGTGCTGCTGCTGTCCGTCCTGGCCATCGTCGCGGTGTGGATCGGCGTGCGTCCCCGACTGCAGGAGTACCTGTGATGCGCCGCCTCCTCCCCGCGCTCATGGCCACGCTCGCGCTGGCCGGCTGTTCCCTGCCCACGCTGGATCTGTCGGATACCTCCGCCACCTCGGAGCCGGCGCAGGCGCCGCGGCCCATTGCGCACGCCTACGGTCCGCCGCTGCCGGCCGGCGTGCTGGTGGAGGAGCCCGGAGAGGAGGAACCGCGCGAGATCAACACCTGGGATGTGGTCGGTTCCCTGCGTCCCCTCGAGGGGGAGGTCGACCTCGAGGAGACCATCCCCCGGATCATGGAGCGTGGCCGCATCATCGTGGGCGTCGACCAGTCCCAGAACCTGCTGAGCTACCGGGACGGGGTCAGCGGTGAGCTGCAGGGTTTCGAGGTGGACCTCGCCCGGGAGATCGCCCGCGACATCTTCGGTGACCCCGACCGGGTTGACTTCCGCTTCGTGGAGTCCTCCTCGAGCGTCCACTCGGTGCAGAACCACGAGGTCGACATGATCATCCGCACGACCACCATCACCCGCACGCGGCAGCAGGAGGTGGCCTTCTCCTCCCCCTACCTGACCACCGACTCCCGGCTGCTGGTGATGCACAATTCCGACATCGAGGGCGTGGCCCAGCTGCCGGGCCGCACCGTGTGCGTCACCCGGGACTCCACCGCCCTGGAGAAGGTGCGGATGTATGCCCCACAGTCCCGGATCCTCAAGACCCGCAGCTGGGCGGACTGCCTCGTGGCGCTCCAGCAGTACCAGGCCGACGCGATCCTCTCGGACGACACCGTCCTGTCGGGCATCGCCGCCCAGGACCCGTACACGAACATCGTCGGAGAGTCCCTGGCCTCCGAGTCCTATGCGGTGGCCATGCCCATCCCGGACCAGGACTACGACTCCTCCGGCCTGATCCGCCAGGTCAACTCCACCATCGAGAGGATCCGCTCCGACGGCACGTGGTGGCGGCTCTACGACCGGTGGTTCGCCGTCTACCTCGCCACCTCCGGGCCCCCGCCCCTGTCCTACCGCCCCGAACCGGCCTCCCAGGAGACGACACCGTGAACAACCCCGACCTCGAATTCCCGGAGGGCCTGCCGGAGCCTGAGGAGCCCGCCGGCACCCAGGCGGTACACTTCGATCCTTTCGCCGACGAGGATGACGACATCGATCCCGGCATCTCCGCCCTGCTGGAGGACCTGGGCCACCTCCGGGAACAGCACGAGGCACACACCCAGGCAACGGTCACGGGGCCGGCCGCGCCGATCGGCACCGTCGGCACGGCCGCGGCGGCCGGGCCGGGGACGGAACCGACCGCGGGACAGAAGCGGGACGACACCTCCGCCCGGGCCCGCCAGCTGGCGTTGTCGACCTTCCGGCAGCGGCGCGGTGCCGAGCGGGGCGACCGTACCGTCGCCGACGGCATGGTCGACCTGCCCTTTGTCGTACCCACCCGCCCCGAGGACGCGCTGCGCGATCCAGCCGAGGCGGAGGCCCAGGGGGTGCCCGCCCCGCAGCTGAGAACCGGTGACATGGTGGCAGGTCAGTACGAGATTCTCGGGGTCATCGCCCACGGCGGCATGGGGTGGATCTACCTGGCCAACGACCACTTCGTCTCCGGCAGGCTCGTCGTGCTCAAGGGCCTGCAGTCGGAGAAGTCCTCCGATGAGCAGGGGGCCGCGGTAGCCGAACGCGACTTCCTCTCGGACATCACCCACCCCGGCATCGTGAAGATCTACAACTTCATCGACGACCCCCGTGTCCCCGGTGGCTTCATCGTCATGGAATACGTGGGCGGGCCCTCGCTGCGGGCCCGCCGCAACGAGCAGGAGAACGGCGTCCTGCCGCTCGACCTGGCGATGGCCTACATCATCGAGATCCTGCCCGCCCTCGACTACCTCCACTCCCGCGGGGTGGTCTACAACGACCTCAAGCCGGACAACATCGTCGTTACCGAGGACCAGGTCAAGCTCATCGACCTGGGCGCGGTCTCCGGCATCGGGGCCTACGGTTTCATCTACGGCACGAAGGGTTTCCAGGCCCCGGAGGTCGGGGCGCAGGGTCCGTCGGTGGCCAGTGACATCTACACCGTCGGCCGTGCCCTCGCCTCACTGACGGTGCACCTGCCGAAGGATGCTTCCGGGGTGTACCTGCCTGGCCTCCCCGACCCGGGTGAGGAGCCGCTGTTCCGCAAGCACCTGAGTTTCTACCGGCTGCTGCAGCGCTGCACCGCCGCGGACCCGGCCCAGCGCTTCCGGAACATCGACGAGCTGTCCACCCAGCTTCACGGCGTCCTGCGGGAGGTCATCGCCGTGCGTTCCGGCATGCAGTACCCGGCGCAGCACTCCCTGTTCTCCCCGCAGCGCACCACCTTCGGCACCAAGCACCTTGTCTTCCGCACCGACCAGCTCATCGACGGCATTGACCGCACGGTGCGCATCACCGCCCCTGAGGTGGTCTCGGCGCTGCCGGCCCCGTTGATCGACCGCACCGACGTCGGTGCCCCCATGCTCTCAGGTTCCTCCTACACGGAGCCCCAGGAGGCACTAGAGACCCTGCGCCAGGCGATGAAAACCAGTGAGTACGAGCACTCGGCCGAGATCCCCCTGGGTGTGGTGCGTGCCATGCTCGACCTGGGTTTCACCGGCCAGGCCCGCACGTGGCTGAGTTCCCTGGAGGACGCTCTCGGCCATGACTGGCGTTTCCAATGGTACTCGGGCGTGACCGCCCTGCTTCTCGACGACTACGCCCCCGCCCAGCAGCACTTCGCCGAGGTCCTGAACATCCTGCCCGGCGAGGCCGCCCCCAAGCTGGCGTTGGCCGCCGTCGACGAGCTGATCCTCCAGCATCTGGGCCACCACCACGCCGCCCTGCTGCCCGACAAGGTCTCCCGCTCTGCCTCCCTGCTGAGCACCAACCTGGAGGCCGTCGACGCCGAGGTCTTCGCAGAGTTCAATCCGGAGTGGACCCACATCACCCAGGATCCGGCTGTCCTGCGTTTCAACACCATCGGCCTCTACGGTCTGGTGTGGGCGACGAACCCGACGACGGTGTCCTCGGCCTTCGGTCTGGCCCGGCAGTTGATGGCGGAGGGGCAGATCGAGATGGCCGTCGCCGCACTCGACCGGGTTCCGCAGGCCTCACGACACCACCGTATGGCCCAGCTGACCACGATCCTCCAGCTGATCTCCGGCACCCTCACCGAGTCCCGGATCCGGCGGGCGGCACGCCGTCTGGAGGAGATCCCCACCAACGAGCCCCGTTTCCTGCAGATCAAGATCGCCGTGATGTCCGCGGGACTGAACTTCCTCCGGGATGCCGGGGTGGAGTCAGCGGCCTCCCCCAATGACCTGTTCGAGTACCCCTTCACTCAGCGGGGGCTGCGTTACGGCCTGGCCTACACACTGCGGCAGCAGGCCCGCCAGGCCCCTTTCGCCCGACACCGTTATGCACTGGTGGATCTGGCCAACCAGGTCCGCCCGGTGACCTGGTTCTGAGAATCCATGAGTGTGATGGCGCACATATATTCACTGTGAATGCTTCCTTAGCAAAATTATCTTTCCTGTTCATCAAAATCGAAACGTCTTTGCAGAATTTGCAGAATAAACAATCTGATTAACACATGTACGCTATCTGCTTATTCTGCACCGACGATGAAAGTTCAAGGCGAACCACATGACCTCAGTCAAGCCCTCCACTGTCCAGACCCTCAGTCATGAGGAGATCTTCGCGGCCCACGAGGGGGGAAAGCTCTCCATCAACTCCACCCGCCCCCTCAAGGACATGCGGGACCTCTCCCTGGCCTACACCCCGGGCGTGGCCACCGTCTGCGAGGCCATCGCCGCGGACCCGGCCGTCGCCCGCACCCACACCGGGGTGGGCAACACCGTCGCCGTCATCTCCGACGGCACCGCCGTGCTCGGCCTGGGCAACATCGGCCCGCAGGCCTCCCTGCCGGTGATGGAGGGCAAGGCCCAGCTCTTCAACGCCTTCGCCGGCCTCAAGGCCGTGCCGCTGGTGCTGGACATCCACGGTGTCGACGAGCTGGTCGACACCATCGCCGCCCTGGCCCCGTCCTTCGGCGGCATCAACCTCGAGGACATCTCCGCCCCGCGGTGCTTCGAGATCGAGCGCAGGCTCATCGAACGCCTGGACATCCCGGTCATGCACGATGACCAGCACGGCACCGCCGTGGTCCTGCTCGCTGCGCTGCGCAACGCCACACGTCTCCTCGGTCGCGAGCTGGCTGACCTGCGCCTGGTCGTCTCCGGGGCCGGCGCCGCCGGTGTCGCCTCCGTGAACATGCTTCTCGACGCCGGCGTGCGCGACATCATCGTCCTCGACTCCCGCGGCATCATCCACGCCGACCGCACCGACCTCACCCCGGTCAAGCAGGAGCTGGCGGCCAAGACGAACCCGCGCGGTGTCAGCGGCGGCATCAACGAGGCCTTCACCGGTGCCGACACCTTCATCGGACTGTCCGGCGGCAACATCGGCGAGGAGGCCCTGCAGCTGATGGCTGAGGAGCCGATCCTGTTCACGCTGGCCAACCCGACCCCGGAGATCGATCCGGAACTCTCCCGCCGTTACGGCGCCGTCGTCGCCACCGGCCGCAGTGACCTGCCGAACCAGATCAACAACGTCCTGGCCTTCCCCGGCATCTTCCACGGAGCGCTGGCCGCCAACGCCACCGCCATCACCATGGAGATGAAGCTGGCCGCCTCCCGCGCCATCGCGGAGATCGCCGCCGACGACCTCGAAGCCGGTTACATCGTCCCCTCCCCGCTCGACCCGCGCGTGGCCCCGGCTGTCAGTGCCGCGGTCCAGGCGGCGGCGCAGGGCCGGTAACCCCCACCTTCCGGTGGGGACGGTTGTGGGCTCCCTCCCGTTTATCTAGTGTCTTAGATAGTTGGACAGGAGCAGGGACAACCGGCCCCACCGACACCGGCCGACGCGGAAGACGCAGGGCTCATGGAGGGGAGCACAGGCCCGTCACCACATCAGCCCCCCAACCGCGGCCCCGGACACATCCACGACACCGAAAGAGCCGTCACCATGCGTTATGAGTCCGCGATCGATTTCGCCGCCGTCGAGGCGATCGACATGCACGTCCACTACGAGACCGACACCTGCGGGCACCACTCCATGCCCCAGGAGTACATCGACGCCTCCGCCGCCTATTTCAAGGGTGCGGACCGCATGCCCTCGGCCGACGCCATCGCCGAGCTCTACCGGGGCCTGAACATGGCTGCGGTGATGTTCACCGTCGACGCCCGCACCCAGCTCGGCCACCTGCCCAACTCCATCGATGATCTTGTCGCTGCAGCAGCCAGGAACAACGATGTGCTCATCCCCTTCGGCAGCGTCGACCCGCGTACCGGTGGGGATGCGATCACCGAGGCAGTGCGCCAGGTCGAGGAGCTGGGGGTGTGGGGCATGAAGTTCCACCCCTCACTGCAGGGTTTCGACCCCTCCGACGAGCAGTACATGCCCCTGTGGGAGAAGATCTCCGAGCTCGGGGTGCCGGCCCTGTTCCACACCGGGCAGAACGGCATCGGCGCCGGGATGCCCGGGGGTGGCGGGATCAAGCTGCGCTACTCCAATCCCCTGCTGCTCGATGACATCGCCGCTGAGCTGCCTGAGCTGAAGATCATCATGGCGCACCCGTCGGTGCCGTGGCAGGACGAGGCGAACTCGATCGCGGTGCACAAGCCGAATGTGTTCATCGACCTGTCGGGGTGGCGGCCGAAGTACTTCCCGGAGTCGCTGGTGCGCTTCGCGTCGAACATGCTGTCCGAGAAGCTGCTGTTCGCCACGGACTATCCGCTGCTGGCACCGGAGCGGTGGTTGGCGGATTTCGCGGAGCTGCCCATCAAGGATGAGGTCCGCCCGAAGATCTTCAAGGGCAACGCCCTGCGCGTCCTCGGCGTGAACTAGGGGACGAGGGACCTACCGACCATGTCCGCGCAGAACGGGCCCGCACGGGACCCCCTGCCCGCCCCCGTCGAATCCGTCGACCGCGCACTGCAGCTCCTGCTGTACCTGCGCGACCACGACTCGATCTCGGTGAAGGAGGCCGCCGAGTTCCTCGGCAGCGCCGCCTCGACGGCGCACCGGTTGCTGTCCACGCTGACCCGGCGCGGCTTCACCGTCCAGGACTTCGAGCGGCGCTACCGGATGGGCGCGGTACTCTCGGGCACCGATCAGGGCCGGGTGACCGAGTCCGTGCTGCGCGATGTGGCCCTCCGTCCGCTGACCGCGCTGCAGGCGAAGGTGCAGGAGACCGTGCAGATCATGGTGTTGCGCGGCGGCAACATCCGCTTCATAGAGGGGGTGGAGCCGAACACCCTCCTCCGGGTGGTGCGGCGGGTCGACGACGAGATGCCCGCCTTCGTCTCCGCCGGGGGCAAGGCGATCCTCGCCCGGATGTCCAACCAGGAGGTGGAGGAAGTGTACCGGAGGGGACTGGTGGAATGGCCGACCCGTCGGGTGCAGACGATGAGGATGCTCAAGCGGATGCTCACGCAGGTCCGCCGCGAGGGTTACGCCCTGAGTGTGGAGGAAACCGAACAGGGAGTGGTCGGCGTGGGGGTCGCGGTGCTAGGGCCGGACGCCCGACCGGTGGCAGCAGTGACCATTGCCATCCCCAGCGTGCGCTTCCAGAAGGAGCTCATCCCGGACTATGTGGCCGCCCTGCAGCAGGCAGCCGAGGAGATCCACGGGGAAGTGTTCGGACCCCATCATGTCGCAGATTCCTGATTAAGGAATGCAGGACAGTAGCAGCGATAAAGGCCAGCTCAACTACGCTAAACCGGACCAGTTTCAGCCCCGCAAACAGGCCCGGACACCCCCTTTTCCCGGTTGTGCATTCCCTTAGGCGGAACCTGAATCCGATGTACTGACAGAGTGATCTGCACTACATATGCTTCCGATCACACCATAGGCACTGGGCGGAATGGATCACATTCGGCCCGCAACGGAAGGGTTCCCATGACCATCACCACGCAGCGTCCCGTCCGGGGAGCGGAAGAGGTTCTCGCCGAAGTCCGGCAGGGCCGGATGTCCGGTTTCCAGATCGCCGCGGTCTCCATCGCTCTCGCGCTCATCATCCTCGACGGCTTCGAGGTCGGCATCATGGCCTTCGCCGCCCCGCAGATCCAGGAGCAGCTCGGCCTGAGCCCCGAGATCCTCGGTTACGTCCTCAGCGGCAGCCTCTTCGGCATGGCGATCGGCTCCATCGTCCTCACCCCCCTGGCCGACCGCATGGGCCGCCGCCCGCTGACCCTGGCCATGCTCGTGCTCATCGTCATCGGCATGGCGCTGACCATCACCGCACCGACGGCGGGCATGCTCATTCTCTGGCGTGTGGTCACCGGCCTCGGTATCGGCGGCATGATGGCCAACCTCAACGCACTGGTGGCGGAGTACTCATCTGATGCCCGCCGCACCACCGCCATCGCCATCTATGCCGCGGGCTACCCGATCGGTGCCACCATCGCCGGTTTCCTTGCCCGTCCGCTGATGCCCGAGTACGGCTGGCGCTCCATGTTCATCGCCGGCACCGTCCTCGCCGTCATGGCACTGGTCGCCAGCTGGCGTTTCCTTCCGGAATCTCTCGACTACCTGCTGGTCCGCCGCCCGAAGAACGCCCTGGAGCGTGTCAACCGCATCCTGGCCAAGATGCACCGCGAGCCCCTGGCCGAGCTGCCCGCACCGTCCGCGACCGAGCAGGACGACGCTGAGAAGCAGGGCACCTTCCGCGAGGTCCTCACCCCGCCCGCACTGCGCCTGACCCTGGCACTGTGGATCGGTTACGGCCTGCTCGTCGCCTCCTACTACTTCGCCAACACCTGGATCCCGACGATCCTGACCACCGTCTCCGGTGACCCGCAGCTGGGCACCACCATGGGCATCGGGGCCAACCTCGGCGGCGTACTGGGCTGCTTCATCTTCGCCGGCCTGGCCACCCGCTTCAGCGGTCGCCGCCTGCTCTTCCTCACCCTGTTCGCCGCTGCCGGAACCTACGTCCTCTTCGGCGTGATCTTCAATATCGTCACGGTCGCCATCGGTGTCGGCTTCCTACTGGGCATGCTGACCACCGCCGCGATCGCCGGTTTCTACGCGGTCGCCCCCACCGTCTACTCCGCCCGCTCCCGTGCCACCGGCATCGGCTGGATGATCGGCCTGGGCCGCCTGGTCTCGGTCGCCGCCCCGATCATCGTCGGCTACATCCTGGCCACCGGCATCGCCCCCGAACGCGTCTTCATCGCCTTCGCCGTGCCGCTCGCCATCGCCGGCCTGGCCGCCCTCTCCCTGTTGCTGGGTCGCGGCACCGCCACCATGGCCGACTGATCCTGATCCCGCACCACCCAGCCCCACCCCGAGTACAGAACCACCCCGGAGGAGAAACCATGTCCACCGCCATCATCACCGCGCCGACCACCCAGCCCCCAGCCCCCGTCACGTGGCGCCCCACCCAGGAGCAGCTTGACAACTGCCGCATGGGCCACTTCGCCCGGTGGTCAGAGCAGCGCTTCAACCGCCAGCTCCCGGACTTCCGTGCCCTGTGGGACTGGTCGGTCACGGAGACCGCGGAATTCTGGCGGGCCATCCCGGAGTTCTTCGACGTCCTCGGCGACGGCCTCGACACCAGTCCGGTGATCACGGACGACACGATGCCCTCCGCCACCTGGTACCCGGGGGCACAGCTCAACTTCGCGGAGAACGTCCTGCGCCACGCCGCTGACCCGGCTCTGCGCGATGTGGCCGCCATCCTGCGGGTCGAGGAGGACGGCAGCCGCACGGAGATCACCTGGGCACAGCTGGAGTCACAGGTCTCCGCTCTGGCCCAGACTCTGCGGGAACTCGGCGTCGGCCGCGGCGACCGGGTGGCCGCGGTCCTGCCCAACATCCCGGAGGCGGTGATCGGCCTGTTGGCCGCAGCCTCCATCGGCGCGGTGTGGACCATCAACTCCCCTGACCTGTCGGCCGAGGCGAGCGTGCGCCGGGTCCGGCAGCTGGAGCCGAAGGTGCTCTTCGCCTGCGACGGCTACGTCTTCGGTGGGAAGGAAATCGAGCGGGGCAGCCACACCGTCGAGATCGAGGAGAACCTCCCTTCCCTCACCGCCACCGTCCTCGTGCGCACCCTGGATCCGCAGGCACCCGCCGGAGAAGGACGCGGGGGGCGTGCGCGCGTGGCCTTTGACACGGCCGTCGATAAGCAGGTGCCGGCCACCTACGACCGGGTGCCCTTCGCGGCCCCGCTGTGGATCCTGTTCTCCTCCGGCACCACCGGCGACCCCAAGGGCATCATCCACGGCCATGGCGGCATGGTCCTCGACGGACTCAAGGGCATCGCGCTCCACCAGGACATGGGTCCGGGTGACGTCTACTACGTCGCGGCGAACACCTCCTGGATGGTGTGGAACACGCTCAGCCAGAACCTGCTGGCGGGCGCGAGCATCGTCACCTACGCGGGTTCGCCGAAGGTGACGGGCAAGGACCACCACTTCCAGATCCTCTCCGACCTGAAGGTCACCCAGTTCGCCACCGGCGCGGCTTACCTGTCCATGGTGGAGAAGTCGGGGCTGGACCCCCGCCACGGCCGCGACCTGTCCGCCCTGCGGGCGATCCTGTCCACCGGCTCCCCGCTGCCGCCGAGCACCTGGCTGTGGGTGCACGAGGCCGTCAAGGAGGATCTCCACCTCGGCTCCGACTCCGGCGGCACCGACATCTGCGGCGGCTTCCTCGGCTCCAACCCCATGGAACCGGTGCACCTGGGCTACCTGCAGGGCCCACTGCTCGGCGTGGCTGCCGAGGCCCACGACGACAACGGTCAGCCGCTGATCAACGAGGTCGGCGAGATGGCCGTGACCCGCCCCCTGCCCTCCATGCCGTTGTTCCTCTGGGGCGACGAGACCGGTGAGCGCTACCACTCCTCCTATTTCACCGCCGCCCCCGGCGTGTGGATGCACGGTGACTGGATCACCCGCACCCCGGAAGGCCGCTACATGGTCCACGGCCGCGCCGACGCCACCCTGAACCGCCAGGGCGTGCGCATCGGCCCCTCTGACATCTACGACGCCCTGCAGGACATCCCCCAGCTGGAGGACTGCCTGGTCCTCGGCCTCGAGCAGGAGGGCGGCGGCTACTGGATGCCGCTGTTCGTCGTCCTCGCCGAGGGTGCCGTGCTTGACGACGCCCTGCGCGACCACATCTGCGCGACCCTGCGCAGCCGTGCCAGCGCCCGCCACGTCCCCGACGAGATCATCGAGGCCCCGGCCATCCCGGTGACCCATACGATGAAGCGCCTGGAGGTCCCGCTCAAGCGGATGTTCAGCACCCGCCCCGGTGGAAAGCCCGTCAACCGGGACTCGGTGCGCAACCCCGAGGCCCTGGACTGGTTCCGGGATTTCGCGGCCGCCCGCAGGTCCTGACCTACCTGACCGACCAGGCAACCGGCCTCCCGGATCCATGCGGATCCGGGAGGCCGGTGTCGTTGTCGGGGCAGGGTTCAGACCCTCACCTCCCCATCCACCGTAGGGCGGGGCAGGAAGGACAGGGCCACCATCGTTAAGCCCAGCCCCAGGTGCAGCCAGTTGTTGGCGTCACTGAGCGGGACGAAGTTGGCGGCCGAGTCGTAGTCGATGAACACGCCGTAGAGGGCAAGGAGGAGATAAACCACGCCACCCCACAGCAGGTACTGGCGGGCGGAGCCCGGCGTGCGGGCCAGGGCGACGCCGGCGACACCGTAGAGCAGGTGGACGACGTTGTGCAGGATGGAGACGTGGAAGATACCCAGCAGCATCGCATGGCCCTCGTGGCCCGCGAGCTGCAGATCCCCCACGTTCTGGGTCAGGCCGGGGATGAACCCCGCGACACCGACGAGGAGGAATACCGCTCCGTAGAGCAGTGCGACGATCTGGACTGGTGTGCGCCCGGTGCGTGTGGTGGACCGGTCTGTGGTTGTCATTGCGGCACCTTTCTTCTCGGCCGTCCGCGGAGTCGAACTCTCTCGCGCGCCTCCAGCGTCACTACCGCGGTACCTTCAGGCTAACAACACATCAGGTGTCACAACAGCCACTCAGGTCCCATAAGCATCACAGGAACGATGCAATTTGCCCCGAATCCGCAGGGGATCCGGGGCATTCCGGGTCACGCCGGGACAACTAGACCTGGGCGACAGCGAGGGCCGTGGCCTTCTGCGCGATGGCCAACTCCTCATTGGTGGGCACGACGAAGACCTTGACCGCGGAATCCTCCGTGGAGATCTCCCGCGGACCGTCGTTGGGCAGGTCGTTGCGCTCCGGGTCGATCCGGATGCCGTACATCTCCAGACCGGCCAGGGCGTCCTCGCGGACGAACTTGGCGTTCTCGCCGACACCAGCGGTGAAGGTGATCGCGTCAACGCGGCCGAGGGCGATCATGTAGGAGCCGATGTAGCGGCGCAGCTGGTGGATGTAGATGTTGTAGGCGGACCAGGCGTCGGTGTCACCGTTCTCGATCATCTGGCGCAGCTCGCGGAAGTCGTTGACTCCCGACAGCCCCTTGATGCCGGACTTCTTGTTCAGCAGGGTGTCGATCTCGTCGATGCTGAGACCGGCGGTGCGGTACAGGTGGAAGATGATGCCCGGGTCGATATCACCGCAGCGGGTACCCATGACCAGACCAGCCAGCGGGGTCATGCCCATGGAGGTGTCGATGGCGTGGCCACCCTTGACTGCGGAGACGGAGGCACCGTTGCCCAGGTGCAGCACGATCTGGTTGACGTCGGAGGGATCCTTGCCCAGCAGCGAGGGCACCTGCTGTGAGATGAACTCGTGGGAGGTGCCGTGGAAGCCGTAACGGCGCACGCCGTTCTCGCCGGCGACCGCCGCGTTGATGGCGTAGAGAGCGGCTGCGGGCGGCAGGTCCGCGAAGAAGCCGGTGTCGAAGACAGCGACGTGCGGGATGTTCGGCAGGATATCGCGGGCGACCTCGATGCCGTCGACGTTGGCCGGGTTATGCAGCGGCGCCAGCGGAATGAGGTCACGGATCATCTCCACGACCTGGTCGTTGATGATCTCCGGCTGGGAGAAGACCTTGCCTCCGTGGACGACGCGGTGGCCGACGGCGGTGAGATCAAGGTCCCTCGGGCCGACGCCGTGCTCGGACATGATCTCGAAGGACTTCTGCAGACCGGCGGAGTGATCCGGGATGGGCTGCTCAACGGTGATCTTCTCCCCGCGGATCTTGATCACAATTTTGCCTGAGGACTCACCGATCTGCTCAACGAGGCCGGAGACGAGGGGCTCATCGGAGGCGTCGGCGGCGGGATCAAGGACCTGGAACTTGATGGATGATGACCCGGAGTTCAGGACGAGTGCGTAGGACATTTATTCTCCTCCGGCCTGGATGGCGGTGATAGCTACGGTGTTGACGATGTCGGGGACGGTGGCGCCGCGGGACAGGTCGTTGACGGGCTTGTTCAGGCCCTGCAGGATCGGGCCGATGGCCAGGGCGCCACCGGTACGCTGGGCGGTCTTGTAGCCGATGTTGCCGGCCTCGAGGTCAGGGAACACGAAGACGTTGGCGTGGCCGGCGACATCGGAGTCGGGCATCTTCTTCCGGGCAACTCCCGGATCCACGGCGGCGTCGAACTGCAGCGGGCCGTCGACCTTGAGTTCAGGGTCGATGCGCTTGGCGGCGTGGAGGGCCTCAATGGCGCGGTCGACGTCGGGACCGGAGCCGGAGGCGCCGGTGGAGTAGGAGAGCATGGCCACCCGCGGGTCGATGCCGAACTGGGCGGCGGTCTTGGCGGAGACCACGGCGATCTCACCGAGCTGTTCCGCGGTCGGGTTCGGGTTGACCGCACAGTCGCCGAAGGCCCACACGTGGCCCCGGAAGACCATGAGGAAGATCGAGGAGACCACGGAGGCATCCGGGGTGGTCCTGATGATCTGGAAGGAGGGCTTGATGGTGTGGGCGGTGGTGTTGGCCGCGCCGGAGACCATGCCGTCGGCCAGGCCGCGGTGCACCATCATCGTCCCGAAGTAGGAGATGTCCCGCATCGTCTCGCAGGCCTGCTCGAAGGTCACGCCCTTGGCCTTGCGCAGCTCGACGAATTCCGCCGCGAACTCCTCCAGCAGCGGGGAGGTGAGGTGGTTGATGATGTGCGCGTCGGACAGGTCAATGCCGAGCTCCTCGGCGCGGTTCCCGATCTCCGCCGGGTCACCCAGGATGGTCAGGTCGACGACCTCCTGTTCAAGCAGCTCACCGGCGGCGAGCAGGATGCGGTCGTCCTCACCCTCGGGCAGCACGATGTGCGACTTCGACTTCCGCGCCCGCTGCAGCAGCCAGGTCTCGAAGACCGGCGGGGACATGACGGGGTGGACCTCGACCTTGAGTGCCTCCCGGAGCTTGAGCACATCGCGCAGCCCATCCTCGGTGACAGCGGTCGCAATGACGGCCTGGAGCTCCTTCGCGTGGCGCTCAGCCAGCTGCACATGACGCCCCCTGGCGTCGGTGAGCAGGATGATCGGCAGACCTATGGCGGCGGCGACCTCGGAATCGAAGTGCAGGTTGCCCGTACCGACGACCAGTACCGGCTCCTCGTTGACGAGGCTGGCGGCGTAGATGGGGCCGATCTTCAGCTCGTAGTCGTCCAGACGGCGCACACTGAGGCCGAGGGAAGCAGCGAGGCCGTCAACGTCGACACCGTCGAAATTCCGGTTGACGACGCTGAGCAGTGCTGATCGAGGGTCAGACATGCATAACCTTTCTGTCGCTGAGCGGGGTGTCCGGTAGTGCACAACACGCCGCCCTGTGGGATCGGTCGCCATTCTATAACGAATGTCAGCTCCGCCACACCTGTAAAGCCAGGAATTTTCAGAATTAACACGACATAACCAGACACTCCACAACCTGACACCCGGCCAGGAAGCACCTGAACCGCCTCGACAGAACGGGGATAAACAAGAATAACACCAGGTCAAAGGTGCAGGAAGGGGACCCTTTCTCCAAGCGGCGCTCAGTGTGGGAATCCTGTCTGCACCTGGCGGTCAGGGGCCCGAAAATGCCACCGGTGAACCTCAACAAGGCTGCGAATTTCCGCGAATCCCCCTGATCGGCATCGCCCCGGACCACCCCGATGGTCACCCCCGCCCCAGAATTCATGGCCTCCGGGGCAGGCCAGTAGTATGGAACGGAGAAACACCCTGTTCCCGAACGTCAAAGGATGTCACACCATCATGTCCCGACCCCTGCGCGTCGCTGTCGTCGGAGCTGGCCCGGCCGGTATCTATGCCTCGGATCTGCTCGTGAAGTCCGGGGAGGACGTGACCATCGACCTCTTCGAGCGCATGCCCGCTCCCTTCGGACTCATCCGCTATGGCGTCGCCCCCGACCACCCGCGCATCAAGGGCATCGTCCGCTCTCTGCATTCGGTCCTGGAGAAGCCGGAGATCCGTCTGCTCGGCAACATCGAGATCGGCAAGGATCTCACCGTCGAAGAGATGCGCGATTACTACGACGCCATCATCTTCTCCACCGGTGCCACCGGCGACCGGGAGCTGCGTATCCGGGGATCCGAGCTGGCGGGCTTCCACGGCGCCGGTGAATTCGTCGGTTTCTACGACGGCAACCCCGACTTCTCCCGCGACTGGGACCTCAACGCCGAGCGGGTCGGCGTGATCGGTGTGGGCAACGTCGCCCTCGACATCGCCCGCATCCTGGCCAAGACCGCCGACGAGCTGCTGGTGACCGAGATCCCGGACAACGTCTACGACAATCTGGCCCGCAGCTCAGTCAAGGAGGTCCACGTATTCGGCCGCCGCGGCCCCGCCCAGGCCAAATTCACCCCACTGGAGCTCAAGGAGCTCGACCACTCCGAGAACATCGAGGTTATCGTCGTCCCGGAGGACATCGACTACGACGAGGCCTCCGAGGCCGCTCGCCGCGAGTCCAAGTCCGTGGACCTGGTGTGCCAGACCCTGGAGGGCTACGCCATCCGGGAGCCGAAGGGTGCCCCCAATAAGCTCTACCTGCACTTCTTCGAGTCTCCGGTGGAGATCCTCGGCGAGGACGGCCGTGTGGTCGGCCTGAAGACCGAACGCACCGAGCTGGACGGCACCGGCCAGGTCCGGGGCACCGGCAGGTTCACCACCTGGGATCTGCAGTCCGTCTACCGCGCCGTCGGCTACCGCTCCGAGGCCGTTGACGGTGTGCCCTTCGATGCCGAGCGGGCCGTCATCCCCAACGACGGCGGTCGGGTCCTCGACCCGGAGACCGGGGAGGCTGTCCGTGGCCTCTACGCCACCGGTTGGATCAAGCGCGGCCCGGTGGGCCTGATCGGCAACACCAAATCCGATGCGAAGGACACCACCACCATGCTGCTGGAGGACTTCACCTCCGGTCGTCTCTCTGCTCCGGCCCATCCTGAGCCCGCGGCCGTCACCGAGCTCCTCGAGGCCCGCGGCATCGCCGTGACCACCTGGGAGGGCTGGCACAACCTCGACGCCGCCGAGCGTTCCCTGGGCGAGGCTGAGGGACGCGAACGCAAGAAGATCGTCGAATGGGACGAAATGGTGGTCTCCTCGCACCCGGAATACGAAATCTAGGACTCCTCCCCCCTGCCCCGTCCCCACCCCGCACGCTCTGCGTGCGGGGTGTTTTGGTGATAGACCTCTTAACGTCAGTACCTTCCTGTTTCCGAGATGAAACTCACAACTCAAAACACACTGGTTTTCAATAGCCGAGTGAAGTCTCCGACTCGATTCGGCTGGAATTGGAGCAGAAATGACGATTCACAAGATCGTTTCCCACCTTGACACCACCAGAAGTGCCCGTGAAGAGCTGTACAAAGTGTTTCACCGGATGCCTGAGCTCTCCCTTCAGGAGTTCAGGACCGCGGAGAAGATCCGTGAGGAACTCGAGCGCATCGGCGTCAACGAGGTCAACCAGGTGGGGCGCACCGGCCTGACGGCTGTCCTCCGCAACGGTGACGGCCCCGTGGTGGCCATGCGCGCCGACATCGACGGCCTGCCCATGGCGGAACTGTCCGGCAAGGAGTACTCCGCTGAAGGGGTCACCCAGGTCGACGAGAACACCGGCGTGGAGACACCCGTGGCCCACTCCTGCGGCCACGACGTGCACATCATCTCTCTGCTCGGCGCCCTCGAGGCCCTGAACGCCACCCGCGACAGCTGGTCCGGCACCTTCGTCGGCGTCTTCCAGCCTGCCGAGGAAACCGCCGCCGGTGCCCGCGACATGGTGGACAACGGCATCGCAACCAAGATGCCCATACCCGACGTCTACCTGGGCCAGCACGTCCTCGGCGTGATTCCGGGCGGCTCCGTCGGCACCCGTCGGGGCGCGCTCTTCTCCCAGGCCGCCTCGATCAGGATCACCATCTACGGCAAGGGCTCCCACGGCGCGATGCCGAACCTGGGCGTCGACCCGACCGTCCTCGGTGCGGCGATCATCACCCGCCTGCAGACCATCGTCTCCCGCGAGATCGCCCCCAAGGAGATCGCGGTGGTCACCGTCGGCTCCTTCCACTCCGGTACAAAGTCCAACATCATCCCGGACTCCGCCACCATGCTGCTGAACACCCGCGCCTACAACGCCGAGGTCAGCGCCTCCCTGCACGAGGCCATCGAGCGGATCGTCAGGGCGGAGTGCGAAGCCGCCCGCAGCCCGCAGGAGCCGGATTTCGAGTATTTCGACGTCTACCCGCTGACCCTCAACGACGACGACGTGACCGACACGGTCGCCGCCGCCTTCGACGGTTACTTCGGGGACGACTCCGTGGAAATGGATCTGGTGCCCGCCTCCGAGGACTTCTCCGTCATCCCGGACGCCCTCGGCGTCCCGTACACCTTCTGGGGGCTCGGTGGCTTCGCAGACCACACCTCCGCCCCCGGCAACCACTCCCCCTTCTTCGCCCCTGACATCCAGCCCACGCTCGACCGTGGTGCCGAAGCCATCATCGTCGCCGCCTCCCCGTGGCTCATGAAGGAGAACTGAGCATGACCACCACCTCCACTCCCACCGCCGGGAAGACCACCTTCCAGGGCACCGACTCCGCCCTGCTGGGCATCGTCCTCGCCGTCATCACCTTCTGGCTCTTCGCCCAGACGACAATGAACATCGGCCCCCTCATGGCCGACGACATCGGCATGCCGATGGAGGTGATGAACATCGCGATCTCCCTGTCCGCGCTGTTCTCCGGCATGTTCATCGTCATGTTCGGCGGCTTCGGCGACCGCTTCGGTCTGATGAGGATCGCCCTGCTGGGCAACATCTTCGGCATCGTGGGATCCCTGTTCATCGCCTTCGCCTTCGGCGACGCCTCCTCCGCCATGGTCCTGCTCGGCCGTATCCTCCAGGGCCTGTCGGCCGGCGCGATCATGCCGTCCACCATGGCGCTGCTCAAGGTCTACTGGGACGGTCCCGCCCGCCAGCGCGCGGTGTCCATGTGGTCGATCGGCTCCTGGGGTGGCTCTGGCCTGACCGCCCTCTTCGGCGGCTTCATGGCCTCCACCGCCCTTGGCTGGCGCTCGATCTTCATCATCAGCGCCATCGTCTCCGTCCTGTCGATCATCCTCATGCGCCAGATCCCGGAGGCTGCCCCGGGTGCGGGCAAACCGGGCCGCACTGACTGGACCGGCATCATCACCCTGGCGATCGCGCTGGCCGCCCTGCTCATCGTCGTCACCCAGGGTTCCTCGATCGGGTGGACCCACTGGATCACCTGGGCCCTCCTGGCCGTCTTCCTGGTCTCCTTCGGTGTCTTCGTCAACCAGGAGAAGAACACCGGCGCCCCCTTCGTGGACTTCGCCCTGTTCAGGAACAGCGTCTTCACCGGTGCGACGATCTCGAACTTTCTCATCAACGGCACCGCCGGCGCCCTCACCGTCTCCCTGTGGATCCTGCAGGGCGCGGGCAACATGTCCGCCGCCACCGCGGGTTACCTCACCATCGGCTACGCGATCTTCATCATCGGCTTCATCCGTGTCGGTGAGAAGCTGCTGCAGAAGTTCGGTCCCCGCAAACCGATGATCTGGGGCACCGTCATCGTGCTGGTCTCCATCGCGCTGCTCATGGCCACCAACACCATGCAGAGCACATACATGGCCCTCGCAGCCGTGGCGTACTCGTTGTTCGGTCTGGGACTGGCCTTCTACGCCACCCCCTCCACCGACGCCGCACTGTCCAACCTGCCTGATGACCAGGTCGGCGCAGGCTCCGGCATCTACAAGATGGCCTCCTCGCTCGGCGCCGCGTTCGGTGTCGCCGCATCCGCGGCCATCTTCACCGCGCTCGAGACCTCCGGCCTCGACATCGTGGGCACAGCGATCGAATTCTCCGGCCGCCAGGACAACGTGGCCGTCCGTGAGGCCGGCTTCGTCGGCCTGGCGTTCAACGCCCTCATGGCGATCGCCGCCCTGATCTCCATCACCTTCTTCATCCCCAAGGGGAAGAAGGCGGAGGCCGAGACGTAGGCGCCACCGCATTCCGGACAGGGCCGCTGCCGAGGGAACCACATCCCCCGCCAGCGGCCGTTGTTCTCTCCGACCCCCGGTAAGCCTGCTCCGAGAACCTCTAAGGAATGACCATGTCAACGTCCACCACAGCCGTCGGCCCCGCCGGGGCGGACAACACATTCGCCGGTTCCAACCGCACCCTGACGGGCCTCGTCCTCGCCGTCCTGACCTTCTGGTTGTTCGCCCAGTCCGCACTCAACATCGGCCCCGTCATGGCCACGGACGCCGGCCTGCCGCAGCCCACCATGAACACGGCCATCTCCCTGGCTGCGCTGTTCGCCGGCATGTTCGTCGTCGTCGCAGGCGGCTTCGCTGACCGCATGGGCAGGATGAAATTCCTCTACATCGGCCTGGTGATCAACATCGTCGGCGCACTGCTGGTGGGCGGAGCCTCCGGCGGGCTCGCTGCCCCCATGATGCTCGGGGGCCGTGCCCTGCAGGGTCTGTCCGCGGCCTTCATCATGCCGACCTCCCTCGCCCTGGTGAAGACCTACTGGATCGGCGCGGACCGCCAGCGTGCGGTGTCCATGTGGTCGATCGGCACCTTCGGCGGTTCCGGCCTGGCCGCGATCGTCGGGGGTTTCCTCACCGGCACCGCCGTCGGCTGGCGCGGGCTGTTCGTCCTCAGCGCCATCGTCTCCATCCTGGCAATGTGGCTGATCCGCCCGATCCCCGAGTCGAAGCCGGCGGCTGATCTGGCCCGGAAGCTGGACATCCCCGGCATCGCCTCCTTCCTGGTGGCACTGCTGACGGCGCAGATCATCGCCACGCAGGGTTCCCTGCTCGGCTGGTCCAGCCCGGTCGTCCTGGCGTTGGCGGTGGTGTTCGTGATCTCCCTGATCATCTTCTTCCGGGTCGAATCCGGGAACAACAACGCATTCATCGATTTCCGGCTCTTCCGCAGCCGCTCCTTCTCAGGGGCGGTGCTGGCGAATTTCCTCATGAACTCGTGCATCGGCGTCATGACCGTCGCGCTGTGGATGCTGCAGTTCGCCGGGGGGCTCTCCCCCACCAGCGCCGGGTACGCCACGCTGGGCTACGCGGTGTGTGTCATCGCTTTCATCCGCGTCGGTGAAAAGCTGCTGCAGAAGATGGGCCCCCGCAAGCCGATGGCCTTCGGCGCGGCCACCATGTTCGCGGCCATCGTGTTGCTGGGTTTCACCAACCTCTACGCGACGGCGTACATTGTGCTCGCCGCGATCGGGTTCTCCCTCTTCGGTCTCGGCCTGGCGTTCTTCGCCACCCCGGCCACGGACACGGCGCTCTCCTCCCTGCCAGAAGAATACGCCGGCTCCGGTGCCGGCCTGTTCAAGATGGCCTCTTCCCTGGGGGCGGCCTTCGGGCTGGCAGGCTCCACCTCGATCTTCACCGCCCTGCAGGACAACGGTGTGCCCTGGCTTGCTGAGGTCATCGATTTCATCGGCCGGCAGGACAACGTCGCCCTGCGTGAGGCCGGCATGGTCGGTATCGCCTTCAATGCTGTCCTGGCGCTGATCGCCCTGGTGGCGATCCTGGTCATCGTGCCACCCCAGAAGCGACCCGCGGACACCATGGTCATCGAGCCCTACCCAGAGAAGGGCTCAGTGTCACGCTAGATGCGGATGTTCAGGGCACCCAGGGCACTGTGCAGCCACTCGACCACGGGTGCGAGGGGCTCCGGCACACAGTGGGTCTGGCCGTCGATGGTGATGGTGTTGGGGGCCGGGGCGGTCTGGGTGCCAGCGACCTGGTCACCGCCACCGAGGAGGCCACAGCGGTGGGCGGCTTCGTCGACACGCGAGACGACGGCGCGGATCTCATCGCCGCGCGGGTGGAAGTTCGCGCCCGGCAGCGCCTGGCTGCGCTTGTTCTGGTAGTCGTCGGCGTTGGTCCAGTAGTTGTTGGCCTGCTGGCAGAAGATCTGGCCGGCGGGTATCGCCGCAAGTTAGTCGTCGACGATGTCGGCGTGGGCGATGGTGGGGGTCGTGGCGACGAGGCCTGCCACAGCGAAGGCGGTCATGGTGTTGCGGAACTTACGCACGGCCACCATGAAACCACACCCATGCTTCCCCTGCCATACGTAGGGTGGGTCCCAGCCGCCTCAGGCGCGGGCGCGGGTGGCGCTGCGGGTGGCTCGGTCACAGGCCTCCTCCACCGTTTCCGCGGTGGCCAGCACCAGTCCACGCTGCCCGTCGAGCCGCAGATCAGTTTCCGGCACAGCCAGCGCAGCAGCCTGGTCGACAACCTCCCCGCGCAGCACCGTGCACGCACCCGGGGAGATCAGCGTGGTGTCGATGGGCAGCCCCAGGATCGCCCGGGCATGCAGGTCATACTGGGAAAAACGCTGCGAACGCAGGGTCACCGCCCCGGCATCGTGGGGGCGCGGGGTGATGGCGGAGAAGTAGACCTCGTCCCCGGCCACGAACATCTCCACGGCGTAGAGTCCACGGCCACCGAGGGCGTTGGTGATGCGCGCCGCCATGGAGCGCGCGTTCTCCAGGGCCCGCGGGGCGACGGCCATGGGCTGCCAGGAGCTCTCGAGCCGTCCCGCGCGGTGGATGTGTCCGACCGGTTCGCAGAACCACGTGGCGAGCTTGCCCGTTGCGGGGTCGATGGACCGGACAACCAGCAGGGTCAGTTCGTGGTCGAAGTCGACGAAACGTTCGACCATCACGCGTCGGCCGTCCCAGGCGGCGTCGAGTTCCTCCGTTGAGCGGACGAGGGTGTGGCCGCGGCCGGAGGAGAATTCTGCGGGTTTGACGATGCACGGCAGACCCAGATCCTCGACGGCCTGCTCCAGCCCGGCGCGGGTGTCCGCGACCCGGTAGGCGGTGGTCGGCAGGCCGAGGTCCTCGTTGGCGACCTTCCGCAGGGTGTCCCGGGCCACCGTGAGTGCGCAGCCCTTCGCCGAGGGCGCAATGTTCACGCCCTGCTGCTCCAGCGCGGCGAGCGCGTCGACGTCGATGTCCTCCACCAGCGGGACCACGTGGTCAACGGAGTGCTTCTCGACGGCCGCGCGCAGCGCCGCCCCGTCCCGGGCCACATCCGCGGGGGCGTGGTGGACGGCGACCCCGAGGCGTCGGAAAGCGGCGGTGAGCTCCTCCACGAAGCCCCCGGATCCGAGCAGGAGGACATCAACGGTCATGGGCTAGTCCGCCAGGACGTCGTGGCGCACGATCGTCTGGTCGCGGCCCGGACCGACGCCGATGTAGGAGATGCGGCAGCCGGAGAGCTCCTCCAGGCGCAGCACGTAGTCCTGGGCCTTCTGCGGCAGCTCCTCGAAGGCGGTGCAGCCGGTGATGTCCTCGTCCCAGGCGGGCATGGTCTCGAAGATCGGCACGGCATGGTGGAAATCGGTCTGGGTGGTGGGCATCTCGTCGAAACGCTCGCCATCGACCTCGTAGGCCACGCAGATCGGGATCTCCCCGATGCCGGTGAGCACGTCCAGCTTGGTCAGGAAGTAGTCCGTGAAGCCGTTGACCCGGGAGGCGTAGCGGGCGATGACGGAGTCGTACCAGCCGCAGCGGCGCTTGCGTCCGGTGTTGACGCCGATCTCGCCGCCGACGGTCTGCAGGTACTCGCCCCACTTGTCGAAGAGCTCCGTCGGGAACGGACCTGCACCCACACGGGTGGTGTAGGCCTTGATGATGCCCAGCGACGTGGTGATGCGGGTCGGGCCGATGCCCGCGCCGACACATGCGCCACCGGCGGTCGGGTTGGAGGAGGTGACGAAGGGGTAGGTGCCGTGATCCACGTCGAGCATGGTGGCCTGACCACCCTCCATGAGGACACGCTTGCCCTCGTCGAGGGCCTTGTTGAGTTCGGCCTCCGCGTCGATGACCATGGGACGCAGCCGGTCGGCGTAGGACAGGAAGTACTGGACGATCTCCTCCGGGTCGATCGCCTTGCGGTTGTACATCTTCACCAGGATCTGGTTCTTCACGTCCAGGGCGGAGGTGACCTTCTGGCGCAGGATCGACTCATCGAAGATGTCCTGCACACGGATACCGATGCGGGAGACCTTGTCCGCGTAGGCCGGACCGATGCCGCGGCCGGTGGTACCGATGGCGCGCTTGCCCAGGAAACGCTCCTGCACGCGGTCCATGACCTGGTGGTAGGGGGCGACCAGGTGCGCGTTGGCGGAGATGCGCAGACGTTCCGGGTTCGCGCCCCGGGCGACGAGTCCGTCGATCTCCTCGAAGAGCGCCTCCAGGTTGATGACGACGCCGTTACCCAGGATCGGAACGGCGTTCTCGGAGAGCACACCCGCCGGCAACAACTTGAGTTCGTACTTCTCGCCGCCGACGACGACGGTGTGGCCGGCGTTGTTGCCACCGTTGGGCTTGACCACGTAGTCGACTTCGCCGCCCAGGATGTCGGTGGCCTTACCCTTGCCCTCATCGCCCCACTGGGCGCCGACAATCACGATTGCAGCCATTAAATTGGGTCACTTCCACTCAAGGTCCGGGAACGCGTGGCTGGTGCCAGCCACGAACGGCTTACCATTCTACTACCTCCCACCCCCGCTTGTAGTATCAAACCCCATGCGAGTGCTCATTCTGCGCTGCGGCGACGCCCCCCTTCCGGCCGATCCCCCCGGCACCGTCCTCAACCTGCCCGAGATCCCGGGCCGCCGCGACCTCCGGCCGCTCGACGCCCTCGCCGCCGAGCTCCTGCCGGCAGACCCCACCCCCTCCCTCGACGAGATCTCCGCCCAGCCGGACGTCCCGCACCTGGGCGCCCCGGGCCCGGCCCCGCAGGCCCCGCACCTGAAGGAGAGACTGCGTGTGGTGGTGGTCGGCACCGACGCGGCACTCTCCGCCGTCCTCACCCGCATGATGCGCGGCGACTACCTGTGGGCCGAACTCGCCTTCGTCCCCGTGGGCGAATCCGTGGTCGCCAGGAACTGGGGCATCGACGCCCCCAAGGCCTGGGACCTCGCGCTGGGTGGCCAGGTACGCCCGGTGCCGGTCATCCGCTCCGACCAGGGCATTGCAGTGGCCGGTTCCGCCACCATCCGTTCCTGGGACGACGGGGAGATCACAGGGGAGATAGTCGTCGACAGCCACGTGCTGCTGCGCCATGAGGCCAGGGAGGACGTCCGTTTCAACGGGGTGTTCGGCGCCCGCCTCGTGCCGATGGTCGACGCCCCGGGCATCGCAGCCGTCCGCGCCACGGAACCCGAGAACCCCGTGCTGAACTGGCGGGAGAAGGTCGCCCGGAGACTCGGCGGCGCCCCGCCCCTGGACCCGGATTCCCTGGCCACCGGTCGCGCCGTACAGGCCGGCGGCCCTGCTCTCGCGGTGACCGTCGACGGTGTGCGGCACAGGCGCCCGCTGGAGAGGGTGACCTTCTACCGCCATTTGCGGGATCTTCAAGTTATTCGACCATAATGTGATAAAAATCACATTAGCGCTTAAGTGTGGAATGTGAGCTATATCTCTACAAATCGATTCAATAACATTTAGCGGTTAGCGCTCTGAGCTGGTTAAATCTTCTCGAATCTATGAAAACAACGGATATTATATCACCAGAAGTCCGGAATACAAGAGTCGTCAGGGTCCCCGATAAAACCGTGGCGAGGGCGCCCCGCAGGTCCCTAAGGTCGGAAGTAACTCCCGTTCCAGGAAAGGATCTGAGACCGATGACCCACCGCAGCATCCAGCAGCTCGGCCGCGCGACAGTCTACGACCGCGACGGCGTCAAACTCGGCCGGGTGAAGGAGGTCTACATCAACAACAAGACCGGCGAACCCGACTATGCCGAGGTTAGTCACGGACTCTTCGGCATGCGTTCCACCGTGGTCCCCCTCCGCGGGCACACCCTTGAGGACAGGACCCTCAAACTGGCCTTCAGCAAGGATCTGCTCAAGGACGCCCCGGAGATCTCCAAGAAGACGCAACTACCCAAGCGCCGGGAGGACCACAACCAGATCTGCGAGTACTACGGACTCACCGACACCGCCGACGTCCACTCCTACGGCGACCAGCCGCTCTATTCGGGCGACGAGTTCAGCCGCGGCCACACCACGCGAGGATTCGGCGATTCGGAGGAGCCGGAGAGGCCGGAGCGCACCGCCTCCTGACGGCCCCGCCCGCCCCTCCGCGACCCCCGACGAACGCCCCGGCACGCCGCAAGAGAAAAGTGATCTACATCACATCTCCCCGCGGGAGCGATCATGAGATGCAAGTCACACCCGGGGCGTCTCGGCGGCGCGGCACTCCGAGACCTGCTGACCACAGAAAACACATGATGATCCCGCCCTTTCCACCGTGGAAACTGAGGATTGTACGGACCTCCCCCGATATTTCAAGGTTCCTACGGTTCAGCCCGGCATTCACGGCACCGGTCCGGTAGACGTCCCTACTGTTGGGATCACCATCCAGATTCATGCAGAAAGGAACCTGAAACAATGACCCGACACAACATCCACGACCTGACCAATGCCACCGCCTACGACCGCAACGGTGACAAGCTCGGCAACGTCACGGAAGTCTACATCAACGACTCCACCGGCCAGCCCGATTTTGCCCAGGTCAGCCACGGACTCTTCGGCATGCGTTCCAGCATTGTCCCGCTCCGTGGCCACAACCTCGTAGGGGAGGAACTGAAACTGGCCTTCACCAAGGACCAGATCAAGGATGCCCCCCATATCGACCACGATGAGCACCTCAGCGAGGAGGATCACGCCGCCATCTACCGTCACTACCGTCTGGAGGATACGACGGACGTCCACACCTATGAACGTGGGACGGGGCAGGCGCCTGCAGCATCCGGAGCACCCGGGACGAACAGCCCTCGGCCGCCCCGCTGGGCAGGGGACACCCAGACCCCACCGGAAACGCCGGACCGGCTGGAGACCCGCCAGGTGTCGGGGCCCGCACAATCCCCCGGCCCCCAGGAAACAGGTCTCTCACAGGATTCCCGTCAGGCCCGTGCCGATAAGGATCCGGTACCTCCTGCCCTGGGAGGGCCCTCCGACGAGCGCTACGAGCCGGGAGAGGTTCTCCACGGTTTCGGCGACGCTCCCCGCAGCGCGGGGCCGCCGGACCGTCTGCGGGCGGACTCAGACCATGAACTCGGCCTTGACAGGACTCCCGAGGATCGGGCGATGCGCGGCACCAGCGCGCACGGCATGAGTGATGAGCCCGTGGAACAGGATCGTTGGCACGAGGTCGAGTGGGCGGAAGGTGAAGACGACCGGGACAGCCATGCCGACCAGACCGAGACCCGCAGCGTGGACGTCGGACAGGTGGGCAGTGAGGACCGCCAGCGCGGGCATGTCACGCACACCAGCGCTGGTGAGTTGAGTGACAGGCCCAGCGGTGACACCGGTGGACTCAGGGAGGGCACCTCCCCGGACCCCACCATCCACACCAGCGAGGACGACTCCCGGAAGTACCAGGTTGATCCGCGCAGGGACACCACCGGCACCGGTGACCTGAGGAGGGAGATCAAGGACCCCGACGATGTACTGGCCGAAGAATTCAACCGGATAGGGCAGGACGAGGATCTGTCCCCTCGCGCCAACCCCGGCCCCACCGGCCCCGTCGATGACGAGGGCCGCCCGTTGAATGAAGGAGACCAGAACTACCCTCGCTCAGCGTTCTAGGACCCTCCCCCTTCAGTCCTCCTCATGGATGCCCGGCCACACCTCCGGTGGATAGGCCGGGGTCCGGGAGGTCGGTGCGAGGGCCGCGAGTGAGGACTGCCGGGACCAGCCGCAGACCTCGAGGAGGTCGGCGGTGATGGACCTGGTCTGCGCGAGGATGACGTACTCGGAGAGCACCCCGTCCTTGCTGATCACCTCCATCCCGGCACGTGCCCCGATGACCTGCAGCCGGCGGACCAGCTCCGGGATGTCCGTCGCCTCGTTGGCCTCGGTACGGGTGTCGAAGACATCCGACAGCGAGGCGGTGATGTCAGCGAGTTCGTCGACGATGTTGACCAGACGGGTGGACACGCTGTCCCCGTCCTGGGACAGCACCAGGGCGCGGCGGGCCATGACGCGGGTGTTGTTCATGCAGTTCTCCACCGCCGGCAGGATGCGCTCCAGCGAACGAACCCTCCGGCGGGCCCCCCACCTCAACGGCGAGAGATTCGACACCTCCCGGCCCACCTTCGCCGCAGAGATCATCCGGTCGATGTCCGGCTGAGTGTTGTGGATGGCCTCCAGCGCCTCATCCAGGGCCTGGACGTCGGGATGGTCCAGCGTGCCGGCTACATCGTCAAGCACGGAGGAAGCGATGCCGAGGATCTTCGACACCTCCTGCCTGCCGGAGTGCAGCGGGGAAGAGGGCAGCAACGCGATCGTGGCCAGGCCGATGACCGAGCCGATGAAGGCGTCGATCATGCGGTCCGGACCACCGCCCTCAGTGCCGGGCGGCAGAATGGTGGCGATGAGTATCGAACCGATCGCCACCTGGTTGCTCACCAGCGGCGACTTCGACAGGAATGAAGCGACCGTCAGGGAGATGGCCACGATGAGCGGAATCTGCCATATCCCGCCGGGCAGGTAGTGGACGAGGAGATCACCCAGGCCGACGCCGACGGTGACACCCATCGACAGTTCCAGGGCGCGCCGGATACGGTCGCCACCGGTCAGGCCCAGGATGATGATCGCGGTGATCGGGGCGAAAAACGGTGCGTGGTGGTTGAAGAGCTCCTGCGCCACCCAGTACGCCAGGCCGGCAGCGACGGCGACCTGAATGATGGTGAAGGAACGTTTGCGGACCCTGTTCAGACGTGATTCAACGGACCCCTCCACCTGCCGGAGACGTTCCAGGGTGCCGATTCTCAGTTTCGCCATGCCCTAGACCCTAGTGAAAAAAGCGGCGGCCCCGCGCTGTGAACTGCGCGGGGCCGCCGGGAAGGGGTGGGGCCGACTACTTGACGGTCTTGCCCACGGAGTGCAGGTCCTGGCATGCCTCGAGGACACGCTCGGACATGGACTGCTCGGCCTTCTTCAGGTAGGAACGCGGATCGTAGGCCTTCTTGTTGCCGACCTCGCCGTCGATCTTGAGCACACCGTCGTAGTTCTCGAACATGTGCGACGCGACCGGGCGGGTGAACGCGTACTGGGTGTCAGTGTCCACGTTCATCTTGATGGTGCCGTAACGCAGCGCCTCCTCGATCTTCTCCTTCTCGGAGCCGGAGCCGCCGTGGAAGACAAAGTCGAAGGGCAGGGCGTCGTCGCCGAGACCCAGCTTCTGGCGGGCGACCTGCTGGCCCTCGAGCAGGATCTCCGGACGCAGCTTGACGTTGCCCGGCTTGTACACGCCGTGGACGTTGCCGAAGGTGGCGGCCAGCAGGTAACGGCCATTCTCACCGGTGCCGATGGCGTCGATGGTCTTCTCGAAGTCCTCGGGGGTGGTGTAGAGGTTGGCGCCGGCCTTGGCCTCGACGCCGTCCTCCTCGCCACCGACGACACCAATCTCGATCTCGAGAATGATGTTCGCCTTGCGGGACTTCTCCAGCAGCTCCTGGGCAATCCCGAGGTTCTCGTCGATCGGAACCGCGGAACCGTCCCACATGTGGGACTGGAACAGCGGCAGCTGACCGGCGTCGACGCGCTCCTGGGAGATGGCCAGCAGGGGGCGCACGAACTCGTCGAGCACCTCCTTCTGGCAGTGGTCGGTGTGCAGCGCAACGTTGACGCCGTAGTGCTTGGCAGCCTCATGTGCGAAAGCAGCGAGGGCAACCGCGCCGGCGACCTTGTTCTTCACACCCAGACCGGAGCCGAACTCGGCACCGCCGGTGGAGAACTGGATGATGCCGTCAGACTCCGCCTCTGCGAAGCCCTTCAGCGCAGCGTTGATGGTCTCCGAGGAGGTGCAGTTGATGGCCGGGAAGGCGTAGCCGCCCTCCTTGGCACGATCGAGCATCTCGTTGTAGATCTCGGGAGTCGCGATAGGCATAGGGTGATCCTCCAGGTTGTCGGTCGCTTCACCGGCCGATTGTGCTTTCAGG
>NZ_RXHJ01000004.1 GCF_003955685.1 Corynebacterium hylobatis
ACCGGCCGATTGTGCTTTCAGGTCCGGTGTCCGCACCCCAGTATGCCCGCCCGTGACACGTTCCGCTCGCGCCCACGCCTGTAATCCCGGTCGCACTCCCCCCGAACCGGGCAGGATCAGGGTTTAGGGTTGTCCGTTTCGGCGATGACGCGGGCCGCAGCCTCCAGCAGCATCCAGCCGGAGAGCTGGACGGACAGGTCGCGTTCGTCGATACGCAGGACCCCCAGGGCCTCCGGGAGGGTGGAGGGAGCCAGCCCGTAGTTGTGGGGCAGGCGGGCATCCGCCGTCCAGTCAGTGGCGAAGACCGGCAGGCCGTCAACCTCCAGGCGACGGTTCCACACGGATTCCGCGGAGACCAGCACGAGGCGGGCGGCGATCTTCTTGGCGGCCCGGTTCGCCGGACTGTCCGAGGGCAGGCGTACCGCGACGTCCGCGAGGTAGCGGGCGAGAATCCCCTTGAACAGACCGCCATCGCCGTCACCGGTCTGCCAGTCGATGACCCCGGCGGGGGTGGCCATGTGCACGGCCACGGCCTGCACGAGGGAACGCACGCGGGTGATGTAGGGCATCGCCTCGTCGATCGCCTCGGCATCCGCCACCCCGGCAATGCGGTCGGCGTGGTCGAAACCCGCCTCCCGGCGCAGAGCCAGGGCGATCTCCAGGTTCGCACCCAGGACCACCCCCTGACAATAGGGGTGCACGTCGCGGACCAGCTCAGGACCGTGCATCCGCATGCGCATGCCGTCCATCACCAGACCCTCATCATCAATGAGGTGGTCATGGATCCACTCCATGATGGTGCGGGCCGTGTCGAGCCGCCCGGTGCGGGCCATCATGATCGCTGCCGGACCGTTGGAGGGGACGTTGTAGAACATCTCCCCCGTACGCCACGGCAGGACACCAGTCAGGGAATCGATACCCTCGATGAGATCCTTCTCCAGGGCGGTGACGGCCTTAGGCATGGGCACCTCCGGCAGGGAACCGGCACGGCGCAGCGCCAGTGCCAGCCACGCCTTGTCGTCGTAGTAGCGGTTGCCGGTCAAGGGGCCGAGGTTGCGGGCCTGGATGCCGTTGACGGTGTAACGGATGAACTTCCGGCGGGCCCGGGTGGGGCGGCGCACCGCCGCATCGACCAGACAGTCCAGGTAGTGGGCCTGCCACCAGTAGTGCCAGTGGTGGAAGAGACCTTCTTTGCTTGTCGGTGGCCAGCTGACCACCGCGAGGTTGGTCCGTGGCATCCCCCACACGCGCCGGGCGTGGCGCTCATTGATGGCGGATTCCGCCAGGTCGGCGCGGTGCGCCCAGGTTTCCTGCACGTTAGTCTCGTCGCTCCCGAGGGTCATGATGTTACAGTTTCTTCATCACACTATGATAACGATTTCTCGGGAGTCGCGTCACCAGGCGTTTCCGAGTTCCCCGTGCTGACGGACCCAGGCATGCATGGCGATCCCTGCGGCGACCCCCGCGTTGATGGAGCGGGTGGAGCCGAACTGCGCGATCGAGCACGTCATCAGCGCACCCTCGGCGGCCTCCGGGGTGATACCCGGCCCCTCCTGGCCGAACAGCAGGAGACATTCCCGCGGCAGGGTGGCCGTCTCCAGCGGGATCGAGCCGGGGGTGTTGTCGATGGCCACCACCGTCAGGTCATTGCGGATCGCCCAGACCAGCAGGGAATGGACATCCGGATGGTGCATGAGGTGCTGGTAGCGGTCGGTGACCATCGCACCGCGCCGGTTCCACCGCCGGCGTCCGACGATGTGGACCGTGTCCACCGCGAAGGCGTTGGCGGTGCGCACGACGGTGCCGATGTTGGCGTCGTTCTCGAAGTTCTCGATCGCCACGTGTAGCGGATGCCGCCGCTTATCGATGTCCGCCACGATCGCCTCGCGCGTCCAGTAACGGTAGGCGTCCACGACGTTGCGGCGGTCACCGTGCTCGAGCAGCTCCGGGTCATAGCGTTCGCCGGTGGGCCACTCCCCTTCCCAGGGGCCGACCCCGTGCCTGCCCTCACCCCACTCAGTGGGACCCTTAAGCGAGTCCAAGATCATCCAGGCCCAGCAGGTGGCGGTACTCCAGACCCTCCGCGCGGATGACCTCATCGGCCCCGGTCGCCCGGTCGACGACGGTCGCCACACCGACGACCTCCGCGCCGATCTCACGCAGCGCGGCGACAGCGGTCAGCGGGGAGTTCCCGGTGGTCGTGGTGTCCTCCACCACGAGCACCTTCTTCCCCACCACATCCGGACCCTCCACGCGGCGCTGCATGCCGTGTTTCTTGGTCTCCTTGCGCACAACGAAGGAGTCGACGGGGCGGCCTCCGGCGTGCATGACGGCGGTGGCCACCGGATCCGCGCCCAGGGTCAGGCCACCGACGGACACGAAATCCCAGTCTGCGGTGAGCTCGCGCAGGAGCTCACCGATCAGGCGGGAGGCCCGGTTGTGCAGGGTCGCCCGACGCAGGTCGACGTAGTAGTCGGCTTCCTTGCCGGAGGACAGGGTCACTCTGCCGTGGACCACGGCAAGTTCCTTGACCAGCTCAGCCAGTTCGGCGAGCTTCTCCTGGTTGACGGCGGGGTTCGTCATGACGCGGGGTCCTCCTGGGGCCGAAGAAGAATATCTGTTGTCAACCAGCATAGATTCACGGCCCACCCGGGGGTCGATCAGGCCTTCGGCCCGTCCCCGAATATCGAGGGACCACGGCGCAGATCCCGAGGCATCTGCACGCCCCGGGGATGGTCGCGGTGTGAGCCGTCCGCGATCGGGGCGACTTCGTCTGCTCCCACGGTGGATGGTTCCACCACACCCCGGGCGACCGGCAGCCGCCGACTGGGCATGTCGAGCGGTTCCTCCGGGCGCTGCACGAGGGGCCGTTCCCCGACTTCCGCCCCACCTGCGACCAGTTCCAGCACCCCGAAGCCGGGCTTGGGTGGATCGGCCATCTGGCGGGTGGGGTCCATGCCGTCCAGCTGGAGGACATGCGTCGCGGTGGTGCGCGGGGGCAGTGCGCGGGCAGCATCGGCGAGCAGGGCGAGCGGGGCGAGCATCTGCTCCCAGTCCCCGGAGTGGGAGCCACGCCCGGTCTGGGCAAGGACCCAGTCCGATTCCAGCCACACGGCGGTGACAATCGCCGGCAGCTGTCCGAAGGCCGTGGTCACCCGCTCATCCACCAGTCGCTCCGCCACACCCGTGTCCGTGGCCAGCACCCGGAAATCCTCCAACGTGAACGCCTCGATGAGGTCCGGAGAGGACTCCTGCTCGGGTGTGCCCACCCGGCGCGCGTCAATGACCACGTCCGAGGCCGCACCCCGGCGCACCGCCATGACGTTCACCCCACCCAGGTCCATGAGCACCATCTCGTGGCCGAAAGCCTGTCCGCTGACGATGTCCTTCGCGGCCGCGCCGCTGGCGGCGGCCCCGCGGGACCATTCGTCGTTGAGCCAGTCGTCGGAACGGGAGAACTCGAAGCCCTTGTCCTCGGCCCAGGAACGGCGCTCCCGGCGCAGGGAGCCGGGCAGGGTCAACCCGGTGCGCCGCTCCGGTACAGCCGTCGGGACAGGGGGTGGCGGGGCGGGGGCTTCGGGCTCAGTGGTCTCCTCCCCCGTCGATTCCGGTTCCACGACTGCTACGGGTTCCGGCTCAGCCACAGGCTCACGCATCGGCTCCGGCTCCACTGCCGCGTTCACGGGAGCCTCCTCCGGGAAGGTCTCCGTCGCGGGCGCAGGTTCGGACCGGTCCGCGGTCCGCTGACGGGCGTCGAGACGCCACAGCAGAGCCGCCGCACCGGCGGCGAGTGCAGCGAGAGCAAAGGCAATGATGGACATCACCCTCGACAATAGTGCGCAGGAGTCCCTCCGCGGGGATGATGCACGTTCATCGGTTCGCCGCAGATCCGCTAGAGGCCGCGCTCAACCGGGTTGGCGGGGTCAGCGGACCACTGGGACCAGCCGCAGACATAATGCGCGGCGACACCCAGCCCGGCATGGTCCATGGCGGCCAGCAACAGGGCGGAATGGTTGCCGGAGCCGGAGTAGACGATGGCCCCCTCAGCGGAGGTGATGCCGTGGCCCGCGAAGATCTCCCGGACCTCCTCCCGAGGGCGGATCAGCTGGTCCTCATCGTAGAACTCGTCCGCGGGGATGTTCACCGCACCCGGGATGTGCCCCGCCTTGAGGTCCAGGATCTCGCGCTGACCGGCGAAGCGGCGGGGCTCGCGCGCGTCGATGAGCAGCCCACCTGCGGCCGCATGCTCACGCACATCGTCCATGTCAGCGACCGGCAGCGCCCCGGCCTTCACGGTGCCGCCGTTGGGTGTGACGAAGTTGCCCGGACCGCC
Organism: Corynebacterium hylobatis; assembly: GCF_003955685.1. Taxonomy (GTDB): domain Bacteria; phylum Actinomycetota; class Actinomycetes; order Mycobacteriales; family Mycobacteriaceae; genus Corynebacterium; species Corynebacterium hylobatis. The sequence goes on from NZ_RXHJ01000004.1 coordinate 4,334, forward strand.
GACGATCGGCAGGTTACGGCGGTCCCAGGCGCGCAGACCGCCGTCCAGGACCTGCACATCACTCAGTCCCGCCCAGCGCAGCATCCACCACGCCCGGGCGGCCATGAGCCCACGACCCTCGTCGTAGACCACGACCCGACTGTGGTCGCTCAGACCCCAGCGCCGGAACCAGTCCTGCAGCTGGTGTGGTTCGGGCATGGGGTTGCGTCCCTGGCCGGAACCGGGAACACCTGCCAGGGCGGAGGCCGGGTCGCAGAACAGGGCGGTCGGCACATGCTCAGACTTGAATCGACGGTAGCCCGCCCCCTCCTGCGGTGCCCAGAAAGCCCCGAGAACGGTCTGTCGACGGGCATGGTAGATGTCGTCGCGCAGGTCCTGTGCAGTCACAAAAGTGCTCATACCCCGGGAGTGTAGAGGGGGTTCTGCTCGACCGCAGAATCCACATATGATATTCCTGTGCGGCCATTCCACCATGTGCTGGTGAACACCCTGCTCGCGAACGTCACTACGAGCTTCCTCTGGTTCTGCCTCGCCTTCTGGATCTACCTGGAGACCCGTAACGTCGGCCTGACCGGCGTGATCAACGGCCTGTACATGGCTCTGCTGGCGGTCGGTTCGGTTTTCTTCGGCTCCGTCGTCGACCATCACCGCAAGAAGACGGTCATGGTCTTCGCCGCGACCACCACGCTGGTGTTCTTCACCCTCGCCGCGCTCGTGTGGATCCTGTGGGTCGATCCGGGACAGGTGCGTGCCGACGACCCCGCCATCATCGCCTTCGCCACCCTCGTCCTGGTCGGCGCCGTGGTCGAGCAGATGCGCAACATTGCCCTGTCCACGACGGTGACGCTGCTGGTGCCTGAGGCCGGGAGGGACCGGGCCAACGGTCTGGTCGGCATGGTGCAGGGCATCGCCTTCTTCATCACCTCGGTGTTCTCCGGGCTGTCGATCGGCTACCTGGGCATGGAGACCTCCCTGTGGATCGCCCTGGGGCTGACGGTCCTGGCCCTGGTCCACCTGCTGCCCATCCGGATCCGGGAGATGAACATCGTCACCGCCGCCGATCCGGACGGTGTGGGGGACGTGACCACCGCCGGTCTCGATCTGCGCGGATCCTGGGTGGCCATCCGGATTGTGCCGGGATTGCTGGCGTTGATCCTGTTCTCCTCCTTCAACAACCTCATGGGTGGGGTCTACACCGCGCTCATGGACCCCTACGGCCTGGAGATGTACGGCCCGCAGCTGTGGGGCGTGGTCCTGGCGGTGACCTCCGCCGGATTCATCCTCGGCGGGCTGGCGGTGTCGAAGGTCGGTCTGGGAAAGAACCCGGTACGGACCCTGCTCCTGGTCAACCTCGTGGCCGCCCTTGTCGGCGGGATATTCACGTTGCGGGAATGGTGGTGGATCTTCGCCCTGGGCATGCTCGTCTTCATGTCGATCACGCCCGCCGCCGAGGCCGCCGAGCAGACGATCCTGCAGCGGGTGGTGCCCTTCCTCCAGCAGGGCCGGGTCTTCGGCCTGGCGATCGCAGTGGAGATGGCCGCCAACCCGGTGTCGGGGATCATCGTGGCGGTGGTGGCGCAGTCCTATGTCATCCCGTGGATGACCACCCCTTCCGGTCGTGGCACGTTCGGCTGGCTGCTCGGCGAGGGCAGTACCCGCGGGATGGCGCTGATGGTGGTGGCCGCCAGTCTGGTGATGCTGGTGGTGGTCATCCTCGCCTTCTTCTCCCGCCCCTACCGCCGGCTCTCGGAGTATTACGCGAACACGAGCCAGGACGTGGCGGGCCAGGCCGCGCAGAGCTGAGAGCCGGCCGACTACTCAAGGTGCGATCTGCACGACGCCCTGCTCCGCCAGGTCGGCCAGGTAGGCCCGGATCCCCTCCCCCGGTGCGTCCGGGGGCAGATTGAGGACCAGCAGATCGGGCAGCGGATGTTCCAGACGGCAACCCATGGCCGCCAGACGCCGGCGGAGGGCGGGGAGGAAGGGGGTGTCGACAAGTAGGCGCAGGGTGGTGTTGCCGCCGGGCACGACCACGCGGTCGATATGGAGGCGGCCGCCGACGGTGACGCAGGAGACGATGTCACCGAGTGCGAGCCCCTCGGCCACGACCGGGATGGAGTGCAGGACATAATGCCCGCCACCCAGCGGATCAGCGGCGAGTTCCTCAGAGTCGACACCCGGCAGTGCCACCGGTGCGATGAGAATGACCATGTCGGGTGCGCTACGGGGTGAGCGCGTCACCCTGGTCGGTGGATGAGCCATCGCCCAGGACGGTGATGTTGCCGGGGCCCGGTTTCGTCCGGCCGACGCGCCCGGTGGGGATGGTGGCCCCGTGGTCGGCGATGACGGACTCCAGGTGTGCTCCGGCCGGGACGACGGTATCGCCGATGAGCACCGAGCGCGACACTTTCGCCCCCTTCTCCACCGTGACCCCGGGGCCGATGAGGCTGTGCTCGACCTCGCCGGCGATGCGGGCCCCGGGGCAGACCATGCTGTCGGTGACGGAGGCGCCCGCCTCGATGCGGGCCGGATAGCTGACGGCCAGATTGCCCAGCACCGGCCAGTCAGGGTGGTCGAGCCGGATACCGGTGCCCTCGATGAGCTCCATGTGCGCCCGGAAATAGGCGTCGATGGTGCCCAGATCCCGCCAGTACCCGTCCATCCGGTACTCGTGCGTTCGGCCCTGGGCCACCAGGTGCGGGACGATCGTCTCACCGTAGTCCCCCAACCGGGAACCGTCGGCGCCCGGGTCGTCGCCGAGGAGCTCGTCGATGGCCCGGCCCAGCGCCTCGAAACGGTAGATGAAGACCTCGGTGGCGACAACCTGACCGGCCGGTTCCTGCGGTTTGTAGTCGTAGGAGGTGACCACCCCCTGCCCGTCCGAGCTGACCACACCGTAACGGGAGGGGTCCTCGTCGATCTCCGTGGTGACGATCGTCAGGTCGCTGCCGCGTTCCCGGTGCTGCGCCAGTGCGGGGCGGAGATCCAGCTGGTAGAGATGGTCGGCGCTGAGCACCACGACGGTGTCCGCCCCGAACTCCGCCAACGCATCCAGCTGCTGGAACAGCGCATGGCCGTTGCCCTCGGAGAAGCCGTCCCTGTCATTGCCGTCCCGCTCCCCGGGCGGCAGGATCCGCAGTCCCCGGCGGGTGCCGTCCATGTCCCACGGTCGGCCGCCGGCCAGATGCCGGTTGAGCAGACCCGGACGGTACTGCTCGACGATCCACACGTCACGCAGGCCCGAGTGGGCCAGGTTGGAGAGTGTGACGTCGATGAGCCGGTAGGAACCAGCCAACGGTACCGCCGGTTTCGGGCGGGAGTCGGTCAGCGGGGACAGTCGGCTGCCGCGCCCACCCGCAAGGATGAGGGCGACCACGGTGGGGGCATCGTCGTTCATGAGGACATGGTACGGCGGTTCACCCGTCGCCTGCGGAGCGGTGCGGACGCGCTCAGTGCTCCCGCAACGCCGTGATCAGCTCATCCTTCTTCATCGAGGAACGGCCCGCAATGTCCAGCTCGGCGGCCCGCTTCCGTAGTTTGTCGACGGTCCAGTCCTCGTAGCTGCCGGCCCGGCCGCCCTTCTCGCCCACCTCCTCCCGGGAGGTGTTCGCCGCAGCGTTGGCGATGCGGGCGGCCTTCTCCTTGCTTGCACCGTCCTCCCGCAGGGATTCGTAGAGCTCGCCGTCCTTGACCGACGGTCCGCCCGGGGTTTTCTCGGGGTTCTTGTCCTGTGCCATGACACCGAGGGTAGTGGCGGAACGACGAAGTGCGCGGCCGTGTGAGGACCGCGCACTTCAGCAGCGCTTTTAGCGGGCCCGGCCGACCTCCAGAGCCTCACCGCCGTCGGCGACATCGACGTGGACGGTGTCGCCGTCCCGGATGTCACCGGCGAGCAGCTCCTTCGCCAGCCGGTCACCGATCGCCTGCTGGATGAGGCGACGCAGCGGCCGGGCGCCGTAGGCCGGGTCGTAGCCGCGGTCCGCGAGCCAGGACTTCGCCGCATCGGAGACATCCAGACTCAGGCGGCGGCCCGCCAGGCGGGCGGCCAGCTGGTCGATCTGGATGTCCACGATGTGGGTCAGCTGCTCCCGGGACAGCGGGTCGAAGATGACCACGTCATCGAGACGGTTGATGAACTCCGGCTTGAAGGTCCGCTTCACGGCCTCCATCATCTGCTCGCGGGTACCGCCGGCGCCCAGGTTCGAGGTGAGGATGAGGATCGTGTTGCGGAAGTCCACCGTGCGGCCCTGACCGTCGGTGAGACGGCCCTCGTCGAGCACCTGCAGCAGCACATCGAAGACATCCGGGTGCGCCTTCTCCACCTCGTCGAAGAGCACGACGGTGTAGGGGCGGCGGCGGACCGCCTCAGTGAGCTGACCGCCGGCGTCGTAGCCGACGTAACCCGGAGGGGCACCGACGAGACGGGCGACGGAGTGCTTCTCGCCGTACTCGGACATGTCGATGCGCACCATGGCGCGCTCATCGTCGAAGAGGAACTCCGCCAACGTCTTCGCCAGCTCCGTCTTGCCCACACCGGTGGGGCCGAGGAAGAGGAAGGAACCGGTCGGACGGTCCGGGTCAGCGACGCCGGCGCGGGCACGGCGGGTCGCGTCCGAGACCGCCTGCACCGCCTCGTGCTGGCCCACCACCCGGTTGCCCAGGACCTTCTCCATGGCCAGCAGCTTCTCGGTCTCACCGGCGAGCATCTTGCCCGCCGGAATACCCGTCCAGGCGGAGACGACCTCGGCGATGGTGTCGGGGGTGACCTCCTCGCTGAGCATGGCGTTGTTGGCCCCCTCGGCGACCTCGGCCTCGGCAGCCTCGACCTCCTTCTCCAGCTCCGGGATCCGGCCGTAACGCAGCTCGGCCACACGGCCGTAGTCGCCGTCACGCTCGGCGATCTCGGATTCCTGGCGCAGCTTCTCCAGCTCCTCCTTGGCACCGCGGACCTTGTCGATGGAGGACTTCTCGTTCATCCACCGGGCCTTGAGCTCCCCGAGCTTCTCGCGCTCGTCGGCGAGCTCGGAGCGCAGCTTCTCCAGACGGTCCCGGGAGGCGGCGTCGGTCTCCTTCTCCAGGGCAACCTCCTCGATCTCGAGGCGGCGGACGATGCGCTCCAGCTCGTCGATCTCCTGCGGAGAGGAGTCGATCTCCATGCGCAGCCGGGAGGCGGCCTCATCGACCAGGTCAATGGCCTTGTCCGGGAGGAAACGGTTGGTGATGTAGCGGTCCGACAGGGTCGCGGCGGCCACCAGCGCGGAGTCCTGGATGCGCACGCCGTGGTGGACCTCGTAGCGCTCCTTGAGTCCGCGGAGGATACCCACGGCATCCTCGACGGAGGGTTCGCCGACGTAGACCTGCTGGAAACGGCGCTCCAGGGCGGCATCCTTCTCGATGTACTTGCGGTACTCATCCAGGGTGGTGGCACCGACCAGGCGCAGCTCACCACGGGCGAGCATCGGCTTGATCATGTTGCCCGCATCCATGGCGGACTCGCCGGAGGCGCCGGCGCCGACGATGGTGTGCAGCTCGTCGATGAAGGTGACGATCTGACCGTTGGAGTTCTTGATCTCGTCCAGGACGGCCTTGAGCCGCTCCTCGAACTCACCCCGGTACTTCGCACCCGCGACCATCGAACCCAGGTCCAGCGAGACCAGGGACTTGCCCTTGAGGGACTCCGGTACATCCCCGGCCACCATCCGGCGGGCCAGCCCCTCCACGATGGCGGTCTTGCCCACGCCGGGCTCACCGATGAGCACCGGGTTGTTCTTGGTGCGGCGCGAGAGCACCTGCACGACGCGGCGGATCTCCGAGTCCCGACCGATGACCGGGTCGATCTTGCCTTCCCGCGCGCGGGCGGTGAGATCGGTGGAGTACTTCGCCAGGGCCTGGAACTGGCCCTCCGGGTCCTGGGTGGTCACCTTGGTGGAACCGCGCACGGAGGGGAACGCCCCCTTGATGGCGTCGTAGGTGGCGCCGCGACCGGTCAACAGTTTCGCGGCATCGGAGTCCCCGCGGGCAATACCCGCCATGAGCACCTCGGTGGAGACATACTCGTCACCGAGCTCACCGGCCAGTTCCTGGGCGGCGGTCAGGGAGTTGAGTGCGTCCCGGTTGAAATTGGGGTTGGCCAGGTTGGCCCCGGCGGCCTTCGGGTAACCGTCGACCAGTTCCCGCGCCTCACGGGCGACGGTCTCCGGATCAACACCGGTCGCCTTGAGCACCGGCGCGGCGATGCCGTCCTGCTGTTCCAGGATGGCGGCCAGCAGGTGCGCCGGGCGGATGTCCGGGTTGCCGTTGGCGGAGGCCTGCTGCAGTGCAGCCTGCAGCGCCTCCTGGGTCTTGGTGGTGGGATTGAACGAGCTCACGCCACGTTTCCTTTCTCTTTTTATTCGTCAACTACCAGTAGTAACGCCTCAAGAGTTGAGTCTGTTCCACTCAAGGGAAAAATATTTGAGTCAGGCGCGCTCAAGTTTAGTCCGTGCAGCGGGACCCCGGCAGTCCCCCGACGTCAGCTGTCCGCGGCGGCGGCCGCCTTCCGCTGTCGGCCCGGCGTCCTCTTCATGACGATCGGCACCACCAGCACGGCCACCGCAATGAGCAGCGACAGCCAGCCGAAACCGGCCGTCAGTCCCACCAGGACCGCGATGGGGGCGAGGATCGTCATACCGATCTCGAAGGGGGCGAAACCGACGTAGGCGACGCCGTACTCGTTGAGAGTGCCGGACTTGAGCTTCGGGTCGACGATCTTGAGCAGTGCGATGCCCGTGGCGACGGCCGCGGTGGCCCAACCCCAGGAGAAGATGCCGCGCTCGAGCCACTTCTCGCCGAAAAATTCCGGGGAGAGGAAGAAGAAGACCAGTACGCAGTAGACGATGCCCAGCACGAAGAGGATGAGGAGAGGAATCCAGTAGTCCGCGATCGCGGCCGGGACGATGGAGGCCACACCGAAGGCGATGAGGTAGTCGGTGGCCGCACCGGACATGGAGCTGACGGTGGGCTTGTCCAGGAGGTCCTTCCGTCCGAGCGCCCCAAGCAGGATGCGGCCGAGCAGGCCGATCACGAAGGCCATGGCGAAGAGCGGGATGGAGACGCTGGGGAAGAGGTCGTTGATGAATCCGTTGACCAGGTAGGCGATGAGCACCGTCAGCAGCACGAAGCCCAGATGGAGGGCGAGCGGCTCGATCGCGGAAGGGTTGGTCGTGGCCCTGCCGATGGAGGGACGGGCCTTGAGGTCATCGATGTACCCCGAACGCAGGTCCCAGGGCAGCTTCTTCGGCATGGTCGATGTGCGCCCGGTGCGGATGCCCCAGCTGGTGAAGATGAGTCCGCCGACGATGGCGGCGAGCGTGCCCACCGTGGCGGACATGAATCCCAGGGAACTGGCCGCCACCGCTCCCGCACCCTCCAGGGAGCTTCCCACCGCGGCGGCGGTGCCGAAGCCACCGACGAAGCCGACGGGCAGCATCATGCCGAACCAGTCCTCCGTGCCGAAGACCGGCTGGAAGAAATAGACGCCGAGGAGGATGAACAGTCCCCACTGCCCCATGAACATGCCGGTCGAATAGGACCACATGTTCTTGGCGCCGGTGCGCACCGAGGAGGTCAGGTCCATCGAATAGGCCATGGAGGCGAAGACGAAGGCGATGAGGATCGAGGTGTAGGAGCCGATCTGATCGGAGAAGTTGATCCAGCCCAGGACCTGCGGCCCGAAGATGAGGCCGAGGAGCCCGGCCGTGATCGAGGCGGGGATGAGCAGTCGCTGGAACAGGCCGACCTTCCGCCGGAGCAGGTTTCCGATGATCATGAGCAGGGAGATCCAGCCCACGTCAACGAGCAGACTGTAAGGGGTGTAGTCCACGGCGTTATCCATTTCTTTCCGGCGCGGACCAGCCGGTGGACGGGTGGGTCCAGGCTGGTCCGCGCATATTCTGTGTCGGCCCTCACTCTAACCCGACCGCCCGACCGCGCCCGACCTGCCCCGCCGCCACCGTTGTTGACATATCACCAATAACTGTTAGGGTGGGTATCATGAACTACCGCGCCATCATCATCGGCGCCGGTCAGGCAGGCCTGGCGGCCGCCCACGAACTCCACCGCCGAGGCTTCACCACCGGCCCCGACTCCGACGTCCTCATCCTCGACGCCAACGACGGCCCGGGCGGGGCCTGGCGGCACCGCTGGGACTCCCTCACGCTGGGCAGGTCCCACGGCATCGCCGACCTCCCCGGCCTGGCCATGGCCCGCCCCGATCCGCAGGTCCCGGCCTCCACCCTCGTCGCCGACTACTACGGCTCCTACGAGGAGGAATTCGGCCTGCAGGTCATGCGGCCGGCCCCCGTCCGCCGCGTGGAGCCGGTCCACCCGACCGACCCCGACTCCCAGCTGCAGGTCACACTGATCGACGGTCGCAGCTTCACCGCCGACATGGTCCTCAACGCCACCGGCACCTGGGACAACCCCTACATCCCCTATATCCCGGGCATCGAGAGCTTCCGCGGCCGCCAGCTGCACACCAGGGACTACACCCGCAAGGAGGACTTCGCCGGCCTGCGCACCCTGGTCGTCGGCGGCGGCCTGTCCGCCGTGCAGTTCCTCCTCGAGCTGGCCCCGGTCACCGAAACCATCTGGGCGACCCGCCGCCCGCCGAACTTCACCGCCCGGGAATTTGACGCCGGCTGGGGCCTGGCCGTGGAGAAGGCCGTCCGTGAACGCACCCACTCCGGTCTGCCCGCCGCCTCCGTGGTGCGCACCACCGGCATCCCGCAGATCCCCGACTACCTCAACGGTGTCGCCGACGGGACGCTGATCTCCCGGGGCATGTTCGACCGCATCACGGAGAACGGTGTCGTGTTCAGCGAGCCCGACAGCCAGCATGCGGAGGGTCACGGGCCGTCGAGAAGCAATGAACTGCAGGTGCCGGAGTCCTGGGACCCGCTGCCCGCCGGGACGGAACTGGAGGTCGATGTCATCTTCTGGAACACCGGCTTCCGCCCCGCCATGCGCCACCTCGCCCCCATGCGTCTGCGCAGCCCGGAGGGCGGCATACTCCTGGCCGATGAGGTCACCCCGGCGCGCGACAACCGGGTCCTGCTCGTCGGTTACGGATCCAACGCCTCCACCGTCGGTGCGACCCGCGCGGGCCGTCTCGCCGGCCGCCGGGCCGCCCGCCACCTCGAACAGAAAGTAGTATCAGCAGCGTGAAAGCCTTCGGATTCTTAAGTTTCGGCCACTACGCCATCGGCAACCAACCCGGCCCCGACGCCGGTGAAACGCTCAAGCAGGCGCTTGAGCTGGCGCAGGCCGCCGACGAGATCGGCGTCAATGGCGCGTATTTCCGCGTCCACCACTTCGCTCCGCAGGGGGCTTCCCCGATGCCGTTGCTGGGCGCCATCGCCGGCTCCACGAAGCACATCGAGGTGGGCACCGGCGTCATCGACATGCGTTATGAGAACCCCCTCCACTTCGCGGAGGAGGCCGCGGCGTTGAACCTGCTTGCCGACGGCCGCATCGCCCTCGGGGTGTCCCGGGGGTCACCGGAGCCGGCCCGGCGCGGCTGGGAGGCCTTCGGCTACCAGGCGCAGCAGGACAGCGGCGCGGACATGGCGCGGGCGAAATTCGAGCGCTTCCTCAACGCCATCGACGGCTACGGCGTGGCCGAGGCAGCCCCGGCGGAGGAGCAGTACCCGCGGATGTACCAGCCGGGCACCCCGCTGCCGGTCTTCCCGCATTCCCCCGGCCTACGCCGCAACATCTGGTGGGGCGCAGGCTCCCACTCCACCGCCGAGCAGGCCGCCTGCGACGGGGTGAACCTCATGAGCTCCACTCTGGTCTCCGAGGCGGACGGTTCCACCCTCGGCGACATCCAGGCCGAGCAGATCGCCCGCTACCGGGCCGCCTGGGCCGAGGCCGGCCACGACTGGACCCCGCGGGTGTCCGTCTCCCGCTCGGTCTTCCCCATCGTCGATGATCGTTCCCGTGAGCTCTTCGGCCTGCAGGCCACCGGCCGTGACCAGATCGGCTCTCTGGGCGAGGGAGCCCCGGTGACCTTCGGTCGCACCTATGCCGCGGAGCCGGACGTGCTCATTGAACAGCTGCGTGCCGACGCCGCTGTCATGTCCGCCGACACCCTCATGCTCACCGTCCCCAACCAGATGGGTGTGGAGGTCAACCTGTCCATCCTGGAGGCCTTCGCCGGGCACGTCGCCCCGGCGCTGGGCTGGATCCCCGCGGACCGGGGGCCGGTGGAGGGTTACCCCATCGGCTAGGAGTGCTGGTCCACGAAGTCCCGGGCGATGACCGGGGCCTCGGCCTTCTCCTCACCGATGTTGCGCAGATTCATCTCCACCAGCGCCTCGGTGTTCAGGTGCTCATTGATGCCGTTGATCGCGTCGATCGCCTCCTGCGGCAGCTCACCGGCCCGCATGAGCGGGACGACGTTCTGCGGGAGGATGAGCATCTCGGGGTCCTCGAGGGTGACCAGGTCCACCTCGTTGCCCGCCGAGTCCAGCAGTGGTGAGGTGGTGTAGATGTCCGCCACCTCGGCGGTGCCCGCCAGCAGGGCGACCACGGTCAACGGGCCACCGCCGTCAGAGATCGGCACCATGGAGATCTTCTCCGCATCCACCCCGTAGACCTCGCTCAGGCCGGTGGGGCCGTAGGGGCGCTGCTCGAACTCCGGATTCGCCGCGATGCGCACCTGGTCGAGGTTGTTCAGGTCCGCGAGGGTGACCAGCTCGTATTCCTCGGCGAGTTCCCTGGTCACACGGTAGGCGTCCTTGGACTCACCCTCCGCGTACTCCCCCACCTCCGTGCCGTCCGGCAGGTTGTCCTGCAGGAGGGCGTAGACCTCATCTGCGTCCGAACCCGCGGCCAGCTCAGCGTCCCCCTCCTCGGTGAGGAAGTACTGGGTGAGGTTGCCGGTGTACTCCGGTACCAGGTCGATGCTGCCGCCCTCCAGGGCCCGGAGGTAGACCTCGCGCGAACCGATGCCGGAGCTCAGTTCCACCTCGAAGCCGGCGTCCTCGAGTGCCACGGCCCAGATCTGGCCGATGATCTCGGATTCGGGGAAGTTCGCGGTGCCCAGGACGATCGTGTCCGTCTCCCCCTGCGGGGTGGTACCGGTGGGATCAGAGGCCACCGGATCCTCGGAGGTGCAGGCGGTCAGCGCCAGCCCCAGGAGGGCGGCGGCTGCGGTCAATGTGCGGGGGGAACGGATTTTCACGGGACACTTCCTCTGGGTTTGACTTGTCGTTGCAGGACCGCCAGAACCAGATCGACCACGAGTGCCAGAGCGGTGACCAGCAGGGCTCCCGCCAGCATCTGCGGGTAGTCGCGCAGCGCCAGACCGTCGATGAGGTACCTGCCCAGTCCTGACAGTCCAATGTAGGCGACCACTGTGGCTGTCGCCACAACCTGGACAACGCAGGAACGCAGGCCGCCGACCATGACCGGGGCGGCCAGCGGCAGCTCCACACGGCCGAGAACCTGCCACTCGTTGAAACCGCTGGCCCGGGCGGAATCGGTCACCGCCGGTGGCACGGCGGTCAGTCCCGCCACCGTGCCGGCGAGCAGGGGCGGGACCGCCAGGACCACCAGGACGATGGTGGCGGGTACGACAGGCATGCGCACCCCGATGCTCATCTCCACCGTCAGCCAGGTCAGCAGCCCCAGGGAGGGCAGGGCCCGCAGGGCACCCGAGACCGCGAGCACGGCGTCGGCGCCGCGGCGGGTGTGCCCCACCCACAGCCCCAGCGGCAACGCGATGAACAGGGCTATGCCCACCGCGAGCCCGGTGTAGAGAAGATGGTCGAGCAGGCGTTGGGCGATCCCGCCGGGTCCCGCCCAGCGGGCGGGGTCGGTGATGATCTCCCAGGCGACGCTGAGGTGGTTCAACCGATCCTCCTCTGCCACGGCAGGAGCAGGCGGCCGAGGAGGACCAGGGCGGCGTCGAAAAGCACGGCGAGCACGACCGTCCCCGCCAGACCGACGAGGATCTGGGTGGGGAAGGAACGCTGGAAACCCTCCGTGAACAGGGTGCCCAGGGAGGCCACCCCGATGAGCGCGCCCACGGAGATGAGGCTGATCGTGGAGGCGGAGACCACCCGGATGCCGGCGAGCAGCCCCGGCCCGGCCAGGGGCAGGTCCACGCTGAGCACGCGGCGCCAGGGGCGGTGGCCGATGGCGACGGCGGCCTGGCGGGCGCTGTCCGGCACAGTGTCGAAGGCGTCGGCGCTCGCCCGGACCTGCAGGGCGATGCCGTAGAGGGTCATGGCGGCGATGACGTTGACCGGCGAGAGGATCGAGGTCCCCAGCACCAGCGGCATGGCCACGAACAACGCCAGGGAGGGGATGACGTAGAGCAGCCCCGTGGCGATGACCACCACCTCACGCAACCGACGGTGACGGTGCGCGAGCCAACCGACGGGCAGCGCCAGGAGGAAGGAGGCGACGATCGGCGGCCAGGCGAGGTTGACGTGCGCCCAGGCCAGATCGAGGATCCGCTCCGAGTTGGTCCACACCCAGTCCCATCTCATTCCAGCACCCCCCGCACACGCCCGTCCCGGTCGACCAGCACCTGCTGGCCCTCGTGCTCCCGGATGCTCAGCAGGCGGGCGTCACCACCGGTGAACTCCCGGACCACCTCGGTGGCGGGGGAGGTGATGAAGTCCTCGGCGCTGCCCACCTGCTGGACGGTTCCACCCTCCCCCAGCAGGACGATCTCATCACCCAGGCGGAACGCCTCGTCGATGTCGTGGGTGACCATGAGGATGGTCGTCTCGGTCGACTCCTTGATGGCCAGCACCTCCTCCTGCAGACCGCGACGCACCACGGGATCCACGGCACCGAAGGGCTCGTCCATGAGCAGGATGTCGGGATCGGCCACCAGGCCGCGGGCCACGCCGACGCGCTGGGCCTGCCCGCCCGACAGTTCCGTCGGATAACGCGAACCCAGGGCCGGGTCCAGACCCACCAGCCGCAGCATCTCCGCGGCACGTTCGCGGGCCGCCACCCGCCCCGCCCCGCTGAGGCGGGCCACAGCGGCGATGTTCTCGGCCACCGTCCGGTGCGGCAGCAGACCACCGTGCTGCATGACGTAGCCGATGGAGCGGCGCAACCCGACCGCGTCCCCGCCGCCGATGTCCTCCCCGCGGACGAGCACCCGGCCGGAATCCGGGGAGACCATGCGGTTGACCATGCGCAGCAGGGTGGTCTTCCCGCAGCCGGAGGGGCCGACGAACACGGTGGTCGTGCCGCGGTGGACCCGGTGGCTGAAGCCTGCGACGGCAGGCCGGGGACTGCCCGGATAGGTCTTGCTGACGTTGTCGAACTCGATCATGCCTGTGTTCTCCCCACGGTCGGTGGCCGGTGACAACCGAGTTTAGGTCGGCGTAGGGTCGGGGGTGTGAGGAGGTGCCCGTGACCCGCCCACCAGAATCTCGCCGACGGAGGATCTTGGCCTGGCTGGCGTTCACCTCTGTCAGCGTTGTGGCAATCGCCTCCACCACCGCGCTGCTGCTCTCCGGCCCCGAGGTGGGCCATTGGCGCAGCGCCGGGGTCCAGGCGACCTACGCACAGGCACACGCGGAACTCATTGCGCAGCTGCCCGCACAGCCCGAGCTTCTCGACGTCCCCGTCACCCACGGCACCGTCCGCGTCCTCCACTGGCCGGGTGGGGGTGACGGTGCGGAACAGGAGCCGGTGCTGCTGATCCCCGGGCGTTCCTCCGGTTCGGCACAGTGGGTGGAGAACCTCCCCGGGTGGATCGGCACCCGCCCCATCTACGCGCCTGATCCGCTGGGGGACGCCGGCTTCTCCGCCCAGCGGCTGCCCTTCACCGGTATCGGCGACCAGGCCGATGCCTGGGCGGAGGTCATGGACGGCCTGGGGATCGACGCGGCCCACGTGGTCGGCCACAGTTTCGGTGCCGCCCAGGCCGCCAACCTCGCCGTCCGGCATCCGGAGCGGATCCGCTCCCTGGCCCTGTTCGAACCGGTGATGGTGCTCGACTCCCCACCTGCCTCCGTCTACTTCTGGGCCACCGTCGCCTCCCTGCCGCTACCGGCCGCCTGGCGCGAGGAGGCCCTCGCCCGGATCGGGGGCACCACCGCCGATGAGGTGCGTGGGGCAGGCCCCATGGCGGCGCTCATCGACGCCGCCACCAAGGGCTACGCCGCTGCGCTGCCCACCCCCGGGGTACTGCCCGAGGAGCAGTGGCGGGCGCTCACCACCCCGGTGCGGGTGGACCTGGGTGGCCGGCAGTCACTCAGTGGTTCCGGGGCGGCCGAACGTGCCCGGGAGCTGCTCCCGCAGGCCACCGTCACCGTCTGGCCCGAAGGCACCCACTCCCTGCCCATGGATCAGCGGGCGGATTTCGACCTGATCCTGCCCCGATTCTGGGCGGAAGCCGGGTCAGCGGCGACCGGGGACTGAACCGGCAGGCACAATGGTGGACATGGATTCGGCGACTCTTCTCGATACCGGTGCCGCCCTGCGGGAACGCAGCGGCGAGTTCCGGGACGTGGTGCAGCAGCGCTTCTACCAGGAGGTCCTGGAGGCCCGGCAGGCCTTCCCCATATCCCTGCGCCACACCCATGTCGAGCTCGCCGCCGCCTGTGCCTGGGTCCTCGAGCGCACCCCGCGCACCGGGGCACTGCCCGCACAGATCCTCGACCGGCTGCGCCAGCTCGGCCGGGACCACCGCCGCTACGGCTTCCCCGCCGAGATCTACCCCGCCTTCGCCACCGCTCTGGACCACGGGCTGCACACGTTGGAGGTCCCCGCCGCCGACGCCGCCGCCCGCGCCCTGGCGAGCGTGTGCAAGGTCATGGCCGATGCTGCCCGGAAAACCGACGCACAAGGAGAGGCCCCGGCCTGGTCCGCTGAGGTTCTCGGCGTGCAGCGGCGCACCCGCCACATCAGCGTCGTGCGTCTGGAGGCCGGCGTACCCGTCCCCTACCGCGCCGGCCAGCACCTGCCCGTGACCACCACCTACCTGCCCGGTGTATGGCGGATGCTCTCCCCCGCCCTGCCGCCCAACGACTTCGGCCAGCTGGAGTTCCACATCCGGACCCTGGCGGATTCCGACATATCCCAGCTCCTCGCCCTGCCCAAACCAGGCGACTACTGGCTCTTCGGAACCCCCCGCGGTGACCTGCAGGTCAGCGGGGAACGCGACGTGCTCATGATCGCCCACGGCACCGGGCTGGCCCCGCTGCGCGCGATCCTCTTCGACATGCTCGACTGGGAGGAGCGTCCCCGGGTCCACCTGTTCGTCGCGGCCGACTACCCCGGCGAACTCTACGACCTCATGGGCCTGTGGAACCTGGCGGTGGTCAGCTCCTGGCTGTCGGTGGTGCCCGTCGTCGAACACCCGAGGGACGCGTGGTGGGTCGGCGCCACCGAGGATTCCCGCACCCCGCGCGGCCTGCACCTGCAGGAGACCGGACAGGTCGGCGAACTGGTGGCCTCCTACGGCGCGTGGGCCGACCGGGAGGTCCTGGTCGCCGGTGATCCGGAGGGGGTCCACAGCACCGTCGCGGCACTCATCGCCGGTGGCACCCCGGCCGACCACATTCAGGCGGAGGCCTGGGAACCCACCGAGGAGTGGCCACACCCCTGAGCCCGCCTACAGCACCGGCAGTGTCTTCCGGGCCTTGGTCACCTCGTCCATGTCCAGGTCCATGACGATGATCTCCGGCTCGTAACCGGCCTCCGCTTCCCGACGCCCCGTCGGCCCCACCACGCACGAATGGCCGATGCCCGTCGGGCCGCTGGACTGCCCCGCCTGCTCCTGGCCACCCGGGCGGGCCTGACCGGCCGCGACGATCCACGAGGTGGAGTCCAGCGCCCGGGCCGCGGTGAGGGTGCGCCACTGGTAGAGCTTCTCCGGGCCGTCCATCCAGCTGGTGGGCACCACGATCACCTGAGCACCCCGGCGCGCCAGATCCTGGAACTGCACGGGGAAACGGATGTCGTAGCAGGTGGCCACGCCCACGGTAACCCCGTCCACCTCGAAGGTGACCAGCTCGGAGCCGGGTTTGACGGTGTCGGACTCCCGGTAGTCGAAGGCATCGAAGGTGTGGATCTTGTCGTAGCCCAGGTGGACGTCCGGGCCGGTGACCAGGGCCGTGTTGTACACGCGGTGGAAGGCCCGGCCCTCGCGTTCGACGGTGTCAGCGGGGCGGAACATCCCGGCGACGACGGTGACCCCGAGCTCCCGGGCCAGCTCGCGTAGGCCGGTGGCGTAGAGGCCGTCCAGCTCCTGGGCCTGGCTGTCCAGCCGGCCGGCACCGAAGGCATGGCTGGCGGCCTCCGGCAGCACGATGAGGGTGGCACCCCGGGAGGCGGCCTCCCGGATCTGGTCCCGGGCCAGGGCGAGGTTGTCCACGATATCCCCGCCGGAGGTCAACTGCACGATTCCGATTCGCATGGCACCCACAGTATGTGGATGGGCGGTGGTTATCCACAGGTTCGCGGGCACCCGGTTGGCGTGGCCGCGGTCACGGCCCACACTGACGGCATGAACCAGATACAGCTGACCGCAGCCACCTTCGACCACCTGAGCTCCCTGCTGCGCCCCATTTCCGAACCCCCGTCGCCGGAGCTACCCCCAGGTTCGCGTACCGCCGCGGCCCTGCACCGCGCCGGGATCGCCTGGACCGGTACCCACCGCCGGGCGGATGAGGCGCTGCGCGGGCATGTCCGGGAGGTCTGCGATCTCCTCTCCCGTGCCCGGGACCACGATTCCCGGCTCGCTGCCCGACTGGATATCTGATGCGTATCGACGCCCCTTCCCTGCGCCACGCCGCCCGACGCCTCACCGTCGACGCCGACTGGCTCGTGGGGCAGGCGGAATGGCTGTCCCGCAGTTTCGATGAGCTGCCCGCCACCGGTTTCCGGGGTCAGGCCGCGGAGGCCGCGGTGAACCGCCTCCATGTTCTGGCCCGGCCGATGACGGCCCCACCTGCTCAGATGCTGCGGGTGGCGCAGGTGTTGTCGGTGACGGCCGGGCTGCAGGAGGAACTGGACGCCGCGGAGGTACGGGCCCGTGGGCTGGTCGCCGGCTATGCGGGGGCTGCCGACGCGCTCAGTCTGCTGCTGCATAATCTCCGCGTGCTGGGAGATCTGCTCGACTACGCCTGCGCCCGGCAGATCGATCTGCTGTGCACCCCGGTGCAGGTTGAGGAGCCGACCCGCCTCGGTGACACCCCGGACCTGGAGGTGGCGGCCGTCCATGAGCTCAACCTGCTCACCGCGCCTGAGGCTGTGCAACTGCTGGCCCTGGAACAGCCTGACCTGCAGATCCTGGAGGTGGCTGACGGGCGCCTGGTGGCCGCGGTGGGCGATCTCGCCACGGCCCCGTCGGTGACCACCATCGTGGCCGGGGTGGGCTCCTCCGATCCTGCAGGGCTGCCGGTCCACCT
This sequence comes from Corynebacterium hylobatis, assembly GCF_003955685.1. Classification (GTDB taxonomy): domain Bacteria; phylum Actinomycetota; class Actinomycetes; order Mycobacteriales; family Mycobacteriaceae; genus Corynebacterium; species Corynebacterium hylobatis. The sequence continues at coordinate 21,760 of NZ_RXHJ01000004.1, forward strand.
CAACCGGGCGCGCACTGTCGCCGCCGCCACGGGTGGGGCGGCGGTCCTGTGGCTGGGCTACCACGCCCCGGTGCAGGCTACCCATGCACTCGCACAGGAACCGGCCCGGGCGGCGGGCACGGAACTACAGCTCTTCCAGCGGGAGCTGACCCGGCGTTTCCCCGGTCAGCGCCGCATCGTGGTCGGCCACAGCTACGGTTCCGTAGTGGCAGGGAAGGCGGCATCGGCAGGCGGTGGGCTCTACGCGGATGACCTCATCCTCATCGGCAGCCCGGGCGCCGGTGTGGCCCGTGCCGGGGAACTGACGCTGCTGGGTGACCGGCCGCAGATCCACGCCATGACGAACCCCTCCGACCCGATCGGAATGACCGTGACGGAGGGGGCGGGTGTCCACGGGCCGGATCCCACCGCCCCGGGTTTCGGGGCCCGGGTCTGGCCGGGTGACAGCTCCGGGGACCACAGCAGTTACTGGGCGGACCCGGTGTTTCTGGCGCGGCTGGGGGAACTGGCGGATCAGAAGAAGCCGGCGGCATCCTCGGAGTAGGAGACGAGGAGGTTCTTCGTCTGCTGGTAGTGCGCGAGCATCATGAGGTGGTTCTCGCGGCCGATGCCGGACTCCTTGTAGCCGCCGAAGGCGGAGTGGGCCGGGTAGGTGTGGTACTGGTTGACCCACACGCGGCCCGCCTGGATGTCACGGCCGGCGCGGTAGGCGATGTTGCCGTTGCGGGCCCACACGCCGGCACCCAGCCCGAAGTTGGTGTCGTTGGCGATGCGGATGGCCTCGTCGTAGTCCTTGAAGGTGGCCACCGAGAGCACCGGTCCGAAGATCTCCTCCTGGAAGATACGCATGTCGTTGGTGCCCTTGAACACGGTCGGCTCGATGTAGAAGCCCTTGTCCAGGCCCTCGATCTGCTTGACGCTGCCGCCGGTGAGGGTCTCTGCGCCCTCCTGCGGGCCGAGCTCCAGGTAGCCGGAGATCTTGTCCATCTGCTCCTGGGAGGCCTGCGCGCCGATCTGGGTCTCGGTGTCGAGCGGATTGCCCTGCTTGATGCTCTTGACACGCTCCACGGCCAGGGCCAGGAAGTCATCGGCGATGGACTCGTGGACCAGCGCGCGGGAGGGGCAGGTGCAGATCTCACCCTGGTTGAGGGCGAACATGGCGAAGCCCTCGAGGCACTTGTCCCGGAAGGCGTCGTCCTTATCCATGATGTCCGGGAAGAAGATGGACGGGGATTTGCCGCCCAGTTCGAGGGTGACCGGGATGATCTTGTCGGCCGCGGCCTTGTTGATGATCTTGCCGACGCCGGTGGAGCCGGTGAAGGCGATCTTCGCGATGCGGTCCGAACCCGACAGTGCCGAGCCGGCCTCGTCGCCGAGGCCGTTGACGATGTTGAGCACACCGGCCGGCAGCAGATCCGCGATCTTCTCCACGAGGTAGAGCAGGGACGCCGGGGTCTGCTCTGCGGGCTTGAGCACGATGGCGTTGCCGGCGGCCAGGGCCGGGGCGATCTTCCAGGTGGCCATGAGGATGGGGAAGTTCCACGGGATGATCTGGGCGACCACACCGAGGGGCTCGTTGAAGTGGTAGGCCACGGTGTTCTCGTCGAGCTGCGACAGACGCCCCTCCTGGGCACGCAGGGCACCGGCGAAGTAGCGGAAGTGGTCGACGGCCAGGGGGATGTCGGCGGCAAGGGTCTCGCGGACGGATTTTCCGTTGTCCCAGGTCTCGGCGACGGCGATCTCCTCGAGGTTCTCCTCGATGCGGTCGGCGATGCGGTGGAGGATCAGCGCGCGTTCGGCTGCGGAGGTCTTCCCCCAGGCCGGGGCGGCTTTGTGGGCGGCGTCGAGGGCCAGCTCGATGTCGGCGGCCTTGCCTCGGGCGACCTGACAGAAGACCTCGCCGGTAACCGGGGTGATGTTGTCCATGTACTCGCCGTCCACCGGGGCCACCCACTCGCCGCCGATGAAGTTGTCGTAGCGCTCAGGGTAGTTGACGATCGAACCCTCGGTACCGGGGTTGGCGTAGACAGTCATGTCGGTGAGTCCTTTCACGGAGGATGTGCGGTCTGCCACCACACCCTACCTGTGCCCCAGGACACAGTTGCGAAGATCTGTGGACATTATCCGCGAAGGGGGTGACTAGCAGAGTTCACAACCGCACAGGCAGGAAGGCTCCGAGGAAAAAGGGACCCGCGGCCACCCCCTCAGCAGGGGCGGACGCGGGCCTTGGGAAGATCCTGGTTCACGCCTGGCGGCGGCGCCGCACACGGCGGGGTTCCCACATCACAATCGCGGTGGAACGCGGCACGTGGACGAGTTCCCCGCCCCGGACACCACTGCGGCCGCGCAACCGTTCCTTCTCTGCACGCAGCTCCTCCACCTCAGCGCGGAGACGTTCGTTCTCCTCGGAGAGCTCGATGATCGCCTTGATACCGGCCAGGTTCACGCCCTCCTCCTGGGAGAGCTGCTGAATCCAGCGCAGGAGGGCGACATCCTTGCGGGAGTAGCGGCGCCCACCACCTGTGGTGCGGCGCGGGGTGACCAGTCCCATGCGGTCGTAGGTGCGCAGGGTCTGGGCGTGCATGCCGGCCAGCTCGGCGGCCACCGAGATGACGAAGACCTCGCCCAGCTCCTCCGTCGACGATTTTTCCTTGGCCTTTCCACCGGCCTTGTCACTGTCACCGATCACAGGTCATACACCTCCTCACACTCTGCTATCTGTTCCCGGACCACCCGGTGCGCGGGTTGAATCCTGAGTCCTTCTCCGCCTGCGCATAGGTGCGCAGGGCACTGGTGGCGGCGGCGTCGAGGTTCTTCGGCACCGTCACCTCCACGGTGACCAGGAGGTCACCGGCGGTGCCGCCGCTCTTGGGCACGCCTCGGCCCCGGACACGCAGGGTGCGTCCGCTGGGTGTGCCGGCGGGCACCTTCACCTTCACCGGTGCGTCGAGGGTCGGGACCGTGACGGTGTCGCCGAGGGCAAGCTCCGCGAAGGAAACGGGCACGGTCACCTCGAGGTCATCACCGGAGCGGGTGAACACCTTGTCGGCGCGCACGTGCACGGTGACGAAGAGATCGCCGGCAGGCTTGCCCTGCGGCCCCGCTTCGCCCTGCCCGGCCAGCCGGACCTTCTGCCCGTCGATGACACCGGCCGGGATGCGGACGGTGAGCTGGCGGGTACGTCGGACCGTGCCGGAACCGTGGCAGGTGGTGCACGGGTCCGTGATCACCTGACCCGTGCCATCGCAGTTGGTGCATGGGGCGGAGAAGCCGAAGGCACCGCGGTTCTCCGAGGTGAAACCGGAGCCGTGGCACACGGAGCATGCGGTGGGATTGCCCGATTTCGAGCCTGAGCCGTGGCAGGTGTTGCAGGGGGCGTCGCCGGTCAGCTGAAGGGGAATCGTGGTCCCCTTGGCCGCCTCCCGGAAGTCCAGGGTGATCTCCGTCTCGACGTCCGCTCCCCGCGTCGGCCGAGCTGTGTGGCGAGCACCGCCGCCGCGGTTGAAAAGGCCACCGAAGATATCGCCCAGACCGCCGTCCGCAGAAAATCCTCCACCGGATCCTCGTCCGAAGATGTCCGAGGGGTCGAAGTCCTCCGTCTGGCGAAACCCGCCGGGGAATCCGGCGCCTCCGCCTCCGCCGAAACCACCGAAGCCGCCGGAGCGCAGCATCGACTTCAGCTCGTCGTATTCCTTGCGGCGGGTCTCGTCGCCGATGACGTCGTATGCCTCGGCCGCCTTCTTGAAGCGTTCCTCGGCGGCCTTGTCACCGGGGTTCTTGTCGGGGTGGTTCTCCCGGGCGAGCTTCCGGTAGGCCTTCTTGATGTCGTCTGCGGAGGCGGATGAGGAGACCCCCAGATCCGCGTAGTAGTTCTTGTCTGCCCATTCGCGTTGAACAGTCACTGGGCATCTCCTCCTTTCTGAAACGGATTCTCTCGTTGTTCCTGTAATTATTCTGTATCACGGGTGAAAATGGGTGCACCGCCACCCGAGGGCGGCTGGAGGTGCGTCTCGGACGGCGGTGCAGGTCGGGGTGGAACCCCCGGATTATTCGGCGGTGTCGGCCGGATCCGCGATGATGACCATCGCGTTGCGGACGACCTTGTCGCTGAAGCGGTAGCCGTGCCGCAGGACGGTGCCGAGCACCTTCTCCTCACCCGAGGACAGGTCCTGCACCGCCTCGTGGATCTCCGGGTCGAAGGCCTCGCCCTCCGCACCGAAGGGCTCGAGCTTGAGCCCCTTGACGGTGTCGGTGAATTTATCGGCGAAAGCCTTGAGCGGACCGTGGTCGAGGTCCCCGTGCTTGGCGGCCAGCTCCAGGTCATCGAGGATCGGCAGCAGCTGGGTCAGCACCGACGCCTTGGCGGAGTCGATGATTCCCTGGCGGTCACGTTCGGTACGCCGACGGTAGTTGGCGTACTCCGCGCTCACACGCTGCAGATCCTCGGTGCGCTCGGCGAGCTGCGCCTCGATGTCGGAGACTTCCCCGTCGCCGTCGGCGTCGGGATCCATCGGCGGAACCCCACCCTCCGCCTCCGCGAAGGCGGCCTCGATCTCGGCCTGCAGGGCAGCGTCGATCTCGGGGTCGGCGTCCTGGGCACGGGCAGCTTCGTCGGCGGCGGCCTCGGCACGCTCAGCCGAGGTCGCCTCCGGGTCGGTGTGCTCCGGGTCTCCCGGGTTGTCGGGCATCGGGTTGGGGTCCGTCACTACTTCTTCTCCCCTTCAGCGTCGGTGTCGGTGTCGGTGCTGGTCTCGTCCTCGACGACCTCGGCGTCGACGACGTTATCGTCGGCTGCCTCGTCACCGGCCTGTGCCTGGGTGGCGCCAGCGTTGGCGTCGGCCTCGTAGATGACCTTGCCCATCTCCTGGGACTCAGCGGAGAGCTTCTCCACGGCAGCCTTGATGGCCTCGAGGTCCTCGCCCTTGAGTGCCTCCTCGACGCCCTTCGCGGCCTCCTCAACCTTGTCCTTGATGTCCTCGGAGACCTTCTCGGAGTTCTCCTCCACGAACTTGCGGGTCTGGTAGACCATGGACTCCGCGTTGTTACGGGTCTCCTGCTCCTCGCGGCGCTTCTTGTCCTCCTCCGCGTGGACCTCCGCGTCCTTGACCATGCGGTCGATCTCCTCCTGGGACAGGCCGGAGCCGTCCTGGATCTTGATCGTGTTCTCCTTGCCGGTGCCCTTGTCCTTGGCGGTGACATGGACGATGCCGTTGGCGTCGATGTCGAAGGTGACCTCGATCTGCGGCACACCGCGGGGGGCCGGGGCGATGCCGCCGAGTTCGAAGGAACCGAGCAGCTTGTTGGCCGCGGCCATCTCGCGCTCACCCTGGAAGACCTGGATCTGCACGGAGGGCTGGCTGTCCTCGGCGGTGGTGAAGGTCTCGGAACGCTTGGTCGGGATGGTGGTGTTGCGCTCGATGAGCTTGGTCATCACGCCGCCCTTGGTCTCGATGCCGAGGGAGAGCGGGGTGACGTCGAGAAGCAGGACGTCCTTGACCTCGCCGCGCAGAACACCGGCCTGCAGGGCGGCACCGACGGCAACGACCTCATCCGGGTTCACGCCCTTGTTGGGCTCGCGGCCACCGGTCAGCTCCTTGACCAGGTCGGTGACGGCCGGCATGCGGGTCGAGCCGCCGACGAGAACGACATGGTCGATGTCGGCGACGGACATACCGGAGTCGCGGACGACCTGGTTGAAGGGCTCCTTGGTGCGGTCGAGCAGGTCCTGGGTGATCTTCTGGAACTCGGTGCGGGACAGGGTCTCATCCAGGAACAGCGGGTTCTTGTCTGCGTCCACGGTGATGTAGGGCAGGTTGATGGTGGCCTGCTGGGAGGCGGACAGCTCGATCTTGGCCTTCTCGGCGGCCTCGCGCAGACGCTGCAGGGCCATCTTGTCCTTGGTCAGGTCAATGCCGTTGGAGGACTTGAACTTGTCGACGAGCCAGTCAACGACGCGCTGGTCCCAGTCGTCGCCGCCGAGCTTGTTGTCGCCGGCGGTGGCACGGACCTCAACGACACCGTCGCCGATCTCGAGCAGGGAGACGTCGAAGGTACCGCCACCCAGGTCAAAAACGAGAATGGTCTGTTCCTTGTCACCCTTCTCCAGGCCATAGGCCAGAGCAGCCGCGGTGGGCTCGTTGACAATACGCAGAACGTTCAGACCGGCGATCTGGCCGGCCTCCTTAGTGGCCTGACGCTGCGCGTCCTCGAAGTAGGCGGGGACGGTGATGACGGCGTCGGTGATCTCCTCACCCAGGTAGGCCTCAGCGTCACGCTTCAGCTTCATCAGGGTGCGGGCGGAAATCTCCTGCGGGGTGTACTGCTTGCCGTCGATGTCGACGGACCAGTCCGAGCCGATGTGGCGCTTGACGGAACGGATGGTGCGGTCGACGTTGGTGACAGCCTGGTTCTTCGCGGACTGGCCGACCAGGACCTCACCGTTCTTGGCGAATGCGACGACGGACGGGGTCGTCCGGGCGCCCTCGGAGTTGGCGATGACGGTGGCCTCGCCACCCTCCAGCACCGAAACCACCGAGTTGGTGGTGCCGAGGTCGATTCCTACTGCACGTCCCATATTGTTTTCCTCCTGTTTAAGCGGGCTTCCTTAAGTTGATTGCCTGAGGCTCAACTTCCGGCACCCACCCTAGCAGATGCCTTGAGCCGACCGCACTCAAGCTTACATTCCGTACAACGGCGCTCCACGCAAAGTTGTTCCCGGCTGACTCAACTTATTTTGTTTCCGCTGCTCAGAGTGACCGGCCGGCCTCGCCCCAGGCGCACCCGGGGGCGCACAGCCACGCCAGCGCACGCATCCACTGCGCCGCGACGACCCGCAGTTCTCAGTGCAGTACCTCCACCGCGTGGTGCGTGAAGGCCTCGACGGGTTCTGCACCGGGGGCGGTCTGCGGCCCGGCGGAGAAGACGAGGACATCCATACCGCCCATAGAGCCAGACTGCCACCGCACCGCAAGAGGAAGCGCAGGATGAGGGGAGGAAACAGATCCGGGTGACAACCGCCATGGACACCCCCGCAGCCCTATACTGGCGGGGAGCGATACAGATCACGTTCTTCCGTGCCTCCCCTGCCCCGTGCGGGGCATATCCAGGAGAAAGGTGCCCGCCAGTGAATCCGCAGCTGACCCGCACCCGCCACGTCAGTGACCGTCCCCCGGTGGCCATCCGGTCCAGCCGAACCGACTGAGTCCATCCCACTGACCCCAAGGACGTCCCCCATGTCTGAGCTCACCACCGTCGAAACAATCCTCGAGTCCGCCGTGATCCGGGCCCGGACCTGGCTGCAGGCCAGCGCCGGCGGCGCCGGCACCTCCGCCACCGAACGTCTCGCGGACCTGGTCCGTGACCCGGCCGGGGTGTCCTTCACCATGGACTTCGTGGACCGGGTCATGCGTCCGGAGGACAACCGCACCGCTGCACAGGCCCTGCGCAGCCTGGATTCACCTCCGGAGTTCCTGGGCCGGCTCAACCAGGCCGCACTGCGGCTGGGTGGCCTGCTGGGACCGAAACTGCCGGGCATCGTCCTACCTGCCGCCCGCACGAGAATGCGGCAGATGGTGGGGCACCTGGTGCTCGACGCGGACGGCAAGGCGCTGAATAAGCTGCTGGACAAGGCTGCTGCGGAAGGCAACCAGCTCAACCTCAACCTGCTCGGTGAGGCGGTGCTGGGCGACGGTGAAGCCGACCGGCGGGCCGAGCGCACGATGCAGCTGATCGACAACCCGCGGGTGACCTACATATCCGTCAAGGCCTCCAGCCTCTGCGCCCAGCTCAACCCCTGGGACCTGGAGGGCAACCTGATCCGCCTGAAGAACCAGCTGCGGCCGATGTACCGCGCGGCGCACGCCAACGGCACCTTCATCAACCTGGACATGGAGGAGTACAAGGACCTGCGGATGACCATCCGCCTGTTCACGGAACTGCTCAGCGAGCCGGAGTTCACCGACCTGCAGGCCGGCATCGTCCTGCAGGCCTACCTGCCCGATTCCTTCGCCGCCCTGCAGGAGCTGGCCGAGTTCGCGGAACAGCGGGTCGCCGGCTGCGGCGCCCCCATCAAGATCCGTCTGGTCAAGGGCGCGAACCTCTCGATGGAGAAGGTCGAGGCGGAGGTCCACGGCTGGGAACAGGCCCCCTACGCCACTAAAGCGGAGGTCGACGCCAACTACGTCCGACTCATCGACTTCATCCTCCGGCCTGAGCACGTTGCCAACGTGCGCATCGGGGTGGCCAGCCACAACCTGTTCACTGTGGCGCTGGCCTGGGAGCTCGGACTGGCCCGCGGAGTCACGGAGCAGATTGATGCGGAGATGCTGCAGGGCATGGCCCCGGAGCAGCAGAAGGCGGTGCAGGCGGAGGTCGGCCGGATGATCCTCTACACTCCGGTCGTCCACGCCGAGGATTTCGACGTCGCCGTGTCCTACCTGGTGCGCCGTCTCGAGGAGAATGCCACGGAGGAGAATTTCCTCCATGCCCTCTTCGCCCCTGACATCGAGCCGCCGAGCCCGATGGACCTGCAGGAGCAGGCCCTGCGCCGGGCCGTGGCCGAGCGGGAGAGCACCTCCGCGCAGCCGCGCCGGAAGCAGGACCGGCAGACGGAGCGGGGCCGCCAGGCGCTGCAGACGGGACGGTTCCGCAATGAACCGGACACGGATCCGGCCCTGCGTGTCAACCGGGCCTGGGCGCTCGACGCACTCGCGGCCGAGCCCTATCGCCTGCGGGCGGAGGAGATCACCGACCCGGCGGTCGTCGACAAGGCTGTGCAAAGGGGACGTGAGCTGGCCACCGCCTGGGCCCAGCGCAGCGGCGCGCAGCGCGCCGAGGTACTGGACGCCATCGCCGATGAACTGGCGGACGCCCGCGGGGCACTGGTCACCGTGATGGCCCAGGAGGCCGGCAAGACCATCGACCAGTCGGACCCGGAGATCTCCGAGGCCATCGACTTCGCCACCTACTACGCCGAATCCGCGCGTAACCTCGACCGCTCCCGTTCCCGTTTCACCCCGCATGCGCTGACGGTGGTGGTGCCCCCGTGGAACTTCCCCGTCGCCATCCCCACCGGCGGGGTGCTGGCCGCGCTGGCAGCGGGTTCCGCGGTGATCATCAAACCGGCACCGCAGACCGTGGCCTGCGCGGAGGTGCTGGTCGACGCGGTGCACCGCGGGCTGGCCAGGCACGGCGTGGACACGGACCTCGTCCAGTTCCTGCCCGCCGATGAGGCGGAGGCCGGGCAGCGTCTGATCTCCCATCCGGACGTCGACCAGGTCATCCTCACCGGCGCGACAGAGACGGCCGCCCTCTTCCGGTCCTGGCGCCCGGAGATGAAACTGAGCGCGGAGACCTCCGGAAAGAACGCGATCATCGTGACCCCGGCCGCGGATCCGGACCTGGCGGTCGCCGATATCCTCCGCTCCGCCTTCGGGCACTCGGGCCAGAAGTGCTCGGCGGCCTCGCTGGTCATCTTCGTCGGCGCGGCGGGGCGGTCGAAGCGGCTGCGGACGCAGCTTCTCGACGCCGTGGGTACCCTCCGCGTCGGCCCCGGAACCGATATCTCCACCACCATGAACGGACTGATCGAACCCCCCGGGGAGAAGCTGCACCGCGGCCTGAACCAGCTCGACTCCGGCCAGGACTGGCTGCTGGAGCCCCGCCGCCTCGATGAGGAGGGCCGCTTCTGGTCGCCCGGTGTGCGCGACAACGTTCGCCCCGGCTCCTGGTTCCACACCAACGAGTGCTTCGGCCCGGTCCTGGGCATCATGTACGCCGCGACGCTGGATGAGGCGATCTCCTGGCAGAACTCCACCGGTTACGGGCTGACCGGTGGCATCCACTCCCTCAACGACGCAGAGATCGACCACTGGATGGACAACGTTGAGGTGGGCAACGCCTACGTCAACCGCGGCATCACCGGCGCGATCGTGCAGCGGCAGTCCTTCGGCGGCTGGAAGAAATCCGTCATCGGCCCCGGAGCCAAGGCCGGCGGCCCGAACTACGTGGCCCAGCTGGGTACCTGGTCCGACGGGGAACCCGACCACGCGCAGGTGGAGCTCTTCCCCGCTGTCAACGATCTGCTTGATCGTGCCGCCGCAGAACTCTCCCCGGCTGACCTTGCGTGGCTGCGCACCGCCGCCGAACTCGATGAACTGTCCTGGCGGGAGGAGTTCAGCCGCGAACACGACCTGACGGGGCTGCGCAGTGAGGCAAACATCTTCCGCTACCGCCGGCTCCCGGAACCGCTGCAGGTGTGGGTCGGGCCCGGTGCCGCCGGGCGCGACCTGTGGCGGCTGCGGATGGCGGGTCTGCGGACAGGCACCGGCATCGAGGTCATCGAGGGCACCAGTCTCAGCCCGGGCAGCCGGGTGCGGGCCCTCGGGAAGGTTGATCCGGCGCTCTACGCAGCCGCCGCGGAGAACGGCTCCGTCATCCTCGACCAGCCTGTGCTCGCCGACGGCCGCCGGGAGCTGCTCCCCTTCCTGCTGGAGCAGGCCGTCACCGTGACCCTGCACCGCTTCGGCGTGCTGCGGCCGGTCGGCTCCGTGCGCGGCTGACAATCGATTTCTCTGGCAGAATTGAAAATCTGATGAGCACACCGAAGAGCCCCCACAATCCCGGCGAGACGGGGACCGACACCCACGACCTCGCCGAGGCCGTCTCCGACTTCGCCGAGCTGTCCGACAACCCGCAGGACGTCACCAGCCCCCAGGACAGTGATGACGTCACCGACCGCGCGGTGTTCATCGGCCGGGACGGCCGCTGGGCCGCCGGCTGGGCCCTGCGTTTCGTCATCTTCGTCGCCGCGGCCTACATCCTGGGCCAGATCCTCGGCTTCGTGTGGGCCGGCATCCTGCCGGTCCTCCTTGCGCTGCTGGTCGCCACCGTTCTGTGGCCGCCGGTGAAACTCCTGCGGGATAAGCTGCGCTTCCCCGCTGCACTGGCCGCCGCGGTCGTCCTCGTCGGATTCTTCGCCATCATCGGCGGCATCTTCGCCGCGATGGCCCCGACCATCCGCAACCAGGGCCGTGACCTGATCGATCAGGCTTCCGTGGGTTTAAGTCAGTTGTCAGAGTGGGTCCAGGGACCGCCTTTCAACGTTGATCTGGGGCAGTTCGACCAGGTGCTCAACGACATCACGGGTTTCCTCCAGGACCAGTCCTCCCAGATCGCCTCCGGCGTCTTCACGGGGCTGAGCGCGGCGACCTCCGTCGCAGTCACCCTCGTGGTGATGCTGGTGCTGACGTTCTTCTTCCTCAAGGACGGCGACCGTTTCCTGCCCTGGCTGCGCAAGTACACCGGCGCCAACGCCGGCTGGCACCTCACCGAGGTGCTCACCCGCACCTGGAACACACTGGCCGGTTTCATCCGGACGCAGGCGATCGTGTCCTTCGTCGACGCCCTGTTCATCGGCATCGGCCTGATGCTCCTCGGCGTGCCGCTGGCCTTCGTCCTGGCCGTGATCACCTTCTTCGCCGGCTTCATCCCCATCGTCGGTGCCTTCACCGCCGGTGCGCTGGCCGTGATCATCGCTCTGGTGACCAACGGTGTGACCAACGCCCTGTTCGTGCTGCTGCTGATCATCGCGGTCCAGCAGCTCGAGGGCAACATCCTCCAGCCGGTCCTGCAGTCCAAGGCCATGAACCTGCACGCCGCTGTGGTCCTGCTGGCCGTGACGGTCGGCTCCACACTCTTCGGCATCGTGGGGGCATTCCTCGCCGTGCCGGTCGCCGCGACAGCCGCGGTCTTCTTCCGCTACCACTCCGAGCTGGTGGCCCTGCGTGCCGGGGAGATCACCATCGACGACATCGAGATCGCCACCGCCCGGGGCGGCAACATCACCTCCTGGGAGACATTCACCGCTGTCCGGGAGAAACTGATCTCCATGGGCAGACGGAAGCCCTCTGACGAGGACGCCGGGGACACCACAGACGCCGACAGGGAAAAAGCCCCGGCCGAGGCCAGGGCTGAAACCGGGGACACCGCTAAACCGGAGTGACCACAGCTTCCTCGAGGAGACGGACCGCCTTGGCCAGCTGGACCGCGCCGGGGTCGACGGCGTCAGCCCAACCCGGGGCGGTTTCCTCGTCCGCGCGGTCCGAGATCTGCTTGAGCAGCGTCACCGGGACATTGAAACTGTGCGCCACGGCGCACACGGCGTAGCCCTCCATGTCCACCAGGCCGGCGTCCTGCGCCAGGCGGTCGCGGGTGACGGAGTCTTCGACGAAGGTGTCGCCGGTGGCCAGCTGGGCCGTGGGGAAACGCCCGGAGATCTCCGGTTCGAAGGCGATCGGCAGGGCCACGCCGGTGACACCGGGGACCTCTGCGGACATGAAGTCGTGCTTGTGCACACGGTCGATCTCGTAGACGCCGTTCTCATGGTCATCCCGCAGCGCTCCGGCGGTGCCGATGTTGATGATCCGGGAGGGCAGCTTCCCGGCGGCACGACGCGCGGACAGCTCGAGCGTCAGGTTGATCGCGGCGGGCAGGGTGCCCACTCCGGTGATGAGGACATCGGAGCCCTCGGGCAGGTGGGCGGCTTCACCGGGGACAGCGGCAACGAAAAGGGGTGCAGTCATGGGTGGAAAGTGTACGTCGTCCACGGTGGATTGCCTACCTGGAGTGACCGGGTTCGCACCGGAGGCCAGCAGGCTGATACGCCACCGCCGCCCCACGCGAAGATGATCGCGTGGGGCGGCGGAATGGGGTGAATACGGGGTGAATCAGGCCTGGGCGGGTGCGAGGACGATGTCGAAACGGGTCTTCGCCCAGTCCTGCTCACCCAGCTCCCGCCCGTCAGGCGTCGGGGTGCCGGCCGGCTGCTGCGCAAAGGTCTTGATCAACGAGTCCTTGACCCCGAAGACGGAGTCACCGATCTCCAGCTGGGGGTCACCCTCGACGAAGATATGGGTGACCAGGGTGCGCTTCTCAGGTGCGGTGACCATGAAATGCAGGTGCGCGGCACGCACCGGGGAACGGCCCACCGCCTCCAGCATCTTGCCCACCGGCCCGTCATGCGGGATCGGATACGGCACCGGGGTCAGCCCCCAGAACCGGTAGGTGCCGTTCTCATCGGTGAACAGGTGCGCGCGTGCCGACATCCGTCCGTCGTCGTACTGGACGTCGTAGAGGCCGTCCTCGTCGCACTCCCACACCTCGATCCGCGCACCCGCGATGGGTTGGCCGTCGGTGTCGGTGACGGTGCCCTCGATCCAGGCGGGCTGACCTTCGGCACCGAAGGAGATGTCCCCACCGAGAGCCACCTCGGGGGCGTCATCCAGGAAGAAGGGGCCGAAGACGGTGGCCTCGGTGGCATCCTCATAGGCCTGGTTGTTCACCGCGATGGTCTGCATCGACGCGCCGAGGGTATCGGAGAGCAGGACGAACTCCTGGCGTTTGTCATCGGTGATGTGTCCGACGGCGGTGAGGAAGTCGATGGCCTTATTCCATTCTTCTTCCGTGAGGCGCACATCCCGGATGAAGTCATGCAGATGGGTGGTCAACGACTGCATGATCTGCTTCAGGCGCGGATTCTCGCAGTTGTCGAAGGAGGCGACAACCCGCTCGACGAGTTCCTCCTCCACCTCCTGCTGGGCCGCGCTGATACCGGTCTGGGTGGTTGCCTGCGTCATTATTCTTCAGCTTCCTTTTCTGGTGTCTTACTGTGCGTACTGCACATCGCCGGTGAGCACGGCCGGGTCATCGCCGTTGAGTGCGGCCGTGAGCAGTGCGGTGAGGTTGTCGGCGGTGATCTCCCGCGGGTTGTTCGCCGGGAGTTTCTCCAGGACGATGCACACGGTCTCCGGGATACCCTCGGCAGTGAAGCCGTAGTCAGACAGCTTCTGCGGTGCGTCGACCTGTTCGCGCAGTTTCTGCAGCCCCTCGAGTGCCGTGCCGGTGCCGAAGGCCGCGGCGGCACGCGCCTCGGCCTGCGGTGCGTGAGGGGCGTTGAAGGCCAGTACATAGGGCAGGACCGTGGCGTGGGTCTGGGCGTGCGGGAGGTTGAAGGTCCCGCCCAGCACATGGCAGATCTTGTGGTGCAGCCCGGATCCCGCGGAGGCGAACGCCACCGCGGACAGGTAGGCGCCGTAGAGGGCCTCATCCCGCCCGGCGATCGACTGCGGATCAGCGACGATCTTCGGCAGCCCGGCCGACAGGGCGCGGATGCCTTCGGCAGCCAGGGCGGCGTTGATCGGGTCGGCCTTCGGTCCCCACAGCGAGTCGATGCAGTGGGCCATGCCGTTGAGCCCGGAGGCCACGGACATGTCCACCGGCAGGGACAGGGTCAGTGCGGAGTCGTAGATCACGGTGGCAGGCAGGACCTTGTGGTCGACACCGGTGGTCTTACGTGCGGCCTCGGTGAGACCCCACACGTTGGTGGCCTCGGAGCCGGCGTAGGTGGTCGGTACCGCGATGATCGGGATGCCCGTGGTCAGGGCCACCGCCTTGGCCAGGCCGGTGGTGGAACCCCCGCCGACGCAGACGAGCAGGTCCACACCATTGTCGGTGGCTTTCCGGCGGGCGGTCTCGGCGACCTCGACGGGGACGTGCATCACCACGTCCGAGTGCCAGACCGCGACGTCGATACGCGCTGCGACCTGCTCGGCGATCTCGACTTCCCGTTCCCCGGCGATGACCATGACCTTGCCCGCACCGAGGCGCTCAACCTCGGCGGACAGGTGGTCGGCTGCCTGACCGTGACCGAACAGCACCCGCTGACCGAGGGTGACGTGCTCAAAACTCAATGACATGTTGTCTGACCTTTCCGTGGCTTATGGGCTCTGGGGAGATTATTACTGGACGAGTGTCGGCTGCGGGCTCAGGTGCAGCAGCTGACCGAGCCTGTCCAGCTGCGTCTGCAGCTCAGAGGCATCGGCGGCGGTGGCGTAGACGTAGAAGTCCGGGCGGGTGATCACGTAAGCGGCACCGGCTCCGTCCAGCCAGCGGCTGTAGACACCCTCACTATCCACGACATCGACCTGGTCCGCGTGGTGGCCGACGCTGACGGTGGTGGCCCCGATCGTCTCGAGGGTGGCCAGCTGTCCGGCGTCGAGCACGGCTGCCGGATCGGTGTTGAGGCCGATGACGGTCCAGCCGCGGCCGACGACATCATCGAACCGGCCCTTGCGTCCCTGGTATTCAACGAGGCCCTGCTTGGCCAGCTCACCGCCATGGGCGGCGTCCTGGATCCAGATGCCCGGCCCCAGGTGGGCGACGTCGGTGTTGACGGGGGTGCCGTCGGAGTTAGCGAGTTCGGCGATCATGCGCTCATCGCGCTTCGCGGCCTCCTCCTCATCGGTGATGCAGATGACGTCGCCGAGCCCCATGGAGAAGTCGATGTAGTGGCGGACGTGCTCGCGGCGCTCCTCGCCGTAGGAGTCCAGCAGGTCATCATCGGCCTTGCCGTCGAGGACGAGGTCCAGGCGCCAGGCCAGGGCCAGGGAGTCCCGGACGCCGGCGCACATGCCCTCACCAGCGAAAGGAGGCATGAGGTGGGCGGCGTCGCCGGCGATGAACGCCCGGCCTGAGCGCCACTGCTCAGCCCAGCGGGACTCGAAACGGTAGATCGCGGAACGCTCCAGGATCGCCTTGTCGGGAGTGACGCCCCAGGGTTCCAGCAGCTTCCAGGCGTTCTCCTCGCTGGCCAGCTCCTTGAGGTCCTCGCCCGGCAGTGCCATGAACTCCCAGCGGCGGCGCCCCGGGCCGCCGGGGACGATGGTGGTCGGGCGCTTCGGGTCGCACAGCTGCCAGTGGTCCGGACCGTACTCCAGTTCCTGGGTCGGCTTGAGATCCAGGATCAGCCAGTCGAAGAAGAAGCCGAGATCATTCATCTCCATGCCGAGGGAGTTGCGGATGAAGCTGTTCGCGCCGTCGGAGCCGACGGCGTACTTCGCACGGATCTGCGCCTGCTCGGCGTCCGGGTTCTCCACCTCCGGGTTGTCGGTGATCTCGCCGTACAGGGTGACGGACTCATCATCCTGCTGGAGGTCGGTGACCTTCCAGCCGCAGCGGATCTCGACGTTGTCCATTGTCTCGGCGATGCCGCGCAGACGCTTCTCCAGGTCCGGCTGGTAGAACCAGTACCGCGTGCGCCAGCCGGAGTCGGTGATGGAGGTCCAGTCGACCTCCATGAGGGACTCGCCCTCGGCGTTGCGCCAGGAGTAGAAGTCCGTGTGGTGCTCGATGGCGGCGTCGTTCTCGGAGTCGATGTCGATGTAGCCGAGGATGCGGGCGATCTCGTGGTCGAAGGTCACGGCGCGGGGACGCTCGTAGAAGGTGGGCCATTTCTCCACGATGATGGCGCGGTGGCCCTTCTTGCCGAGCAGGACGGCGAGCAGGGTGCCGACCGGACCGCCGCCGACGATCACGACGTCCGTGTCAAAGTTCTGGTTGTCTGCTGTGTTGCCGTTGAGTGACATGGGCGCGTCTCCCTTTTTGATGTGATCTGGAACATGTTGTCTGGCACACATTGTGAATCATCATTCATTCATGGACAAGGATTCACCTTTGCGGCCACCCCCGACCACCCCCGGGGCATGGGTGTGACCTGGGCGATCATTTACGGTGAACGCATGACGAAAACCGACGACCGGCGAAGCAGGCGCCGCGAACAGACCCGGGCGCGGCTTATCGACGCCGCACGCACGTTGATGGCCGAGCGCGGGTTCAACGAGGTCGGCATCGCCGAGATCACCGAGGCCGCTGACCTGGGCACGGGCACGTTCTACAACTACTTCTCCTCCCGCGAGCAGATGCAGGCCGCCGTCGCCGAGGATTCGGTGGAGAAGGTCGGTGACATCCTCGACCGTGAGGTCTCCAGCCTGGAGGACCCGGCCGAGGCCTTCGCCGGGTCACTGCGCCACCTGGTCCGCCATGCGCTCAGCGACCGGGTGTGGGGAGGATTTCTGGTCCAGATGGGCGCGGCCCACCCGGCCCTGGTACGCATCCTCGGCCCCCGCGCGCGACGGGATCTGCTGCGGGGACTGGAATCCGGCCGGTTCACCATCGACGACCTGGACCTGGCCACCACCTGCACCTTCGGCTCGCTCATCGCCTCGATTCAGCTGGCGATGGATTCGGAGCCCCGCGAAGACCGCGACCAGATCTTCGCCCGCGCGATGCTGCGGATGGTCGGCGTTCCCGCCGGGGAGGCCGCCGAGGTCGCGGCACGCCCCCTCCCCGAGATCGACCTCACCTGAGCGTTCAGCCCGCCTGGCGCAGGCTCTCCACCCAGGTGGCAACCTGGGTGCGGGAGTTGAATCCGAGCTTGTTGAGGATCCGTTCAACATGCCCCTCAATGGTGCGCGGGGAGAGCACCAGCTTGCCGGCTATCTGACGGTTGGTCAGCCCCTGGGAAACCAGTTCCACCACCTCCCTCTCGCGGCCGCTCAGCGGGTTGTCCCCCACCGCGCCCGCGGGCTCGGCCTGCGGTGCCCTCCTGCCCAGGGCCACCGCGATCGCCTCGGTCTTGCTGTCACGCGCCCCCTGCTCCACCCCCTCCGGTGAACGCTCCCCGAGAGCTGCCCGGATCTCGGCGGCAGAGGCCTCTGAAACCGCGGCGATGTGCGGGCCGAAGGCCTGGATGCTCGTCCCCAGCTCCTGCCAGACGGCGCTGGCGGCGTCGGCAAGCTCCCTTCCCCTCTCGAAGTCACCGGCCGAGACCGCGATCCACGACAGCAGCTCGACGCTCATCGCCGTGCAGATACCGTCCTGGAAATTCTGCTGGATCCCCAGGGCACGGGTGGCCGCCTCCGTCGCCGCGGGATAATCACCCAGCCGCCAGTGGCAGACCCCGGAGATCCACCACAGGTACGACTGATTCCGCTGCTCCCCGTGACGCTCCGCGATCGCCATCGCCGCGCTACTGATCCGCAGCCCCTCCTCAGGCTCACCCCCGAAGATCTGCGCCATCACCAGCTGGAACATCGCCGTGAGCTGCGGGACGGTCCGGCCATGGCCCTCATGCTCAGCGATGACCTTCCGGAACTGCTCCGTGGCTGCCACCAGATCCCCGGTGAACACACGGTGCTGGGCCTGCCAGTGCTGCGCGAAGACCTCCATCTCCGGATCCGGCAACGAACGCGCGATGGACAGCGACACCTCAAGATGATCGGCCGCATCCTGGTGGTCGCCCTGGATCAGGGCCACCCACCCGGCCACCCAGGAGGCGGATCCCCGCGCATGCGCAGACAGCTCCGGGTGGCGGAGGATCCGCTCCAGCCAGCCCCGGCCGTCACTGAGGAACCCACCCGCTATCCAGTGGTAACGCAGGGCAACGGCGATCCGGGCAGCCACATCCTGCTCACCCGGGGTATCCAGCGACCACCTGAGTCCGGCCAGCAGGTTCGGTCTCTCCGCGCGCGTGGCCGCGAGGGACTCCGCCTGGTCCGGACCATTCCAGGCCGCAAGCCTTGCCTCGACACGCGCCAGATAATGATCCCGGTGCCGGCGGTGCAGTTCATCCCGCTCCGCAGCATCGGTGAGCAACTGGCTCCCGTATTCGCGGACCGTCATCAGCTGGCGGTAGCGGATCCCCTCCCCCGTCCGCTCCGTCTGCAGGAGGGACTTGGACACCAGTTGATCCATCAGATCGAAGACCTCGAACATGTCCAGTTCCCCGAAGCCGCAGACCGCCTCCGCAGCGTCAAGATCCAGGGCATCCGGGAATACCGACAACCGGCGCCACAACAGTTGTTCAGCCTCGGAACACAGCTCATAACTCCAGTCGATCAGGGCCTGCAGGGTCTGCTGGCGTGGCAGGGTGGTCCGGTCGCCGCGGCTGAGCAACTGAAAACGCTGGTCCAGCCGGTCCAGCAACTGGCCCGGGGTCAGCGACCGCAGTCGCGTGGCCGCCAACTCGATCGCCAGCGGAATTCCATCCAGGCGGATACACAACTGCGCCACGGACTCCCTGTTCTCCGGAGTCACCGAAAAATCCGGTACTAGCTGGCGCGCCCGGTCCACCAGCAGTATCACCGCCTCAGAACCCTCAATGCCCACGCCCCCGCTGTCCGACGACGGCGTCGACAGAGGCGCCACGACGCGGACCGATTCGGCGACGATGTGCAGCGGCTCCCGGCTCGTGGCCAGGATCCGCACCCCCGGTGCCGCCGCCAGCAGACGGTCCACCAGCTCGGCGGCCTCCTGGAGCACATGCTCACAATTGTCCAGGACCAGCAGGACCTCCCTGTCCCGGAGATAATCCACCACGCGTTCCAGGGCCACCCGGTTTGACTGGTCGGGCACCCGCAGGGCCGTCGCCACCGCCGGGGCGACCCGGTCACCGGTACGCAGACTGTCGAGTTCGACCAACCAGACCCCGTCGCGGAAGCTCCTCCTGGAGCGCTCGGCGATCTCCAGCGCCAGGCGGGTCTTGCCCACTCCCCCGGGTCCCGTGAGAGTGACCAGTCGGGTATCCGCCAGGACCGCCCTGATCTCGGCGAGCTCCCGGCGTCTGCCGATGAAACTCGTCGTCGAGATTTTCCCGAGGGTGGAACCCCTGCTGGGAGCACCAGAATTTCCGGACACAGTTCGCCTTCCTTCCTGTCGGCGGCGCTACGGGGACAGCCCCGGAGATCCACCCAACGTTAGCGCCCACCCGTATCCCGGACGAGGACCATCACCGGCAGTCCCCGTGCGCGCATCCGCAGCTACCCGGGTACCTCCGCATACATCCAGGCCATAGGGACCAGGGAGGGATCGGGTGGCGTTTAGGGTGATTCCACCCATGACTTCAATCACACCGGACCATATCGTATTGCTCCAGACACACCCCTTCAGCCCGTCAGGAGCAGCACATGTCCCACTCTCAGACCCACGATGTGATCGTCATCGGCGCCGGATTCGCCGGCCTCTACTCCGTGCACAAGCTGCGCGACCAGATGGGCCTGGACGTCACGGCCTTCGAGGCGGCCTCCGGCGTCGGCGGCACCTGGTTCTGGAACCGCTACCCCGGCGCCCGCTGCGACATCGAGAGCATCCACTACTCCTACTCCTTCTCCGAGGAGCTGCAGCAGGAATGGAACTGGCCCGAGCGCTACGCCGGCCAGCCCGAGATCCTGGACTACCTCAACCACGTCGCCGACCGCTTCGACCTGCGCCGCAACATCCAGTTCAACACCCGGGTGACCTCCATGGTGTGGGACGAGGAGAACTCCTTCTGGCGCGTGGGCACCGACGACGGAAAGACCACCACCGCCCGCTACGTCATCTCCGGCGCCGGCAACCTCTCCGTCCCCAAGGAGCCGGACTTCCCCGGCGTGAAGGATTTCCAGGGCGACGTCTACGTCACCGGCAACTGGCCGCAGGAGCCGGTCGATTTCACCGGCAAGCGCGTCGGTGTCATCGGCAACTGGCCGCAGGAGCCGGTCGATTTCACCGGCAAGCGCGTCGGTGTCATCGGCACCGGCTCCTCCGGTATCCAGGCGATCACCGAGATCGCCAAACAGGCCGGCCACCTAACCGTCTTCCAGCGCACCCCGAACTTCGCCACCCCGATCGGCAACGGTCCGATCGATCCGGAGCTCTACGCCGACCAGAAGGCCCGCTACGCGGAACTCCGGAAGGAGGCCCGCAACCACGTCCAGGGCGTCCCCCTCGAGGCCCCGCTGCCTTCCGCCATCGAGGTCAGCGCAGAAAAGCGCAAGGAGGTCTACGACAAGCGCTACGCCCAGGGTGGCTTCCGCATGTTCCTGTCGACGTTCGCGGACATTTACCACAGCAAGGCATCCAACGACACCGCCGCCGATTACATCCGCGGGAAGATCCAGGAGCGCGTGGTGGACCCGGCAGTCGCCGAGCTGCTCAGTCCCACCGACCACCCCTACGCCGCCAAGCGCCCCGCCTTCGAGAACGGCTACTTCGAAGCCTTCAACCAGGACAACGTGGAGCTGGTGGACGTCAAGTCCAACCCCATCGAGCGGGTCACCGCCACCGGACTGAACACCACCACCGACGAGTACGAATTCGACGTCCTGGTCCTGGCCACCGGCTTCGACGCCATGACCGGTCCCCTGATGGCGATGGGCATCGTGGGCAGAAACGGCGAGCGTCTGCAGGACAAGTGGGCCGATGGACCGGAAACCTACCTGGGCATCACCGTCAACGGCTTCCCCAACCTCTTCCTCATCACCGGCCCGCAGAGCCCCTCGGTGCTCTACAACATGCCGCTGGCCATCGAGGACCACGTGGACTTCGCCACCGCGGCCATCGCCCACCTGAACGAGCACGATCTGGCCATCATCGAGGCCGACGCCGAGGCAGAGAAGGCCTGGGTGGATCACGCCAACGAGAAGGCCGCGGAATCCCTGCTGCCCGAGGCGAACTCCTGGTTCATGGGCTCCAACATCCCGGGCAAGCCACGCCGCTGCCTGGTCTACGTGGGCGGCGCACCGACCTACCGCGCAATCTGCGATGAGGTGGTGGCCGAAGGCTACCGCGGCTTTGAACTCTCCCCGGCCGTGGAACTGGCCCAGCTCTGACCCCTCCACCCCGTCCGGAACGCCGGCTCAGCCGGCACCAGCTGAAAGGAAACAACCCATGACAGTGGACAGTGCCGTCCAGACCCTCATCAACGGACTTGCGGAGCAGGGCCAGAAACCCTTCGGGGAGATCTCCGTGGCGGAAGGCCGGGCAGTGGTGGCCTCCTTCACCGGCCTGCAGAAGCCCGCCCGGGAGGTGGCGCGGGTGGTCGACAAGATTATCGACGGTCCCGGCGGTGAGCAGCACCTGCGGATCTTCATCCCGGAGAACCAGGGGGCAACCCCGCTCCCCGTGGTCGTCTACTACTACGGCGGCGGGTTTGTGGCGGGCAGCCTCGACGTCGCCGAGGAGTCCAACCGGGCCCTGGCCAATGACACGGGCGCAATCGTGGTCGCCGCCAGCTACCTGCTGGCTCCCGAGCATAAATTCCCCGCAGCCACCGACGACACCTTTGCCGCACTGCGTTGGACTGCGGAACACATCAGCGAATACGGCGGTGACCCGGCACGCATCGCCGTGATGGGCGACAGCGCGGGTGGCAACCTGGCCGCGGTGGCCGCACAGCGGGCCCGCGATGAGGGCGGCCCGGAGCTGGCCGCACAGGCGCTGATCTACCCGGCCATTGACGCCAACGCCGATACCGAGTCCAAGCGCGAATTCGCCGAAGGCTACGTGATCAGCACCGCTGACATGGATTATTTCTGGGGGCAGTACCTCAACTCCCCCGAGGAGGTGGAGGACCCGCGCGCCACCCCCTCCCGGGGCAATCTGGCAGGCCTGCCGCCGGCCCTGGTGCTCAGCGTCGAGTACGAGGTCCTGCGGGATGAGGCGGAGAACTACGCCGACCAGCTGTCAGCTGCGGGAGTGTCCGTGGAGAAGGTACGTCTGCCCGGCCTGATCCACGGCGTCTACAACATGTCCGGGGCGATCCCCCGCTGGACCGAGATCCACGAGACCACCGTCGACTTCCTCCGGGATAAACTGCAGGTCAATTAAGTCTTGCCCTCTGAAAACCGCTGATGGGAACATCAGCGGTTTTTTCGTGTCTCCCGTCCATCCGGGCACTTTACCGGGCCGAGTGGAAACACAGACCCACATTGGTGACCCGTCAACATATGTTATGATAGTACTTGTCTTTCAAATTGGAGACTTTATTAGGAAAGGGCAATTACTATGGCTTATCAGACCCTCAACCCCTACACCGGAGAAGTTCTCAAGACTTTCGAGGACGCCACCGAGGAACAGATCGAGGCGGCCATCGCCGGTGCCCAGGAGGCATTCCTCAACTGGCGTAACGAGCCGGTGACGGAGCGCGCCGCACTCCTGAAGCGCGCCGCGGACGAACTGCGCGCCAACTCCCGCAGTTATGCCGAGATCCTCACCCTGGAGATGGGCAAGCTCATCGGCGAGGCCGAGGCCGAGGTCGAACTCTCCGCGAAGATCCTCGAGTACTACGCCAAGTTCGGCCCCACCCACCTGACGCCGCGTTACCTGCCGGCGGAGGGCTTCGGCGACACCGATGTAGCCCTGGTCAATGAGCCGTTGGGTGTCCTCTACGCCATCGAACCGTGGAACTTCCCCTTCTACCAGGTCATCCGCATCTCGGCGCCGCAGCTGATGGCCGGCAACACCATCGTGCTCAAGCACGCCGCGAACGTCCCCCAGTCGGCCCTGGCCATGGAGAAGCTCTACAGGGACGCCGGCGCACCAGAGGGCCTGCTGACCAACATCTTCGCCAACCACGACGCCACCGACCGGATCCTCGCCGACCCGCGCATTAAGGGTGTCGCGCTGACCGGTTCCGAGCGCGCCGGTTCCGTCGTCGCCGCCACCGCGGCGAAGAACCTGAAGAAGTCCACCCTGGAGCTCGGCGGTGCTGATGCCTTCATCGTCCTCGAGGACGCGGACATCGAGAAGGCCGCCCGCTGGGCAGCATTCGGCCGCCACTGGAATGCCGGCCAGGTCTGTGTGTCCTCCAAGCGCCTGATCGTGGTGGATTCTGTCGCCGATGAGTTCATGGAGGCCTACCGCGGACATGTGGAGAAGCTCGTCGCCGGTGACCCCATGGACCCGGAGACCACCCTGGCACCCCTGTCCTCCCAGCAGGCCGCCGATGACCTGGCCGCCCAGGTGGAGATGGCCCGGGGGGAGGGCGTCACCGTCGAGACGATCGGCGCTGAGGTCCCCGAGCAGGGCGCCTTCTTCCGGCCGACGCTGCTCACCGACATCCCGGCCGGTTCGAAGACCGCGCACACCGAGTTCTTCGGTCCCGTCACACAGCTCTACCGCGCGAAGGACGAGGACGAGGCTGTGGACATCGCCAATGACAGCCCCTTCGGTCTCGGTGGTTCGGTCTTCTCCGAGGACATCGACCGTGCCAAGAAGGTTGCCCGCCGCATCGACACCGGCATGGTCTACATCAACCAGCCCACCGGCGTGAAGGCGGACATCCCCTTCGGTGGCGTGAAGAACTCCGGCTACGGCCACGAGCTCATCGATCTGGGTATCAAGGAGTTCATCAACCAGAAGGTCGTCGTGGTCAGCGACATCGACGGTTCCTTCTAGCCCTGGACAAGCGGCGTCAACGAGCATCAGGGACGAAACATCTCGCCACGCCTGAACCGGTGAACAGCGACGTTGCGCGTCGGCATCACCCGGACCGGTCAGATGTTGCGCGCCCTCCCCGTCCAGACAAAAACCGTCGGCCCCGGAACCATCAGGTTCCGGGGCCGACGGCCTCACTTCATTTGTCCAACCGGATCAGGACACGCGTGCCTTCTCCGTCTGCGGGGCGGACTGTTCGTCGGTGGTCTCCACGGGCGGCAGGGCCGCCAGGTTCGCACGGTAGCGGCGGAAACCCAGCCAGGTCAGTCCGATGCCGACAATGACGATCACCAGCTGGAGGAGACCGAAGTTGAAGTCCTCCAGGCCGGCAGCCTCGAGCACCTTCGGCAGGTTGAGGGTGACGATGAGGGTGCCCACCAGGCCGCCGAGGACGGTGGCGTTGACCCGGGAGATCATCCAGGCACCGATCGGTGCGGCGATCGCACCACCGATCAGCAGCGCCAGCACGGCGGCGAGGTTGGCCACGAGGTCGTCCCACAGGCCGACGACGAAGCCGAGGGTCGCGGCGACCGAGACCAGGAACTCGGCGGTGTTGACGGTGCCGACCACCTTGCGGGGCTGGGTGCGTCCCAGGGAGAGCAGGGTGGAGGTGGTCACCGGTCCCCAGCCGCCGCCACCGGAGGCGTCGACGAAGCCACCGACCAGGCCCAGCCCGCCGAGGAAACCACTGGAGTGGGGGCGACCGCTGTAGGTACGCTGCACCCGGCCGCGGCTGAAGCGCCACACCAGGTTCATGCCGATCAGCGCCAGGATCAGAGCGGTGACCGGTGCCGCGGCCTCCATCGAGAGGTTCGACAGGAAGGTCGCGCCGGCGAAGGCACCGACGGCACCCGGCACACCGAGACGCAGGACCACACCCCAGTCGACGTTGCCGAATTTCCAGTGGCTGATGCCGGAGACCAGGGTGGTGCCCACCTCGGCGGTGTGGACCACCGCGGAGGCCTGGGCGGGACCGAGACCCGCGAGCAGGATGAGGATGGTGGTGGAGGTGACCCCGAAGCCCATGCCCAGGCCGCCGTCGACAAGCTGGGCGGCGAGCCCCGCGAATGCGATGAGTATGAGCGTCCTCATGAGGCGGTCCTTTGCGTGAGCCGGCCGGCCACCAGGGCGGCAAGATCGGTGGTCAGGGGCGCGGAATGGGTGATGCGGGCACCGGTGGCGTCCTGGATGCGGGAGATCAGGTTGGTGATGCGGTCCAGCAGCAGCCCGTGGGTGACGAACAACGGCAGAATGTGCACGGCCTCGTGGTGGGTGGCCACCTCCACGAGGCCGGCGCCGGGGTGGCCCCCGCCGGTGGCGGGCACGATGCTGACGCCGCGGCCGGAGAGTCGCTCCAGCAGGTCGGCCAGGTCTGCGAGTCCGGCCACTCCTTCCGGGTCGGAGGTGCCCACGGGGTAGAGCACGACGTGGGCATCGTCGGGGGCGTCGGCGAGCAGCCGGATGTTGAGCACTGACGCAACCTCTTCCCCGGTGCCCAGGCCCTCCGCCAGACGCAGGTCCATGCCGGTTTCCTTCCGTGCCTGCTCCAGGACCGCCGGGGCGTCGTGCTTGGCGTGGAAGGCGTGGGTGAACAGCAGCGGCACCACGATGGCGGTGTCATGGCCGCGAGCGGCGGCCTGGCGGGCGGCGTCGACAAGCGAGGGCTCATCGAACTCGAGGTGGGCGCTGAGGGCGTCCACCCCGGCGATCTCGCCGGCCAGGGCGGTGAGCCGGCGGACGCCGGGCTCGGCCTGGGGGTGGCGGGACCCGTGGGAGAGGGTGATCAGTGCGGTCATGGCTACTCCTGGCGCAGGCGGTGGCCCACGAAGCCGGCGGCGAGGGTGTTGCCGCTGGCCTGGTCGATGAGCAGCAGGTTGCCCACTGCGCCGCGGGCGGCGTATGGCTCAACGGGCAGTTCGGCGGCGCTCTCGAGGCGGACGTGGGCGATGTCGTTGAGTCCGAGCTGACCCGGCTGCAGCAGGTCACTGCGGCCGTCGAGGTCGAGCACGCGCTCCACCTCGGCGATGCGCGCGCGGACCAGGGCGGTGCCGTAGCGCAGCTTCACGGCCGCGCCTTCGACGAGCTGCTTCTCGGTCAGCCCGACCAGGGTGGCCGGGAAGGAACGGACCTCGGCGGGCCGGTCGGCGCCGGCGATGAGATCACCGCGGGCCAGGTCGATGTCGTCGGCGAGCAGGAGCACGACGGAGTCACCGGCCACGGCCTCCTCGGTCGCACCGTCGGGGGTGTCGATGCGGGTGACCTGGGTGGTGCGACCGTGCGGCAGGTGGACGGTGTCGCCGGGACGGATGACGCCGGCACTGATGCGCCCGGCGTAGCCGCGGTAGTCGGTGGCGTGCTCACGGATGACGTGCTGGATGGGCAGACGGAAGCCGAGGTCGTGGGCGCGGCCGCGCTGCACCTCCACGGACTCCAGCAGCTGCAGCACCGTCGGGCCCGGGTACCAGGGCAGGTTCTCCGAGGGCTCGACGACGTTGTCGCCGCGCAGCGCGGAGATCGGCACGACGTGCGGGTCCTCGATGCCCAGTTCGGTGGCCAGGCCGGTGAACTCGGACTCGACGCCGCGGAAGACGTCCTCGGACCAGTCGACCAGGTCGATCTTGTTCACCGCGAGGATCACGGTGCGCACGCCCAGCAGGGCGGCGACGGTGAGGTGGCGGCGGGTCTGCTCGACGACGCCGTGGCGGGCGTCGACAAGCAGGACGACGACCTGGGAGGTCGACATGCCGGTGACGGTGTTGCGGGTGTACTGCACATGGCCCGGGGTGTCCGCGAGGATGAAGGTGCGCTCGCTGGTGGCGAAGTAGCGGTAGGCCACATCGATGGTGATGCCCTGTTCGCGCTCGGCACGCAGGCCGTCGACCAGCAGGGACAGGTCCAGGCCGTCGAAACCGCGGTCGGCGGAGGTCGCCTCCACGGAGGCGAGGGTGTCGGCGAGCACCGACTTGGTGTCGTGCAGCAGGCGGCCGACGAAGGTGGACTTGCCGTCGTCGACGGAGCCGGCGGTGCACAGACGCAGGGTCTCGCGGGTGGTCAGTTTCTCGGCGAATGTGTTCTCGGTGAATGCGGGCGCGCTCATCAGAAGTAGCCCTCCTTCTTGCGGTCTTCCATGGCGGATTCGGACAGTCGGTCATCGGCGCGGGTGGCGCCACGTTCGGTGAGGGTGGAGGCGGAGATCTCGGCGATCACGGCCGGGATGTCGGTGGCGTCGGAGAGCACGGCACCGGTGCAGGACATGTCGCCGACGGTGCGGTAGCGCACCTGCTTCGTCACCAGCTCCTCACCCTCGCGCGGCCCACCCCAGTCACCGGCGGTCAGCCACATGCCGCCGCGTTCGAAGACTTCACGGTCGTGGGCGAAGTAGATCGGCGGGAGTTCGATGCCGCGGGCACCGATGTACTCCCAGATGTCCGCCTCGGTCCAGTTGGAGATGGGGAAGACACGGATGTTCTCGCCCGGGAGTTTGCCGCCGTTGTACAGGTCCCACAGCTCGGGGCGCTGGCGGCGCGGGTCCCAGCCGCCGAAGGAGTCGCGCACGGAGAAGACGCGTTCCTTGGCGCGGGCCCGCTCCTCGTCGCGTCGTGCGCCGCCGAGGACGGCGTCGTAGGCCTGCTCGGCGATGGTCTCCACCAGCGGGACGGTCTGCAGGGGATTGCGGGTGCCGTCGGGGCGCTCAACGAGGTCACCGCGGTCGATCCAGTCCTGGACCTTGGCCACCCGCAGGCGGGCGCCGGTGCGCTCGACTAGGTTGTCGCGGAACTCGATGACCTCCGGGAAGTTGTGGCCGGTGTCCACGTGGAGGAGTTCGAAGGGGACGGCCGCCGGGGCGAAGGCGCGGCGGGCGAGTTCGAATACGACGACGGAGTCCTTGCCGCCGGAGAACAGCAGCCCGATCTTGTCGAACTGTCCGGCCACTTCGCGGAGGATGTGGATGGACTCGTTCTCGAGGTCCTTGAGGTGGGGGGAGAGTCTGGTGGTCTGGATGGAAGTGGTCATGAGTGGAGCCCGCATTCTGTCTTGTTCTGTCCGGCCCAGCGGCCGGCCCTGGGGTCTTCGCCTTCGGCGACGGGGAGGGTGCAGGTGGAGCACCCGATGGACGGGTAGCCCTGCCTGGTCAGGGGGTGGATGATCAGCTGGTTGTCGTCGATGAACGTCTCGGTGTCCTCCAACGACCAGGTGATGATCGGGGAGATCTTCAGCCGGCCGGTGGCGTCCAG
This sequence comes from Corynebacterium hylobatis, assembly GCF_003955685.1. GTDB lineage: Bacteria > Actinomycetota > Actinomycetes > Mycobacteriales > Mycobacteriaceae > Corynebacterium > Corynebacterium hylobatis. Next base: position 50,082 of record NZ_RXHJ01000004.1, read on the forward strand.
GCTCAGCGCCGGGGCGGTGGCCCGGGTGGGGCCGTCGGCCCTGCGCAGGCCGGTGATCCAGCCCGCGTAGGGGGTGAGGTTCACCGCCAGCGGCTCGACCTTGCGCATGCGGCAGCAGGCTGCGGGGTTGGCGCGGTAGAGGTTGGGGCCGTAGGTCTCGTCCTGCTCCGGGCGGCTGAGCCGCGGGGCGGCGGTGACCAGCAGCTGCGGATACCGGGCGTCCACCCGCTGGGCCACGTCCAGGGTCTCCGGGAAGTGGTAGCCGGTGTCCAGGAAGAGCAGGTCGGCCTCCGGCAGGTGGCGGGCGGCCAGCTCCGCGAGCACGGTGTTCTCCATGCTCATGGTCACCGCGATGCGGCCCGGGGCGTGGGTGGCGGCCCAGGTGAGGATGGTGGCGGCGTCGGCGTCGTAGAGCTCGTCAGCGTGCTTCTCGACGAGCCGCGCGTTCTCCTCCTTCACCTCAGCCGGCAGTTCACCGGTGGTCAGGGGGCCCTCGGGGCTGAGCTCCGGGTCACGGTAGGAGCGGTTGTCCAGGTTGAGCAGATTCATTTTTCCTCCTCCTGGAGATGTCCGTGTCGTTTCAGGGAGTTCTTGATGGCCTGGCTGGTGGAACGCGCCGGGGCCGGGCGGTGTTCGGGCGCATCCTGGCCGTAGTAGCGGACCGAGAACACACGGGTGCAGTCGCGGCAGAGCCAGCCGAAGTCCTCGATCTCGTTGGGGAAGAGGTCCTCGCCGGCGCACCAGGGGCAGTGCAGCGGGTGGTTGCGGTTGGGGTTGGGCTCACGGCGGAGCACCGGCTCGGTGAAACTCACTTGAGGTCCTCCTCGTCGGCGCGTTGGACCCACTCCTGGAAGGTCTCCTCGTCCAGTCGCTGGTCACGGAAGTTCTCCACCACGCGGGTGACGTAGTCGCCCACCTCATCGGCGAGGACCTTGTGGCCCTTGAGCTTGCGGCCGAAGTTGGCGTTGAGGTTCATCGAACCGCCCAGGTGGACCTGGAAACCCTCGACACGGTTGCCGTCCTCGTCGGTGACGGTCTGACCCTTGAAACCGATGTCCGCCACCTGGGTGCGGGCGCAGGAGTTGGGGCAGCCGTTGAGGGCGATCCGGACCGGCACATCGATGTCACCGATGCGCTCCTCCAGCTCATCGACGAGTTCGACGGCACGGGATTTGGTGGTGGTGTGCGCCAGCTTGCAGAACTCCAGGCCGGTGCAGGACATGATGTTGCGGCGCCACTCGGACGGCTTCGAGTACAGGCCGGTGTCATCCAGAGCGGCAGCCAGGGAGGCGAGGTTCTCGCGCTCGACGTCGAGGAAGAGCAGCTCCTTCTCCGAGGTGGTGCGGATGCGGGAGATGCCGAACTTCTCGGCGACCTCAGCGATGGCGATCAGCTGCTCACCGGTGGTGTGTCCGACGGTCGGCTTCACACCGAGGTAGAACCTGCCGTCCTTCTGCGGGTGGATGCCGATGTGGTCGCGGTAGCCGGGGTTGATCGGCTGGTGCGGGCCGTCGATGAGCTTGCGCTCGAGGTACTCGGTTTCGAGGACCTCACGGAATTTTTCAATACCCCACTCCGCCACCAGGAACTTCAGCCGGGCGCGGTTGCGCAGGCGGCGGTAACCGTAGTCGCGGTAGACCTTGGCCACCGCGGCCCACACCTCGGGGACCTCGTCCAGTGGGATCCAGGCACCCAGGGACTGGGCGAGCATCGGGTTGGTGGACAGGCCACCGCCGACGTAGCACTCGAAACCGGGGCCGTGCTCAGGGTGTACGGAGCCGATGAAGGAGACGTCCTGGATCTCGTGGGTGACGTCCTGGCGCGAGTGTCCGGAGATGGCGGACTTGAATTTGCGAGGCAGGTTGTGGAGCTCGGGATCCGGCAGCCAGCGACGCTGGATCTCCTCGATCGCCGGGGTGGCGTCGATGATCTCCTCAGCGGACACACCGGCCACGGGGGAGCCGAGGATGATGCGCGGCACGTCGCCGCAGCCCAGCTCGGAGTTGAGGCCGACAGACTCGAGCTTCTCGAAGATGGCCGGAAAGTCCTCGATGCGCAGCCAGTGCAGCTGGATATTCTGCCGGTCAGTGAAATCGGCGGTGGAGCGGGCGTAATCGCGGGAGACCTCACCGACGGCACGCAGCTTCTCCGGGCTGACCAGGCCGCCGTCGAAGCGCACGCGCATCATGAAGTACTTGTCCTGCATCTCGGAGTCCGGGATCTGGCCGGTCAGTTCCGTACCCAGATCCTGGCGACGCTGCGTGTAGATGCCCAGCCACTTGAAACGCGGGGCGATGTCATCGGCCGGGATCGAATCGAAGCCCTGCTTGGAGTAGATGTCGATGATCCGCTGCTTGACGGCCAGGACATCACCGTCCTGCTTGACCTCCTCGACGTGGTTCAGCGGTGCGGTTCCGTCGATCTTCCACTGGCCCTCCGGCTTGCGGGCACGTGCCGGGCGCTTCCGGGGAGCGGCGGTGCTCACTGTCATGTCTTCTCCAGTTTCTGTACCAGTCTGTCTATTAATACTTCTCGACTCCACGTTCTCCGCTGGGCCGAGAAGTGCATTGAACGCAGTCTGCCGTACCAGACGGTCTATGCCAACAGTTTCTTTCATTCATCGCCCAAAGACTCGGAGGTCAAGAAGAATTTAATGCATTTGACGTCGAGTTATACTAAATCCAACAGCATGAATGGAAAGGAAGAATCCGAGGCGTACCGCACCAGATCCACTCCACCCCTTGGCACCCAAACAGAATAGTGCTAACTTCACAGACCAACCGGTCTACGAAAGGACTTGATCATGACCAGCCAGCAGACTCTGCGCGTCGCAGTCATCGGCGCGGGCCCCGCCGGAATCTACGCATCCGACCTGCTCATCCGGAACGAGGAGCACGAGATCTACGTGGATCTCTTCGAGCAGATGCCCGCCCCCTTCGGCCTGATCCGCTACGGCGTTGCCCCGGACCACCCGCGCATCAAGGGCATCGTGAAGTCGCTGCACAACGTGCTCGACCGTCCGCGGCTGCGCCTGCTGGGCAACATTGAGGTGGGCAGGGACGTCACCGTCGATGAACTGCGTGAGTACTACGACGCAGTCGTCTTCGCCACCGGTGCCGTGCGCGACCGCGCCCTCAACATCCCCGGTGTCGAGGCTGGGGGTTCCTTCGGTGCCGCCGACTTCGTCGGTTTCTACGACGGCAACCCGCGCTTTGACCGCGACTGGGACCTCTCCGCCGAGCAGGTCGCCGTGATCGGTGTCGGCAACGTGGGCCTCGACGTCGCCCGTGTCCTGGCCAAGACCGCTGACGAGCTCAAGGTCACCGAGATCCCCGACAACGTCTACGAGAGCCTGAAGAAGAACCAGGCGAAGGAGGTCCACGTCTTCGGCCGCCGCGGCCCCGCCCAGGCGAAGTTCACCCCGCAGGAGCTCAAGGAACTCGACCACTCCCCCACCATCAACGTGGTCGTCGATCCGGAGGACATCGACTACGACGAGGCATCCGAGGAGGCCCGCCGTGGCTCGAAGTCCCAGGACCTGGTCTGCCAGATCCTCGAGGGCTACGCCATCCGTGAGCCCAAGGACGCCCCGCACACCCTGCAGATCCACCTCTTCGAGTCCCCGGTCGAGATCCTGGAGAAGGACGGCAAGGTCGTCGGTCTGCGCACCGAACGCACCGAGCTCGACGGTAACGGCGGAGCGAAGGGCACCGGTAAGTTCACCGACTGGCCCGTCCAGGCGATCTACCGCGCGGTCGGTTACGAATCCGACCCGATCCCCGGCGTGCCCTTTGATGAGAAGAAGGCCGTCATCCCCAACGACGGCGGCCACGTTCTGGCGGAGTCCGCGGGTTCCCCGGTCCCCGGCCTCTATGCCACCGGCTGGATCAAGCGTGGCCCGATCGGCCTGATCGGCAACACCAAGTCGGATGCCAAGCAGACCACCGACATGCTCGTCGCCGACGCCTCCGCCGACCTGCTCACAGGACGTACCCATGAGGACGCCGACGCGATCATCTCCCTGCTTGAGCAGCGCGAGATCGCCTACACCACCTGGCAGGGCTGGTACCAGCTCGACGCCGAAGAGCGCGCCCTGGGTGAGGCCGAGGGCCGCGAGCGCAAGAAGATCGTCGACTGGGAGGAGATGGTGCGCCACGCCCGTGCGGTGCCCGTCTGCGTCTAACTGACTGTTTCAGGACGCGCCACACATAAAAGCGCGGTACGGCAGGGAAGAGCCCCTGCCGTACCGCGCTTTTCTGTCATTGCCGGCAGGTCACCCGCGCCAGGCGAGCCAGATCCACGACCCTCTCCGGTTCGGCCTCCTCCGTGCGCCGCAGTCCTCTCGCCAGGATCTGCAGGACATCCGGGGTGGGGTTATGGGGCAGGGGCGGGAGCACCACCAGCCCGGTGCTGCGTTCCCAGCCGATGGCACCGAGTATTTCTGCGATGTAGAACTCCCACTCGTGGAAGGGGAGTCCCGAACCGGCGACGATCAGGGTGATCCAGCCGGCGTCCTCATTGAATCTCTTCCGCGTTGCCACGGGGAGTTTGGCCGCGAACAGTTTTCCGTTCCCGGGGGCGCCACTGAGCAGTGCCCTGCCCGCTTTACTGGGCAGCAGCGTGCCTTTACGGAGATAGACAAAGCCGAGCTGCCGGCAGAGCTCATGCAGCAGGGCCACAGGGTAGACCCGGCCCTCGCGGTTGAGTTTGCCGATGTACCACTGGTCGAGCCCCAGTGCGTGACTCAGTTCGCTGACCTGCGCCGGTGGGATCTTGCCCGTCTGGGTGAGTTTCAGTCCGTCCCCTACCACCTGGAGAAACTGCGTGAACGGCTCAATGGCTTCCGCAGGCAGGTCCGGTGGAGTTCCCGATCAAGGAATCAACCACCCTGGCGCACGGCGTGCACGGCCGGAGACCATTACCACTCCCCCGATGCATGGGCCAAAGTCCCCCACCCGCGCGATCCGCGGCAGCAACCCCGAGGGAGATACCGGCGAACGCCTACCTCCCGGCCCGGATGTTTCACGGGAAACATCCGCATGAAAGCAGCATCCACCAGTAGCCGACCAGGCAGCTTTTTGAGGTCGGGAAAGATGAATAAACGGGGGTATGGCGGGGGTGAGGAGAGTTATCAAGTGGTACCCCACGCCATACACGATTGCGATCCCCCTGACATAGAGCGGAGAAAGTGGTATATCCCACATTTCTCCGTATTTTTCTGTCCCATACCCGGGTGTGGAGGCATGACATGCCTCAAGTCCGGGACCGCATCCATGGAGGACTCCGATCCCATGACAGCAGTCGAGAACAAACCACCCACCGCCCTCAAGACCGGCGACGTCGTGGAGGTGGGCAACCGGAAGGAGGCCAACCGCCAGATACGCGGCATCTTCATCGGCCTCATCCTGGCCACCCTCGTCTGGTCGATCTTCCCGGAAGGCGCGGTTGACTCCGTCAACGCGACCTACGGCACCGAGGACACCAACTACACCTATGCCTCCATGCGCCTGACCGCCGCAGTCGCAGTCCTCATGGCCGCCTGGTGGGTGACCGAGGCGATCCCACTTGCGATCACGGCGCTACTACCTCTGATCATCTTCCCGATCGCGCAGATCATCCCCTTCGAGACAATCGCCTCCCCCTTCGCCTCCCTCACCATCTTCCTGTTCATGGGCGGATTCATCCTGGCGCTGGGTCTGCAGCGGTGGAACCTGCACCGCCGCCTCGCGCTGCACGTCATCCTGCTGGTGGGCACGAAACCGAAGCAGATGATCGCCGGTTTCATGCTGGCCACCGCCCTGTTGTCGATGTGGGTGTCCAACACCGCCACCGCGGTGGTCATGCTGCCGATCGGCACCTCCGTCCTGGCACTCACCGCCGAGGTTGTGGGAGGCCACAAGAACCAGAAGAAGTTCGCCTCCGGACTGATGCTGGCGATCGCCTATTCCGCATCCATCGCCTCGGTTTCCACCATCATCTCCACCCCGCCGAACGCCATGCTGGCCGCGTACATGGCCTCCACCCACGGCATCGAGATCGGTTTCGCCCAGTGGATGATGGTCGGCCTGCCGCTGGCCATGGTCTTCCTCGTCCTGGCCTGGCTCGTGCTCACCACCGTCTTCAAACCCGAGATGACCGAGATCCCCGGTGGCAAGGAGATGATCCGCGCAGAGCTAGCCAAGATGGGCCCGATGACTCTCGGGGAGAAGCTCACGGGCGCAGTCTTCCTCGGCGCCGCCCTGTCCTGGGTCTTCCTCCCCTTCATCTTTGACTGGATCGGCGCAAATATCCAGATCGCGGATGCCGCGATCGGACTGACCGCCTCAGCACTGCTCTTCCTCATCCCGGTCAACCGCGGTGGCACCCGCCTGCTGGACTGGAAGTCGGCGAATAAACTGCCCTGGGATGTCCTGCTCCTCTTCGGCGGCGGACTGGCCCTGTCGAGAATGTTCACGGAGTCCGGACTGTCCCTGTGGATCGGTGAACTCGCCTCCGGCTTCGGCGGACTGCCCACCATCATCCTCATCTTCGTCATCGCCGTGCTCGTGCTGGTGCTCACCGAGTTCACCTCCAACACCGCCACCGCAGCGACCTTCCTGCCCATCATGGGTGGCGTCGCCGTGGGCATGGGCCTGACTGAATACGGCGAGCAGAACGTCCTGCTCCTCATCCTGCCCGTGGTCCTCTGCGCCACCTGCTCTTTCATGCTGCCGGTGGCCACCCCGCCGAACGCCATCGCCTTCGCCTCCGGTTACGTCCGGATCGGTGACATGCTCAAGGGTGGTTTCTGGCTCAACGTCATCGCGCTGTTCCTGGTCACCCTGACCACCTACTTCATCGCGGTGCCGGTTTTCGGACTCGTGCTGCCGTAGCCGCAGGCGCCCCGCGGCGTCGATAAGCGACAAGGGCCCTGCCCCCGGACTGTCTCCGGGAGCGGGGCCCTTCACCGTCGGGTCAGCCCGGTCAGGAGGCCGGAACCGTGGCGAGCACCTCGTGGGCCTCGACACCGACCTGGCCCGAGGTGAGGAAACCCTCGTACCCGGCGGCGGCGACCTGGCGGCAGATCTCCCGGTAGGTGTCCAGTCCACCCGCGTAGGGCATGAACACCCGCGGTTTACCGGGAATGTTGGCACCCATGTACCAGGAGGCGGTCTCCGGGTAGAGGGTCTGGGCCGCGATGGCGTTGACCTTCGCGATCCACTCCTCCTGGGCCTCAGCTGAGGCCTCGATGCGCTCGATACCCTCGTTCTCCAGGTCGAGCAGCATGTCGGAGATCCAGTCCACGTGCTGCTCGATGGAGACGATCATGTTGGTCAGCACCGAGGGGCTGCCCGGGCCGGTGACCGTGAACAGGTTCGGGAAACCCGCCACCGCGAGGCCGAGGTAGGACTTGCCGCCCTCCGCCCAGGCCTCATTGAGGCTCAGACCGTTGCGACCCTGGACGCCCAGGCGCAGCAGCGGACCGGTGATTGCATCGAAGCCGGTGGCCAGAACCAGCACATCGACCTCATACTCCTTCCCGCCCACGACCGGCCCGCGGGCGCCGATGCGCTCGATGGGGGTGCTGCGCACATCCACCAGGTCGACATTCTCCCGGTTGTAGGTGGCGTAGTAGTCGGTGTCCACGCAGATGCGCTTGGTGCCGATCGGGTAGGCCTGCGGGGAGATCAGCTCCGCCTTCTCCGGATCCTGGACGATCTCGCGGATCCGCTCACGGACGTAGTCGGCGGTGATCTGGTTGGCGGCGTGATCGCTCATCGTGTCGGTGAAGGCGTTCATGAAGGTCGGACCGCCCTGCTCCCAGCGGCGGTCGAGCTCGGCGCGGACCTCCTCCGGCGGCAGCTCCAGGGCCGCACCGACCGGGGGCTTGACGATGACGCCGGCCGGGGTCTCCCGGACCTTCTCCCGCAGGGCCGGGTAGATGCGCTTGATCAGTGACATCTCGTCGACGCCGAGCTTGCGGTTGCGGGCGGGCACCGTGTAGTTCGGGGTGCGCTGGAGGACCGTGACGTGCGCGGCCTGCTGCGCGATGGCCGGGATGGCCTGGATGCCGGAGGAACCGGTGCCGATGACGGCAACCCGCTTACCCGCCAGGTCCACGCCCTCATGCGGCCAGGAACCGGTGTGGTAGACCTCGCCGGCGAAGCCCTCCAGCCCCTTGAATTCGGGGACCTGGGAGGCTGACAGGCAGCCCACCGCGGTGACAACGAAGCGGGAGGTGGTGGTCTCCCCATCACTGGTGGTGGTGATCCACAGCCCGGCCTCCTCATCCCAGACCATGGAGGCGACCTCGGTGTTGAAGGCGTAGGACTCTCGGATGCCGAGCTTATCCGCAACAAAGCCGGCATACCGGAGGATCTCGGGCTGGGTGGCCCAACGCTCGGACCAGGTCCACTCCTGCTGGATGTCGTCGTCGAAGGAGTAGGAGTAGACGATGGATTCGGCGTCGCAACGCGCGCCCGGGTAGCGGTTCCAGAACCAGGTGCCGCCCACATCAGAGCCGCGTTCAAAACCCTGGACACTCAGACCGTTCTTGTCGCGCAGCAGGTGCGTGGCGTAGATGCCTGCGAAACCTGCACCGACGACAACAACATCGACATGTGCTGACCTGCTCATCGGACGACCTCCTTGGCTACCTGCTGGCGGATCTTCTCGCCCATGCGCTCGACCACGGCGGCGCTGGAGGGCAGGATGTTGAACATGTTGAGGAAGCCGTGCATCTGGCCCTCGAAGACCTCGGTCTCGACGGTGACGCCTGCCTCGGCGAGGCGGGCGGCGTAGGCCTCGCCCTCATCGCGCAGCACATCGTGCTCGGCGAGGATGACGAAGGCCTCCGGCAGTCCGGCCAGGGACTCCGCGTGCAGCGGGGCGACGTCCTGCTCAGTGCGGCGCTCAGCGGGGACGTAGTGGTTCCAGAACCACACCATCGACTCGGTGGTCAGCAGCAGCTGGTTCTCCGGGTCGAGGTAGCTGGGGCGGGTGAAGTCGGCGTCGGTGACCGGATAGACCAGGACCTGGTAGTCGATCTGCGGGCCCTCAGCCTCGCGGGCACGCAGGGTCATCGCGGCAGCCAGGTTGCCGCCGGCGCTGTCACCGGCGACGACCAGCGGGGCACCGGTGACGGCGAGCTGATCACGGTTCTCATCGGCCCACTGCAGGGCGGTCCAGCAGTCATCGGCCGGGGCGGGATAGGCGAATTCCGGTGCCTTGCGGTAGTTGACCAACACGACGGTGTGGTCGGTGTGCTGGGCCAGCTGGCGGCCGATGGTGTCGTAGGCGGCAATGTCACTGACCACCCAGCCACCACCGTGCAGGTAGACGATGATGCCCTGGGGCTGGGCGGAGGGCTTGAGCACACGGACCTGGAAGGGCTCCTGACCCGCGCCGCTGCTCAGCTCGAGGTTCTCCACTTCGGCCATCTCGACGCCCGGGCCGATGAGGTCGAGGGTGCCCAGGGCACCGATGCGCGCCTCCTCCGGGGTGGATTCGTGCATCGGCCTGGCATCCGGGTTGGCCGCCTGCGCCTGGGCCAGGAACTGCTGGGTTGCTTGATCAATAGCCATTGTCTGTCCGACTCCTCGTTCTCGTCCTCCGGTATGCCGGAAAGACCCGATTCAGAATGTGATTCAAGTCATTTACTTGATCTGAAGGAGACGTTAATCACTCATGAGCGTGCAGTCATCGGGCAAATGGCGAATGTTTGCCAGGAAAAAGTGACAATTGGCTAAGTTGCCAGCAGGACGCTGCCCCGGGGACGCCGGTCAGAGACTCCCGGACGGAATTTCTCGGCGTTGCGGTCCAGGCGATAGAGGGTCAGACCGATGAGGAGACGGGTCCGGCCGTAGATCTCCCGCAGCGGGAAACCGAGCACCCCCTCCGCAGCCTCCACCCGGTGCGCCACTGTGTTGTGGTGCATGTGCACCAGCTGGGCAGCCTGCCGGATCGACTCTGTGGCGGCCACCGCCTCGAGCACGTTGAGGGTATCGGGCAGCCCCTCCTCGGCCAGTCGGGCGATGGCCTGGACATCCGCGAGATCCTGCACTCCACGCCGGTCCACCGCATCAGCCAGGATCCGCAGGCTGCCGACCTTGCAGATATCCACCACGACCGCATCGATCATCCGGTAGCGGGCACGGTGGTTGGGGCTGGGCAGTGAGAAGCGCACGGCCGTCCGGGCCCCCTCCCAGGAGTCGCGGACCCGCTCCGGGGGCAGCGACTCCCCGAGACCGACGGAGAGTCCCGCCGGAACTCCGGTGTCCAGCTCGGGCCTGCGCCGCAGGATGAGGACCAGCAGCTCCCCCAGGCGGACCATTGGTGCGGCACCCCCACCAGACAGCACCTCCGCGAGACGCGCCGCACCCTCCGGATTGCGCCCCACCCCCGCGATGGCCACCACCGTCAGCATCCGGGCACCGTCCAGGCCCAGGAGATGGAGCATCTCCCGGCGCCGCTCGGCACTACCTGACGTGCCGAGCAGGATCCGGACCCGGTCCCCCGTTTCATCCACGACCCGTACCTCGACCTCACTGCGGACAAGGAGTTTCGCGGCGTGCACGAGCCGCTGTCCGACGAAACGCTCCGCCCACTCCGGCAGTGGAGGGTCGAGACGAAAATCCACCTCATCCACGTCCGGCACAGCGTCGCCGGGCTCCCGGCGGATTCGGACGGACTGCCCGTCCGGCGAACCGGCGAAGCGGCCCCCGAAGACATCGGCCTCGACCCTCCGCCCCAGCGTCGCGGCGACGGAACCGAGAAAATCCTCCAGCGGCACCCGCTTCTCCACCAGGGAGTCAACCGCTCCTGAGAACTCGAACACGTCCTCCACGAGCCGGTCCCGCGACTCAAAGAGCTGAGGTTTCACAAATGGCACTGGCCCTCACCTTTTCCCGTGACTTGCATCACTGCTGATCACCGCAGTCTAGCCTCGGGCGATCATGCATACGGGGAAACGAACTGAAGATGCCAACGCATTACTCAAGACCTGTTACGCAAACGATGTCAATCGCTTACCGTCTTGTCCCCTACCCTCAGAAGTGATCGTCGCTACACTGGAGAAAAACCACAACGGAAGGAAAATGACATGCGTGGAAGCGGATTAATCTGGACCATCGTCGGCATTCTGTTGATTGTCGCTCTGCTGATCTGGATCTTCTCAGTTATGTAAGACGGCACTCGGATACCGCCGGAAAACGGCTGGTGGGCAGGAATGCCCACCAGCCCATTTCCGGTTCACCGGCCCCTCAGAGCCGCTCCCATTCCTCCACCGGGCCCGCCACCATTCGGAACAGTGGGTGGGTCTCCGGAAAATCCGACAGAGCCGCAATCCGCGCCGGATCCCGGACCTCCAACTTGGCGCGCAGGTGGCCCGCTTCAAAAGTCAGCTGACCGTCGGTCACCTCCATCGGAGCCACCGGCGAACCGGCCACCAGAATTTTGGTGGGGTTGAAGTTGTACCCACGCGCCGTCGCCTCGTCATGCAGCCCCTGCAGATAGGCACCGACCGCCGCCAAAGGATCCTCCTGTGCGCGGAAACGAAGCAGCTGGGGATGGTTGCGATAGCCGGTGGTTGCACCGGTGAGGACCTTCTGCGCCAGGAGAGTTTCCCGCCAACACGCGACCAACCCCTTCTGGTCCAGGTATCGGGGGTGCAGGGACCAGATTCTCATGGGACCAGGTTATCCCACCTGTTTCGCCGGCTATCGGACAGGCAGAGAGGTCGGGACCTCAGGGCCCAACCTTAACCTCACTAACCCCTCACTCAGGACCAAGCGAGCAGACAGGTCGACACCTTTTCGACCCCCGGTCGGCCGTGGGTCGATTCCGGTAGGAATACCGAACTTCCCCGGGGTGAACGTCACTACACTGTCACTTTCTAGACTTACTGGTGCTAAAAATATAGACTGCTCAGTACATAAAGTGGGAGACCAGGCCCGCAGGAGCACCCACTACCCTTGCTCATTGTGCTCCCGGACTCAGCGAGGAACATTTGGACCGCTTTCCAGTGTGGAGAAAAGTTGTCGGACAGATAGCCTCAACACTCAGAGCTCGTCATGCGGTACACGTACCTCACTCCCTCCCGCAGTTCCCGACATCATCCCAAAACCCTGCAGTAAGAAACGGCATCGATCATGGACGGCACCTCAACAGATAAGAAAAAGAACAGCCAGCCCCTTTCCCCGCCCGGTTCAGCGCTCCCGGCCCCCGGCAGTGCCGTTCCTGCACCCGGTGGTGCTGTTCCCGCCCCTGGCGGCGCTGTTCCGGGTGCCGCTGTCCCTGCACCCGGTGGCGCTATCCCGGCCCCCGGCGGTGCTGTCCCCGCCCCTGGCGGCGCTGTTACGGGTGCCGCTGTCCCTGCACCCGGTGGCGCTATCCCGGCCCCCGGCGGTGCTGTCCCTGCTCCTGGCGGTGCTGTTCCGGGTGTCGCTGTCCCTGCTCCTGGCGGTGCTGTTCCGGGTGTCGCTGTCCCTGCTCCTGGCGGTGCTGTTCCGGGTGTCGCTGTCCCTGCTCCTGGCGGTGCTGTTCCGGGTGTCGCTGTCCCTGCTCCTGGCGGTGCTGTTCCGGGTGTCGCTGTCCCTGCTCCTGGCGGTGCTGTTCCGGGTGTCGCTGTCCCTGCTCCTGGCGGTGCTGTTCCGGGTGTCGCTGTCCCTGCTCCTGGCGGTGCTGTTCCGGGTGTCGCTGTCCCTGCTCCTGGCGGTGCTGTTCCGGGTGTCGCTGTCCCTGCTCCTGGCGGTGCTGTTCCGGGTGTCGCTGTCCCTGCTCCTGGCGGTGCTGTTCCGGGTGTCGCTGTCCCTGCTCCCGGTGGCGCTATCCCGGCCCCCGGCGGTGCCGCTGTTCCCGCCCCCGGCGGTGCTGTCCCGGCCCCCGGCGGCGCTGTCCCTGCTCCCGGCGGTGCTGTTCCGGGTGCCGCTGTCCCTGCTCCCGGTGGCGCTGTCCCCGGCGGCGCCGTTCCCGCCCCTGGCGGTGCAATTTCAACTACCGTGCCGACGCCTCCAGGTGCTACCGTGCCCGCGCCCGGATCCAGCGGCTCAGCACAGCAGGACGCGATCCCTGTCGACGGTGAAACCCGGAAGCAGCCCAGGCAACGCTCCGTGCGAACACAGCTGCTGACTCCGTTAACCCGGAAGCAGTGGTCCATCACGGGCGGTTTCATCCTTCTTGTTCTCATCGTCGGCGCCGCTATCGCCACGCTTGCTGCACGCTGGCTGGTGGGACTTGAGCCTGTGGCGGAGTTCATCACCCGCTATCCAGGCGAATATGAGCTGCCCGAAAACACTCCGACCGGTATCCCCGCCTGGGTGGGTTGGCAGCACTTCTTCAACATGTTCTTCCTTTTCCTGATCATCCGGACTGGAATCCAGATCAACCGGGAGCGCAGGCCCCGGGGTTACTGGCGGTCGAAGCGGGGAGGGAAGAAGATCAGTCTGATCCTGTGGATACACCTGGTCCTGGATCTGCTGTGGATCGTCAATGGTGCGGTGTTCTACATCCTGCTATTCGCCACCGGGCACTGGGCACGGATCGTACCCACCAGCTGGGAGGTCTTCCCGAACGCAATTTCCGCTGGCCTTCAGTACCTGTCCCTTGACTGGCCCACCCACAATTCCTGGGTCAACTACAACAGTCTGCAGGAACTCGCCTACTTCATCACCGTCTTTATCGCCGCCCCCCTGGCGATCCTCACAGGCCTGCGGCTGTCCGAGTACTGGCCGAAGAACAACAAGGCACTGAGCAATGCTTTTCCGATCGCTCTCGCCCGAGGGGTACACCTGCCCGTGATGGTCTATTTTGTGATTTTCACGGTTATCCATGTGATCCTGGTATTCGCCACCGGAGCTCTGCGCAACCTCAACCACATGTACGCCGCGCAGGACTCCACAAACTGGACGGGCTTTGGTCTCTTCGTTCTGTCCCTGGCCGCGATCGTCGTAGGCCTTATCGCCATCCGTCCGTCCCTGATCGCCCCGCTCGCGCAGAGGTTCGGCGACGTGACTGCCCGCTGATCAGGGTGGTTGCCGCGGCCATGCAGGATTGATCAGGGAATTCCCGGAGGTCACATCAGTCAGTCAGCAGTAGGATTGGGAGCATGAGTATGAGGTACCCCGCCAATCAGCCGGACATGAGACTGAGTGATGCTGAGCGCAACGCCGCCATGTCCACGCTGGGGCGTGCCTTTGCGGAAGGTCGGCTGACAGTCGACGAATATGACCGACGGTGCGCGGAGATCGCGAAAGCGGACCTGCACCGCGATCTGGCACCGCTCTTCCAGGACATCCCGCAGTTCCAGGGTGCGCCCGGTACCGAGGTAGGCAAGCTGTACTCGGCACAGGAGATTGAGAGTGCCTTCCGGGACGGGCAGAAGACCCGTTTCGGCCTTCTCGGTCTGACCACCGTGGGCAGTGCGGCGGCGTCCATCCTGTTGGCCGGGACCACGCCCTTCTCTCCCCTGCTGCTCCTGCTGATCCCGACCGTGTGGATCCTGCTCTACATCATGAAGATCGGGCCGAAGTCCTGGTTTGTGCCGAGCTCGCGGGCGCTCGACAGGCAGCGGATCAGGGAGTTGCGGACCGCGGAGCAGCTACGTGCAGCGGAACTGCGGCTGGCGGAACAGGATAAACTGGCCCAGCTGCGGGCGGAGCGGCGCGCTCAGACTGCGGAGTTGACCAACAAAGCGATGGGCTTCGTCAACAAGGCCCTGGACCGGGGAAAATCAGACCGGGACTGACGGGATCACTTTCCGCCCTGAACCGCTTCCAGTGACCACTCAGTTCCTCCCACCTGTCCAACACTGCGACTGACCGGTTGCCGGCACTGACCAAAGCCTGGATCCATCCTCCGGAACTCCCCGGGGCCCCACGGTTTCGTGTCTCCGGCCTGCGGCTCGGGATCAGCACCGGATCCAGGCCGGCACCAGACTCCTCGTGCTCATAGGCACACATGCTTGGTTTACTCCGTCCTGCCAGGAGTGGCACAATGCACTTCATGAGCGAGACCGACTCCCCGACCACCATCCGCCGACGTCCACGCGTGTTCGACCAGTCGAACAAGATGAAGGACGTACTCTACGAGATCCGCGGCCCGGTGTCCGCGGAGGCGGAGCGGTTGGAGGCGGACGGCCACCACATCCTCAAGCTGAACACAGGTAACCCGGCCACCTTCGGTTTCGACGCCCCCGACGTGATCATGCGGGACATGATCGCCGCCCTGCCCACCTCACAGGGCTACTCGACGTCGAAGGGCATCATTCCGGCCCGCCGCGCCGTGGTCACCCGCTATGAGCTCATCGACGATTTCCCGGACTTCGACGTCGATGACGTCTTCCTGGGCAACGGTGTCTCCGAGCTGATCACCATGACCACCCAGGCACTACTCAACGACGGCGACGAGGTGCTCATCCCGGCCCCCGACTACCCGCTGTGGACGGCCGCCACCTCCCTGGCCGGTGGCAAGCCGGTGCACTACCTGTGCGACGAGGAGGACGACTGGAACCCCTCCATCGAGGACATCCGCGCCAAGGTCACCGAGAAGACCAAGGCCATCGTGGTGATCAACCCGAACAACCCCACGGGTGCGGTGTACTCCCGGGAGGTCCTGCAGAGGATCGTCGACGTCGCCCGCGAATACCAGCTGCTCATCCTGGCCGATGAGATCTACGACCGCATCCTCTACGACGACGCGGAGCACATCTCCCTGGCTACCCTGGCCCCGGACCTGCTGACCATCACCTACAACGGCCTGTCCAAGGCCTACCGGGTGGCCGGCTACCGGGCGGGCTGGATGGTGCTGACCGGGCCGAAGGAGCACGCCAGGGGCTTCATCGAAGGCCTGGAGCTGCTTGCCGGCACGCGTCTGTGCCCGAATGTCCCTGCACAGCACGGCATCCAGGTGGCCCTGGGCGGCCGCCAGTCCATCTTCGAGCTGACCGGTGAGGGTGGGCGGCTGCTCAACCAGCGCAACGTGGCCTTCGAGAAGCTCAACGAGATCCCCGGTGTCAGCTGCGTCAAGCCGATGGGTGCTCTCTACGCCTTCCCGCGTCTGGACCCCAACGTCTACGAGATCCACGACGACTCCAAGCTGATGCTCGACATCCTGCGTGCGGAGAAGATCCTCCTGGTGCAGGGCACCGGTTTCAACTGGCCGCACACCGACCACTTCCGCCTGGTCACCCTGCCTTGGGCCTCCCAGTTGGAGAACGCCATCGAGCGGTTGGGCAACTTCCTGGTCAGCTACAAGCAGTAATCTTCAGGCCCGGAAGGCCGGGATGACGTCCTCGATCAGTTCATCGAGTACATCCTCGGCCGGCCGGGTCCCGCGTTTGAGGCCGAGGATGACGTGGTCGACGCCCATGTCCTCCAGTTCATGGAGGATCCGGCGCAGGTGCCGCACACCGACCCGCCAGCCGAATTTGATGGGCCCGACTGCTGCCTCCGGGTCGGGGTGCAGGTCCAGGGACATCGACATGGCGAAGGGCTTGTCATTGCCCTCCTCCCGCCAGGTGCCCAGGTATTTCTGCTGCACCGGCAGCGGTCGTTGGTAGGTGACGTGCGCGTCAGCGTGCTCGCGGTGCCAGGCCATCGACTGCAGGCAGGAACCGACGGTGAGCAGTGGCGGGCGCACAGCCAGGGGTTTGGGCACGACGTCCCCGCCCCACATCCGGCCGCCCGACCAGCGGATCCCCCGCTTCTCCGTGGTCCAGGCCTGCTGCATCACCTGCAGGTGTTCCCGGAAAACCGCGTCCCGTTCCCCCTCCGCCACCCCGAAGGCGGGGAATTCGCTGGATCGGTCCCCGGTGGCCACGCCGAAGAGGAAACGCCCACCGCTGAGGTGGTCAATGCTGGCCGCCTGCTTCGCCAGGTGCAGCGGGTGCCGCAGCGGCACCACCACGGCGCCGGTGCCCAGCGCGATCTTGCTTGTCGACGCCGCCAGGTACCCCAGGTAGCTCACCGGGTCCCAGACCTGCCCCACGTCCCCGAAATCCGGGTCCCGCAGCGGGATGTCACGCAGCCACACCGCGGCAAAACCTGCGGCCTCCGCGCGGCGCACCAGCTCCACCTGCCGGATGATGTCGACGTCGGGTTCCTCGGCCCGGCCGGCGTCCACCGGGAGGAAGAGCCCCAGGGTCAGGCGCCCACGGGGGAAGGTCCGGCGGAAGCCGGGCAGGGCGGTGACGGGGGCGTCGGAAAGCGAGAACGGGGGGACCATACCCGCCGATGGTAGCCGCGGCTAACCTCAACAACCATGGGCAGACACCAGGCGACAGGCACACCACCGGCGGCAACCTCACCCTGGCGGTGGGCGCTGCTCGGTTTTCTCGCGGTGGCGGTGCTGACCACCCTCGTCGGCCTGTGGCGGTTGTGGCCGCCGGCGGAGGCCCCGAACGTCTCCGCGGACTTCGCCACCACCTTCAACCTCAACCACACGCAGGTCACCGGCACCGTCACGCTTGCCGACGCCGCCGCCTGCACCTCCCCGTCCACCGGCACCGTCTTCGACGGCTCACCGTTGAGCCCACCCGGCCAGGAGGGCATCGTATGTGAACGCTCTCTCGTGGAGATCACCTCGGGGCAGAACGAGGGGCGGCGTACCCAGCTCGTCCACTACGGCATGCCCGGTGAGCCCCGGCTCGCGGAGGATGACCGGATCATGCTTGCGGAGACCCCCACGCCGGAGGGACCCATCTACTCCTTCTCCGATTACCAGCGCACCGTCCCGCTGCTCACCTGGGGTGTGGTTATCGCGCTGATGATCGTCGCCTTCGCCGCCTGGCGTGGTTTCCGGGCGTTGATCGGCCTGGTCATCACCATGGTCGGCATCGGTGTCTTCCTGCTGCCCGCGCTGCTGCACGGCGGCAGCCCCCTGGGGCTGGCGCTGGTGGCGGGTTCCGCGATCCTCATCATCGTCGTGCCGCTCGTGCACGGCCTGAACTGGAAGTCCGCCTCCGCACTCGGCGGCACCCTCATCGCCCTCGGCATCGCCGCAGGTCTGGCGCAGGTGGCGATCGACACCTCACACCTGCGCGGCCTGGGTTCCGACGACAACCTCAACATCCTGCTCTACCTGCCGGAGGTCTCCATCATCGGCCTGCTGCTGTGCGGCTTCATCATCGGTGCACTCGGCGTGCTCAACGACGTCACCATCGCGCAGGCCTCCACCGTCACCGAACTCGCCGACCTCGACCCCGACGCCACCCCCTGGCGGCTCTTCCTCGGCGCGATGAAGGTCGGCCGCGACCATATCGCCTCGATGGTCTACACTCTCGTGCTCTCCTACACCGGTGCCTCCCTGCCGATGCTGCTGCTCCTCAGCGTCGCGGAACGGCCGCTGAGCCAGACGTTGACCAGCGACGTCGTCGCCACCGAGCTGCTGCGCTCCGGCATCGGCGCCCTCGCCCTGACCATGGCGGTCCCGCTGACCACCCTCATCGCGGCGTGGACGGTGCGGGAGAAGCCGACACGAATAAGCGCCTAGAGACTACGACCGAGGGCCTGGATGTTCCAGCCGGCGTCCTGCCACTTCTGCACGGGGAGGACGTTGCGGCCGTCGATGATGACCTTCCGGTCCACGAGCTCCCCTACCTTGACCGGGTCCAGGTCGCGGAACTCCTGCCACTCGGTGGCCAGCACCACCACGTCTGCACCCTCGAGCGCCTCCTCCACCGAATCGGCGTAGCCGAGGGTGGGGAAGACCTTCCGGGCGTTGTCCATCGCCTGCGGGTCGTAGACGGAGACGTCCGCACCTGCCAGGGAGAGGGAACCGGCCACCGACAGCGCCGGGGAGTCCCGTACATCATCGGAATTCGGTTTGAAGGCCGCGCCCAGCACCGTCACGCGGTGGCCGAGAAGGTTGCCGTCGCAAAGCTCACGGGTCAGCTGGACCACGCGGTCACGTCGACGCATGTTGATCGCGTCGACCTCGCGCAGGAAGGTCAGGGCCTGATCGGCGCCGAGTTCACCGGCGCGGGCCATGAAAGCGCGGATGTCCTTGGGCAGACAACCACCACCGAAGCCGAGGCCGGCGCCGAGGAACTTCCGCCCGATACGGTCGTCGTAACCGATGGCGTCGGCAAGCTTGGTCACGTCTCCCCCGGCGATCTCGCAGATCTCGGAGACGGCGTTGATGAAGGAGATCTTCGTGGCCAGGAACGCGTTCGCGGAGACCTTCACCAGCTCCGAGGTCACCCGGTCCATGACCAGGAACGGGGTGCCCTCCCCGATCGACTTCGCGAAGACCTCGCGGGCGACCTCCTCCGCACGGCTGTCCTCCCGGCCGATGCCCAGCACGATGCGGTCCGGGGAGATGGTGTCCTGCACGGCATAACCCTCGCGGAGAAACTCCGGGTTCCAGGCGATCTCGACGTTCGTGGCCGGACCAGCGAGGCTGTCCGCCAACTCCTGCATCTCATCGGCGGTGCCCACCGGCACGGTGGATTTACCGAAGATGATGTGGTCCCCCTCCAACAGCGGGACCAGGTCCTCGATGACCGCCCGCACATAGGTCAGGTCCGCGGCATAGGAACCACGCTTCTGCGGAGTGCCGACACCGAGGAAATGCACGTTCGCGAAGTCGGCGACCCGCTGGTAGTCGGTGGTGAAGTCCAGGCGACCCGAGTCCAGGCTCCGGCTGAGCACCTCCGGCAGGCCGGGCTCGTAGAAGGGGACGGTGCCAGCCTTCAGGGAGTCGATCTTGGCGGAATCCACATCCACGCCCAGGACCTCATGGCCGAGTTCAGCCATGCAGGCGGCGTGGGTTGCACCCAGGTATCCGGTGCCGATGACAGTCATACGCATGTCCACAAGTTTTACCTGCCGGACATGAACTGAGGATTAAACGAAAATGAATGTCATCTCATGTGAGGGCTCGGTCAGGGGAAGTTGAGGTACGCCTTCGACGGTGTCGGCCCACGCTGGCCCTGGTACTTCGAACCCAGCTTGCCCGAACCGTAGGGCACCTCCGCCGGCGAGGACATCTTGAACAACGCCAGCTGCCCCACCTTCATCCCCGGCCACAGCGTCATCGGCAGGTTCGCCACATTCGACAGCTCAAGGGTGATGTAGCCACTGAAACCCGGGTCGATGAAACCCGCGGTGGAGTGCGTGAGCAGGCCGAGACGACCCAGGGAGGACTTGCCCTCCAGGCGGCCGGCGAGGTTGTCCGGCAGGGTGAACTTCTCCAGGGTGGAGGCCAGCACGAACTCACCCGGGTGCAGGACGAAGGACTCCCCTTCATCGACCTCGACGAGAGTGGTCAGTTCATCCTGCTGCAGCTTCGGGTCGATGTGGGTGTACTTCGAGTTGTTGAACACCCGGAAGAAGCGGTCCATCCGCACATCCACACTGGAGGGCTGGATGTTGGCCGGTTCGAAGGGTTCGATACCCAGGTCACCGGAGTCAATGGCGGCACGGATGTCACGATCTGAGAGAAGCACGGGTCCGAGTGTACGTCAGCGCATGTGCCCGCCGGCCCACCAGGGGATTTCCGCCCCGATTTCCGGACGGGGCGCCGGCGGGTGCTACAGTGTGTTGCAGTGCACTGAGCTGCACAGACGCCGGCGTAGTTTAGTGGTAGAACATCAGCTTCCCAAGCTGAGAGTGCGGGTTCGATTCCCGTCGCCGGCTCTGCTTATCGCCGCCCCCGCCGCCCTGAACTGGGCCGCGGGGGCGTCTGCTTCGCAGGACACCTCAGGAGTTCATCTCTTTCTCCCGCCCTTATCCCCGCAGGATGTTCGCCATCTTCTTTCCGCGGGCGAGTTCGTCGACGAGTTTGTCCATCCAGCGGACCTGCTGCATGAGGGGGTCCTCGATGTCCTCGACGCGCACGCCGCAGATCACGCCCGTGATCAGCCCGGTGTTGTCATTCATGGCCGGGGCGGCGGCGAAGAACTCCCGGAGATCCCCCTCGAAGCTCCGCAGTTCCTTGGCGGTGTAGCCGGTGAGCCAGCTGATGACCTCATCCAGCTCCTCGACGGTGCGGCCCTTACGCTCCACCTTGTTCACGTACAGGCGGTGGATCTCGGCGAAGGAGTAGCTGAACAGACGCTCGGACATCTAGGAGCACCGCACGATCGGCTGCGGGTCGTAGACGGTGGTCTGCACCTCGCGGCTGATCTCGTTGCCGGCCAGGTCGCGGATGATGCGGGTGTCGGAGGTGGTGAAGCCAGGCGCACCACCGGAGGGGCTGCAGTCACTGCCGGAGACGTTCATCGTCTGCGGCTGGGTGGGTGCCCAGCGGCCACCGTTGACGGACTCGACCTGGACGGTCTTCACACCGGTGAGGCGGATGGTGACGTTGCCGCCGCCGACTGTGCTCTCGATGCGCACGGGGTACTGGGAGTTGTTGCGGAACTGCAGGTCGATGGCACCTTCGTAGACGGTGGCCTCGCGTCCCGCGGGGTAGCGGGAGATGTAGTAGCTGTGC
This sequence comes from Corynebacterium hylobatis, assembly GCF_003955685.1. Taxonomy (GTDB): domain Bacteria; phylum Actinomycetota; class Actinomycetes; order Mycobacteriales; family Mycobacteriaceae; genus Corynebacterium; species Corynebacterium hylobatis. The sequence goes on from NZ_RXHJ01000004.1 coordinate 71,493, forward strand.
GGGGTGTGGGCGACGTCCTCCATCCCGGCGAAATAGGCGGCGTTGTAGAGGGTGGTGGCGTACTGGCTGATGCCGCCGCCGACGGCGGTGCCGCCGCGACCGTTGATGATGATGCCGGAGTCGACATAGCCCTGGGCGGTGCCGCGGGGGCCGGTGTAGCCGTTGAGGGAGAAGGTGTCGCCAGGGGCGATGATGGCGCCGTTGACGGTCGCGGCGACCAGCTGGATGTTGACGCCGGAGGAGGCGGAGTAACCGGAGGTGGTGAATTCGCCGACGGTCTGGTCGAAGGTGGCGACCTCGGCCATCTCGGTGGTGAAGGTGGCGGGCTCGTCCTCGTACTCGGCCTCCCACTGCCGAGCCTCGGGGTCGGTGCTCAGGAGACGGTCGTTGAAGCCCTCGAGGGTGGTCTCCCAGTTGATCTGCACGCCGTCGCTGTGCGGGATGATCTGGCGGGAGCCACCGGAGAAGATGATGTCTGCGTTGCGGCGGGTGGACTCGGTCTCGCTGAGAGTCTCATCGAGGATGCCCTGGGCGGCCTCGACGTTGATGTCGGTGCGCAGGGTGCCGTCCTCGGGGATGAAGGTGACGACCTCGCCCATGCGCTCCGGGGGGATGATGCCGTTGATGTCGTCCCGGCCGGTCACGGTCAGCGGCCCCGAGATGACGGTGGCGGCGTCCCCCTCGGCGGTGGCGGCGACGGTGTCGGCGTCGATGGCGGGCGGGGTGACCTCGGCGTCGACCTCGATACCGGCAGGGTCCAGCCAGTCGGTGGTGACACCCTCACGGAGGGCGGCGGGGTCGATGACGTGGCCGTTGACTGCCTCGGTGACCTGGACGCGGCCGTCGACAAGCTCGACGCGGCCGTCGGCGGGTTCGGCGCTGAGCTCGGCATGCATGCGCTCCAGCTCGGGTGTCAGGGCGGTGTCATCGGCGGCGGAGACGATCTCGGCCTCGGTTCCGGAGCCGAACAGACCCTGCAGGCGCAGGAGCGGATTGGCGGATTCGGTGCCGATCTCCTCGATGGTCTGCGCGAAGTCTATGCCCAGGCCGGCCTGGGCGGGGATGAACTCGACCGCCCGGTCACCGGCGGTGACGGTGACCGGCTCGTCGACAACACCGCCGAGTTCACGCTCGAGGGTGGTGCGGGCCTCCGCCGGGCTCATGCCGGAGATGTCGACCCCGCCGACGGTGGTGCCGCGGGGGACGTTTCCCTTGGTCAGGAAGTAATCCGCGCCGTAGGCGACGGCGGCGAGGGCGAAGAGACCGGCGACGACGCCGCCGGCGATACGGGTGCCGCGCCTACCACTGTCCTGGCTTTTTGACTGACTCACAGGTTTCACACTAGTGGCCGTGCACAGGTTTGCCTACTTCCACGAGCCTGGAAACCTCCCGGAAACGCCCCGGAAATACCTGATTCAGCTCCCCGAGGTGATCAGCTGGAGCTGGACGCGGTACGCGGATTCATCGAGACGTTCCGCCGGGATCTCCCCGGCGGTGACCGCTGCGTCGAGGGCGTCGATGGCCGCGCCCAGTTCCCCGCTGGTGGAGAACAACGGCCGGTCCGCGCCCGCCTGCACCGCGGCGACGACAGCCTGGGGCAGGGTGTGGCGGTCGGTGATCGCGCGCATGCCCGTGAGGTCATCGGTGTAGGCCACACCCCCGAAAGGGACACCGCCGGGGTAGTTGCCGCTGCGCAGCAGTTCATAGACGGCCGGGTCGAGACTGGAGGGGCTGGAGCCGTCGCCGAGGCCGGGTACGACCATGTGGCCGACCATCACCGCACCCTCGGAGTGGGCGAGGGCGGTGGCGTAGGGCGGCAGGTCGTGGGCGATCACCTGCTCGACCGGCGGGGTGACGGCCAGTTCGAGGTGGGTGTCGCCGCTGGCCTGACCGTGGCCGGGGAAGTGCTTGAACACCGGGGTGACCCCGGCTGCGCCCAGCCCGCGGGCGAAGGCGGCGCCGTAGTCGCCGGCGACCTGGGGGTCGGTGGAGAAGGCACGGTCGCCGATGATCTCCAGACCAGCGGCGTCGACATCGAGCACGGGCGCGAAGTCGACGGTCACCCCGTGCCAGCGCAGCGCATGCCCCAGGTCCCGGGCGTAGTCCTCCACCTCCGCCAGGCTCATCGTGGCGGCCATCTCGCGGGCGGAGATCCGGCTGCCGATGACATGTTCGTGGCGCTGCACGCGCCCGCCCTCGTAGTCGATGGACACGGAGAAGGGCCGGCCGACGGCCTCACGCAGGGCGACGATGTTGCGACCCGGGGTGGTCAGCAGTTCCGGGTTCGCCCAGCTGGTGATGAAGATGCCGCCGACGCCCTGCCGTAGTTTCGCCAGCGCATCATCGTAGTTGTCCACGCCGACGACCATGAGGGAGGCGGCCTTCGCACGCTGCTCCTGCGGCATGCGGGACCGCGCCAGCTCCTCGGGCGTGAGTTCAACCACCGGGGTGCTGCTTGTCGGCACCGCCGTGGACCCCGCCGTCGAACTCGTCTCCGGGGTGCTGCTCGCCGAGGTGGGCTGGTCGGCGGGTTCCGTGCACGCGGCCAGCCCGCCGAACAACGCCCCGATGCTCAGGGCCGCGCCCAGGGGGCGGGCGATGCTGCGGCTGATGATCATTCGGTCCGTCCTTTCCTGGGGTGCTTCGGTGGCATGTTCCCTACTATTGTGCACGAGTCGTCGTTAGACTGGGCCTGCACCATCCCCTGCGCACAAGGAATGTGAATTCACCCGTGACCATGACGATGCTCATCGCCTTCGACGGATCCCGGGAGGCCCGGCGCGCCATCACCGCCGCCGCTCAGCTGCTCTCCCCGCGGAGTGTGGAACTGCTCACGGCGTGGGAGCCGTTGCACCGGGCGGCGGCACGCGCGGTGAGTATGTCGGGGCTGCACCAGGCGGAGTGGGTGACGGACACCGAGGAGAATGATCCGGCCTATGCGCGGGCCCGGGAGATCTGCAACGAGGGTGTGGAGCTGGCGGAGTCCCTGGGCCTGGCGGCACGTGCCCACCTCGTGGAGTCGGAGACCTCGGTCTGGTCGGCGATCGTCGATGCGGCCCGGGAGCTGGAGCCGGATGTCATCGTCACCGGCACCCGGGGGGCCTCGGCGTGGAAATCATTCTGGCAGACCTCAACCGCTGAGGGTGTGCTGCACCACGGTGGTGTGCCGGTCTTCATTGTTCCGCCGGAAAATTAGGGGGTAGGATCTGCAGCCATGTCCTACACCTCCCCTTCCGTCAACCGTCGCTCGGTGAGCTCAGTGATCGCCAGCGCGGTCGTCGGGGTGGCTCTGGGCGTGGTGTCCGTCATCGGGGTCGCCTCCTTCTCGGGTCAGGACACCGTGCCGCAGGGCAACGCCGTGCCGGCCGAGGACGCCCTGCTCGGCGGCCCGGAGTACGGCACCCGCGGCTGATTCGTGCCGCACCTCCTCGGTTGGGTGCTCCTGGGGCTGCTCAGTTTTCTGCAGCCGCCGGGGCTGGTGGCTGCCGACACGAAACATGACCTGACGGTCGACCCGGCGGGTTTCCTCGCGCAGGCCACGCACGCCTGGACGGACACGTTCACACTGGGCCAGCTGCAGAACCAGGCCTACGGCTATCTCTTCCCGCACGGGGCCTTCTTCGTGCTCACTGATCCCCTGCCGGACTGGATCGCGCAGCGGTTGTGGTGGTGGCTGGTCACCGGGGTGGGTTTCTCGGGTTTCCTGCTGCTGGTGGGGCGCCTGCGCATCGGCAGCACACCGTTCCGGGTGCTGGCGGCGTTGCTGTTCGCGCTCTCGCCACGCACGCTGACCACGTTGACGGCGATCTCCTCGGAGACATGGCCGGTGATGCTCGCCCCGTGGGTGGTCCTGCCCTTCCTCGGGCGGCTGGGCTGGCGGGCTGTGGCGGCGGCCACGCTGCCGGTGGCGATGATGGGGGCGGTCAACGCCACCGCCACCATCGCGGCCTGCCTGCCCGCGGGTCTGGTCATCGCGTGGCGGGTGCTGCGCCGGGACGGTCGGGCGGCGGGCACGCTGCTGGGCTGGCTGGCCGGCTGCCTGCTGGTGAGCCTGTGGTGGATCGGTCCGTTGCTGGTGCTGGGGCGCTATTCCGCACCGTTCACGGATTTCATCGAGTCCTCGTATGTGACCACCCGCTGGCTCAACCTCATTGAGATCCTGCGCGGGACCACCAGCTGGTCGTCGTTCGTGGACACCGAACGCCAGGCCGGCCACCTGCTGGCCTCCTCTCCGACGATGGTGCTGGCTACCACTGCCGTCGCGGCCCTCGGGCTGTGGGGGCTCACGCTGCGCACCACCCCGCACCGGCGGATGTGGGTGGGCATGCTGCTGATCGGCGTGGTCATCCTGGGTGCAGCACATGGCCCGCTGGGTCCGCAGTGGCTGGCGCTTCTCGACGGCCCCCTGGCGCCTTTCCGCAACCTCCACAAATTCGATCCCCTGGTGCGCATCCCGCTGCTGGTCGGGGTGGCCGGCCTCGGCGTGCCGCTGCGCACGCCGGGCAGCTGGCGGGCGGTGCTGGAACCGGGGCGTCGTGAAGCGGCTGCCGCGCTGGTCATCGTCATCGGTGTGGCCTCGCTGGCACCGGCCTGGTCGGGCCGGATGCTGCCACGCGGGGCCTACGAGTACGTGCCCGCCTACTGGCAGGAGGCGACGAACCTGCTCAATGCGCAGGCGCAGGGCACGCGCACGCTCATCATCCCGGAGACCTCCTTCGCCCGGCAGACCTGGGGGTGGACCCGCGATGAACCGGCCCAGCCGCTGCTGGATGTCCCGTGGGCCGTCCGCGACGCCGTCCCCCTCATCGACCCGGAGGCCATCCGCGGCCTCGACGGGGTGATGTCCGTGCTGCACCGCGACCCGGCGGCCGGGGCGGATGTCCTGCGCCGGCTGGGCATCGGTGCGGTGCTGCACCGCGGTGACCTGGATACGGGGGTCGCGGAGATCGACGTGGACAAGCTCGCCGGGGCCACCGGCGGCACCGTCCACCACTTCGGCGCCGAGGACCAGCTGGCGGTGGTCATCTTCGACCCGGCCGCCGACCTCACCGTGACAGATCAGGAACCTGTACGGGTGGCCGGCGGCGGGGAGAGCCTGGCGGTGCTCGACATGATCCACGGCCCCGGCCCGCGCCTGCTGGTGGATGAGAATGCGGAGGTGGTCACCGACACCCCGGCGCTGACGGTGCGCCACTACGGCACCCTCGACGGGGCGGTCTCCGCACCCCTCGCCGACCTGGATGAGGGCGTGGGCTCCCGTAACGCCGTGCCTGACTACCCCTCCGCCGGCCCCTTCACCCGGGTGGAGTCCCGCGGCGGCACCGTCACCGCCAGTTCCTCGGCAGCCGATGCGGGCAGCTTCGGCGGGGCCGACCCGGCGCGTTCGCTCACCGCAGCCGTCGACGGTGAGCCGGACACCGCCTGGTGGCCGACGCCGGGCCCGCCGGACGGGCAGTGGCTGGAGCTGCGCCCCGACCGGGTGCTGCGGGATCCAGCCGTCACATTGAGCGCCACCGCCGAGACGACGGTCAACCTCCACGGCCGGCTCCATGAGATCGGTGAGGAACCCACCACCTTCCACCTGCGCGGTGACTTCGAGACCCTGCGCATCACCCTCACCGAGGCCCAGCCGGTGGGCATCGCCGAGGTCACGGTCGACGGACACCCGCTGGAACGCGTGGTCACCGTGCCGGACACCTCCCCGGACGTGCGCCAGTTCCTCTTCCAGCGGCTCACCCTGGACACCGGCCACGTCATCCGCGACTTCACCGCGCCGCGCCCGATGCGGGTGCTTGTCGACGCCCCCGCCGAATCCGAGGTTCTCCTCGACGGCGCCGTGCACGCCCCCGGCGCTGTCGTGGACCTGGAACCGGGTGTCCACCGCCTGTCCACCGCCGCGGAATGGGTCACCCTCACCGAGGAGGGTTTCCACCCCTCCCCTGCCTGGGAGGCGACAGGCACGGACCTCGCCGCCGCGGACACCGGACGCCTGCTGATCACCGGCCGTTCCGCCAACCCCGGCCTGCGTGCCCACATCGGCGGGCAGGAACTCGAGCCGGTCGTCGTGGACGCCGCCACCCAGGCCTTCCGCGTGCCCGCCGGCCCCGGCGGCCGGGTGGAGTTCAGCTTCGCCGGGGATCGCGCCTACCGGGGTCTGCTCTTCGGTGGGGGTGTCCTCGCCCTGCTCACCGTGCTCGGTTGCCTGGCGCTGCTGGTCCGCACCCGGCCAGTGGAACGGGCGGTCCCTGATAAACGGACCGGCCCCGGGCTGCTCATCCTCGGGGTGGTGGCTGCCTGGCTGCTCGCCGGCTGGCCCGGCCTGCTGGCCGCGGCCGGGGCCCTGCTGGTCCTGCGGCTGACGATCATCCCCGCCGGCCTGCTGGCCTTCTCCCTGCTCAGCGTCACCGGGGCCTGGCTGGCCCGCGGGCCATGGCCCGTCGGGGACTATGCCGGCGACTCCACCGCCCTGGCCCTCCTGCTCGTCGCCGCCCTGACCAGCCTCTTGCCCGGCTCCTCCAGGAAGACATAACTGGCCGCCGACACCGGCAGGGTGAGCACCAGCGTCACCGCCAGCACCGGCCAGAAACCCCCCGAGAAGTAATTCAGCCCCAACAGCGGGAAGGCCAGCGAGAGCATGGCCACGTGCCACAGGAAGATCGAGTAGGACCAGCGCCCCAGCGCCAGCATCACCGGGCTCGCCAGCCAGCGCGCACCCGGGGCCAGTGCCTCCGGCACGACCACCGCGAAGGCGAAGACCGTGCCCGCCAGCACCCGGCGGGCGAATTCCGCGGGCTCCGGATGGGTCAACCCCACCGGCCCGAACCACTCCTGCCCCGCCAACCAGGCCGTCATCAGCGCCAGCCACCACCACGCCCACCGCCAGCCCAGCACCCGGCGCACCCGGTCCGGCACCCGCCCGGAGAACTCCGCCGCGATCATGCCGACCGCGAACCAGGGGGCGTACGCAATCGGCCAGATCTGCCGGTTGGGGATGCCGGCGGCCGCATCCGGGCCCGCCGTGACAACAGGCAGCCAGGCCCAGCCCAGGCTGAGCAGCGCCAGGCCGAGGATCGTGAGGATCCGCCCGCGCCGGGGCAGCCGCCCGATGCTCAGCGCCAGCAGCGGCAGGACCAGGTAGAAACTGACCTCCACACTCAGGGACCACAGGTGCGTCAGGCCGGGGGCCAGTCCGTCGACGACATAGACCTGGGTGAGGGTGAGGTTGGCCAGGATCTGCTCCCCGCTCATCCGGGAGGCCTCGGGCAGCAGCAGGATCACCGCCGCGACGCACACCAGGTAGGCGGGCAGGATCCGGCCGGTGCGGTTGGCCAGGTAGCGGCCGATGGTGCCCGCGTCCCGGTCACCGTGGTGGTTGCGCCAGAGCAGGAAGGCGGAGAGCGCGAAGAAGACGGGGACGAAGAAGTCGAAGCGGGCCAGCACGGAACCGGCCAGGGAACGCGGGTCCACACCCGTCTGGAAGGCCACGTGGGTGAGCACCACCCCGAAGGCCGCGACGGCACGCAGTCCTTCCAGTCCGGGCAGGTGGCGTGGTTTGTAGGATGGAACGGACATGCGGCCACACCTCCCGCTTCGCTTCTCGGCACCCGGGTAAGTCCCGGGGTGTTTCCGGCGATCTTAACGAACAGGACCTGCACACATTGACTCAGAGCGTGTTCCGGCACCCGCCGATCCGGCTGCTGCTGCTCGCCGTGGTCACCTTCCTCCTCGGTTCCCTGGTCCCGCCCCTGCTCATCGGCCAGATGAAGCCCCTGCCCACCGATCTGCAGGCGTCCTACCGCAGCAACCCGGCAGAGACGGTCATGCTCGCGCCCGCGGCCATGGCGGAGGGCGCTGTGCCGGAGGAGAACCGGGCACGCGCAGAATGCCGGGAGGGATCCTTCCCTGATGTCCCCTATTCCTGTCTCGTGGTGGAGACCACCGCCCACCGGGAACTGACGGTGGCCACCGCCGCAGCGCCCGCGCGTGACGAGGTCGACGTCACGGCCACCACGCAGCTGCACGCGGAGGGGACTCTCCTCGCGGAGGTCAGCGACACCCTGCGTCTGGACCGGCGTTCCACCTATCCGGTCTCCGACCCGGTCAGCGAACTCTCGGTGACCATCCCTGCCCTGGAGCGGGAAACCACCACCGGTCCCTCCGTCCGGGAGGGCCTGCAGTACTTCTTCCCTTTCCCGCCGGAACGGCGTTCCTACCCGCGCTATGACACCGTCGCTCAACGCCCCCTCCTGCTGGACTACATCGGCGAGGTGGAACGTGCCGGGCTGGAGAGCTTCGAGTTCCACCACACCTTCACCGCCCTGCCGCTGACCGCACCCGATGACAACCGCCCCCGCCAGGAAGAAGCCGAGAACAGTGTGTTCACCACCCTGGAGGCGTGGGGGCTGGGTTCCGTCTGGTATTCCGTCGACCGCACCGTATGGGTGGAACCGAAATCCGGCACGCTGGTGGACACGCAGGAACGCATCCACATCTACTTCGCCGCTGACCACGCCGAGGCCGAGGAACGCGCCTTCGCCCCCGCCCCGGAGTTCAGCATCCTGCACACCGCCGCGACCTGGGACGGCGCCACCGTGGAGCGGCAGCACGAACGGGCCGCCGGGGTGGCCTCCCGCCTGCGGGTCCTGCAGGTCAGTGCCGTCCTGCTCAAGACGGTCGCCCTGGCGGCCGTGATCTGGGCGGTGGTGCTCCTGCTGCGTGAACGCCGGGGGCGGGCGTCCTGAACCGGCTGCGGTGGTCGCCCCTGTGGGCGGGTGTGCTCATCACCGCTCTGCTGTGGCCGCTGATCATGCCGGGCCAGCTGGCCCTGCGCGACATGCTGGTCCTCGACTCTCCCGCCCTGTCACCCGGCGCGCTGGGCACCGGTGACCTGCCGGCCCGCAACGCCCCGCAGGACGGGCTGCTGGCCCTGCTCGGCATCTTCCTGCCTGCCTCCTGGGTGGCGCGTGCTCTCCTCGTGGGTGGGGCGGTCGCCGGGGCGGTCGGCGCGGTGTGGCTGGCCCGCCTCCAGGGGGCCGGGCGGGTGGCCACACTCGCCGCGGTCACGCTGGTGCTGTGGAATCCTTTCGTGGTGGAACGTCTCCTGCAGGGGCACTGGTCGCTGGTCATCGCCGGCTGGTTGCTGCCGCTGATCGCCGCCGCCGGTCTCAGCGGTCGCGCCCCACTGGGCTGGCTGGCCATGTGGGCGGCCTCGTTGACACCCACCGGTGCTCTGTTCGCCCTGTTCACGGGCTTCGCGACGGCCCGGGGCCGCCGCCTGTCCACCCTGCTGCTCGGCCTGTTGTGCTGCCTGCCGTGGCTGCTCCCCGGACTGCTGGGTGGCGGGGGCACCGCCAGTGCCGCATCCGCCGCGGCCTTCGCCCCGCGTGCGGAAGCTCATGTGGGCACCCTCGGTGCCCTGCTGGGACTGGGCGGTATCTGGAATGCGGAGGCTGTGCCCGCCTCCCGGGAACTGGGTTTCGCACTGGCCGGGGTGGCCCTCTTCGCGGTGCTGCTGTTCTCTGCCCGGCGGGTGCCCACCCCCCTGCTGTGGCTGGCGGGCATCGGCCTGGGCGGGGCAGTGCTCGTCTGGCTGCTGCCCGGGTTCTCCGGCTGGCTGGTCGCCACCGTGCCCGGGGCAGGGCTGCTGCGGGATGCGAGCAAACTGTCCGTCCTGGCGCTGCCGGCGTATGTGGCCGCGGCGGCGTCGGCACGCACGTGGGCGGCGGGACTGGTACTGGTTCTGGCGCTGCTCCAGGTCCCCGACGCACCTGCGGCACTCGCACCATTGCGCCCACAGCCGGTGGTGGTCGATCAGGCGCTGGTGGAACACGCCGCGGGCCGCGACGTCCTGCTTGTCGACGAACCCGTGCTGGTCCGCCGCGCCGACGGCACCGTGATGCTCAACCCCCTGACCAAGGCCCTGTCCACGGTGGAGTCCGGGGCGCTGAGCGTCGACGGCGTGCTCGTCGACGCCCCCGCCCCCCGATGGACCGCCGCCACCGCCGCGTGGGCGGACCGTGACCTGGACCGGCTCGCGGAACTCGGCGTCGGGGTGGTCGTCGCCGACGGCCGGGTCGTGGAGACCTCCGCTGGCCCGCAGCCGCGCTGGCCCGGCCTGGTGCTGCTGGCGGGCTGGCTGCTCATCCCTGCCGGGGTGGGGTTGCACCTGCTGCGACGGCGGTGAGCAGCTCCTCAAAACGCGTGCCGGTCTGTTCCCAGGAGAAACCCTCCGCCCGCTGCCGGGCCGCCTGCCCGAGGCGGCGGGTGAGGGGGGCGTCGGCAAGCAGGCGGGCCGTGAGCTGCGTCAGCTGCGCGGGGCTGTCCGCCAGCAGGCCGGTCCCGCCGTCAATGATCGAGTCCCGCAGGCCACCGGCCGTGCGGTAGCCGATGGTGGGCACCCCATGTTGGGCGGCCTCCATCACCGCCAGCCCCCAGCCCTCCTTCCGGGAGGGCATGAGGTGCACCGTCGCACGGTCCAGCAGGGCGTGTTTATAGTCCTCCGTGACCTGGCCGTGGAAACGCACCCGCCCAGTGATCCCGCGCTGCTGCGCGTAGTCCCGCAGTTCCTCCTCCCACCAGCCGGAGCCGATGACATCGAGGACCACCTCCCCGGGCAGCTGAGCCACGGTGTCCATGGCATGCTCGATCTGCTTGTGCGGCACCAGCCGGGACAGGGTGACCAGGTGGGTGGCACCGTTGCCCTCCAGCCGCGGGATGTGCTCGGGCACCGGGTCCACCCCGTTGTGGATGATGGTGATGTCGCTCTCCCGCACGCCCAGCTCCAGCAGATCCGCACGCGAGGACTCCGAGACCGTCACGTACTGCGCACCCCGGTACACCCGTGGCGCGACCTGTGATTCCAGGAACCAGCCCAGCTTCGCCATCGCCCGGCCGGCCACCGGCCACTGCTCCTTGTGCCGGTGGTGGGTCAGCAGCACCGTCGGCACCCCGGCCACCGGGCGGGCGAAGAAGGGGATGCCGTTCTGGGTGTCCACCACCACGTCGAGACCACCCAGCGTGCCGATCCCCAACCGACCCAACACGATCCCCAGCAACGCCTTCGGATACACCGTGTACTTGCCGCCACTGCGGGAGAACCGTACCCCGTTGCGGTGGGAACGTCGCGGCGCATCCGTGTGCCCTGCCGTCCGGTAGACCACCTCATGGCCATGGGCCGCGAGATACTCACCGACCCGTTCCAGGTAGCGTTCCGAGCCGCCACCCTGCGGATGGGTCGAATCGCGCCAGCACAGCAGGAGGATCTTCATGGTCCGCCCGATTCTACCTGTGGGACGATGGAGCCCGTGATGCCCCGAACCCGACGCCTGGCCACGCTGCGCCGCTCCTGGTCCCTGCTGCGCGCCATCCGCCACGAACAGACCCGGCCAGAACTCTTCTACCGGCCCCTGGCCGAGGACACCGCATCGCTTCTCGACGCCCTCAGCACCGACCTCCTCGGTCGTGACCTGGCCGGGGCGTCCGTCCTCGACGTCGGCGGCGGCCCCGGTTACTTCGCCGAGGCCTTCGCTGGGCTGGGTGCCTGGTACGTGCCCGTGGAGCCCGATGTCGGGGAGATGGCCGCCGCCGGCATCACCGTCCCCGGTTCCGTGCGCGGCGACGGCATGGCCCTGCCCTTCCGGGACGGCTCCTTCGACGTGGTCTACTCCTCCAACGTGGCCGAACACGTGCCACAGCCCTGGGCCATGGCCGAGGAGATGCTGCGCGTGACCCGCCCCGGCGGTCTGATGGTCCTCAGCTACACCGTCTGGCTCGGGCCCTTCGGCGGCCACGAGACCGGCATCTGGGAGCACTACATCGGCGGCGACTTCGCCCGCCGCCGTTATGAGTCCCGGCACGGGCACCCGCCCAAGAACGTCTTCGGCGAGTCACTGTTCAACGTCTCCTGCGCCGAGGGTCTGCGCTGGGCCGCTGCGGTGCCGGGGGCGGAGCTGATGGCGGCCTTCCCCCGGTACCACCCGGCCTGGGCGTGGTGGCTGGTGCGTGTGCCTGTGCTGCGGGAGTTCCTGGTGTCCAACCTCGTCGTGGTGCTGCGGAAGGACTGAATCGAAGGTCCCCGCTGCCTGGTCCCACCGGAAACCCTGCGATCACAAAGCCTGCGATCAGTCCCGAAACAAGCCCAAACCCCGCGAGGAGTCCAGAAAGCAGGGCCCTCGCGGGTTCTTGATCGCAGGCTTTGTGATCGCAGGGTTCCGGTGTCCGCCCCGCCGCCCCACAAAAAATCCCGCCCCCGGGGACCATGGTCAACCTGGGGGCGGGAAGTCTTGCGTCAGCTCAGCGAGCCGGACACCTTAAGCCTTGGCGGCCTCGATGCGCTCCTTGAGCTTGCCCAGCTGCTCGTGGACCTCGCTCGGGACACGCGGGCCGAGGAATGCCAGGTACTCCTCGTCAGAGGCGACGTCGCGGGCCCAGTCCTCGGCGGGTGCGGACAGCGCCTCCTGGATGTCCTCCAGCGGGGTGTCCAGACCGGTCAGGTCCAGGTCCTCCGGGCGGGCGGTGTTGCCCACGACGGTGGCCTCGGCGTCGACGCGGCCCTCAATGCGGTCGATGATCCACTTGAGGACGCGGGAGTTCTCGCCGAAGCCCGGCCACAGGAAGCGGCCGTCCTCGCCGCGGCGGAACCAGTTGACCAGGAAGATGGACGGCATGCGGTCGCCGCCCTTGTTGCCCATGTCGATCCAGTGCTGCAGGTAGTCACCGGCGTTGTAGCCCATGAACGGCAGCATGGCCATCGGGTCGTGACGCAGGGAGCCGACCTTGGCCTCGGCGGAGGCTGCGGTCTGGCCGGAGGCCAGGGTCGCACCGACGAAGGTGCCGTGCTCCCAGTCGAAGGACTGGGTGACCAGCGGGACGGTGTCGGCGCGGCGACCACCGAAGAGGATGGCGTCGATCTTGACGCCCTTCGGGTCGTTGAACTCCGGTGCGGCGACCGGGCACTGCTCGATGGCGACGCAGTAGCGGGAGTTCGGGTGCGCGGCGTTGGTGCCGGACTCCGGGGTCCAGTCGTTGCCCAGCCAGTCGATGAGGTGGGCCGGCTTCTCGCCGTCCATGCCCTCCCACCAGATGTCACCGTCGTCGGTCAGGGCGACGTTGGTGAACAGGGTGTTGCCCGGCTCCATGGTGCGCATGGCGATCGGGTTGGAGGCGTAGTTGGTGCCCGGTGCGACACCGAAGAAGCCGTTCTCCGGGTTGACGGCGTAGAGGCCGTCCTCGCGCAGCTTGAGCCAGGCGATGTCGTCGCCGACGACCTCGGCGGTCCAGCCCTCGATGGTCGGGGTGATCATCGCGAGGTTGGTCTTGCCGCAGGCGGACGGGAAGGCGGCGGCGATGTGGTAGCTCTTGCCCTCCGGGGAGTTCAGCTTGAGGATGAGCATGTGCTCAGCCATCCAGCCCTCCTCCTTGGCCATGACGGAGGCGATACGCAGGGCGTAGCATTTCTTGGCCAGGATGGCGTTGCCGCCGTAGCCGGAGCCGTAGGACCAGATCTCCTTGGTGTCGGGGAACTGGGTGATGTACTTGGTGTCGTTGCACGGCCACGGCACGTCCTCCTGGCCGGGCTCGAGCGGAGCACCGACGGAGTGGAGGGCGCGGACGAACTCACCGTCGGTGCCGATCTTGGCCAGGGCCTCGGAACCCATGCGGGTCATGATGCCCATGGACAGGACGACGTAGGCGGAGTCGGTCAGCTGGACACCCAGCTTCGGGTCCGGGTCGGTGATCGGGCCCATGCAGAAGGGAACGACGTACATGGTGCGGCCGCGCATGGAGCCGCGGAAGACCTCGGTCATCTCGGCCTTCATCTCGGCGGGGTCGACCCAGTTGTTGGTCGGGCCGGCGTCCTCCTCGTTCTCGGAGCAGATGAAGGTGCGGGACTCGACACGGGCGACGTCGTCCGGGTTGGAACGTGCGAGGAAGCTGTTGGGGCGCTTCTCCTCGTTGAGCTTGATCAGGGTGCCGGCCTCGACGAGCTCCGAGGTGAGGCGGTCCCACTCCTCCTGAGAGCCATCGACGAAGACGACCGTCTCAGGCTCGAACAACTCAACTGCCTCCGCAATCCAGGTGAGGAGCTTCTCGTTGTCGGTCGGGGCGGGGCCCACCAGGCCCTTGATGGCAGTGGTCATTTGTTCTCCATTTACAGGTCACTCGGTAGAGATCTCTTTACAGGGTATCTATTTGTAGTGGTTTCGGAAGAGTGGCGCTGAGATTCAGAGAGTGGGATAGGTCATAACCTGCCGATTTATCCCCGTTCAATCCGGTGCCACCCGGCATTACTCCGGGATTCACCGGACGGGACACTCCCCCTTTCGGGGGTGGACTCCGGGGCTAAACCCCACCCCGATACTTCCTCAATAGCAGATTTTCCGGGGATATCCGACGCCAGCCCCCAGGCTGCAGCATGGGGGTCAGCGGTATAGACCTCATAGCCTCCGTCGTGGTGGACGGAGGAGATGTGGTCGATGACCCCGTCACCGTCGAGGTCGGCGTAGACGGTCGTTCCGGTGTCATCACTGAGGGTGACGCAGTCCCCCTCCGCGCCGGCGAGTTCGAACCGTTCCCCACCCAGGCGCAGGCGCAGCGTGGCGCCCTCATCAGCTCCGGTGAGGTCATCGAGCCCGTGCAGGCTCAGCCAGATGTCAGTCAAGTCAGCTCCTTGGCCAGTGTGCGCCGCAGCCAGACGGCCGGCGCGTGTTCGGGTGCGCGGCGGAGGCGGGCGGCCTCCTCCGCTGCCCACCGCGACTGTGCTTCACGACGCCCCCGCCACCATCGCAGTCCTCCCGCAGCCAGCGCCGCGAGCATCCCGGCGGTGGCTGCGGCGAGCGGGCCCGCCGCCCAGACCGCACGGCAGGCGGCCAACCCCACCACGAACGCCATGAGCAGGGCCTGGCCGAGCTGCTCCCGTAGCCGGGGCGGTGAGGAGGGTGGCAGCCCCTGCTCGTGGGCGAGCTGCGCCAGCTCCCCCACCGCGCGGCGGGTGACCAGGTCGGTGAGGTGGGTGTCGAGAAGCACGCGGCGCCGGCGTTCCAGCTGTTCGGCGGCGCGCAGCCACGTGCCGGGCCGCGCGTCGGGCAACGGGTCGGCGGGGAGGGTGAGGGCGTGGCGGACCGCCTCGACCGGTGGGCGGCCGGGAGGGACAAGCGTGCCGGGAATGCCTGCGGGCAGCGGCGCTGTCGAAACCAGGCGGCCGGCCCGGCGCGCGGCATCGGCCAGGGTCGGGTGGTCGGCGGTGGTCCAGCCGCCCGGAGGCGCGACGGCGAGCACCGCATCCACGTGGGCGTCATCGGCGATGTCAATGCCGGGCAACTCCACCCGGGTGTCCGGGTCCGGGCTGATGACGGCCACCCGTGGGGTCCGGGTGATGGTCGGGGCAGGCCCGGCGAGCGCCAGCAGCTCGTCCGCAAGCCGGGGGTGGCGGGCAGCGAGTGCGCGGATTTCACCGTGGAGGAGACGCGAGCGGACCGCCGGAAGCAGCCCGGCGGGAAACGGCGGCTCCTCCGGCAGCTGCCTGACCACGATGACCTCCTGCAGGCCGAGGGCGATCCGGGAGCGGGCGGCTGCCGGCAACGGGTCCGGATGGACGAGCACCACGATGTCGACACCGGGGCTCGTCGCCGGCCACGACACCACCACCTCCCTGACCTGCCAGGATGCCGGCAGTGGCACGGGTGCGTGCAGGGTGCAGGCACCGACCCGGGGTGGCCCGGTCAGCTCCAGCAGCACCCGCCGCAGACCGATGCCCGCCGGGCAGCCGAAATCCCGCGCGTGTGCCCAGTCGGCCGCGCGGATGAAGATCTCCGGCGTGCGCAATGTCCCGCCCCCTCCCCCGGGTCGCTTCCGCGCCCATCCTCACCCACGCCCTCCCTGGCCGCAACCGGGACGCAACCGGGGCGGAGAAAATTGAAGTTTGACCACCGTAGGGGAAGAATAAGAGCGATGTCTATCACTGATTTTCCCGATAATGAACGGCCCCTGGGCGATCTGCCCGCCGGCCGCCCCCCGCAGACCGATTTCGGCGACGACGGCCGCGACTACCCCCGCCTCGGTGCGGTGAGCTTCCGCCGCGGCACGCTGACCGAGAACCAGGAGAAGCTCTGGGAGGAGAACTGGCCGCGTCTGGGCCGTGTCCTCAGCGATGAGCGCATCGACGTCGACGAATGGTTCGGCCGCACCGGTGCTCCCACCATCCTGGAGATCGGTTCCGGCACCGGCACCTCCACCGCGGCGATGGCCCCGCTGGAGGCGGGCACCAACGTCATCGCCGTCGAGTTGTACAAGCCCGGCCTGGCGAAGCTGCTGGGTTCCGTGGTCCGCGGCGGTATCGACAACATCCGTATGGTGCGTGGCGACGGCGTCGAGGTGCTGGCCCGCATGATCGCCCCAGGTTCCCTCGACGGCGTCCGGATCTTCTTCCCGGACCCGTGGCCGAAGGCGCGGCACCATAAGCGCCGCATCATCCAGACCGGTACGCTGCACCTGATCGCCACCCGGCTGAAGCCTGGCGGCGTGCTGCACGTGGCCACCGACCACGCCGATTATGCGGAGTGGATCACCGAGCTCGTCGACTCCGAGCCGCTGCTCGGGTACCAGGGCTGGCCGTGGGCGGAGTGCCCGCAGCTGGTGGACCGGCAGGTCATCACCAAATTCGAGGGCAAGGGTCTGGACAAGGACCACACCATCACTGAATTTCTCTGGCAGCGCACTGACGCGCCCGCCTGATTTTCCCTTATTTTGCGAAAAGAGCATCCACCGTGAGCGATCTTCACGAATCCACCCATCATTACGGCAGCCGGGAGAATTCCGGCCCGGACAACCTCCTGCTGGTCTGGGACGCCCCGAACCTGGACATGGGCCTCGGCGCCATCCTCGGCGGCCGTCCCACCGCGGCCTACCGCCCGCGTTTCGACGCCATCGGCCGCTGGCTGCTGGCGCGTGCCGGCAAACTCTCCCATGACACGGGCGGCCATGTCGAGGCGGAGGCCACCGTCTTCACCAACGTCACCCCGGGTGGCGCGGACGTCGTCCGCCCCTGGGTGGAGGCGCTGCGCAACGTGGGTTTCGCCGTCTTCGCCAAGCCGAAGACGGACGAGGACTCCGATGTCGACCCGGACATGCTCGCCCACATCCGCCGCCGCCACGCGGAGGGGGTGCTCAAGGGTCTCGTCGTCGCCTCGGCGGACGGGCAGAACTTCAAGGAGACCATCGACGAGCTCATCGCCGAGGGGCTGCCGGTCACGGTCCTCGGTTTCCATGAGCACGCCTCCTGGGCGGTCGGCTCCGACACGATCGACTTCGTCGATCTGGAGGAGATCACCGGTGTCTTCCGGGAGCCGCTGCCGCGCATCAGCCTGGACCAGCTGCCCGACGAAGGCGCCTGGCTGCAGCCTTTCCGTCCGCTGTCGGCCCTGCTGGCCGGCCGCAATCACTGACTGAGAGGGGAAGCCCGATGTTCGAGAAGTGGGGACATTTCTCCTATCGCCACCGCCGCCTGGTGCCCCTGATCGTCATCGCCGCGATCGTGGTGCTCTACGCCGTCTTCGGGCTGCGTCTGGGCGACCGCATGAGCCAGGAGGGCTGGGACGATCCGGGCTCCAGCTCCACCGCGGCCGCCGCCATCGAGCTGGAGACCTTCGGCCGCGACAACAGCGGTGATGTCATCCTCCTCTTCGAGGCGACCGGGGGCCGCTCGATCAACGATCCGGCGACCTTCGGTGCCATCGCCTCCCACCTGGAGGATCTCAAGACCGGGCATCCGGAGGAGATCGCCCACGTCACCAGCTACTTCGACACCCGCAACGCCCAGCTGATCAACGAGGACGGCACCGTCGCCTTCGCCGCCATCGGGTTGCGCGGGGACGGGGAGCAGACTCTGCGGGACTTCCGCGCCATCGAGGACTCCCTCGTGGCGGACGACCTGCCGGGCGGGGTGGAGATCAGGGTGGCCGGCGCCACGGCCGTCGCCGATTCTCTCGACGACGGCATGGCCGGCGACATCGTCCGCGCCGAGGTCGTCGCGCTGCCCCTGGTGGGGCTGCTCCTGCTGGTGGTCTTCGGTTCCGTCGTCGCGGCGTTCATGCCGCTGATCGTCGGTGTCCTGTCCATCGCCGGTTCCCTGGGCATCCTGTCCATCCTGGCGGGGACCGTCCAGGTCAACGTCTTCGCCCAGTCGGTGGTCACCCTGCTCGGTCTGGGTCTGGCCATCGACTACGGCCTGTTCATGGTCTCCCGGTTCCGGGAGGAGCTGGACAAGGGGACCGGTGTACCCGAGGCGGTGGGCACGACCACCGCCACCGCCGGCAAGACGGTGGTCTTCTCCGCGGCGATGGTCGCGGTGGCCTTGTCGGGCCTGCTGGTATTCCCGCAGGCCTTCCTCAAGTCCGTGGCCTACGGTGCGATCTCCGCGGTGGGTCTGGCGGCGCTGCTGTCGGTGACGGTCCTGCCGGCCCTGTTCGGCATGCTGGGCCACAACATCGACAAGTGGACCATCCGCCGCACGAAGCGCACCGCCCGCCGCCTGGAGGACACCCTGTGGTTCCGCATCCCCTCCTGGGCGATGCGCAACGCCAAGGTGGTCACCGTCGTCGTCGCCGGACTGCTCATCCTGCTCACCCTGCCGCTGGCGGGGGTGAAGTTCGGCGGCATCAACGAGACCTATCTCCCGCCCTCCCATGAGACGCGGGTGGCCCAGGACGAGTTCAACGAGACCTTCCCCACCTTCCGGACCGAACCGGTCAAGCTCGTGGTCACGAATGCCACGGAGCAGCAGCTGGTGGACATCTACGTCCAGGCCCGTGACATCGGGGGTCTGACGGCCCCGTTCACCCCGGATCACGGCACGGTTGACGGGACGACGGTGCTCTCCGCGGGCATCCAGGACCGGGACCTCAACGGCCAGGTCATCGACCAGCTGCGTGCCCTCGAGGCACCCGAGGGGGTCGGCCTGTACATCGGCGGCACCCCGGCCATGGAGATCGAGTCCATCGAGGCCCTGCTGGACAAGCTGCCGTGGATGGCCATCTATGTCGTGGTGGCCACGTTCATCCTCATGGCCCTGGTCTTCGGTTCGCTCATCCTCCCGGCGAAGGCCGTGATCATGACGGTCCTGGGGCTGGGCGCGACCCTGGGCATCCTCACCGCCATGTTCGTCGGCGGTCTGGGGGCGGAGCTGTTCAACTTCACGCCGGGTCCGCTGATGTCACCGGTGCTGGTGCTCATCGTGGCCATCGTCTACGGCCTGTCCACGGACTACGAGGTCTTCCTCGTCTCCCGGATGGTGGAGGCCCGCGACCGCGGGGACTCCACCGACGACGCGATCCGCTACGGCACCGCCCAGACGGGTTCGATCATCACCGCCGCGGCGCTGATCATGATCGTCGTGGCCGGTGCCTTCGGCTTCTCCGAGATCGTCATGATGAAGTACATCGCCTTCGGCATGATCTTCGCCCTGGCCATCGATGCCACCATCATCCGCATGATGCTCGTGCCCGCCGTGATGCACCTGCTGCGCGAGGACAACTGGTGGGCCCCGGCCTTCATCAAACGCGCCTACGCCCGCCTCGGCCACGGTGAGGCACCCGCGGCCGTCGGAAAGCAGGAACTGCTGCTTGACGACGCCGTCGTCGTCGACGAAGAGGAGGCCGCCCGCGGCGGCCGCACCACCGCCGACGATGAGGAGCTCATCCCCTTCAGCGAGCTGATGGCCCGCATCTCGGCCGACCGGGACGGTCCCCGCAAGCTGGGCCACTGACGTGCTGCGCCGGATCGCCGCCAACCGGTGGGTGCGGTGGCTGGGACCGTTCGTGGTCCTGGTCATCCTCGTGGTCGCCTTCCGCGACCAGCTGCCTTTCCTCGGCGACGGCATCCGCCGCCTGCGCAATGCGGAACCTGCCGGGGTGCTCGTGGCGGTCATCGCGACCTTCCTCTCCCTCGCGGCGATGGCCGAGGTCATGCGGCTTCTCCTCGGCGCCGGGGGCACCCGCGTCTCCCCTGCCTCCGCCACCGGCCTGACCCTGGCATCCAACTCCTGGTCGACTTCCCTACCCGGCGGCCCGGCCTTCTCCGCCGTGCTGACCTACCAGGTCCAGCGCAGCTGGGGTGCCAGCCGCCTGCTGTGCGGCTGGTTCCTGGTGCTCAGCTCCGCGGTGTCCACGATGTGGCTGGTCCTGATCGGCGTCTCCGGTGTGTTCTTCCTCGGCGCCCAGGTCAGCGTATGGTCCCTGCTGGCCACCCTGGCGGCCATGACCGTCCTGTCCTGGGTCGTGTACTGGGCCGCCAACAACCCCGACCACCTGGAACGCTGGACCCGCGCCCTCCTGCCCGTGTTCAACCGGATGCTGCACCGGGCCCCCGACACCGGTCTCGAGGCCGTGGTCAACCAGCTCCACCAGTTCGACACCGTTCACCTCAGCCGGGGCCGCTTCGCTGCTGTCTCCGGCTGGTCGCTGCTCAACCGGCTCTTCGACGCCCTCGCCCTCTACTCCTGCGTCTGGGCCATCACCGGCACCGCCCCCGGCCTGGAAGCCACCCCCGACCACACCACCGTCATGGGTGTCATGCTGGCCTACACCACCGCCAAACTCGCCGGCACCGCGCAGGTGACCCCGGGTGGGCTGGGTACCGTGGAGGCGGTCATCATCGCCACCCTGGTCACCGCCGGCATGACCGCCGTTGACGCCACCGGCGTGGCCCTGGTCTACCGCCTGGTCTCCTTCGCCCTGGCCACCATCGTCGGCTGGGTGGTCTACTTCCTGTACTTCGCCGGACGCAGCAGCCGGGCATCCCGGGGACCGACGATAGAGTTGGGACATGAGCAGAATCTCCGCACTGACCGCTGACGTGGTGGCCATCGCCGCCTTCGCACTGTTTGCCCGCATCGCGCACCAGACCGACGACATGCCCCTGAACTTCGGTGGCTGGCTGTCCACCCTCTGGCCCTTCCTGCTGGGCGTGGCACTGTCGTGGGTGGTCATCGCCGCAGCGAAATGGGACGGGGCCCGCCTGGTGCCCGCGGGAGTGTCCGCGTGGCTCATCACCGTCGTGGTGGGCCTGGGTATCTGGACCGTGCGCAACGGGGAGTTCCCCCACTGGTCCTTCATCCTGGTGGCCACCATCATGTCCGCGCTGTTCATGCTCGGCTGGCGGGCGATCGCCGGGATCGTGGAGCGTCGCCGCCGGGCCTGAGGGGTGGGCCGGCCTGGTCGATATCATCTCCCCGAGACCACCTCGTCGAGAGCACCGGTAATCAGGGCGCCCAGGGGCCCCTCTCGACAAGGTGACCTCGACTCCGCTGAATCGACGACGTCCCGGCCCCCGCACGGAGCGGGAACCGGGACGTCGTGCAGCCGGAGGCTAGACCTGAGAGCTCAGGGAGTGGGTCAGCTGATTGCTGATCATGATGATCAGACCGATGATGTCACCGAAAAGATCCACGGCGGTGCTCAGCATGGGGATGCTCCTTACATGATTGACGAGCAGTTACATTGGGTACATCGTGCCATAGTAATCATTCCGTTACATAGTCGGGGAAAACAATTTCTCCGACTACAGCGGCATGATCGTGTGCTTCTTCGGAAGATCCTGCTCGTCCTTCGTCGCCAGCTGGCGCAGGGCCCGGCGCAGGGCCAGACGCGTCCCCCGCGGCTGGATCATCGCATCCAGGTAGCCGCGTTCGGCCGCCACATAGGGGCTGGTCATGTTCTCGTCGTAGAAGTCCATGAAGATCTTCTTCAGGTAATCCCGCTGCTCAGGGGGCGCGGCAGCCAGCTGCTTGCCCTGGATCATGACCACGGCGGCGGCCGAACCCATGACGGCGATCTGCGCGGTCGGCCACGCCAGGTTGATGTCGCCGCTGAGGTTCTTCGAACCCATGACGGCATAGGCGCCGCCGTAGGCCTTGCGGACGATGAGAGTGACCTTGGGCACGGTCGCCTCCACCAGGGCGAAGGCGAGCTTCGCACCGCGGTGGATCAGTCCCGCCTTCTCCTGCTCCACGCCCGGCAGGTATCCCGGGGTGTCCACGACAAAGACCAGGGGGATGTTGTAGGCGTCGCAGGTGCGGATGAAGCGGGCACCCTTGTCGGCCGCATCGGCGTCGATGCAGCCGGCCAGGTGCATGGGGTTGTTGGCGATGAAGCCGACGGCGCGGCCGTCGATACGCCCGAAGGCGGTGATGAGGTTCGGCCCGTAGTTGGCCTGGATCTCCACGAGGTTCTCGTCATCGCCCAGCTGGACCAGCAGGTCCATCATGTCGTAACCGGCGTTGGAGTCGTCCGGCATGAACAGGTCGAGGGCCGGGTCGTCGGCGACGGCCTCGTCCAGCGGTGCCTGGAATACCGGGGCCGGATCGTGGCAGGTCAGGGGCAGGTGGTCGAGCAGGTCCCGGACCGCGTCGAAGGCCTCATCCTCGGAATCGACGACCATGGAGATGTTGCCGTTGAGTTCCTGCTGGCGGGCGCCGCCGAGCTCCGCAGAGGTGATGTCCTCGCCGGTGACCTCGCGAATGACGTTCGGGCCGGTGACGTACATCTCGGACTCGCCGTCGACGGCGATGACGAAGTCGGTGGTCACCGGGGCATAGACCGCGCCGCCGGCGGAACGGCCGAGCATGACGGAGATCTGCGGGCTGCGACCCGACAGGGGCAGCTGGCGGCGGGAGATCTCCGAGTACATGGCCAGGGAGGTCACGGCGTCCTGGATGCGGGCGCCACCGGAATCCTGGATACCTATGACCGGGCAACCGATCTTGATGGCCATCTCCATGACCTCGACGACCTTGCGGCCGAAGGTCTCGCCGACAGAACCGCCGTAGACGGTCTTGTCGTGGGCGTAGATGGCGACCGGACGGCCGTCGACACGTCCGTAGCCGGTGACCACGCCGTCGGAGTAGACGGCGTCATCCACACCCGGTGTCTTCGCCAGGGCGCCGATCTCTACGAAGGAGCCTTCGTCGAGAAGCGAGGCGATGCGCTGGCGCGGGGTGGACCGGCCCTCGTCGTCACGCTTCCTGCGTGCGCGCTCGCTGCCGGGGTCGCGTGCCTGGTCTAGGCGGGAGCGCAGGTCCGCCAGCTTGGCTGCGGTTGACGTTTCAGTCACAGATCACTCCAGTTCCTCGATACGCCGGGCCATGTGCGCACCCACGACGCCGATGGCCGGTTCGTCGGGTACCGCAAGGTGATCGCCCTTGAGCTGGACGATATCAAGTTCATCAACGATGGCCGACCAGCCGCCGTCCGGGTCAATGTGGGCGTAGCGCGGCTCCAGCTCGATGGCACCGTCGTGCATCCGCTCGGAACGGAACAGCAGGACCGGCACCTTCACCTCCGCCCAGCGGCTGAAGTCGAGCTTGTCCAGGATGCGGTTGTCCACGAAGCTGGCGCGCTGATGCTCCAGCACGCCGGCGGCCAGACCGTGCTCGGAGGCGTCGGTGGTGGCCAGGAACTGCTCCAGCATCGTGAGCATGGCCTCCTCGCCGGCGGTCTCCAGCAGCTCGAAGGGCACCGGGAAGTCCAGACCGTAGGTCCGGCCGGCGAATTCGCTGTAGCGCTGCCAGCGGGCCTTCGTCTCCTCCATGGTGTCCGGGATCGGCTCGGAGGGCTGGGTGGTGTCCAGCAGCGCGATGTAGGCGACCTCGACGTCGGTGTCCTTGAGCTGGCTGGCGACCTCGTAGGCCAGCGCCCCGCCGAAGGACCAGCCGCCGAGGACCACCGGGTGGCCGTCGGAGTACTGGCGGATCTCATCGATGTAGGCGGCGGCCCGCTCCTCGAGAGTGCCCTCGAGGCGTTCCACACCGTAGACGGGGATGTCCTCCGGAAGGCGGCGGGCCAGCGGCTGGTAGACCACGGAGGAGCCGCCGGCGGGGTGGAACATGAACACGCTGGGCTTCACGGAGCCCCCGGGGCGGGCCCGCAGGACGCGGATGTTGCCCTCGACCTCGGTCTCCAGTGCGTCACGCACGATGTTGGCCAACGGTTCCAGTGTCTCCGCCCCCGTGACCTGCTCAGGGGTGATCTCCAGGCCGGCGCGGTCGGTGAGCCGCTCGGCGATCTGCTTCGCGACACCCGCGTCAACCGCCGGCAGCGTAGTGGTCACCCCCGCCGGCGCCTTGCCGGTGATGGTGGCCCAGGTGCCGAAGACCATGCGCTCGGCGGCGTCGCGCGGGGCGACACCGACACCCTGTGCCGGCTCGTCGCGGACATCCTGCTCGGCTTCCTCGACATCGTCGACGGACATGACCGGCTCGATGAGCGGGGTGGCGGTGTTCGTCTTCGCGGCGACGGCCTCCTCGACGATGCGGACGACATCGGCCACGGAGGCGTCACGGAGCGCCTGGACCTGCAGCGGCGGGATCTGGAAGTCGTTCTCCACGCGGTTCTTGATGCGCATGCCCATGAGCGAGTCCAGGCCCAGGTCGATGAGCGGGAGCTCACCGGGCAGGTCGTCGACGTCATAGCCCATGGACTCGGAGACGATGGAACGCAGGCGGGCCTCGACGGTCTCCCCGGAGGAGGGGTCCCAGCGGATCTCCTCGATGTCGAGTTCCTCCTCGGCCGCGATGGGGGTCTCCGCGGCCTGCGGGGTCTGCACCCCGGGCACGGCGGCCGGGGCGTTGAGCTTCAGCGCGGTGGCGAAACCCTCCGCCAGCAGGGTCGTGGTGCCGGCGGCGGGGTCGGTGACACCGTGGACCGTCAGGCTCACACCGCCCAGGCCACGGTTGGCGACGGTGGTGATCTCACCGGTCACCGGCAGCATGCCGTACTCCTCCGCGGCGACCAGCTGCGCACCGGGCTGGACGGCCTCGGCGGCGCGCTCGAGCAGCGCGAGGGCGGAGGGCACCTGGTCGGCGTCGGTGCTGAAGGCCACCACACCACCGGGCAGGGTCACGCGCTGGCCCGGCAGCTCCGCGGGGCGGTGGCTGGCCGGGCGGGCGTTGGTCCAGTAACGCTGGTGCTTCCAGGTGATGTGCGGGGCGGGCAGCAGCTCACCGGGCCCGTAGACCAGGGAGAAGTCAACCGGAGCACCGGCCACGTAGAGCTTGGCCAGCAGGTCA
The DNA here is from genome assembly GCF_003955685.1 of Corynebacterium hylobatis. GTDB lineage: Bacteria > Actinomycetota > Actinomycetes > Mycobacteriales > Mycobacteriaceae > Corynebacterium > Corynebacterium hylobatis. The sequence goes on from NZ_RXHJ01000004.1 coordinate 96,550, forward strand.
CGCAGCGCCTCGACCTCGCCGACCTTGCGCTTGAGGGCGAAGAGCAGCTGGGCGTCGGGCTTGCCCACGCTGAAGGCGGTGTTCATCATGCCCATGATCCCGACCGGGTTCGGGGCGATCTCAACCAGCGTGGTGTGACCGTGGGCGAAGGCGGCCTCGGTGGCGTCCTGGAAGTGGACGGACTGGCGCGTCATGCGCAGCCAGTAGTCGGTGTCATGGATGGTCTCACCCGGCTGGTGCAGCTCACCGGGGTCCACGGAGCTGAATAGCGGGGTGTGCAGGGGTTGCGGGCTGATGCCGGCGGTCTCGAAGCCGAGCTCACCGAGCAGCGGCTCCACGGCGCTGGTGTGGCCGGCACCCTTGACGTTGAGCAGGCGGGCGAACTTGCCCTCGCCCTCGAGCTTCTCGACGAGCGCGGTCACCTGCTCCCGTGGTCCGCCCACGGTGGTCATGCCCGGGCCGGCGTAGACGGCCGGTTCGATGTTGCCGAAGGCCTCCTCGGAGTTGAGCTCCCGGAGTGTCTCGGTGGACAGTTCCACCACTGCCATCGCACCGAGCTGGTCCTCGGGCAGGGACTTCTCCCCCTCGCCCATGAGGCGGGCCCGGTGACAGGCGATCTGCATGGCGTCCTCGGCGTTGAGGCCACCGGCGGCGTAGGCCGCGGCGATCTCGCCCATGGACATGCCCATGACGGCCGCGGGCTTCGCACCGAAGGCGGCCAGCAGGTCGGTCAGCGCGATCTGGATGGCGGTGATGGCGACCTGGGCGGTCTCCGTGTCATAGGTCTGCTCATCATCGGCGACGATCTCCAGGACCGACCAGCCGGACTCGAACTGCACGCGCTCGTCGAGTTCCTCCATGCGGGTACGGAACAGCGGGGAGGCCGCGAGCAGCTCACTGGCCATCTTGCGGTGCTGGGAACCGAAGCCGGAGTACACGAACACCGGGCCCACAGCGGCCGGGGAATCGGCGGCGGTGATGCCCACCGAGACCTTGCCCTCGGCGACCTGGCGCAGGCGCTTCACGGCCTCCTCCACCGTCTCCGCGTTGACGACGGCGCGGGAACGACCATGGTTGCGGCCGGCCAGGGAGCGGGCCACCGGCACCAGATCGGTGTCGGGGCGGCCCTCCAGGAAATCGGCGAGGTCCGCGGCGGCCTGGCGGCGGCGCGAGGGCAGCAGTCCGGAGACCGGCAGCAGCACCGCATCCGGATGCTCCGGGTCGGTCAACTGGGACTCCAGCGGAGCAAGATCAGCGGTCTCCGCCTCGTAGTCGGCCGGGTCGAAGGAGCTGACCACGACGTGGGCGTTGGTACCGCCGAAACCGAAACCGGAGACGCCGGCGACCCTGCGCTGGGAGTACTCGGGCCACTCGCGGGGGTCCTCGACGACCTCGAGGCGCTCGGCATCGAAGTCGATGTAGCGGTTGGGAGCCTCGAAGTGCAGGCTCGGCGGGATCACGCCGTGCTGGATGGACTGGACGACCTTGATCAGGCCGGCAGCTCCCGCGGCGGACTCGGAGTGGCCGATGTTGGACTTCACCGAACCCAGCAGGGTCGGCCGCTTCAGGTCGCGGCCCTCACCGAGGACCGCGCCGAGGGCGGTGGCCTCGATGGGGTCACCGAGGATGGTGCCGGTGCCGTGGGCCTCGATGTAGTCCACCTGGGTGGGGTCGATGCCGGCGTCGTCGTAGGCGCGGGCCAGCACCTCGATCTGGGCGTCGGGGTTGGGCGCGGTCAGGCCGTTGGAGTGGCCGTCGGAGTTGATGGCCGAGCCCTTGACCACCGCGAGGATGTCATCGCCGTCGGCAAGCGCATCCTTGACCCGCTTGAGGATGAGCACGCCGGCGCCGTCGGAACGGATGAAACCGTCGGCATCGTCGGAGAAGGCGTGGATGTGGCCCGTCGGGCTGAGCACCCCGAGCTCGCCGAAAGCGGTGGTGACGAACGGGGAGGCCAGGATGTTCACGCCACCGGCCACCGCGACATCGGCGTCGCCGTCGCGCAGCGCACGCACCGCCTGGTGGACGGCCACCAGCGAGGAGGAGCACGCCGTGTCGATGCTGACGGACGGGCCGCGGAAGTCGAAGGCGTAGGAGATGCGGTTGGGGATGATCGAGCTGGAGGTGCCCGTCAAGGCGTAGGGGTGGGCCTCGGCCGGATCGGCGGTGATGAGCATGCCGTAGTCGTTGTTCGAGGAACCGAGGAAGACACCCACCGAGGTGCCGCGCAGGGTGTTCGGCGCGAGGTGGGCGTCCTCGAGGGCCTCCCACGTGACCTCGAGCATGATGCGCTGCTGCGGGTCCATGTTGGCCGCCTCGAGCGGGGACAGCCCGAAGAACTCGGCGTCGAAGCTCGAGAGGTCCTCCAGGTAGCCGCCGGTCAGGGACTGCTCCGCCATCTTGGCGGCCATGACCTCCTCGCCGGCGTATTCCGACCAGCGGCCGATCGGCAGCTCGCCGGTGCCGTCGCGGCCCTCTACGAGCATGGACCAGTACTCGTCCAGGTTCCCGGCACCCGGGAAACGTCCCCCCATGCCGATGATGGCGATGTCGTGGGTGCCCGGGGTGCGGTCGGCGCCGCCCGTGTGGCGGATACGCGGGCGGGTACGTTCGCGGGCGGCGGGCTCGCCGTCGACAAGCCGCTGCGCCAGGGCCTGGATCGTGGGGTACTCGTAGGCGATGGTGGCGTCCAGCTGGACACCGAGGAGGTTCTCCAGCTCGCCGGACAGGATGACCGCGTCACGGGAGGAAAGGCCGAAGTTCTCCATCGGCTTGGTGTCGGTGACGTCCTCCGGGTTCAATCCGGTGACCTGCACCACCCAGTCGCGGAGCCACCCGCGGAGCTGTTCGACGGTCATCGTCGCGGGGCCAGGGCTCTCACTCATGTACGCGGTATTCCTTTTCCATCTTCGGTCCAGCACAGTTTTTTTCGTACGGGACGTTATCGACTGTGCGGACCCCTTCGTTACTTATTCCTGTTCGTCCCCGGCGGAGATCAGGCCTCGGACAGGTAGCTCTTCTGGATCACCCGGCGGGCGATCTTGCCTGCCGAGGAACGCTGGATCTCATTCGGGCCGACGAACCGGATGTCGGCCGGGGTGACACCGTGGGCGGTGGTGACCGCTGCCCGGATGGTCTCGATGGCGGTCACGTCGCCCGAGGCATCGGCTTTGTCATCGCGCTCGATGACCAGCACCAGCTGCTCGGTGGATTCGGCGGCATCCTCGTCGGTGACGGAGAACGCGGCGACGGAGTCCGGGCGGACGTGGTCGGAGGCGTTCATCACGGTGAACTCGATGTCCTGCGGGTAGTGGTTGCGGCCCGCGATGACGATGAGGTCCTTGAGGCGGCCGGTGATGTAGGTTTCACCGTTGACAATGGCGCCCAGGTCACCGGTGGCGAGCCAGCCCTCGTCGGTGGCGTCCGCGACACGGGACTCCGGCAGACGCTCGCCGAGGGTGTTGCGGAAGGTCTCCGCGGTCTCCTCCTCGCGGCCGAGGTAACCGGCGGCGAGGTTGTCGCCCTTGACCCACAGCTCACCGATCTGACCGTCAGCCAGCTCGGCCTTCGTCTCCGGGTCGACGATGGTCAGGGCCTGCGGGCGGACAACCTGGCCGTTGGAGGCGAAGGCCACGGCCAGCTCGGAGTCCTTCTCCACGAACTCGACGACACCCTCGGAGAGCTTGTCGCGGTCGAAGTAGGAGATCAGCGGACGCTCCGGGGTCTGCGGGGTGGTCACCAGCAGGGAGGCCTCGGCCAGTCCGTAGGAGGGGCGCAGCACGTTGGTGGACAGCTGGTACTCACCGAAGGCCTCGATGAAGGCGTTGAGGGCCTTCTCGGTGATCGGCTCGGAGCCGATGATGATGCCGTCGAGGGCGGACAGGTCGAGGGTCTCGCCGTCCTTCGGCTTCCCGTAACGGGCGGCCAGCTCGAGGGCGAAGTTCGGGATGACGGTGTAGATGGACACCCCTTCATCGGTCTCGCGGCGGTTGAGCTGGTCGACCCAGCGCTTCGGCTGCTGGATGAAGTCACGCGGGGCCATGATCTCGTTGGGCAGACCCAGGATGGTGACGAAGAGGGAGAGGATGATGCCCATGTCGTGGTGCAGCGGCAGCCAGGTCACCAGACGCAGCGGCATGCGCAGGCGGGCGGCGGTGAAGATCTGCAGCACGTTGGTGAGGATGGAGCGGTTGGTCAGCTGCACGCCGGCCGGGGTGCGGGTGGAACCGGAGGTGTACTGCAGGAAGGCGGGCTGGTCGACCGGCATGGTGGCCGCCGAGGCCATGAGCTGCTGACCCTGCAGGGTCATCATCGGGTTCATGTAGGAGGATGCCAGGGTGTCCGGCAGGGAGTCCACCGCGAGGATGCGGGGGCGCTCACGGGAGGGCAGCTCGGCGAAATGCTCGCGCACGGCTGTCGCGGAGGTGGAGTTGGTGAGCACGAAGGCGGGCTCACAATCCGCGAAGACGGCCCTGAGGTGGTCCGCATGGCCAGGCTCGGAGGGGTCGTAGAGCGGGACCGGGGTCATGCCCGCATAGAGCGCACCGATGAAGCCGAAGAGGTACTCCGGCGAGTTGTTCGCCAGGATGGCCACGCGGTCACCGATCTTGCCCACCTGCTGCAGACGGGCTGCCACAGCCTTGATGCGGGTGTTGATCTCGGTGCGGGTGAAGTCGACCGGGGTACCTTCACGGGATTCGGAGAAGTCCCAGAAGCGCAGACAGTGACGTTCTCCCCCGCCGAGCTGCAGATCACCCTGGTACATCAGCTCGGCCAGGCCGGCCAGGGTCAGCTGCGGAGCAAGGACGATCTCGCCCTTGTCGTTGAAGAACTGGCTCATCGCCGCTTGAAGGTCCATGCTTCTCCTTATGGTGCTCCCGCGGGCGGGATGGTTTATAAGTCTTTCGTGTCAACCTAACAGAGCAGGCATACGTCCTGTTAGTCCCCTGTCGAGACGTTTTCGTTACATAACGAGAGTACCCTCCGGTACCCCCGGTCACTGGGCGATCAGTTCACTGGCCCATTCCACAACCCACGCATTGGCGGTGGTCCCGGGGATGACATCGGGATTGCTGGCGTAGAGAGCGTGTACACCGTTGGCGGCGACCAACGCCTGGGCCCGCTCAATGGCGTTGCCCACGTTGCGGGGCGCATCGCAGATGCTGTCGTCGGGGGCGCAGATGTCAAAGGTGCGGTCCTGGAGCTCCCCGAATCCGCCGACGCGGGGACCGCGCATGGTCGCACCGGGCACGACCGGCTGAACAAGCAGGTTGAGTGGCTGGAGAGCAACCTCTGCACCGACTCCGTCAACCCAGGTGCCGGGGTTCTGGCCCACACCAGGTTCCCGGCGTCCGTCCGCGATCAGGACGGCACCCCTGATGCGCTCGGCCGGGATCACGCCGCCGCCCTGCCCGATCTGGCTGGCCAGGTCGCCCAGGATGACCGCCCCCTGCGAGAATCCGGCGAGAATGAAATCCGTGTAGGGGCACTGATCGTGCATCGTCACCAGTTCGGTCTCGAGGACCTGCTGCCCCTCCTGCCGGGACTCGTCGTAGGTCATCTCCTGCTGGGAGTTGATGGAGCGGAACTGCGCGGTGTACGGCAGAGTCCACACCTTCACGTCATCCGGGCTGAATCGCTCCTGCAGGGGGCGGGTGATCGACAGCATGAAGCTGTACTCGTTCGCGGTCGGGTGGAACGGGTCGTCACCGGCCGCCGATTCCCAGGTACCCGGTGCGGCGATCACCTCGACGTCCGGACACCAGTCCGGCTGGAGCAGTTCCGTCGGTTGCGGCACCCCCGGCGGCAACGGAATGTCATCGCCGGAGCGCAGGAAACGGAACGTGCCGACACCGATGAGGAGTACGAGGATCAACACGGCCAGGATGGTCAGCAGCTTACGCATGTCTTCAGATCTTATATCTCTAGCAGTAGGCGTTTTTCGCCGTGGACTCGATCAGCGCCGTGACTTCTCCGACGGGCAGGTCGGTACGACCCTGCTCAACAAGCTGGCCTGCCACGGCCGGCGGGGTGGCCTCAGTGAGGACGTTCCCACCACCCCCGCAGACGGTCGAGGCGGTGCCGATGAGCTGGTCCTCGACCCCCTCGACGTCGATACCCTCGTCGGTGAGGTCACCGAGGAAGGTGACGTCCTCCGGCGAACGCGGTGTCTGCTGCTCGGGGACCTCATCGATCTCCTGGGCACCCTGATCCTGAGGCTGCGGTTCGGCAGGTCGGCCGGTCGGAGGCCGGCGCCCGGGCTCCCCGGTCTCCGGGGACTCCTCGGACACGTCGTTCTTCGGGGCGCGCTCGAGCGGCGCCACGGAGGTGGCCGTCGTGGGATCATTCTCCACGGTGGCCCCGCCGCAGGCGGTGAGGGTGAGCGTGCCGGTCAGCGCAGCGATGATCAGCCCGGTCCTGGCCGGAGTACTCATGATCAGTTCCGTCCCTCCCGGATCTGTCCACCGACTTCACTGATGGTGCCGTTCTGGAAACGGACGGTCTGGCCGGACTGGTCGGCGGTCGGCCAACCGAATTCACCCTGCTCCCAGTCCTTGGTGCCCCAGTGATCGAAGATCGGGCCGTAGAGGATGTAGTGGGCGCCGGTGGCGGCGGACCAGTAGATGTTACCGTTCTCGAACTCCTGGAAGGCACCGCCGCGGATGAGCTTCTCGTTGGAGGTCGGGAAACCCAGGGTGGAGCTGACGGTGTTGAGCTCGCCGTACTTGGCGGCGATGGCGCCCTTGACCCAGTGGGTCTCACCGTCGGGGCTCTGGATGATCCAGCCGTTCTGGAACTGCTGGACCTGGCCGCCGTTGGTGTCGACCGGCGGGGCGGCAGGGTAACCCAGGTCGCCGCGCTCCCAGCCGGTGGCGCCCCACTCAGCCATGATCCGGCCCGGCACCTCCTGCGCGCCGGTGTCCGGGGTCCAGTAGATGGAGCCGTTCTCGAAGTGGACGTAGCGGCCGACCCCGTCCGGGGTGGTGCGCTCGCCGGTGGTCGGGAAGCCCAGCCAGCTGGCCGGGCCGCCGATGTGGTGGTAGCGGGCGTTGATGGCGCCGTGCAGGGCGTGCGCGCCGGTCTCGGGGGACCAGTAGGCCACACCGTTGCGGAAGTCCTGGCGGGCACCGTCCCCGACGGCGTACTCGTTGTTCACGCAGGAACCGATGACGCCGGATTTGGTGGCCTCGGCGATGGCGCCGATGGCGACGCAGTCGGCGCCCTTGTCCCTCTCGGACAGTGACAGGGCGTTGGCGATGTGCGGCCAGGACTGGACCATCTCGAACTGCCAGTAGGGCCAGGCATGGACGCCGGAGGGGCGGAAGTGGACGATCGGCTCCACGCCGGCCGCGCGGGCGCGGTCGACGAAGGTCTGGGAGGTCATGCGGGAGAGGATCTCCAGGCTGATGCCTGCGGCATTCGCCGGGCCGGTGGCCACGGAATTCGCCTGTCCGAAGTCATCGCTGCCGGAACCGGAGGAGACGTAGACCTTCATGTCCTTGAGGGCCTCGATGCCCAGTTTCGGATCGTGATCGACCCAGTCCTGGTGGCCGGGGCTGCCCCACATGGCGGTGCCGTCGTAACCGCCGGCGTCGCGCTGGGCCGCCAGGATGGCCTCGGGCATGCCCGGGGAGGTGGTGTCCAGGTAGCCGGAGAAGGAGCCGACGAACTCGAACATGTGCGGGTGACGCTGGGCGAGGTTCATCGCGGCGGTACCGCCCATGGACAGGCCGAAGATGGCGCGGTCCTTGCTGGAGCGGAAACCGTTGTCCAGGATCGGGACCAGCTCCTGCATGAGGAAGGTCTCCCACTTGTAGTGCTTGCCGTTGTCCGGACGCTGCCAGTCGGAGTAGAAGGAGGATTCGCCGCCGATGGGGAGGATGACGTTGACGTTCTTGTCGGCGTAGAACTGCTCGATGTTGGTCTCGATCGTCCAGCCGCTGTCGTCCTCACGCGCACGCAGACCGTCAAGTGCCCAGACCTCCGGGAAGGTGCGGCTGCTGTCGGCGTGCCAGTCACGGGCGAGCAGCATCTGGACCTGGATCAGCTCGCCGGGCATGGCGGCGGATTTGATGTAGAGGGCGATGCGGCGGTCGGTGATCCACTCGACACGCTCGACGTCGACGCCGGCGGGCAGTCCCTGGACGTCCGGGTACTCCGTGGAGACCGGGGTACGCTGCGGCGGGTCGGAGGGGCGGATCGAGTCGGAGAGACTGCTTCCGGAGGATTCCTGGGCAATGGCCGCGGGCGCCAGGGACAGACCGAGGGCAACCGTCGTCGGGAGGACGAGGGCGGCGAGCCAGGGTCGGCGGCGCTGCGGGGAACGGGATGCGGTGTCGCGCATGAGTGAAGTCCTTGTGTGTGGTGCTCGTGGATGTGTGGTGCCGACGGGGACCCGGAATGCCAGGTGGGCCGCCACCGCCCGGGGGTTCCCCGCCCCCGGAGGGTGGGCTTCTCAGCGCCCACCTTCCGCGCCCGACGTCTCCGTCGGCGGAAGATTCTTCAGTTGTCTCACCGGGGCGGTGATGTGGGTCTCCGCCGGGGTCTGTTCAAGTTTAAGTTGAACTTGAGACTTTAGGGTAGGGCACGCCGTGCTCTACCCCCGGAAATAAAGAACCCCGGAGGATGGTTCCCGCCCTCCGGGGCACGCGTCGGCGTGGTTACCAGGCGTTCATGACGTCCAGGACACGGTCCTTGGTCTTGTGCAGCTGGCTACCGAACTGGTTCCAGTTGTGGATGCCGGTCAACGGGTAGTCGGTGGTGACGTTGATCCCGGTGGCCAGTGCCTTGCCCTCCCACAGCCGGGTGGACACCCGGGCCAGCATCTCCAGCGGGGTCGCGGAGAGCTTGAGGTTCACCGGGTAGTTGTCGTCCTCCGGGCCCCACAGGCCGGTGGCTGCGGAGATGTAGACGTCCTTGCCGCGCAGGCCCTCCATGTTGTGGAAGGGGTCGTTCTCGAAACGGCGCGGGTTGATCGTCGAGCCGTACATGGCGTTGATGTTGAAGCCGCCGGCGTCGAGAAGCGCCACGCGCATCATGGTCTGCATGCCCGGCATGGTGGTGGCCAGGTAGCCGGACCAGGACAGTGCCTGACGGAACTGTCCCGGGTACTTCGCGGCCAGGTTGAGGGCGGCGGTGCCACCCATGGACAGGCCGGCGATGGAGTTGTTGTCCGGTGCGACACCGAAGTTCTGCTGCAGGTAGGCCGGCAGCTCAGAAGAGAGGAAGGTCTCCCACTGGTAGGTGACCGGGTTGTTCAGGTCGTAGGTGGCGGGCTCCTCCCAGTCGGCGTAGAAGGAACCTGCGCCACCCACCGGCATCACCAGGGTGATGTTGGAGTTGTTGTACACGGCCGCGGCGTTGACGTCGACGGTCCAGGCGTTGGCGTGGTTGGTGGCACGCAGTCCGTCCAGGAGGTAGAAGCCTGCGTTGCCGCCGCGGGCGGCCGGCTGGATCTGGACGGTGATGTTGGCGCCGGTGGAGTGGGACCACACGTCACAACGCTGGACCCAGTAGCCGACACCGTCCCACTGGCAGCCGTTGCGCAGCCCTGCACGGTTGTCGGCCCTGGCTTCCCCGGCACCGACGAACACCATGAGGGTGAGGGCGGTGGCGAAGGCGGTCAGCACCGCGAGGGCTCTTCGGCTCACGCGACGGGCTCCGGTCAGAAAGGTCATGGTTCTCCTCGGCTTGGCGTTGTGCAGTCTTGACGCTGTGGGATCTATCGGCTGCGCCTGCAAGTTCGTTAACAACCACGCCGCGCTGCATCATAGCGTCCCTACTGCGTGACACTCTAGAGCAATACGTAACGAAAAGCTCATTATTTCGTTACCACTCTGTGACTTTATGCTCCCTCACCTGGGGTTTTCCGGGGAAATTTCTACTGGCCAGGCCACCTGAATTCCGGGCTGAATCGGGCCGTGCTCCTCAATGACCTCCTCTGGATCGAGGCTGAACTCCAGCGTACGACCGTCTGTGAAGGCGAAACGGATGTTGGCCAGGAACCGGTCCAGGCTCATCGGCTCACGGTAGGTGGCCACCAGTTCCGCCAACGCCGGGGTCTGCAGGGCCTGGCGGGCCAGGGCGGTGGCCTCCCGGTCATACCAACCGGGCAGGTTGTCCAGGGCGACGGCGGTGTCCGAGGCCTGCCACTCGAAGGGCAGCCACTTGTCGTGGCCCACGCGCGCCTCCTCGTCCCGCGGCTGACGTGCGGCGAGCGGGGTGGTCAGCCCGACGGTGTCCAGCACACGCAATTCCAGCGGCGCATTCATACTGGTCATACCCAGATTGATGTGGTACACGGTCGGCGGCTGGTCAGCCAGGCCGGTCGGGTCCTCATGCGCCAGCTCGCGCGGGATCCGCGGGGTGGTGATCCAGGAGAACTCGTTGGGCTCCGTGCTCAACAGGATCTGCGACATCAGGCCCACGTCCTGCGCCCTGGCCTGCTCTGCCACCTCCGGGTAGTTGTTCATGGCCAGGGCAGTGCGGAAATCATCGGCCACCAGCGGCGGATCCCCCTGTTCCCGGAAGGTGGCGTACGTCCAGAAATCACGTTCGTCCACGATACCCAGTTCCTCGTAGTCGGTCTCCCAGTCGACGGGATGACCGGTGATGACCGTGCTCATCCCCCACCAGGCCAGCACCGCCAGGCCGAGAGCCGCCGGCAGATCGAAACGCGGGGCGATCCGCTGCAGATCCACCAGGGGCACCACCGCCAGCGGCAGCAGCAGGGCGAACAGGGGCAGCAGGAGCATCCGGCCATGCATGAAGTCACCGCCCACGCGCAGCACATAGAGGAGGTGGATGGTGCCGGCCAGCAGGATCAGGCAGGTCACCGCCACAGGGGTGCGCAGCCGCCCACGGCCGGTGACCACGACGGGCTCGCCATGGGGTGTCGAGAAGCGCCACAGGGTCACCGCACCGAGAACGATGACCACCGCGAGGGCCAGCCACAGCCAGTACGGATCGACCAGATCCCGGAGGTACTCCCAGCCGCCCGCCCATTCGGCGTCGCCCGCGGATTTCGCCACCGCCGTGTGCGGGGTGAGCAGCCCGTAGTAGCCCATCCGGAAGATCTGGTAGCCGGCGGGCACGGGCAGTGCGGCCGCCAGGATGAGTCCGCGCTGCCGCCAGCTGGCGGCCGCGAAGATGATGAGCAGGCCGGTCAGCCCGCCGTAGAGCGCGAGCTCGGGACGCACGAGCCAGGACAGACCCGCCCAGAACGCCAGCCAGTAGGTGGTCTTCTCGGAGGGTCCGCCGGCGTGGTGCCGGCCCGCCTTCCCCTCCCGGGTCGCCCATGAGATGAGCAGGCACCAGAGCCCGGCGATCCACAACAGGCTCAGGCCCCACTCCAGGCCGGAGGTGGCGAAATCGCGGGCCGGCGGCAGCGCCAGATAGACCAGCCCACCGGCGGGCAGGAGCAGGAGCGTGGGCCGGTGGCGGTAGAGCCGGGCGGTGCCCCAGGCCGCCAGGCCGAGTGCCACGGTGGTGAAGATCAGGGCCAGCCACATCGCGATGATCTCGAGGCGGGCATCGGTGACCAGGGCCACCAGATAGATGAGGTACTGCCACAGGGTGGAGGTGTTGGCTTCGACGCGCTCCCCGGCGTTGAAGACCGGGCCGTTGCCGGCCAGCAGGTTACGCACGGTGCGCAGGACGATCAGGCCGTCATCGCTCATCCACCGCCGCTGCCATCCCCCGGCGAAGGCCAGGACGGCCAGCAGGATCGCGCTGGCCACACCCGTCCACAGCGTCAGCGACGCCGGGGTCTTCCGTTCCGGGGATTTCTGTGGTGCAGGGTGACCGGACAACCCGGCAGCTGTGGTCATGGCCGAAATATTAGCAGGGGCGCAGGCCCGCCCCATGAACCACGGGCGGGCGCGACGCGGCTAGAGTGCCGGCACCAGGTAGACGGCCAGCACGATGCAGAGGATCCACAACAGAGCCAGCGCCTGGAGGACCCGGTCGGACAGTGCCATCTCATCGGGGGCACCACCGGCACCGCGGTCAACGTCGGCGGCGTAGCGCAGGATCGCGATGGTGAACGGCACCATGGAGATCTGGTACCAGACGCCGGCCATGCCCCCGACCTCGGTGGAGAGCTGGAAGCCCCACAGGGCGTAGCTCATGACCACGGCGGTGGCCGCCAGGGTCCAGACGAAACGCAGGTAGGTCGGGGTGTAGCCCTGCAGGGAACGGCGGATCTGCTTGCCGGTGCGCTCGGCCAGCAGCAGCTCGGCGTAGCGCTTGCCGGAGGCCATGAACAACGAACCGAAGGCGGCGACCAGCAGGAACCACTGGGACAGGGAGATGCCGGCGGCGACACCGCCGGCCATCGCACGCAGCATGAAGCCGGAGGAGACCAGGGCGATGTCGATCACCGGCAGGTGCTTCCAGCCGAAGCAGTAGCCCAGCTGCAGGATGATGTAGACGCTGACCACGGCGGCCAGTCCCCAGCCGGAGGAGGCCAGGAAGGACAGCCCGACGGAGGCGATGATGAGGATGACCGCCATGGCGTAGGCCAGGTTGATCGGCAGCATGCCTGAGGCGATCGGGCGGAAGCGCTTGGTGGGGTGCTCGCGGTCGGCGTCGACGTCGCGGGCGTCGTTGACCAGGTAGATCGACGAGGCGGCGAGGCAGAAGACGACGAAGGCGAGGAGGACGTCGAGGAGCGTGCGGCCGTCGGTCAGCGCCTCGGCGCCGGCTGCGGCGGGAGCGGCGACGACGAGGACGTTCTTGACCCACTGCTTGGGGCGCAGCGCCTTGACCATCGCATCGGGCAGGTTCTTCGGCGGCTGACGGCGACGGGTGTTGTCGATGCCCTCGGTGTGCGGCTCAGAGTAGAAGATGCCCGGTTTGTCCTCGGCCAGGTTTTCCTCGCTCACGCGGTCTTCCTCTCAATCGTGGTGACGATCCTGGCGGTGGCGGCACCCAGGACCGCGCCTGCCAGTGTGTCGGTCGGGTAGTGCACTCCCAGCACCATACGCGAGACCATCATCACCGGAATGCCCGCGAGCGGCAGTCGGGAGCCGCTCAACTGTGACAGGGAAGTCAGTGCCGCGGCGGTGGATGTGGAGTGCGAGGAGGGGAAGGACAGCTTCGACGGCGTGCCCACCCCGACCCGGATGCGCGGGTCATGCGGGCGGTTGCGGCGCACGACCCGCTTGATCACCACGGAGGCCGCGTGAGAGGTGAAGGCCGACACACCCAGCGCCACCCACTGGCGGCGGCGTTGCTTGTCGACGACCGCCCCAGCCCCGGCCAACGCGAACCAGCCGAGGGAGTGCTCCCCGAAATGCGAGAGCGTGGTGGCCACGCGCAGGGCGCCCGGCCGGTCACAGAGCAGGTCCTGGGCGCGGACCAGCAGATCGACTTCCCGGCTCATCCGAAGATCCTCCCCCACGACTCCCGGCTGACCAGCTCGGGCTGGGCGGCGCGGTAGGTGGTGCGCAGCTCCTCGAAACGCTCCGCGATCTCCTTCTGCAGGGCCCAGGTCTCCTTGAGCAGGCGCTCGGCGAGTTCGCGGTCGCGCTTGCGGTAGGCCACGCCGTTGTTGCCGGCGGTGGTGACGGTCACGCCGTCGAGACGCGAGAGCGAGAACCAGCGGGCCTCGGCGGGCGAGAGGTTCAGCTGCGGCACCTCGTGGTGGTGCGGATCCTCCTTGCCCAGGGAGTGTTTGAGGCCCTTGAGCAGCCAGCCGGCCTTCTTGATCTTGCCCAGGCGGCCGCCGATGTCCTTGATGGGCACACCCGGCGCACCGGAGGCGGCGGGCAGTTCCGCGGCCGAGGGGATGACCACGGCATCGGGGTACTGCTTACGGATCGCGGCGATGCGCGGCAGGGAGGACTCGAGGATGTCGAAGAGCTGGTCGGGGCCGGCGAGGAAGTCCTTCATGGACTCGATCTGGATGGCCAGGGTCGAGTACTCCATGCACATCAGGTGCTTGAAGGTGGATTTTCGCAGGGAGGTGATGATGCCGTCGACGGGGCCGTCGTGGTTGAGGGCCGCGACGATGAGGCGGTTGCGCAGGTGGAAGTATGCCTGCCAGTCGATGGCGTCGTCCTTGTCGGTCCACGCCATGTGCCAGATGGCCACACCCGGCCAGGTCACGGTGGGGAAACCGGCCTTGCCGGCGCGCAAGGAGTACTCGGTGTCGTCCCATTTGATGAACAGCGGCAGCGGCTGGCCGATCGTCTGGGCGACAACACGGGGGAACATGCACATCCACCAGCCGTTGTAGTCCACGTCGATGCGGCGGTGCAGGTCCCGGGAGTTCTTGGCGTCCGGGTCCTTCTCGTCCTCGTCCTCGCCGCGGAAGCCCAGCGGGTAGCGGGCGAAGTCGTGGTCGTAGGTGGAGTGGGTGGCCGGGCCCCACATGAAGTCGTGGTGTTGGACGACCTCGCCCATGGTGCGCAGCTGGGAGCGTTCCTGCAGGTTGAGCATCTGGCCGCCGATGATGATCGGGCTCCTGGCGTAGCGGCCGACCTGGATGGCGCGCAGGATCGACTCCGGTTCAATGGCGATGTCGTCGTCCATGTAGAGGATGAACGGGGACTGCGCGGCACCGGCCGGGCCATCACCGACGGCCTCGTACATGATGCGGGAGTAGCCGCCGGAACCGCCGAGGTTGCCCTGGCGGAACTCGTGGAAACGGTTCCCGAAGTGGGCGACGGCCTCGTCATAGCCGGGCTCGTCGGCGGGGTGCGCCGTGCCCTGGTCGGGCATGATGACGGCGTCGATGGCGGCGTCGACGAGCGGGTCCTCGGCGAGTGCCTGCAGTGCCGCGACGGCGTCGTGGGGGCGGTTGAACGTGGGGATGCCCACGGTGGCGCGCTTCTCGAAGGGGCCGACCTCACTGCCGTCAGGCAGGACCTGGGCGGCTGGTTCGCGGTCCGCGTACCAGCCGGCTTCGGTGATGGTGGTCCCTGTCTCGGCGGTGATGTCGAACCACAGCCAGCCGCCATCCTCGAAGTGGGACAGGGGAATCGTGAATTCAGCCACATCGTCGGTGATCAGGGCCCCGTCGACGGCCACACGGGTGCCGTCGATCTTGGAGCGGTACACCTCGACGCTGGCGGTGCCGGCCACGTTCATGCGCAGCAGCACGTGCTCCAGCTGGGACCAGCGGCGCCAGTAGCTGGCGGGGAAGGCGTTGAAGTAGGTCTGGAAGGACACCTCCGCGCCGGCGGGAACGGTGACCGTGAGCCGGTCTGCCCAGGTCAGGCGCTCCTTGTTCTGCTCGGCCTCGACGAGGTAGAGCATGCGTACATCATGCGGCTCGCCCTTCCGGGGCAGCAGGATGCGCTGCAGCATCTCGCGCACGTTGTCGTCTCCGTTGTTCTTCACTTCGGGTGGTTCCACCTTTCGGGTCATCTCCGGAACAAGGGTAGTGTGCCTGGCGCAGATTTCGCGGTGCACCCACCGGGACGGGACTCTATCCTGGTTAACATGACGGCCTCCATTCAGAGACTGACCCGAACCCGAAGCCTGTCCGCCTGCCTCCTGCTCGGCTTCCTCGCCGCGGTGGGTGCGTTCCTCCCCGGCATCCTCTCCCCCGCCTCGGCGGCGGTGGCCGCGCGGGAGGTGGAGGTCATTGACCTGGCAGGTGAGCTCAGTGCGACCGATGAGCAGCTGCTGCTGGAACGCACCCCGGGCCTGGAGCTGCCCGGGGAAGTCACCGATGTGGCCTACATCCTCTTCGCCGAGAATGACGACAATCTCAATGACACGGTGCGGGAGTTCGGTGAGGATGAACGTTCCGACCTCATCAGCGCGGAGCGCGATAAGTGGGCGCCGGGGGCGCTGATCGTGGCGGTGGGTCTCGATCCGCAGAAGATGGGCGTGTACTGCGGCGATGATGTGTGCGCGGCGATCGGGATCTACGGGGAAGGCCGCCTGGACGGCATCCTTGACCGGATGGAGACTCCCCTGCGCAACGGGAACTGGGCCGCGGGCATGCTCGAGGGCGCGGCGGCCGCGGGCGATCCCACCGCGGTGCGGGAGAGCTCGGAGTTTCCGGCCTGGGCGGGATGGGCCATCGGCGGCGGCATCGGGGTGCTCGCCGTGGGCGGTGGCACGGCGGCCGTGGTGGCCACCCGCCGTTCCCAGGTGAAGAAGGCGCGGGAGCAGTTCGATGAGGTGCAGCGCGATTACGGGCGCGTGGCCCAGGAGCTGCAGGCCATCGACGTGCGCGCGCATTCGTTGACCTCGCCGCTGGCCAATGACGCCCTGCGGCGGCAGTGGGAGGAGGTCAAGAGTGGCTTCCTCGGGCTGAACGAGACCTTCGACCGGCTGGAGGGGTTGCGTCACGAATCCTCGGACGCGGAGTTCCGGGAGCTGCAGGAACCGATCGCCACAGCGCACGAACAGGTCACGCGGATGCGGACGGCGGAGGAGAACATCGAGCTGCTGGCGGGCATGGAGCACGGGGATGCGGAGCTGCGCCGTCGGGAGCTCACGGAGTTGCACGAGGACATTCTCGAGGCCGGCGCCGGCATCGAGGATGCGGGGCTGCGCGAACGTCTCTCGCTTCTCGACGCCCGCGTGCTCGACCTGCGTTCCCGCCTCGAGGCCCCCGGTTTCATGGATGAGTTCGCCGACCTGGTCGGCGACCACCGGGTGCTCGTGGCGGCGGCGCAGCAGCGTCTCTACGAGGAATCGGGCACGGAGGAGACCTCGGACGAGGGCCGCCGAGCACCGAGGGTGTGGGAATCGGGTTGGCGCCCGGCCTACGGCTACGGCAACTATGTGCCCTTCGCCGTGGTGCACACGTGGCACAGCAGTGACCAGCAGGCGGCGAGCGCCTCCTCGTCGTCGGCCACCACCGGTTATTCTGCGGGCGGATTCTCCGGCGGTGGCGGCTCCCGGGGTTTTTAAGGCAGCTTAAGCGGCGAGGCGCTGAGCCGACTGCGGCACGAAGGGGATGTCCAGGTCGGTGAGCAGGCCGGCGACGCGACCCTCCATGTCCTGGGCGAAGCGGCGGATCTGCTCGACGTTCATGCCGTCGGTGGCCGGCACGTCCCACTGGACGAAGCTGCGGCCCGGCAGGTCGTGCGGCTCCTTGTCGTCGAGGTAGACGACGATGTCGGCGGCGGCGACGGTGCGGCCGGTGTCAGCGGCGTAGCTGACCGGCTCGGCGCGCAGGCCACGCTCATCCATGACCCACTCGATGAGGGCGTCACGACGGTTCTCGGGGTGGGTCCTCGCGACGGTGGCCACGACGGCGTTGTCGCTGATGCGGCGGGCCAGTGCGGCAGCCAGGACGGCGCGGGCGGCGTTGGTGCGGCTGACGAAGAGGACCCGCTGGCGCGGGGTGCCTGTATTCCCGTGGGTCCACAGGTGGTCCTGGATCTTCTCCGCTGCCTCGCGGTAGATGAAGATCGACAGGAAATCCGTGACACGCGCTGCGGCGGTGTGTTCGGTGATCACCTCATCGAGGATGGTGTCGATGATGGTGCTGTCGGCACGGTGCCCGAAACGGGTGTAGAGGTCGTGGCGGACGGAGCGGAATGCGTTTACAGTCATTTTGCAGGTCTCTCTTTCTGGCTGCCGCCAAGTGTTTACTTGTGCGACTTAATGTTTACCTAGTGTTCATCTTAGGCGAGCGACCAGGGAGTTCGCAACCAAAGTCCTAGGTTTATTCAAAATGATCCGACATCACCCCAGGTCAGGGGTGTTAACTTAAAGTTAACCTTTTGGTGGCCTCCGCAACCAGAAACGCCACCGCCCCACCCAGGATGAGTCCGGCGAGGACATCGCTGAACCAGTGGACGCCCAGGTAGAGACGGGTCCAGGACACCGTCACGGCCAGCACCCACACCCCCGCCACCGGGAGACGCCACCACCCGCCGCGCGGCCACCACCACAGGGTGAGCACCATCGCCAGGGCCGCCATCCCCGTGGCATGCCCCGAGGGCATCGCGTGGTTTGTCTCCACGACCAGCCGGAACTCCTCCGGCGGACGCTCCCGGCCGATCACCGGCTTGAGTGCATGACCGACCAGCCCGGCGGCGATGACCGACAGCGGCAGGACCAGCACCGGCCGCCAGCGCCACGCCAGCAGGGCCGCCACCACCAACGACAACGCCGTCACCGCGAGCGGGCGGGTGACGGCGGAGAGGGCGACGGCGGCGTCGACAAGCAGGGGGTGACGGTCCTCGATCAGCCGGTGCCAGAGCGCGGAATCAGGCAGAGGCAAAAACCTCAGCCCGCCACAGACTCACTCGAGGGCAGACGGTCGGCCAGGAGATCCATCTCGTGGAGCAGTTCACGGACATGCTCCTCCACCTCATCGGCGATCTTCCGCACCCGCTCGATGGGACGGCCCGCCGGGTCGTCGATGTTCCAGTAGACATAACGGTGGCCCGGGACTGCCGGGATCTCGTGGACACCCATGAGCACCACGACATCGGCGCGGTGGACGGTGCGCGGGATGATCGTCGCCTTGTAGATGTACTCCGTGGAGATGCCCCGCTCCTCCAGCACGGCGAGCACGTTCGGATCGACGCCCTCCTCCGGCTCCAGGCCGATGGACCGGACGAAGAGCCGGTCACCCACGAGGTGCCGGGTGATGCAGGCGGCGAGCTGGGAACGGCCGGCGTTGCGCTGGCAGACGTAGAGGACCTCACGGCGGGACTCCACGTCCGGGTCATCGGCGGCCGCGATGTGCTCCAGAATCTCGGAGACCTCGCGCTCGACGAGCACCGGCAGGTAGGTCTTGATCCGCGCCCGCGCGGAGACCTCCTCGATGGTGCGGTCGACCAGGTCATCGATGGTATCGGGATCGAAGTACTGGCCATAACGGCGGTGCATGTCCTCACGGACGATGGCGAACCGGTCACCGGTCATGACGGCACCTTTCTGTGCGGACGAAAGGGGGGAACGCATCGTTCCCCCGCAGTTAACCTGGCGTTAACGTTACGCCCAGTCTATGTTTTCCCACAACCAATTCGACCCTAAATGTCCGGTAATCGTCCACGAACTACTGTCCGCGCCCCTGTTCGAGGGGGGCGCCCTCCGTGAAGTACGGCACGAGTTTGTTGTCGAAGAGCGTCAGCGCTGAAGCGATCGCCATGTGCATGTCCAGGTACTGGTAGGTGCCCAGGCGCCCACCGAAGAGGACCTTGTTGTCCCGGGCCTCGGCGGCGGCGAGGTCACGGTAGGACTTGAGCATCTCACGGTCGCCGGGGGTGTTGATCGGGTAGTAGGGCTCGTCCCCCTCTTCCGCGAAGCGCGAGTACTCCTTCATGATGACCGTCCTGTCCTTCGGGTAGACGTTCTCCCGCTCGGGGTGAAAGTGACGGAACTCGTGGATGCGGGTGTAGGGGACATCCGCATCGTTGTAGTTCATGACGGAGGTTCCCTGGAAGTCGCCGGTCTCCAGCACCTCGGTCTCGAAGTCGAGGGTGCGCCAGCCCAGCTCGCCGGCGGAGTAGTCGAAGTAGCGGTCGAGCGGACCGGTGTAGATGACCGGGGCGTCCGGGGACTCGGCACGCAGCTGACCGCGCACCTCGAACCAGTCGGTGTCCAGACGGACCTCGATGAGCTCATGCTCAGCCATGCGCTCGAGCCAGGCGGCGTAGCCGTCGACGGGCAGACCTTCGAAGGTGTCGTTGAAGTAGCGGTTGTTGAAGGTGTAACGCACCGGCAGGCGGGTGATGTTGGAGGCCGGCAGGTTCTTCGGGTCGGTCTGCCACTGCTTGGCGGTGTAGTCGCGGATGAAGGCCTCGTAGAGGGGGCGGCCGATCAGCGAGATGGCCTTCTCCTCCAGGTTGGCGGCGTCGGCGGAGTCGATCTCGCTGGCCTGCTCCGCGATGAGCGCGCGGGCCTCATCCGGTGAGTAGTAGCGGCCGAAGAACTGGTTGATCATGCCCAGACCCATGGGGAACTGGTAGGCCGTGCCGTCGTGCATGGCGAAGACGCGGTGCTGGTAGCCGGTGAAACCGGTGAACTGGTTGACGTAGTCCCAGACCCGCTCGTTGGAGGTGTGGAAGAGGTGGGCACCGTATTTGTGGATCTCGATGCCCGTCTCCGGTTCCGCCTCGGAGTAGGCGTTGCCGCCGAGGTGGGCACGGCGCTCAACGATGAGCACCTTCTTGCCCAGCTGACTGGCGGCGCGTTCCGCCACCGTGAGTCCGAAGAGGCCGGAGCCGACAACAATCAGGTCGTAAGTCATGTGGATCAGGCTAATCGACACCCGCTCCCCCCACCCGGTGCAACACCGTCCGCCGAGGGCAGCGGGCACATCCGATTACACCAGGAGACCCCCTTCGTCACATCAGTATCACGAGTCACGAATATGTACTAGAGTTCACTCTGTCCAACTTGGGCAACACCTATTTCCGATATTCCCAGGGAGTTCCCCCGTGCAGCAAAGACGCCGAATCGCCACGTCACGGCTCACCAGCGTCAATCCGACAGTGGCCGTCATCCTCACCGTCGCTCTTGTCGCCTCTGCCGCCTTCGGCGGAAACCAGATTCTCCGCACCCAGGAGGCCGGCGGCAACCCCATCGAGGTCGCCTCCGCCGAGGCCTCCTTCGCGGACGGCGACAACGTGGTTGTCGACGATGCCGCCATCGCTGCCCAGTCCGGCGTCGGCGGTCCCCGCACCGTCAAGGAGTTCGAACGCGACGAGGAGTTCTCCATGTTCGCCGTGACCTGGAACGGTCACCGCGATCTCGCCGCCTTCATCCGCGCCGAGCAGGCCGACGGCTCCTGGGGTCCCTGGTGGGACGCCGAGCCCATCGGCCAGACCGGCCCCGGCGGTGAGAACGGCACCGAGCTGATCTACGTCGAGCCCACCAACCGCGTCCAGGTATCCATCACCGGCGTGGACATCCTCGGTGACGGCACCGAGGAGGCCGCCCCGGCCGTCCCCGAGGTCGACATCAACATCGCCGACGCCCCGGTGGCCGAGGCACCGGTGATCGAGGAGCCGGTCGCTGAGGCACCGGTGATCGAGGAGCCGGCCCCGGCGGGTATCGCCCCGCTGCCGACCAACTACGGCGACATCCAGCCGGTCGCCGACGTCGCGGCCGCCGATGAGCTCGGCGTCGTCTTCATCGACGGCCGCGCGGAAGAGGGCGGCATCGCCCTGGCCACCGACTCCGTCGCCTACGGCATGCCGGAGGTGGTCACCCGTTCCGGCTGGGGCGCCAACGAGAACGCCCGCTGCCGCAACGCCACCTACGACAACGAGGTCCAGGCCGCCGGCGTCCACCACACCGCAGGCTCCAACAACTACACCAAGGCGCAGTCCGCCGGCATTGTCCGCGGCATCTACGACTACCACGCCCGCACCCTGGGCTGGTGCGATGTGGGCTACAACGCGCTCGTGGACAAGTACGGCACCATCTACGAGGGTCGCTTCGGCGGGCTGGACAAGAACGTCCAGGGTGCCCACATCGGTGGCTTCAACCACAACACCTTCGGCATCTCCATGATGGGCAACTACGACATCGCCCCGACCACCCCGGAGATGGTACAGGCCGTCGGCGACATGATCGGCTGGAAGGCCGCAATCGCCGGCTTCGACCCGAAGGGCTCCGACCGCTACACCCCCTACGCCTTCTCCGGTTCGAAGTACACGGGCGGAGTCACCATGAACCTGCCGGCCATCTTCGCCCACCGCGACGCCCACAACAACGCCTGCCCGGGCACCTTCGGCTACGCGCAGATGGACAACATCCGCAACATCGCCTCGGCGAAATACCAGGCCGTGACCTCCGGCACTGCCGACCCAGGCGGCACCGCCACTCCCCCGACCACCACCCCGGATCCGGGCGACGACGGCACCATCGAACCGATCGGCTCCAGCCTGCCGGACCAGGCCACGGAACTCACCGAGGTCCCGGCCCTGCTGAGCAGTGCCATCGACGGTGACCAGACCGCCCTGCTGACCATCATCGGCTCCCTGGCCGGACTCGCGGTGGCTTTCCTCGCCGCCGAGGGCAGCCTGCCGGGCACCGCCACACAGGTTGGCGACGTGCAGATCCTCGACGGGGTCTCCCTCGCGGATCTCAAGCCGGTCCTGGACATCGCCTCAAGTCTGGCGGAGGACTCGAAGATCAGCGAGACCGCCAACCGGGTGGTCGCCAACTACGGTGCCGTTCTCGGTGAACCGCGTGGCGGCGTGAACACCGAGAACGCCACCTACGCACTCTTCGACGAAGGCATCATCATCGACAAGGTCAACTCCGGGGAGGCCCGCGCCCTGTGGGGCTCGATTGCCGACGTGTGGGCCGGCCAGGGCTTCGACCTCGGCCCCCTGGGTATGCCGCTCAACGAGCAGTACAACGAAGGTGATCTCGTCCGCGTCGACTTCGAGGGCGGCCACGCCACCGTCAACCCGGCCACCGGTGAAGTCAACGTCAAGCTGAGCTGACGCTCACGCCCAGTCCAGGGACCGCTCCACCGCCCGGTCCCAGTCGGCGACCAGCGCCTCGCGCTGCTGGTCCGACCACTGGGGGGACCAGGAACGGTCCGCGGTCTGGAGGCCGCGGACGTCGGCAAGCGAGGACCAGAAACCACCGCCCACCCCGGCAGCGAAAGCCGCGCCGAGGGCGGTGGTCTCAATGTTTCCGGGGCGGACGACCTCCGCGCCGAGCAGATCGGCCTGCAGCTGCATGAGCAGGTCATTGGCCGTCATGCCGCCGTCGACCCGCAGGCTCGTGGGACGGATGCCCGAATCCGCGGCCATCGCCTCCACGACCTCCCGCGTCTGCAGCGCGGTCGCCTCCAGCGCCGCACGCGCGATGTGGCTGCGGTCCGCGAAACGCGTCAGCCCGACAATCACCCCGCGGGCGTCGGGCCGCCACCGCGGGGCGAAGAGCCCGGAGAAGGCCGGCACGATGAACACCCCGCCGTTGTCCTTCGCCGCGATCTCCTCCACCTCGCGCGCGGAGCGGATGATCCCCAGCTGGTCCCGCAGCCACTGGATGAGCGAACCACCCACCGCGACCGAGCCCTCCAGGGCGTAGACCGGCTCCTGACCCTCGATCTCATAGAGCACCGTCGATAGCAGGCCGTGGGTACTGAACTGCGGGGTGGTGCCGGTGTTGAGCAGCAGGAACAGACCCGTCCCGTAGGTGTTCTTCGCGTCGCCGACCTCGAAGCAGCCCTGCCCGAACATCGCGGACTGCTGATCCCCCAACACCCCGGTGACCGGAACCCCGGCCAGCGTGCCGCGGCTACGCACCCGGCCGAACTCACTCACCGAGGGCCGGATCTCCGGGAGCACCTGCACCGGCACCCCGATCTCCCCGCACAGCTCCGGATCCCACCGGCGGGTGCGCAGATCCATGAGCAGGGTGCGGGAGGCATTGGTCACGTCGGTCGCATGCACCGCCGGACGTCCCTCATCGCCCCGCGCCCCGCCAGTGAGATTCCACAGCAACCACGTGTCGATGGTGCCGGCGAGCAGCTCCCCGGCCTCCGCCCGCTGCCGGGCGCCGGGGACATGGTCCAGGATCCATGCGATCTTCGGACCCGCCGGATAGGAGTTGGCCAGCAGCCCGGTGCGCTCCAACCAGCGCGCCGGGTCAGTGCCGGCGATACCTGCGGTTCGGGTGTCCTGCCAGACAATGGCGTTGTGGAGGGGTCGGCCGGTGGCCTTCTCCCAGACCACGGCGGTCTCCCGCTGGTTGGTCACCCCCAGGGCCGTGATGTTCGCCGGGGAGACGTCAATGTCCACCATCGCCTTCGACACCGCCCGGCGGGTGTTGTCCCAGATCTCCAGCGGATCATGCTCCACCCAGCCCTGCTGCGGCATGATCTGCTCGTGCTCGAACTGGGCGGAGGAGACCACCTGACCGTCGTGGCCGACGATGACGCAACGCGTCGACGTCGTGCCCTGGTCAATCGCCGCCACATACTGTTTCGGGGAGGAAGCCGTCATGCCTCAAGTCTGCCACGGGGCGGGTGGTGCGCCCGTACGATCAGCATCATATTCCCGGCTCGGGGGATAGGCTCAGGCCGTGGACAGCCTTCCGGGAACGCTCCGCTCCATCGCAACCTGGTGCTGGAGGGGCGGCCTGCTGGCGTTCATCGTGACAACCGTGATGGCCCGCGACAGCTGGGACACGAATATCGGTGCGAGCTTCGCACTGGCGCTCGCCATGTTCCTTGTCTGTGCGGCGCAGGCGGCCACCTTCGTCGCACTGTGGATCTGGGTCGCCGGGCGGGCCCGGGGTGAATTGACTGACCCCGCTACGCCACTGCGGAACCTGCTCTGGGGTGCGACAACGGTGCTGCTGCTTGCCGCTGCCCTGCTGATGTTCACCGGCTTTGAGTTCAGCAGCCCCGGAATCATCTACCTTCTGGGCAGCGCCGTGGTCACCGGTCTCGCTGCCGCGTCGGTTTCCGTGGAGGCCAGTCAGCGCTCCCGTCACCCCAGTGAACAGAATCAGCTCAGAACCAGTGCTCCAGCACCTGCGCCACGCCGGCCTCCTCGTTGGTGGCGGTGGTCAGATCGGCGGCGTCCTTGACGGAGTCACGGGCGTTGCCCATGGCCACGCCGGTGCCCGCCCAGCGGAGCATCTCGATGTCATTGGGCATGTCCCCGAAAGCGATGACGTCCGCCTGGTCGATCTCATGCAGCTCAGCCAACGTGGACACACCCAGTGCCTTGGTCACACCGGGGGCGGCGACCTCGAGCAGGCCCTCGTTCATGGAGAAGGTCAGGTGCGCCACCTCCGGATCGATGTGGGGGGCGAGCAGTTCGTACATCTCGGGGGCGTTGAGGAATTCGTTGCGCAGCAGCATCTTCACGGCCGGTTCGGACATGACCTCGTCCTCGGGGAGGATGCTGTAGCCCTGGGCGTGCCAGGTGTGGAGGTAGTCCGGGGAGATGACGAACATCTCCTCCTCCGGGTCGAAGGCGGAGACACCGACGCGTTCGCAGCCGATGGCCACCCCACCCACGTCAGCGAAGGCCTCCTGCGCGATCGCCAGGACCTCGGTCATCGTCGCCGGCTGCAGGGCGTGGGAGCGCAGGATTTTATCGTTGGCGGAGTCGTAGAGCACCGCGCCGTTGGCGGTGACGCACACCGGGCGGATGGGCAGCTGCTCCAGGACCGGGAAGATCCACCGGTGCGGTCGTCCCGTGGCCAGGGCCACCTCGGTTCCGGACTCGACGGCACGGATGACGGCGGCGCGGACCCGGGGCACGACCCGTTCCTGTGAGTTGAGCAGGGTGCCGTCGATGTCGCTGGCCACCAGTTTCGGTGCCGGCCCGAGAATGTCCATGGTGGTGGTTGTTACCTCCTGAATTTTTCCTTCACCCTGTCGATGAAGGTTCGTGCGTTGCCGAGCGCCGCGTCGGCCCGTTTGTCCAGCTTCGCCGCGGCCTTCTTCTCTTTCTTCGCGGCGCGGGCGGCGCGTTCCTGCTGGTCGATCCCGGCGGCGTCGATAAGCGTCGGGGCGGTGCCGCCCACGGCGGCGGGCAGCCAGTACGCGCCGGCCGGGAAGGGACCGTAGGCACGCTGGTAGTCCTCGCGGACGAGGTCGAGCAGGTCCTGCATGGCATCCCGGAGACGTTCGATCGCCTCCTCCGGTGTGCCACCGGTGTCGACGGGCTCGCCGACGCGGATGAACACCGGAGTGTTGGTCCGTCCCAGGCGTTTGGGGTGGTCTTTGGTCCAGATGCGCTGCGAACCCCAGGTGACCATGGGGATCAGCGGGACATTGGCATCCGCCGCGATGCGGACCGCGCCGTTCTTGAACTCCTTGAGTTCGAAGGAACGGGAGATCGTCGCCTCCGGGAAGATCCCCACCAGCTGCCCGTCGTGCAGATGCGCCTCCGCCTCCTCGCGGGAGGCCGCCCCGCTGGAACGGTCCACGGACACGTGCTTCATCGCGCGCATGAGGGGTCCGGCGACAGGCGTGTCGAAGATCTCCTTCTTCGCCATGAACCGGACCAGGCGCTTGCCCCGCAGGTGGGCGGCGACCTCACCGAAGATGAAGTCGTAGTAACCGGTGTGGTTCATGGCCAGCAGCGCGCCGCCGGTGAGCGGGATGTTCTCCGCACCGAAGACAGTGACCCGGATGCCCTGGGCCTTCAGCAGTGCCTTGAGCAGGCGGATGATGATGCCGTTGTAGACCGGCTCCCTCGCCTCCGTGGGGTGGTCGGGCACCTCCGGCAGACCGGCGGGCACATAGAAGACCCCGGCGCGCTTCTCGAACTTCCGCTGTGCCGCCATCATTATTTCCCGGGCTCGATGATGTCCTTGCCCACGAACGGGCGCAGGGCCTCCGGCACTACGACGGAGCCGTCGGCCTGCTGGTGGTTCTCCAGGATGGCGACCAGCCAGCGGGTGGTGGCCAGGGTGCCGTTGAGGGTGGCGGCGGTCTGGGTCTTGCCGTCGGCGTCGCGGTAGCGGGTGTTCAGGCGGCGGCCCTGGAAGGTGGTGCAGTTGGAGGTGGAGGTCAGCTCGCGCCAGGTGCCCTGGGTGGGGACCCACGCCTCGGTGTCGAATTTCCGGGCGGCGGAGGAACCGAGGTCGCCACCGGCGACGTCGATGATGCGGTAGGGCACCTCGACGGCGGCGAGCATGTCGCGTTCCATGTTCAGCAGCGCCTGGTGCTGCTCCTGCGCCTCCTCGGGGCGGCAGTAGACGAACATCTCCAGCTTGTCGAACTGGTGGACGCGCAGGATGCCGCGGGTGTCCTTGCCGTAGGAGCCGGCCTCGCGGCGGAAGCAGGAGGACCAGCCGGTGTAGCGGACCGGGCCGTTGGACAGGTCGATGATCTCGTCCTTGTGGTAGCCGGCCAGGGCGACCTCGGAGGTACCGACCAGGTAGAGGTCGTCGCGCTCGAGGTAGTAGATCTCGTCGGAGTGCTCGCCGAGGAAGCCGGTGCCCTGCATGATCTCGGGGCGCACGAGCACCGGGGGGATCATCAGCTGGAAGCCTGCTTCGCGGGCCTTCTGGGCGGCGAGCATCATCATGCCCAGCTGCAGGAAGGCGCCGTCACCGGTGAGGTAGTAGAAGCGGGAGCCGCCGACCTTGGTGCCGCGCTCCATGTCGATCAGGCCGAGGCTGGTGCCCAGCTCGAGGTGGTCCTTCGGCTCGAAGTCGAATTTCGTGGGCTCGCCGACGTGCTCGAGAACGACGAAGTCCTCCTCGCCGCCGGCCGGGGCGCCCTCCACGATGTTGGAGATGCGGTACTGGAGTTCGGTGACCTTCTCCTCGGCGGCCTTCTGGGCCTCCTCGGCCTCCTTCACCTTGGCCTTGAGCTCGTTGGAGCCCTCCAGCAGGGCGGGGCGGTCCTCCGGGGCGGCCTGACCGATCTTCTTGCCGAAGCTCTTCTGTTCGCCGCGCAGGGTGTCCGCGGCCTGGATCGATGCGCGACGGGACTCGTCGGCGGCGATCAGCTGGTCGACCAGCTCAGGGTCCTCCCCACGGTTGATCTGTGAGGCACGGACGACATCGGGGTTCTCGCGGAGGAATTTGAGATCAATCACGCATATGAGCCTACCGCGCGGCCCCGCGCTCCGTGCTGCTACCTGCGCACCTGTTCCCCGGCAGCGGGGAGAGCGCGATTCGTGAGACTGGTCATAACCAGCGGTCTAGGATGGAACCATGGCTGCAGCAACGCGGGGACCGCGTCATCTCCAGTTGCCCGCCCGGGAGATCATGGACGGGCCGACACCGAAACACGCCCAGCTCCGCGCGATCCTCGAGGAACTGTGCGACACCCGGCTCCACCCCGGTGACCTCCTGCCCGGCGAACGCGTGCTGGAGGAGACCTACGGTGTCTCCCGTATCACCGTCCGCCGGGCGATCGGTGATCTCGTGGCCGCCGGCCGCCTGCGGCGGGCCCGGGGCAAGGGCACCTTCGTGGCCCCCAACCCGCTGGTCTCCCGCCTGCACCTGGCCTCCTTCAGCTCCGAGATGGCGGCCCAGAATGTCACGGCGAGCTCGAAGATCCTGCTCTCCGGGCGTTCCCCCGCCCCGGAGGAGGTGCGGCAGTTCTTCGGCGGCGGACCGGGTACCCCGCACACCCACCTGCGGCGCCTGCGCCTCGGGGACGGCGAGCCCTATTCCATCGATGATGCCTGGTACAACGCCGAACACGTGCCCGACCTGCTGGAGAACGACGTCTACAACTCCGTCTACACCATCCTCGACGAGAACTACCGTGTGCCCGTCACCGAGGCCGACCAGGTGGTCACCGCCGTCAATGCCGACGAGGAGATCGCCGTGCTTCTCGACGTCGCGCCCGGCACCGCCCTGCTCCGCATCGTGCGGCTCTCCTGTTCCGGGGAACTGCCCGTGGAGTGGTGCTCCTCGGTCTACCGCACCGACCGCTACCGGCTGAACGCCCGTGTCACGCGGACGGCGGAGTAGATTTTCCGCCGCGGGCAGGTGCACAATGGGAAGACTATGACGACTCGTACCGCCCGCTCAGCGGCAGCCGTGCGCACCGGCCTGGTGGCCGCGCTGGCCGCCGCCGTCGCTGTCGGCTCCTACGGCTATTTCTCCACGGCCACGAACGGCGGTTCCACCACCGACGGTTCCACGGCGACGGGGTCGGCCGCGCCGGGCAATGGGGAGACCTCCTCGGGGGTCGCCCCCTTCACCACCGCCGACGCTGGTTCCTGTCTGACCTGGGACATCGCAGCCGACGGCACAGTGAGCGGCTTCCAGCAGACTGACTGCTCCGGGGAGCACCGCTTCGAGGTCTCCGCCCGGGAGAACCTGGCCACCTATCCCTCCTCCGAATTCGGCGGGAACGCCCCCATCCCCGACCTGACCCGCCAGGCGCAGCTGCGCGAGGAGCTGTGCCTCAACCCGACCCTGCGCTACCTGGGCGGGCAGTTCGACCCGGTGGGCCGCTATTCCATCGCCCCGATCCTGCCGCCCGCCGAGGCCTGGGCCGCCGGTGACCGCACGATGCTGTGCGGCCTCCAGGCCACCGACATGGGCGGCATCCCGATGCTCACCGCCGGCGCCGCAGCCGATCAGGACCAGGCGGTGGTTGCCCAGCCGGGGACCTGCCTGTCCGTCGACGAGTCCCGTTCGCTGCGCACCGTCGACTGCGCCGAAGACCACAACCTGGAGACCACCCTCGTCGTCGATCTGGCGCCCGTTTTCCCGGAGGGCGTCCCGAGTGTCGAGGACCAGGACAACCACCTGCGGGACGTGTGCACCGACGCCGCCATCGACTATCTCGGCGAGGAGGAGAACCTCTACCAGTCCACCCTGCAGCCCTACTGGGGCACCCTGCAGGAGGCCTCCTGGGTGGGTGGTTCCCGTTCCGTGAACTGCTCCCTGGTCTTCGCAGACGAGGAGGGGGGTTTCGCCACCCTCAACGGCACCGCCCGCGACAGCCGGGACGGTTTCACCATCAACGGCCAGCCCCCGGCTGAGCAACCGGAACGTAACCCGCTGCGCGAAACCGCAGAATAGACAGGAGAATGTAGCTTCGTGGTGGAAGTCAGTGACGAACGTTTCGACGAGATGGTCGACGACGCCCTCGACCGCATCCCCGAGGAATTCGCCCGCCGCATGACCAACGTCGTCGTCCTGGTGCGCGACTTCCACGAGGAGAGCCCGTGGACCCTCGGCCTCTACGAGGGGGTCGCGATGACCGACCGCACCTTCGACCACACCGGTTTTCTGCCGGACACCATCTCCATCTTCAAGGGTGCCCTCGAGTCCCACTGCCATACCGAGGAGCAGCTCGCTGAGGAGGTCATGGTGACCGTCTTCCACGAAGTGGGTCACTATTTCGGCATCGATGAGGAGACGCTGCACCGCCTCGGCTGGGGTTAGGTCTGATGCCCGGATGATTGAGTCCCGGGGGAACTTCAGGTGGTCACCGTGCTGCCGGCCAATGCCCGACGTCCGGTCTGCCCCTGGGCGTGGGCACCCGGAAATGTCACACGGGATGAAGACCTCACAGACAAGCGCCCTGCGGAAAACACCCGCCTCCCGCTGACCCCGTGTGACAGTTCCCGGCGCCCGGCGTACCCAGGGAACCGGCTCAGATCTGATGATCGACGTCGGCCCAGCGCACCAGCTTCCACTGGCCGAAGGGGCGGTCCCCCGGTTCCAGGACGATGAAACGGCAGTTGCCCAGGTAGCCGGCGAAGGCGAAGTCCGGGTCCACCGCTGCCGCATGGGTGGCCATCGTGCGGATCGCCGCGCCATGGCTGACCATGAGGACGTCCCGGCTGGCGCCATCGGCCAGGTGGGCGAGCACCAGCTCCTCCATCACCGGCTGATAGCGGCCCATCAGCTCGAGGTAGGTCTCCCCGCCCGGAATCAGGGCGGAATCATCCCCGTCGAGCCAGCCGCGCAGGGCCGTGGCGTAGGAACGGTGGGAATCATCATCGGCCAGCATCTCATGTTCACCGGCGTAGATCTCGTGAATGCCGGGCAGGACATCAATGCGCATCGAGAACTCCTCCAGCCCGGCGCTCTGCTCGAAGGCATTCATCGCCAGCAGGGCGGTCTGCTGGGCACGCAACGCGACGGAGCTGATCACCGCGCCCAACCGACCGGCGGAGCCGTTGCCGGCGCCGCAGAACTCGACGAGTTCCTCACCGACGTTCCAGGCCTGGTTACGTCCGGTGTCGGTGAGTTCTGCACCCGGCGGGCGGGTGTCCAGCCTCCGGGCGACGTTGCTGTACGTCTGCCCGTGGCGCAGCAGGATGAGTCTTCCGGTCATGGCGGTGTCAGAGATCCTTTCCTTCACGTACGGCGGCCACCCAGTCCGAGGCGCGCTGCAGGCGGTCGAGGTCGGCCTGCAGGGCATCCTCCCGGCCGTCGCGGCCCGGGGTGGGCCAGGAACCGAGGTAGGTGATGTCCTCGGCGCGCAGCCACAGGGCCCGCAGCGCCTCAGCGAGCGGGAGGTCGTCGATGTGGCCCACCAGGTCGGCATAGAAGTGGTAGGTGCCGAACTTCCGGCGCGTCGGCCGCGATTCGATGCGGCTGAGGTCCACCCCGCGCAGTGAGAACTCGGTGAGCGCACCGACGAGGGTGCCCGGTTCGTTGGGCAGGGTGAACACGACGGTGGTCTGGTCCGCACCGGTGCGCGGGGTGGGCACACCGCGCGGGCCGACGACGACGAAGCGGGTCCGCGCACCGGCCATGTCGGCCACGCCCTTCTCCAGCACATCCAGGCCGAAGAGCACAGCGGCGCGATCGGGAGCGGCGGCGGCGTCGGCACGCCCCTCGGCGACGGCCTCGGCTGCCGCGGCGTTCGAGGAGGCGGGGACGAACCGGGCATCGGGGATGTTCGCGGCCAGCCACCTGCGCACCTGCTGGTGGGCGACGGGGTGGGTGGCGAAGGTCTTCACGTCCGACAGCTGCACACCGGGGCGCACCATGATGGAGAAGGCGATCTCGATCTCCAGCTCGTGGTAGATCTGCACGCCACCGCCCTCGACCAGTGCGTCGAAAGTGGAGGTCACCGCGCCGTCCACGGAGTTCTCGATGGCCACGCAGGCGAACTGCGCGCGCCCCTCACGCACCGCATCGAGCGCCTCCCGCGGGGAGCTGACCGGCAGCTGCGTCACTTCCTCCGGACCGAAGGCCCCGGCAACCGCGAAGCGCAGCAGCGCAGCTTCGGTGAAGGTACCGGCGGGGCCGAGATAGGCGACGGTGACAGTGGGTTCAGTCATGACTGCCAGCCTAGACAGTCGTATTCTGTAACGCATGACCACTTCCCTGCGTGAACTCGCCGACCGCCTGCGCCGCGGTGAGGTGTCGGCGGTGGAGCAGGTCGAGGAACTGGCGCAGCGCCTCACCGGACTCGGCGCGGACGGGCACGGTTTCTCCCATCTCGCGCTTGAGCAGGCCCACGAACGCGCGGAACGGGCCGACAAGGTGGCCACCGCGCAGCGCGGTCGGCTGCACGGGCTACTCATTCCCGTCAAGGACCTCTCGAATGTCCGCGGGATGCCCACCACCTTCGGCTCCGTCCACCGCACCCGCCATGCCGAGGCCTCCGACACCGTCACGCAGGCGCTTATCGACGCCGGTGCCATCATCCCCGGTAAGTCCGCCTCCGCCGAGCTCGGGCTCATGATCTACACCGAGCCCCCGGGGATGGCTGCCCCCGAGAACCCGCTGTGGCCGGGGCGCACCCCCGCCGGTTCCTCCGGTGGGGCCGCCGTGCTTGTCGCCCGCGGACTGCTGCCCGCCGCCCACGCCTCCGATGGTGGCGGTTCCATCCGGGTGCCGGCCGCCGCCTGTGGAGTCGTCGGTTTCAAGCCCACCGCCCCCCGGCTGGCGGCGCAGGGTTTCATCACCCGCTCGCTTGCCGACACCGCCTTCCTCCACCGCCTCTCCCCCGCGCCGGGCCGCCGCCGCATCGGCGTGCTCACCCAGCCGCTGTTCACCGGCGCCTCCGTTGATGAGGTCCATCTGCGTGCCGTGGCGGAGGCCGCCGATGTGCTGCGGGAGGCCGGCCATGAGGTCGTCGAAGTTCACCCCTACCCGGGAGCGGAGGAGACCTTCGAGGCCTTCACCACGATCTTCACCTCCCGGCTGTCCGGGTTACCCGACCCCGCGGAAGGCCTGGTCGCCTGGCTGCGCGCTCACGGCCGCTCCCTGAGCCAAGACCGGATCGCCGCCGCAGAGAAACACGCCGACCACCTGGGCACCCACCTCGCCGAGTACTGGGGTGTGGACGCCCTGCTCACCCCGATGACCACCACCGATCCCCCACCCATCGGGTATTTCGCAGACATGCGCCCGGCAGAGAACTTCCTTGAGCAGACCCGCTGGTCGCCCTGGGGATCCCTGTTCAACATGACCGGCCGTGCCGCAGTATCCGTGCCCTGGGAGGTGCCCGGACGACAACCCGTCGGCGTGCACCTGGGTTCAGTCACGCTCAACGACGCTGCACTGCTCACCCTCGCCGGGGTACTGCACGAATGACCCACCTGACTCGGCGCCTGCGTACCGAGATCCTGCTGGTCATCGCCGTCACCTTCGGCATCTCCGGGATCCGGGCCCTGCTGCGGCTCACCGACGCCCTTCTCGACTCACGCCCCCTCGAGGAGCAGCAGGTCACCCTCAACCAGACGCTCTCCCAGAGTCCCTGGATCGACCTCGGCCTGCAGCTCGCCTCCGCCGCGACACTCTTCGCCTACGGGGCCCTGGCCGTCTTCCTGCTGGCGGGGGATGCCCGACTTCGCCGACCGGGCCTGCGCGATCTCGGATGGGGTGCGGGGCTGGCCGCGATCATCGGCATACCGGGCCTGGTGTTCTATGCCGCGGCCGTCCACCTTGGCCTGTCGCGGGAGGTCATCCCGACCACGCTGGAACACCCCTGGACCGAGATCCCGGTCCTGCTGCTCTGGTCGCTGGCCAATGCCTTCGGCGAGGAAGTTGTCGTGGTGATGTACCTGCTCACCCGCCTGCGGCAGCTGGGCTGGGGACTACCTGCCGCCCTGGCCGCCTCCAGCGTGCTGCGCGGCAGCTACCACCTCTACCAGGGGGTCTCCGCCGGCTTCGGCAACATCCTCATGGGACTGCTCTACGGCTGGTTCTACTGGCGGACCGGACGGATCTGGCCGTTGGTCATCGCCCACTTCATCATCGACGCCGTGGCGTTTGTGGGCTACACCGCGATCGGTGGAGACCTGAGTTGGCTGGGGCTTTAAAGGCCGGAGAATAACGCGCTGAGACACCTCTCCATTGCTTCTCCAATTAACAATTGATTGCCGCCTCAAGTAATTGAATGAGCGCCAGGAAAGTCAAACGATTCGCAGCGCCGTCAATGGCTGCCGTCGCCGACAAGGCCCTGGGAAATCGCCGGCCAATTAGCCTTCCGCCGCCCCGCAGGGCAAATGTTCTCCCACAATGCCCAGCCAATTGTTTCTTCCGCAATTAACAGATTTTTATAATAGCCAACCATGCCAGTTTGTTAATTAATGCTGAGTGAATTGTCATAAAAACTCAGCTTACCTGCGCATTCCGGCCACTTCGACGAATGCAATCGGTTCCGCGCAGGAGGCCCTGATCGACAGTCCCCACCCCCTTCCACTACCCCCCCCCACAAACCATTGAACACACAGCATTCTCACAGCTCAGAACAATGTTGACTATTTAAATCGGCTTTAGAGAAGTGCCTGCGGTTAAACTCAATTTTTACTTTTTGTGAACATTGTTACCATCCGTTCTTGCTTGTCAAAAGCATAAATACTGTTTGGCTGGACCACCGCAAGCTGATGAACTGACCGCTGATGCGATCAACGTGGCCCACATGCCTCCCCCACCTTTTGAGGAAAAATGAAGAAGACCCATAAGCGGATCAGTGCCGCTGTCCTGAGCCTTGCACTCGGCTTCTCTGTTGCCGGAGCACCCGTTCTCGCGCCGATGGCCGCCGCACAGATTTCCACGAACCAGGCCTCCACCGTCGATCTGGGCGCAGACGTGTCCCTGACCATCAACAAGTACGAGGGCCTGCCGGTCACGGATCCCGCCGATCTGGACAACCTGGAGCGGCTCGAAGGCTTCAACTTCCTGATCGAGAAGGTCGAGGGCATCGATCTCAGCACCACCGCAGGGTGGCAGGCTGTGGCCGACCTCAATGCTGCTGATACGTCGGGGCTCATCCTGACGGAGGTGGACACCGTCCCCACCGACACTTCTGGGGTCGCCACCATCGACTCCGACACCCCGGACTTCGGGGTCGGTGTCTATCTCGTCACCGAACAGCCCATGCCGGGCTACACCGTTGCAGCCCCCTTCTTCGTGACCCTCCCATTCACTGACACCGACACCGGTGTCTGGAACTACGACCAGGTTGTCCACCCCAAGAACCAGGCCGACATCAACATCGAGAAGGATGTCGAGGATCTGGGTGCCACTCTGGGGCAGGAGATCACCTACACCATCTCCGCGCCCCTTCCCGCCGGTGATCTGACCGCACTTGCCGTCGTGGATGACCTGCCTGACGAGCTCACCGCCGCCACCAATGTGCGGATCTTCACCGGCACCAGCGAGGCCGACCGTGCTGCTTACACCCTGGACGACGGTTCAATTGTCGAAGCTGGGGACGACGGCAACAAACTGACCGTCTCGTTCGGTGCCAACGACCGGGCGGCTCTGCAGGCACTCCGCGGAGCAAATCCAGACCTTCAGATCATTGTCGAATTCGACACCACTGTTGGCTCCCTCCCGGCGAACGATGTCATTGAAAACCATGCCTCCATCGACTTCGGTGGCGGCCTGGTCTACAGCACCGACGACCCGGACAACCCCGATGACGGCACCGAGACCCGTCTCGGCCAGCTGACCATCAACAAGGTTGATGTTGAGGAGGAGCTGATCACCGGTGGCACCGCTGCTTTCGAGCTGTGGCGCTGCCAGGCTGACGGCGACGGGTTCAGGGTTATCGGCGAGCCGCTTTCCGCGGCCACCAGTGCCACCGATGTGAACAGTGTGACCGACACCTTCGTCACGACCAACGGACAGGCCACCCTCTACGGCGTCCAGGTACTCGACTGGGTCAACGGCGGTACCCCGACCGCCGATATTGGTGAAGCCCTCTGCGTGGTGGAGACCGTGGCCCCTGAGGGATACACCCTCAACCCGGAGCCGCAGTCGGTTAGCTACACCGAAGAAACCGATGACGACTACGCCATGGTCGTCAACGTCATCAACCTCGACGACACCATCGACGGCCAGCTGCCCGCCACCGGTGGCATGGGCACCATGGCGATGATCGCCGGAGGTCTGCTCGTTGCAGTCGTAGGTGGCTTCGCAGCTCTGCGTGGAAACCGCGCACGCGGTTAATCACGTGAACCAGCTCGTGTGACCAGCCTTCCCGGCTGGTCACACGACAAACACGCGCGAGACAAGAAACATACACATGGGTGCTCATACATTGCCGGCTCCCGAGCCTGCCTCTTCGAAAAGAAGAGGACTCGGATACACGCTGCGCTATGTTGTGGCACCCATTTTTCTCGTGCTGCTCGGCATCGGCATCATGCTGGCACCGGTGGTGTCGACCCAGCTGCACAACATGGAGCAGGCACGCACTGCCCAGGAGTACTCGGAACAGATCGCGCAGCTGCATGCGGAGCAGCTGGATGCGGAACGAGGTCGGGCGTGGGAGTGGAATGCGTCGAAAAGCATTCCGGTCGCGGGTGATCCCTGGACCGTCGACGCTGACACCGCTACCCCCGACTACCAGGCTTATCTGCAGGAACTCAATATCACCCCGGTGATGGCGCGCATCCGGGTGCCGTCGGCCCAGATTGATCTGCCGGTGCACCACGGCACGGATGAGCAGACGCTGGCGCACGGTGCAGGTCATCTCTACGGAACATCGCTGCCGGTGGGCGGGACGGGGACGCACGCGGTGATCACCGGGCATACCGGCATCACCACGGCGACACTGTTCGACAACCTCGTCGATGTCACCGAGGGCGAGCTCATGGCCGTCGACGTGCTGGGTGAGACGCTCGTCTACCGCGTCACGCAGATCCAGACGGTGCTGCCGCACGAAGCCGAAACGCTACGCACGGTCGCGGACAAGGATCTGCTCACGCTGCTCACGTGCACGCCCTACGGCATCAACACGCACCGACTTCTGGTCACCGGGGAAAGGCTTATCGACGTCCCCCTCCCCTCCCAGGATGCCAGCTTCATCTGGCAGCCCTGGATGCTCCTGGCCTTCGCCTTGAGCGCTGCTCTTGTTGTTCTCATTTTTTTGGTTTGGATTTATCGGCACAGAAAGGAGCGGAAATGACCGTAAGGGCATCTACATCGTGGGCCCACACGATTGCCGGCACAGATAATTCTGTCAGCAGCTCAGGAAGAAAAACCCTGTTACGGCTGCTGTCCATGATGCTCGCAGCCATGGTCATGGCCTTACCCGTCCCCGCCGCTGCCCAAGAGCGGCTCGGTTCGGTGACCATCAAGAAGCTTCCCACCTCGCTGGACAGCCCGGGAGCCCATCCCGTCAAATTTGAGCTGTCCGGCGGCAACCTCACTACCCCGGTCACGCTGTACAGCGACAGCGACACGGTACGTTTCGGCGACCTCACCCCCGGCACCTACACCATCCGGGAGCTGGCTACGCGTACCGGCGACGTTGCGCGTGCCACCGTTGCACCGATCACGGCGACCATCCCCAAGGGTGATTCTTATGACGTCACCGTCTACCCCAAGACCCAGCCGCTGGCCCTGCGGAAGTCCGCTGATGTCCGCAAAGTCACCCCGGGTTCAAAGTTCCGTTACACCCTCGACGGCACTGTTCCGCTACCCGACACCAACGGCCAGCTGCACCGCTACGTCTTCCGTGATGCCCTGCCGGCAGGTGTCACCCTGACGGGGAAATCCTCAGCGCAGCTACGCATCGGATCCCGTACAGTCCCGCTCAGCGCCGGTGAACACTACAACGTCACGACCCGTGACGACAGCATCATCACCGCCACTTTCACCCAGGCTGGGCTGGAGCTTCTCGCCCAGGAACGCAAGGAGCACGCCGACGTGATCCTGCGTTTCACCTTCGGTGTGCGTGCATCCTCTGATCTGGTGGGCGGCAGCCAGGTACTCAACATCGGCCACCTCTACCCCGACGGCTACCCCGAGGATGGCGAGGAGTCAGTGGTCTCCAATGAGCATGTGCTGCCGGTGGCTGATTCCAGCGGCCTGATCATCCCTGTCCCCATTCCCATTCCGGCGGGCTCTTCGGGAAGTTCAGGAAGCAGCACCCTGCTGACACCCGGTTCCGTGGGCGAAACTCCGGAGATTATGCCCGCTGCCACCCCGGATACCCCTGAAGCACCCGGCTCTCCGGAGCAGCCTGAGCCCAGGAATCCTCTGGCTTCTACCGGTGCCAGTGTCCTAGGAATGCTCGCCCTGGGAACTCTCCTTTCGATTATCGGTATCACTCTTTTCCTGCGAGGTCGCCGTGCTTAGAAACATGAAGAAGAAACTCCGTCGCCCACTTGCAACAGCCCTCAGTGTTTTCCTGATGGCTGGTGTCGTGCTGCCGGTGGAGACGAATGCGCAGGAGAGTACGTACGATCCGATCACGCATCTGGATGATGCGTACGCCTACAGCTACGGTGGGCTGCTGGACCTTCGGTTGCTCCACGAATTTCTCACCATTGGCCAAAACGGCCGCGCACTGAGTGCCGCCGAACTCCGCGGTGTGGATCAGCTCTGGGAAACCGCTATACACAACGATCAGACTGCCACCACTTCGACTATTGATCTTCAGGCACTCGAACTCATCTACCTCAACCTGGGAGCAATCTCCCTCCCGCTGGTGGGAGAGGGTGGTTTGCTTGAGTTGGTTCTTAACGACGCATCCGTCGGTGTCCTCCGCGAGTATGCTCACACCCCTTCCGCCACCGCTGCGCACGGTGCCGCTGGTGTCGTCAGTGACTCCGGTGGGTTGGAGATCACCCAACCAGGCTCAGGTAAAAATGCCTCGATCAACCTGCTCAGCCTGCTGGACCTCCAGGGCAGTAATCTCATCCCTGAGAGCATCATCAGTGCCGCTGCTCTGGAACTGGGTGCGGTGAGCGCAGTTGCGACCAAACCCAACAGCTCGGAACCTCCCGTGTCGTGTGATGCCAACCTGACGTCTTTCGACTACAACAGGCTGGGTACAGCGGATCTCGCCGGGGATCTGACAGTCCTCGCTGAAGAAGACGGTAGGATCTGCAGCGGTTACCAGATCGCAGACGCACAGGTTGTTGTCGATGCTCCTGTGGTGGGCACACTTGTCACCACCCTGCAGGGCACTCTGAATATCCTCCTTGGCGGCGTTGATAACACGCTCAATGGTGTGCTGGGCTCAACAGGACTTATTGCTTCGTTGAGGAATCTTCCTCTTCTTGGTCCCGTGCTTGGTCTACTCGGGAAAGTTGAAGCAAACGTTTCCCTTCCTACGACTGATATCACTCAGGCGCTACTTGCTGATCCGTTGGAGGATTCCACAGGGCTTGTTTCCATCGATCTGTCAACCGGCGAAGTTCTTGTTGACCTGAAACAGCTTCATGGCGGAAACCTCAGCGGGCTCGATCCCAACACGTCTCTGCTGACGGCCCAGGAACTGTCGCAGATCACGGACACCGTGACAAATCTGCTGACAGCCGGCAAGGAAGATGAGCCGAATGGTCTCAATGCCCGACTCGACAGGATTCTGCGGGGAGAAAATAAACAGGGTGGCCTCTACGCCACCGCGGTGGATATCGAAATCTGTGCCCTGATCTGTACGGGCCTGACCACGGTGACCCTAAAAACAACGTTGGGTGGACTGCTCAATCCTGCCGTTCAAAGAGCGACGTCTGAGGCACAGTACCAAGCCGCCCCCTACGACTACTACTACCGGGAAGGTGTCATCGCCGGACTGACAGCTCCCCTGATCGTCACTTTGTTGGGTGGCGTCGGAGCTATTATTGAGGGTCTTCTCTTCGCTGAGGGCACCGGTCTACTCGGCGGCCTGCTCGGGGATCTCCAGACACAGGTGGTTTCTCCGCTGCTCAGCACCTTGAATCCTGTCCTCACTCAGGTGTTGGCTCCACTGGCCAATGTCATTATCAACCGGCAGACACTGGAGGAAGTAAACCACGGAGCGGTATTCACGGTATCCGCGCTTGAAGTTAACGTCCTGGATCTGAACACAAGCGGCGAGGTTATTCATCTTCCTCTTGGCACCGCTTCTGTGATGGCCCAGCACTGGGACCTCATCGACCTGAATGTGGACGTCGCGAAGATAGGCAACGGCCGTGATCTGCACACCGGGGGATACACCTACGACATGGTCTGCGAAGCGGATCGCTGGCCCGGGCTTGCGGAAACTGGTCTGGTATACGGCGAGGACGAGGTCGGTGACGGCTTCCTCTTCGACCCCACCACCGGCCTTGCTCTGGCCGGTGCCGCCGGCGGGCTGGCAGAGCCCATTCAGGTTGCTCCCGGTGCAGTCTGCACCGTGGTCGCAGATCCTGAGCAGGAAGGTCTGGGACATCAAGATGCGCTGAGGCCTACCGGAGATACCCCTACGCGCACTCCGTACACGTATTTCCTCGACACGGTCGATAACGCTGTGGTTGTCTCAGGGGAGACACTGGGAGATGATCCCACCGTCATGTCTCCTGAGTCGGTGGACAGTAGCGATGATCGAGTTGAGGTGGATGCTGAGTCGGTTGGTGACGAGTGGAAGAACCACTCATTCACGTTCGTTGTCCCCGAAGATGCTGAATTCTATTCGGTCAACATCGTCCATGTCTATGACATCGACACCCGCGATGTTGTCGTAACGAAAACGGTGGCAGGGGAAGCGTTCGAGGACAGGGATTTCTCGTTCCAGTACTCCCTTGATGGGGGTGAAAGCTGGACACCAGAACCTGGGACCACCATTAGTCACGAAGGGACGTTCACCATCGAGGATGTTCCCGTGCTCGATGAACATCTTGAGGACACCTCCGTCCTGATCCGTGAGACTCTGGGAACCGATGAGGCTGGCCCGGTAGTTTCCTGGGCCCTGGACGAAGACGAATTGACCACCGGAGGTTACGGAGGTGGCTATGCGACGGCCTCTTTCGTGGCTGGTCCTGTTTCAACTCTCACTACTCCGGACCAGACCCTGAACGTCACCAACTCCTACGCCGCAATTGAAGTGGACAAACACATTGACGGCCCACTGGATGGCATCGGGAAAACCACTCTCCTCCCCTCCGGGGAAGACAGCATGACTATCCACTACACCGTCAAGAACATTGGTGCCGTGGAGCTAGACACCATCAAGATTTACGACCCCTCGCTGAACAACAGTCTGTTCACCCTACCGGCGGGCGTCACGGTGGATCCCAGCAGTGGGGAGGTCTCAGGCTGCACACTCACATTCGATGCGAATGGTGAAGCAACCTGTTCCCTTGAGGTCTCATTCGCTAACCCTGAGGCATCTTTCCATTACGAGGCGGACGCCGCAGAGGTAACAGCTGAGGCCACCGTGATCATCGACGGCCGCGAGATCACGGCCACCGCCAACGACAAGCACGGCGCGATGCGGTTATCCGATCTGATCGGCATGCTTCCCGCCACCGGTGTGACCACCCTCGTGGGGGTCCTGGCCCTGGGACTGATCGCGGCGCTGGGAGCACTGGCACTCTACGTCCGGAGCCGGAGGAAGTAAGTGGCACTACACAGCCTGGAGAACCGCAGGAAAGCGGACAGAAAGCAGGACCCAGGAAGAAAATCTCGCCTGCTTTCCCTCCTGCTGCTCATCGTGAGTCTGCTGATCCTGCTGTATCCGGTGGTGTCCACGCTATGGAACGACTACCAAAACAGTGAGATCGCGCGGAAGTACGAAGAGGAACTGAGCAAGATTGACTCTCCGGATGTGTTTGCCGATCTCTGGCGCAGAGCTGAGGAATACAACGACCATCTTGACGCCACTGGGCACCACTACCGCCGGGAGGATCCAGAGGATCCGGAGTACCGGGACTACAAGTCCCAGCTCCTGCCCTCCGAACGCAGTTCGGTTATGGCGCGCATCAGGATTCCGGACATCGGGGTGGACCTGCCCGTCTACCACGGCACCACCGATAACGTCCTCTACCGCGGGGCCGGCCACATGTACGGCAGTGACCTGCCCATCGGCGGGGAGGGCAACAGCGCGGCGATCACGGCACACACCGGAATGGTCAATGCCAGTATGTTCGATAACCTCGGCAAGCTGGAGGAGGGACAGCCCGTCTACATCAACGTGCTGGGTGAGACCCTGCGCTACCGCATGACCGGCTCGGAGGTGGTCAAACCCGATGACTATGAGGCGGTCACCTACCAGGAGGGTGTGGACAAGCTCGTCCTCATTACCTGTACGCCCTACGGCATCAACTCCGACCGGCTGCTGGTCACAGCGATCCGGGATACCGCCCCGATCACCGAGGATGAGAAGCCCGGTGGTTGGCGGCCGCAGCTGTCCTGGTGGATGAAGCTGGATCTGGCACTCATCGCAACGATTATCGCTATCGCGCTGTGGTCGACCCTGCACCGCCGTAAGAAGGCGAAGGAAGAAACCCAGCCCGTCACCGAATAAGCTGCAAGTTAGATGGATGCACTGATGCCGCCAAAACAGATCTGGAGGCGGCATCAAAGGTAGAGAGATCAGATCACCATGCTCTGAGCTGAAGAATGAGCTGCGATGAAATCCGTTTCTCTGTCCCATGGGAAAGGAATGGGCAAGCGTGGTTCTCCTCCGGCTTCGTCTGCTCGCCAGACGTTTGTTGGCAGTCAGTCATGACCTTGCAGCGGGAAACTGCCGGTGTTGTGCCTTGCTTCCCTTCCGGAAAGTTGACTATCACCACTCACCTTTTCCTGCGGTTCGCAGAAGTTCCTGAATCCTCCGGGAGGTGGCATGCATGGCCTTGATGACGATCTCCTTGCGGGACTCAGGTAGCCGACTATGGATCGCTGAGACGCTTAAGGCAATGAGCTGGTTTTCAGCACTGTGAGGAACCAGGATCGCAGCCCCCGACAGTCCTGGCAAAACGTAGTCGTCCCCGTAGAGAAATCCGTCATTCTTGAATTGATCTATTGCCCGGCGAATAAGTTGTTGATGTTGTTCCGTTCCGATCTCTGACCATTCAGGACGCTCAGTACGAGACAGGTTATCAATCATTCGTTCTTGCTGAGATTGTCGGAGCTGGGACAAGATCGCAATACCGCTGTAGGTGGCGCTCATCGGCTGGACGTCACCCACATCAACGGTCTGC
Source organism: Corynebacterium hylobatis (assembly GCF_003955685.1). Taxonomy (GTDB): domain Bacteria; phylum Actinomycetota; class Actinomycetes; order Mycobacteriales; family Mycobacteriaceae; genus Corynebacterium; species Corynebacterium hylobatis. Next base: position 139,242 of record NZ_RXHJ01000004.1, read on the forward strand.
ATACGAATGGGAAAACTGCCATGGGCGCGCGCCAAATAATAAACACTGTCGAAGTACTGCATTGCGAGATAGACGGTGTCCCCTAAGTTGTCCGCCAGGTCCTGGACAATTTTCTGCAGTTCGGAAGCGTGGTGGAGCGGCGGGGGAGCCGCCAACCCCAGCAGCCCTAACCGCACCCCGAGGGTATAACGCTTATTTTCTAACTGTTGTGCATATCCAATTTCCCGCAAGCTTCCGAGAATTCGGTACACCGTGGGGCGAGAGATGCCGGTATCCTCCGCCAAATCCAGCAACCGGATGCCTTCTGGGCCGGCAGATGCGACAGCCTCCAGAATCACAGCCGCCCGGCTCAGTACATGCGTTCGATTTTCCTTATCTGTCATGCTTCCCAGCTTTCCTTGAAAAACTTCTTGGCCATCGTTTCCCTTGATTTTCGCACGCTCGCGATGCGAGCCCTCCAGGCGTTGACACCCGCTCGGACCCCCTAGCACTTTAACATAAAAGTTCGTTAAATGGACTTTTTCTGACCGCGAGATCACAAAAGACGTGGGGCGACAGCAGTCCATAGCTGCAGATGGCGGGCTACATCGCGCAAAAAGACCACAAGAATCCTGGGTCATTTGCGATATTTTCGCACTTCAATGCTTGCACTGCTGCAACATGTGCCCTACCATCCACTAGCAACACAAGGTGATTGGCACCACAAGAACTCTCTTCCCTTGAAGTTCATTTAATGAACTTTGAGTTTTAGGGAAAGCCATCCACGTGTCACTGGGCACGCTTCCGCCCGCAGTTCCACCTTCCCCACTGAACGAAGGAACAGCATGACAACCTCAACAACCACTGCTGTCATCACCCCCACGCCCTCACCATCCCCCGTCTCTGAATTCACCCGCCGTCGATCACTGCTCGCCACCGGAGTAGGCAACGTCCTGGAATGGTTTGACTGGGCGGTCTACGGCGTTTTCTCTACTTACATCGCGATGGCCCTGTTCAATCAGGACAATCCCGTCTCCGCGCTGCTGTCCACCCTTGCGGTATTTGCCGTCGGCTTCGTGATGCGCCCGCTCGGGGGCTTTGTGTTCGGCAGGATTGCTGACCGTAAAGGACGTAAATGGGTTCTCCTGGTCACCATGCTCATGATGGCCAGTGGTTCACTGCTCATCGGCATCATCCCCAGCTATGAAACCATCGGCGGTTTCGCATCTCTCCTGCTCCTGCTGGCCAGGCTGCTCCAGGGATTCGCACATGGTGGAGAAGCCACCGCCTCAAATGTCTACCTGCCTGAAATCGCCCCCCGTAACCGCCGGGCCCTCTACGGCTCCACCATCGGCTTTGCCATGGGGCTGGGCACGATGATCGCCATCCTGTTCGGTTCGGTGTTGACCAACATCTTTGACTCCGCCTTCATGAGTGACTGGGGCTGGCGTATCCCGTTCATCTTCGGCGGCCTGCTGGCAGTTGTCGTCCTGTGGCTCCGCCGCAACATGATGGAGTCCGAGGTCCACGAGGCTCATGTCGAAACCGCCCAGACGGTCAAGGCTCTGGAAAAGAACCCGTCCCTCACCCAGGCCGACGCTGAAGCAACTGCTGAGGCCAGCACCGGCGTTGTCGTGGTCGAATGGTCCCGTCGGAAGGTTTTCGTCAAGTCGGTCGAAGTGTTCTTTTACATGGCCGGCACCACCCTGCCGTACTACATCTGGTCCTCTTTCGCAGCGACCTACGCCATCACCCAGAAAGACATGGATCCGGCTGGCGCCTTTACGGCATCCCTGGGAGCCATGGCCGTCAACCTGGCGCTCGTGCCGATCATGGGCCTGATCGCCGACAAGATCGGGCGACGCATTCCAGTCCTGGTTTACGCTCTGGCAACCGCGGCCCTGACCGTCCCCGTCTTCACGATGATCGACGACAATCCCTGGACTCTGTTCATCGCCCAGTCCCTGATGATGGGACTCAGCGCCTGCATCGGCGGAACACAGCCAGCCATGTTGGCTGAACAGATCCCCACCCGGTACCGCACCCTGATCATGGGAACCGCCATGCCCCTGGCCGTCGCCCTGTTCGGTGGCACTGCCCCCTACATCAACACCTGGTTGGCCTCCATCGACATGTTCTGGCTCTTCGACGCCTACATCATCGCCATGACTCTCGGCACCGCCATTGTCGTGGGATTCCGGTGGAAGGAAACCAAGGGCATCCGCCTCACCGACGTCCGCTAACCACACCCCTCAAAAACCCCAGGAGCATTCATGCTTACCCAGGATCTGATGATTCCGCGCACCACCACTATCAACGACGTAGAGATCACCTACTACGACTCTGAAGACACCCGTAACCACCCCGACGACGTGCTTGTCCTCATTCACGGCACCTCAGGTTCCACGGCCGCCCACTTCGGCTTCCTCTACCCGGTGCTTGCAGCCCGACAGCGCGTTATCTCCATCGACTGGGCCCAGGTGGACCCCACCCGCCCCCTCGAAACCGATGACCTGGTCGAGCAGGTCACGACGACGATCCGGCATCTGCTGCCGGGCCAGAGGGTCATTCTGCTGGGATACTCGCTCGGTGCCGTGGTCGCGGCCAAAATCGCCGCAGACCACCCTGACCTGGTTGATCGGCTCGTCCTCGTTGCCGGCTGGATCCGCACCGATCTCCAGCAGATTCTGCGAAACGACGTCTGGCACGCGCTTCGTCGAGCCGGTGACGAGCAGGCTCTCCGCGAATACTCCACCTTCTGCGCCTTCGGCGGCCCCTTCCTCGCAACCAAGACCCTGTCTGACATGCAACCGGGAATGCAGGCCATGACCTTCGATGAGTTCGGTGACCAGCAGATGGAGCTGAACCGACGCATTGATATCACCGCCGAAGCCGAAACCATCACGGCGCCCACCCTGGTCATCTCCTGCACCCATGACCAGATGGTGCCCACCCGTCACCAGCTCGCTCTGTTCGGAGCAATCGAAAACTCCCGTTATGTGGAGATCCCCACCGGACATGCCGTGGTCTTCGAACGACCCAGTGAGCTCAGCCATCACATCCAGCAGTTCATGGATAACCCGGATCAGTACGACGCCGGGACCATCATTCCCACACCCAAGCCCTAATCATCCAACCTCACTCTCAAAGGAAGAACACCAGTGACTACTACTACTGAAGCCATCCGTACCCGCACGGTTATCGTCGGGTCCGGTTTTGCCGGCCTAGGAATGGGCGCCCAGCTCAAACGCCACGGCGACCACGACTTCATCATCATCGAGCGAGCCACAGACCTCGGTGGGACCTGGCGAGACAACACCTACCCAGGGGCAGCCTGCGACGTCCCCTCCCACCTTTACTCCTTCTCCTTCCACCCCAATCCCAACTGGTCCCAGGTCTTTTCCCCAGGTCCGGAGATCCAGACCTACCTGCAGACCTTCGCCAAAGACGAGGGCCTCCTTCCCCACCTGCATTTCAACCGGAACATGGACAACGCCCGGTGGAACGAAGACGAAGGACGGTGGTACATCACCACTCCCGACCAGGTGTACATCGCACAATTCCTGGTCACCGGAACCGGACACCTCGCCGATGAGTCCTACCCCACTATTCCCGGCCTCGAGGGCTTCACCGGAGAGAAGTTCCACTCCGCCCGCTGGGACCACAGCGTCAGCCTGGAGGGCAAGCGGATCGGCGTGGTGGGGACAGGAGCATCCGCCATCCAGATCGTGCCAGAAATGGCCAAAATCGCTTCAGAGCTGGTCGTCTTCCAACGCACTCCGAGCTACATCATCCCCCGCATGGAACGCGAGTACACCGACGGCGAGAAGCGGCTGTTCCAGCGCAATCCCCAGGCCATCGAGGACCTCCGCTCCGAGCTCTTCTGGGGAGGGGAGAACACCTTCGCTCAGCGACGTGCCATTCCCCGTTTCCTCGCCGAAGGCAAGAAGCTGGCGCTGGATCACCTCGCGGCCCAGGTACCGGATGAGGAGCTGCGAGCGAAACTGACCCCCGCTTACGAACCCGGCTGTAAGCGCGTCCTGATTTCCAATACCTTCTATCCAGCACTGCAGGCCCCGACGACCACCCTGGAAGCCTCAGCTCTCGGAAGCATCAACGGGTCGACTGTTCGAGCAGCTTCCGGAGAGGAATACGAGCTCGATGTGATCATTTTCGCCACTGGATTCGAAGCCACCGAGCCTCCCTACGCCCAGCTCATCGATGGCCGCGGCGGCGTCAACCTGTCTGAGCACTGGAAGAAGGGCATGCAGGCCTACCAGTCGGTGGCAGTGTCCGGGTTCCCCAACCTGTTTTCCATCAACGGTCCCAACACCTCCCTCGGACACAACTCCATCGTCTACATCATCGAGTCCCAGATCGAGTACATCCTGGGGGCCATGGACTACATGTCTGCCACCGGGGCAAGCATCATCGAGCCCACCCCTGAGGCAGAAGAAGCCTATGTCGAGCACATTCAGCGCAATGCCGTCGGCACCGTATGGCTCGATGGCGGATGTAACTCCTGGTACGTCGACCAGCGCACCGGCCGACTGACTCTCATCTGGCCCGATTTCGGTTACGCCTTCCGCGACGCGAACGGAACCTTCGACTCCGAGGGCTACGAGCTTCGCGACGTCCCCGCCCCTGCTCCGGCCACTCTTTAGCACTTTCACCCCTAAGACCGAGGAGAGAACATGAAGATCGATGCCTACGTGGTCGAAGAGATCAACGCCCCGTTCACCCGCGAGACCCTCACCATCGACGACCCCGGCCCCGGCGAAGTCCTGGTCAAGGTGGTGGCCACCGGAGTGTGCCACACCGACCTCAACACCCAGTCCGGCGACATGCCCCTACCCCTGCCGGGCGTGTTCGGCCACGAAGGCTCCGGCGTCGTGGAGTCTGTCGGCGCGGGCGTGACCAACGTCGCACCCGGCGACCACGTCATCATGGGCTGGCCCTACTGCGGCACCTGCCGCAACTGCATCCGCGGTCAGCACCGCTACTGCCTCAACATCGGTGCCGAGCTACTGGCCGGTATGCGTCTGCACGGCCCCGACGCGGGTGCCTCCGCCTACACCCGCGCCGACGGCACCACCATCTCCGGGCACTTCTTCGGCCAGTCCTCCTTCGCCACCTACTCCCTGACCCGTGCCAACGCCCTGATCACCGTCGACAAAGACCTCGACCTGGAACTCCTCGGCCCCCTGGCCTGCGGCATCACCACCGGCGCAGGCGCCGTCTTCCACACCGCGCAACCCGGCCCGGGGGAATCAGTCGTGGTCATCGGCGCGGGTGCTGTCGGCCTGGCAGCCATCATGGCCGCGCGCAACACCCCGGCCACCACGATCATCGCGATGGACCTGCAGGACTCCCGCCTGGAACTGGCCCGCGAATTCGGCGCCACCCACACCGTCAACACCCGCGAGCGCGGCATCGTCGACGCGGTCACCGAGATCTGCGGCGGCCCGGCCGACTATGTGCTCGACTGCACCGGCAACATCCAGGTCATCGAGCAGGCCGCGGATGCTGTCGGCCTGCTGGGCACGGTCATCCTCGTCGGCGGGGCACCGGCACAGGCCCGGTTCTCGGTCGACCACATGCGCACCCTGTTCGGCAAACACATCGTGGGCACCCTCGGTGGATCGTCGACCAGCCATGAGCTCATCCCCGGTCTGATTGAGCTGTACCGCCAGGGCCGGTTCCCCTTCGACCGGCTGGTCACCGTCTACGGCTTCGACGAGATCGACAAGGCCATCGCCGATGCGCATGAGGGTTCCACCATCAAGGCCGTGCTCCGGGTCGAGGACACCCACCAGTGACCAACCACTAACCCATCACCACTGAACCGCAACCACTTCCAGAACCACAACGAAAGCAGTTGAGCACCATGACCACCGCAACCCGGACCTACGCCGACCTGATCACCGAGCAGCTCTACATCGGCGGCTGGCGCGAGGGCACCTCCGAGACCACCACCACGACCACCAACCCCTTCAACAACGACACCATCGCCACCATCCGCCAGGCCTCGAAGGAGGACGTCGACACCGCCTACGAGATCGCCCAGGAAGCCCAGATCGGCTGGGCAGCCCTGCCGCCGAAAAAGCGCGCCGCCATCCTCACCAAGGCAGCTGACTGGATCGAGGACAACCGCGCCGCCGTCGTCGAGCTGATCCGTGTCGAATCCGGTTCCACCGCGATCAAGGCGAATATCGAGACGTCCCTGGCGATCGGTTCCCTGCGCGAGGCCGCGACCTTCCCGACACGGATCACCGGCCAGATCCTGCCCTCGAACACCCCGGGCAAGGCCAACTACGTCTTCCGTGAGGCACTCGGTGTCGTGGGTGTGATCAGCCCGTGGAACTTCCCCTTTGCCCTGTCCATGCGCTCAGTCGCCCCGGCCCTGGGGTGCGGTAACGCCGTGGTGCTCAAGCCGGCCTCGGACACCCCGATCGTCGGTGGTCTGCTGCTGGGCACCATCTTCGAGGCCGCCGGCCTGCCCGAGGGTGTGCTGAACATTGTCGTCGGTGCCGGTTCTGAGATCGGCGACCACTTCGTCGAACATGCTGTCCCGCGTCTGATCTCGTTCACCGGTTCCACCCCGGTGGGCAAGGGTGTGGGGCGTGTGGCTGTCGGTGGTGAGCACATGAAGAAGGTCTCCCTGGAGCTCGGTGGCAACGCCCCGCTGGTCGTCCTCGATGATGCGGATATGGAGCAGGCCGTGGGTGCGGCGACGATGGGTAAGTTCCTGCATCAGGGGCAGATCTGCATGGCTGTCAACCGCATCATCGTCCAGGCCGAGGTCTACGACGAGTTCGTTGCTGCTTTCACCGCACGGGTGCAGACCCTGGCTTACGGTGATCAGTTGGATGATGCCACCGTTGTGGGTCCGGTCATCAACGACAGTCAGCTGCACTCTGTCACCGAGAAGATTGAGCGTGCACGCGCGGAGGGGGCGCGCGAGGTGGTTTCCGGTCCGGTGGAGGGCCGGGTCATTGCCCCGCATGTTTTTGCTGATGTCACCCCGGAGATGGAGCTGTTCCGGGAGGAGATCTTCGGCCCCGTCGTCGGCATCATCCGCGCTGAGGATGAGGCACACGCCCTCACGTTGGCCAACGACACCGAGTTCGGTTTGTCCTCGGCCGTGTACACCCGGGATCTGCAGCGTGGCCTCAACTTCGCCCGCCAGATCGAGGCGGGTATGAGCCACGTCAATGACATCACCGTCAATGATGAGGCGCATGTGATGTTCGGCGGGGAGAAGAACTCGGGCCTGGGTCGTTTCAACGGTGAGTGGGCCATCGAGGAGTTCACCACCACCCACTGGGTGGGTGTGGCTCCCGGCCAGGCACAATTCCCGTTCTGACCGGACAAGGGAAAGAAAAAGGGAGACGGCACCCCGCTTGTAGGTGCCATCGACTCAGCTAAGGGAATATAACCATGAGTGGAAACATGTAGTCGTGATTCCACCTGCTTGGAGGATATTATGGGAGAAGTAGTAAGGCCAGTGGCTCTGGTCACCGGCGGGAGACAAGGACTTGGATTAGGTGCAGCCAAGGGGCTGGTTCGCCGAGGCTTTGATGTCGCCATCGTTGATTTACCTGAGGCCGGTCCCGCCACGGACTCAGTCCTCCAGGAACTGAGAGACCTCGGAGCGACAGCCCGCTATTACCAACTGGATATCTCCGAGATTGAACGACATCAGGAGATCGTCGATCAAGTGTGGGAGGATTTCGGGCGCCTTGATTGCCTGCATAATAACGCCGGCATCGCGGCCCGGCCGCTGACGGATATTTTAGAGCTCGCCCCTGACGCATTCGACCGGGCCGTGGATATCAACCTGCGAGGGACATTCTTTCTGAGCCAAACGGTGGCCAACCGCATGGTAGAAGACCCCGATCGGTTCTCGGACGGGATCTACCGATCCATCATCATCGTGACCTCCATCGCTGCAGAACTCGTCTCCCCTGACCGCTCCCAGTACAACATCACCAAAGCGGGCCTCTCCATGCTCACCAAAGTCCTGGCCTATCGCCTGGGTCCGGAAGGAGTAGCAGTCCATGAAATCCGGCCTGGTTTTATGCAGACAGCCATGACGGCCTCGGCAGGTTCTCCTGAGATAGAAGCTGCCATCGCTGACGGAAGGGTGCCGCTGGCGAGGTGGGGAAGCCCCGAGGACATTGGCACCGCTGTGGGCACGCTGGCCTCTGGTGACCTTCCCTATATGACCGGGCAGCCTATCTGGATCGCCGGGGGTTTGAACGTTGTCAAGGCAACCTAAACATTCTGCTGTACATACCTGGAGGAAACAGATGGAAAACAAGATGAACGGTCAGACCGCAATTGTGACCGGTGCCGCCGGCGGCATCGGGAGCGCTGTAGTGACCAAGTTCGCGGACATCGGCATCAACGTCGTGGCCGTCGACCTCCACCAGGAAGCGTTGGACGGGTTGAGAGAAAGTTGTAGCGGAACAGGCGGAAAGGTCGTAGCCCTCGCGGGCGATGTCACGGATCCCACGCTGTCGATCCGGGCAGTAGAGCTTGCCCAGTCGGAGTTTGGCGGCCTGGACATTCTGGTCAATAACGCCGGCATGGGTTCGGGAATGGTTCCGCTGTGGGAAATCGAGCTGGACACGTGGCGCCAAGATATCGAAGTCAACCTGACCAGCCAATTCATGATGCTCAAAGCCGTCATCCCCCTGATGATCGAGCGAGGCTACGGCCGGATCGTCAACACTGCCTCCGCTGCTGGAATGGAAGGACATGCACTATCTAGTCCCTATGCGGCAGCGAAGGGTGGAGTGATCGCCATGACGAAAGCTGTTGGGAAAGAACTCGCGATGAAAGACGTATTGGTCAATGCAATTGCGCCTGCGCTGATCGGTTCGGGAATGCTTGACCAGCCGTGGTTTGACGAAAAAACAAAAAAGCAGCTGCTGGAGCGGATCCCGATGGGCAGAGTAGGGGAACCTGCTGAAGTCGCGGAGATGATCACTTTCCTTGCTTCTCCCGCCCTTTCTTTCTCTACCGGAGCTGTCTTTGATCTCTCCGGCGGTCGTGCCACCTACTAACCACCTCTCTTAAGGAACCCCCATGACCACCACTGTCAATACCCCTCCGCAGTTCACCGAACTGCTTGCAGACTCTCCCAGGAACTGGGGAAAGTGGGGGCCCGAAGATGAAATCGGATCGCTTAACTATCTGGACGAGCAGGCAGCCCTGAAGGGTAAAGCCGCCATCCGTTCGGGAAAATCCTTCACCCTTGGCATCCCGATCGCCGACCCTGCTGGGGATCCTGTGTGGCCGGGGCGTCGCCCTACCCAGCGCTTCAATGTCATTGATCGCTCCCATTTCGCCTCTGGCAAGGGTCCTGCAATTCCCGGAGGCGCGGAATATGCTGACGACGTGGTAGTGATGTATCTGCAGGGCACTACCCAATTTGATGCCCTTGGCCACGCCTGGCACAGTGACCAGATCTATAATGGCTACTCCGCGGACAGCACCATCGGGGCGACGGAAAAGGCCTCCATCATGCCGATCGCCGAACATGGGGTTGTCGGACGAGGCGTGCTGGTCGATATGGCCGCCTACCGTGGAAAAGCAGTGCTGGCACCGGGTGAGACCTTCGGGCTCAACGATCTCCTTAACGCAGCCGAGCAGCAGGGCCTTGAGATCCAAAAACGAGATATCCTACTCATCCGCACCGGCTGGATCGGTTCGTACTACACCGGTGATGTGGAAAAATTCCATGCCACTCCGTTCATCGAACCGGGGTTAACCTATTCACCTGAGCTGGTCCAATGGTTTGCTGAGATGGAAATCCCGGTACTCGGGACCGACACCATCGCCAATGAGGTCACAATCGACCCCAATAACGGCACCAGCCTGCCGCTTCATCAGGCACTCATGCGCAACCTCGGCGTCCTCTTCTCGGAGATACTCTCCCTCGACGACCTGGCGCATGACTGCCACGAAGACGGACAGTGGAGCTTCATGTACAGCGCCTCTCCACTCAAAATCCACTCGGGCACTGGTGCCCCAGTTAATCCTGTAGTGATTAAGTGAGGTTTTAGCTGAGCATTCCCCAGCAAGCGCTTCGTAGAAGGTGCCCCAGTTGACGCCGAGGTCTTTGGCCAAGACGATTCTTGGCTCTCCTCAACTCTTGGCGAATAGGGGCTGTTGGTACCGGTGTTCCGGGTAGGTGGTGTGGAACCTCGGTACATCGTGGACACCGGTACCAACTCAAGCTATTCGCCAGAAGCGGACGGCGATGCGCCAGGATGCGATAACGGGAAACTGTTTCAGTACCTGATCGACACTCGGCCCTCTACCCGGCCCCGGCGCAGGTCCTCAAAGACCTCATTGACATCGTCCAGGGAGCACTCCCGGACCCTTGGGTGGATGTTGCCCCTGGCATAGAAGTCGAGCGCCTCGATCATGTCCTGGCGGGTGCCCACCAGCGAACCACGGATGGTCAGACCCTTGAACACGATGTCGAAGATCGGAGCTGGGAAATCCCCCGGCGGTAGGCCGATAAAGACAATTGTGCCGCCCTTGCGCGCCATACCGATCGCCTGCCCGAAGGCGTCCGGGTGCACCGCGGTGACCTCCACCCCGTGGGCTCCGCCATTGGTGTATTCGACTACCGCGGCCACCGGATCAGTCTCGGTTGCGTTGACGGTGAACTCGGCCCCGTGCTTGCGGGCCAGTTCCAGCTTATCCTCGGCGATATCGACGGCGATCACGCGCATACCCATGGCCACGGCATACTGCACGGCAATGTGCCCGAGGCCGCCGACACCGGAGATGACCATAAACTGCCCTGGCTTGGTGTCGGACATCTTCAGACCCTTGTAGACGGTCAGACCAGCGCAGAGGATGGGTGCGACCTCGGCTGGGTCAACGCCCTCCGGGATGAGCGCACAGTAGCGGGTGTCCACGAGCATGTATTCACCGAAAGAACCGTTGACCGTGTACCCGCCATACTCGGCTTCATTGCACAGGGTCTCTCGGCCGGTGCGACAGTACTCACATTTCCCGCAGGCCGACCACAACCAAGCGTTGCCCACAATATCGCCGACTTCAACGGAGTGCTCGCCCGGTCCGAGTTTGACAACCTCGCCCACACCCTCGTGGCCGGGCACGAAGGGCGGCGACGGCTTGACCGGCCAGTCCCCCTCGGCCGCATGGAGGTCGGTATGGCAGATTCCGCTGGCGTGGAGCTTGACCAGGGCCTGGTTTCTGCCGGGTTCGGGCAGATCAATTTTCCTGATGGTCAGTTCGGGGCCGAACTTCTCGACGACGGCGGCGGTGTACTGGTCGACTGCAGCGGTCATGACGGTTGCCTCCTGGGGATCGGGATGTGACTTACAGCCAAGACGCTACCCGGAGATGTGTTCCACGTCACGAAATTGGCGAAAGTCGCGCAGGCCGGTGCTGCTGCAAAATTGGCCCAGCTGGCGAGTTTCCTCCGCGGTGGAAGTGATCGACAAGGAGTTCCCGAACCAGCACGACATAATCAGGGGCAACGGACTCCACCAGCTTGCGACCGCTGATCGTCGGCCCCGCTCACCCGGGTCACATACGACATGGGTACCGTGGCCCGGTCAACGAGTTCAGCCATCCGCAGGCGGTGTCCTTCGTCCTGAAACAGCTGGGAGAGGGCGGTATAAGCGTTGTGGTTGATCTCGGCGCGGCGCTTCAGCTGCACATCCAGGTGGTTCGGAAGCCCCGCGGCGATCGTCGACCGGGTATTCGAAACGGCCTGAGCACGCTGGCACAGAAAGATCATCAAGAGCTGAGAGCTTAGGCCTTCTCGGTTTTCCACCCAACTGTGCAACAGTGCCGAGCTGGATCACCGGCCACAGCCTTCCGGCTGGGGCTGAACGGTCAGTCTGGCTAGTCTATTGACATGCATGAACGCGACCCCCGGCAGCGCGACCCCCGACCCGGCCGTCCGCCGGGCCGCTCCGGCGACCCCCGCGACTCCGGTGACATCGTCCGGGGCCGGGACGGCAAGCCCCTCGTCGACCGCTACGGACGTCCGGTCCAGCGCCGCTCCGGGGCAGCCCGCCCCGACGCGGGACAGCAGGAGTCGGCGCGTCGGCGACCGCCGCGTCGTGAAGCAGCCCCGGTTGAGCGGCCGCAGCAGTACATCCCACCCCGGCGCGAGGAATCCCCCCGTCGCCACCAGGCCCCGCCCGCCCGGGCCACCCCGGCCCGCGCACCGCAACGTCCAGCGGCGCGTCCCCCAGCCCCGCCTGCCCCACCCGCCGCACCTCCGCGCAGCCGACGCCGCAGGCCGGGTCGCCGCCGTTTCCGGCCGCTGCGCACCCTGGGCTGGGTCGTGGCCATCGTCGTGGTCCTCAGCCTGTCGATGATGCTGTGGGCGGATTCCCAACTCAACCGCGTCGAGGCGCTGCCGGAGTACCGGGTGGCCAACACCGCCGGCACCAACTGGCTGCTCGTCGGCTCTGATTCGCGACAGGGGCTCAGCGATGAAGACGTCGACCGGCTGGGTACGGGCGGTGACCTGGGGGTGGGTCGCACCGACACCATCATGATCCTGCACATCCCGCTCACCGGGCAGGCCCGGCTGGTCTCCCTGCCGCGTGACTCCTACGTGAGCATCCCCGGCTACGGCGAGAACAAGATCAACGCCGCCTTCACCTTCGGTGGCCCTCCACTGCTGACCGCCACCGTGGAGCAGGCCACGGGGCTGCGCATCGACCGTTACGCCGAGATCGGCATGGGTGGTCTGGCCAATGTCGTCGACGCCGTCGGCGGGGTGGAGCTCTGCCCGCCGGAGCCGATCTATGATCCGCTCGCCCGGCTGGATATCCAGGCCGGTTGCCAGGAGATGGACGGCCCGACAGCCCTCGGTTATGTCCGCACCCGCGCCACCGCGCAGGGTGACCTTGATCGGGTGCACCGCCAGCGGGAGTTCTTCGCCGCCCTGGTCGACCAGTCCACCAACGCGGGCACCCTGCTCAACCCCTTCCGCTTCATCCCCCTGGTCAGCAGCACCGCCGGTGCCTTCACGGTGGGCAAAAGCGATCACGTCTGGCACCTCGGCCGGGTGGGTCTGGCCATGCGCGGTGGGGTCCAGACGGAGACCGTGCCCGTCGCCGGTTTCGCCGACTATGCCGTAGGCAGCGTGGTCCTGTGGGACCAGGTCGGGGCGCAGGCGCTGTGGGAGTCGATGAAGTAGTCCCGGGACAGAGAAAAGACGCCGCACAGCGGTGCGGCGTCCCAGGTTCCTCCAGCGCAGGAATCTACCGGATGGTCACCTGGCGGGACTTGATGTTCTGCAGCTGCTTGCGCTCATCAGCGGTGAGCTGGGTGTCATTGGCCAGCTCTGCGTCGACGGCCGCGGAGATGCGGCTGAGCTCAGCGCCGTAGGAGTCCCAGGCGACCTCCGGGTCGAGGTCGAAGACGGGGACGATGATGCCGTGGGTACGGAAGGCACCGGCGAATTTGGTGTTCTCCCCCAGGTTGAGCTCACCGCGGGCGGCGACACGCGCCAGGGCGTTGAGGAGGGCGTCCTCGTTGTCCTCGGGACGGATCCAGCGGATGTGGGCCTTGCCGCCACCCGGGTTGACCCACCACACGGCACCGGGGATGTCGGTGTCCACACGGTGGGATTCCACGACGGAGTCGTTGGCGGACTGCAGGGCCTGGGCGGTGGCCGCGTCGAGCTCGGTGCCCTCCGGCAGCCACCAGTTGAAGTCCTGGTGCTCGGTGATCTCGAGCTTGGCGTCCGCGGCGATGAACTCGCTCAGGGCCGACTGGCTGCCGTCGGCGACGCCGGACTCCAGGGTCTGGCCCGGCTCGGCGTCCTTGAGCCAGTTGAGGGCGTAGGCGAGGTCGCGGCCCGGGTTCTGGGTGTGGACGGTGGTCTGCAGGGCAACGAAACCGGTGCCGCCGTTCTCCCCTTCGCGGATCATCGCCGCGGCACCGCCGGGCAGGACGGTGGCGATGTGGACGTCACGGTCGATGCCGGTGACGGCAACCTTCGCGGTCGCGGAGGGGACGAACTCCTGCAGGGCGATGAGGTCGGCTTCACCGCCGATGCCGCCGTAGGGGCGGACGTCCTTCTCCAGGGCGGCGCGTTCCGCGGCGCGGGCGGCGAGCTTCGCCTGGCGGCGGCTCATGCCCTCGGGGAGGTTCTCGTTCTTCTTGTTCTTCTTGGCCATGGGTCAAAGATACCCGCCCGCCTTCAGTTCCCGAGGGTCCGGAGGGCGAGTTCGGGTTCGTCGGTGGCCAGCAGGTCCACGCCCCGGTCCCGGGCCCAGAGCATGTCGTCGGGATCGTTGACCGTCCACATGTAGGTGGGCAGGCCCATGCGTCCGATGAGGCTGGGGCGCAGCTTGGCCCGCCACAGGGACACCCCCAGGCCGGTGGGTTTGCCGGGGTGGACGTCCAGCGGGTTGAGGCGACGTTCGATCTTGCGGCGCAGGTGGATGCGGTCGAGCCGGGGGGCGATGTGGCGCATGCGGATGATGGCGGCGGGTGAGAAGGAGATGAAGTGCATGCGGGGGTCGTCGAGAAGCGCGGCGTGCCGCAGGCAGCGCACCACCTGTTCCTCGATGATCCGCCCGTAGCGCACGGGGTGTTTGGTCTCGATGTAGAGGTGTTTGTCCGGATGGTCCTGCATCATCTCCAGCAGTTCCGGCAGGGTGAGCACCTGCTGCGGGTGCTCGGCGGTGCCGAAGTTGAGGTCGCGCAGGCGGGCGAGGGTGGCGGTGGAGACCCGTCCCCGGCCGTCGGAGACCCGGTCGATGACGGGGTCGTGGATGATCACGAGCTCACCGTCGAGGGTGAGGCGGACATCGCATTCCACACCGTGGATGGGCAGCTCGAGGGCCTTCTCGAAGGCCACCTGGGTCAGTTCGGGGTACTTCGCGGAATACCCGCGGTGGGCGATGATCTTCACGGTCGGTCACCTGTCACTCATCGTCGTCGACCCAGCTGCCGATGCGGCGCAGCAGCTGGCGGTTCTTGCGCTGGGAGCGGCCCAGCTTCAGGGACAGGGTGTGGAGGATGCGGATCGCGTCGGTGATGTGCGGGCCCTTGTTGAGCATGACCGCCTCCGCGCGCAGGGCGTAGCCGGCGTCGGTGATCTCCGCGCGGGAGGGCAGGCCGGATTTGGCCAGATTCTCCAGCACCTGGGTGGCCATGACCACCGGCACGTGCGCGGCCTCCGCCATCTGCGAGATCAGGCGCGGCACCTCGGCCATGCGCTCGAAGCCGAGTTCCACGGCGAGGTCACCGCGGGCGATCATGATGCCTAGGTTCGGGTGCCGCATGCCCTCCAGCAGGACGTCGCGCAGGTTCTCATACGCCGGGATCGTCTCGATCTTGAGCACGAGCCCCAGGCTGCGCACCCGTTCCGGGTCGGGTGATTCCTGCGCGATCTGCTCAAGCGTGTCCAGCAGGAAGGCCACATCACCGGCGTCGCGGATGAAGGAGACGTTGGCGATGTCGCCGTGGGCCGCCACGAAACGGAAGGCCTCGATGTCCTCCTCCGTCAGGCTGGGCAGCGGCAGGACGGTCTCCGGCAGGTTGATGCCCTTGTAGGCGGCCAGGTTCGTGCCCTCGGGACGGGCCCGGGTGATCTCCAGCCAGATCTCCGCGTGGCCGTCGTCGCTGCGCTGCTTATCGACGGCGCGGGCGGCGATCGCCCCGTCATCGAAGAGCACGCGCTGCCCGACCTCGATCGCCGCCACCGCCTCCGGCAGGGTGCAACCGATGCGCGGGGTCTGTCCCGGGCTCGGTTCCGCGGGGGTCTGGTCATCGGTGAGGATGAGCCGGTCGCCCGCGTGGAGCCGCAGGCGCTGCTCCGTGGGCGGGACCCCGGAGACCCGCGTCCGCTCCCAGTCGTGCTCCAGGAAGGTGGTGTTGGCGATGTAGGCGTTGCGCTGCCCCTCCGCGAGGACCCCCTCGTCCCGGATGCTGGTGACGGTGAAGCGGCGCTTGGCGTCGCGGTTGTCATACAGCGTGATCTCGGAGTCGACGGTGAGCTTCTCCAGCCAGTCCCGGTCGACCCGCAGCGGCAGGGTGGGGCGCCCCGGCAGGCCGGTGGGCACCGGCGGGGTATTCTCCTCATCCAGGTCAGCGGGGGTGAGCCAGATCTTCGCGGGGGTGAGCACCCGGCCGGTCGAGGTCCGGGTGACACGGGCACGCCCGACCGCCGGGCCCGGCGCGATCTGTCCGGTGCGCACCTTCGGGCCGGCCAGGTCCATGGCCACCTTGATCTCCCGGTCGAGTTCGCGGGCGGCGGTGTGGACGTTGGCGATCATGCGTTCCCACACCTGCGGGCCGTCGTGCGCGCAGTTGATCCGGGCCAGTTCCATGCCGGCCCGGGCGAAGTCGCGCACCATCCCGAGGTCCTCGCCGGCCTCCGTCGGGAGGGTGACCATGATGCGGGAATGGGTCTCCTCGGAGGATTCGCCGAAGAGGATGGCCGCGTGGTCCTCGAGGATGTCATCGGCCAGGGCGAAGGCGTTGCGGACCTGGACGCCGGTGTACTTCAGCTCCTCGCCCGCGTAGGCGGAGAGCACGTTGCGGGCCGCCTGCAGCCGGGCCAGGACGGCCGGCTCGGCGGTGGACAGTCGGGTGGCGCCGATGGAGGCGAGGCCACCCTGCACCGCGCGGACATCATGCTGGCGCAGTTCGGCGTAGTGGACGAGGTTGGCGGCACCGCTGCGGTGGTTGTCCGCGGCCGCGGAGATCGCGCCCGCCTGGCGCCGCTCCACCGTCCCGAGCGCCTCGATGAGGTTGTCAACCTCGGTGATCAGCTCATGCAACCTGATGTCCACGGTCGGCCTCCGCACGCTTGAGTTGGTTGGATAATTCCTTCCCATTGTGCCCATGATCGGGCGGCCCGGCATCCCGGACGGGGGTCGGGCCCCCTCAGGACACAGGTGGGGTGGGCGGGAAGAACTCCTCCTTGACGGCGCGCAGCGTGTCGGCTGAATGCGCGAACCGCTCCTTCTCATGGTCATTGAGCCGCAGTTCCACCACGCGGGCGATGCCTGCCCGGTTGATGATCGCCGGGGTACCGATGTACAGGTCCTGCTCGCTGTATTCACCGTCCAGGTAGGCGGAGACGGGAAGGGCCACGTCCTGGTTCTGGATGATCGCCCTGGTGATACGCGCCAGCCCCATACCGATACCGTAGGAGGTGGACCCTTTGGCGTCGATGATCGCGTAGGCGGCGTCGCGGGTCTCCTCGAAGATCTTCCCGACGCGTTCCTCAAAGCCCTCCTCCTGCTCCACCCGGGACGCCAGGGAGACGCCCGCGATGGTGGCGGAGGAGATCACCGGCAGTTCGGTGTCACCGTGTTCGCCGATGATGTAGGCGTGGATCGACGTCGGTGACGTCCGGGACAGCTCGCCGAGCATGAAACGGTAGCGGGCGGAGTCCAGGATGGTGCCGGAGCCGATGACCCGGTGGTGGTCCAGGCCGGAATAACGCCACACGCCGTAGGTGAGGATGTCGACCGGGTTCGTGGCGACGATGACGATGCCGTCGAAACCGTGTCCCATGACCTCATCGACGATCGACTTCATGATCCGCATGTTCTTGTCCACCAGCTGCAGGCGGGTCTCACCCGGCTTCTGGGCCGCACCTGCGCAGATGACCACGATCGCCGCGTCCCGGCAGTCCTCATAGGTGCCCTCGGTGACACGCGTGGTGGAGCTGGACCACACCACACCATGGTTGAGGTCCATCACGTTGCCGCGGAGCTTCTTCTCGTCGACGTCAATGATGGCCAGGTGATCAACCGTTCCCTGGTTGACCAGCGCATACGCGTAGGCCACACCCACGTCTCCGGCGCCGATGAGCACGATCTTGTTGCCGACTGCTGTTCGCATGGGGGTCTCCGGTGGCTCGGGGAGGGGGACACTCCCCATTGTCGCCTGATCCGGTGGTCTGCGCAGCAGACCCTGCAAACCCCACGTCGCTCTGCCAGAATCGCCCACATGAGGGTTCCCCGCCGCCTGCACCACCGGATTCTGGCCGCCGCCGCGCCAGTGGCGGTGCACGCACTCAGGGGGGCAGCCTTTGCCCTGGAGGTGACCGCCGACCTCACACCCGGTTTCCGGATGACGCGGCGCCGCCGCCTCCCGGAGGACCTCGGCGCCGGGATCCTCGGCGCCGAGCTGGCCACGTGGTGGGCGATCTCCCCCTCCCTGCTGCCGCGTCCCTGGTGGGTGACTGCGGCGAATGTCGCCATCTGCCAGGGGGCGGGTCATGTGGCGGGCACGGGGGTGTCCTGGGCGTTGAACCGGTGGCTGCGCCGGCACGGCCTGCGCCCGCCCGCCCGGGTCCGCCACTTCTGGCTGGAGACCGGCCACACGGCGGTGGCGCTGGTGACCATGGGGGCGGTCTTCATGAGTCTGCGGCGGCAGCGCCAGCAGGCCCGCCTGGTTCACCTGGAGCACGTGCGCGGCGGCCGGCACGCCCTCGCCGGCGGGGTGGTCGGCACCGCCGGTTACGGGATGCTGCTGCTGCTCGGTGACGCCGCCCAGGTCTCCGTCGACGAGCTCGGCCGCCGGCTCTCCCGCTGGATGCCGCTGGGGGTGGCATGGTCGCTGGCAGCCGGCGGCCTGACCTGGCTGGCGCTGGTGCTCAGCGACAAGGTGCTCATGCGCCGGTTCCTGGCGGATATGTCCCAGCGGGCCGAACAGCTCAACCAGTCCGTCTTCCCCGGTACGAGCATGCCCTGGGAACCGGAACGCTCCGGTTCCCCGTGGTCCCTGGAACGGTGGTCGGCCGTCGGTTCACAGGGTCGGGCGGTGCTCTCCCTCGGCCCGCGGGCGAAGGACATAGCCGAGGTCACCGGCCTGGCGGAGGCCCGGGAACCGATCCGGATCTTCGTCGGCCTGGTGCCGGGGCGTTCCCTGAAGTCCGCCGCCCGGCTCGTCCTCGCGGAGATGGACCGCACCGGCGCCTTCCACCGCAGCACCCTGGTGCTGCAGACCTCCGCGGGTTCCGGCTGGATCACCGACTGGTCCGTGGACACCGTGGAATTCCTCACCGGCGGGAACTGCGCCACCATGGCCATGCAGTACTCCTTCCTCCCCTCCGCCCTGTCCTACCTGGTGGACCATGACACCCCGGTGCGCGCCTCCCGGATCCTCATCGAGGCGATCCTCCGCCGCCTGGGGCAGATGGCCCCGGAGAACAGACCGAAATTCTACGTCGCGGGGGAATCACTCGGCGCCTACGGCATCGCCACCTCCTTCGACGGCCTGGAGGACCTCCTCGAACGCACCGACGGTGCCCTCTTCTCCGGCGCCCCCCGCTTCACCCGCATGCTGCGCGGCCTCACCGACGCCCGCGATGCCGGCACCCCCGCCCGACTGCCGGTCGTCGGCGGCGGCCGGCACGTGCGTTTCGTCTCCCACCCCGAGCACCTGCGCCAGGACTTCAGCGGCATGCCCTACGCCCACGACTGGGACCATCCCCGCGTCGTGGTCGCCCAGCACCCCTCCGACCCCATCGTGTGGTGGGACCAGGAGCTGTTCTGGCGCCGCCCCGTCTGGCTCACCGAACCCGGCTCCCGCGGGGTGCCGGGCCCCCGCCCGCAGCGCCTGGATGTGTTCCAGGGGATGCGCTGGATCCCCTTCATCACCGGCTGGCAGATCGGCCTGGATCAGCTGACCTCCCTGCTGGTGCCCGGCGGCCACGGGCACAACTACCACGAGGAGATGCTCTGGTACTGGGACGCGGTGCTCGGTGGGCACGCCGCGGTGCGGATGGACAGGCGGCTGGCCCTGCGCGCCGGGGCGTTCATCCGGCGCGATTCGATCAGGCGGTGATCAGCGCGCCGTCGTAACGCACGCCCGGGCCCTGCACCACCGGGGAACCGGCGACGGTGACGTCGCGGACGCGCTGCCAGGACATGTCCACGTGCGTCGGGTGGACAGTGAGGGTGGCGTAACCGTGCGCGTCCAGGTCCACGTGCCGGATGTGCGGGTTGTGGGCCAGCACGTGACGCTCCGCACTCTGCGAGACGGGGCTGTCCTCCGCCAGGCCGAGGATCTCGTCGACGTTGTTGGCTGTGATGGACGAACACACCAGCTCCGCCGCGATGATCCGGTCGCCGTGGTGGATGTGACTGGCCCACTCGGAGTGGATGTCCCCGGTGAGGAAGACGTTGCGTCCGTGGCCGTGCTCCCGGGCGAGCTCATCGAGCAGGCGCTCGCGGTCTGCGGCATAACCGTCCCACTGGTCGACGTTGACCGGGGTGCCCGCGACATCGAGCCCCACCATGCCCGCCAGCTGGGAACGCACAGCCTGGTCGACGTGGATGAGGTTGAGCGGGGCCATCATGACGGAGGTGCCGATGAGGTTCCACCGCGTATCGGCCGCGGTCAGGCGGTTGGCCAGCCAGGTGAACTGCTCGGAGCCCATGATCGTACGGTCGACCGCGTTGCGCTGCACCGGGTGCAGCACCCCCGGGGCGCTGCGGTAGGAACGCAGGTCGAGCATGTGGATTTCCGCCAGGCGGCCGAAACGCAGCGTCCGGTAGATGCGCCCACCCCTGGAGGGCGCATCACCGCGGACCGGCAGCCACTCCAGGTAGGCCTGCATCGCCGCGTCCCGGCGGGTGTGCCAGTCACCGTGGAAGGAGTCGTGACCCTGCGCCCCACCCTCCCAGGCGTTGTCGGCGATCTCGTGGTCGTCCCAGGTCACCACCCAGGGCGCGGCGGCATGGGCGGCCTGCAGCTCGACATCGCGACGGTAGTGGCCGTAGCGCGAGCGATAGTCCGCCAGGGTACGGATCTCCCAGGTGGGCACGTGCGGGCGGACCACCCCGTACTTCCCGGCGTAGTCCCCGGACGCGAATTCGTAGAGGTAGTCGCCCATGTGCACCACAATGTCGATCTCCCCGGCATGCGCCCGGCGGGCGATGTCGGAGTAGGCGGAGAAGTAGCCGGCCTCGAAATTCGCGCAGGAGCACACCGCCAGACTGAGCTTCTCGACGTCCGCGTCATCCGCCGGCGCCGTCCGCGTCCGCCCCGTGCGGGACACCCGACCCGCCTGCGCCCCGTCGAGGGCGGTGAAACGGTAGTGGTACACCGTGCCCGGACGCAGGCCGAAGGGGTCGACGTGGACGGTGTGGTCCTGCGCGGCGGTGGCGGTGACCGTACCGGCGCGGGTCAGGACGGAGAACTCCGGATCCTCGGAGACCTCCCAGCGCAGCAGCACATCAGGGCCGACCCCGGAACCGGGGACCGACTCCGGGGTCGGGGTCACCCGGGTCCACAGGATCACGGAATTCGGGAGCGGATCACCCGAGGCCACCCCGTGCATGAACGCGTGGTACTCCGGGTCAGCATAAGGAAGGGGGGCGTGCAGGGAATCGAGATCCACATCAGCGTAGGCCTGGATATCGGAGGCGCGGACGCGGGTCAGGGAACTGGGTGCGGCTGCCGCGGCGCCGGCGATCAGGGAGCCCTGGAGAAGCCCCCGTCGCGTGATCCGGGGGCCGGTACGGTGGTGCCCTGTGATGCTCACGGCCCTCATTGTCCCGACTGACCTGCGGGTCCGCAAACCGGGCAGCCGAGAATTCACACCGCTTTAACTAATGTCACTGCCACGTCACCTACCCTGTGATGCATGCAACTCCCCGCCGCCACCGCTGCCGTCCTCTACGACCTGGACGGCACCCTCGTCGACCATGACCACGCCGCCCGCGCCGGGGTCGATGCCTGGTGCCGCACCCTCGGCATGCCCGACGGCCAGTGGGACCGGTGGTCGGATATCGAGCGACGCTGGTTCACCCGCTTCGAGAACGGCGAGATCAGCCACATGGGTCAACGGGTCGGACGCTGCCGGGAATTCCTCGGCCGCCCTGAGCTGGGCGAGGCCGAGGCCCTCGACCTCTACGAGTTCTACCTCGCGGTCTACCGGGAGAACTGGCGGGCCTTCCCCGACGCACGCCCCTCCCTCGACAGCGCCCTGGCGGCCGGGCTGAAGGTCGGGATCCTCACCAACGGGGCACAGGTCATGCAGCAGGCGAAGATGGAGAGCACCGGCCTGTGGCGCGAGGGCATGGTCATGTGCGCGACCGTGGAGATCGGCGCGCCGAAACCGCAGCCGGAGGCCTACCTCGGGGCACTGGAGAGGCTCGGTGTGACGGCGGAGGAGACCGTCATGATCGGCGATTCCTGGGTCAATGACGTGGCGGGGGCGCAGAAGGTGGGCATGACCGCCATCCACCTGGCCCGCGAGGGGAACGCCGCAGACAGCATCGGCTCCCTCGACGAGATCGTCTGGGGATGAGGCGGCCGCTACGACTGTTCCGGCAGGCGGCAGGCCACTCCGGTGGAGTGGTGGGGGCAGTAGCCGTGGGGCACCTTGTGCAGGTACTGCTGGTGCTCGTCCTCGGCCAGGTAGTAGGCGCCTGAATCGGTCTCCGCCAGGGTGCGCACCTCCGTGGTCACCTCACCGAAGCCGTGCTGCTTGAGCTGGGCGGCGTAGGAGTCGACGATCGACTGGACCTCATCGCGTTCAGCCTCCGCGTCAGGGCCGGTGGTGTAGAAGGCGGAGCGGTACTGCGTGCCCACGTCATTGCCCTGCCGCATGACCTGGGTCGGATCATGGTTCTCCAGGGCGGTGGCCACCAGCTGCTGCAGGGTGACCTTCTCCGGGTCATAGACCACCTCGACGACCTCGGCGTGGTTGGTGCCGCCGCCACAGACCTCGCGGTAGGTGGGGTTGGGGGTGGTGCCGCCGGCATAACCGACGGAGGTCCCCTCAACGCCCGGCATCTCCCAGTAGATCTTCTCCACGCCCCAGAAGCAGCCGATGCCGACGAGGAGGGAGCGCTGCCCCTCCCGCCAGGGGCCGGTGATCGGGGTGCCCAGCACGGCGTGCGGACGGGGATGGGCCAGGACCGGGGCGTCACGGCCGGGCAAGGCCTTGTCGGTGGGTACAAGTTCAGGGGTGCGGACAAACATCCAGGACATGGTTCCTACTGTACGCCCGCTTTCGCGGGGTCCGCCACCAGCATCGATCCATTTCGGCAACATTATCGTTGCGGAAATGATTCTTTCACTTATCATGGTCAGTGGGCGGTTTCCGGCGGTACAGTCGGGAACGTCCCTGTTTAAACGAAAGGAAACTGAAACAACATGGCAGTTTACGAACTTCCCGAGCTCGACTACGCATACGACGCCCTCGAGCCCCACATCTCCGCCGAGATCATGGAGCTGCACCACTCCAAGCACCACGCCACCTACGTCGGCGGCGCCAACGCCGCCCTCGAGGCACTCGAGGCGGAGCGCAACGGCGAGGCCAACCCGGACCGCGTCCGCGCACTGTCCAAGAACCTGGCCTTCAACCTCGGCGGCCACACCAACCACTCCATTTTCTGGAAGAACCTCTCCCCCAACGGTGGCGGCACCCCGACCGGCGAGCTGGCTGAGGCCATCGACCGCGACTTCGGCTCC
Source organism: Corynebacterium hylobatis (assembly GCF_003955685.1). Classification (GTDB taxonomy): domain Bacteria; phylum Actinomycetota; class Actinomycetes; order Mycobacteriales; family Mycobacteriaceae; genus Corynebacterium; species Corynebacterium hylobatis. Next base: position 162,690 of record NZ_RXHJ01000004.1, read on the forward strand.
TTCGAGAAGTTCCAGGCCCACTTCAACGCAGCTGCTCTCGGCCTGCAGGGCTCCGGCTGGGCCGTGCTCGGCTACGACCACATCGCCGGCCGCCTGATCATCCAGCAGCTGACCGACCAGCAGGGCAACATCTCCGTCGACTTCACCCCGCTGCTGATGCTGGACATGTGGGAGCACGCCTTCTACCTGCAGTACAAGAACGTCAAGGCCGATTACGTCAAGGCCGTGTGGAACGTCTTCAACTGGGACGACGTCGCACAGCGTTACGCCGCAGCCAAGTAATACCCCCACGTCCCCGGGAAACATCCCGGGTTTCACGTGAAACATCGACGCCCTGCCTCACTCCCCGTGAGCGGGGCGTCACCCGTTTCCCTGTCGGAGGATGAAAGACCGGAACTGATCCACAGGCGGGGCAGCGAGCGCCCCGGCCCGCCACACCAGTCCCAGCTCACGGTACTGCGGCGGATCGACCGGGCGCAGGACGATACCCACCGGCGCCAGATAAGGATCATCCAGGGGCAGCAGAGCCACCCCCAGGCCTGCAGAGACCAATCCGGCGACGGTACTCAGTTCCATCGACTCGAACACGAGGTTCGGACTGAAACCGAGCTCAGCAGCAATGGAGTCCAGGAGCGTGCGGGTCCCGTAACCGGGGAGCATGCCGACGAAAGGCTCCCCGGACGCCTCCCGCAGATCAACAGGACCGGCAACAGCAGCCAGGTGGTGCCCCTCAGGCACGGCCAGCGCGAGGCGCTGGACACTGAGCTGGTGCCAGCTGAGGTCCGTGCCGGCCTCCGCCGGGCGGGGGCCGACCAGGGCGATGTCGGCGGCGTCGGCAAGCACCCGGTCCACGAGCGAGCGGGCGTCACCCTGGTGAAGCAGGAAGTCGACTCCAGGATGCAGCGCCCGGTAGTCACGCAGCAGGTCAGGCACCAGCCAGGTACCCAGGGAGTGCATGAAATCCAGCCGGACCGTGCCGAGCTCCGGGTCCATCAACCGGGAGACCTTCCCGGCCCCCTCCGCGAGTTCCGCAAGGGCCCGGCGGGCGTGGGGCAGATAGGCCCGCCCCCGGGCGTTGAGCGCCAGGCTGCGCCCGCGGCGCTCGAAGAGTTCGGCCCTGACACCCCGCTCGACGCGACGGACGGCCCGGCTCAGGGTCGGCTGGGGAACACCGAGCTGTGCGGCGCTGTCGGTGAGATGACCGGATTCGGCGACCATGACGAAGCCCTGCAGGTCAGAGGTGGAGATCCCGGTCATGCATGAATCGTATCGAAAAGCTCCATGCGGAGCATTTTACACATGATGACCAGTAGGACAGGATGATCACCATGACCACGCCCACCGGCCTGCGACGCGGCGACCGCGACTACAGGCGCGCAGTCCTCGCCCTGCTCGCCGCGGGCCTGGCCACCTTCAACACCCTCTACGCCACCCAGGCCCTGCTGCCCGTCCTGGTCGAGGACCTGGACATCACGCCCACAGAGGCGGCCCTGACCGTCTCCGCCGCCACCGGCCTGCTGGCGGTATGCGTGGTGCCGATGTCGATCCTCTCGGAACGCTTCGGCCGCGGCCGGGTCCTGGTGCTCTCCGCCATCACGGCCACCATTGTCGGCCTGCTCCTCCCCCTGGCCCCGAACGCCGCCGCCCTCATCGCCCTGCGGGCCCTGCAGGGCATCGCCGTTGCCGGCGTCCCGGCTGTGGCCATGACCTGGCTGGCCGAGGAGATCCATCCCCTCGATCTGGGCCGGGCCATGGGGATCTACATCGCCGGCACCACCGTCGGCGGACTGACCGGTCGTCTCATCCCGGCGGGGCTGCTTGAGATCACCGACTGGCGCATGGCGCTGCTGGCCAGCTCCACGGTGGCCCTGCTGACGGCCCTCCTCATGTGGTTCCTCCTGCCGGCGCAGCAGAACTTCACCCCGAAACACATCGGCCCCCGCACCGAGCTCGCCGCCATGCTCGGCCACCTGCGCAACCCCCGTCTGCTGGGACTGTTCATCATCGCCTTCGTGGGCATGGGGGTCTTTGTCTCGCTGTACAACTTCTTCGGCTTCCGCATGGTCGAGCACTTCGGCCTCTCCCCCGCCCTGGTGGGCGTGGTCTTCCTCATGTACCTGTCCGGCACGTGGAGTTCCACCCGGGCCGGCGCACTGGCCGAGAGATACGGCCGCAGCACCGTCCTCTCCGCCGGTGCTGCCCTCATGCTGGCCGGGCTGCTCGCCACCGCCGCCGACTGGCTGCCCGCGGCCCTGGCAGGCCTGTTCCTGTTCACGGCGGCCTTCTTCGCCATGCACTCCACCGCCTCCAGCTGGATCGGCCTGGCCGCCACCGACCACCGGGCGGAGGCCTCAAGCATGTACCTGTTCAGCTACTATGCGGGTTCCTCGTTGGTCGGTGGCGCCACAGGGCTGGTGTTCATGGCGCTGAGCTGGGCGGGCTTCGTGCTCGTCCTGGCGGTGGGCCTCCTCGTGGTGGTGGCGGTGGCGACCGTGCTCGGCCGCCGCACCTCCTGAGAACTAGCCGCCCAACCGGGGTACGCCCGGCGCGCCGGCCCGCAGCCAGTGGCGGACGGCGGCGGTGGCCCGGCAGTCATCCTCGTTGTAACGCAGGAGCTGGGCGCGGGCCTGCATCGCGGCCGCATCCGAACCCCGGGAGACGCGGCGGGCGTTGATGGACTCCTCACCGTCGAAATCCCCGTCCTCCCAGGTGTAGCCGGCCTCCGGGGCGACGACCTTCAGCCCCAGGCCGGAAGGGCCAGCCAGCTGGCTGCGCACCACCCGGAACACATCAACCCATTCGTCGCTGCTGATGAACTCCTGGATCTCCGCCTCGGCGGGCACCGTGACATCGCCGAAGACGCGGCCGGCGAAGCGCCGCGCGGACATCTTCAGCCAGTGGTTCTCCCCGTTATTGGACCAGCAGTAGGCGGCGAAGCTCTGCCCCTCTGCCCGGGCACGGGCCCGGCGGTCCATGAGCCAGTGCCAGAAGCGCGCGAAGTTCTCCGCCTCCCCGTCCCCACCGAGGGGCACCCAGGTGGCGAAGGGATGGTAGTCCTCCCCGTCGAAGGCACCCCACAGGTAGGCCCCCTGGTCAAGGTAGGCCTCCATGTCGACGTCGATCTCCACGTCCGTCGCAGGTGCCGTCACCGTGTCCACCCTGCGCAGCAGGACGGTGCCCGCGCGCCAGGCGGCGGCCAGTTCGCTGGCTTCCCCGAGCCCGGCGTCGATGAGTCCGGCGACCGTGTTGATGCCGCGTTCGCGGAAGTCCCGGGCCCGGTCACCGCGCAGGTACAGGGAGATGTCGTCGGCTGCCCGCAGGTCCGCCTCACACCGGGGCCAGAAGCGACAGGTGGCGCACTCCTTGACGTGGCGGGGGCCGATCGGCAGTTCCGTGGCCAGGGCGACGTCCAGCGCCGGCTGCAGGGGGGCCGTGGGCGCCAGGAAGGCCCGGGACCTGTCCTGCCCGATCGCCGCCCCCGTGCCGGAATCGAGGCCGATCTCCGCCAGTGCGCGGGCGGCGAAGGCCAGGCGGTAGCCGTCTGCGACGTGGTGGCGGAGCCGGAAGGGTGCCTGGACAGGTTCCCCCAGGCCGAGGCGGGCGGTGGCGATGACCGTGGCGGTGGAACGCTCGTCCGCCCGGGCGACACGGTGGTTGCTGATGACGACGGGCAGGTACGTGTCATCCGGGCGCCGCACAAGCAGGTCCACGTCGACCCGCCACGGGATGCCGTCGGAGTTGCCCGTGAACACGGCCCCCGTGATCAGGTCCGCCCGGGCAGCCAGCGCTTCCAGGGTGGCCAGCTCTACGGAGAAGGTGTCCTCCTCAAGCTGGAGCGGGGGAATGTCGGTGCGGAGGAAACGACGCCTGTCCCCCAGCGCCGGGCCGACGGGCAGCCGGGCGTGGACGGCGGCGCGGGCGGCGTCGGAACGCGCCTTGCGCATCGCGGCCGCGCGGGTGCGGGGAATCTCCGGGTGAACCTGCCGCTGGACCTGCCGGTAACGGCAACCCACCAGATCAGCGGCGCTAACGTGCTGGGCAATCACAATGGCGTGAGCATAACCCACCCCCGCAGGTAATGTTGAAACAGACCATTCACTCCGGAAGTTAAGGGCCTCAGAGACATGGGCATTTTCGAAGCCATCCGTAAGAGCCGAGCCAGGACGAAGGCAGAGGTGCAGGCTGCGAAAGTCCGCGCCAAGCATGAAGCGAAGGAAGAGGCGAAGTTGCAGCTCAAGCGCGAGAGGCTGCTGCACAAATTTGAGAAGGATCTTCTCAAGGATGAGAAGAAGGGACTGAAGGCCAAGCGTCGCCATGAGGAGAAGATGGCGGACAACACGCTCAAACAGCTGCGTGCCGGTCGGCTCAATACCGATACCTTCAAGCGTTATTCGGGCCTGGCCAGGGTGGCATTGCCGGTGATGCTGCCATTGATCTACCGCGCCATCACCGCCGGGCGGGAACAGTATGTCGATGCCAGGGCGCGTCGGGTGGGTGTCTCTGCCGATCAGCTCGCACGATACTCCGGCCATGGGGCTGACCTGAAGGCGCGTATTGACGGCGTGCGGAGCAACCTCAGCCAACAGCAGCTCCCGCCCGGTTTCGTGGTGGATGTCCGGGAGCGACTCGCGGAACTGGATACCGCAGCAGATAATGCCGAATTCATGACACCGGAACAGCGCCGGCGGGCGCATTCCACCATCTCCCGCGATATTGATGCGGTGGCAGGGGAAATTCAGGAGCGGCTTCACCGCGGTTGAATTGCCGCGGACTAATGTAATTCACCACACCGTCGAATTGTTACTGGAGTGAGCAATTCGACGGTTTCTCCATTTCCCCTTTCATTTCCCTGTGAATCATCAGGACCGATAGTGACTAAGGGGGATATTCGGTCTAGCATGAGAGATACTTGAGAAATTGCCGATTAAGTAACTGATCCCCCACATAAAGGATAAATCCATCATGGCACGCCGCAACATCACCCAGTATTACGATGACCTTGATAACACCCCTCTCGAGGACGATGAAGTGAACGAGATCCGTTTCAGCGTCGACGGAAGTCATTACCTCATCGATCTCTCCGAGGAGAATGCCGCCGCATTCCGCGCGGCGCTGGAGCCGTGGATCGCCGCTGCCCAGACCGCCCCGGCCCCCACCACCACGCAGCGCAGCAGCAGCCGCCAGAGCGCCTCCTCCGCGAAGCGCTCCCGGGCCGTCCGCGAGTGGGCCCGCCGGGAAGGACACGACGTTTCCGACCGCGGCAAGATTCCCGCCCGGATCATGGACCTCTACAACGCAGCGCACGCGCAGTAGCTGCACCTCCCGTAGGGCGCGTGGCCGGACACCAGTCCGGCGACGCGCCTTCACTGCTTCCCGCCCCCGGCGGCGTTCGGTGGGGGTACTTGTGTACGCTATGCGAACTATTTGTGGGCGGCCTGAACTGGGCCGATCCTGCAGAAGCCCACCCCCGGGCACCTCCACCGGACAGTGAGGGGGTAGAGCCCTGGCCGGGAAACGTGTCACATGCCACACTGTCGCCCATGGCTCTGTCACCTCTGCTCGCAATCGAGAGACCGCATCTACCCCGCCCCACGCTCCGGGAGATCGCCCGCGACCTCGGCCCGCAGGAGATCGGCAACGGACTGGTGGCCCTGATCTTCTCCGCCTCCGGCCCCATCGCCGTCATCCTGGCCGCCGCAGCCGCCGGCAACCTGGACCCGGGGCAGACCTCCTCCTGGATTTTCGGCGCCTTCCTGGGTAACGGCCTGCTCACCCTCCTGCTGACCTGGCTCTACCGCAGCCCCCAGGCCTATTTCTGGACCATCCCCGGTACCGTCCTCGCCGGCGATGCCCTCACCCACCTCAGCTTCGGGGAGGTGATCGGTGCCTACCTGGCCACCGGTGTCCTGGTCTTTCTCCTGGGCTGGACCGGACTCATCGGACGGATCATGGCGGTGCTCCCACCGACGATCGTCATGGCGATGGTGGCGGGCATCTTCCTGCGCTTCGGCCTGGATCTGATCGGGGCTGCCGTCGATGATCCCTTCATCGCCCTGCCCATGATCATCATCTTCATCGCCCTGAGCATCAATGCCCGGGTGGCCGCAGTCGCTCCGCCCGTGGCGGTGGCCGCGGTCGTGGGCACGGTCGTCGCCATCATCGCCGGACGACTCGGCACCGGTATCCTCGATGACGGCCTCATCGCCACTCCGGTGGTGACCAGCCCGGAATTCTCCCTGGCCGCCATGATTGAGCTGGTCCTCCCGCTGGCCATCACCGTCGTCATCGTCCAGAACGGCCAGGGCGTGGCAGTGCTGCGGGCGGCCGGCCACCGACCGGGCGTGAACCTCGCCGCAGCCGCCAGCGGTCTGGTGTCCATCCCCATGGCCTTCATCGGCAACATCACCACCTGCCTGACCGGGCCGACGAACGCGCTCATCGTCGCGGGCCCGCGCAAGGAACGCCATTATGCGGCCGCGATGGTCACCGCACTCGGCGCAATCGCGGTGGGTCTGTTCTCCCCCGCATTCGTGGGCTTCATGCTCGCCATGCCGGTGTCCTTCATCGCCGCACTGGCCGGCATCGCCATGCTCACGCCGCTGAAGAACGCCTTCGTCGCCGGTTTCTCCGGGGCCTTCTCCACCGGTGCACTGGTGTGCTTCCTGGTGACGGTCTCCGAGATCACCCTGCTCGGCATCACCGCCCCGTTCTGGGGCATCGTCTTCGGCTGCCTCGTGGCCTGGCTGCTGGACCCGCGACCGGCACGGGAGAAGAAGTCAGAGACCACCGCCGAGGACACGGAGCGCAGTTCAACGGAGACTGAGCAGACACACGCCCCCGTGCGGTCCTGAAAGCCCGGCGCGGACTGCTAGAGCACACCCTGTTCACGGGCGGCAGCCACCGCCGAGGTACGGGAACGGACACCGAGCTTGTCGTAGATGTGCACGAGGTGGGATTTCACCGTCGCCTCGGAGAGCATGAGTTCGTGCCCGATCTCCCGGTTAGAGGAACCGGCGGCCACCAGGGTGAGCACCTCCAGTTCCCGGGGTGTCAGGGAGGTGCGCGGGGTGCGCACCCGGGTCATCAGCCGGTCGGCGACCACCGGGGACAGGGCGGAGTCACCCTCTGCGGCGGAGCGCACGGCGGCGAGCAGTTCGGCTGGTGGGGCGTCCTTGAGCATGTAGCCGACGGCCCCGGCCTCGATCGCCCCGAGAATATCGGCATCGGTGTCGTAGTTGGTCACCACCAGCACCTTCGGTGGAGTGCTCATGGACTCCTTGATCCGGGCGGTGGCCTCCGCACCGGTGGTCACCCGCGTGCCCTCGACACCGGGGCCGAAGCGCAGGTCCATGAGGATGACGTCGATGCCGCCAGCCTGGGCTGCGGCGATCGCCGCATCAGCGGTGGCCACCTCACCGACGACCTCGATGTCCTCGGCCTCCTCCAGGACGGCACGCAGCCCCATACGGACGATCTGATGATCATCTGCCAACAGCACTCGGATCATGGCGATTCAGATCCCTTCCCGCTCAGATTCTTCACACTGGGTTTCCTCGAGTTTAACCCCACCCCCAGTTTCCGCCGGTAGGGGGATTGCCACGGAAACCGCCGTGCCGTAGCCGGGGGTGGATTCCACCTCCAGGCTCCCACCCTGTTCAGCGGCCCTGCGTCGCATCGCGTCGAGCCCGATGTGGCCGAGGCCGGAGGGCCGTCCGGCGACCTCGGAGGGGTCGAAGCCACGGCCGTTGTCCACGACGTCGAGACGCACCTCGTCCGGTTCGTAGGTCACCGTCACGCGGCAGCGGCTCGCACCCGCATGCTTGGCCACGTTCCCGACCGCCCCCTGCGCGATCCGCAGCAGAGCGGCCTCAGTGCGCATGGGCAGCTGCCGGCCATTGCCCTCCACGCTGACCTCGATGTTGAGCTCCCCCGCGGCAGCGAAGCCGGCGGCGATCCGACCCAGGGCATTCTCCAGCGAAGTCTCGGAGAGCGAGGCCGGTTGGAGGGCGGCGATCATCGCCCGGGCCTCGCCGAGGTTGTCCTTCGCGGTGGTGCGGGCAAGCTCGATAAACCGGGTGGGGCCCGCCAGCTGCCGTTCATCCAGCCCGAGATTGAGCAGATCTCGTTCCGCGGAGTGCAGCAGCATCTGGATGCTGGACAGCCCCTGTGCGACGGTGTCGTGGATCTCGTGGGCCAGCCGCTGGCGTTCCTCGGCGACACCGGCGGCGCGTTCCGTCTCCGCGAGCTGGGTGCGGGTGGCCATGAGCTGGTCGATGAGCTCCTCCCGTTCCCGGCTGATGCGCACCAGGGTGCGGAAGGCGTAGTGGATGGCCAGGACGACGGCCGCCGAGACCGCCGGTCCCATGACACCACCGACGGTGAGCCCCGTGGGGAACTGGATGAGCACGGAGGAGGTGGTCGCCGCCAACACCGCCACCACACCACGGACATCATCCATGACCCGCAGATACAGGAAGAGCAGGGGAAACAGCAGGTAGATGCTCACCGGGGAGATCGCCATGGCCAGTACCCACAGCAGCGTCAGGCTGGCCAGCCACGCCAGACCTGTGCCCTCCCGCCACTCCGGCTGCATCGCGGAGCCGTAGAAGTAGAGGACCGCGAAGCCGGAGCAGAGCAGCAGGTTGAGCGCCGCCTCACCGAAGGGCAGGTTCACCGAGCCTGCCAGGGCAGCGATGAGCAGGACGGTGGTGAGGATGTGGACACCGTCGGTCAGGGCATCCTCATCCGGTGCCCGGGTGCGCCGGAGCTTATCCACGCCTTCCTGGGGATCTAAGCTGGTCTCCATGCGTCTGAGCCTACCGAGCGTTTCCGTTGTCCCCGCCGTCGCTGCCGTCACTGCCCTCACTGCCGCGCTGCTCACCGGTTGCTCGCCCACCACCGGGGAACCTTCGGCCACACCGGAGACCGCGGTGGAGACGGAGGCCGCCGGCACCGTCACTGATTCGGGTCTGCCCCATGACGCGATGCCGGAGATCCCCGGCGGACGGGAGAGCCAGGACGAATGTCCGTACCTGGACACCACCTGGGTCTCCGACACCAACGGCCAGCGCACCCTGGGCGTCGGGGTGGACCCGCGCTTCGACACACCGGCCTGTGTCTTCTGGTCCTACCCCGAGGAGCCGCACCTGACAGTCATCGTCCGGGACATGCCGGACGTGGATTCCGCGATCGCTGTCGTCGACTGGGCCGCCCCCATCGACACCACCGAGCCCGCGGAGGATCCGGAGGGCTGGTCCGGTGGGCGGGCCGGCGCAGGCATGGTGCCCGGGCACAACGGGGCCCTCTACGCGGTGCAGAAGGAGGACCGGGCGGTCGTCGTGTTCAGCAACCAGGACCAGTCACTCAAGGCGGAGCTGGTGGCCCACGAGGTCATTGACCGGTTGAGCCTGTGATCAGCCTCTGATCAGACCGCCACGTCGTTGTAGGGCATCAAGGTGGACACCCAGGGGAAGATGACCTCCATGAGCAGCAGAAACACCGCGCTCAGGAGGACCAGCAACAGGACCAGCTTCACCGGCCACGGGCCCGGCAGTGCGCGCCACAACGGTCCGTACATCTAGATCTCCTCCAGTTCTGCCGGGCGTTCGCCGGCGATCTTCGGGGTCGACTCGACCTCCATGGCATGGATGATCATGCGCTCCGCATTCGAGAACTGCGGATGACAGGTGGTCAGGGTGATCATGCCTTCCAGCTCCGGGGTGACCGCAGCCCACTGGCCCGGCACCGGGTTGATCACCTCGATGGCACCCGGCAGCGTGATGTGCCGGCCCTGGACCGCGGCATACTCACCGGTGGTGACCCGCTCGACCTGCTCCGGGCCCAGACAGCCCTCGGCCTCGGACCGGCGCACCTCCCCCTGCGCGTCAATGGGCAGCACCCGGTAGGTGACCCACGCGGACTGCGTCTCCACGACAATCGCATCGCACACCTCCAGGTTGCCCAGGTCATTGAAAGGGGCCCCCTTGCCCACGCGGTGGCCAGCGACGGCGAAGTTGCCGGCCTGGCCGGGCAGCTGGGAATCGACATAACGTCCCGGCCCGGCCAGCAGATCAGCGTCATCGGTGCCCTCAACGATGGCGAACTGGAAATCCGAGCCGAAAGCGGGGATGTACATGCGGGCGAATGCCTCACCGAGCTCCGGGGTCAGACGCTGACGCGGGTTCACCCGTTCAGAGTTCTCCGTCTCCCCCCAGGCGTCCTCCAGCGCGCTGGCCTTCTCATCCTGGAGACGGCCCGCGGCGATATTGGTCCAGTAGGACTCGTAGAAGGCGAAGAGCAGGATGACCACACCCATCGTGAGCAGCAGTTCACCGAGGATCTGGGTGACGCTGAAGCTGCGTCGAGTGGGGCGTCTGCGGTTGGCCATGCGGGAAAAACTCCTGGAAACGCTAAGATCAACTGGGCCGAATCAGTCTAGCTTGATCGCACGTCTCCCGAAGGTTGGTGGCTCCCACCGTGCTTGAACCGTTCATCTACCCGGTCTCCGGTGTCCTGAAACTGTGGCACATCCTGATGCACTCGGTGTTCGGGATGGATGATTCGACAGCGTGGGTGGTCTCCATCTTCGGCCTGGTGCTCACCGTCCGGCTCCTGCTCATCCCCGCTTTCTGGACGCAGGCCAAGTCCGTGCGCACCGGTGTGGCGATGCGCCCCGAACAGGCTGCCCTCGCCGAGGAATATGCCACCCGGACTGACCGGGAGTCCGTCGCCGAATTCGAGCGGAAATCGAAGGAGCTGCGGGAGCGCTACAACTACAGCATTGCGGCGGGCTGCATCCCCACACTCATCCAGATCCCGGTCTTTCTGGGGCTCTACCAGGTGCTGCTGCGTATGGCCCGGCCATCCTCAGGGAGCACCGATATTGCTCCTGATGCCCGGATCGGTTTCCTCAACTCCGAGGAGATCCGCACCTTCCTGGGCGCCTCCATCAACGGAATTCCCCTCCCAGCGTACATCTCCATGCCCGCGGAGGCTCTCGCCCGCCTGGGCACCACCCGCGAGGAAGTCCGTGACTTTCTCCTGCCGGTGATCATTGCAGTGGTCATCTTCACCGTCGGCAATATGCTCGCTGCACTGATGCGAAATGCGAAAACCCTGGACTGGGATTCGAAGGCCGCACGAGGTTCGAGCCGGTTCCTCGTGATCATGACCCTGTTCATCCCGGTACTGCTGATAACTCTGGCTTTCACCGCTCCCCTGCCGGTGGCCATCATCCTCTACTGGTTCGCCAACAACCTGTGGACCCTGGTCCAGTCGCTCATCCTCTACCCGCTCGTGAATCGGAGGATCCCACTGCACGAGTCCTTCGAGGAGTTCTCCCGCGAGCGTCGCGAAGCCGCCCGGGCGGAGGACCGGGAGAAGCGACGGATCAGGTGGGACGTGCGGCGTCGAAAAGCACTCGGTGCCCTGCAGCCCTGGAAGATCCCCGGGATCCGGCGGGAACTGGTCGCGGAGAAGACCGCCCGCAAGGAGGCCGCCACCGCCGAGAAGGCGGAGCAGAAGGCCATCAGAAAGGCGAAGCGGGCAGCCTCCTCCGCACTGCACAAGGAGCGGCTGGCCCGGCGCCGGGAGGAGCGGACCGCCCGTAAACAGGTTAGATCGAATAATCCGCCGGCGGAGCCGACAGCATCTGACGCGCCAGATCCCGCGCGGTCCGCAGAGGACTGACGTCCCGCACGAAGCGGGCGCCGGCCAGGCCGCCGTCGAGGAAAATGAGCAGCTGGTTGGCCTGCGTGGCCGAGGGGTAGCCGTTCTTCGCGGTGAGCAGGTCCGTCATCGTCTGGTGCATCCAGGTGCGGTGCTCACGGCAGGCGGCGACAATACCGTGCTCCGACTCGGTCTCCGGACGCGGGTACTCGTTGGAGGCGTTCTGGAAGTGGGAACCCCGGAACTCCTTGTCCGGCTCATCGGCGATGGAGAGATCGAAGAAGGCGAGGATCTTGTCCTCCGCATCGGTCATCTCCTTCGTGTACCCCGCCCACCGGGCCCGGTACTCCTCGTCGAGGTTCTCCAGGTAGGCGATGACGAGCGCATCCTTCGAACCGAAGAGGGAGTACAGGGAAGCCTTGGCAACGTCCGCCTCCCGCAGGATGCGGTCGATGCCGATGACCCGGATGCCCTCCGTGGTGAACAGGTTGGTGGCGGAATCCAGCAGACGCTGCCGCGGACTCGGACGGTTGCGACGGCGGGTGCTCGTCGTCTTCTTCCTCACGGTTCCTGCGGCCACTGACGTACCCGATCCTTCCTGGAGTGGTTGTTCTGGTTTCCTACCTAATATAGACAAACCGGTACGTCTTTTAACAGTCCCCCGTGGACACCCACGAAAAAACCCGCCCCTGGAAGGGCGGGTTGAGTTGTTTCGGACGGGGTGGGAATCAGCTGCGGCGACTGGTGACCGCGTTGACGATGGTCAGCAGGATCACCGCGCCGAGCAGACAGGTCAGGAAGCTGAAGATGATGCCGGCGCCCTCCACATCAACGCCGAAGAGGCTGAGCAGCCAGCCGCCCAGCAGGCCGCCGATCACACCTACGACGACGTTGAGGATGACGCCCTGTTGCGCGTCCGTGCCCTTGATCTTGGAGGCGATCCAACCGGCGATACCGCCGATGATGATCCAGCCCAGGATTCCGAGTCCAAGCATTGTGTTCTCCTTAAATCTCACTGGTGAATTTCAGATGCTCTTATTAGGGACCGTCGCCCAGCGCGGACCGGGCAACCGCCCATATATCCAGTGTGTCAGGGGATGGAATGCTTTGCACTCCCGCAAGGCGACTGTGACCGGATCGTTGCAGCAACGCAGAACCGCCCTGCACCGGACCAAGTGGTGCAGGGCGGCGGGACCGCAGCGGTCTTCTCCTGTGCTTAGACAGCCTCGGGGCGGACCACCATCATCGGGCAGGGGGCGGACTGGAGCAGAGCCCGGGAGGTGGAGCCCAGGAGCATGCCCTTGAAGCCGCCGCGACCATGTGAACCAACGACCAGCAGCTGCGCACCCTCGGAGTTCTCCACCAGGGCGCGGACCGGGCGGTCGCGGGTGATGACCTTGCGGACCTCCACATCCGGGTAGCGCTCCACCATCGGGGCGAGACGCTCAGTGAGCATGTCGATCTGCTCCTGCTCGACAATCTCCCACTGCTGCTGCGCGGCGGACAGGCCGGCCAGGGAGGCCTGGACCTGCATGTCCATCCAGGTGTGGACAGCGACGAGCTCGGCACCACGGGCATCAGCCTCGGCGAAGGCGATCTCGGTGGCCTTGGCGGAGACGTCGGAACCGTCGACACCGATGACGACGGGGCCGTACTTGGTGGCCTCCTCGAGCTGGTTGTCCTCACGGACCACGACGACCGGGCAGGTGGCGTGGGAGACGACAGCGGCAGAGACCGAACCCATCACCATGCCGGACAGTCCGCCGAGCCCGCGGGAACCCATGACGATCATCGTGACGTCCTGGGCCATGTCCAGCAGCATGTCGATGGGCGAACCCTCGGCGATGGTGTGGCCGATCTTGATCTCCGGGGCGACCTCATGGGCGATGGCGCGGGCCTCGTCGATCTTCTCCATGGTCTCGGCCTGCAGATCATCGAAGAGCTCCTGCGGCGGGACCATGCCTTCCGCGTAGAGGAACTGCGGCATCGTGTAGGAGGAGGCCAGTCGCAGCGGAATCCCCCGCTTATTCGCGGTGTTGGCGGCCCATCGGACCGCATTATGGGAGGCCGGGGAGCCGTCAACTGCTACAACGACGATATCTTCCTGGGGCATCTCGTTAGCCTTTCCTTATTTCTGTGTACGGATCTGGTTTACCGTTCACCTTCGATTGTAGCCGCTGGATGACATGTTCAAAGGAGTTGTTACAACCAGTTCCGGGGGAAAGACCGCAGACAGGACAGGCTGGTTCCGCCCGCTTTCAGACAGCCGCGGGAAGGATCTAGCGCGGAGTCTCGACCGGGATCGCCGGATCGGAGTTCGCCGGGTACAGCAGGTTGTAGAGGATCCTGCCGATGTCGGCCAGGAACGAGCCGATACCCTCGGAGGAGAAGTTGGTGGCCTGGTTGAGGAGAGCGTCAAAGTCCATGAACGACAGATTAGTACAACCGCCCCGCCGGCAGCGATCACCGTTGCCGGTCCGTGACGGACTGACCGCCACCCGGGCACGCCTCCCGGAGGATGCAGCCGCCATGACCGCGGGTGAGTTCGTCGGCCACCTCATCACCACCCAGCGCCGCCGGCATCCGCTCGATGACGCCGCGGCCCTGCAGGCGCGTTTCGACGCCGGCGAGGTCGTCGACCGCCGCGGCCACCCCTTCTCCTTTTCCTCCCCTGTCGCTCCCGGCGAGGACGTCTTCTTCTACCGCACGCCCGCGCCGGAGGAACCCGTCCCCTACGACATCGACATCCTCCACCGCGACGATGATCTCCTGGTGGCCGACAAGCCGCCTTTCCTGGCGACCATGCCGCGGGGCAAGCACATCACGGAGACCCTCACCGTACGGCTGCGCCGTTCCCTCGATCTCCCTGACCTCGTGCCCGCCCACCGCCTGGACCGGTTCACCTCCGGGGTGATCCTGTGCACCCTGCGCCCGGAAATCCGCGGTGCCTACCAGCGGCTGTTCGCCGAACGCCGGGTGGAGAAGACCTACGAGGCCATCGCCGACCATGAGCCTTCCCTCTTCCCGGGCACGGTGTGGCGCTCCCGGATGGAGAAGATCCCCGGTGAGATCCAGGGCCGCATCATCGACGGTGAACCCAACGCCATCACCCTGCTTGCCGACGTCACGCCCCTCAACCCCGCCGAACAGCGCGAGCTCGAGGCCGTACACGGCCCTCTGCCGCCGCAGGCGCGCTACATCCTGCACCCGGAGACCGGCCGGACCCACCAGCTCCGGCTGCACATGTGGGCCGCAGGCGTACCCATCCTGGGCGACAACATCTACCCGCGCATCCACACCGAGGAAGAGGAGGACATGAGCCGGCCCCTCCACCTCATCTCCACCGGGCTGTCCTTCGAGGATCCGCTCACTGGCGAGCCCCGGGAGTTCACCGTCCCCCGCCGGCTCTTCCACGGCCGCCGCTGACTCATCCAGGCCCCGGGTCCGGTCCGAAGGCCCGGGCGACCCGGTCCTGCAGGTCCGCCCACTGCTGCACCGGTTCCAGCTCCAGGGAGAGGGTGTGCAGTTCCACCTCCTCCCCGCGCACCCGCTGCACCATCGTGCCGGGCATGAGGTTCATCAGCAGCATCGCCAGTTCCCGGCCGTGCCCGGGCGGCAGGCGCAGGCGGGCCCGGACCACCACCGGTTCAATGTCCGGGGTGGGACGCACGGCCCGGCGCGCCACATCAATGCCGCCCGCCACCGCCTTGTACAGGAACCAGCCGGCGAGCACCGCCGCCCCCCGGATGCGGAACATCCTGCCCGGAGGGACGAGACGCAGGCTCAGCGTGGTGGCGGCCCCCACGCTGACCAGCCCGTAGAGGGCGTAGGCGGGTTCCCAGGAGGACATGGCCTCCCAGACCACCGCGAGGGCGAGCACCCGCAGGACCACAGCGACCACCCACTTCATGGTGACCAGCCCCCCGCGAACAGCAGGACCAGCAGCAGCACTGCGAGCAGCACCAGGACCGCCATCCCCGTCGGCGTCCACAGCCGGGTCCGGGTCTCCATGAACGCGACACCATCCCGGACCAGGCCGGCACTCCGGGACCAGCCCCTGCCCCAGGCCCGGGCCACCTGTGCCGTCCCCGTGTACACCCGGGCCAGGCCCGCGCCGCCGGAGCTGCGCAGGAGACCGGCTGCCGTCTCCAGGGGCACCACGATATCCCCGGGTGGAACTGCCGGGACCCGGCCCACCAGCCATGTCAGGGGTGCGGCCAGGAGTAGCGCCAGGAGAACAGGCCAGGTGGAATCCCACAGGGTGGCGGCATCCCAGGTCGGTGGCTGCAACTCCAGCCAGCCCGTGCCGATCCACCAGGGCAGCCCCGTCCCCAGCAGGCAGAGCAGCAGCCAGGCCCCGAACAGACCGTCCACCTTCTCCGTGGCGCGTTCCCCGCGCCACAGCACCCGGGCCAGACGCAGGAGCAGCAGCGTGGAACCGGTGGCCACCAGGGGCAGGAGTCCGGCCAGGGCGGGGAGATCCGCCACGGCATATTTCGCGTCGTACTTTGCAAAGGCCCCTGAGGTCCACGGCGCGCCCGCCAGTGACAGGCCCGCCCAGGCCATGCCCAGCAACACAGGTATCCCGGTGACACCCCGGCCGTGGCGGCGCACCACCGGAACCCCGAGGAAGAGTGCACCCTTGGCCAGGCCGTGGTGCACGGCGTAGAGGACAACCGCAGTAGTCGTTGCACCGCTGCTGCTGGGCATCAGCAGACCCGCCGCGAGCACTGCGCTGATGAAGCCGAGCTGCGAGATCGTGGAGTAGGCGAGGATGACCTTGGGGTCGTCCTGCATCAGCCCCACCCCGACGGCGAGGAAGGCCCCGGCGAGCGCCAGGAGCAGCAGCAACCGGGCGATATCCGCGCTGTCGCCGGCGGGCAGGAAGCGCAGCCAGCCGACGATGCCGACCTTGACCATCACGCCGGAGAGCACCGCCGAGGCCGCAGGCGGGGCGGCCGGATGTGCCAGCGGGAGCCACAGGTGCAGTGGTGCCAGGCCGGCCTTGACGCCGAAGCCGATGAGCAGCAGCGCACTGATGAGGGCGGAGCGGTCGGAGGCGGCGATGGCGGCGGGGGCGTCGGCAAGCAGGGCGCCGCCAGCGTCCACGGTGAGCAGGAGCCCGCCGAGCAGAGCGGTCTCGCTGAGCACCGTCATGACCAGATAGATCACGGTCGCCCGGTGCGCCTGCGGCGTGCGGTGGTGGATGACCAGGCCGGCAGCGGAGAAACTCAGCACCGCGAAGGAGAGGTAGAAGGCGACCGTGTCGGCCGCGAGGTAGGCGCCGACGGTGCCCAGGTAGGTGGCCAGCAGGAATGCCGCCAGCGTCGGTTCCGGCCCCCGGCGCCAGGTCACGGCGGCCAGTGCCGCACCGTAGAGCGCGGCGGCGATCAGCACCAGGGGCCGCGCCACCGCATCCATCCGGAAGACCGTCCCGAACAGCAGCCACGGCACCTCCAGCTCCGCGGTCGGGGTGGTCAGCGTCAGCACAACGGCAGGCAGCACTGCCGCGGGGGACAGGACCGCCGCGGATCTCCTTAACCACGCCCACGGCACCGCGGCCCCAACCATGACCAGCAGAGGTGCCAGCAGGCTGAGCGGGAGCATCATTCAAACACCCCCGCCGCGATCTGCCCGGCGATGTCCAACGGGAGAAAGGGGACCGAGGCGGCAGCACCGAACACGACCACCATGGCGGTCGTACTCAGGGTGGGCACGAGCAGAGAGGCCGGCTCCGCGGCGCGTCCATCAGCCTCCGGCTCCCGGAACCACAGGCGGTAGACCACCGGCAGGAAATACAGGGCATTGAGCAGCGAGGAGGCCAGCAGCACCCCCACCACCCAGGGATGGGCCGAATCCAGGGCGCCGAGGCCCAGCTGCCACTTGGAGATGAAGCCCGCCGTGGGCGGCAGGCCGATCATGCCGAAGGCGGCGACGGTGAAGGCCACCGAGGTCCCCGGCATCCGCCGCCCCAGCCCGTCGAGCTGATCGATGCGTTTGGCCCCCAGACTCTCCGCGAAGAGTCCCGCGCAGAAGAACAGGGTGATCTTCATGATGCCCTGATGCACCAGATGGACGATCCCACCCGTGGCACCACCCAACGTGGCCAGGGCGATACCCAGGGTGACGTAGCTGACCTGGGAGACCGTGGAGTAGGCCAGGCGCCGCTTGAGGTCCCGCTGGCGCAGGGCCTGCCAGGAGCCGTAGAGGATGGTGAAACCGGCCACCAGCAGCAGTGGGGTGAGCACCCCGAGCTCCACGGTCACCTGGACACCGTAGACGTCGTCGATGACGCGGACGATGCCGAAGACACCCGCCTTGACCACGGCCACCGCATGCAGCAGCGCCGAGACCGGGGCGGGGGCCACCATCGCGGTGGGCAGCCAGCCGTGGAGGGGGAAGAGCGCCGCCTTCACCCCGAGCCCACCGATGAGCACCGCGAAGATAACCGCGGCGATCCCCGGTGAATGGGCTGCCAGCTCAGCCACACCGGCGGCACCACCGGCGGCGAAGTCGACGGGCCCGGCGTAGATGGTCAGCCAGACCACTCCGGTGAGCAGGGCCAGCCCGCCCGCCAGGGTATAGCGCAGGTACAGGCGGGCGGCGCGCAGGGACTCCGGGTTCCCCCAGTGCGCCAGCAGCGGGTAGGTCACCACGGTGAGCATCTCGTAGAAGACCAGGAAGGTGAGCAGGTTACCGGCGAAGGAGATGCCCACCGTGGCAGTGACGCAGAGACTGAAGAAACCGAAGAAGCGGCTCCGGTGCCTCGTCCCGCGGAGATAGCCGATAGCGTAGACCGTGGTGAGCAGCCACAGGATGGACGAGAGTGCAGCGAAGAATACCGAGAGCTGGTCCACCCGCAGGACCAGGTCACTGCCGGGCAGGAAGGGTAGAGAGAACTCCGGCCGCAGGTCCGCATCCACCACCGCGGGGATGAGCAGGATGACGAGTGCGACCTTGAGCACCGCCGCCCCGAGGTTGACCGTCGAACGCAGCCGGACCCGATCCTCGGCCATGGGGAAGATCAGCACCGCCGCCAGCAACGAGAGCAGCAGCATCACGACCGGGATCCAGGACACCACGTCCCCGGGAAGCAGATTCACCATGGGGCACCCACCTCCAGCAGGTCGACGACCCAGGCCCCGCTGAAACCCGTCACCAGCGTGAGTAGACCGAGCGCCAGGGGTGGGAGGAGGACCACGACCGGCAGGCTGGACTGGCGGCGTTCCGGCGGGTTGAGCAGGTGCCCGTCGTCCTCCGCCTCGATGAGCAGGGGTGCCATCATGCGCAGCAGGTAGGCGGCGGACAGCAGCGTGGCCAGGACAATCACGCCCACGATCCAGTACTGCCCCGACGCGATCGCCGAGGTGGACAGCAGCCACTTCCCGGAGAACGACAGGGAGATGGGAAGTCCGGCCAGCCCGATGGCGGACATACCCATCGCCAGGACCAGGCCGGCGTGGTTGCGCCCCACGCCGCGGAGCTGATCCAGTTCGTCGGTGCCGTAGATCTCCTTGAGGTAGCCCGCCGCGAGGAAGAGCGTGGCCTTGGCCACCCCGTGGCCGAGGACCAGGCAGAGCGTGCCACCGAAGGCCCCGGCGATGACGACATCCTCACCGAGGGTGGTCACCGGCAGTTCCTCGAGGCGGCCGGATTCCGGATTGAGCAGGACAGGGAAGAAGAGGAACCAGTAGCCGACCTGCGCCACCGTGGAATAGGCCACCAGCGGCTTGAGCCGGGACTGGCGCAGAGCCATCACCGCCCCGAAGACGATGGCCAGCGTGCCCAACCCGGCCAGCGTCCAGGACAGCCAGGCCAGGGTGGTGGCAATGGCCGGGGCGGCGACCGCCTCGGGTGCCCCGACGTTCGTGCTCATGCCGGGGGCGACGAGCCACAGCCAGCAGCGCAGCAGCACGAACAGGGAGGCCTTGATCACCAGGGCCGACAACAACGGGGAGACCGCCGTGGGGGAACCGGCGTGCGCCGGGATGAGCCAGCCGTGCAGCGGAACCAGCGCCACCTTGAGCGAGAGCCCCACGGTCAGCAGGATCAGGGCGGTGACCACCACGGCATGATTGTCCGGGGTGGCGGCGATGACCAGGGCGGCCTGGTTGATGTCCAGGGTGCCCGTCACAGAAACGACCAGCCCCACCGCGATGAGGAAGAGGAGGGAGCCCAGCACCGCGATGAAGAGGTAGCGCAGGGCGGCCTCCCAGGACCTGGTCCGGCCCAGGGCGACCAGTCCGACCGCCGTGAGTCCGACCATCTCCAGACCGACGTAGGTGTTGAAGAGATCCCCGGCCACGAAGACGGCGTTGAGGCCCGACCAGCAGCCCAGCCACAGCGGCCAGAAGGCCGGGTGGGCGGGCTGCCAACGGAGGGTCCCCGGCTGTGTGCCGGCCACCATGTGGCGCCCCGTCGATGCCGGGAAGGCGGCCGCGAAAACGGTGACCAACCCACCGACCACCGCCGTCAGGAGGAGCAGCAGAACCGAGAAGCCGTCGGCCCGCAGGTGGATGCCCAGCGGGGCGGAGTGGCCGCCGAGGCTCAGCTCCACCACCTGTCCACCCTGCACCACCCACAGGACCGGCAGTGTGAGAACCGCACCGGACAGGGCAGCCAGCAGACCGGGCCAATGACGGACGGCGGGTGGTAGCGCTGCGGTGAGCACCGCGGCGGACAGGGGCACCAGCACAAGGGCACCGAGACTGATCTGGGCGGGGCTCACGGGTGCTCATCCTCCTCATGGACGCCCTCGATGCGGCGGATCAGTACCGCGCCCACCCCGGTGAAGGCCACCGTGATCACCAGACCCGTGATGACCAGGGCGGTGAGCACCGGGTCCGCCGGCTCCTGCCGGGCCGCCAGGGCGATGAGGAGGAGCAGGGCGCCCGAACCCAGGACGTTCATCGCCACGAGCCGGGCCACCCGGTCCCGGACGAGGAGGAAACGGGTCAGACCGACGGCGATGAGTCCGACCGCGACCATCAGGTACCACTGGGTGATGCTCATCCCCGCCCCTCCCTGCTGCTGATGCGGTGGCCGGGATTCTCCAGCGCGAGATAGAGCGCGTAGAGGGCCACGGTGATGCCCACAGTGAGGAAGACCTCGATAATGAAGATAACCATGAACTGCCGCCCCTCCGGCCAGGTCAGCCAGGGGTCACCGGCCAGCGGGCCGAACAGTCCCATGCCCAGGAAGACCACCACCCCGATGATCATCAGGGGGACCAGCAGGCGGTGGAGCATCCGGAGATCCACCCCGGCCAGCCGCAGCAGGATGAGCAGACCCGCCAGAACCGAACCGGACTGGAAGGCCCCGCCGGGCCCGGAGCTGCCGGCGAAGAGCAGCCACAGCCCGAGCATCAGGAACACCGGCGCGGCGACCCGGAGGAACCAGAGGGCGATCGAGGGCAACGGCACCGGCTGCCGCCCCTCCCGTGGCCGGTCCGTGCCCACCGCGAGGACGATGATCCCCGCGAACAGCAGCACCGCGGACTCCAGGAGGGTGTCGTAGGCGCGGAAATCCAGCAGCACGGCAGTGATCTCATGCTCCACACCGGTGGCCTGCATACCCGCGGTGAGGCTTCCGGTCCAGGCCGGGGTGGTCTGCCGCGTGCGCAGGATCACCGAGCCGAGGACCACCGCCAGCACCGTCCCCGTCACCAGTCCCGTGAGTATCCGGATCCGGCGGGGCACCGTCGGGGGCGGCTCGTCCACCGGTTGTGTGGCTGCCCCGGGCCGGGCCACGGCCAACCACACCAGGACACCAGAGAGCACCCC
The DNA here is from genome assembly GCF_003955685.1 of Corynebacterium hylobatis. Classification (GTDB taxonomy): domain Bacteria; phylum Actinomycetota; class Actinomycetes; order Mycobacteriales; family Mycobacteriaceae; genus Corynebacterium; species Corynebacterium hylobatis. Next base: position 184,139 of record NZ_RXHJ01000004.1, read on the forward strand.
ACCGCCCAGAGCCGCCTCCGCCAGCGCCACGTCAACGACCCCCAACCGCAACCACACGATGCTCAGCACTGCGCCCAGGCTGAGGTAGGCGCCGACCTGGGTCCGGCGGGAGCCGTCAGCGGCGATGAGGATGACGGTGCCCGCCAGAAAGACGGTGAGGACAATGTCGACGGCCCCCACGGTCGCCTCAGAGTGTCCGGCCATGCTCAGCGTCCCCTTCCAGGGTCTCGGCCTCGGCCCCGGCCAGGGCCTGTGCGGAGATCGAGGAGGCCCCCAGGGCCAGCAGCCACACCAGGAGCAGGCCGACACCCGTCGCGAGGCTGCCCACATACACCGCCGCCCCCAGGAGCAGCAGTCCCAGACCCAGGTTGTCTGCCTTGGTCAGGGCGTGGAGCTGGCTCCGGACATCCGGGAAGCGGATGAGACCGATCGTCCCGGCGGTGAAGAAGATGAGTCCGCAGCTCATCAGCACGGCGGCGAGCACATCAGAGAGCATCCCGCTCACCTACCCCGGACCTCTGCGTTTCCGCGCGGCGGGCGAACACGGCCACCGCGACCAGGGCGCTCACGGATGCCAGCGCGGTGAAGACGAGGGCGACATCGACGCTGTGTTCATCCGGTTCCACAAAAAGCAGGCCGGCCATGACGGCCAACGCGGCACCGGTCGTGCTCGAGAGCAGCAGCACAAGCAGCCAGCTGCCCCGCCTCGCCCGACGCAGGACGAGAACCACCGCGGCGAGGAAATTCACGGCGAGGACGGCGAAGGCCGCCAGCAGGAAATACTGCACTCGAAGTCATCCTCCCTCCTTTACGCTGGTGGCGTGGGACTGCCGAGCCGGTACATCGTCGTCTTGCTTCTCCGCCATGCTACGTGAGTTCACCGCCCCGAAAAGGCGCCCGCCGGTGCTTATCGACGCCCCCTCCCACCATCTCATTCCGTCTTCCCGGGGGAGGGCGCGCAGGAAGGAAGAAACCGTGACAGATCACCGTGCAACGCAGGAGGGTGCCACCCGGTGGGGGATGCTCGGCCTGGCGTGGCTGCTCTACTTCGGCTTCGCCGTCACCGCTGCCTCCCTGGTACCGATCATCACCCCCGTCCGCGCCGACCTCGGCCTGAGCTACAGCCAGGTGGGCATCATCCTGGGGACCTGGCAGCTGGTCTATATCGGTGCTGCTCTGCCCGTCGGCTCGTTGATCGACCGCTACGGGGCCAAACCATGCCTGTTCATCGGCATGCTGCTCATCGCCGCCTCCGCGGCCGCTCGCGGCCTGGCAGTCGACTTCTGGACCCTGGTTCTCGCCGTGGCCCTGCTCGGCCTGGGTGGGCCGGTGATCTCCATCGGCCTGCCCAAGCTCATCGCCCAGTGGTTCACCGACCATCACCGCGCCACCGCCTCCGGTATCTACGTCACCGGCTCCCAGGTCGGCAACGTCGCGGTACTCTCCCTGAGCAATATCGTCGTCCTCCCGCTGGTCGGACATGACTGGCGTCACGCCATGTTCACCTTCGGCGCCCTGGGGCTGACCATCGCGGTGGCCTGGCTCCTCCTGGGTCGCGACGCCTCCTCCACAGAGCGAATGGAATCGGGTGACCTCGGGATCCTGGCCGGTATCCGCCGAGTGGTGCGTGTCAAGGGGGTCTGGCCCGTGATGATCATCGGGATGTCCGGGTTCATCGCCAGCCACGGTTTCCGCAACTGGCTACCCCAGATCCTCGAATCCAAAGGAGCGGATGCCGACGCCGCCGGTGTTCTCGCCGGAGCCGCAGCGGTCGCCGGGATCGCAGGCTCAGTCATTGTCATGCGCCTGGTCCAGCGGGTGACACGGTCGGCGATGGCGCAGATCCTGCTCGCCGTCGCCGGGGTGACGTTGGCCGCGATCCCGTTCCTGGACGGGCCAGTGCTGGTGGGGGTCCTGACCGTGGAGTCGTTTGCCGCGGCCGCCCTGATGCCGCTGATGATGAACACCCTGATGGAGATGCCGCAGATCGGCCCGGCCCTGATGGGGGCGGCCGGCGGCCTGTATTTTTCGATCGGGGAGATCGGTGGTTTCCTCGGTCCCGCCCTCATCGGTCTGCTGGCGGATCTCACCGGGGACTTCGCCGTCGGTGTTCTTCTGGTCGCCGGCATCATGCTGGTGATGGTCATTCCAGCCCGGAGACTGCAGACCGATGAGCCGCTCTGAGAGCATGGCGTCCATCTCAACCAGCAGTCAGATCTGGTCAGCAGACATGTCCCGTGCGCAGCTGCGCACCGTCCCACGCAGCAGGCGGACAATCGGTCAGCCTTCCGCGTACCTCACACCGCCTCAATACTGACTCCACGGCTTCAGGTAGTTTCAGAATGCCTCCGGAGGTACCACA
>NZ_RXHJ01000035.1 GCF_003955685.1 Corynebacterium hylobatis
CATAAAGTTACACACCCCCCACCACACACACAAATCCCCAGGTCAATGCAGTGATCAACCTGGGGAAGTGAACATAGTGGCAGCTATTGACTGACCCGCTCGATGGTCGCACCCAGGGACTGGAGGTTCTCGACGAAGCTCGGGTAGCCACGGTCGATGTGGTGGACATCGTGGACGGTGGTCACGCCGTCCGCCAGAAGAGCCGCGAGCACCAGGCCGGCGCCGGCACGGATGTCGGAGCTCCACACCTCTGTCGAGGAAAGCTGCTCAATTCCGTGGAGCACAACATGGTGACCATCCACAGTGGCGTGGGCTCCGAGTCGCTGCATCTCATCAACGAAGCGGAAACGGGACTCGAAGACGTTCTCGGTGATGACGCTCATGCCGTCTGCGATGGCGGAGATGCCGATGGCCATCGGCTGGAGGTCGGTGGGGAAACCGGGGAACGGCAGGGTCTGGTAGTCCACGGCGATGGGCCGACGGTCCATCCGCACGCGGAATCCGTTCTCGTAGGTCTCCACCTCTGCCCCGGCAACCTTGAGCTTCTCCAGCGCCAGATGCAGGTGGCGGGGAGAGATCCCGCCGACGGTGACGTCTCCGCGGGTCATGGCCGCGGCGTAGGCCCACGTGCCAGCGACGATGCGGTCACCCATGACCTCATGCTCGGTGGGCTCTAGCCTCTCCACGCCCTCGATGGTGATGGTGGAGGTGCCGGCGCCGTCGATACGCGCGCCCATGGAGTTGAGCATCTCGCAGAGATCGGCGATCTCCGGTTCCCGCGCGGCGTTGTCGAGGACCGTCGTGCCCTCGGCGAGCACGGCGGCGGTAAGGATATTCTCCGTCGCTCCCACGGAGGGGAAATCGAGGGCGATCTTCGCGCCCCGCAGGGATTCGGCCTCCGCAACAACGGCACCGTGGGAGATGCGGGTGGTGGCACCGAGTTTCTCCAGACCGGACTGGTGCATGTCCAGGGGGCGGTTACCGATGGCGTCACCACCCGGCAGCGCCACCACGGCCCGGCCACAGCGGGCGGTCAGGGGGCCGAGTACACAGACAGAGGCACGGAACTGACGTACGGCGTCGAAATCCGCGTCAGACTTCAGCTCCGCGGGAGTGGTGATGCGCACGACGTCGCCGTCCAACTCGACCGCGCAGCCGAGACCCTCGAGGACGCGCTGCATGAGTGGGACGTCGAGAATTTCGGGACAGTTCCTCAGCGTGGTGGTGCCTTCGGCAAGCAGAGCCGCCGCCATGAGCTTGAGGACGCTGTTCTTCGCGCCACTGACTTTGACGGCACCCTGCAGGCGAGCGCCGCCGCTGACAAGAAATCGATCCTTCACGATTCCCGAGAGTAGCCGAGTCCGCCCGCCCCTGACGTCAGGGCAGCGCGCCGATGCGACGTGCGGCGTTGACCGCCTCATAGCGAGTATGGGCACCCAGCT
>NZ_RXHJ01000036.1 GCF_003955685.1 Corynebacterium hylobatis
TTGCGCATCACGGAACGCAGGTAGGACTTCACCGTCTCCGCCCCGATGCCCATCTCCTCGGCGGCCTCGACGTTGGTGTGTCCGAGTGCGACACACGACAGGACATCCAGCTCCCGGGCGGAGAGCTTGGTGGACTGCTTGACGCGGACGGGTGAGACCATCTGGTCACACAGCTGCTCGAGCTCCTTGCGGAGCATCTCGTCCTCAACACGGTTGGCCAGCATGCGCAGCTTCGAATGGGTGGAGCGGACCTGCTCCCACTCCGCGCCGTTCATCACGCGGCCCGATTTCGCGGCACCGACCTTGCCGCCCTCCGCCCGCCGGAGGGCGGAGTTGACCGCCAGGTCCTGCTCCAGGGTGCGGGCGGTCATGGTGACCTCCTCGATCACCTTGTCGCCCAGGCGGACGGGAGAATGCACGCCCACGTAGAGGACACCGCGGATCTCCCGGTTGACGATCACGGGCACCGCCACGATGGAGTGGAGCCCCTCATCCTGGATGGCGCGGTCATTCTCGTGGGAGATGATGTTGGCCCGCGTGTAATCGGAGACGCCGACGGGACGGCGTGTGGTGACCACGCGGCCGCCGACGCCGGAGCCGGGCTCCATGATGAGGTTCTGCAACGCGGGAGTGCGCAGCCCCACCCACTGGGTGACCTGCAGCCGATTGTCCGGCAGCAGGGTCGCATACATGGTGACCGGTATGCCGGTCGCGGTCTTCAGAGACGTGAGCGCCGCCCGGACGGCCTCGTCGTCATCTTTGATTCTCTGCGAATCCATCCTGAATCGTCCTCCTCCGGGTACACCCGTCAGGTGCACCCAAGGCACACATCAACGGGGGTAACTATCTTCTTCAGATGGGCATTATAACGCTACTTCGGGGGTAAGGGGAATTCGATTGCACAGATCACAGTCCCACCCACAGCAAAGTGGTGGTACACCTGCAGGGGGTGATATGTCCACATCGGGCAACACCCCCGCTCGGCGACCAAAACCATCCGGTCTAAACTGCCCATACCGGGCTGTCTAGTGCTGTGGTGTACGATAGCACGCAGCAACGCACACGATTCCAAGGAGAAACAGTCTCATGGCCGTATACGACAATATTCTCGACACCATCGGGAACACCCCCCTGGTCCGCCTGAATGGCATCACCGAGGGCCTCAGTGCCGAAGTGCTGGTGAAGGTCGAGTCCTTCAACCCGGCGAACTCCGTCAAGGACCGCATCGGCAAGGCGATCATCGAAGCCGCCGAGGCTGACGGCTCCCTCAAGCCCGGCGGAACCATCGTCGAGGCCACCTCCGGCAACACCGGCATCGCCCTGGCCCTGATCGGTGCCGCCCGCGGCTACAAGGTCATCCTGACCATGCCGGAGACCATGTCCAACGAGCGTCGCGTCATGCTCCGCGCCTACGGTGCCGAGATTGTCCTGACCCCGGGCGCCGCCGGCATGCAGGGTGCCGTCGACAAGGCCAACGAGATCGTCGCCGAGCAGGAGAACGCCATCCTGGCCTCCCAGTTCGCCAACCCGGCCAACCTCAGGATCCACCGCGAGACCACCGCCGAGGAGATCTGGAAGGACACCGACGGCAAGGTCGACATCTTCGTCGCCGGCGTCGGCACCGGCGGCACCGTCTCCGGCGTGGGCCAGGTCCTCAAGGAGCGCAAGCCGGAGGCCCAGGTCTACGCCGTTGAGCCGACCGCCTCTCCGCTGCTGTCCGCAGGCAAGGCCGGCCCGCACAAGATTCAGGGCATCGGCGCCAACTTCATCCCGGAGGTCCTGGACCGCAAGGTTCTCGACGACGTCATCACCGTCTCCAACGAGGACGCCATCGCAGTCTCCCGCGAGCTGGCGGTCAAGGACGGCATCCTGGGCGGCATCTCCACCGGCGGCAACGTCTGGGCCGCCCTGGAGCTGGCCAAGAAGCCGGAGAACGCCGGCAAGACCATCGTCACCGTCGTCTGCGACTATGGTGAGCGCTACGTCTCCACCATCCTCTACGAGGACATCCGCGACTAGGACTGGGTACACTCTGGGCCATGCTGTTGCTGAGAATCGCGAAGACCATCCGCGAAGACCTCCAGAATGCGCGCGAACACGATCCCGCCGCTCGCGGTGATGTCGAGAACGCCATCGTCTACTCTGGGCTCCACGCAATCTGGGCGCACCGGGTGTCGCACTGGCTGTGGAAGCGCGGGCTACGTGGCCCCGCCCGCATCCTCGCTCAGCTCAACCGCTTCTTCACCGGCATCGAGATCCACCCCGGTGCCACGATCGGTCGCCGCTTCTTCATCGACCACGGCATGGGCATTGTCATCGGCGAGACCACGGAGATCGGTGACGGCGTGATGCTCTACCACGGCGTCACCCTGGGCGGTCAGGTGCTCACCCAGACCAAGCGCCACCCCACGCTGGAGGACAATGTCACCATCGGCGCAGGTGCCAAGGTGCTGGGCCCGATCACAATTGGCGCCGGCTCCGCCATCGGCGCCAACGCGGTGGTGACCAAGGACGTTCCGGCCGACCACATCGCCACCGGTATCCCGGCGAAGAACCGGCCCCGCCGGCAGAGTGAGCGGATCAAGCTCGTCGATCCCGACTACTATGCGGCCGACGATCCGGTCGACTACAGCATCTGACGGTCGAAAATGCCCCGGAAGATTTTTCTTCCGGGGCATTTTTCATGACCTGACCTTGTTTTGCGACGTCACAGCGTCCGGTCCTCACACAGGTCCCGGTAGTCCTCGTTCTTCTTGATGAAGTGCGCCACAGCGGAGCACGAGGGGGTGATGGTCGCCCCTTCCTCGCGCGCATGGTCGAGCGCCGCCCGGATCAGCGGGACAGACAGGCCCCTCCCGCGGAAGGCCTGGTCGACGACGGTGTGGTTGAAGTCCAGGACATTGCCTTCACGGGGGACGTAGGAGGCATAGCCGGCCTCCCGACCGTCGACAATGATCTCAAAACGGTTCCTGCCCTCGATGTGCCTGATCTCGTAGTTCTGCTCAGTCATGTGGTGGAGTCTCCTGCCTGGGTCGCGTGTAGATATGTTGGGTCCGCTACACAGCCCAGTATGCCCACGCCTCCCGTGTTCTGCCAGGGGATATTTCCGCTGGCGGGGCAGTGCTCTACGGGAATAGTTATATTATCTTTACACCCATAATTAACTATGGGATAATTTATCTGTAAATTCGAGGTGAGAGGCTAGCATCCACACATGACGGATCCGCGAAATGCATCTGACATCAAGGGCATCTCAGGCAGCCTCTATGATGTCAACTCCAGTGATCCCCGCAGCGAGCTGGTTGACCGCTCTGCCCTGGATCCGGAGGACGTCCACCAGATCACCCGGTTGATGAACGCCCTGTCAGGGCTGCGCGAGAAAGAGAAGGCGCTCGCCGATGCCTCCGAGAAATACATGAAGCTGAGCACGCAGGACATGCGTGCCCTCCATTTCCTCATCGTCGCCAATCACCGGGCCGAGGTAGTCACTCCAGGAATGCTCGGCACCCACCTGGAGATGTCCCCCGCATCCATCACCAAGCTACTCAACCGCCTGGAGAAAGGCAGTCACATCATCCGCCAGGTCCACCCGGTGGACCGTCGGGCCTTCTCCATCGAGGTGACCCAGGAGACCCGCGCCTCCGCCATGGAGACCGTGGGCAGGAAACACGCCAAGCGTTTCCAGGCCGCCGCCCGGCTCAGCCGCGAGGAACGTCAGGTGGTGATCAACTTCCTGGAGGACATGGCGCGGGAGTTGGCCCTGGACGATGTCGACTGGACAGAGGGGAACTGAAAAACGGCCACCTGCCGGAGCAGGTGGCCGTTTCCGTTGTCCTAGAGAGCGCAGAGCGGCGCGACGTCCTTGCGTCCCTCCGCCATGGGCACGGTGAGGAAGGAGCAGGACCACCAGCCGCGGGACTCCACGATGGAACGCACCTCCGACCACCGCCCGGCACTCAGGTTGGGCGTGCGGGAGAGCACGAAGCCTGAATTGCGGTTGGGGTCACCGACAATGGCTAACGAGTACCCCTCGTCCAGGTAGGTGACCCGGTAGTTGGTGGGGCCGTCCGGATCCTGGAAGGGCACGTCGGGAAAGTTCACCCGCAGGGAGGCGTCGGAGCGCACCGAAGCGGTCCCTTCGATGACAGAGGGACCGAAGAAGGTCCCGCAGGAGTTGCGGACGGAGACGGTGGAATCATCGAGCGCCGCATATTCAGCGGTGGTGTCACTGGCGCACTGCAGGGAGTAGGGCTGCGGCAGGGCAGCGACCTGGTACCACTTGCCGGCGTATTCATTGAGGTCGACCTTGAATCCCACCTCAGGCAGCTCATTACCGGGGATGGATGAGCCGGTGGAGATGAGCTGGGAGGAACCGCCTCCGACTCGCCCGCCATCGAAGATGTCCTGGGCCTGGGACGCCGGAGCGGCCAGGGTGGCGAGAAGTGCCGCGGCCCCGAGGCCGGCGAGGAATTTCCTCATTATTTACCCCTTCAGATAGTTATATTATCCAGAAGTGTAATACATGCGACTCGCAGTTTTCTATATTTCGGGGAATCACCCCCACCCCACGAGTGCCTCCAGCCCCTTCCCCGAATGTCAGCACCCCCATGGCCATGCCGAAGCAGAATAATTTTCCCGTTTCTATTGCGAACGCCTAGATATTAACCTAGCGTAAACATTATCCACTACTGAAAGGCTTCATCATGAAACGAGTAATTGCCGCCACCGGTGCCCTCAGCATGGCACTCTTCCTGGGCGCCTGCGCCTCCGAGGACAACGACACGACGGCGGGGACAACCGCGGAGACCACCACCGAAGTCACCACCTCCGAAACCGCGACCGAAGAGACCACGACAACCACTGCGGCAGCAGAGGGCGAGGACATCGTCGATACCGCCGTGGCGGCGGGTCAGTTCACCACCCTCACCACTGCCCTCCAGGAGGCGGACCTGGTCGAGACCCTCAAGGGCGACGGGCCGTTCACCGTATTCGCCCCCACCGACGAGGCCTTCGCCGCCCTGCCGGAGGGCACCCTCGACACCCTCCTGGCAGATCCTTCCGGCGATCTGACCGAGATCCTGACCTACCACGTCGTCCCGTCCGAGGTCTTCGCCGCCGACGTCGTGGAACTCGACGGCCAGACCGTCGAAACCGTCCAGGGCGCCAGCCTGACCGTGAACGTGGACGGGGAAAACGTCTCCCTGACCGACGTGGCCGGCAACACCATCAATGTCATCGACACCGACATCGAGGCCTCCAACGGCGTCATCCACGTCATTGACGGTGTCCTCATGCCGACCCCGTAGGCGGTCGCAGAGTCACACACCAGCCCCCACCACACCACCCCGGTGGGGGCTTTCTGCGTCACCATCTTGAGTCCAAAGGGTCGTTGCAACACTTTCCGATGAGAAAGGGT
>NZ_RXHJ01000037.1 GCF_003955685.1 Corynebacterium hylobatis
CCTCCTGTGTTACATCATGCCCTCTCACCAACCCAGGCCGCTTTAGTCCAATGCTGAAGGGGCCGTCGGCGATCTCACCAACGGCATCCACGTGCTCTGATCAGCTCCAGGACACACTGCCCGTGACGAGACGACCCTCCCCACCTTCCGTGGCTATTGGTATCGATGGCTGTGAGCCGGATCTGCCGCCGATACGTGATCGCGTGATGGTGCCCCGCAGGGGCCGTGGCCACGTCGTTGCGAGGAAATCATCGCCGCCCACCGGAGTGGGCACGGATTCGCCACTGTGGGGCTTTATGCTCGATAGCCTTTGCCCCATGGCACAGCATCAGCACCGCGACCCGGACCTGGACGGCTACGTTGACTGGATCGTCTTCGACCGTGCCTGGGGTGCGTTCTCCGAGGACGTACCCAGCCTGGAAGAGGCACGGGCATTATCCGACCGCACCGGCGGCGGACCGGTCTTCCGACGTCAGTGGACACGCGAGCCGGAAACGGATTAACGGGCCCGTCGGTTGTGCCGTGCCGTGACCTGGTTCTGCAGCTGCCCGGGACGGATCAGACATCGCCAGGCGTAGTGGCAGAGATTTCTGACGCCGAGAAGGCTGCCCTGCAGGAACGCACACCTGCCGCCGATGGACTCGACCGAGCGGGTGGGGCAGTGGCTTCGGCGAGACCGTCACAGTGGCCGCCGCCCCCCACACAAACCGGCCGGCGGGCCAACCGCTTCCGCACAATCGTGGTCGAGTGCAGACCTCTCCATCATTCCGCTGAACTGGTCGGAGGAGCCCGAGTCGGCGCCCCTCATGGCGGTGGTGGCAGCAACCCCATAATAATAATCAGAATATTCATCTGATTATTATGCTATGATGATGGGGATGCTGTCCCACCCGCTAACAAGGAGTCTTTCATGGTTGTCGATAGTCCCCGTGCCCGCACCGAACGTGCCCTGGCTGAGCTCGTAGCTGCCGAAGGGCCCCGGGCGGTCACTGTCGCCCGGATCCGGGCGGCCGCCCGGGTGGATCAGAGCGTGGCCGCAGACGTAGTCCGCCAGTGGCGTGGTACCCAACGGGTAGGTGCCACCGATGAGGTGGCTGCTCCCGCTACCGAGGAGGAGGCGCGTGCTTTTGAGGCTCTGCGAGCGATCATCCGCCAGGCCGTGCTGGCCGAGCGTGCCACCCAGGACGATGCTGTCAACCAGGCGGCGAGTGCTGCCGCGGAGGAGGCCGAGGAAGCCCGGCAGATGACCATCCGCATCGCCGAGGACCTCGAGAAAGAAAAGGCCACCACCGCCGAGCAGGCCACCACGATTGCCACCTTGCAGGCAGAACTGGCCGCGGCAGCCGCAGACAATAACCGGTTACGAGAGGAGGTGGCCCATCAACGGGAGGTGGCCAGTGCTGCCCGGGAGGAAGCAGCCGAAGCCCGCGGCAAACTCTTCGTCTACGAACAGCAAGCCACCGCACAGGCGGCACAGACGGCCGAGGCCCCTGCACCGGATAAGGACAAGGAGCAATCCGCGGGGACTGCCACAAGCGGCAAGAAGAAGGCGTAACTGGCCGGCTACCGGCGGTGTCAGAGTCAGAAGGCGTTGACACAGATCGACCCTCACGGCCAGGGGTGTGACCAGGGTTTCTGAACACCATCCGGTCAACACTCGCGGGCACTAAGCTGACAATGTCAGAAATCCCGGGCACAAGGAGACAGGGAGGGACAGTGGCCACGGGGACCTCACTGCCACACCCCAGGGCGCAGTAACCGGCGCCCAAGCCGGGAAGCACTCTACGCCGGGAGGAAGACGGTGAGGCCCCGCCCCTCAACAAGGTTATCCCTGTGCGGCCCCCGAGCTATCAAAAATCCGATCCGTGGCGTGGCGCTCTGCCTGATTGCCTGTCTGGCTCCAGGCATCGTGGCCTGCGGCAACCTCGTCACCGCCGTTCCAGTAGGGAAAATGGCGATGTCCCTGGATGACAACGGCGACATCCTCGCCCATGTCGTGGTCTGTGACGGGGCAGTCACTCGGATGTATGCGATCGACGAGGACATTCGCGATGCCCTGGCACAGGACCCGCGGCGACCGCCGGAGAATATCGGGGAGATCACCTTCTCCGAGCCGAAGAGAGGAAAGCTCACCGTTAATCTCAGCGCGGCAACCCAGGACAACGAGGGACAGACGATCCAGTTTCCGCACGACCCTCAGGAACTGTTTTGGGTCACCCCCGTGGTCACCGACGAGGGGCTCTGGACGAAGGCCTGGGG
>NZ_RXHJ01000038.1 GCF_003955685.1 Corynebacterium hylobatis
TGCTACATCTCAGATACCCCGGCCACCAGGGAGGAGCTAGCTTCCTACCCCACCACTACGCTCCTCACCCGCGCCCTCCCAATTGGAGACCCACCGAAGTTTCTCCGTCCGATAGATCCAGAAGAGCTGGCGGCCATCTGCGAAGAACTGGGCAGAACCGACAACAGTTGATAGTGCCCTGCTTCCTTGCCCGTCATGGTGTACCCCTGCTGCCCACTGGAGTGGGCAGCAGGGGTACACGCCGTACAACCACCCTGGAGAAGTGCCTCCGAGAAAGGGTCAGCCGCGATGACAGACAACATCCCACCCCCGCGACGGTCGAACAAAGCGGTCGTTATCCGCCTGGGCACCGAGACGATCGCCCGCCTCGATCGGTTCGTCGAGCGCACCTCCCACAGCCGGGGCTTCTACCACAAAGCAACCATCCCAGCGATGCTGCCAACCAGCGAGGAAAACTACTGGACCAGCAGGCCAGCGCCTACTAGGAATCCATCATCGACCGGGATTTCCGCACCATCATGGGCCGAGCACTCCACCTCGACAACCTGATTCCATCTGACGATGACCGGATGGGGGAGCAGTAGCATCCTCACCTTCTACGTTCCTATGCCCTATTTCCGGGTCGAGGCTGGCCGAGGAAAAATTCCTAGGATTAGCGGGAGCGAACTGATGTTCTGGCGGAACGGTTAACGAGCAGGTGATGACTTGTCGGGGACGCCGGATATTATAGAAAAATCATTCTATTTACCTGGCCCGAGAGGAACTTCATGACGATTGCCACCCCCGTCGAGATTGAATACGGGGAGGTCTTCACCCGGAGATGGGTGGTGGAGGCAATCCTCGACCTGGTGGGGTACACACCAGACCGGGATCTTTCGCAGCTCCGACTCATTGAACCCTCGGTCGGATCCGGCTCATTTTTCGTGCCAATCGTGGAGCGCTTGTTGGAATCAGCACGGGTGTACGACGTTCCCGTGAAGGATCTCTCGCATGCCCTGTTCGGCCTCGACCTCCAGCGCGAGCACGTGGACACCTGTCGAGAAAAGACCCGAGATCTGCTGGTCGCTCATGGCCTTAGCAGGCATGATGCGGACATTCTGGCGATGAGCTGGCTGCACCATGGTGACTTCCTGCTGGGTGAGATACCTAGTGGCGTTGATTTCGTGGTTGGCAATCCCCCCTATATCAGGACCGAAGATCTTGATGACGAAGTTGAGGCCGCTTACCGCTCCCGCTGGACGACTATGCGTGGCCGCGCCGACATCTACATCGGGTTCTACGAACGCTCGCTGGGCGTGCTGGGGGAGGGCGGTCGACTGGGCTTCATTTGTGCCGACCGTTGGATGCGTAATGCTTATGGCAAGCGTCTACGCGGTCTCGTGGTCTCCAACTATGCCGTGGAGTCGGTGTGGCAGATGCACGACGTAGATGCGTTCGAAAGCGAGGTGTCGGCGTACCCGGCCATCACAGTTCTGGCGAAAACTGAACAGGGCACCGCGACATTTGTGGATACCACGGCTGCTTTTGATGGCTTATCTGCGTGTCAGGTGCTTGGATTCGTGCGCGGTCCCGCAGAGGAAGGATCCGGCAAGGGATGGGAAGGGGCGCGGCTGTCGAGTTGGTTCGAGACCGATGACTTCTGGCCGGCAGGTTCCCCCCACACAATCAAGCTGCTGGAGCGACTCCAGGAGGATTTCCCCGCACTGGAGGAGGACGGCACAACGCGCATTGGAATCGGTGTTGCCACTGGTGCCGATAAGGCATACATCGTGGACAAGGACGCGGTGGTGGTGGAGAGAGATCGGTTGCTCCCCATCGTCATGGCCGACGACATCAGATCAGGTCGTTTAACGGCCCCTAAGAAGTTCCTCCTCAACCCGTGGGATGAAGAGGGCAAGCTTATCGACCTGGCGTCGTACCCTCGTTTCGCCGAGGTGCTGGGCTCGCATGAGGCAGTGAGAAAACGGTTTGTCGCGAAAAAGAATCCTACATCCTGGTATCGCACGATTGACAAGGTGAACCCGAGTCTCTCCGCGCGGCCGAAGCTGCTTCTGCAGGACATGAAGTCGCAGATCACGCCCGTCTTCGAGCCCGGGGGCCTTTACCCGCACCACAACCTCTACTACATCGTCTCAACGTCGTGGGACCTTGAAGTACTGGGTGGACTGTTGTTGTCCCGGATCGCCGAGGCGTTTATCAGCGCGTATGGGGTGAAGATGCGCGGCGGTACACTACGATTCCAGGCGCAGTACCTGCGAAAGATTGCAGTCCCGCGGCCGGAGGATCTGCCGAGGGAGCTCGCGGATCAACTGCGTGACGCTTTCCGCGCGGGTGATCGAGATGCGGCGACGCGAGCTGCTGAGGAAGCCTACGGACTGCCAGTCGGCACCCTTTAAAGACAGGAAGAGCACGTTGACTAATGATCGGATCCCTACCGACATCTGGCGCACCGCGGTGCTGGGCTACTGGCAGGGGCTTGATCTCCAGCAGGCGCGGCAGGGTGTTGTCTCTGGAGTAAAGGACACCGGAAACCGGGCGGCGGTGACTGGGGGAAAACAGATGAATGCGCTGCAAGACGTCTGCGCAGACTTGTGGCGTAGTGACCCCGAGATCGCCCTGGAGGTTCGAACGAACAGGCGAAATGATCTCCCCGCTTATTTCCGCCCCGCTAAGAACTGGGACCTTGTCGTTCTGTACCGGGGTTCGCTCGTTGCGGCTATGGAGTTCAAGTCGCAGCGGGGGCCTTCATTTGGCAATAACTTCAACAACAGGACGGAAGAAGCTCTTGGACTCGCGGCGGACTCGCAGATGGCTGTCGAACGGGGTCTGTTCGGTCACCTCCCGCCCTGGTTCGGGTTTGTCATGCTCGTCGAGCGGGCTAAGGGTTCGATGCGTCCCGTACAAATACCTGTAGGGATGCCCTTTCCTGCGGACGAGATTTTTTACGGCGCCTCGTACATCGAACGTTATCGGATCTTCTTCGAACGCATGATCGCGGAAAAGAATTACGACGCCGTCGCTCTGCTTACTGCAGAGGCCGGTCAGTCTGACTTCATCGAACCGTCGGCCGCGCTTTCCCTGGCGAACCTTGAGGCGGCTATCCGCGCCCGCATTTCTTACATCAAGGCGCTCCCGGACGAAGTGTTCGATGAGCTGACCCATAAATAGCGACGGAAGATGAGGCAGCAAAGTTGGGGTGAATCCCCTCGATGCGGTTCAAAATCGGGATTATGGCAGATCAAATGGATCTTGTCGCACTTGGTTTTAAAACAGCCCGTCCGATTTTCCAGCCCTTCGCGGTCTTCCGGAGGTCCTGGTCGCTAGGGTTATGCCGAGCATTGAATACTATTGTGGGGTCCACCTCCAGGCGGAAAGCTTGCTAGCGCCTCTTCAGATTCCACCAGTAGCGGATAGGGGCATACCGGTAAGAGATCTCGATGCTCTCTCCTGGGGACAGTCCAAAGTGTGGTTCGGCTGAGGATGAAGTAGAGAACACTTCATCATGTCTTGGACCCATGTAGAAGCCCCCTGTGCCTGCCCTACGCGTCTGGTCAGTCATGGCTGGACCGTGACCCAAAACGAAACTTCCTCCGACCACGATGGGAAGATATCTGTTGTAGAAAAAGTGGCCGAGTCCGTTGCCGATGTCGAAGTACTCAAACTTTGGCTTGGAAGAATGGTTAATAAACCATAAAGTCCCGGAGATTATCAGCCCGGCAAACGTACCAGAGGCAACGCCGGAGGTAATATCTGAGACCAGTGACGAGGACTCGATGATCGTCAAATCCGGCCCTATCTGATCTGTAACAGTTGGATTGGGTGCTACCCGTTCGGGGGAGAAATTTATATCTTCCTCTGAGCTTGGCAGCTCCGGAGGGGGTGCCATCTGATCGGCATCCTTCGGTCTTAGCGAGACCGGAATGGGAGGAGTAGGTTCGGCCACTACCGGGTCGGTTTCTACGGGTTCCTCAAACGACTTTTCGGGGCTCTTCCGGTTTTGGAGTGCGTGGCGGGGTGAAGAAGACCACG
>NZ_RXHJ01000039.1 GCF_003955685.1 Corynebacterium hylobatis
CCTCCTGTGTTACATCATGCCCTCTCACCAACCCAGGCCGCTTTAATTTAGAGTGCGTTGATCTTGCCCTGCAGCTGCCTCGAGTGAATCAGACACCGCAATATGTAGTGGTTGAGGTTCCTGAACCCCAGGGCGATTCCCCGCAGATGCTCCAGCCGACCATTGATCGCCTCGACCGGCCCGTTCGACGCGCCGATGTCGAAATAGGCGAGCACGTCTTCGCGTCGGCGCCACAATGTCCGCCCCAGCTGGGCGAGCTCCTCCAGCCCGGCGGGTAGTCCCTTACGCAGGCTGTTGATCACCCGCATCATCAGCTTCTTGCCCTCTGACTTCTTCGGGTGCCCGTAGGCTGCAATCAGGTCCTGGTAAAACAGCCACGTCACCTCGAGTGCCACGTAGTCCTCATCGGTGGCCCACAACATCTCCAGTCGCTGTTTCTGCCGCTCCGTCAGGTAGTTCGTGCGGGTCAGCAGGGTCCGGCGGTGTTTGTACAGCGGATCGTCCTTGCGCCCGCGCCGCCCGGTGGTCTCCCGTTGGAGGCGTTGCCGGCACGAGGTCGAGCTTGTCGGCAGCCAGGTGGACCACGTGGAACGGGTCCATCACCTTGCGGGCGTCAGGCAGGACCTGGTCCACGGCTGAGGCATAGCCGGTGAACCCGTCCATGGTCACCACCTGCACCTGCTGGCGGAACTTAGGGTCGCGTTCCTGCAGCCACGTGCGCAGCACCTGCACGCTGCGGCCCGGGCGGATGTCCAGCAGTCGGGCAGGACCACGCCCATCCACCAGCGGGGTGAGGTCGACGAGGATGGTCACCAGGTTGGATGGTTCCCCTGGCTTGCGGGTGTGCTTCCACACGTGCTCATCAACGCCGAGGATGCGTACGCCGTCCAGATGCCCGGGGTCGTCGTAGACGAGCTGGCGGCAGGCATCGAGTGCCACCTGGTTGTACCTGCTCCCACCCGATACCCAACGCTTTGGCGGTGGCGGACACGCTCATCCGGTCGATCGCCAGTCGCTGGAGGATCCAGCGGGTGACCCGGTGGGTGAGCTTGGATCCGTCAT
>NZ_RXHJ01000040.1 GCF_003955685.1 Corynebacterium hylobatis
CTCAGCGAGGCCTGGAACCCGACTTGGGTCAAACTGGCTTGAGCAAGATCATATTGACACGCTGACCAGCAAGTTTGTGATGGGGAGTGCGGACTTTTCGGCACTAAGCGGGTAGCAGCGGGGGTAGATTGTGACAAACTCTCCAAATGTTGTTCATCGGCACGAAACAGCGGTATCACGAGTGTTCTCTCGAACATAAATCAGAGGATTTGAGCCGGATGGCCCTTTGCAGTGAACCTCCACTCGGTTATTGATCTGCAAAATCAATCAGCCTTTACGTTCTGAGAGTCGCAGGCAATGAAAACCGGGACGTCGGCACTAAATTGACCCAACTCGGGTGGAAGATCTTCCTCGGGCAGGAAGTGTCTGTGCACAGGAAGCGTGGGACACGCACGTGCAGGCGGGTGGGGAACCCGACGACGGGTAGATCCACCAGAGTCCGGACCACGTGATCGCGCTTCTTCCCGGGCTGGGAGCAGTCGGGGCAGATGTTGTTCACGGCCACCGGGGTGGCGTCGATGATGGTGATGTTTCCGGCGTCGGCGGCACCGGTGATCGTCAGTCCGATTTCGGCGGTCCGGCAGATGGTGTCGGCGACGAGGTTGTAAGTCAGGCTGCACAGTAGGGTCCTGGTTCGGTCAGATGATGGTGTGGTAACTCTCATCTTGTACCGGCCAGGACCCCTACATGTTGTGCCACCCCGAACCCCACCTCGTGGTCAGCTACGCACTCCGAAACGCGAAGAGCCTGCAAAAGCCCCGTTGCTAGGAACTCGACGCTGCCTAACGAACTCGGATGGAATCGCTGCTACCGAACTCTTGGCGAAGTCGGGACATCCCTTCCAGAGACCACCGTCGGGTAGTTAAGGAGATCTTTACTGTTACTGCGTTGGAATTCCCTAGTGGGCTTGTCCGGGGAGTTTGGTCTCTAGTAGAAAACATCACAGCTCACGAGTGTTTTAATATCGTTTGGCTCTTGGAGCGGCCTCCGCCAGTCGCTACTGATCGGTAATGTCCCTACCTACATATCAATCATGGTTGTTGACTCAGACTTTCCTTTCCGTACAGCATCATTGTGTAGTGTCCTTGATGGCCGGTGACTTCGAAGACTCGGCGAAAGACTTTCAGGTAGTGGTCAAGCGAAGGCTTGCCCGGAGAGTAGTGGACATCCTCGAAGATCGCATGGGACCCTTCGTTGATCCAGTTGAACAGCGAATTAAGAATTGGCCGTTCGTGGGGGTCCAGCCTTGACGCCATTTCCTCTTCCCAGATTCCCCCGCCGAGAATGCGGAAGTAGCTTTCAAGAATCCTTCGGAGAATATTCTCTAAACCGACAACGCTCGTGGATTCCCCCGCGATTGCGCGGCGGATCTCGCCCCAGAGTCGTTCATACTCTGTTGAGATGGGATTATTTCGATGCAGTTCGATCGAACTCGGGCTATGCAGGCTTTTGTTGATCACGTAATATGCCCGACCTTGCGAAGTGTCATTGAAACGAACTTGGGTCACTTCTTTGTGGAAGTAGACGTTATGCGTGAGTACAACGACCTGTCGTAAGTTTCCTTTGTGGTCCTGCGTACGTTCCAGCAATTCGCGAACGAGCGCGCTGACGACGAAAAGGACGTCACTATCCAGACTTGAGATGGGATCGTCAATTACTGCGAGGACATTGTTCGATGCGCTGCTGCTGGTTTGACCATCGAGGAGATGGTAATAATAGAGAAAAGCGATGAAAGTTCGTTCGCCTTCGCTCAAGGTATTTTCGTGAGCTTCCCCTGTGTCGCGGAATAGCATATAGCCGTGTTCTAGCTCTGTGGATTCAACAATCTTGAATGAGGTGAATCCTGATCGTTCCAGTAACACGTTAATTCGGTCGATAACTGGGCGAGTGGAGACCACGGACTGCTGCAGTTTTCGAATCTCGTCATCCAGGTCTTTGAGTGCTTTTTGGGCCTCCGCTACTTTCGCTGCGGTGGTGTCCACTCCTTTCTGGAGGCCCTGAGAGCGCCTCTTGTAAGGAGGGAGTTCTTCGCCCAGGACTACTTCAGCGAGGTATCTCCGGCACTTGATTTGTAGTTTCGGACGTTCTTCACGCTGCGAGCGAATAAGGGCGTTGTGAGTGCGAATTTCTTTATTGGCCTGCTCGATCGTCTCGTTTATCTCGTCTATTGTGCCGTCCATATTTGAAAATTCGCCGATCATCGAGGGAGTGCGTTCTTTCGCGTCGAGGGTTGCCTCGTTTGCGCTGATGATTTCAATCAGTGTGGCGAAGGCCGCGCTGTAGCGAGCTTCATCCAACACGAGTTTGGCGGTGTCGTCGATAGAGTCTTTATGGCCGCGCACTGCCTTTGACCAATCCTGGAAGTCGGCGGAGAGATCGTGAATCTTCTCTACTTCTAACGTGTAGTGGTCGTCAAACATCGACGCAAGATCCGCAGCGAGAGTTGCAGGAGTTAGTTGCTGGCAGAACGGGCACTTTCCATTGGAATGCCCAAGATACGAACGCCCCTTGGAAACCCAGTCGCTATTTCCCAGCTTTTCGACAAGCTCGCTTAGAGTTACGTCGGAACTTCCGACAATTTTTTTGCCCAAGAGGTCAAATCCCGCGTAATTGCTGGGGTCGAATTTTGGAATAGATGCGATTTCATTGCGGGTGGTGGCTTGGGAATCAAAAACCGCTGCCGCCTCGCTCAGTAATGACGAGAGTTCAAGTGGAGGGTCACCATCTTGGGGGCTGGGAAACTGTTCCAGCAGTTGGACGAGCTTCTTCTTATCGTTTCCAATACCGCCTACGCCTGTGAAGGCTGGGGATAATTCCGGGTGATCGGTAGTGAGCGACTTATATCCTTTCCAGGCAAGCTCGCGGAAAGACTCAGCTTCTTGTTCCTGGCGGTTTAGTGCAGTTTCATGGCTTGAGCGCGCTCTATCCAACTTGTCCTTCGCCTTGTCCTGCGCTCCATCTGGTTTCCGAATTTCTTCGAGGCGGGTTTCAGCTTGCACACTGTTTTCGCCGACCACGAATACTCCCGGAATCCTCGATGACTCGTGCAGTACGCGGTCAACGAAGTCCCTGTTGTAGACCTTCACGTCCATCGACAGGCCATCATCCCACTGTGGACTCAGGTGGATCCGTTCGTGACCGGCGAACGCACGACTGATCGTAGTTTTTCCTGATCCATTGGGTCCAAAGGTGAAGTTGACACGATTAAATCCGGCAATCGTTAGGGGAGTGGGGCCGAAGCAGGCACCCCCCGTAATCGTGACCTGTTCCAGCATCAGCGCCGCTCCTGCTGCGTCCTGCGCTGTCGGCTAAGAATGAGGCGTCTTAGAGTCTGTTGCGGGGGCGTTCGCCGGTGGCCGGGAAAAAAGAACATCGCTGCCAAACTTCAGATCTCCTAGGCTGCTACGGAGCGCTTATTTCTACAAAGTCAGTAGTAGATTTTATTTTCCGCCCCTGGGGTTTATGCGTAAGTATAAGCCTTACCGTGTTTTTACTAACTTAGTTAGGGGTTTAGATAGTATTCGATGAAACTTTCGGGAATTGTTTAAGGGGGGTCCTTGTGAAGGAAGGGCCGGGGACAGTAAAAAAGTTTTCATAGTAAAGGCAATTTGCCAAATTTTCCGTCACTTTATGGCCCCAGGGGGCCGTTCACGTAACGTAGTTAAAGTAACGCGTTAAGTGACAATTTTCGTGGACGTGAATGTGACTCGCAGCTTCGTTTGGCGGCTTTTTAGCAACTTCAGATG
>NZ_RXHJ01000041.1 GCF_003955685.1 Corynebacterium hylobatis
CCATCGGACTGAGTCAGTGGTGTACTACTTCACCGCCAATGATGGCGAGGAATTGTGCCATATTCCGAATCCGTTGCCACCTACAACCCCGGTCTGGGTGTCCATTAACGACATCGACGGGGCCTGGCACCGGAAGCCACCACGTCAATACAACAAGAATCGCACCTGACTGACAGCGCCTGAAACCTTCCGTCCACAAAGCAGTAAGACTCCACACCTAAAAAGCGTGGAGCCTCACTGTCCACAAAGTCATGGGCCCCCGTGTCCCAGAACCTGTGAGACTCACTGTCAAAGAAGACATGAGTCAACACAAATGACCCGGCTATTCCGACTCTCAACCCGACGTGGTCGGCTGAGCGCTATCGATGCTGTTCCAAGTCGCAGGTCACTGTGGCGCTGTCTGATAATCAGTGGAGAATGGCCACTTGGGGGCTTACGCCCGGGTCGTGGGAGCATGCCACGTATTTCGAGGCTGCGCGGTCGGCGACGGAGCAGAGGTTTTCCTCTTTGAAGTCTCCTCACCTGGCGGGGTTCGAGCACCTGAAGTGGTCTCCGCGGCGTGAGCCGATGATCAGTCTGCTTATTGCGCTGTGGGTCGCGGCGACGAATGTATCCATTCAAGAAAGTCACCGGAACGGTAGGACGAGACCGTCCTCGATCAAGAAGCGGAAGAACCAAATCCGGGAGGACTTGGGGCGGTCTCCAGTCAGGATTCCGCCGAGAACCTAACCACGCTCTGCTACTAGTCAGTGCCGAGGCCACTAAGTATGGCCTCGGCACTGACCAGCTTGTGTCTCTTCCAGAAAACGATCGGGGATTTCCGAGCCGGCATTCGGACCCATGCTCTACCTGGCCGATGCAGCCGACGAATCCTACAAACGGTATCCGGTGCTGTGGTCGGGCCGGGTTGTTCAGGTCGGTCTCTCAGAGCTTTGCCGTGGGACGCTGGGAGTGGCTTGGGAAGCCTCAAAACGGTCGGGAACTCCGGGAGGATGTGTAGGGAACCCCACTGAAGAAAGTGGGGCTCACCACCTATCGCGATCCGCACACAACGTGCGGTTCTCGAACTGCAACGGCCGGAGATCATAAACTCGAAAGAGGGTGTGGTCTCCGGTTTTTTCGTCTTTTGGGCACGGCGAGGTACAGGATGCTGCTCAGGAGGAATCTCACCCGTAAGTTCTGGTCTCTCGAGATTTATTTTGTCATCGGAAGACAGATTGAGGTTGGACCCAGGGTCTTCGTTTCTCCGGGCAGTGGCGGGGAGTGAGTCCAGTCGTGGGTATTCAAGTATGTCGGGGGGAAGCGGGGTAACTTCTGATATGAACTAAGCCGGAGTGGGGAACACATGAAGAAGATCATTACGACATTTGCAGGAATGGCTTTAGCACTGGGCCTGACTGCGTGTGGCGCAGAGGAAAACCGGGAGCCTGTTGCTACCCAGACTACGACTGTGACTTCGGAAGCATCCGAAACTTCCACTAGTTCTGAGACGGTAGCGCAGCCTACTGTAGAAGCGCCGATCGTGGAGGAGGCCTACACAGACCCCGTAACTGTCGTAGAAGAGCCTTATATTGCACCATCGCCGCCACCCTTTATGAACCCTGAAGATTTTGATCCCTACGGACCTCCTCGGTTCGTTCAATGCTGGGAGAGGAACGCGGCAGTCATGTCGGACGGTTCAATCGTTACCGACACAGTGAACTGTGCCCCTGCCCCGTCTGTAAATGAATATTACGACGGACCTGCGCGTGCGGACGGGTGTGTCGGCCCCGCCGCTGTGTGCGGTTATTACGACGAGTCCGGTAACCCGATCTGGTTCGACAAGATGACCGGTGAAACCTCTCCGCGCTACTACGACGAGCATGGCAACCCCACGATGGAGGGGCCCTGAGCTCCCTGAATAATACAGCTGGTCCAATTTCCTCCGTCCAGCAAATCAAAAGGGGAAACTTGTCTCCCAGCAAGCATGGCTCATCCCGACATGGGGCCCATGTTCGCGGGCCTGTCCGGGCTGCTGCCGGATGGCCGGGTGATGTCCTTCATGGACCGGCACAGCGAACAACCGGTGATGATCGAGGGGAACAGCGTGCGCGGGGGAGGTGACCATGCTGGCTTTCCGCGGTCTGGACAACGCGCGCAGTTTCGGCGTGCCGACCGCGGGCTACACCACCGGGAACATGGTGGTGACCATGCCGGATCAGGCCCAGATGATGCTCACCGTCGCGCAGGTGAAGGACCGGACGGGGGAGATCTTCAACGACACTGCGATCCAACCCGACGAGGTGAGCGGCGATGATCCGATGGATGAGGCGAGGAACTGGCTCACCGCACAGCGGAGCTGCACTCGAGTGGAGGCCCCCGGGTGTCGTGAATCTTCCCCGTTCAGCTGTGTTCATTTACCAGGTGTAGCCAGACGGGTGGCTGATGCTGCATCTGGGGATGCAGAATATCTGCGTTTATGCTGACCATGTCAGGTATTCAGACCTACGAAAGCACACATTTTTCCCTTATCCCGCCAGGGTTCGGCGTAGAAATGAAAATCAGCCCAACCCGCCGAAACGGCGAGCGGGCTGATCAGGATGGCCTCACCACAACAGGTTCGCGGAACAAGAAGCTGTCGAGGAACACCCTATCCTTGAAGTGACACCTCCCCGCGCGGGTATTTAGACAGTGGACGCGCGTGAGTATTTTCCAGTGACGTCCTCGCCGTGAGGGAGAACTACCAGGAGTTGTTAAACATCAACGGCCTGCAGCTTGCGTAGGCTCTCACTGTCCTCGCGTTGCCCCTCAGTGCCGTCATTGATGCTGAGGTGCAGAATAGCTGCGAGCGCGTCCCGCAGGGCGGCGGTGGGATCGTCCACCAGGTGTGCCTCGCGGTAGCCGACGTGGTTATCGGGGCGGACCAGCACACACCCGTCGTCAGCGATCTCCCGCAGGCGCATCCAGTCACCGTAGGTGTCGGTGTAGTCCTGGGCTGGGCCGATCTTGAAAGCGGGGATCTCGATACCCAGCTCCGCGGACACCGTCGCCGCCGCCTCCACCCACGCCTGACCGTTGACACCGGTGAGCACCGTGAAGCGTCCCTGCCCGCAGATATCCAGGGTGGAGACCTTCGGGGCGGCCGGGTTGGCACCGTTGAGCCAGGCGTGCGGCAGCCGCGCCCCCGGATGCGTCGTGGGCTGGTAGTGCAGCTCCGGATCCGATTCCTGCACAGGCCAGTCGGTGCCATCCGAGACCACCGCGGAGGACTCGTAGCGCTGACCCATCTCCACACCCAGGGCGTTGAACTCGTAGTTCTTGATCTTCAACGCCTCGTGCAATGCCTGACGGCGTTGCTCACCTTCCGCCGTGGGCTGCTTACGCACATCCATCGCTGCCTGCATGGCCTCGGAGTCATCGGCCGGATCAATACCGAGGGCATCAAGCACGTGGCTGAACTCTGTGATGGACTTGTTCGCCCGGCGCACGATCTGCTTTGCGACGGGCACCCGCTCCTCGTTGTAGGTCGCCGCTAGGCCCTCGCCGGCCTGACCCTTGAGGATCATGGCCAGCTTCCAGGCGAGGTTGTAGGAGTCCTGGATGGAGGTGTTGGACCCCAGGCCGTTGCTCGGCGGGTGACGGTGCACGGCATCCCCGACACACAGCACCCGGCCCTTCATGTTCTGCGTGGCGTAGGTGTCGTTGACCGTCCACAGCGACCAGTGGCGGATGTTGATGTCCAGATCCGGGATTCCGACGAGGTTGCGCACGATGTCGGCGGCCTTGGCATCATCCATCTCCGGTGGTGGTTGGTTGATGTCATACCCCCAGGTCACCAGCCACTCGTTCCAGGGGCGGACCATACGCACCAGACCCAGGCCGATACCACCGACTGCAGCCCCCGGTTGGAGCACCCAGTACAGCGAGGACTGGCGGTCCTGGCAGTATTCGCTCAGGTCCATGTCGCAGTGGATGTTCATCGAACCGGACACCCCCATCTGCCCGTCCATGGGCAGGTTCAGGTCCGCGGCGATCTGGGAGCGGCCACCATCAGCACCGATGAGGTACTTCGAGTGGACGGTATAGGTATGCCCGGACATCCGGTCCCGGACGACTGTGTGCACACCGTGCGCGTCCTGGGTGTGGGAGACGTACTCGGTCTTCCAGCGGAATACCGCGCCACGGGCCATGGCGTTGCGCACCAGGATCGGCTCGAAATGGGTCTGGGGCAGGTCGCAGTTCAGCGACGGCGAGGCGGCGATGTACTCGCCCTCCCGGTCTGGTCCGGTGCCCCAGGAATGCACCCGACCGAATTCCTCGCCGTTGATCGCGGTGCAGAACACGGTCTCGCCGATCATGTCGTGCGGGACCTCCTCGGCCTTGATCTGGTCCTCAATACCCATGTCCCGCATGAGCTCCACGGTGCGCTGGTTGGTGATGTGCGCGCGTGGGGTGTTGGCGGTATTGGAGTATTTGCTGGCCACGACGCAGTCAATGCCGTAGGTGGCCAGGAAGAGTGCGGCAGAGGAGCCGGCGGGGCCGGAGCCGATGATGAAGACGTCGGTGGTGACATCAGCGGAAGAGGTGGTCATGATGCTCGTTCTCCTTAAAATATGTTGTTAGTTGATCTCTGCCGGTGCGAGGACGATGTCGAAGCGGGTCTTCGCCCAGTCCTGCTCACCCAGATCCCGCCCGTCCGGCGTCGGGGTACCCGCCGGCTGCTGCGCAAAGGTCTTGATCAGCGAATCCTTGACCCCGAAGACGGAGTCACCGATGGCCAGCTGGGGGTCACCGTCGACGAAGATGTGGGTGACCAGGGTGC
>NZ_RXHJ01000042.1 GCF_003955685.1 Corynebacterium hylobatis
CGCACCGCGTCGGCGAATTCGACGAACCGACGGTGTTGTTTGGTGGCGATGAAGCGGTGCGGGGACATCAATCCTCCTCCAGATAGGTACGCAGCTTCGGCTTCTTCCTGGCTGGTGTCCCAGATGGTGATGGTTCCGGGCTCGTGGGTCTGGGACGGGGGTGATGGTCGGCGACTACGGCGATGCGTTCGTTGATCTGCTCGCGTAACTGTCGGCGTCGTGTCCTCCTGGCGGCCTGGATGTCTTTGAGACTGACGGTGGCGGCAGCGTGGTCGGGGTCGACGGCGGTACAGATGTACTGGTCGTGGTGGAAGACTTTGATCTCGGAGATATCGCGTGGGTCGTAGCGGATGACCACGGGTTCTTTGACGTAGGCCGCCAGCAGTGGGGAGAGATACCGCAACCCCTGGAAATGCACCCCATCGCGGTGGACGACCCGCGGTGTCGCCACGGTGAGCAGCAACAGGTTGAGATCGTCAATCGAGTCGGGCAGACGTGGCAGCCAACCGGTGCCGAGCCAGGCCTGCTGCGGGGTGGTGTTAATCTCCGGGTGAATCCGCTGGTGGTAGGTGCTACTGATAAACGCCCCGATGGCGGCATCCAGCTCCGGGAGAGTCAGCACCGGTTCGGGACGCCGGTGTCCTGGTGCGAGATAACCGGGCAATTCGGCCAGGAGCTCGGTGTTAAGGGTGCGGAAGATCCGCTCGATCTTGCCGCGTCCCTGGGGGCGGGCGACCGCGGAGTAGATGATCTCAAAGTGCAGGTCCCTCGCGGTTTGGGCGAGGTGATGGCTGGTGAAATCCGGGCCGTGATCGACATAGAGCACGTCCGGGATCCCGCACATCGGCCACTCGGGATCACGTTTGGGCCAGATTCCCTGCCGCAGCGCCAGGGCGGTGTTCATCGCCGAGGGGGCACCGAGAAAGACCAGGTAACCGCAGACCGCGCGGGAGTAGTCATCCAGGATCACCGTCAACCAGGGGCGGGCGGGGGCACCGTTGGCGTCCCGAATGAGGAGGTCGAGTGCGGTGTGATCGGTCTGCCAGGTGGCATTGGCCCGCTCGGTCCGGTGTCGCCAGACCAGCTCGAAGGTGTCCCGGTAGGCCACTGGCCCCTGGTGGGCGAGGGTGAGCAGGCCCGGATCCAGGCCAGCGATGATCGAGCGGACGGTGCTGGAGGAGACGGTGTTCCAGCCCTGTTCGGCGGCGATCGCCTTGGCCCTGCGGGTGATCGCCGCTCCTGTCAGCCGTGGTCTGATCAGGGCCAACCCCTCGATCAGGGCATGGAGTTCCGGATGGATCCGTCGCCCCCGGGGTGCTGGTTGGACCGGGGATAACCCGGCTATTCCCTCGGTGCGGTAGGCCGCGTGCCAGCGCTGCAGGGTCCGTAACCCGATCCCTGCCTGGGTGGCCAGCCGGGTCAACGGGATCCCGTCCTCGACGTGTCGGCGCAGTATCTCCCAGCGGGCGGCGGCGGTGTGTTCACGTGCGGAGACGCCGGTGGGTGTCTGGGACCTGCCGCCTGCGCTCATGACTACTCCACCCGGTTCGTTTCCCGCCGACGTCGGGGTGGGGTGACTCCGGCCTCGCGGCGCAAGGTCCGGCAGGCGGTGGTGCGGCTCACACCTAGAACTGTACCGATCTAGGCGAGGGTCATGTCTTTGTGCTCATAGCAGTTTCCGCGCGGTGCGCAGTGTATCTCCACTCAGGAGCGGGGCGGGCCCCTCGGGCGGCCTCGAGCCCGGCTGGGGTTGTCAGAACTCGTCTGTCTAGCTGCCTATCGTGACCTGGGCGAGTGAAGTCGAATTCTGACATTCTGATGCCAGTACTCACCTGCACTGTCCGTCATTTTTCAGAAGCCATGTTCACTCACCAGCACCAGGAGCGAGGTCCTGTCCTTCGGCGGTGTGGGTATCTACCGGTCGGGGAGGTAGGTACCGGTAGAGGGTGGTGCGGGCAATGTTTGTTTTCTCCACGATCTCGCGCATCGAGAATCCTTCATTGCGCAGATGCTCGGCATATTTCAACTTGTCTGGGTCGACCACACTGGGCCTGCCCACCCGCTTGCCCTTCGCCGTGGCCACGGCTCGGGCGTGAGCTGCGCGCTCGAGGGCGTAGGTGCGTTCCATCTGCCCGAACAACGACAGGATCACCACCGCCAGTTGGGCCATCGGATCATGAGGGTCGGAGGAATCGACCTTGATCGGATCGGCCAGGGTGCGTACCCCGACCTCGCGCTCCTGGAGGTCGTGGATCAGGTTGAGGGTGTCGCGAACGGTGCGCCCCAACCGGTCGAGGGTGTGGACGACGATGACATCACCCGCGCGAGCTTGATCCAGTGCCTTGTGGAGTCCCGGGCGGTTGGTGGTGGATCCGGATTTCTTGTCGACGTAGATGTATTTGTCCGCAATACCTTCCTGGCGCAGCGCGTCGACCTGACGGTCGAGGTCTTGTTTTGCGGTCGACACTCGGGCATATCCGATCTTCATGCCGAAATCGTACCGGAAGTATATTCCGCAACGGGTCTGACGGGACAGTCTATTGGGATAACTTGTGGAACAGGCGCGTCCTGGGACAATGAATTTTCAATTCATTGTCAATAGAGGTGTCCCACTTCCAAGGAAGTGGGACACCTTGATCGGTACGTGGGCCGCCGCTGGCCTGGGCCGGAAGCTGCCGGCAATAGCCCTCACCTTTAAATCACGTCGGGAACACCGCCAACTAGGCAGCCACTTCCTTCCTGCGCAGTGAAGGCCTCAGCCTGAAAGTGCAGACGACCTCTGGCAACGACGCCACCCCATGTCGAAGTTAGTTCAGCAACAGCTGTATAGTTCAGCACATGCTGACTATTGCTTCTCGTCTAGACGTGATGAACCGGTTGGGTCGGGCCATGGCGGATCCGACTCGTTCCCGCATTCTCCTGGCGCTGCTGGAGGGGCCGGCCTACCCGGCCGCTCTCGCCCAGGATCTGGAACTGACGCGCTCGAACGTGTCGAACCATCTCGCCTGCCTGAGGGACTGCGGAATTGTTGTCGCCGAACCGCAGGGGCGACAGACCCGCTACGAGATCGTTGATGCTCATCTGGCGCAGGCGTTGAACGCGTTGCTGGATATCACCCTGGCCGTCGATGACAACGCCGAATGCATCGACGCCGGATGCGCCGTACCTGGGTGTGTCACTGGACAGGAGAGTGCGTAGTGGTAACCGGTCTACTGTCGGCGATTGGTCTGTTTATCGCCACCAATATCGACGACATCATCGTGCTCTCGCTGTTTTTTGCCCGCGGGGCGGGGCAAAAAGGGACCACGCTTCGGATTCTGGCTGGTCAGTACCTCGGCTTCATGGGCATCCTCGCGGCCGCAGTCCTGGTCACGCTGGGGGCAGGAGCATTCCTACCTGCTGAGGCGATCCCGTACTTCGGACTAATTCCCCTGGCCCTGGGACTATGGGCGGCCTGGCAGGCCTGGCGAAGCGATGATGACGACGATGATGATGCGAAGATCGCCGGGAAAAAGGTGGGTGTGCTGACCGTCGCCGGTGTGACGTTTGCCAACGGTGGCGACAATATCGGCGTCTACGTCCCGGTCTTCCTCAACGTGGATACTGCCGCCGTCATCATCTACTGCATCGTTTTCCTCGTCCTGGTGGCAGGCCTGGTCCTGCTGGCAAAGTTCGTGGCCACCCGCCCGCCCATCGCAGAAGTCCTTGAGCGCTGGGAGCACGTGCTGTTCCCGATCGTCCTGATCGGCCTGGGCATCTTCATCCTCGTCAGCGGCGGCGCCTTCGGCCTCTAATAAGCCCATCCCGAGCGCCCGGGTGGCCTATCCAGGTGTTGCCATCGGCGTCGACTGAACCGCCATTCGAAGC
>NZ_RXHJ01000043.1 GCF_003955685.1 Corynebacterium hylobatis
CTGGGTATTCAGGCTTACCGGGTGGTCCCGGCAGATTCACAGCAGATTTCACGTGCCCGCTGCTACTCGGGAAAACGACAACACCACACACACCATCTTCACGTACAGGACTCTCACCTACTCCGGTGGGCCTTCCCAGACCACTTCCGCTGACAGTGCGCGCTAAGTGCGGGCGGCCGGCAGACCACCCCCATCGCATCCCACAACACCGCATGCGCAACCCCTGCCGGGTATCACACACACACGGTTTAGCCATCATCCGCGTTCGCTCGCCACTACTGACGGAATCATTAAATTTATTTTCTTCTCCTACGGGTACTGAGATGTTTCACTTCCCCGCGTCAACCTCCACCACAGCTATGTATTCACTGTGAGGTGACCACCCATCACGGTGGCCGGGTTTCCCCATTCGGACATCCTCGGATCAACGCTCAGTTGGCAGCTCCCCGAGGCATAACGCAGCCTCTCACGTCCTTCATCGGCCCAGTATGCCAAGGCATCCACCATGTGCCCTTCACACACAACACACACAACAACCACCAACCACCCCCCACCAAAGCAGGAAAGCAGTCTCGGGTCATCGGTGAACTGCGCAACACAACAAACCACACCACACACACCAGAAGCATGCGTGGTGTGCACACAAAAAAATAAAGATGCTCGCGTCCACTATACAGTTCTCACACAACACACCACCCCACCCACCCGAACACCACACAGAAACATCTGCGCACGTTCACGTAGTACAAGGTGGTCACCGGAAACAACGATGTTGTCCCAGACACCCAACAGCATGCCAACGCACTTACACATATGTTTGTGACCGTCCGGTCGTGACCACGCCCCTGCTGGTGCGCGTCCACCCGATTGATATCGGCAGGCGGGTCAACACTTGTGACCCACACCCACCATCTGTGGGCACCCATCATGATCACCAACCGGTGACCGGGATGCCCGATAAAGCTCCTTAGAAAGGAGGTGATCCAGCCGCACCTTCCGGTACGGCTACCTTGTTACGACTTCGTCCCAATCGCCGATCCCACCTTCGACAGCTCCCTCCACAAGGGTTGGGCCACTGGCTTCGGGTGTTACCAACTTTCATGACGTGACGGGCGGTGTGTACAAGGCCCGGGAACGTATTCACCGCAGCGTTGCTGATCTGCGATTACTAGCGACTCCGACTTCATGGGGTCGAGTTGCAGACCCCAATCCGAACTGAGGCCGGCTTTGTAGGATTAGCTCACCCTCACGAGTTCGCGACCTGCTGTACCGACCATTGTAGCATGTGTGAAGCCCTGGACATAAGGGGCATGATGATTTGACGTCATCCCCACCTTCCTCCGAGTTGACCCCGGCAGTCTCTCATGAGTCCCCACCATCACGTGCTGGCAACATAAGACAAGGGTTGCGCTCGTTGCGGGACTTAACCCAACATCTCACGACACGAGCTGACGACAACCATGCACCACCTGTACACCAGCCACAAGGGAAGACGTATCTCTACGCCGGTCCGGTGTATGTCAAGCCCAGGTAAGGTTCTTCGCGTTGCATCGAATTAATCCACATGCTCCGCCGCTTGTGCGGGCCCCCGTCAATTCCTTTGAGTTTTAGCCTTGCGGCCGTACTCCCCAGGCGGGGCGCTTAATGCGTTAGCTACGGCACAGAAGACGTGGAAGTCCCCTACACCTAGCGCCCACCGTTTACGGCATGGACTACCAGGGTATCTAATCCTGTTCGCTACCCATGCTTTCGCTCCTCAGCGTCAGTTACTGCCCAGAGACCTGCCTTCGCCATTGGTGTTCCTCCTGATATCTGCGCATTTCACCGCTACACCAGGAATTCCAGTCTCCCCTACAGCACTCAAGTATTGCCCGTATCGCCTGCACGCCCGAGGTTAAGCCCCGGAATTTCACAGACGACGCGACAAACCACCTACGAGCTCTTTACGCCCAGTAATTCCGGACAACGCTCGCACCCTACGTATTACCGCGGCTGCTGGCACGTAGTTAGCCGGTGCTTCTTATACAGGTACCGTCACTTGCGCTTCGTCCCTGTCGAAAGGGGTTTACAACCCGAAGGCCGTCATCCCCCACGCGGCGTCGCTGCATCAGGCTTCCGCCCATTGTGCAATATTCCCCACTGCTGCCTCCCGTAGGAGTCTGGGCCGTATCTCAGTCCCAATGTGGCCGTCCACCCTCTCAGGCCGGCTACCCGTCGACGCCTTGGTAGGCCATTACCCCACCAACAAGCTGATAGGCCGCGGGCTCATCCTGCACCGATAAATCTTTCCACCCCCCACACTAAAGGAGGGTCCTATCCGGTATTAGACCCAGTTTCCCAGGCTTATCCCGAAGTGCAGGGCAGATCACCCACGTGTTACTCACCCGTTCGCCACTCGAGTACCCCGCAAGCGGGGCCTTTCCGTTCGACTTGCATGTGTTAAGCACGCCGCCAGCGTTCGTCCTGAGCCAGGATCAAACTCTCCACAAAAAACTCGCATAAGCAGTTTTCAGGCGTAGAAAGCCCGAACCCAACAAAAACAGACAAACAACCAGCACACCACCACCACCCCCCAAAGGGAACAGTGGCAGCACACTTGGATTGTCATCCAAAAAAATCACAAACAAAACCATGTCCATGACCCGTGCGACCCCCACCCACCCTGACGGGGAAGGAAAAGAGAGCCACACAAAAAACTATCATGATCCACGGCCATGCCTGCACCACAAGCACACACATTCAGTGCGTGTTGTTTACAGTGGCACCCTTAAGGGCAGGCACCACCCGGCACGCACCCACCACAC
>NZ_RXHJ01000044.1 GCF_003955685.1 Corynebacterium hylobatis
GCGTAGGTTGCGAGTTCAAGTCTCGTCTCCAGCTCTGTTTGGGCAGGTCAATGGCCCGTATGTTTATTGAAAATGAGCTGAACGGGAACCGGGGTGCCCCACCGACTCCTCAGGGCTGTCAGAGCTGGGTCGGTAGCATCAGGGGATGCCGGACATCAATGTAGAGCCCTATCTCGCAGCCCTCGTCGAGGCAGCCCGGCAGGTGCTCGGCACAGAGTTCGTCGGGGCGTATGCCGCGGGTTCCCTGGCCCTGGACGCCTTCCGCCCTGGCCGCAGCGACATCGACATCGCCCTGCTCTGCCGTGTTCAGCTGAGCGGGGATGTGAAGCGGGAGTTGATTGCGCGACTGCGGCACAGCTCCCTGCCGTGCCCTGCCCGGGGACTGGAGCTGGTGGTCTACACCGTAGCCACGACGCAGTCGGGCACCGTGGAACCGGGTTTCGAGCTCGAGTTGAACGATGGTCCGGACATGGCCTTCCGGCAGACCCTGCAACCAGCGGACCGTCCGGTGGCTGACGGGGCATTCTGGTACGGACTGGACCGCAGCATCCTGCATCAGAGCGGCCTGGTGTTGGCGGGGCCACCGGCCGCAGAGGTCTTCGCGGAGCTGCCACCGGATGATCTGCGGGGCCTGCTGGTCGATTCACTGCACTGGTGGATGGCGCAGCCCGGTCATACCGATGACGCGGTTCTGGGAGCCTGCCGGGCGCTGGTCCGGCATCGCCAGGGAAGGTGGCTGTCCAAAGTCGATGCCGGCCGCCAGCTGCTCGCGGCCGGCTACCGGCCGGGCGAGGTGATCGAGCAGTCCATTTCCGCACGATTCGGTGCGCCCCCGCCCTCAGCTCGGCAGGCGCGGACTTTCCAGGAGGGTGTTCTGCGGGATATCCGGGTTGCCTGACCTCCAACGGAGATCACCACTAGGCTGAGCACCATGATCTACGAGGCGATCCTCTTCGACATCGACGGCACTCTCGTGGACTCCACCAGCTCAGTTGAGTACGTGTGGCGGACCTGGGCCGCCGCGAATGATCTCGACGGGGACCACATCATGTCCATCAGCCACGGGCGACGCAGCCGCGACACCCTCGCGGAGCTCCTCCTGGAGGAGCACATCGACACCGCCCTCGCCGATATGCGCGTCCTCGAGCTGGAGACGATGCACACGGTGCGGGCGCTGCCTGCGACCGTCGAGATCCTCTCTGCACTTCCCCGGGACCGGTGGGCGGCGGTGACCTCAGGTGACCGGCCACTGATGACCGCACGCATGGAGGCCTGCGGGCTGCCCGTACCGGACGTGATGGTGACCTCCGAGGAGGTCACCCGCGGTAAACCTGATCCGGAGGGGTACCTGTTGGCAGCCTCCCGCCTCGGGGTGGATCCGCGTTCCTGTCTCGTCATCGAGGATGCCCCGGCCGGCCTGCAGGCGGGCCGCGCGGCCGGCGGGGGAGTCCTCGCCGTGGCCACCTCCCATGACCCGGCCGAGCTGGAAGGCTACGACCTGGTTCCCGACCTCAGCCACGTCACCGTCACCCCCGTGGAGACGGGCATCCGCGTCGTGTTCTAGGAGGCGGCGGTACCGGCTTCTTGTTACCGGTCAGCCGTGTGGTCAGGGCTAGAATTCCGGGGTGTCCATCTCTGAATTCATCGCCCTGCTCGCCGTGTGGATCGCCGCCATCGCCTCCCCCGGACCGGATCTGGTGCAGATCATCCGGTTGGGTGCGCGGTCGCGGGCCGCCGGCGTCTGGGCTGCACTGGGCATCATGACGGGCAACACCCTGTGGATCACCGGGTCCCTGCTGGGGCTGTCCGCCCTGATCACCACCTATCCCGGCATCCTCACCGTCCTGCAGCTGATGGGTGGCGCCTACCTGCTGTGGATGGGTGTCAACGCCACCCGGGGTGGACTGGCGGTGCGCAGGCAGGCCACCGTCCCCGTCACCCCGGAGACAGACGCCGGGGCCGAGGCGGAGACCGGTGCGCCGACGGGTGCACTGCGGGCCTGGCGGCAGGGGTTGACAACCAACCTGGCCAACCCCAAGGCCGTCCTTTTCTTCGGTGCCGTCTTCGCCCAGTTCATCCGCCCGGACATGGGGACCGTGTGGGCCCTGACCATCGCCGTGATGCTCATTGTCACGGGTGTGGTGTGGTTCGTCGGATTTGCACTCGGGGTGCGCCTGCTGGCGGTGAAACTGGTCCGCAACGCCGCCGTCATCGACATCGTCTCCGGTGTGGTCTTCATCGCCCTGGCCCTGTTCATGCTGTACG
>NZ_RXHJ01000005.1 GCF_003955685.1 Corynebacterium hylobatis
GCTCGATCCCATCACGGGGGATGTGTTCTGGCTGTTCGCGGACGGTACGTGGGCGGTGGATCATGCGGAGGGTCCGTTGGCGCCGGTGGAGAAACGCTGGGTGCAGACCTACACACAACGCCGCCAACGTCGAAGTGAGCGGGCAGCAGCGAGGGCAGCGGCCCAGGAATTCGAGGACTACCAGCACGGGGCGGAAGCGCGTGCCCGGGCGCAGGAGGAATTCGAGGAGGCCATCGCCGAGGCCGATACCGACCCCGGTCG
Source organism: Corynebacterium hylobatis (assembly GCF_003955685.1). GTDB lineage: Bacteria > Actinomycetota > Actinomycetes > Mycobacteriales > Mycobacteriaceae > Corynebacterium > Corynebacterium hylobatis. Next base: position 262 of record NZ_RXHJ01000005.1, read on the forward strand.
GGCCCCACCCGACTAACAACCGACCCCGGGCACCTGGATGGTGACCCGGGGCGGGAGGAGCGTCGATAAGCAGAATCAGGTCCGCTGAGGGACTACTTCAGGCGGCGCAGGAAACCAACCTTGTCGTAAACCTCCTGGACGACGGCCTCGGCGTACTCGCCGGCCCGCTCGGCGCCCTTCGCCAGGATGCGCTCAAGCTCGCCGCGGTCAGCCATCAGCTCGTCATAGCGGGCACGCAGCGGGGTGGTGAAGGCCTCCAGCGCATCGGCGGTGTCCACCTTGAGGGCACCGTAACCCTGGCCTTCGTAACCGGCGACCAGGTCGTCGATGCCGGTGCCGGTCAGCGCGGACTGGATGGCCAGCAGGTTGGACACGCCCGGCTTGTTCTCCCGGTCATAGGCGATGACGCCGTCGTTGTCGGTGACCGCGGAGCGGATGCGCTTGGTGGAGGTCTTCGGGTCGTCGAGAAGGTTGATCAGGCCCTTGGGGTTCTCACCGGACTTGGACATCTTGGCGGTGGGTTCCTGCAGGTCCTGGATCTTTGCGGAGCCCTCCGGGATGAAGCCCTCTGGTACGACGAAGGTCTCGCCGTAGCGGGAGTTGAAGCGCTCGGCCAGGGTGCGGGTCAGCTCCAGGTGCTGGCGCTGGTCCTCGCCGACGGGGACAAGCTGCGGGCGGTAGAGGAGAATATCCGCGGCCATGAGGACGGGGTAGGTGAACAGTCCGACGGTGGCCCGGTCGGCACCCTGCCTCTGGGATTTGTCCTTGAACTGGGTCATGCGCGAGGCCTCACCGAAACCGGTCAGGCAGCCCAGGACCCAGGTCAGCTCTGCATGCTGCGGCAGATGCGACTGCACGAAGAGGGTGGACTTGTCCGGGTCGATGCCCAGGGCGATGAGCTGGGCGGTGCCGGCGATGGTGCGCTTGCGTAGCTCCGCCGGGTCCTGCTCGACGGTGATGGCGTGCAGGTCAGGGATGAAGTAGAAGGCGTCGTAGTTGTCCTGCAGCTCGATCCACTGCTTCAGGGCGCCGAGGTAATTGCCCAGGTGGTAGGAGTCCGCGGTGGGCTGGATACCGGAGAGGACTCGCTGGAGGGCTGCGGGCGACGGATTCTGCTCATTCATAACGGTCGAGTCTAGCCCGCATGTCTCCGGGAACGACGAAGGCGACGCCGATGCCTGCTTCTCGACGCCGCCTCGCTCCCCACGGAAGCTCAGAGCTTGCGGGAGGTGGGGCTGTGCTTGTCCAGACCGATCGCGATCGCGGAGACGATCAGGGCGCCACCGACGGCCATGGTCAGGGCGCAGACGATGGCCATCACGGAGAAGCCGACGGCACCGTACCAGAAGAAGCCGCCCACCAGCAGGGCGACACCGAGGATCAGGAGAATGAATGCGCGCATGTGTGATTCCACTTCTGTAGTTGGTCAGGACAAAGAGGATGTCAGTCGTTGAAACATTCTAGCAGCGGGGGCTACGAGCGGGGGCTGGGGCTGGCCGCCCCGTCCCCCGGATCCGGCATCTCGTCGGGGTCCTCCCCGGTGGCGTCCTCCGGCAGGGCCCAACGCTGTTTCCTCCCCTTACCCTTCTTGTTGTGGCTCCTGCCCAGCAGGGTGTAGCGGGAGGTGTCGAAGGTGACGCGGCGACGTGACAGACGCAGGTGGCGGCGCATCGACTGGTAGGACAGGGAGGCCCGCGGGTCGATGGGCTGGTCCGCCCCGCGGTAATCGAAGACGGGGAGGCTGAGCCCGAAGTACATGGCGATGACGCGGATGGTGAAGGTCGCGACCAGCGTGATCACGATGGTCCAGTTCTCGCTGAGTCCGACGGCCAGGAGTCCCATGTATATGGCGGTGGCCATCATGGCGACGGAGGCGTAGAGCTCCTTGGAGAACACCAGGGGCACGCGGTCGCTCATCAGGTCACGCAGCACACCGCCGGAGACGCCGTTGACCACCGCCGCCACGGCGGCGATGACGAAGCCGTAGCCCAGGTCCAGGGCGATCTGGGTGCCAATGACTGAGAAGGTGGCCAGGCCGACGGCGTCGGCAAGCAGGAACACCTTCCGGAAATAGTGCATGAGGAAAGACAGGGACACCGTCACCAGGGCGGCAACCACCACGATGACCAGATAGATGGGGTTCTCCACCCAGGTCAGGGGGTAGGTGTCCAGGATCATGTCACGGATGGTGCCGCCGCCGAGGCCGGTGAGGGCGGCCAGGGCGACGACGCCGAACAGGTCCATCTTCTGTTTGCCCGCCGCCAGCGCAGCGGTGATGGCCTCGGCTGTGATGCCGATGACGAAGGTGATGACCAGCAGCTGGCCGGTATCGATGGCGTCCATGATCTATGCGTATGTCACATTCAGTGGGGAGTGATCGGACCAGCGGGTCTCCACGGTGGGTGCGCGGTCAACCCAGCTGTGCTCGGCACGGTCGAGCATGCTTCTGGTGGCGGCCTGGTAGTCGATCCGCCAGCCGGCATTGTTGTTGAACGCCTGGCCGCGGTAGGTCCACCAGGTGTACGGCCCTTCCCCCTCCGGCTGGAGGCGGCGGGCCACGTCGAACCACTTCGGTTCAGTGGCTGCACCCCGGATCGTACGCCCGTCGTAGTCGACCACTCCGTGATACTCCCCCAGTCCAGGCTTCTCCTGCGGCATTTCCTCGGGGAAGTGCCCGAACACGGAGTCCATGAAGGCCCGTTCGTCGGCGAGGAAACCGGAGTTCTTCAGGTTCCCCTTCCAGTTCTTCAGGTCCTCCCGCCGGTGACAGATGTTCCAGTCCCCACCGATGATCATGTCGGGGAACTCCCCGGCACGCTGCTCCAGGAAGGGTTCAAACTCGTCGAGGAAACGGTACTTCTCGTCCTGCTTCCCGGAGCCGACGGAACCGGAGGGCAGGTACAGCGAGGCCACACGCACCCCGTCGAAGGTGCCCTCGATCCAGCGGCCGGAGTCGACGAAGGAACCGAGGCCGACGCGGACGTCGTCAAGCGGGGCGCGGGAGAGGATGCCCACCCCCGCGCGGCCCCGGGCAACGGCGGGTGCGCCGACGTAGTGCCAGCCTGCGTCGAGGGCGGGCTGCAGGGCCTTGACCGTCTCGTCGATGGTGGCCCGCACCTCCTGCAGGAGCACGACGTCGGAGGCGGATTCCGCCAGCCAGGCCAGCATCCCCGGGTTGTCTTCGTTGCGCTGCTTCACAGCGGCCCGGATGCCGTTGACATTGATGGAGGTGATGGTCAGAGTCATGGCCGTCACCTTATCGTCGCCCGGCGTCGCAGCCACACTGTGGGGAACCAGATGAGGATCGCCGCCACCGCCAGGCCCGCGCCGGCGAGCGCGGGGGCCGAGTATCCCAGGCCGGCGGCGATGACCACGCCACCCAACGCCGCGCCACCTGCGTTCGCCAGGTTGAGGGCCGAGTGGTTGAGTGCTGCGGCCAGCGTCTGGGCGTCCCCGGCGACATCCATGAGCCGGATCTGCAGGGAGGGCACGAGGGAGGAGCCGAAGAAACCGATGAGGGCGAAGTTGAAGGTTCCGGGCACCGGGCTGACAGAACTGAAGTAGAAACCGGTGAGCACCACCGCGATCATGACCAGCGCGAACAGGATGCCGTACTCGAGATTGCGGTCCGCGACACGTCCGCCGAACCAGTTGCCCAGGACGGAGCCCACGCCATAGGCCATGAGAACCAGCCACATCCACTCCAGATCCAGCCCGGCGTGTTCGGTCATGGTCCAGGAGATGTAGGTGTAGACGGCGAACATGCCGCCGAAACCGACGGTGCCGATGGCCAGGGTCAGCCAGACCTGGGAGCGGGCGAGGGCACCGAGTTCCGTGAGCGCGGAGGTGGGCGCCATCTGCGTCATGTGCGGCATGAGGAACCACAGGGCAGTGAAGGTGGCCAGGCCGAGGATGGCGACCAGGGCATAGGCCGCCGCCCAGCCGTAGGCCTGGCCGAGGGCCTGGGCGGCCGGGACGCCGGCGACGGTGGCCACGGACAGGCCCATGCCCACGAAGGCGACGGCCCGGCCGCGCTGCCCGGGTGGGGCCATCGAGGCGGCGGAGAGTCCCGCCACCGAGAAATACGCGCCGTGTGGCAGGCCCGCGAGGAAGCGGGCGGCCAGCAGCAGCGGATAGTTGTCCGCGAGCGCGGCGACGAGGTGGCCGAGGGTGAAGGCGAGCATGAGCAGCAGGAGCAGACGGCGCCGGGGCACCAGCCCGGTCAGGGCCGTGATCACCGGGGCACCGACGACCACGCCGAGGGCGTAGGCGGAGATGATGTGGCCGGCCTGGTCCTCGGTGACGGTGAAGTCCTCGGCGATGAGTGGCAGCAGGCCCATGGAGACGAATTCGGTGGTGCCGATGGCGAAACCACCCAGGGCGAGGGCCAGCATGACGATCAGCCGACGTCGTTCGGTGATCTCGGTCTGGCGGGGCCGGGGGCGCCGGGCCGGGACAACGGTGCGGACTGAACGGAGGCGGTCTTTCACGGATGGGCATACTACGCCACTACGCTGCCCACCACCGGTTCCGTATATTCTCCCTGGTTGAGGGGGAGGGAAAAGATGCCACCGCAAGCGGTTCCCGGTGGCTCCCGGCCCCCTACCACCGACCGTATCCCAGGGGAAAGGGTAGGCTGGATAACCGACTATTGACCCGTATACCACGAGGGAGTTACATGGCTAAGATCATCTGGACCCGCACCGACGAGGCACCGCTTCTCGCGACCTACTCGTTCAAGCCGGTCGTCGAGGCGTTCGTCGGCACTGCAGGCATCGATGTGGAGACCCGCGATATTTCCCTCGCCGGCCGCATCCTCGCCCAGTTCCCGGACCGTCTCACCGATGAGCAGCGCGTCGATGACGCCCTCACCGAGCTGGGCGAGCTTGCGAAGACCCCGGAAGCCAACATCATCAAGCTTCCGAACATCTCCGCCTCCGTGCCGCAGCTGAAGGCCGCCATCACGGAGCTCCAGGCCCAGGGCTACGACATCCCCGACTTCGTCGACTCCCCGCAGACCGAGGATGAGAAGGAGGCCCGCAAGCGTTACAGCGTAGTAATGGGTTCCGCCGTGAACCCCGTACTCCGTGAGGGCAACTCCGACCGTCGTGCGCCGGAGGCCGTGAAGAACTTCGTCAAGAAAAACCCGCACCGCATGGGCGAGTGGTCCGCAGACTCCAGGACCAACGTCGCCACCATGGCTGCCGATGACTTCCGCCACAACGAGCAGTCCGTCATCCTGCCGGAGGCCGACACCCTCTCCTTCGTCCACGTGGCCGCCGACGGCACCGAGACCAAGCTGCGCGAGGACCTGCCGGTGCTCAAGGGCGAGGTCGTCGACGGCACCGTCCTGCGCGCCGCCGCCCTGAAAAAGTTCCTCGCCGAGCAGGTCAAGCGCGCCAAGGAGGAGGGCATCCTCTTCTCCGTGCACATGAAGGCCACCATGATGAAGGTCTCCGACCCGATCATCTTCGGCTACGTCGTCCGCGCCTTCTTCGCCGACGTCTTCGACAAGTACGGCGAGCAGCTCGAGGCCGCCGGCCTCAACGGTGAGAACGGCCTCGGTGCCATCCTCGACGGCCTGGGCAAGCTGGACAACGGCGCCGAGATCCGTGCGGCCTTCGACGAGGCCCTGGCCAACGGCCCGGACCTGGCCATGGTCAACTCCGCGAAGGGCATCACCAACCTGCACGTGCCCTCCGACGTCATCGTCGACGCCTCCATGCCGGCCATGATCCGCACCTCCGGCCAGATGTGGAACAAGGATGACCAGACCCAGGACACCCTGGCTGTCATCCCGGATTCCTCCTACGCCGGCGTATTCCAGACGGTCATCGAGGACTGCAAGGCCAACGGCGCCTTCGACCCGACCACCATGGGCACCGTCCCCAACGTCGGCCTGATGGCTCAGAAGGCCGAGGAGTACGGCTCCCACGACAAGACCTTCCGCATCGAGTCCGACGGCAAGGTCGAGGTCCGCAACTCCGCCGGCGAGGCCCTCCTCGCCCACGACGTCTCCGAGGGCGATATCTGGCGTGCCTGCCAGACCAAGGACGCCCCGATCCAGGACTGGGTCAAGCTCGCCGTCGACCGCGCACGTATCTCCGGCATGCCGGCCGTGTTCTGGCTCGACCCGGAGCGCGCCCACGACCGCAACCTGACCGCACTGGTGGAGAAGTACCTGGCCGACCACGACACCGAGGGCCTGGACATCAGGATCCTCTCCCCGGTCGAGGCGACCCAGCTGTCCGTGGACCGCATCCGCCGCGGTGAGGACACCATCTCCGTGACCGGCAACGTCCTGCGTGACTACAACACCGACCTCTTCCCGATCCTCGAGCTGGGCACTTCCGCCAAGATGCTCTCCGTCGTGCCGCTGATGGCCGGCGGCGGCCTCTTCGAGACCGGTGCCGGTGGCTCCGCCCCGAAGCACGTCGAGCAGGTCACCTCGGAGAACCACCTGCGCTGGGATTCCCTCGGCGAGTTCCTCGCCCTGGCCGAGTCCCTGCGCCACGTCTCCCGTACCCAGGACAACGCCCAGGCCGCCGTCCTGGCCGATGCCCTGGACCAGTCCACCGAGAAGCTGCTGGCCGAGGGCAAGTCCCCGTCCCGCAAGGTCGGCGAGATCGACAACCGCGGCTCCCACTTCTACCTCGCCGCCTACTGGGCCGAGGCACTGGCCGCTCAGTCCGATGACGCTGCACTGGCCGAGAAGTTCGCCCCGGTCGCCGCAGCCCTGGCGGAGAACGCCGCGGCCATCGACAAGGAGCTCATCGACAACCAGGGTGTCTCCGTCGAGCTGGGCGGATACTACGCCCCGTCCGAGGAGAAGACCTCCGAGGTCATGCGCCCGTCCGCGAAGTTCAACGAGATCATTGACGGTCTGAAGTAGAACCTCGCTTCTCGACGCCCCGTTCACCCTCCGGTGAGCGGGGCGTTCTCGTCCTCCAGGATCTCCGCCGAGCGGCGGATGGCCTCGTAGCGGTGGACGATGAAGTACTTCGGCGGGTTAAGGAAGAACTCCCAGGTGGTGGGGTCTTTCTGGTCGAGTACGTCACTGCCACGCCAGTAGAGGAAGACCCAGAGCGCAAGATAAGCGGACATGGCCACCCCCAGACCGATCACCCAGCTGGCTCCCTCCGCCGAGACGACGTAGAACACGGCGAGGAAAACGAGCACCAGCATGGTCACCGAGAGCACACTGCTGCGCCCGTGGAGGTGGAAGATCCGCAGCATGACCGCCCCCACCCCGCTGGAGAGCATCATGGCGATGAACCCGAAGAGGAAGAACAAGGGGAACTGGCCGGCGGTGAAGATGCCGTTGAATCCGACCTCCCCGGCAAACAGCGCCAGCGACAGGTTCAGTGCCAGGGCGAAGCCCGTCAGGTACAGGAGGTAACCGGCCAGGGCAGCGGTCCTCGCCCCGGCGGTGGGCCGGATGGCGTCGACATTGCTCAGGTCGTGCTCGGCGGCGATCAGGGCCAACCGCGCACGGGCTTCCCAGGCGTTGTCCTCCACCTGACGCCGGAACAGGCCGGTGTTCTTCCACTCGGGCAGGGAGGCGTAGGTGGTCAGGAAGAGCAGGAAGCTGACCACGTACATGAAGAAGATCCGCGGATGGACCAGGCCCGGTGCGACCTCGACGAAACCGACCCAACCGACGCCGTGGCGGTCAACATCGCCTGCGGCGGCGCTGCCGGCGATCTCGGCGAAGCCGAACAGGAGGGTCATGAGCAGCACCGCGAAGGCAGCACCGAAGCTGACAAGCATGGACATCTCAGCCTGATTGGCGTAGGTCTGCAGGTCCCGCTGCTGGGCGCGGGCCTCCGCAGCGCTGGCGGGGCGATTGTCGGCGATGCTGTCCGCCGCGGAGACAGTGGAGTTCAGCTGAACCGTGGCGGCCAGCAGGATGGCCACGAAAAGTGCGGCATAAGCGACAATATCGGAGATCGCCAGGTTGAGCCGCAGGAAAGGTTCCAGCCCCAGGGGCAGCCGCACCCAGCCGATCAGTCCGGCGCCCCCGCCGTAGGCGTAGGCGATGGCGATGAGCGCCGCGCAGATGGTCATCAGGGTGAAGAGCCCGAGGACCCCGGCCATCACCCCGATGATTCCCTGGGGAGCGTGTTTCTCGGGGGTCGGAACGTTGGCCGTATTCGATTCCATGCACGCCTCACTTGGTTCACAGGGCTCAGACAGGCTCAAGCAGAATCATAGGTGGTGTCCGGGCTGAATTCATTCTCCCGCCTGATTGCCCTAGACCGAGCTGTCCATTATGGTGTTGACAATAACATCGCTCCAACCCCCGAAGAATCGGAAGAGGATCCACCATGGCCAAATACGACAACAGCAACGCCGGCGACTGGGCATTCGAGACCCGCTCCATCCACGCAGGCGGTGGCCTGGACGGCGACACCGGATCCCGTAACCAGCCGATCCACATGACCACCTCCTACGTCTTCGACTCGGCCGAGAACGCGGCCAACCGCTTCAGCCTCGCCGAGGGCGGTTTCATCTACACCCGCCTGAACAACCCGACGGTGAACACCCTCGAGGAGCGCATCGCCTCCCTGGAAGGCGGCGTTGCCGCCCTGGCCTTCGCCTCCGGTCAGGCCGCCCAGACCGCCGCGATCCTCAACCTCGCCGGTTCCGGCGACCACATCGTCACCTCCCCGCGCCTCTACGGTGGCACGGAGACCCTCTTCCAGGTCACCCTCAAGCGTCTGGGCATCGAGTTCACCTTCGTGGAGAACCCGGATGATCCCGAGTCCTGGCAGGCAGCCGTACGCCCGAACACCCGCGCCTTCTACGCGGAAACCTTCGGCAATCCTGTCGCCGACATCCTCGACATCCCCGTCATCGCCGAGGTCGCCCACCACAACAGCGTCCCGCTGATCGTGGACAACACCGTGGCCACCGCCGCCCTGGTCCGCCCGCTGGAACTCGGTGCGGACATCGTCGTCGCCTCGCTGACCAAGTTCTACACGGGCAACGGCTCCTCCATCGGTGGGACCCTCGTCGACGGTGGCAAGTTCGACTGGACCGTCGAGCGTGACGGCCAGCCCGTCTTCGGGCAGTTCGTCACCCCGGACCCGGCCTACCACGGTCTGAAGTACGCCGACCTGGGTGCACCGGCATACGCCCTCAAGGCCCGCGTCGGCCACCTGCGCGATACCGGTGCCGCCATCTCCCCCTTCAATGCCTGGGTGGTCCTGCAGGGCCTGGACACTCTCGCCCTGCGCATCGAGCGCCACAACGAGAACGCCATCAGGGTGGCCGAGTTCCTCGCCGCCCACCCGCAGGTCGAGTCCGTCAACTTCGCCGGCCTGGAGTCCTCCCCGTGGTACCAGGTCAAGGAGAAGCTGGGTCTGAGGTACACCGGCTCGGTCCTCGCCTTCACCCTCAAGGGCGAGCAGGACGACCGCGCCGGGGCCTGGAAGTTCATCGACTCCCTCAGGCTGCACTCCAACGTGGCCAACCTCGGCGATGTGCGCTCGCTGGTCGTTCACCCGGCCTCCACCACCCACTCCCAGTCGGATGCAGAGGGGCTGCGCCGTGCAGGCATCTCCCAGGCGACGATCCGCCTCTCCGTCGGCATCGAGAACATCGAGGACATCATCGCAGATCTCGAGCTCGGCTTCGCCGCCGTTTCCGACGCCTAACTGACACAGAAGCAGGTAACCCATGGTTCAACTCGCCCCTGAAGGGACACTCACCCCACTGCGCATCGGTGACTTCACCACCGAAGCCGGCGTGATGATCCCCGACGTCACCATCGCCTACCAGCGTTGGGGTGAATTCAGAGGCGAGCCTGACGGGCACAATAACATCCTGCTCGTCCAGCACGCCCTGACCGGTGACACCGACGTGGCCGACTGGTGGTGCGACCTCCTCGGCCCCGGCAAGGCACTCGACACCGACCGCTGGTGCGTCATCTGCACCAACGTCATCGGCGGGTGCAAAGGCTCCACCGGGCCGTCCTCGGAACATCCCGACGGCGAGGTATGGGGTTCCCGCTTCCCGGCGATCTCCATCCGTGACCAGGTCTCCGTGGAACGCCAGTTCCTGCACGCCCTGGGCATCACCCACCTCCACGCCGTCCTCGGCGGGTCAATGGGCGGGGCGAGGGCACTCGAGTGGACGCTGATGCACCCGGGGGAGGTCGCCTCCGCGTGTGTCATCGCGGTCTCGGCCCGCGCCAGCGCGTGGCAGATCGGCATCCAGGCCGCACAGATCAGCGCCATCGAGCGCGATCCCGACTGGCAGGGCGGGGACTTCCACGGGACGGGCCGCTCCCCGGACGCCGGCCTGGCGGCCGCCCGCCGCATCGCACATCTGACCTACCGTGGCGAGCAGGAGATGGACGAGCGTTTCGGCACTACGCCGCAGACCGGCGAGAATCCCCTGGGCCCCCACCGGTCCCCCAGCCAGCGCTTCGCGGTCGAGAGCTACCTCGACCATCAGGGGGTCAAGCTCGTCGAGCGTTTCGACGCCGGCAGCTACGTCACCCTCACCGATTCGCTCAACCGCCACGACATCGGCCGCGGCCGGGGCGGCCTGAACAAGGCGCTTGCCTCCACGCAGGTACCCACGATGATCGTCGGGGTGGACACCGATATCCTCTACCCCTACCACCAGCAGGAACACCTGTCGCGCAACGTAGGCAACCTGCTGGGGATGGCGAAGATCGTCTCTCCCGTGGGCCACGACGCCTTCCTGACCGAGTTCCGGCAGATGGACCGTATCCTGCGCCGCTTCCTCGACCTGTCCACCGCCGAGGTGGCCGCGGGTGAGGGTCGCGGGGGTTATTCGATCTAGGGCACTGCCCCGGGCAGAAGAGAGGCGCGGTACAGGATCTGTGATCCTGTACCGCGCCTGACCTGTTTCCCGTTGTTTCCCTGCCGCACATCCGGAGTTCGGCCCTGGAGCGAGGGCCATGTCCCCGTGACAGCGACGTCCATCCCATTGGACGCGGCCGTCAAGATGACCGGTTCTCATGTGCAGCGGGAACGCTGCCCGGACCTGACCTGGTCGCTGGGCGGCATGCAGAGCATCTTCACGGAGTGGAGAATTCCACCCCCTCCCCTACCCAGAACTGGGGGGCCAGTTCAGCCCCGCCGAGCTCCGGACCAGAGTGGACGCGGGTCCGCGGCGAACCGGCCCCAGAGGCGCCTTCTGAGGGGTCAGACACTGTCATCTGCGTTCTCCTCGTTCCTGCGTGGGGTTGTCGGTTCAAGCGGACTGCGTCTCAACCTACCCAACACTTTCCCATAAGGCTAGGCTTGCCTTGGTTGAATTTTGGTCGCCACCCCCGTCGACCCCCCGACAGTTATGCACCATGGAGATTTCACATCGGACACCCCAGTAAAACCACGTTCGGACCTCATGATCCGAGGGCGTCGACGGAGGCGGCCAGTAAGGCCATGAGACCGCCGATGATGACGCAGAAGATGGCGTCGAAACGCTTCGAGCGGACCGCGAACACCCCCACGATGCGCGAATCACAGGTCAGCCGGACCACCGCCAGCCACAGCAGGGACGCCCCCAGCATGAAGGTCGCCCGCCGCCAGTGCTCGGTGACGGCGAAACCACTGGCCACCACCCCACCGAGCAGGAAAACCGCCATGCCCGTCCACTGCGCCCAGCGGGGCAGACGGGAAGGCGGTTCCTCCAGGTCGTGGGGGTTGTCCAGCGGTTTACTCACCTGCGAGCAGTTCCGCCCTCTCGACGACGTTGCGCACCAGGAAGGCGCGGGTCAGCGGACCGACACCACCCGGGTTCGGGGAGACATGGCCCGCAACCTCCCAGACATCGGGGTGGACGTCGCCGGCCAGCTTGCCGTCGAGACGCGAGACACCGACGTCGAGCACCGCGGCGCCGGGCTTGATCATGTCGGCGGTGAGCATGTGGGGAACACCCGCGGCAGCGACGATGACGTCAGCGGCGCGCGTCTCGGCGGCCAGGTCCTTCGTGCCCGTGTGGCAGAGGGTGACGGTGGAGTTCTCGGAACGACGGGTGAGCATGAGGCCGATCGGGCGGCCGACGGTCACGCCGCGACCGATGACGACGACCTTCGCGCCGTTGAGTTCCACGCCGAAACGGCGGAGCAGGTGGATCGCGCCGTTCGGGGTGCACGGCAGCGGGGCGGGCTCGTTGAGCACGAGCTTGCCCAGGTTGACCGGGTGCAGGCCGTCGGCGTCCTTCTCCGGGTCGATCGCGGCCAGCACGGCGTTCTCGTCGAGGTGCTTCGGCAGCGGGAGCTGCACGATGTAGCCGGTGCAGGCCGGGTCGTTGTTGAGCTCCTCGATGACGGCCAGCAGCTCCTCCTGGGAGATGTCGGCCGGCAGGTCCTTCCGGATGGAGTTGACGCCGATCTGCTCGCAGTCGCGGTGCTTCATCTTCACGTAGGAGTGGGAGGCCGGGTCATCACCCACAAGCACGGTGGCCAGGCCGGGCACGATGCCCTTCTCACGGAGGGCGGCGGTCCGTACCGCCAGGTCCTCGAAGATCTCGTCTCGGTAGAGCTGTCCGTCAAGTTTGATCGCAGTCACGCCCCTCATCCTAGACTCTTGGGAATGGCCAGACTGCACGTCATCTTCGATAATCCGGTTATTCCGCCGAACACGGGTAACGCCATCCGCATGTGCGCCGGTACGGGCGCACATCTGCACCTGGTGGAGCCACTGGGTTTCGACCTCACGGAGAAGCATCTGCGGCGCGCCGGCCTGGACTACCACGACCTGGCCGACGTCACCGTGCACCCGGATCTCGACGAATGCTTCTCGACGCTCCCCTCCTCCCGCATCTTCGCCTTCACCACCCGCGCCCCCGTGTGGCACACCCAGGTCCAGTGGCGCGAGGGCGACGCCCTGCTCTTCGGCACCGAACCGACCGGCATCCCGGAGGAGCACCTGGCGCATCCGCGCATCGAGCACGAGGTGCGCATCCCCATGATCCCCGGGCGCCGTTCCATGAACCTCTCCAACTCAGCCGCGGTGGCCACCTACGAGGCCTGGCGTCAACTGGGATTTCCGGGAGCGCTGTAGACAGATCTCCCCCTCGTCGTATGCCGTCGGTGGAAGTCAGCCCGCCAGGTTCCTACTGTGGAAAGTAAAACGCTGTCTCTGATCCGAGGTGCATGGTGCTCCAGCCCACTACGAGTCCGCAACAATGGCACGCACTGGGACAGTCCGAGGTCCGTGCTCTTCTGCGCACCACTGACCAAGGGCTCAGCGTTGAGGAGGCCCGTACCCGGCTGCTGGATCTGGGGCCCAACGAGATCCAGGAACGACCGCCGGACCGCTGGTACCAGGTACTGCTGCGCCAGTTCCGGTCCCCCATGATCCTCTTTCTCCTCGCCGCCGCAGTGATCACGCTGTTCCTGCACGAGTGGTTCGACTCCTTCGTGATCCTGCTGACCCTGCTGCTCAACGCCTCCCTCGGGTTCTGGCAGGAGCGCAAGGCCGAACACGATGTGAAGGCCCTCAGACAGCTGACGGTCGCCGAGGCCACGGTGGTGCGCTCCGGTACCGCCGAGCGCATCGCTGCGCGTGAACTGGTGGCCGGCGATCTCGTCCGGCTCGAATCCGGTGACAAGGTGCCGGCTGACCTCCGCCTGACGGACGTACATGACCTGCAGATCAATGAGTCAATGCTCACGGGCGAAGTGCTGCCTGTGCTGAAGTCGACCGGTCCGCATCCCGAGGACACCGACCTCAGTGACAGGCTCAACATGGCATACTCCGGCACGCTCGTGGCCTCAGGGCGCGCGAGCGGCACCGTCGTCGCCACCGCTCTGGATACCGAACTGGGCGCCATCGCCCAATCTGTCCAGGTCAAAGCCCAGAAGACACCGCTGCAGAAGCTCACCGACCGCCTTGAGAAATACATCGCCGTAGTCGTCATCGCGGTCGCCGCGTTGATTTCCGTGGTCTCTGTCCCGCTGGGCACCACTGCCTCCGAGGCCTTCCGCAACGCAGTCGCACTCATCGTGTCCGCGCTGCCGGAGGCCCTCCCGATCGTCTTCACCGTCACGCTCGGCGTGGGCGTGTCCCGGATGGCGAAACACAGAGCCGTCATCCGCAACCTCCCTTCCGTCGAGACGCTCGGCTCCACCGACATCATCGGTTCAGACAAGACCGGAACTCTCACCATCAACCGGATGACCGTGGAGAAGCTCTGGACCCCCGACGGTCAGGAACTCGATGTCACCCGACTCCCCGGGGACGGCAGCGCACTCAGCGCCACCCAACGCCGATCACTGCGCACCGGTGCGCTCAGCAACGAAGCCGAGCCCCGCGCGGGCACCGACCAGGAGTTCGGCCTGGTCGGCGACGCCGTCGACGTCGCCATGGCTGCCGCCGGTCTACGCACCGGTGCAGTCTCCGCCGGGGAACGCGAAACCGGGCCGGTGGCGGCCAACGCTTACGAACCCGAGAAGAAGTACTCCCAGGCGATGTTCCGCACGGCCGACGGGCACGTCCTGCATGTGAAAGGGGCCCCGGAAACCATCCTTGATTTCTGTTCGTCCATGGACACCCCGGAGGGCCCCGTGCCGCTGGACGGGGAGATGATACAGCAGGCGAGCCAGGAACTGGGCGGACGTGGACTGCGGGTCATCGCCACCGCCTCAGTGGAGGTACCCGCGGCAGAGTACGGGGAGTCGCTCGATGAACCACGCGGGCTGACCTTCACCGGGCTCCAGGGGATGATGGACCCTCCCCGGGAGGGAGTGAAACAGGCGATCGCCGACTGCCAAAGCGCCGGAATCCGGGTCATGATGATCACCGGCGACCATCCCGGCACGGCCGAGGCAATTGGGCGACGGCTGGGACTGAGGAGCAGGCTCGGCCCGCTGACCGGCGCCGAGATGGCCAGGCTCGACGACTCCGAGCTCCGCGGGCGACTCCGGGACACCTCAATAGCGGCGCGGATGAGCCCCCAGGACAAGCTGCGCATCGTCCAGGTGCTGCAGGAAGCTGAGAACATCGTCGCCATCACCGGGGACGGTGTGAACGATGCCCCCGCCCTCAGAGCGGCCGCTGTCGGGATCGCCATGGGAAAATCCGGCACTGATGTCGCCCGGGAGTCCGCGGACCTCGTGCTCGCTGACGACAACTTCGTCACCATCGTGGAAGCGGTCCGCCAGGGCCGGGTGACCTTCGCCTCCATCCGGAAGGCCACCCACTTCCTGCTCGCCAACGGTCTGGCCGCGATGCTCGCGGTTGCCCTGAACACATTCAGCGATCTGCCGCTGATCTTCCTGCCCGCGATGCTGATCTTCATGAACGTGATCACCAACGGTATCCAGGACATCGCGCTCGGCTTCGAACGCGGCGAAGGAGATGAGCTCAGACAACCGCCCAGGTCCCAGTCCGAGGGCATTCTCGGGCGCACCATGCTCATCCGCACATTGGTGACGGGCACCTGGATGGGGCTGGGTACCCTCCTCGTGTACAACCTGGCACAGGACGCCGGGTTCGCCCTCGACCATGCCCGAACCCTGGCCCTGATCACGATGGTGATGTTCAACTTCTTCAACGTGTTCAACTCCCGTGCGGAGCGGGTGTCACTTTTCCGGCTCAACCCCTTCGGCAACCCGCTGCTGTTGATCTCCTCTTTCGCCGCACTGCTCCTGCAGTGGGGTGCGATGAGTTGGGAGGTATCCGCTGAGCTCATCGGACTGGCCCCGTTGAGTGCAGCGGAGTGGTTGTTCTGCACCGCGGTCGGCGCAACCGTGATGGTGCTGGTGGAGGTCGAGAAACTGATCCGGCAGATCGTCGCCCGCCGTTCACCGACCGACTCGGAAAAAGGTTGAACCGCCCGTAACCCCAGGTACAGTCAGGGCGACCGGACAGCGGCCAGCAGAGGAGCAGTTGATGAGGAAGACCACTTCACTCAAGGACGGTACCGTCCTCAGCACCAAACGGATGGAGGGCGTCGACGGCGCTGGATTCCCACCGCACACAGCCTCCCACGAATCTGCACTGGTCATCCTCGAGGGCACCTGCACCATCACCTTCGGGGAGGTGTCCCATGAGCTGCACGCCGGGGACACCTTCATCATCCCCGCCGATGAGGTACATCAGGTTGTCGGTCTCCCGGATTTCACCGCAATCCACGTCATGCCCAGGGACATCCGCTTCAACTTCAAGGTGTAGGACCGCACCCTCGCCGTCCCGGCACCACCACCCCTAAACCCACCCCGCGAACAATCGTTCGAACTTGTGTCGTATTGTCGATGTCGACATACGGACACCGAGGGAGTGATGGACAGTGGTGATGGGACCGACCCACGCGATGAGTGGGGCTGCCGTGGGGCTGGCCGTCGCGCAGATGCTGCCCGCCGAGTGGGGTGGGGTCACCACCGCGCAGGAGGCCTTCGTCTACGCCGGCCTGGCCGCCGGGGCTGCCCTGTTGCCGGACCTGGATTCCCCGCAGGCCACGGTCGCGCGTTCCTTCGGCCCCCTGTCCCAGGTGGTTTCGCGCGGGGTGGAGAATTTCTCGCAGGGTGTGGTCAACCTGACCCGTGGCCGCAGGGACCCCCGCTGCAACAACGGCCACCGCACCCTGACGCACACCGTGTGGTTCGCCCTGGCGGCCGGCGCCGGGGCGACGGCACTGATCGGGGCCTACGAGAAGCCGGCGGTGATCGGACTGCTGTTCTTCCTGCTCAGTCTGGCCATCCGCGGCCTGCTGCCCGAATGGTCGAAGAAACATGACTGGATTGTCGTCACCGGTGCCGCAGCGGCGTTGGCCTACGGGGCGTGGACCTTCGTCCCTGCCGCTTCCCTGGGACTGGTAATGGGTTCGGCGGTGACGGTCGGTGTGGTCACCCACCTGCTCGGGGACATGGCCACCAAGGCGGGTATCCCCGCCTTCGCCCCGGTGCTGCCCCTGCGTGGACGACGCTGGTGGAAGCTGCGGCTGCCCGGTTTCCTCAGCATCAAGGCCTCAGGCCCGGGCGACAAAGCCCTGCTCAGCATCTTCTCGGTGCTCGTTGTTATCCAGATCGGCTTCGTGGCCTCCCCACCGCTGATCGCCGCACTGGGTCTGTGAGCTAGAGCCGGAGTTCCCGGCTACGCAGGGCGTCGAGAAGCGCCCGACCATCCTCCGGGCTGAGGTCCTCCCCGGCCATGGTCACCGGGCCGGGCACGAGATCGAAACGCACGGTGCACAGACCGAAGAGCTGTTGCAGGGGGCCACGCGTGAGCGACAACTCCTGGATATGCGAGGGGTGGATGATCTTGACACGGCGGGCGAGTCGGCCACGGTGGACCACGACGGCGTCATCAAGCAGGGTCACCGCCTGCTGGTGCAGATCCACCGGGGAGACCCATTTCGCCACCGGTGGCGACGTGAAGGTCGGGGTGGTCGCCCCCTCCGGGCGTGCGACGGCGTCGATGGTGGCCGCATCAAGCGGTCCGACCAGCTCCAGCAGCTGCAGAGCCTGCTCGCGGGAACCGACAGGCAGCACGCGGGTGGTGCCGGTGCCCTTGGTGTCCACCGCGCCATAGCCGGCAACGGAGACCTGGACGTACCACCAGCCGGGGATGCGCCACAGTATCGGTTGGTGGACCTTCACCCCGTGGATGCGGTGCAGCGGGATCGACTGCCTGCGCCGGTCCGCCAGCCCGTAGGAGAGGTGGAGGGTGTCATCGGCCAGGTGGGCGGTGAACTGCCAGCTGCTGTCGATCTGATTCCAGATCACCGGCACGATTCCGATGGCGATGGGCACCGCCGCTGCCCACGTCAGGGGCGTGAGAATGAGCCCGAGGATGATGAGCAGCGCGCTGATGGACAGCCCCTGCAGGGCTGCCCCGGCCAGGGAACGGGTGATGGGGATCTGCGGCACCACGACCCGGCCGGCGGGTTCCGGGGCAGTCTCCGGCGCTGGTGTGGTCCCGCGGGAACGCCCGAGGACCTCCGCCCGCAGCTGCTCGGCCACATCCCGGGGCAGGTAGGCGATCTCGATGACGGAGTCACCGCCGCCGGCGGTCTCCACCCGCACTGCGGCGAGCCGGAAGATGCGCGCGATGACCGATTCCACAACGTCGACGGCCTGGATCCGGTCGTAGCGGGCGGTGCGCAGCTGAGTGTTCAGCACGCCGCGTTTCAGGGAGACCTCCTCGGCGGTGAGCCGGTAACCGGTCGCCCGCCACCAGATGCGGGAGATCAGCCAGACCAGCCCGCAGGCCGCGAGGAATACGACGATCCCGAGGAGGACCGGCAGGATGCTGCCGCTCCCCAACCAGGCGAGAGCTGCCCCGATGGCGGCCAGGTCGAGGTTGACGATGAGCACCGCGATGAGCGCCAGGATGAGCGTCCAGAAACGCAGGAGCGGGGTCAGCGGGTGGACGCGGCGGTAGTCTTCGCCGTTCACAGTCCGCTCATCCTCTCCCGGGCCCGGACCGCCAGGCGGTCCCGCAGGGCGTCGGCGGTCTCCGCAGGCAGCCCCTGGACAGCCGCGTCCGAGGTCGCGGAGGCGGTGTGCAGCTGCAGGGTCTTCATCCCCAGCCCGCGTTCGATGGGACCGGCGGTGACATCAACGTACTGGATGCGGCCGTAGGGGATGACCGTGAAGGTGTGCCACAGTCGCCCCTTGGTGATCAACAGCTCATCCTCCGTCTCCTGCCAACCCAGCAACTTCACCTGCGCCGGTATCAGCCACACCTGCCACAGCAGCAGGACCAGGGCGGCGGCGGTGCCGATATGGAACCACGCGCTGAACACCACCCCCAGGACAGCGAAGACGACGAGGACGACCACGATCCAGGGCAGCCGTCCCAGATAGCGGGCAGTGGTGAGCTTCGGGGAGACGGGATTCACGCCATCCAGCCTAGCCAGAGTCTGGTCGCACCCGGATTGCCCCCAGGGAACTCTCCGCGAGCTGGCCTACCAGCTCGACGCCGCCACCTCCGCCGCGAGGTTCGTCCTCCACGGCCTACTCTTCGCCGTGGTCCTGCTGGGTGTCCGGTGGCGGCAGCACACACAGGCGGAAGGGATAGGCTGAAGAGCATGTCCGGCCTCGAATACCTCATCGCCAAGCTGCCCACCGGTGCCACCATCGCGGTGATCATCGCGTTCATCTCTACCCTGGTCACCCGCGAATGGCCGCTGGGTCTGCCGGACGTCCTCTTCTTCCTCGGGGTGTGGCTGGCCACCACGGTCATCGCCGCCGTCATCCTCATGGCCATCGAGATGTTCCGGGACCGGATGTGACCTGGGGATGACTCAGCTCAGGGAGAGAAAGGTCGTGCGCATTCTCTCCGCATCCGGCTCCAAACCCGTGAAGAGGCGGAAGGCGTCAACGGCCTGGTGGATGGCCATCCCTGTGCCGTCGAGCGTGCGGCAGCCGACCGCACGGGCCTCTGCCAGGAGCCGGGTCTCCAGCGGCATGTAGACCACATCCCCCACCCAGTGCCGGGGCATCAGGCAACTGGTGTCGAAGGCTGTGCCGGGGTGGGCGGGCATGCCCATCGGGGTCGCGTTGACCACGCCGTCGGCCCGGGAGATGATCTCCTCGATCCCCACGGCATCCACCCCTCTCACGGCTTCCCTGCCGACGGCCGCATTGATCTCCTCTGCCAGGGAGTGTGCACGCCCCGGATCAAGATCAGCCACATACAGGCGTTCCACCCCGTGCGTCACCAGTGAGTATGCGACAGCGTTACCCACTCCCCCGGCACCGACCTGGACGACCTCGGTCATGGTGGCGTCCGCGAGTCCCTCCTCCAGTCCACGTGCGAAACCGGTGACATCGGTGTTGTACCCCGTCGTCCTGCCCTCGGCGGAGATGACCACAGTGTTGACCGATCCGAGCTGGGCCGCCTGTTCCGAGACATGGTCGAGGAGCGGGAGGACAGTCTGCTTGTACGGGTGGGTGATGTTTAGTCCGTTGTAACCGGTGGCCCGCGCCGCTTCAAGGAGTTCAGCCAGGGTTTTTTCCCTGAGACGTTCAGTGCGGGTGTCCAGACGGCGGTACACCGTGGCGGCCCCGTGGGCCAGTCCCTCGGCTTCATGCATGGCCGGGGTGCGTGACAGGGAGATGTCCTCGCCGATCAGGCCGAGAAGAATGCTCTCGCGGTTCATGGTCTGCTTCAGTGTCCTTCGTTGTGGTGGGCCGCGAGGATATCCACGGCGAATCCGTATCCGGCGATGCCCGCGCCGGCGATGACGGCCTTCGCCGCCCCGGAGATGTAGGAGTGGTGGCGGAATGCCTCCCGGGCATGGGGATTGCTGATGTGCACCTCCACGGTGGGTAACTCCGAGGCTCTGACGGCGTCGAGCAGCGCCACGGAGGTATGGGTCAGCCCGCCGGGATTGATCACACAACCAACGTGAGTTCCCCGCGCTCGGTGCAGTGCATCGATCAGGCCGCCCTCGTGGTTGCTCTGCAGGGCATCGACCTCGAGGCCATGGCCGGCGGCACGGTCCCGGACCAGTGCGACCACATCCTCGAGTGTCGAGTGACCGTAGATGTCAGGTTCCCGCTGCCCCAGCATGTTCAGGTTGGGGCCGTTCAACAGCATGATCCGTGTGTTCACGGTTGAGTCCTTTCTCAGATTGATGGCGGCAGGGACAGGGGTTACTGCGGGACCCCACGTTCGAGGTCCCGTATCCTGCGGTACTGGGCCGCCAGCCGGACCGGGGCATTGTTCTCGCCCCATCCCCGGAAACCACCCCTGCGCTCGATCACCTCAAAAAACATGGTCCCCAGGGTGCCTGTGTAGAAATGGAGGAACTCGCCATGGGCGTCCCGGTCATAGAGCAGATCATTCTCCCGCAACTCGGCGAGGAAAACGGGGTCCAGTTCAAATCTCGCCTGCAGGTCGTCGTAGTAGTTCTCCGGGACCGGCAGGAATGCCAGCCCCCGCTGCCGCGCCCGACGCGCCACCGCAAGGATGTCCTCCGTGGTGAAGGCGATGTGCTCCGGGTAAGCGGCCGCCAGGAAGTCCCCCTGTTCCCCGTCCTCAGGGGCGACGCTGAGCAGCAGCCGTACCCTGTCGTTGGCCGAACGCATGATCTGGTTGCGGATCAACCCGATGGGGCTGGGGAACTCCTCCTGCCCCTGGGCCTCCAGAGCCATGAGGGAGGTGTAGAACAGCACAGTTTCGTCGTAGTACTGCCAGGGCTGGGCCAGATTGACATGGTCGACACCAGTGATCAGGGACCGGTCCCCCAGGTCATCTTCCGCCATCCCGAACTCCGCCAGCCACTCCGGAACGGAGCCGGCAGCGGGGCCGGTGAACAACACCTCGGTGCCGTCCGGGGCGCAGACCCCGGCCGCCCTCTCCCCGGGGACGGGTTTCGCCTGCAACCCGTGGGCACGGGCTTCTGCGGCGGCAGGGTCGGGCGTCGAGAAGCAGAGGGAGGTGATTGCCGTGGGGGCGCCGGTGGGACCACGGTCCCCGATGACGATCCGGACCGTTCCCTGGATCCACACCTGGTACTCGGGCCGGCTCCGGTGATGGCCCCCCAGCCGGAAACCGAGCTGGTGCAGTACCCTCATGGTCTCCCCGAGGCGACCGGTGGCGATCCCGACAAAATCCAACCCCTCCGTCTCTGCCACATCGGGCAGGGGGACAAGGTCGAGCGCCTGCCCCGCCTCCGCCTCGCCGGCATCCGACAACGCATGCCAGGTCCGGTCCTCCAGCCAACGGAGGGAACGGCGTCCATCGACAGCGGTACGGGCGACATCCGCCTTCCGGAAGGAGTCGTTGAAGATCTCCAACGACACCGGCCCGTCATAGCCGCTCCGGGCCAGATGCCGCATGAACTTAACCAGGTCGAAATCCCCCTCACCAGGGAAGACACGGTGATGCCGGGACCAGGAGAGGACGTCCATGCTCAGCCTGGGAGCGTCCGCCAACTGAACGAAGAAGATCCTGTCAGCGGGGATGGACTCCACTGCGTCGGTGCTCCACCCCCGGGAGAGGATGTGGAAGGTGTCGAGGCAGGTGCCCACCCGCGGGTGGTCCGCCAACTCAACCACCCGGTGGGCATGCTCAAAATCATTGACGAAACGTCCCCAGGCCAGGGCCTCATAGGCGATGCGGACATCGTGGCGTTCCGCCAGCTCACCGGCCCGACGGAGCTGGGTGGCGAATAATTCGTCATCGTCGATGATCGCAGTACCAACATTCGAGCACAGCAGAATGGTGTCGATCCCCAGCCGGTTCATCAATGCGAACTTGGCCTCGAGGCGGCGCAGATTCGCCTGGAACTGCTCCTCCTCCACTCCCTCCAAATCCCGGAAAGGCTGGAAAAGATCAAGACTGAGTCCGAGGTCGGCAGCGCGCTGCCGGATCTGTTCCGGGGAGTGCGGGGAAACGGTGAGGTCCTGCTCGAAGATCTCGACGCCGTCGAAACCCGCGTCGGCAGCGGCACGAAGCTTCTCGGCGAGTGTGCCGGACAGGCAGACCGTGGCAATAGAGGTGCGCATCAGAGTCGGCTCTCCTGCTGCTGATGATTGTTCTTCTCCGGGTCCCGGGAGTGGGACCCGTCCGGAGCAACCACGACGGTGGTGCTGCGCACCCCGGACAGTGCCAGATCAGCTGCCTCTCCGCGGGCGGTGTGCAGAGCATCGATCTCGTCGAGGTTAAGCTCCCTGGTCTCCTTCGCCGTGAGGGCGGCAACTGCGGCGATGACGGCGGCGGCGCCCACGAAGGTGCCGACGCGCAGCCAGTTGTCACCCTCAGCGCCGGCCAGGGCCGAGGCCACCACGGGTGCGAAGCCACCGGAGACGGCGAACCCGATCTGGGTGCCCAACGCCAGGCCGGTGACGCGGACGGAGGTGGGGAACATCTCTGCGTAGAAGGCCGGCCAGACGGCGTTCGACATGGAGTAGAGGAGGCCGGACATCACCACACCCATGAAGAAGATGGCGATCCAGTTGGCGGAGTAGACGGCATTGAGATAACCGCTCATCGCCACCGCCGATCCGAGGGCACCCAGGGCAAAGACGGGCCGGCGTCCGAATCTGTCGGCCAGCGCACCCGCGAACGGGATGGCGAGCAGGGCAACCACATTGGCGACCACCGGCACCAGCAGCATGGTGGAGCGGTCCAGCCCGACCACGTTGGTGGCGAAGGACAACGACCAGACGGTGAAGACCACGTTGACGGTGTTGATCATCGCGGCCGCTGCGACACGGAGGACGGCGGCCTTGTGGTGACGCATGACCAGGGCCAGCGGGGAAGGGCCGCGGGGGGCCGCGTTGTCGGCCTGCGCCTCCCGGGCCTCCCTGAAGGCCGGCGGCTCCTCCAGGCCACGGCGGATGAGGAAGGCGACGAGCACGACGACGGCGGAAAGCCAGAACGGCACACGCCAACCCCAGGACATCAGCGCATCCTCGCTGAGGAAGAGGGTGAAGGGGATGAACACGGCGGTGGCCAACAGGGTGCCGAACTGGGTGCCGTGCAGCGTCCAGCTCGTGGTGAGGGCGCGCCTGTGTTCCGTGGCGTGTTCCAGGGAGACGGAGATCGCGCTGGACTGTTCCCCGGAGGCGGACAGACCCTGGATGATACGGCAGATGACGAGCAGGGCCGGGGCCAGGTAACCGGCCTGATCGAAGGTGGGCAGGCAGCCCACGATGAAGGTACTCGCGCCGATCATGAACAGGCACAGCATGAGCACGAATTTGCGTCCGTAGCGGTCCCCGAGGGGGCCCATGATCAGGGCACCCAACGGGCGGACCACGTAGGCGACGCCGACCGTGGCCATGGAGGCGAGGATGGCGACACCCGGGGCGGTGTCCGCCGGGAAAAACAGATGGTTGAGCACCAGCGCGGCGGCGGTGCCGTAGACGGCGAAATCGTAGTATTCGAGGGCCGAGCCGATCCAGCCGGACAGAGCGGCCTTCCGCGGTGTCTTCCGGTACCCGGTTTCGATGGTAGGTCCTCCCGGGCTGGGGGAAGCCTGTGGGTGATTTTTCATCTCGGTACTTTCTTCAGGTTGGCTGCATGTTGTCCGCTGCGATCAGAGATATTTACCTCTCGCGCCCCTGGATCTGCGTGGATGATGCCGACCAGCGGGGTATTCCCGGCCGGGTGCTGGTGCTCTGGTTGAGCGCCCCGGCCGATTCGTACCTGACGGGCGCAAAGAGGCTGGCCCGGGTACCGCATTCACTTGTTGTTCTGAGTGTCAATCACTCAACAGGATTCTGTGTGTCCTTGTCGTCAGATCGTATGACGGTGTGACGTATAGTACAAATGCATATATCAAAACTCTGAGATGCACATATTGCATATCGGAAAGGGGAGAAACTGTTGTGAATCTGCATCAGCTGAAGTCTTTTCTGGCAGTGGCCAGGCTCGGACAGATCCACCGGGCGGCACAGGAGCTGCACATCTCCCAACCCGCGCTCAGCCGCCAGATGGCCGCGCTGGAGACGGAGATCGGCGCTCCGCTACTGGAGCGTCATGCCCGGGGCGTGTCCCTGACCAGGGCCGGAGAAACCCTGCACAAGGAAGCGGACGAGCTACTGGCCCGCATGCAGTCCGTGGTCGACGAGATCCGCTCCGGAGAGCACCTCATCACCAGCGTCCGGATCGGCATCCCCCCGGGTTTGTCGAGTTCCTGGCTGCGGGAGCGGTTGAATGGCATCACCGCCGGCATCCGGGTGTCCCTCATCGAGGCACCCACCGATGAGCAGCTGACACTCCTGAAACGACGGGAGCTGGACGTCGCCCTGGCCCGCAGCCGGAGCGAGGCATTTCCCACCCACCTGGCCCTCGAACAACGCCTGGGCGTCGTCGTCCGGACGGATTCCGCACTTCACCACATGCTCCGCAACCGGCCCGTGGCCACCCTCTACGACCTGGCGGGCCTCCGGGTCCTGGCCCACGCCCGAGGAGAGATCCGCGTCCAGGAGGAGATCCTGAAGAACGCCATGCTCTCGGTTGACGTGGACGCCACCTGGATCTTCCGTAAATTCGGCCAGTACAGCGCGCTGATCGCCGATCTGGTCGAGGCAGATGTCGCCGTCACCACCGAAGCCTCCGCGCTCACGAACTTCTCCGACTGGCGGTGGATTCCCCTGGAGGGATACGACGCCTCCGGCAACGACCTCGTGGTCCGCACCTGGGCGACCTGGAACCCGCAGCCGACACCCGAGGTCAAGGCTGTCGTCAGCCTCTTCACACACACCCATCCGCAGTGATCCCCTGCCGGACAGGCATCCGTCGCCGATCCCACGGCCCGACCTAGACCATGCCGTCTGGTCTGCCCCGACCCCTTCGGCGATCCACATCCCCCGCGATCACGCTCACGGCACATCCCGGCACCGCATCCCCACCCTGACAACACCGACCAAATGATCGGCCTATCCTGTCCGCACCCGGCCCCCAGTCCGCCTTATTCGAACGCAGGTACCCACCCCTTCCGCAGCCGCCCCCACCACCCACTAGACAGAGCGGTACATAAAGTGCTAGCTTCACAGTCAACTGACCAATGAACTGGAAGGAACCTGACCAGCCATGAGCTTCCGTCGCATCTTCGCCGGCGCGGCCGTCTCGGCCCTCGCCGCCGTGGGCCTCGTCGCCTGCGCCTCCGACTCCGAGACCACCGACGGCGCCGCCGCTGAGACCATCCGCATCGGCACCACCGACGCAAACCTCAACGAGTGGAATGTCTTCGCCGATCTCGCCGAGGAGGAGGGCATCGACATCGAGATCGTGCCGTTCTCGGACTTCAACACCCCGAACGATGCGCTCGTGCAGGGCCAGATCGACGTGAACAAGTTCCAGCATCTGCTGTTCCTGAGCAACTACAACACCGGCGCCGACGCCGACCTGGTGCCGATCGCCTCCACCGAGATCTACCCCCTCGCCCTGTTCTGGCAGGGCCATGACTCCCTCGACGGCATCGGGGGCGAGGAGATCGCCATCCCGAACGACGCGACCAACCAGGGCCGCGCCATCAACGTCCTCGTCCAGACCGGCCTGGTCACTCTCCGCGAGGAGGGGCTGCTGAACCCGACCCCGGCCGACATCGACACCGACGCCTCCGAGGTCGACGTCATCCCGGTCGACGCCGCCCAGACCACCGCCGTCTTCCACGAGGGTCGCCCGGCCGTGATCAACAACTCCTTCCTCGAGCGCGCCGGCATCGACCCGCTCGACGCGATCTTCCAGGACGACCCGGCCAACGAGGAGGCCGAGCCGTACATCAACGTGTGGGTGACCACCCCGGAGCGTGCCGAGGATGAGAACATCATCCGCCTGACCGAGCTGTGGAAGGACCAGGCCGTCACCGACGCCGTCCTGCAGTCCTCCGGCAACACCGCCGTCAAGGTCGATCGCCCGCGTGCGGACCTCGAGGCGATCATGGACCGCCTGCGCGAGTCCGGCGAGCAGTAACGCCGTATCCATGCCCCACCCCGCCGCCCTCCCGCGGCGGGGTTTAGCATTCAGCCGTACACACCCCCTCCCAGAACGGTCCTGATCACCCGTGTCCGAACCAGTCTCCGCACCACCTACCCGGCCGCGCACCGGCACCCGCATCGAATTCCGCGATGTGACAAAGGTCTTCACCAACCAGAAGAAGACCGAGACCCGCGCCGTCGACGGCGTCACCCTGACCGTCGAACCCGGGGAGATCCTCGGCGTCATCGGCTATTCCGGCGCCGGCAAGTCCACCCTCGTCCGCCTCATCAACGGCCTGGACACCACCACCTCCGGCCAGCTGCTTCTCGACGGCACCGACGTCGTCGGCCTGCCTGAGTCAAAGCTGCGCGGCCTCCGCCGTGGCATCGGCATGATCTTCCAGCAGTTCAACCTCTTCCACTCCCGTACCGCCGCCGGCAACATCGAGTACCCGCTGCAGCTGGCCGGGATGCCCAAGGCAGAGCGGAAGAAACGCGTGGCGGAGCTTCTCGACTTCGTCGGCCTGGGTGACAAAGGCCGGAACTACCCCGAGCAGCTCTCCGGCGGCCAGAAACAACGCGTGGGCATCGCCCGGGCACTGGCCACCAACCCCCGTCTCCTGCTCGCCGATGAGGCCACCTCGGCACTGGACCCGGAGACCACCCAGGACGTGCTTGACCTCCTCCGGGAGATCAACCGCGAACTGGGTATCACCATCGTGGTGATCACCCACGAGATGGACGTGGTCCGCAGCATCGCCGACAAAGTCGCCGTCATGGAGGCCGGTCAGGTCGTCGAGTACGGCAGCGTCTACGAGGTCTTCTCCACCCCCCGCACGAACGTGGCGAAGCGCTTCGTCTCCTCCTCCCTGCGCAACACCCCCGATCTCGTCGAGGCCGAGGATCTCCTCGCCTACGACGGTCGTCTGTTCACCATCAACCTGACCGAGGACTCCGGCTTCTTCCCCGCCGCGGCCGCCGCCCGGGAGGACGGCCTGCGTATCAGCATCGTCCACGGCGGCGTGACCACCCTGCAGCGCCAGTCCTTCGGCAAGATGACCGTCCGCCTCAACGGCCCGGACGAGGCCATCGAACGCTTCCGCACTGCGCTGGAACGCACCACCGACATCCAGGAGATCACGCGATGACGCACACCATTCTCGCCGCCGACTGGAACCGTCTCGGCCCGACCTTTCTGGACGCCATCGTCGACACCCTGGTCATGGTGTCCCTAACGATGGTGCTCGGCGGGCTCGCCGGCCTGGTGGTCGGCATCCTGCTCTACACCACCCGGACGGGCAGCGTCCTGCAGTCCAAACCCGTCTACTGGGTGCTCAACCTGCTGGTCAACTTCATCCGGCCCATCCCCTTCATCATCATGATCGCGATGTTCGCGCCCCTGACCCTCAACGTCGTGGGCACCACCATCGGACGGTCAGCGGCGATCTTCATCATGTGCATCGCCGCCACCTTCGCGGTGGCCCGCATCGTGGAACAGAACCTCGTGGCCATCGACCCCGGCGTCATCGAGGCGGCCCGGGCCATGGGTGCCGGGCCGTGGCGGATCATCACCACCGTCATCGTTCCGGAGGCCCTGGGCCCGCTGGTGCTGGGTTATACGTTCATCTTCATCGCCGTGGTGGACATGTCCGCCATGGCCGGTTACATCGGCGGTGGCGGCATCGGTGACTTCGCCATCGTCTACGGCTACCGCGCCTATGACCTGGAGGTCACCTACGCGGCCGTCATCGTCATCGTCGTCATCGTGCAGATCGCCCAGCTGCTGGGAAACTGGGTCTCGCGGAAGATCCTGCGCCGCTAGGCCAATTTGGAATACAAATGCTCGGGCCGGCCCGAGGAGCCGTAACGCAGACGTACCTGCACCACCCCCTGGGTGGCCATCGCCGCCAGACGGCGCTGCGCGGTGGCCCGGGAGACCCCGGTGATCTCAGCTGCCTCCGCCGCGGAGAGTTCCCCCTCTCCCAGGGCGTCGAGAAGCAGCTGTTCTGTCGCGGAACGAGCGACCACGGCACCGGCGGGCTGCCCGTGCAGGATGGACAACGCCTGGTCAATCCTCTCCTGCCGCAGGCCACGTCTGCCCGACAGGACATGCCGGAAGCGGGCGTACCGGTCCAGCCGGTCGCTGAGGGTCTGCTGCGGGAAGGGCTTGACCAGATAACCCAGCGCCCCGGCGTGCAGGGCACGGCGGACGGTGTCACCCTCATCAGCGGCGCTGATGACAAAGGCATCCACCCCGACGCTGCGGACCAGTTCGATACCGTCGCCGTCCGGCAGATAGACATCGACCAGCATCAGATCCGGCAGGTTCGTGGCCAGTGCCGCACGAGCCTCGGCGACGGTGCGCACCGATCCCTGCACCCGGAAACCCGGAGCGGCATCCACGATCTCGGCGTGAATGCCCGCGACCCGGAAATCATCGTCCACCACCAGCACTGACCAGGCCCGTGCCATCATTGAATAGCACCCCTGGAAACCCCTGCTTTGAGGCAGGGGGAGGAAAGGGGCACGTGATACGTTGCGTTGAAATTCTTAGACATACTGATTAACAACTTCCCAGGGGTGAGCCGCCGACTGTGGCGACGACATACGAATTGGCCCACAGCATAGGGAATCTGGATGTGGGGGACGGGAACTCTTGCCTGGGCACACGGGACGACCTTTCCTTGATCTGCCTGACCAGTTGGTGGATTTTGTATTTAGGGTCACACTCGCCCCGGAGATGTCCGTGGTCAGGCATGGTTTCGAGTTTGACGATAGTGCATTCACGCTCAGCAGTAACGACGGAGCGACGATATGTCGGGCACCACACGACGCGGTAGGCACAGCGGTCCACGACGTTGTTGTCCGATCTGATGTGCTACCTCTGGACAATCCATGGTGTGGTGAGGTATAGCTGGCGGTGTGGACGAGATCGTGCGTTACACCTACCGCCTCAGACCCGGTGTGCAGGCGCAGCGAGCACTGTCCCAGGAATGGGGCCGGTGCCGATTCCTGTGGAACGAAGCCGTCCACCAGCAGAAAACAGGAAATACACCGACGCTTAAGAAGCTGGGGAAGCTGCTCACCGAACTGCGGGGCAGAAACACGTGGATGCGGAAAGGCTCCCAAGTCGCCCAACAGTCCATGCTCCGCGCTTACGCGCAGGCACTCCAGCAGTCCTACACCGTCAAAGGC
This sequence comes from Corynebacterium hylobatis, assembly GCF_003955685.1. Taxonomy (GTDB): domain Bacteria; phylum Actinomycetota; class Actinomycetes; order Mycobacteriales; family Mycobacteriaceae; genus Corynebacterium; species Corynebacterium hylobatis. The sequence continues at coordinate 29,819 of NZ_RXHJ01000005.1, forward strand.
AGAGGCCGACCCAGGCACAAAGCGAAAAAGCGCACTCTGCCTTCGTTGGAGTACAGCACCCGCGGGTTCTCCCTCCGGGAGGGACGACTGCGACTGCCGAAGGGGATGTCGATTCCGGTGGTGTGGTCGCGGGAACTGCCCTCTGACCCGACCAGTGTGCGGGTGTACCAGGACAGTCTGGGGCACTGGTACGCCTCGTTCGTGGTCCGCCGCGAGGCGAAGCCAGCCCCGGAGGCTACCGGTGGAATCGGTATCGACTGGGGTGTGTCCACCACGGCGATAACCACTGACCCGCAGCATGATCTTCCCCATCTAGGTCACCGGAGACGCTGTGCCGCGGAACTGGCCAAGGCGCAACGGACGATGGCGCGGCGTCACCGTACGGGACGTAAGCAGTCGAAGGGATATCAGCGTGCCCGTCGGGAGGCCGCGAAGCTGCACAAGAAGGCAGCCCGGCAGACTGAGCATGATTCCCGGGTGTGGGCGAAGAAGATCACCGACAACCATCATCTGATCGCGGTGGAGGCCTTCAAACCGACGTTTCTTGCCAAAACCACGATGGCGAGGAAAGCCGCGGACGCGGCCATTGGTGCCGCGAAGCGGGAACTTGTTACCAGGGCCGAGCGGGCTGGCCGGAAGGTGGTGTTGGTCACGCCCGCTTATACGACGATGACGTGCCACGGGTGTTTCGCGAGAGCCAAGCAACGCCTGCTGCTGGAGGAACGCGTCTTTGTCTGTACTTCCTGCGGACTGGTTGAGGACCGGGACCGCAACGCCGCCAGGGTGATCCTGGCTGTGGCAGAACGGGGCCACACCAGTGTTGAGGACATGAAACATCTGCAACCTCCCTTCGGGGAGGTTATGCGTGCAGTCTGAGCTAGAAATCCCCCGCCTTGAGGCGTGGGGAACCGTTAACCTCTCGAAGATCATCACCGGGAAGCATGACACCCGGAAGCCGGGCCCCGAAGACCGCCCCCCGACCGCTTTCCCCGCCGCCGGGATCAATAACCCACAGGTCCCCTCCCCTCCGACGCAGCAGATCCCGGGACAATGCCAGCCCGATGCCGTGACCGTGAACCCGGTCAGGGACTGCCTCCCCGGCGGTGGACACCGTGCCGAGGGAACCGGGGGTGATACCGGGGCCGGAATCGGCGACCACCAGCACCAGCTCCGGCCCATCATCCAGGAGGGTGACCTCCACCAGCCGGGGCTCGGGCCCCTCCAGGGCCGCCGTGACCGCGTTGTCCACCAGGTTGCCCAGCACGGTGGCGATGTCCTCGGTCCCCTCCACCCCTCTGACATCCCCCAGGACCAGGGATTCATCACGGATCTGCAGCTGCACCCCACGCTCGGCGGCCTCCATGGACTTCGCCCCCAGGAAGGACTGCAGGAAGGGTTCGGCGAGCAGATCCACGCCGGCAAGCGGGTAATCGACCGGTCCGCGGTCACGCATGGTGCGCAGGAATTCAGCGGCCTCCGTCCCTCGCCCGGCCTCGACCAGGCCCGCGGCCACATGCATCCGGTTCGCGAACTCATGGCGTTGCACCCGCAACGCGGAGGTCATGGCGCGCACCGAGTCCAGCCTTTCGCTCAGCCCCATCATGTCGGTGCGGTCGCGGACGATGATCACCGAACCGAGACGCTGGCCGGCGCGGTCCACCTGGCGGGAGTCCAGGTAGAGCACCCGGTCCCCGACCACGATCCCGTCGCGCTCCTCCCCCTTCGACAACGAGGCGATGACGTCCTCCGGCAGATCCAGCTCCGGCAGGGACATACCCTCCAGATGTGCCAGGCCGAACATCTCCTCTGCGGCGGTGTTGGAGACCCGGATGATACCTGCCCTGTCGAGGGCGATGACCCCGTCACCCACCCCGTCGAGCACGGCCGCCTGGTTCTGCACCAGGGTGACCAGCTCCTCCGGTTGGACACCGAGGGTCAGCTGTTCCCAGCGGTGGCGCAGAACCAGGGTTGCGCCGGTGCCGATCAGCAACGCCAGAGCGGCGGCGGCCCCGACACCGAGCAACAACCGTGGCAGTTCGTCGAAGACCCCGGCCCGGGCGAAGCCGACACTGACCTCACCGACCGACTGCCGACTGTCCGGTGCAAAGACCGGTACCTTGGCCCGCACCGAATCCCCCAGTGTGCCGCGCTCCCAGGCGATGACCTCCTCACCGCGGAGGGCCTCCTCGAAGCTGGTGCTCACCTCGCGGTCGAGTTGACCGGGATCAGGATGGGCCATGCGGATCCCCTCCCCATCGGTGATGACGACGAACAGTGCGTCCGTCCGCGCGGTGGTGTCAAGCGCATATGCCTGGAGGGGGCCGGCGGCGAGTTCCCCGGCGGAAGGGTTGATCTGCCGGCTGGTCTCCAGCGAGACCTCGGAGCGGACGACGGGCGCTGCGGCCACGGTGCGCGCGATCGAGAGGGCGGAGGTCTCGGTCTCGCTCTTGAGCTGCCCTACCGCCAGCAGGATGAATACCCCGGTGCTCACACCGACCACGGCCACGACGGTGATCAACTGCAGCAACAGCACCCTGGTGGTGAATCTCATGTTTCGGCTCTGCTTTCCTTCCGCGGCGCATCAGGCGGTGGGGTCGCCGTGTGTGGGGAGCATCCCGGAAACCCCATTCCACCACGGGTTTTCCATTCCGACAAGTATCTGCGCTAAATGCGCAGAAGGGAGTTAATGCACAGTAGGTGAAGCAATGCACTCAAGACTTCACCCGTGATGGGCATCACTCTAGGCTGACATCCGCATTCCAGAACACTCACCGCACCAAGGAAACTCAGGAGTCCGGATGTACCCGCCCACAGATGTGCTGCTCGCCGCGGAATACACGCTGAGCCACACCCCCTCCGACGGTATTCTCGTCGCCCTGGGGTTCGCCATGATCCTCACCTTCATGGCCCTGATCATGATTGGCCGCTCCACTCCCATGGTCGCCCTGATCCTGGTCCCCACCGTCTTCGGCCTCCTGGCCGGCGCCGGTCTCGGCATCGGCGACATGGTTCTCGACGCCATCGGTGGAATGGCCTCCACTGCCGCCCTGCTCATGTTCGCCATCATGTACTTCGGCATCATGATCAACGTCGGGCTCTTCGACCCGCTGATCCGGACCATCACCCGCACGTTGGGCAACGACCCGGCGAAGGTGGTGCTCGGCACCGCCGTACTGGCCGGCGTGGTCTCGCTCGACGGTGACGGTTCCACCACCTTCATCATCACCACCTCCGCCATGCTGCCCATTTACCTGCGCCTGGGCATGAGCCCGGTCGTACTGACGGTGGTCGCCGGGCTGATCAACGGCACCATGAACATCCTCCCCTGGGGTGGGCCGACGGTGCGAGCCGCCACCGCCCTGGGAGTTGACCCCTCCGCCGTCTTCGTACCGATGATCCCCTCCCTGATTGTCGGTGTGGCGGTCATCTTCGTCTTCGCCTGGTTCCTGGGACTGGCCGAACGCCGTCGTCTCGGTGGTTCCCTGGACACCTCCCGCTACGGTGGTGAGGGCGGTGCCGGTGCAGGATCCGGCGGCACCGGCCCGCGCGGTGGCCGGGGTCGGCAGAGCAACTCCGACGAGCCCACGCCCACCGGTGGCGGCGTGCTTCTCGACGACCACGGGGTCGAGGCCGCGGAACTGGAACACGTCTCCCTCAACTCCGACACCGGGTCCGGCATGACCGACACCATGCTGGATCCGCACCGCGCCAGCCTGCGCCCCCGACTGATATGGTTCAACCTCGCCCTGACGGCTGCGGTCATGGCGCTGCTGGTCGCCGACATCTTCCCGCTGGCCTACATCTTCATGGTCGGTACAGGGCTGGCCCTGGCCGTGAACTTCCCTGACGTCAAGGACCAGGCCAACGAGCTCCTGGCCCACTCCTCCTCAATCGTCGGCGTGGTCTCCATGGTGCTGGCTGCCGGTGTGCTGGTCGGAGTCTTCGACGGCACCGGCATGGTCGAGGCGATGGCTGCCTGGATCATCCAGGTCATCCCGAATTCCATGGGCCCCTACCTGGCTGTGATCACCGGGGTGCTCTCCATCCCGATGACCTTCTTCATGTCCAACGACGCCTTCTACTTCGGCATCCTGCCGGTGCTGGCGGAGAGCGCCACCCACTTCGGCATCGAGCCGGTGGAGATGGCCCGGGCCTCCATCACGGGGCAGCCGGTCCACATGCAGTCCCCGCTGGTCCCGGCGATCCTGCTGCTGGTCTCCCTGGCCAAGGTCAACCTGGGCGACCACCACAAGAAGGTTCTCTGGCGAGCCACCATCGTTTCCCTGGTCATGCTGGTCGTCGGCGTCCTCATCGGCGTCATCCCCTTCGCCGCTCTCTAGGAATCCCTCCAGCTTGTCCGCCTGACACCGCCGGGGTGCCGCCGATGCGGCACCCCGGCGGTGTCATTGTGCCCGGTATTGTCAGTCGCCGAGTTTGCCGGAGAGTTTGTCCACCCGGTATTTACTCTGTCCGTCGAGGCCGATGATGTCGACGATCTTGCCGCGGGCCTGGAATTTCTGCTGCACAGCATCGAGGGTGGCCACGGTGGAGGCGTCCCAGACCTCCGCACCGGACAGGTCGATGACAATGTGGCTGGCGGTGTCGTTGTAGTCGAATTGGTACACCAGATCATTGGAGGAGGCCCAGAACAGCTGACCGGTGACCCGGTAGGTCCGGATGTCGATCTGCCCGTCATCGTCGACGTCGAGTTCGGAGACCTTCTCGATGCTGACCATGTGCGCCACCCGGCGGGCGAACATGATCATCGCGGTGAGCACACCGAGGATGACACCGACCGCGAGGTTGTTGGTGGCCAGGGTGCCGACCACGGTGACCAGCATGACCGCGGTCTCACTGAGCGGCATCAGGCGCAGGGTGCGCGGCTTGAGGGAGTGCCAGTCGATGGTGCCCAGGGAGACGAGCACCATGATCGCCACCAGGGCGGCCATGGGGATCAGCCCCACGAGGTCACCGAGGGCGACGACGAAGATGAGCAGGAACACGCCAGCCAGCAGGGTGGACAGGCGGGTGCGGGCACCGGACTGGCGGACATTGACCAGGGTCTGGCCGATCATGGCGCAACCGCCCATGCCGCCGAAGAATCCGGTGACGATGTTGGCCACCCCCTGGCCCCAGCTCTCGCGGGTCTTGTCGGAGTGGACGTCGGTGATGTCGTCGACGAGCTTGGCGGTCATCAGCGACTCCATCAGGCCGACCAGAGCCATGGCGAAGGCGTAGGGGCCGATGATCTGGAGGGTCTCAAAGTTCAGCGGCACCGCCGGGAGGAAGAATTCCGGCAGGGAGCTGGGCAGCTCGCCCATGTCGGAGACATTCGGCACAACCCATCCGGCAGCCACGACCAGCGCCGTGAGGACGACGATGGTCACCAACGGCGCGGGGATGACGGAGGTGATCCGCGGGAAGAACAGCATGATCGCGATGCCGGCGGCGAACAGCGGGTAGACCAGCCAGGGCACGTCCCACAGATAAGGCAGCTGGGCGGCGAAGATGAGGATGCCCAGGGCGTTGACGAAGCCGGTCATCACCGAGCGCGGGATGAAGCGCATGAGTTTGGCCACACCGAGGGCGGCCATGGCGATCTGGATAATTCCGGCGAGGATGACGGTGGCGATGAAGTACTCGAAGCCGTGGTCACGCATGACCGGGGCGATGACCAGGGCGACCGCACCTGTCGCGGCACTGATCATGGCGGGACGGCCGCCGGTGAAGGCGATGGTCACCGCCATGGTCACCGAGGCGAAGAGCCCGACGCGCGGGTCAACGCCTGCGAGGACGGAGAAGGAGATCGCCTCGGGGATGAGCGCCAGAGCGACGACGAGGCCGCCGAGGACCTCCATACGCAGGCGCGCAGGGGATGAGAAGGCGTGTCGGAAGGAGGCGACGATACCGGTGTTGGACAAGGCGGAATTGCTCTTTCAGGGACCAGGTAATATTGGCGTAAACGAAAACCTACCGTAACGGGAGGTTTGCCGCCCGCCCAAATCGACCGACAGGGGAATGCACAGGTGGAGGACTCCGGGATGAGGATCGGCGAGGTCGCTGAACGCACGGGACTGTCGGTCCGGACGCTGCGCCACTACGACGAGGTCGGCGTCGTCAGTCCCTCCGGGTACACACCAGGGGGCTTCCGCCTCTACAGCGGCGACGACATCGAGCGCATCATGCTCATCCGCCGGATGAAGCCCCTGGAGTTCACCCTGGAGGAGATGCGGGGTTTCCTCGATGCGGTGGACCACCCCGATACCCCCGGGGCGCGGAAGACCATCGCCCTGATCCGGGCTGAGGCGGCCACCCGCCTGGAGAAACTGCGCCGCCGGGTCGGTTACGCGGAGGAGTTCCTCCGACTGGTGGAGGACCTGTGAGGAGCTAGTCGCGCTCCCCCAGGTCCGCGTTGGCCTGGCTGGGGACGATGTTGGTGGCCACCCACACCCGACCCTTCTTCGGCGCGTCCCCACAGGAGGAGATCACATTCTCCACCTCACGCTGCTCCACAGTCACATGCCAGGAACGGCTGTCGGCGTGGACCACGAGAACATCATTGTCCGTCTCGTCGAGCACCATCAAGTTGCCGTAGAACAACGGATCGGCACCCGTGTGCAGTTCACGGGCCACCGCCAGCTCGGCGACCTGGCCACGCGGGCTGTGTGTCCCCCGGCCGCGGTTGCCCGGGTAGAAGTACTCCCCGCGGCAGGCGGACCGGACGAGCTGATCACCGGCCTCCTCGTTGAGGCGGCCGTAGCTGTAGCCCCAGGGCATGAGCAGCAGGGAGGGCGCGAAACGGTGGCCCTTGGTGTGGGAGGTCTCCCACACGATGTTGCCCGGATGACGTTCATACAGCGCGGCTGCCAGGGGGCGCCCCTTGAGAGCGCAGCACACGTCCCGTTTACCGTGGGTACACACCAGTACAAGCGGCTCCTCGACCGGCTGGGCGCCGTTGCGGCCTGGTCCGTCCAGGTCGAGATCAAGGATGGCCTCGGGGCCGTCGACCATGAGCAGTTCAGTTGTCGCCTGCTCCGCGAACACGAGGTAGAGGTGGTGCCGGTCGATGCGGCGACCGTCGGGGCCGGGTCGGCGGATGAGCTGCAGCCCGGCCCCGTCCCCGAGCTTCGCCTTCAGCTGCGCCGTGAGATCCTCACCGAATACACCTCCGTCGAGAATGTCGCGGCTCCAGCCGTTGACCCATTCCAGGATGATGTAGATGCGCTGCCGTTTCGCAGAGCCGGGCAGAGGCTCGCCGGCCACATCGGAGCAGCGGACAGGTTCAGCAGGGTTCATGGGTCCAGCCTAGCGATCTCCCGCCCGCACCCATCCCACAGGACGGGATCCTGAGATCACAACCCAATGGATAAGTGACACTCACCACACTCAAAGATGGTCCTCATGTACTTCTTGGCTGTTGTTTACAACGATTTGTTCACGATCCGCCCGAAATCGATTGATGGCTTCGCCCCCTGCGGGCCGGGTGGTTACGGTGTTCTGCATGACTGATTCCCTGGGGCTGTTCCACCGGCCCTCGCCGCGTCGCACCACCCTGGCCGCCATCCTGGCGACCGGGGCCCTCGGTCTCGCCGCCTGCAGCAGCGGCATCAGTACGGAATCATCGGGAAATCCCACGGCGACGGCCGGTGCCCTGCAGGCCGCCACCCTCGGCGAGACCGGTGTGCTCTCCCTGAAGGAGGCCGATGTCGCCCGCAAGACCGCCCGTCCGGACGCCCCCGCCCAGCTGATGGTCGAGTCGGTGCGGGTAGCCAGCCACGAGGGTTTCGACCGCGTGGTCTTCGACCTGGTCGGCGACGGTGAGCCGGGTTGGTTCATCGACTACACCACCACCCCCGCCCAGCAGGGCTCCGGAACCGCCATCCCCTTCGAAGGCAATGCCGCCCTCAACGTCAACATCGACGGCACCGCCTACCCCTTCGAGCTCAACCGGGAGGACCCGCACATCGGCACAGTCCCGGGCGCCGGCAACATCACCCAGGTCATCTCAGCGGGCACCTTCGAGGGCCACTCGCAGTTCGTGGTCTGCATGGAGGAGAAGCAGCCCTACACGGTAGAGGTACTCCACGAACCGCACCGTCTGGTCCTGGACGTCCTGCACCCCTGACGGCCAGCGGCAACTGGCCCCCATCCGCCACTGGTACCGTTAGCCCGCATGAACGCCTACTCCGACATGCGCTCGCGGCAGACCCCCATCCCCACCCCGCCCCTGGTGCGGGCGGGCACCTCACTGCTCATTGGTCTCGGCGTGGCGGTACTGTCCACCGGCCTGGCGCGGGGCGTGCAGGTCGGGATAATGGTCGTCGCGATCGCCGCCGGACTGCTGCTGATGTTCAGCCACCCCTACCGGCGGGAGATCAGGGCCTTTCTTGAACGGGAGAATGTCGCCATCCGCCCCCGCCCAGGGCAGGTGCTGCCCCTGTTCTTCGTGTGGTTGGCGCTCATGATCGTGCCGGTTCTCGCTCCATTGCCTGTCTGGGGTACGGGCCTGGTGTGGCTGGCGGTCTTTGGCTGGATGCTCTGGGTGTTCCCACACATCGACGGCACCCGGGCACTGGCCTACGCCTGACCCTCAACTGCAGCTCCCCGGCACCACGGGCGCCACCGTCACCGGTCAGTCGCTGGCCGCCGAGGGGTCGGCTGCACCCGTCAGCCAGCGGGTGCAGCACCCTACAGTTTGTCCTCTGCCTCGCGGACGCGTCTGCCCATCTCGTTGAGCCGGGTGTTCGCCCAGTTGTAGAAGGCGTGCATGCCGGCGAAGACCACCGCGATGAGGATGAAGGCCGGCACCCACCAGGCCCAACCGAGATCGGCCTGCCAGATGACGATGGCCGTGAAGATCAGGGCGGCGATGACCACCCGACCGGGTTGGAAGGTGTAGTCGCGCATCTAGTCCAGGTCCCGGGAATGTGCCCAGCGGGTCAGCGCGTGGCGGTTGGACTGCTGGGTCTTGCGCAGGATGTTGGAGGCGTGGGTCTCCACCGTCTTGACGGAGATGAACAGCTCCTTGCCGATCTCCCGGTAGGTGTAGCCCCGGGCCAGCAGCCGTAATACCTCCAGCTCGCGGCGGGTGAGGGCGTCGACCACGGGGTCGTCGATCTTGCGGGGCTCCTCCGCCGGATCCTCGACCACTTCCCCGCCGGCGAAGGCGTCGAGGACGAAGCCCGCCAGCCGCGGGGAGAAGTAGGCGTCCCCGGAGTGGACGCGCTCGATGGCCTCGGCCAGTTCAGGGCCGGAGATGTTCTTGGTCACGTAGCCGCGGGCCCCGGCGCGGATGACGGAGATGACGTCCTCCGCCGCATCGGAGACGCTCAGCGCCAGGAAGGTGGTGTCCACACCCACCCCCTTGAGCACGGCGACGCCACCACCGTCGGGCATGTGGACGTCGAGGAGGACGACGTCGGGACGCGCGGCGTCGATACCCGCGATGGCCTCGGCGACGGTGCCGGCGTCACCGACGATGTCGACGTGGCCGGCCAGTTCGGCGCGGACACCGGAGCGGAAGACGGAATGATCGTCGACGAGGAACACCTTCACCATGCCGCTCAGGATACCGGCAGTCGGTAGGTCACGGAGACCTCGGTGCCCTCCCCCGCAGTGGAACGGATGCGCGCCTGCCCGCCGATACGCTCCATGCGCCCCTCGATGGACTCGCGGATGCCGTGGCGGTCGACGGGGATCTCCGTCAGATCGAAGCCGCTGCCCCGGTCGCGGACGAAGATGCCCAGCTCCCCGGCGAGGATCTCCGCGTAGACGTCGAGCTTCTCGACGCCCGCGTGCTTCGCCGCATTGACCATCGCCTCCCGCGCCGCGAGCACCACGGCCTTGGTCTCCTCCGTCAGCTCCCGGTCCTCGCCGACGGTGACGGGGGCGATGCGGATGCCGAAGAGGTCCTCAACTTCCCCGCAGGCGGTCTCCACCGCGGCGAAGACGGTCTGGCTGGTCTTCTCATCGGCGTCGAAGAGCCATTGCCGCAGCTCCCGTTCCTGGCCCCGGGCCAGCCGGACCACCTCGGCCGGGTCATCGGAACGCTTCTGGATCAGCGCCAGGGTCTGCAGCACCGAATCATGCAGGCGGGAGGCGATCTCCGCACGTTCCTCACTGGCCGCCTTCGCGGCGCGTTCCTCCGCCAGGGAATCCCACAGGCGCATCACCAGCGGCACACCCAGCGCCGCGGCCCCCGCCAGGGTGAGTACTACCGCCAGGATCGCCGCGGCGAAGCCACCTGAACGCTCCGAGTAGAAGACAGTCACCACGATGCCCGCCAGCATGAGCACCGCACCGCCGAGGATGCTCAGGTGGCTGCGCCCTGTGCCCAGACCCCGGTCGTAGGCCTGCCAGGCCAGCACCGCACCCACACCTGCCACCAGCAGCGGGACCAGCGCCGCGCTGGGCAGGCCGGAGACGAGGCTCGCGGAGACGACGAAACCCACCCCGCCGATCAGGGCCAGGAGCAGGTACACCGACCTCGACAGCTCGCGTTCCCGGACGGGCAGCTCCACCGTGTCGGAGGTCTTGGAGAACATCCACAGCCCGGCGTAGACCGCCACGCCCAGCCCGGAGAGGAAGGAACCCACGATGAAGGCCAGTCGTACATAGAACACGTCCACGCCCAGGTGCACCGCCAGGCCGCCGGCGACACCGGCGACCACCCGCCGGGAGGCAGGCCGCAGGTACGTCGGATACGGACCCGGGGTGGAACGCTCCGGCCCGTACGGGACCGGGGAGGGGGTGGTGTTCATGCCCCTGATCCTCCCAGAGAACCCACCCTGACCACATCGGGGCAGACCCTGATTCCCGGAATTCAGGGTGGATCCCGATACCGGATTCCCCTCCTGCCACCGACAATGAAGCCATGACCACCCAGAGCTCCTTCAGCGACACAGTCCGGCAGATGTGGGACACCCGCCCGCCCCGCATCCCCTCCGAACAGGGCGGCAACGCGAAGATCGCCGGCGTCTGCGAGGGCATCGGTGTGCGTTACCAGATCGATCCGACCATCGTCCGCGTTCTGTTCGTCGTCTCCCTGTTCACCCTCGGCGGTGGGCTCCCGGCCTACCTGCTCGCCTGGATGGCCATGCCCCGCTACGGCATGGCGGTCTCCCCGGCACAGGCTGTCTCCCGGCGCAAGGAGCAGCTCAGCGCACCTGAGTTGAAGGAACGCTCCACCGGCTGGTGGCTGATCATCTTCTTCATCCTCACCTCCGGCATCTTCACCTCCGGTGGCACGCTGGCCTCCACCGGCGTCCTGGCGATCCTCGTGCTGCTGGCCGCGTGGTGGGCCCTGCACCAGCGCGTCCCGCAGCCCCCGGCGGGTCTGCTTGCCGACGCACCCGCCCGCACCATGCCCGAGCCCGTCGACCTCTCCACCTACCTGCCCGCCGAGGGCACCGACATGCCCCCGGGCAGGGTGAGCCCACCCGCCTGGGACCCGCTGGGTACCGCCCCCTTTGCCTGGGATCTGCCCGAACCCGGCCCCGCCCCGCAGCCTGCCGCCCGGAAGCCGCGGATCTGGCCCTGGGTTGCTCTCGGCCTGATCGGCACCATGGGGGCGGCCACCATCGCGGCCGGCATCATCGGCGTCACCTTCCGTGATGACTTCGAGGACATCGCCCAGCCCCGCCAGTTCGTCCCCACAGCCGAGACGGAGCTCCAGGCCATCTACTCCGGCGGCATCGGGGATCTCGTCGTCGACCTGCGCGGCCTGCCCGCCCTGGATGAAGCCCGCACCACCACCGTCGACGGTGGTATCGGCCCGGTCAACGTGTTCCTCCCCGACGCGGTGCCAGTGGAGCTGACCTGCAGCGAAGGCATCGGCGAATCCACCTGCACCCCGGGTACCTACAACGGGGACGCGGATGGTGCCACCCTGAACCTGCACATCGAGGGCGGCATCGGCCCGGTGCGGGTGAACGAGGCTGCAACCCGAGACTGAGTTGTGATCCCGGAGGCGTCGGGAAGCAATAGACTCAGCGTGTATGACGGTCACACGCGGGGAGCTGGCGATGCTCACCACCACCGGACGCGACCCGCTGGGCCTCCTGCGGGAGCAGAACGCCACCCGGGAACAGTGGCTCATCCCCCTGCGGATGGCCCGGATGGCGCAGAGCCCCTTCACCTTCTACCGCGGCACCGCAGCACTCATGGCCGCGGACCACTCCCGGGATCCCCACAGCGGGATCCCGGTCGTCTCCAGCGGGGACGCACACCTGAGCAACTTCGGTTTCTACGCCACCCCGCAGCGGACCCAGGCCTTCGACCTCAACGACTTCGATGAATCCGCCTGGGCGCCCTGGGAATGGGACCTCAAGCGGCTGGTCACCAGCGTCATCATCGGCGGGCGTGACACCGACCGGTCCGAGAAGGTGGTCCAGGCCGCCGCCGCGGACGCGGTGAGGGCCTACGTCTCCTCGCTGAACACCTCCGACGGGTACAGCCCGCTGGAACGCTACTACTCCCACTTCAACCAGGAGATGGCCCGCCGGCACCTGGGCAAGGAATCCCGCCGGGTGCTGGAGGAGGCAGCGGAGGACTCCCGCAAACGCACCAGCGACCGGGCCGCCCGACGTCTGACCGAGGAAACCGCGGACGGTAAACGCCGCTTCTTCGAGGCCCCGCCCGTGATGAGTCACGTGGCCGATGAAGTCGAGCTGAACGTGGCCGACAACTACCGGCAGTACCTGCTCTCGGCGAAGGCGGACATCCGTATGCTGCTCACCCACTACACGCTGGAGGACATCGTGCGCCGGGTCGTCGGTGTGGGCAGCGTGGGCACCCGCTGTTACCTGGTGCTGCTGCGTGACGCGGACGGGGGCGTCCTCATCCTCCAGGTCAAGCAGGCGCTGCGCAGCGCCCTCGAGGAATATGGTGGCTTCCCGCAGCCTGAGGTCCTGACGGAGACCACCGGGGTCTCCGGGGAAGGAGCCCGTGTGGTGGGCCAGCAACGCATCCTGCAGGCCTATTCTGATCCTTTCCTGGGCTTCCTGCAGTCCGCATCATCAGGACGCTCCTTTTATGTCCGGCAGTACCACGATATGAAGGGCAGCGTGGAGATCGGGGAACTGGGTGACACGGCCTTCAACGGTTACGCCATCGTCTGCGGGGCCGTGCTCGCCCGGGCGCACGCACAGTCCGTGAACGCACGGAAGGTGGTCACTTTCATCGGCGGGGGCAAGCGCATCCGGCGAGCCATCCTCGACTGGTCCAACGACTACGCCGACCTGTCGTTGGGTGACTACCAGGCGTTCATCTCCTCCGAGATGGTGGACGAGAAGACAGGCCGGTAGGCCTGGTTGTCGCCAGTCGACCACCCCGGGCCGACAGCTGACTCCCGCCGAGGTCTGTGACCACCGGTTCCGGAGAGGGAATCGAGTGTACGCCGAGGGCGAAGGCCGCCAGCTTCATGTGCGCCGGCAGGTGCGTGACCGCCGCGAGCACCGGCATTGATCCGGCTGACGGCTCCGGGAGGAGCAACTGTCCGTTCACCGGGGTATTGCTCCGAGGCGGAGCGGCAAGCTCCAGCAGGAGCTGCTCCAGGTCCGGCCAGGTGCGGGCACGGGCATGAGCCGCCGCGGCGGAGATCAGTTCATCGAAGGTCTGCACCGGGGTGGACCTCCCCGTTACCTCGGCCACCACCCAACCGCGCGGCATGTCCCGGACGATGATGTGGCGGCACAGACGGGTCAGGCAGCTGGCGATATCGCGGCGGTGCAGCGGACCCGCAACCACCGGCCCCGCCCAGTCAGGTCGGACACCACACGCTCCACACATTGGACCGGCCTGTTAACCGGTCAGGACCGGGGGTTGGCCGCGATGAATTCGTCGGCGATGGTATCGAAGGTGGCGAACTCCACACCTTCGTGGGAACGGAAATACTCGATGAGTCGCTCGAGCATGAGCAGGACCTGCGGTCGGCCGGAGACGTCCGGATGCACCGTGATCGGAAAAATCGCGTTGTCGTGTTCGCGGTAGACCCAGTCGAACTGGTCCCGCCACAGCTCCTCGATATCCCGGGGGTTGACGAAGCCGTGACTGTTGGGGCTGGACTTGATGAACATCATCGGCGGGAGGTCGTCGAGGTACCAGCTGGCGGGGATCTCCACCAGGTCGGTTTCCTCACCCCGCACCAGCGGTTCCATCCATTCGGAGGCCGGCTTGTCGTAGTCGATTTTCGTCCAGGAATCCCCGACGCGGACATAATAGGGCTCATGGTCCCGGTGCATCAGGGAGTGATCGTATTTGATGCCGCGCTCGATCAACAGTTCATTGGTCACGCGCGAGAACTCCCACCAGGGGGCGACGTAACCGGTGGGACGTGTGCCGGTGCGGGTGGTGACAAGGTCGATGCAGTAGTCGAGGATGTCAGCCTCCTGTTCGCGCGTCATGGCCAGTGGATTCTCATGTGAGTAACCGTGCAGGCCGATCTCGAAACCCGCTTCGACCGTCAGGTCAAACTGCTCGGGGAAGGTCTCGATGGAGTGGCCGGGCCAGAAGAAGGTGGCCGGCAGGTCGTATTTCTGGAAAAGGTTGACCAGGCGCGGAACACCGATTTCACCGGCGAAGAGCCCGCGGGAGATGTCCCCGGGTGAGTCCTCACCCCCGTAGGAGCCGAGCCAACCGCCGACGGCATCGACGTCGACTCCGAAGGCAACCGTGATCTTCTTGGACATGGTGGCGAACCTTTCTCGCTGGGAACCGTCGCAGAGGAGACGAGTACCACCGCCACCCCGCATAAAATGTGGGACAGTTCACAGTGTACTGCTTTCGGGTCACCTCCCGACCGTCCGGAGGGGTCGGCTGGCCAGGGACAAAAAGACTGCTCCCCGGTGAATCAGCGGCTGATTTCTCAGTCTGATTCGCCGGGGAGCAGTCCTGGTGCGGGACAGGGTGGTTCAGACCCCTACTCCCACTCGATGGTTCCCGGCGGTTTGGAGGTCACATCGAGAACGACACGGTTGACGTCCTTGACCTCGTTGGTGATCCGGGTGGAGATGCGCTCCAGCACCTCATAGGGGATGCGGACCCAGTCAGCGGTCATCGCATCCTCGGAGGTGACCGGACGCAGCACGATCGGATGGCCGTAGGTCCGGCCGTCACCCTGGACACCGACGGAGCGGACGTCGGCGAGCAGGACGACCGGGCACTGCCAGATCTGGTCGTCAAGGCCGGCGGCGGTCAGCTCGGTGCGGGCGATGAGGTCGGCGGCGCGCAGGATCTCCAGGCGCTCCTCGGTCACCTCACCGATGATGCGGATGCCCAGACCCGGGCCCGGGAAGGGCTGACGGTTGACGATGACCTCGGGCAGGCCGAGCTCGCGGCCGACGGCCCGGACCTCGTCCTTGAACAGCAGGCGCAGCGGCTCGACGAGCTCGAACTCGACGTCATCCGGCAGGCCGCCGACGTTGTGGTGGCTCTTGATGTTGGCGGTACCGCTGCCGCCACCGGACTCGACGACATCCGGGTACAGGGTGCCCTGGACGAGGTAGTCGACCTGCTCCCCCTCCAGTACACCGGCCACGGCGCGCTCGAAGGAGCGGATGAACTCGGCGCCGATGGCCTTGCGCTTGGTCTCCGGCTCACTGATGCCGGCCAGTTTGTCCAGGAATGCCTGGCGCTCGTCGACGGTGACCAGGCGGGCGCCGGTGGCGGCGACGAAGTCGGTCTCCACCTGCTCGCGCTCACCGGAGCGCAGCAGGCCGTGGTCGACGAAGACACAGGTCAGACGGTCACCGATGGCACGCTGCACCAGAGCGGCGGCCACCGCGGAATCCACGCCGCCGGACAGGCCGCAGATGGCGTGGCCCTCGGGGCCGATCTGCTCCCGGACAGCCTCGATGAGTTGCTGGGCGATGTTCGCCGCAGTCCAGGTCGGCTCGAGACCGGCGATCTGGGTGAGGAAGCGGGTGAGAACCTGCTGGCCGTGCGGGGAGTGCAGGACCTCCGGGTGGTACTGCACACCGGCGAAGCGCTTCTCCACGTTCTCGAAGGCGGCGACGGGCGCACCCTCGGAGGAGGCGGTGACGGTGAAGCCCTCGGGGGCCTCGGTCACGGCGTCGCCGTGGCTCATCCACACCTTGTGGGAGGCGGCCAGCGCGTCATGGAGCACGCCGCCGTCACCGACGACCTCGAGGTCGGTGCGGCCGTATTCGCGGGCACCGGTCTCGGCGACGGTGCCGCCGAGTGCGCGGGTCATCGCCTGGAAGCCGTAGCAGATGCCGAAGACCGGCAGGCCCAGCTCCAGGACCTCCGGGTCCAGCTTGGGCGCTTCATCGGCGTAAACAGAAGAAGGACCGCCCGAGAGGATCAGAGCGGCCGGGTTCTTGGCCCGGATCTCCTCGATCGTGGCGGTGTGCGGAATAACCTCGGAGTAGATTCGTGCCTCACGTACGCGCCGTGCGATGAGCTGGGCGTACTGTGCACCGAAGTCCACGACGAGGACGGGGCGGGGGGTTGCGGAAGTCACGGCTCCAATCCTACTACGCCGCTCCCCCAGTCCTAACTGACGTGGATGGTGGGTCGGACGTGCCCTGCCGCACCCTATTTCCGCAGCCGGCGCCAGGCCCGGGCCGACAACGGAAGGAAGACCGCCACGAGGATCGCGGGCCAGATCACGGCCCCGGTGACCGCATGTTCGGCCAACCACCCGGACGTCACGCCGGTGGGGTTGCCGAAGAGTTCACGTACGGCCGTTGCGGTGGCCGAGATCGGGTTCCACGCCGCCACCGCCCCCAGCCAGGAGGGCATGAACTCCGGGGAGACGAAGACGTTCGACAGGAAGCCGACGGGCCACACGAGCACCTGCACCATCATGGTGGCCCCCTCGTTGCGGCCGATGGTCAGGGCCAGGAAGATCCCGATCCACAGCACGGCGAAGCGCAGCCAGAGCAGTAGCGCAACCGCCAGCACCGCGGCCGGCAGGGAGCCGGTGATCCGCCAGCCGAGCAGCAGGCCGCCGACCACGAGGATGAGCAGTTCCACTGCCGAGCTGATCAGGTCGGCACCGACCCGGCCGAGAGAGACGGCTGCGTCTCCAATGGGCAGGGAGCGGAAGCGGTCGGTGATGCCCTTGCGGGCATCGGTGGCCATGGCCAGGGTGGTGGATTCCACGCCGAACATCATCGCCAGGGCCATCATGCCGGGCAGAAGGAACTGGATGTAGTCCCCGCCGCCGGGCAGCTGGATGGAGCCACCGAAGATGAAGGCGAACATCAGCAGCAGCATGATGGTGAACAGCAGGTTGAAGACCGGGGTCCAGGGCTGGCGGGCCCAATGGGCCAGTTCACGCAGCGTCAGGACCCATCCGTTTCTGATGGTGGTCATGATTCCTCCTTCTCGGTCAGGGCGAGGAATACCTCGTCGAGTGTGGGGCGGCGCAGGGAGATGTCCTCGGGGGTGATGCCGGCGGCGTCGAGAAGCCGGACCACTTCGATGAGGTCGCGCGCGCCGTCCGGTGCCGGGTACGTGATCACGCCCGCCGCCTCGTCCGTGATCACGAAAGAGCCGGGGAGCCGGTCCAGGTCGCGGGGGACGGTGATCTCCACCCGGTCGCCGCCGTGCTGCCGCTTGAGCGCATCCGGGGCGCCCTCGGCGATGATCCTCCCGGCCTTCATGATGGAGATGCGGTCGGCCAGCTGATCCGCCTCCTCAAGGTGCTGGGTGGTCAGCAGGACCGTGGTGCCCCGGGCGGCGATGCCGGTGATGAGGGCCCACACGTCGATGCGGCCCCGGGGGTCGAGGCCGGTGGTGGGTTCGTCGAGGAAGAGCACGTCGGGTTCGAGAATGAGTCCGGCGGCGATGTCGAGGCGCCGGCGCATACCACCGGAATACGTGGCCACGGGCCTTTCTGCGGCCTCAACCAGGCCGAAGGTATGGAGAAGCTCCTCGGCGCGGCGTTGTGCGGCGGCCTTGCGCAGGCCGGAGAGCCGACCGAACATGACGAGGTTCTGGCGGCCGCCGAGGATCTCATCGACGGCCGAGTGCTGGCCGACCAGTCCGATGTGGTGGCGCACCTCCTGTCCGCGGCGCACGTCGACGCCCGCCACCTCAGCGGTACCGGCATCGGGCGTCAACAGGGTGGCCAGCACGCCCACGGCAGTGGATTTTCCGGCGCCGTTGGGTCCGAGAAGACCATGGATGGATCCAGCGCTGACCTCAAGGTCGAGGCCGTCGAGGGCACGTGTGTCCCCGAAATTCTTCACCACTCCCCTGGCGCAGATGGCCGAGGGTCGGGTTGTCGGTGATGTCATCACGCCACCTAACTATTAACAGTGTACGGAGTTTGGAGGATTCAACGTACGCCGTTCGGACTAAGCTGTCAACCATGTCGTCCGAGAAAGAGAAGACCGGAGATCCCACCCGCATGCTGCGCCTGCTGTGGCGCCACCGGCTGGGCGAGGAGGAGGGGGCCCGCGGACCCCGGAAGAAACTGGCCCTGGACCAGGTCATCGACGCCGCGATCGCGCTGGCGGACCGGGAGGGGCTGGAGACGTTCTCCATGCGTCGACTCGCAGAGGAGCTGGGCACCTCCGCAACATCGCTCTACACCTACGTCCCCGGCCGCGGCGAACTGATCGGCCTGATGATCGACCAGGTCATCGGGCGCACACCGTTGCCGGAACACGCGGGGGAACTGCGGGAGCGGCTGCACACCCTCGCGCAGCTGCTCTGGGAGGAATACCACCGGCACCCGTGGCTGCTGGAGAGCCGGAGCCACAGACCCTGGATCGGGCCGGGCATCTCGGCGCGCTACGAATGGGAGCTGGCGGCAGTCGAGGGCTGCGGTCTCGACGACATCGCCATGGACCACGCGATCTCGCTGATCGAATCACATGCGGCGGCCAACGCCGCCAACGCCATCACGGCCCGGCAGTTGGCGGAAGGTTCCGGCATCACCGACCTGGAGTGGTGGAACCTCCACGGACCCATCCTCGCGGAGGTCATGCCGGCCGATGAGTTCCTGATCTCCGGTCGGGTGGGACAGGCGGTGGGTACCGCCTACTCTTCCATCACCAGCCACCGGGCCATCTTCGAGTTCGGTCTCGAGGTCATCCTCGACGGCATCGAGGCCCGGCTGCGGCAGAACTAGAGATTGACCGCCAGACCGACCTTCTGGAAGCTCTTCAGGTCGGTGTAGCCGCACTTGGCCATCGCGCGGCGCAGACCACCGACGATGTTCTGGTAGCCGAAGGGGTCGGTCGAGGGGCCGTTGAGGACGGTCTCCAGGGTGGCGGTGTCATCCAGCAGGGAACGCAGGTCCTGGACAATGCCGCGGGGAAAACGCGGGTGCGCGGCAACGGCCGGCCAGAAGGTGCCGCGGCCGGCGGCCTCCGTGGCGGTGGCCAGCGGAGTGCCCAGCATCACGGCGTCGGCGCCGCAGGCGATGGCCTTGGCCACATCACCGGAGTTCTCGATCTCCCCGTCGGCGATGATGTGGACGTAGCGTCCACCGGTTTCGTCGAGGTACTCGCGGCGGGCCGCGGCGACGTCGGCGATGGCGGTCGCCATGGGGACCTCGATGCCCAGCGCAAGCTGGTTGGTGTTGGGGCCGCCGCCGACGATGACACCCGCAGCGCCGGTGCGCATCAGGTGCAGCGCAGTGGTGTAGTCGGCGACGCCGCCGGCGATGACCGGCACCTCGAGGGAACCGATGAACTCCTTGAGGTTCAGCGGCTCACCACCCTCGGCGACGTGTTCCGCGGAGATCATCGTGCCCTGGATGACCAGCAGTTCAGCGCCGGCCTGGATCACCTTCGGGGCGAGCTCGCGGGCCCGCTGCGGGCTGACGCGCACCGCGACGGTGGCTCCCGAGGCCCGGACCTCACCGATGCGCTCGGCCAGCAGGTCATCGTCGATCGGGGCGGAGTGCAGCTCCTGCAGCGCGGCGATCGCGGCGGCACCGCCGTCGAAGGCGTCCCCCTCGGTGACGGCACTGATGACCCGGTCCACGGCGGCGTCGAGATCCGCATGGCGGCCCCACAGTCCCTCGGCGTTGATGACACCCAGACCGCCCTGGCGGTACATCTCGATGACGAACTCCGGGCTGGCCAGAGCATCCGTGGGATGCGACATGACGGGGATGTCGAAGGTGTAGGCGTCGATGTTCCAGGTGGTGTCGACGTCCTTGGAGGAACGGGTGCGCCGGGAGGGGACGATGGAGATGTCCTCCAGGCTGTAGGTACGGCGGGCCTCCCGGCCCACACCGATCTCGACGTAGTCGCGCATGTACTGCTCCGATCCTCGCGGGTGATTTCGGAGGTCAACTCTACCGCACCCCTGACACCCCGGCCGACAGCCTGGGGGTCGGCGGGGGCGGTCTGCTGTCTCAGGCGGGAGGAACTAGTGGTAGTTCGGTGCCTCGACGGTCTGCTGGATGTGGTGCGGGTGCGATTCCTTCAGGCCGGCGGAGGTGATCTGCACGAACTGCTTCGTCTGCAGCTCCGGGATGGTGGCGGAACCGGTGTAGCCCATGGAGGCGCGCAGTCCACCGACCAGCTGGTGGGTGATGGCCTCGATGGAGCCGCGGAACGGCACGCGGCCCTCGATACCCTCCGGCACGAGCTTGTCCTCGCTCTTGACGTCGGCCTGGAAGTAGCGGTCCTTGGAGTAGGAACGCTTCTCACCGCTCAGGCCACGGCCCTGCATGGCACCCATGGAACCCATGCCGCGGTAACGCTTGTACTGCTTGCCGTTGACCACGACGATGTCACCGGGAGCCTCGGTGGTGCCGGCCAGCATGGAGCCGAGCATGACGGTGGAGGCGCCGGCGGCCAGGGCCTTGGCGATGTCACCGGAGAACTGCATGCCACCGTCGGCGATGATCGGGACACCCGCCTGGCGGGCCGGGACGGCGGCCTCCATGATGGCGGTGATCTGCGGGGCACCGACGCCGGCGACGACGCGGGTGGTGCAGATGGAGCCCGGGCCGATGCCCACCTTGATGGCATCCGCGCCGGCGTCGATCATGGCCTTCGCGGCGCTGCGGGTGGCCAGGTTGCCGCCGATGACGTCAATGCGGTCGCCGAAGTCCCGCTTCACCCGGGAGACCATCTCGAGTACACGGTTGTTGTGGGCGTGGGCGGAGTCGACGACGAGGACGTCGACGCCGGCCTCAACGAGCTTGCCGGCACGGTCCCAGGAGTCCTCACCGGTACCGATGCCTGCGGCAACCAGCAGGCGGCCGGAGGAGTCCTTGGAGGAGTTCGGGTGCTGCTCGGTCTTGACGAAGTCCTTGACCGTGATCAGACCGACCAGCCTGCCCTCCTTGTCGACGATCGGCAGCTTCTCCACCTTGTGCTGGGAGAGCAGCTTGAGGGCCTCATCCTTGGTGACACCCTCCGGGGCGACGACCAGCGGCATGGGGGTCATGACCTCGGAGACACGGCGGTGGATGTTCCGCTCGAAGCGCATGTCGCGGTTGGTGCAGATACCGACGAGGATGCCGTCCTCGTCGACAACCGGGAGACCGGAGATACGGAAGCGTGCGCACAGGGCGTCCACCTCACCGATGGTCATGTCCGGGGTGCAGGTGACCGGGTCGGTGACCATGCCGGACTCGGAACGCTTGACGATCTCCACCTGCTCCGCCTGCTCCTCCGCGGAGAGATTGCGGTGCAGCACACCCATGCCACCCTGACGGGCCATGGCGACGGCCATGCGCGCCTCGGTGACGGTGTCCATCGCCGCCGAGATGATGGGGGCACCCAGGCGCAGGTTGCGGGTGAGCTGGGTGGAGGTGTCCACCTCGCTGGGGACGATATTGGATTCGGCCGGCAGGAGGAGGACATCATCGAAGGTCAGGCCCAGCAGGGCCACCTTGTTCGGATCGTCTCCCCCAGTGGACACGCGCTGATCGGTCATGAATTGCTGCTCCTTCTTAGCACTGTGCGGCTTCCGCGATGACTACACTGTAGTGCCTTTCTCTCTGAGGTTGTTAGCGGCGGGGAATTGCCCATGAGGCCGGTCCACAATAGTGTGGCCGGTGTGAACTACAACTCCCAGATGCCGCTCGACCCGTTCGCCGACGATCCGAACGATCCGGCGTCCTTCCTGGACCCCGACGAGCCCGCTCCGCCGCTGTCCGACGAGGAGCGCGCAGGCATCACCCAGGACCTGGCCCTGGTGGCCAGATTCCGGAAGGAACTCGCACCGCGGGGGATCCTCGGTATCTTCTTCCTCTGCGAGGACTGCGATGACTTCCATTACTACGACTGGGACATCATGGCCGCCAACATGGCCGCCACCCTCGCCGGGGAGCTCGCGCCCGTGCACGAGCCCTCCGTGGAGCCCGATGTCACCGCTTACGTCCCATGGGACTACGCCGCCGGTTTCCTCGACGGGCTGAACGCCCGCTGATCCCGCGGCACCCGTAGACGACAGACATCCCCGCTCCCGGTTCTCCACCGGGGCGGGGATGTCTGTTTTTCGCCGGCCGCGCTAAGGGTTCTGGATCTGCGGCGGGGCCAGGGTCGGGGTCGGGTCCTGATCACCCGGATCCGGGACCGGGGTGGCCGGGTTCGTCGGCGAGGGCGACGGGACCGGTTCAACCGGGACGGGCAGCGGGTTCGGACGGACCGGCGGCGGGGTCTGTGTCACCGTGACGGTGGCGGTCTCGGTTTCCACGCTGGTCTCGGTCACGGTCTCAGTGACCGGCTCCTGCGTGACCGGGGGTTCCGGGGCGACCGGCGGGGCCACGGTCGTGGTGGTCACGCGCGGCGCCTGCTGGGGTGCCTGTCGCTCGACCGTGGCATCGGCCAGCAGGCGGCGGGCCTCCTCCAGCAGCGCGCGGGTGCCGTCCATGTCCCCTTCGGCCGCCCGGGAGTCGATCTCCTCGAGCGCGCCGGCCAGTTCCACGACAGTGGCCCGGTCGCTGAACAGTGTGCTGGACAGACCCCACAGAGGGGAGTCCGGGGTGGCGTTGTAGAGCAGCGAACCCGAACCGGCGATGACGAGGGTGGCCGCGGCGGCGCCGATGATGCCGGAGAGGAAGGGGCGACCCTGCGTCCCGCGGCGTCGTGAGGCCAGGGAGACGACCTCCGGCTCCTTGTCCGCCCCCTCGATGAGTGGGGCGGGCGGCATCTGCTTCTCCACGTCATCGCGCAACTCAAGGAAGAGCGCGGCGAGTTCATCGGTGCCACCCGAGGGGTCCACACCGCGGGAGAGCTCGGTGAGGAAGGCGTCATCATCCACCAGCGGCTGCAGCTGGCTCGTGACATCACCGACGCTGGCGTCCTTCTGACGACGCTTCATCACTTCACTCCTCGATTCTCCGGTGCCTGAATCTCCTGCTGAGCGTTCAGGTTCTTGCGCAACGAGTTCAACGCCCGGTGCTGCGCCACACGCACTGCGCCGGGGGTGCTGCCCACGATCTCCGCGGTTTCCTCGGCCGAGAGACCGACGAAAACGCGCAGGATGACGATGTTGCGGGCTTTCTCACTTAATGAATCGAGAAGCGCCCTCACTCTGTTACTTCCGTCTGCGGTGAGGGCGTGATCCTCTGGGGAGTCCTTGTCGGTTCCGGTGTCGGGGACCTCGTCGGTGGGGTGCGACTGGTCGCGCCCCATGGAGCGGTGGGCGTCGGCCACCTTGTTGAAGGCGATGCCGTAGACGAAGGCCATGAAGGGCCGGCCCTTGTCCACGTAATTGCCTATCGACGTCGCCACGGCCAGGCAGATCTCCTGGGCGATGTCCTCAGGGGTGGGGGTACGTCCGCCTCCGACGCGGGCGCGGGCGTAGCGCAGGACCCGGGGGTGGACGATGGCCATGATGCGCTGGAGGGCGCGGCGGTCGCCGTCCACGGCCAGTGGCACAAGGTCTGCCAGCTCAGCGTCGGTATCACTCACGTCTGCATCCTCCGGATCGCCCGGAAATCGGCAACCGGGCGGGACCAGAATACCTCGTCCGCCGCAGAAGGGAATCTCTGTTTCCGCCGCTCAGCACCTCTTCACGGGGCCCCAAGAATTCACAATCACTTAACCTTCACGGTTTACGCAGGTCAAAGCGGTGCTTTCCCTGACGGTCAATCCAGGATCACCGGACGGCCACATTCAGGACACCAACTGTTCACAGTTGGCAGCCAGACTCCTCCATGCATCGGAACGGCCCACATGATCCACGGGGCGCCCCGTCACCAGAGTCTAACCCTTCTTTATCTGAGGAGAAGAGAACATGTCACAGCCGCACCTGCTTCCGGGCCCCAACACCGATTTCTGGGATTGGCAGCTCCACGGCACCTGTCGGGGCGAGGAATCAGATGTGTTCTACCACCCGGACGGCGAGCGCGGCCGGGCCCGCTCCCAGCGTGAGAACCGCGCCAAGGCCATCTGTCACGCCTGCCCCGTCATCGCCACCTGCCGGGAGCACGCCCTCAAGGTCGCTGAGCCCTACGGCATCTGGGGTGGACTGTCCGAGTCCGAGCGCATGAGCGTGCTGCGCAACCGCGGCGACCGGAAGACCCGGGTGGCAGCCAAGGCAGCCCCCGCCCCCGTCAACGCCTGACCGGCGGGACGGGAGAAAAACTGAGGCCCGGTCCGGAACCTGCAGGTTCCGGACCGGGCCTCATGTCGTCTCACCTAGTGGTGGTGATGGCCGTGGGCTGCAGCAGCCTCCGGCACCTCCGGCTTGGTGACCACGGATGCCTCGGTGGTGAGGATCATGCGGGCCACAGACGCAGCGTTGACCACTGCGCTGTGGGTGACCTTCACCGGGTCGATGATGCCCTGCTCGAGCAGGTTGCCGTACTCCATGGTGGCGGCGTTGAAGCCCTCACCGTTGGCACGCTCGGCGGTACGCGCCACGACCACAGCACCGTCCACTCCGGCGTTCTCGGCGATCCAGTGGCAGGGCTTCACCAGTGCGCGGGCGACGGCCAGCACGCCGGTCTTCTGCTCACCATCGAACTCCTCAGCGTATGCCTTGAGCTCCTCGGCGATCTGGACGAGCGCGGAACCGCCACCGGCGATGACACCCTCCTGCACGGCCGCACGGGCCGCGTTGATGGCGTCCTCGACGCGCAGCTTGCGCTCGTTGACCTCGGTCTCGGTGGGGGCGCCGACGCGGATGACGGCGACACCGCCGGACAGCTTGGCCAGACGCTCCTCCGCCTTCTCCCGGTCCCAGGAGGAATCGGTGTTGGCGATCTCGCGGCGGATCTGCTCGCGGCGCGCCTCGACCTCCTCCGGGGTGCCGGCACCGTCGACGATGACGGTGTCGTCCTTGGTCACGGTGATGCGGCGCGCCGAACCGAAGACCTCCGGGCCGGCCTCGTTGAGGTTGACACCGACCTCGGGGTCGACCACGGTGGCGGCGGTGACCACGGCCAGGTCATCCATGAAGGCCTTGCGGCGCTCGCCGAAGTACGGGGACTTCACGGCGACAACGCGCAGGGTCTTGCGGATGGAGTTGACCACGAGGGTCTGCAGCGGCTCGCCCTCGATGTCCTCGGCGATGATGAGCACCGGCCTGCCGGATTCGACGACCTTCTCCAGGACCGGCAGGAAGTCCGGCAGGGAGGTGATCTTGTTGCGGATCAGCAGCACCTGGGCATCTTCCAGCACGGCCTGCTGGGCGTCGACGTCGGTGATGAAATAAGGCGAGAGGAATCCCTTGTCAAAGGAGATGCCCTCGGTCACGTCCAGAGAGGATTCGATGGACTGGGACTCCTCGACGGTGAGGACACCGTCCTTGCCGACCTTGTCCATGGCGCCGGCGACCATCTCGCCGACGACCTCGTCGCGGGAGGAGACGGTGGCGACGTTGGCGATCTCCGCGGAGGAGGACACCTCGGTCGCGCGTGCCTTGAGCAGCTCGCCGGTCTTCTCTGCCGCGGCGGCGATGCCGCGGTTGAGCTCGACGGGGTTGGCACCGGCCGCGACGTTGCGCAGGCCCTCGGCGATGAGCGCCTGG
This sequence comes from Corynebacterium hylobatis, assembly GCF_003955685.1. GTDB lineage: Bacteria > Actinomycetota > Actinomycetes > Mycobacteriales > Mycobacteriaceae > Corynebacterium > Corynebacterium hylobatis. Next base: position 55,736 of record NZ_RXHJ01000005.1, read on the forward strand.
GCGAGGAGGGTCGCGGTGGTGGTGCCGTCACCGGCTGCGTCGTTGGTCTGGATGGCCACGGACTTGACCAGCTGGGCACCCAGGTTCTCGAAGGGGTCCTCGACGTCGATGTCGCGGGCGATGGTGACACCGTCGTTGGTGACCAGGGGGCCGCCGAAGGCCTTGTCCAGGACGACGTTGCGGCCCTTGGGGCCGAGGGTGACCTTCACGGCGTCGGCGAGGGTGTCCACGCCACGCTGGATGCCCTCACGGGCTTCCTGGTCGAATGCGATGAGCTTAGCCATAGGGCTGTGTTACCCCCGACTACTTCTCGACGATGGCGAGCAGGTCACGTGCGGAGAGCAGCAGGTACTCCTCGCCGTTGTACTTCAGCTCGGTGCCGCCGTACTTGGAGAAGATGACGGTGTCACCCTCCTTGACATCCACCGGAATACGGTCCCCGTCCTCGTCCATACGGCCCGGGCCCACGGCGATGACGGTGGCCTCCTGCGGCTTCTCCTTGGCGGAGTCCGGGATGACCAGGCCGGAAGCGGTGGTGGTCTCGGCCTCGACGATCTGGACCAGGACCTTGTCCTCGAGCGGCTTGATGTTGACGTTTGCCACGATATTCCTCCGTGAAAATTGAGTGATTTGATTGTGCCGGTTGTGGTCCAGCACAGTCGTCGTCGCGGGTGAACAACTGTGGGTGAAACAACCTACTGGCACTCTACCCTCGCGAGTGCCAGCGCTCAACATTCACTTCCGCCGGATCTGATCTAGTCGATGCGGAGCTGCCCCAGGTTGAGGACGGCCGCCCGCCACAGGCGGTAGTCCACCTCATTGTCCTCCCGGTAGTTGCGCACCGCGCGCATGCCGTCCTTGATCCGGCGGATCTCGTCCAGACCGATGTCCCCACCCTCGGCACCGACGAAGATGACCGGTCCGGAGATCGCCGTGGTCGGATCGGCGAGGAAGGCCGGGTCGCCGGTCGCCGCTGCGGAACGGGCCAGGGAGGCCACGGGGTTCGGCTCGGCGGCATGCGTTTTGGCGGTGGGGTTGAACAGGGCGGCGTAGTCGGAACCGTCCTCCTGGAAGGAGACCGCCACGCGGTCCTGGTCGACACCGCCGAGGAACTGGGCGGCCTGGTCGAGCTCGAATTCGATGACGCGGTGGGACAGGTCGGGGTTGACGAGGAAACCGGTGATCATGAAGCGTCCTTCTCCAGCTGGAAGTGAAAGGTCCACGTCACCGTAACCGCCCCCGGGGCACTTCGCTCGGCGAGCGCGCGGAATCCGCTCAGGCCCCGACGAGCGGGACCTCCACGTCCAGGGAGGGGTCGGTGCCCACGGTCAGCTCGCTGGGCCGGGCCCCCTCATGGATGAGCTGGGCGGCCAGCGCCGCGATCATGACGCCGTTGTCGGTGCACAGGGAGAACCGTGGCACGCGCAGCTCGATGCCGACGGCCGAGCAGCGCTCCTGCGCCAGTTCCCGGAGCCGGGAATTCGCCGCCACTCCCCCGCCCAGCAGCAGCACCTTTGCGCCGACGTCCTGGCAGGCACGCACGGCCTTGACGGTGAGGACGTCGCAGACGGCCTCCTGGAAGGAGGCGCACACGTCCTCCACGGAGATGACCCGCTCCTCGCGTTCGGCAGCCTCCACATAGCGGGCGACAGCGGTTTTGAGTCCGGAGAAGGAGAAGTCGTGGCGGGAATCGGATTTCTTCATCAGTCCTCGGGGGAAGGCGATCGCATCACGGTCACCGCGTCCGGCAAGGCGGTCGATGACCGGCCCGCCCGGATACCCCAGGCCCAGCAGGCGGGCGACCTTGTCGTAGGCCTCGCCGGCGGCGTCGTCGAGCGTGGAACCGAGCTCGCGCATGGGCCGGCCCACGGCCTCGACCTCCAGCAGCTGTGTGTGTCCGCCGGAGACGAGCAGCGCCACCGAGTGCGGCAGGGCCTCCCCCTCCAGGTTCGCCACCGCGACATGTCCGCCGAGGTGATTGACACCGTAGAAGGGCACGCCCCAGGCAGCTGCGTAGGCCTTGGCGGCGGATGCCCCGACCAGGAGGGCACCTGCCAGGCCGGGGCCGACGGTGGCGGCCACGGCGTCGGGCTTCTTGATTCCCGCCTCCGCCAGTGCCGCCCGCATCACCGGGCCCATCTGCTCGAGGTGGGCGCGCGAGGCGATCTCCGGGACCACGCCCCCGAAGCGGGCGTGCTCCTGCATCGAGGAGGCCACCTTATCGGCCAGGATCTTCACGGTGCCGTCGTCGGCGAGTTCGACGAGCCCGACACCGGTCTCATCGCAGCTGCTCTCCACACCCAGGACAATCATTTTTCGCTCCTCGCGGGTCGCTTCATGGTGTACGCATCAGCCCCCGAGGGCTGGTAGTAGTTCTTCCGCTCCCCGATCCGGTCGAAATCAAGCCCCTCGTAGAGGGCGATGGCCGCCTCGTTGTCGGTGCGCACCTCGAGGAAAACTTCCCCGCCTGTGCTGTCGACCACCGCGAGCAGCTGCTGCATGAGCAGGCGACCGAGTCCGCGGCGCCGGTGGTCAGGGTCGACGCCGATGGTGTGGATCTCGAACTCCGGGTCGTGCCGCGGGCCCAGCTGAGAGATCCCGCCGTAGGCCAGCAGGTCATCCCCGTCGAATACCCCCAGATAGAGGTTGTTCGGCTGGGCGAACTCCACCACGAAGATGTCCCGGGACCACGGGTTGTCCTCCGGGAACAGCTGCTGCTCCAGTTCGGCGCAGCGGGCGGCGTTCGAAAAATCGAGTCGGCGGATCTCCATCTACAGCTCCACTTCCGGGATGGCGGGTGATTTCGGCACCGGCTTCGGCTCCTTCGCGTCCGGCCGGCGCAGGTACAGCGGCATCAGCGGGTCCGGCACAGCCGTCAGGTCGGCGACCGCCACGAGGGAGGCGGCGTCCGGTGCCAGGTCCTGCTGCTCGACACCCCGCAGGCCCTCCGGCAGCTGCTCCGCCAGGTGCTCAGGAACGGAGACCATCTCCACCTCGTGCGGGAGGACCAGCTTCCCGGGTCGGACGACATCAGGTCCGGCGGTACGGTCTGAGCCGTCGTAGGTGGCCCAGTAGATCTCCCGGCGGCGGGCGTCGGTGGCCACCAGCCTGCGCCCCTGCGGCAGGCGGTGGGCGATGGCGTCGAGCGAGCACACCCCGTGGACCGGGATGCCCAGGGCGTCACCGAAGGCGGCGGCGGTGGCCATCCCGACCCGCAGGCCGGTGAAGGGGCCCGGGCCACAACCGACGACGACCGCGTCGAGGTCGGTGAAGTCCACTGCGGTGTCGGTGAGCAGGGCCCGCACGGTAGGCGTGAGCTGCTCATTATGGGCCCGGGTCCCCGGGAGTACCCGGTCACGGACCTGCCCCGTGGAGGTGTCGACGAGGCCCGTGACCAGGTCGGGGGTGGAGGTGTCAATCGCCAGTACAAGCACGCCCCCAGGATAGGCCAGCTAGTTCAGCAGGACCCAGCCACCCTCGGTGGTCTTGCCCAGCGGCAGCATGACACGCGAGTCGAAGTAGCCGCCCAGCGGAACGCTGCACAGGTCAATGTCGGCACGCGCGATGCGGTCGAAGGCCTGTCCACCGTCCGCGGAACGCAGCAGCAGGTAGTTGGTGTCCTCCGGGACACCGCCGGAACCAAGTTCCAGTTCGGTGGCGTCGGCCTCGAAGTTCTCGGCGATGCCCTGCGTGGTGGCGTAGGGGCAGATGACGGCGGCCGCGACCCACTCATCGCCGTAGAGGTCCTGTGGGGACAGGCCCACGATGTTCAGACCCTGGGCGTCCACGGTGCCGACCGCCTGCTCGAAGGCCCCCGCGGTATCGAAACGGGTCTCCGCCGCCGTGGTGGTGCGCATCCCGATGAGCAGTGCCAGCACGCCGATCCAGGCGACGAGGACAATGGCGATGAGGTATCGGCCGGTGTTGGACAGACGCACGGGGAGCTCCTTCAGGGATGGGTGAGACAAGCCCACCCAGACTACTCCCGTTTCCTGGGAACCCGCTGGGTCTAGAGCAGCAGGAGCAGGAGGATCTGGCTGGCGATGATCTTGCCGATCATCGCCGTCGGGTAGACCATGGCATAACCCCGCATCGCCAGCTCCGTGCCCGTCTGGCCGTTGAGGTAGGAGATCACCGCGGGGTTGGTGGTCGCGCCGGCTGCGACACCCATCGACTCATCCCAGGTCAGGCGCAGCACCAGCATGCCGACGACCGCGCACACCACCGCGGAGACCAGGGTGAGCAGCAGGCCCGCCCCGATGACCGTCAGCGAGGAGGGGTCGGTCAACGCCTCCCGGAAACCGGCGCCCGCGGTGGTGCCAACCCCGGCCAGGAAGAGGGAGAGACCGAGGGTGTTGAGGGTGTGGACCGCGTGGTACGGCATCGTCCACGTCAGCGGGCCCGTGCGGTGCAGCGCCCCGAGGATGAGACCGACGACGATGGGGCCACCGCCGAAACCGAGGGAGAGCACCGAATCCCCCGGCAGCGGGATGGGGATGGCCCCCAGCAGCAGGCCGGCGAGCAGACCGAGTGCGAAGGGCAGGAGATCAGGTGCTGCCAGGGACTTCTCCGAATCCCCCAGGAATGCCCGGATCTCCGCCATACGGTTGGGGGCGGCGACGACCCGCACCCGGTCGGAGTAGTTGAGCACGTCCTCCGGATGCGGCACCTCCTCCGCGTCCCCGCGGCGGATGCGCGCGATCCGGAAACCCGAGGAGACGGTGTCCAGCTCCGCGAGGGTACGGCCGACCACCTTCGGATTCGACACCGTCATCCGGCTGTAGACGAGGTCCGTGTCCTCGATCTTCACCGTCACCTGGCCGCCGAGGTTGCGCTGGGCAGTGTCGAGGGCCTCCCGCGTGCCGTTGATGAGCAGTACCATCCCCTCATGCAGGCGGTCCCCGGGCGCGGCCAGGGAATGGTCGAGCTCGCCGTGGACGATGCGGGTGGGGATGATCTCCGCGCCGGCCAGCCGCGGCAGCTGCGCCACCGTCCCCTCGATGTGCGGCCCGATGCGCACCCCATCCCACTCCAGCGGGGCGATGATCAACCCCTCCTTCTCCGCATCCGCCCGGTGGTCGACCTTCAGCAGCTTCGCACCGAGCGCGGCGACCAGAATGGAGCCGACCACCGCACCGGGGTAGGCCAGCGAATAACCGATGACCGGCTCCCCGGCGCGCCCCGGATCCACCAGCGCGCCGTCCTTGACCATGTCGACGACTGCGGCCATGCCCGGGGTGGAGCTCAGCGCGCCGGCGAACATGCCGGCACCGGTCAGCTCACCCAGACCGAAGGCGCGGATGATGGCGTAGCCGGCCCCAACCAGGCCCGTGAGCAGCAGGATCATGAACAGCGTGAGGCGCCAGCCGCGGGCCCGGAACTCCGCGAAGAACTGCTCGCCGGCCGTCAGCCCGATCGCGTAGACGAACATCGCCAGGCCCAGCTGGTAGATGAGCGTGGGGATCTGGATGTCGGGGTTCGCCGTGGACAGGCCGAGTGCCACGAAGAGCACCGCCGCTGCGCCCAGCGAGATGCCGAGGATACGGATCTTGCCCAGCGCGAGACCCACGGCAAGGATCGCCACGAGGGCGATCAGTGGGTTGGTGGCGAGGAAATCCAGCACAACCTCCATTGAACCCGGGGCCGGGGACGTCGGCAAGCGCAGGCGAGAAGGTTGTGTCCGGGGCACATGTGGCAGTGACCGACGGTCTTTGCGGCAGGATTCCGACGAGCGCCGCTGCGCCCGGCCCTCCTGGTGGCGCGGGCGGCGCGGGGCGCTTAAGGTGACTTCCACCACCTCATGCCTGCAGGAGAACCCCCGTTGACCGTGCCCCACACCATCGAGTCCTTCCGCACGCTGCTCACGTCTGCGCTCGTCGAGACGATCCACCGGAACTCCGAGCACCTGCGCGGCGAGAAGATCTACGGCGCCACCCTGGTGCCCGACCCCGGCAACCTGTCGCCGTGGTTCGGGGTGCTGGATGACACCGACACCGTCGGCATGGCCCCCTGCCAGCGGTGGACACCGGATGATTTCTGCCAGCCACTGCACACCCCGCGCCTCGCGGAGGTCTGCGCCCTGACCCGGGGGCTGCACGAGGAATGGGCCGGAACCGACGAAGAATGGCACCGGGCCTCCCTGGCCGCATTCTCCGGGGCCCTCGGTGCCGGCCCCGTCCGCCGCGCACTGGGCATGCTGGGGGCTGATCCCATCCTGTACATCTTCCACGACACCGGATGCGGCATCGAACCCACCACCTTCGCGGCCCTCAACGCCGGCCGGGAATCAGAGCCCTTCTACCGGCAGGCCGTGCAGTTCCTGCTCTAGCGCAGGTCAGATCAGCGCCGCGACGGTGCTGTCCCTGCCCACCGGTTCGCGGCTGATCCGCATTCCGGTGGGACCGGCCTGCAGGCACAGGTGCACCTCCCAGGCCGGGGCGGTCTCCGGGTGGTCGGCGCGGCGGTGGGCGCCCCGGGACTCCGTCCGTTCCCGGGCGGCGTGCGCGACCAGCAGCGCGGTGGTGTGGATGGCGGTGGTGTCGAGGGCGGCGTCGTCAAGCACCCCGGTGCCGGGCAGCGCATCCAGTTCCGCGATGGCGGTGTCCAGGCGTGCGGCCTCCCGTAGGACCCCGACGTGGGTGTCCATGAGCTCATTGATCCGGGCCCGGCTGCCCGGTTCGGTCAGCGGCACCGATGGGCGTACCACCGGTTGTCCGGGGGTCTCCCGCGGCAGGCCACGCAGCCAGCGACCCAACCGGTCGCCCATGACCAGCGCCTCAGGCACAGAATTGGAGGCCAGCCGGTTCGCGCCCTGCGCCCCGGTCGCGGCCACCTCCCCGATCGCGAACAGGCCTGGGACGGTGGTGCGCCCCATCATGTCGGCGGCCACCCCGCCGCACAGGTAATGCGCACCGGGGCGCACCGGGACGGGTTCAGTCACCGGATCGACGCCGCGCTCACGCAGCATCCGCAGGATGCCGGGGAATTTTTCCGCCCAGGCTGCGGGGCCGAAGTTGCGGGCGTCGAGAAGCAGGCACTCCTCCCCTGTCACCGCCATGTGGGCGTGCATCGCCGCGGAGACCACGTCACGCGGGGCGAGATCGGCCAGCGGATGCACACCCGCCATGACGCGGTGACCACCATGGTCGAGCAGCACGGCGCCCTCACCGCGGACCGCCTCGGAGATGAGCACGTCACGTCCACCGGAACGGGGCTGCCCGGCGCGGCGGTGGAGGATCGTGGGGTGGAACTGGGTGAACTCGATGTCCCGCACCGCTGCCCCGGCACGCCAGGCCATGGCCAGCCCGTCACCGGTGGCCACAGCCGGATTCGAGGTCAGGGTCCACGCCTGGCCGGCACCGCCGGTGGCCAGGACGACGGTGCCGGCCAGCAGGTCGCCGATCGCGCCCGCCCCGTCGCGCACGCGTACCCCGCAGACCGCGCCGTGGCGGTCGGTGAGGATGTCGACGGCGCGCAGGCCGGTGCGCAGCCGCACACTGCAGCCCGGCTGGTCGAGACGCCGGCGCAGGGCGTGCAGGAGCGTGCGCTCCACCTCCCGGCCGGAGCCGTCGCCACGCGAGTGGAGGATGCGGCGGGCGCTGTGCCCGCCCTCCAGGTGGAGGTCGTAGTCATCCTGGTTCTCCCCTGCCCGGTCGAAATCGGCACCGAGGTCGACCAGTCGGCGGATGACCTCCGGCGCGGACTCGACGAGGGTGCGTACCGCCGCGGGGTCGCACAGTCCTGCCCCGGCGGTCAGGGTGTCGGCGATGTGGGAGTCGGTCGAGTCGGTGGAGTCCCAGACGGCTGCCAGCCCGCCCTGGGCCCAGTCGGTGGCGGATTCCGCCGGGTCGGTCGCGCGGGTGAGCAGCACCGCGGGTATGTCGGCGTCGGCGAGGTGGACGGCGGCGGTCAGCCCGGCGGCCCCGGAGCCGATGATGACGACTCCAGTTTCACGCCGCCAGGTGGGTGCGGGCGTGTCGAGTTGGCCGGTGGTGTGGGTGGGTGTCATGGTTCCTCCTCGGGTTTTCGACCGGGAGTCGGAAACTACGCAGCATGCTAGCATCCTGCCCGTGCACAACCCCGGAAAACCCGGCCCTCTCCGTGATCTGCAGGGCGTGGCCAAATACCGCCACGAGGCCGTCGCGGTGCTGCTGCGGGTGGGACTCGCTGATGCGGCGCCTCAGCGCCTGGAGGTGCTCGCCTACAGGCGGCACCGTCCGCCCTTCGAAGGCCGGTGGGCGCTGCCCAGTGGCCCCGTCGAGGTCGACGAGACCCTGGGGGAATCGGTGCTGCGCCATCTTGGCGAGCGGACCGGGACGCGTACCCCGGCGCATGTGGAGCAGCTGGAGACCCGGGGCACGCCCGGGCGGGACCCGTGGGACCGGACCATCGCCACCGCCTTTCTCGCCCTGGTGCCGTGGACGGAAGGCCCGGAAGCCGACGGGGAACTGGGCTGGCTGCCGGTGGCGGAACTGCCGGAGATGGCCTTCGACCACGGGGAGCTGGTGCAGGTGGGGGCCGAACGGCTGCGCGCCAAGCTCTCCTACACCAACATCGCCTTCGCCCTCGCCCCGGAGACCTTCACCATTGCCCAACTGCGCGGAGCCTACTCGGCCGTTCTCCGCCATGAGGTCTCGGCGACGAATCTGCAGCGTACCCTCAGTCGGCGAGACCAGTTGGTGGCAACCGGGGAGCGCACGGTCTCCGGTGCCGGTGGCGGGCGGCCCGCCCAGCTCTTCCGTTTCACGGCACACAGCCTCACAGTCACGGACCCTTTCGCGGTCCTGCGGCCGTGACCGGCACGGGGCAGGGCGGGGCGGGGCGGCACGAGACCACAAAAATCACACAAATCCCCCGAGTCACATTTTGAAGACAATTCGACCCGGGAACGCAATCAAGCAAACGGTTTCACCAGGGAATTACCCCCAGAATGGGGCAGATGGTGGAGAGTTTTGCAGAGTTTCCGCAGGACACCTCCAGAGAGTCTCAACCTGAGGTTGAGATTGACATACGGTTCTAGGCACAGGCTGTTCATCACCACCTCAGATACTTCCCTGTGACCGCTACCGAAGGGGCCCGGCCCCGGCGAACAAACCACAATCACCTATCCCCCAATAAAGGAAACTCATGTTGAACAAGCGCATCGCAGCGGCGCTCGCCGGCGCCTCCATCGCTTCTGCCACCTTCCTCGCTCCGGCGGCCACCGCCGACGAGATCCTCGAGATCGGTGGCGAGTGCTTCATCGAGAACGTCGTCGTCCAGGAAGAGGTCGTGGGCACCGAAACCGTCGCTGAGCCCGTCGACCGTGAGGGCGACTGGCCCGTCGGCGACGTCGAGGGACCGGAGGGCTGGACCTTCGACCCGGAGACCGGGGACGGCACCATCACCGCGGACATTCCGGAGAACACCCCCGCCGGTGAGTACGACGCAACCGTCTACCACTTCGGCTACTCCAAGAACCAGGTCTCGGAGAACACCACCTTCAAGGTCGTCGAGCGCGACATCACCGAGAGCCGCACCTGGACCGAGCGTGTGCCCGTGCCCTGCGCCGGCGACGAGGAGAAGGACGACTCCCAGGGCCCGGAGGAGTGGACCGAGGCCTCCCAGCAGATGGACGTGAAGGTCCTGGCCCAGCAGCAGGCCCTGAACGCCGCGGCCGCTCCGGCTGCCCCGGCGCCGGCCGCCGCTGAGCAGCCTGCCGAGGTCACCCCGGCCCCGGCCGCCCAGCAGACCCAGCTGGCCGACAACGGCATCGGCGGTGCCCTCACCGCCCTGGCAGTGGGCCTGGTCGCCGTCGGCGCCGGCGCTGCTCTCCTGCTGCGCCGCCGCACCAACTAACCGCCGGACGCTTCCTGGCAGAGGGAAGGCGCGGTACGGGACGATGGATCCCGTACCGCGCCTTCCGTCATCCCGGCGCCCCTCGCGCCCATCCCCCGGACGGTCAGGCCTCGACCAGTTCCCAGCTGAAGATGCGGGCCTCGGACTCCGGATCGCGTAGCACCGCGGTTTCCCGGTCCACCTTGACCAGCAGGTAGTCCTCGGCGATCTGCTCGACCAGCCCGCCGCCCCACTCCGCGACGACCACCGCCGCAGACAACTCGGTGTCCAGATCGAGGGCGTCGAGTTCACCCAGGGGGTCACCGGAGGAGCCCTCCCCCAGCAGCCGGTAGGCATCGACGTGGATGAGGGCGGGGCCCCCGACTGTCGAGCGGTGCTCCCGGGCGATGACGAACGTCGGGGAGGTGACCCGCCCCTTGACCTGCAGGCCCCGGGCGATGCCCTGCGTGAAGGTGGTCTTCCCGGCCCCCAGGGGACCGTCGAGGATGACCACGTCCCCCGGCTCCAGGGCGCGGCCGAGCTCCTCGCCGAAGGTCTGCGTCTGTTCTGCGGTGGCCAGTTCGCGGCTGCCCGAAGAGGGGAAGGAGGCCCTCACAGTTGGACCCCTCCCTCGTAGATGCGGGTGGTGCGCCCGGTGGGGGTGCAGATGATCTCGTAGTTGATGGTGTCGGTGGCCGCGGCGAGCGCATCGGCGCTCATGCCGCCTTCGCCGAAGATGACGGCCTCATCATCCGGGGAAACGCCGAATTCATTGGCGCCCAGGTCCACCACGATCTGGTCCATACACACGCGGCCGACCTGCGGGTAGAGCTTGCCCCCGATACCCACCTGCAGCCTTCCCTGCCACGAGCGCGGGATGCCGTCGGCGTAACCGGCCGGGACCACGGCGAGCCAGCCCTCCTCGGTGGCCGTCCAGGTCTGACCGTAGCTGGTGGATTCGCCCGGCCGGATCGGCTTGACCGCGATGATCCGCCCGGACCAGCTCATCGCGGGTTTCAGGCCGTGGTCAAGGCCGGGGATCGGCTCCAGGCCGTAGAGGGACAGACCCACGCGGACGAGTTCATGGTGCAGGTCGGGGCGGGTGAGGGTGCCGGGCGAGTTGCACAGGTGGTTGACCGGCACCTCCAGGCCCAACTCCCGGGCGAGGTCGATGGCACGCCGGAAGTTCTCGGCCTGCCGATCATTGGACGGGTTCTCCGGCGCATCGGCGCAGGCCAGGTGGGAGAACAGGCCGGTGACGGTGATGTGCTCCGCATCTCGGAGCAGGGTGAATACCTCCACCCAGTCAACCTCGTCGACGCCGGAACGGTGGAGTCCGGTGTCGACCTTTATGGTGACGCGGGTGGGCACGCCGGCGTCGACAAGCGCACGGGCGTGGCGCACGGAGGGCACGCCGAGCTGGATGCGCACGGCCAGGGCCTCCACCAGGTCCTGCTCCGGGGACCAGATCCAGGCGAGGATGGGCTTCTCGACGCCCGCCTTCCGCAGCGCCAGCCCCTCCTGCAGGGTGGCCACGCCGAAGGAGTCGGCTCCGTTCTCGGCCATGACCCCGGCTACCCGGCCCGCGCCGTGGCCGTAGCCGTCAGCCTTGACCACCGCCATCAGCTGCGTCGGGCCCACCAGCTCCTTGAGCAGGCGGGTGTTGTGCGCGATGGCGTCGAGATCGATACGGGCGGAGAGAAGATCCATGGCTGACATTGTGCCACCCGGAACGCGAAGTTCCGGAACGGCACCGTCAGGGCTGGTCTCAGGCGCGCCTGATGTCGGTGATCTCGATGGATTCGTAGGGGCGGGTGAAGTTGTTCAGGCGTGGCACCACCGCACCGATGCGGTAGTCCTCGACCTGCTGCGCCCAGGCGGTGAGCAGGCCGTTGATCTCCAGCTTGGCCAGGCCCTGGCCGGCGCAGGAGTGGATGCCGTAGCCGAAGCCGATGTGGTCGACGGCATTGCGGGTGATGTCGAAGACATCGGGGTTCTCGAACTTCTGCGGGTCCATGTTGGCGGCGCCGTAGCACATGGCCACCTGGGAACCGGCCGGGATGAGGGTGCCGCCGACCACGACGTCGGTGGTGGCGCGGCGCCCGAAGACCGGGGCGGGGGTGCGCAGACGCAGGACCTCAGCCAGCGCGGAGGGCACGAGGGAGACGTCCTCGCGCAGCTTCTGGAACTGCTCCGGGTGCTGGCCGAGCAGCACCAGGGCATTGCCGATGGTGGTGATGGTGGTGTCCATTCCGGCGGCCAGGATCTGGTGGACGATGTAGCCGAAGGACTCGGGTGAGATGTCGCCGCGCTCGGAGGCCTCGAAGATCGCCCGGCCGATGGATCCTTCGGCAAGGTCCGCCCCCTGCATCTCCTCGTGGGTCCACTTGAACAGCTCGCCGGCGACCGGGAAGGAGGCCTGGGCGCGTTCATTGAGGGGACCGAGCAGGTTGAAGGCCGCTTCGCCCCAGGGCAGGATCCGCTCCCGCAGGTCTCCCTGGACGCCGATCAGGTCGAGAACGACGGAGACCGGGAAGGCGACGGCCATGTCGGCCATACCGTCGAAGGAGTCCTGCTGGATGAGCTCGGAGACAAGCTGCCGGGCCGAGGCGTTGATGTCGTCCTTCATGCCGCGCATGGCCCGCGGGGAGAGGTTGTCAGTGAGAATGGCGCGCAGCTTGCCGTGCTCCGGCGGGTCGGCGGCCAGGGAGGTGCCCGAGAGGATCTCGTTCATCTGCGGGTTGAAGGCCACTGCCTTGGAGGAGAAGGTCACCGGGTCGCTCAACGCGGCGCGGACCTCCCCGTAGTGGGTGATGGCGTAGGCGTCGTTGGCCGGGAGATAGACCACCGGGCCGAGCTCACGCAGCTGGGCGAAGACGGCGTCGTCATTGACAGAGAGAACCTCGTCGGAGAACAGGTCGATGTCGGACTGCGGGGCGGTGATACCGGTGGTGGTGGATGAAGGGGCGGACATGAGAGGTCCTCTCGTCGGGGCCGTGCCGGCCGGAATTTGATCTGGCTCACATTGAACCCGCAGAGTGATCATCCGTCCAATGAATATTGTCAATCATCAACATTCAGCCCCTGCATAATGCTGGCCCGGCGCAGCAGCTCCCGCAGCCAGCGACGGTAGGCCTCGTCGCCCAGCCAGGGGTTCCACACCAGGTCCACCCCGAGCCCCAGCATCGGGAAAGGGAAATCCGCCACATACAGCGGGTAGAACTGCGCCATCCGCTCCACCACCGCCCGGCGATGCAGGCCCACCTTGCGGGCACCCGCCACGAACTGGGGCAGCAGCAGATAGTCGTTGATCCGCGTCTGGACGGAGACCTCCACCCCGCGGTGGCGCAGCATCTCGTAGGGCCGGGTGGTCTGCTCCGAGATGAGGGCGACGTGCGGCCAGTCCTGGAGGACACCGATCACGTCCCGCTCATGCAGCTCCGGCACTCCGCCGATGACGACCCACTCGTCATCGAAGAGCCGTTCCCGGGCATGGTCGGTCTCGTAGCCCTCGGCCAGCAGCAGGACATCGACGCTCTCCTCCGTGAAAACGCCACCGTCAGCCCCCTGAACGGTGATGATCCGCAGCTCCATCCACGGCGCCTCCTCCTCGAGCAGCGTCGACAGGGCACTGCCCAGGATGTACGCCATGCTCGAGGACATCGCGATGGTCACCGTGCGCCGGCTCGTCTCCGGATCGAAGGCGCGTCCGCCCAGCAGGTCCGCCACCCCGTGCAGCACCATCCGCAGGGGCCCGAGCAGTTCCTGGGCGCGCGGGGTGAGGATGCTGCGGGAGCCGTCACGGATGAGGATCTCGTCACCGAAGAGGCGGCGTATGCGCCGCAGGGCGTGGCTCATGGCCGGCTGCGAGAGGCCGACCCGCTCGGCGGCCCCGGTGACGGAACGCTCCTCGAGGACGGCGTGCAGGGACACGAGCAGGTTGAGATCCACCGAGGCCAGCTTCACCCCGAAGGTGCCGGTGGACAACTGGACCAGATCCGGATTATTCATATATCGAATATAGATCATGCCGGTTATTCATTCGACAGATCTTGGCCGTTCTGCCACGCTGTCGATCAGGAAAACATGACCTGCATCACCGGAAGGAACCACTCATGAGTGCCATCACCCGCATCGAACTCGACCGCCCCCGCTGCGAGGGCCACGGCCTGTGCGAGGAAGCCGCCCCGCACCTCATGCATCTGGACGACGACGGCGAACTCATCCTCGACCGGACCGAGGTCGGCCCGGAGGACCTCGAGGCCGCCCGCGACGCCGTCCGCGTCTGCCCCGTCGCGGCACTGAAGCTGGTGTGAGCATGGACCACATCGTCATCGCCGGCAACGGTATCGCCGGCCTCACCGCCGGGGACACCCTCCGCCGCCTCGGTCACACCGGGACCATGACCGTCGTCGGCGCCGAACCCCACGCCACCTACTCCCGGCCCGCCCTGTCGAAGGTTGCACTCGCCCCCGGCGAGGACCTCGACGTGGGCACACTGCCGGAGGCCACCCACGGCGCCACCGAACTCCGGGGCCGCTCGCTCACCGGGCTGGACCCCGCCCGGCAGGTGGCCACCCTGGACGACGGCAGCGAACTCCCCTACGACGGACTGGTCATCGCCACCGGTTCCCAGGCCCGCCGCTTCACCGGCTCCGACCGGGAGTACACCATCCGTTCGCTCGACGACGCGGCCCGGCTCAAGGGCAGCCTGGTCCACCGCCCGACGGTGACCGTCATCGGCGGCGGTCCCCTGGGCATGGAGGTCGCCTCCGGGGCCGTGGGCCTGGGCTGCGACGTCACCCTTGTCCACCCCGGCACCCCGATGGAACTGCACCTCGGGCCGCTGCTCGGCGGCATCCTCACGCAGGTCGCCCTCGAACAAGGACTGGCTGTCGTGGATTCAATGGTCTCCGCCGTCCGGGAGGAGAACGGGGGCATGGTGGTCACCCTCACCGACGGCACCGAACTGGTCTCCGACATCGTGGTCACCGCCGCCGGCGACCTGCCCGCCACCGCCTGGCTCGAGGACTCCGGCCTGCTTGTCGACGGCCGCCTCATCGCCGACCCCCGCTGCCGCGTCACCGACTCCATCGTCGCCGCCGGCGACGTCACCTTCATCGACCACGGTGCGGGGCCGCGGCGCACCCCGATCTGGACCGCCGCCATCGAACAGGCGAAGGTCGCCGCCGCCGCCCTGCTGCAGGGCGATGAGGCCGCATCCCTGGACTTCCAGTCCTATTTCTGGACCGACCAGTGGGGCCTCAACCTCAAGATGTCCGGCCCCATCCCCCACGGCACCGAACCGCTGGTGGTCAAGGGTTCGCTCGAGGAGCGCTCGGCGGTCCTGCACTGGCCGGAATCAGGCACCGCGGCGGCGCTGAACATGCGCATGCCCATCCCCCGCCTGCACAAGCTGGCCCGGGAGACGGTCACCTCGGTCTGAGGGGGTTCCCCGCTACTCCACCGTCACGGACTTGGCCAGGTTGCGCGGCTTGTCGATGTCCTCGTTGCCGCACTCGCGCGCGATGTCGGCCGCGAGGAACTGCAACGGCACGGTGGCCAGCAGCGGCTGCATGATCGAGGGCGTCGCCGGGACCCGGATCAGCCAGTTGGCGTAGGGCACGACCGCCTCATCGCCCTCCTCGGCGATGACGATGGTCTTCGCGCCACGCGCCCGGATCTCCTGGATGTTGGACACGATCTTGGAGTGCAGCAGCTTCACCCCCCGCGGGGAGGGCACGACCACCACCACAGGCAGATCATCCTCGATCAGGGCGATGGGCCCGTGCTTGAGCTCACCGGCCGGGAACCCCTCGGCGTGGATGTAGGCCAGCTCCTTGAGCTTGAGCGCGCCCTCCAGGGCGACGGGGAAGCCGACGCCGCGGCCGAGGAAGAGCATGGTGCGCACCGCACCGAGGTCCGCGGCGATGGCCTGGACCTGTTCCCTGACCGAGAGCAGCTGGTCAATCTTGGCGGGGATCTCCTCGAGGGCGTCCCAGATCTCCCGGATCTCATCCGGATACTTGGTGCCCTTGGCCTGCGCCAGGGCCAGGCCGACGATGTAGTTGGCGGCGACCTGCGCCAGGAAAGCCTTCGTGGAGGCCACACCGATCTCGGGGCCGGCGTGGGTGTAGAGCACGGCGTCGGATTCCCGCGGGATCTGCGAGCCGTTGGTGTTGCACACCGTCAGCACCTTCGCCCCCTGTGCCTTCGCATGGCGCACGGCCTCCAGGGTGTCGGCGGTTTCGCCGGACTGGGAGATCGCCAACACGAGGGTGCGTTCGTCGAGGACCGGGTCGCGGTAGCGGAATTCGGAGGCGACCTCGATCTGCACAGGGATGCGCACCCAGTGTTCGATGGCGTATTTGGCCAGCAGGCCGGAGTGGTAGGCCGAACCGCAGGCGACGACGAAGACCTGGTTGATGCTCTTCAGGTCAGTCTCGGAGATATCCGATTCGTCGAGGAACACACGGCCGTCGTGGAAATGGCCACCGAGTGTGTCACGGACCGCCGCCGGCTGCTCGTGGATCTCCTTCATCATGAAGGAGTCGTAGCCGCCCTTCTCGGCGGCGGCGAGGTCCCAGTCGATGGTGAAGGGGCGGCCCTGCGCGCGCGAGCCGTCGAAGTTGAGGACCTCGTAACCCCCGGCGGTGATCACCACGACATTGTCCTGCTCGAGCTCAACGGCATTGCGGGTGTGCTCGATGAATGCTGCGACGTCCGAACCGAGGAACATCTCCCCCTCCCCGACGCCGACGATCAACGGGGTGGAGCGGCGGGCCGCGATGATCTGCCCCGGATGGTCGGCATGGGTGAACAGGAGGGTGAAGGCGCCTTCAAGACGGGCGAGGACGGCCAGCGCGGAGGCACGGAAATCACCCGCGGTCTCCCCCTCGTTGTAGGCGCGCGCCAGCAGATGGGCGGTCACCTCGGAATCCGTCTCGGAGACGAGGGTGACACCGGACTCCTCCAGCTCCGCGCGCAGTTGCGCGAAATTCTCGATGATGCCGTTGTGGACGATGGCCGCGCGGCCGTCGAAGGAGAGGTGCGGGTGGGCGTTGCCGTCGGTGGGCCGGCCGTGGGTCGCCCACCGGGTGTGCCCGATTGCCGTAGTGCCCCGCAGGCTGTCCTCGCCGATCTCAGCGATCCGCCCCGCCAGGTTGGCGAGCTTCCCCGCGCGTTTGACCAGGTTGATCCCGGTGCCGTCGGGGACCGCGATGCCGGAGGAGTCGTACCCGCGGTACTCCATCCGACGCAGCGCCTCCAGCGCGATGCCCAGTCCCTGTCGTTCACCGACGTATCCAACGATTCCACACATGGGGGAAATCGTAGACGAATCGACCGGTCCTGCGACAGGTATCCGAGGCCTCATGCCACCCGCTCCGCCCCCGCCACCGCCCCGTAAGCTCGCCGTTTTCCGGGGGTGTGACATTCGCAACCCCGTCTCCATCTCTTCCACTATCCTGGGATCCGTGTCTGAGAATCTGAAGAAGCACCTGGCTCAACTGTCCAAGCGCGGCCCCCACCGCGTCCTCGTCGGCGATCTCAGCTACGCCGGGATCCCGGGCAAGGTCTATGCCCCCGCCGAGGGCAACAGCGTGCCTGCCGTCGCCTTCGGACACGACTGGCTGAAGTCGGTGAAGACCTACCACGCGACGCTGCGCCACCTGGCCAGCTGGGGAATCGTCGTCACCGCCCCCGACACCGAGACCGGTTTCATGCCGGACCACCGCGGTTTCGCCGCCGATCTGGAATCCGCCCTGCAGATCGCCTCAGGCGTCAAGCTCGGCCACGGGAAGGTGACGGTCTCCCCCAGCAAGCTCGGCGTCGTCGGCCATGGCATGGGCGGTGGAGCCGCAGTACTCACCGCCGCGAACAACCCCCGTATCAAGGCGGTGGCCGCCCTCTACCCCGCCGACACCGCCCCCTCCTCCGTCGAGGCGGCCCGTGCGGTGAAAGCACCCGGGCTGATCATCGCCCCGGGGCGCCCTGACCTTTTCGGTGCCGGTGACCCCGCCAAGGTGGCCTTCCACTGGGGCGGCGAGGTCGTCTACCGGGAGATCAAGGGTGGTAACCAGGCCGGCTTCACCGAGGACACCTTCCTGAAGCTCGTTGTTGGTCAGGGCATCCCGCAGTTCTCCGCCCAGGAGACCGCCCGCGGCCTGCTCACCGGCTTCCTGCTCCACCAGCTGGACAACGAGCGCAAGTACTCCGGTTTCTCCGAGGCACTCGCCCACGCGAAGAACGTCACGTCCTACGCCGGCACCGAACTGGCGGACAAGGCCGACGTCAAGCTGAGCACCAGCACCCGGCTCTAACCCCTGCGGAGCAACCCCTGGACCCGGCCCCGCGCCGGGCCCGGCCGTGACCGGGGCTGCAGCGGCGGGGGCGCGGCAGGCTGCGGGGTGACGGCCTTCTCCACTCGCTGCTGCGCCTGGGCCAGGGCCTTCTCGAACTCGACCATCCGTTGCGTGGTCCGCTGGCGGAACTGCCGCGAGAACTCCTCGAACTCCATCACCATGCACCCGCCTTCCGTGCGCCACCCGGTGCCGGGGCAGGTGCAGGTGGCGGTTCAGGGGCAGTCGCCATCGGCACGGCTGCCGGGGCAGCAACCGGTGGGGGCGCTGCCTGCTTCGGTGGTGGCGGTGGTTCCGGAACATCGGTCAGATCCTGCTTGGGCGGTGCCGGTGGTTCCGCAACGGGCTCAGGCACGGGCTCGGGTTCCGGTTCCGGGGCAGGTGGAATCTCCGGAATGCAGTCCTCTAGAGCGGTGATCAGCAGGCCGACACCCAGGATCGCCACCCCCACCCCGACCAGGCCGAGGACACCGCAGCAGTCACTGCTGCCCGACTCCCCCGGTGCGGGCGGGTCCACGCACTCCGGCTCCGGGGTCTCCACCGGTTCCGGGCAGTCCTCCACCGGTTCCACTGACTGCGGCACGGTCGGCTCACAGTCCGGTGTCGCGACGGGTTTCCCGGGTGGGGCCGGGGGATCACAGTCGGGTTCTTCAACGGCGACCGGTTTCTCGGGTACCGGTTCCCCGGTCGACTGCGGGACGGTCGGTGTCTCCGTGACGGTGGTGACCTTCCCGGGCACGTGCTTCGTGGGCGCGGTCGGCGGGTTCTCCTCACAGACGACGGTGGCGCAGGCGCCGGTGGCGGGTTTCTCACAGACTGCCGTGCCACGGTCGAGGAATTCGTCGAGGCAGGCTGTGACGGCGCTGTCGCGGTCCCGGCAGCAGTCCATGATGGTGCCACCCGCCGAATCAATCAGATCGGCGCCCGCTGCGACACATTCGGCGAACTCCCTCGGATGTTGGGCGGGGTCCACCTGGTTGAGGAAGGCACACAGCTGTCCGATCACCGCCCGCAGCGCGAGGAGGATCTCCTCGACACCCGTCTCGTTGACCTCCTCGATGTCACACAGGGTCTTGTCCACGGCCTCCGCGTCGCGGACGATGTCCTCGCTGTCATCCCGGTTGCTGAACCAGTCGCCGACGTTGTCGACCACGCGGCCGAGAATCTCACCGAAGGCGGCCTGGGCGAGGAAGGTGAACAGGGACTCGACGATCCCACCCTTCAGCATCCCCGTGTCCGAGGAGCCGACGGCGGCCCGGGTGTGCTCGACCAGCTGGGCGGTGTCGAGTCCTTCGGTGGAACCCAGCACCCGGCTGAGCATGTCCACGGAGATGCTCGGTCCGCGGTAGCTGCCGCGGGAGGCGGAGCTGAGCATCTGCACGATTCCCCGGTAGCCCAGGGCGGCGGCAGCGGCGGCCATCAGAGCCCACCGCGCAGTTCAGTGGCCAGCTGCGTGTCGACATCGCGGAGCACCCGCACCTGCGCGGCTGCGGCCTGGGCGGTGGTGCGGACGGCGTCGATACGCTCGGTGCCGGTGTCGTGGACGCGCTGCAGCATCGCGGCGATCGCGGCACCGCGGTCGGCGAAGTCCCGGCCTGCCGCGCTGGCGGGCAGGGCCGGGCGGGTGCTCAAGTGACGGGTGTGCTGTTCCTCACCGTCAGCAACCAGGCGCTGCAGTGCATCGAGCGCCCCCGCATGGTCGAGGAAGAAACCGGACATGAAAAATCCCCTTTGCGAAAGTCCGTGGCTGATGTCTCACCATCATTGGACTGCCCACAGGGGAGAAAGGTTCCCGGGTGTGGCTAAACCGCTGCGACGACCGCCGCGATACGCCCCGCGACGCGGCGGGCCTGCTCGCTCTCGGCGGCCTCCACCATGACGCGGAACAGCTGCTCCGTGCCTGAAGGGCGCAGCAGGACACGGCCCGTGCCGCCCAGCTCGGACTCTGCCTCGGCGGTGGCGTCCTGCACGGCGGCAGACTGGAGGATGGCGGCCTTATTCGCCACCGGGACGTTGATGAGCACCTGGGGCAGGACATTCATCACACCGGCCAGCTCCTTCAGGGAGCAGCCGGTCTCGGCCATGCGGGCCATGAGGCGCAGGCCGGACTGGGTGCCGTCACCGGTCGGGCACAGACCCGGCAGAACGATATGGCCGGACTGCTCCCCGCCGAGGCTGTAACCTCCGGCGGTGAGCTCCTCGAGGACATAGCGGTCGCCGACCTTCGTCTCGAGCATGGTGATCCCCTGCTCCTCCATCGCCAGACGCAGACCCAGGTTGCTCATCACGGTGGCCACGAGGGTGTTCTTGCGCAGCTCGGACTTCTCCTTCATCCCCACCGCGAGGATCGCCATGATCTGGTCACCGTCGATGATGTTGCCCTCCCCGTCTACGGCGAGACAGCGGTCGGCGTCACCGTCGTGAGCCAGACCGAGGTCCGCGCCGTGCTCGATGACGGCCCTCTGCAGCTGCTCCATGTGGGTGGAGCCGCAGTTGTCGTTGATGTTGTAGGCGTTGGGGCTGTTGTGGATCGCGATGACCTCCGCCCCGGCCGACTCATAGGCTTTCGGCGCCACCGTCGAGGCCGCGCCGTTGGCGGCGTCGACGACGACCTTGATGCCCGTCAGGTCCGCCGGGGTGCTCTCGGACAGGTGCCTGAGGTAGCGGTCCTGGGCGTCGGGGGCCTCCTCGATGACACGTCCGACGCCGGTGCCGGTCGGGCCGTGCGGCGAGAGCTCCGCCATGGCCGCCTCGATCTCGTCCTCCACCGAGTCCGGCAGCTTGCGGCCACCGGCGGAGAAGAACTTGATGCCGTTGTCGGGCATCGGGTTGTGCGAGGCGGAGATCATCACGCCCATGTCCGCACCGTAGTCATCGGTGAGGAAGGCGACACCGGGGGTGGGGATGACACCGACGCGCAGGACATCGATACCGCGGGAGGCCATCCCGGCGGACAGTGCCGCGGCGAGCATCTCACCGGAGACACGCGGATCACGGCCGACGATCGCCGTGGGACGGCGGTCACTCGACCGGCGGTCGCGGGTGAGCACGTGCGCGGCGGCCGCCCCCAGCTCCAGAGCCAGGGAGACAGTGAGATCCTTGTTCGCGAGCCCGCGAACACCATCGGTACCGAAGAGTCGAGTCATGGGGATTATTATGCACCACGGACCACGCCGCGCTGGTTTCGCCGACCCCGGGAACGGCGAACGCCGCCCCACCGGGAGAGGTGGGACGGCGTCGACAGGAAGCGAAGGCGGAGCTTAACGCTTGGAGTACTGCGGGGCGCGACGTGCGCCGTGCAGACCGGCCTTCTTACGCTCGACTGCGCGGGCGTCACGGGTGAGCAGGCCGGCCTTCTTGAGGGCGGCGCGGTCAGCCGGGTTGTACAGGTTCAGTGCACGGGCGATGGCCAGGCGCAGGGCGCCGGACTGGCCGGTCGGGCCGCCACCGGCGATGTTTGCCTTGATGTCGAACTGGCCGACGCGCTCGAGCAGCTCGAGCGGGGTCAGGATGTCCTGCTGGTGCAGCTTGTTCGGGAAGTAGTCCTCGAGCGCACGGCCGTTGCAGGTGATGTTGCCGGAGCCGGCGACCAGGTGGACGCGGGCGATGGCGCGCTTACGACGGCCGACGGTCTGGATCGGGCCGTCAAGCTCGATCGGAGCCGCGAACTCGGCCTCTTCCTCGGTGGCCTCCGGAGCGACAGCGTCGCCGATGGTGTAGGCGAACTCCTCGGTGGCGGCAGCGGCGGCCTCGATGTCGCCGGCCTCAGCCACGTTCAGGTCCTCGTTCTGGTTCTGCTCGGTCACTGTGCCACCTGCTTGATCTCGTAGGTCTCGGGCTGCTGGCCGGCGTACGGGTGCTCAGAGCCGGCGTAAACGTGGAGCTTCTTCACGGAAGCACGGGAGAGCTTGTTGTGCGGCAGCATGCCGGTCACAGCTTCCTCGATCACGCGCTCCGGACGGGTGTCCAGAGCCTTGCCCAGGGTCATGGAGCGCAGGCCACCCGGGTAACCGGTGTGGCGGTAGCGCATCTCGCGGTCACGCTTGTTGGAGGAGACGTGAACCTTGTCGGCGTTGATGACGATGACGTGGTCACCGCAGTCAACGTTGGGTGCGTACTGGGGCTTGCCCTTGCCGCGCAGCAGGCCTGCTGCGTGGGTGGCGAGCCGGCCCAGCACCACGTCGGTGGCGTCGATGACGTACCACTTACGGGTGATGTCACCGCTCTTCGGGTGGTAAGTAGACACTAAATGACTCCTTGAAAGTCTGTCCGGGGGCTGCCGGCCTGAAAAGATCTGAGGTGCACGTATCCGGAACGCGGCGGCCGGTGGGGACCCGCGCACAGCGCACACAACCGCTTTAGTGTAGGGGACTGCCCCGGAAAACCCAAACCGCCTCCGTGGCACCTTCTGCTGGAGAAGTGGCCGGTCGGAGGCGGTCGGTGGAGTCAGGTGGCGGCCTGCCCGGGCCACCACGTAG
Organism: Corynebacterium hylobatis; assembly: GCF_003955685.1. Classification (GTDB taxonomy): domain Bacteria; phylum Actinomycetota; class Actinomycetes; order Mycobacteriales; family Mycobacteriaceae; genus Corynebacterium; species Corynebacterium hylobatis. The sequence goes on from NZ_RXHJ01000005.1 coordinate 78,390, forward strand.
CGGATCCCGGTCCGGTGGTGACAGATTCCGCGTCTGCCCCGTGGTTGACGGGTGGACCGGACCGGGTCTGAGCAGTCAGCGCGTGGCCGACTCAGCCCCAGCTCGCGGCGGCCTGCCGGTTGACGTCACTCATGCGCTCATTGCCCTGCGAAACGGTGCGGGAGATGGTCGCGAGGATGGTGTTGAGTTCCGCGGCCGAGCGGTCCCATTTCGCCTGGGCCTCCTGGTAGGCCAGCGCGGAATCACCCTCCCAGGTCGCCACCATCGGCTGGAGCTGGGACTTGAGGTCATCCAGCAGTGCGTTGATCCGCCCTGAGCTGGCGTTGATGTCTGCGGCGGCGGCCTCGATGGCGCCGAACTGGTACTTGATCGCGTTCATTATTCTTCTGGACCCTTTCCTGGTGTGGTGGCTGCGCCCTAGAGCGCGAGGCCCTGGCCGCCGACGTTGGAGAAGGCCTGCGTGTTCTGGGCCTCCATGGAATCGAAGCCCCGTGCGTTGTGCCGGATGTTCTCCGAGATGCTGGTCAGCGCCTCCCGCAGCTCGCGAGCGGAGGTGTTCCACCGCTGCATGAGCCCGTCGAAGGAAACCTGGGCGTTGCCGGCCCAGCTGCCGCGGACGCCGTCAACGACGCCCTGCAGGCGGGTCAGCTCGCCCTGTACCTCATTGTTGGTGGTGTCGACGTGGCCGGCGGTCGCCAGCATCACATCGGCTTCGGTCCTGAACATTTGGCTCATGGTGGCCATCCCTCCCGAATTGGTGTGGTGATTGACTCAGGTGCCGGGGTCCCTCCCCGATCGCTCCCCCGAAAAGGCCGCCCGGTGGGCCCTCTCATCATTGTTGGACTGTGAAAACACGCCTGCGGTTCCCGGGTCCGCGGGAATTCTTTCCGCATCTGTGTCTGTACAGCTCAGACACGTCCGGTCAGTTCGACGGAATCCACCGCCATGCGGCAGGCCGCCTCCTGCGGGATGGTCGGGGTCTGCCGGGTGTGGCAACCGACGGAGAACTGATGGCCGTCCTCGACCCAGGTGCTCCAGGTGACCTCCGAATCGTCGCCGGGCAGTTCGCGGTAGCGGATGACCTCCAGCCCGCGGGCCGCGCGTTCCGGTTCCAGGGGGTGGAGGGTGTGATCCTCCTCGACCATGGTGTGGATCTGCGCCGCCACCGTCTCAGCGGGCACGGAGTACACCGGGTCAGCGGCCAGGTGGATGCGCAGGCCCGGGTCATCCCCGGTGGCCAGCAGCCCGTCGCCACGGTCCTCCAGCTGGAAACCGGCCGGGACGACGACCCGCAGGTGCTCATGTTCGAGCACTGCCTTCGGGGGTTCCGGTTCCCGGATTGCCGACGTCTCCTTCCCCGCACTGTTCTTCTCCGGGTCGGGGCCGGGGGCGGAGCTGCTCGGCACCGGCGGCAGAGCCGGCTGCTCCTCCGCCCCGGAGGGGCCACCCACGACCCACAGGCTCAGACCCACGATCACCAGGACGACGGCGGCGGTGACCAGATGGAAGGGGGAGATCCCGCCGCGCAGCCGGTGCTGACCCGCCCGTCGGGTGGGACGGGTGACGGTCACCTCCCGGGACTCCGGCTCCGGCAGGGGTGTCTCATGGAGCACCTCGCTGGGGTAGGCCGCCACCCCCTTGTTCAGCAGGGTGCGGGTGAGGAGCTCCGTGGTGGGCTCATCGGCGTCGACGATGATCTCCACATCCGGCCAGTCGAGGCTGCACAGTTCCCTGGCCTGGTCGATCACGGCAGCCAGTGCCCAGCCATCGATGATGCCGGTACCCGGCAGGTCATAGCGGTAGATGGTGTCGGGGCCCTCGAAGATCGTCGCGCTCTCCAGGACCGTGATGGTCAGGACATCCGGAACGGCCGGGGCGCTCATGACTCCTCCCCCGGCTTGTCCCCCGCCGTCGCCACCTGGCAGATGCCCACCGTCTCCCCGCGCACCTGCCAGGTGCCGCGGCCGGGTGGCTGGGGTGCGGGGCGGATGCCGAATACGGCACCCTCCTCGCGGTCGGCGTCGAGAAGCAGGACCGCCGGGGTCTGGTCCCGCACCGCGGAGAGGAAGGGGCCGAACAATGCCCTGCCGATGCCGCCCGATTTACGTGCCAGGACCAGGTGCAGGCCGATGTCCCGGGAGTGAGGGAGCAGCTCGGTCAACCGCATCAGCTCATGGTCGGCGACCAGGTCGAGGTCGTCGATGACCAGGAAGATCTCCGGCCCCTCCCACCAGTCGCGGGACGCCAGCTGCGCCGGGGTGATGTCCGGGCCGGGCAGGCGGGCACTCAGGGTGGCCACGGTGTCCGTCAGCACCGTGGCGGTGGCCGTGGTGGTGGCGGAGTAGGCGGCGAGCATCCCCTCGTCCACCGCCCCCAGGTGGGCGCGCCGGTGGTCGATGACGACCATGCGTGCAGCAGCCCGGCCCAGCGCACTGATCCCGGCCATGACCGTGGTCAGCAGCGTCGATTTGCCCGCACCCTGCCCACCGACACACACCAGGTGCGGGGTGGTGGCGGGCTCCCAGGCGATGGTGGCCAGCCGCGGTCCGCCCACCGCCAGCATGATGCCGGCGGCAGGTTCCAGTTCGGCCAGTCGGACAGCGGTGGGCAGCACCCGCAGCGCCGGCACCGGTTCCTGTCCTGCCGCGGCGGCGGTGGTGGCGATGTGCGCCAGGTCCTGGTTGGAGCTGAGCGCGATGAGCATCTGCCGGCCGTGTTCATCCAGGCCCCGGCCGGGCAGGGCGGGCAGCTTCTGCTGTGCCTTCCGGTCGACGAGAGAATCCATCGACTCACCCAGGCGCAGTTCCAGACGGTGGGTGATCAGGTCCCGGACCGCCGGGCGCAGCACCGTCCACCGTGGGGTGGACACCAGCAGGTGCACGCGTCTCGACGGCCCGTCCGCCGCCAGGGACGTGAGCGGCTCCAGCAGGTCCTCATGGTCCGCCGCCACCGCATGCCAACCATCGACGACGAGGAAGGTGTGGCGTTCCTCCGGCTCCTCCACCAGGGCGGTGACCTCATCGAGGATGCGCCGGATCCGTTCCGGTTGCCCACGCCCGGCCACCCCCGCCACATGCGGCAGCCGGTCGAGGGTGGCCAGCTGGCCCCCGCCGAGGTCGATGACGTAGAAGCGGATCTGCGCCGTTGTGTGGGTCGCCGCGAGCGAGGCGACGATGGTGCGCAACGCCGTGGACTTGCCGGTCTGCGGACCACCGCACACCGCCGCATGTCCACCGCCGGTGGACAGATCCAGGATCAGCGGGTCCTGGCGCTGATGGTAGGGCACGTCGATGATGCCGATCGTGGCCGCCAGCTCCCCCACCTCCTCGGCCACCCCGGCCAGCTCCACCACCGGTGGCAGCGGCGGCAGCCACACCTGGTGCGCGGACTGCCCGCGGGCCCGGGCGGTGGCGCAGGCGCGGTCGACGACGGTGTCAAGAAGCGTCGTGGACTCGTCGACGACCAGCGGTGCCTCGGTCTGCTCGAACTGCTCCCAACCGGTGAACAGCGCGACCCTGCCCGGCGCTCCCGGAAGGGCGGTGACGTCACGACGTTCCAGCGGGCCGGAGACGTACGCCGCCTGGAACCGGGTGATGTCCTCGGCGTGGTGCTTGAGGAAGCCTGCGCCCGGCTGGGCGGGGAGGTGGTGGGCGTCGGTGACGCCGAGGACCTGGCGGGATTCGGCCGCGGAGAAGGTCTTCAGGCCGATGCGGTAGGACAGGTGCGAATCGAGGCCGCGCAGGCGGCCCTCCTCGAGGCGTTGGCTGGCCAGCAGCAGGTGGACGTGCAGGAAGCGACCGAGTCGGCCGACCGCGACGAACAGTTCGGCGAAGTCGGGGTGCGTGGCGAGCAGCTCGGAGAACTCGTCGACCACAATGACCAGGGCCGGCAGCGGCGGAAGATCCCCGCGGCCGGACAGGCGGGCGGTGGTGTAGTCGGTGACGTTGGCGAAGTTGCCCGCCTCCCGCAGCACCTCCTGGCGGCGGTTGAGCTCACCGGAGATGGCATCGAACATCCGCTCCACGAGCACCGCCTCATCGGAGAGGTTGGTGATCACCGCCGAGGTGTGCGGCAGGCGTTCGCAGCCGAGGAAGGTCGCCCCACCCTTGAAGTCCACGAGGACGAGGTTGAGCTCATCGGGGCTGTGGGTCGCGGCGAGGGAGACCACCAGGGTGCGCAGCAGTTCCGATTTGCCCGAGCCGGTCGCCCCGATGCACAGGCCGTGCGGACCCATACCGCCGTGAGCGGACTCCTTGAGGTCCAGGCGCACGGGTGCACCCTGCGGAGTGGTGCCGATGGGCACGACGAGGCGCTGGCGGCTCAGCTCCCGACCCGGCCACATCGTCTCCGGGGTGAGCTGCTCGATGTCGGCCAGGCCGATGAGCGAGGTCAGGTCCCGGCCGCCGGCGCCGGGGGCCGCGGTGTCGGGGCGGCGGTAACGGGTCAGCGCCCGGGCCAGGATGACCGCCTCGGCGGTATCCAGCCCGTCGGCGACGCCGAGGGTCTCCACGCCGACCGCGGTGTGGGCCGACAGCTCCCCGTCGGCGCTCAGCGCCAGCCCCTCCTGCTCGGCGCGCATCCCCAGCGCGGTGGTCGCCCGGGAACCGACGTCGATGATGGTGGTCCAGGTGGGGTCGTCAAGGTAGGGCTCGGTCCCGGTCGTGGTGGTGTGGTCGACCACGAGGATGCGGTGGCGGGCCTGCTCCGGATGGCGGGTGTGCGGCAACCATTTCAGCCAGTCCCAGCCCTGCCCGACCACCTCCACGGCGACGGTCTCCGGGCCGTGGGCCACCACCAGCTGTGCCACCACCGCCCGGGCCAGGTCGCCTGCCCCGGGCCCGGCGACGCCGAGGAAGCGGAAGGCCTGCAGCTGCACCGCCACCGGCATCCGCGGGCACCTGCCCACCGCCTGGACGGTGCGCCGCAGGCTCACCGCGCACACCGGGTCGAGATCCTCCGCCGCCCCGGCGTCGGGCACCTCCACCGGCGTGCACAGGGCGGTGTCGCCGAGCCCGATGCGTATCTCAAGTGTGTCGGCGTCATCGGGACCGCGTTCCCACAGGCGGCGGCTGTCCACCCGGCTCCACAGCTCATCGGGGCCCGGGTGGCGGTGGAACTCGTGCGCCCGCTGCCGGGCGGCGTTGACCAGGGCCTTCTCCCGCAGCGCGCCGAGATGGCGCAGGTAGGTCCGGCGGGTCTCGTCGACATCCTCGCCCTGCGGCGGGGAGAACATCATGAGCATCGACATACCCAGCATGAGCGGGAGGATGAGCATCATGGGATTCGCCCCGGCCCCGCCGAGCATCATGAGGGCGACCATCGCCACCATCGCCGCAACCATCACCACCGGCATGAGGATCCGCAGGACGGGCACCGGGGCGGGACGGTGCGCCGCCGGCACCTGCTCCGCCGCAATAGTCCCCTGCGGCAACGGTGGTGCGGGTTCCCGTTCGGCAGGCGTGAGCGGCTCCACGACCCTGCTGACGATGTCACTGACCCCGAGTACTGACATACCTGTCCCCCTGATCGACCGCCCCCTGATGTGCGTCCGGCCTGCCGGTCACCCCAACCGGAAACAATGAGAGGGCACGGACGCACGGGGCGTGTGCCCGACATGTTAGGTCAGGGGGCGGCCACGCGCCGGGTGGACAGTGGGGCGGGGCCGGGTGACAATGCCCGGTGGAGCGGTCGCACAGGGGGTGTGTCCGCACAAGACCAGGGGGAAGAACCGTGTCCGTCGACCATGTCCTGCGCCTGACCGTCCGTTTCCAGGTGGGCACCTACCACCGGGAGGCGGACCTGGCCCTGCCGGCGGGTTCGACGCTGGCGGAGGTGATCCCGGAGATCGTCACCCTGGTGGGCGCACCCCGGATCTCCCGGCCCTGGCAGGCGACGACCGCCGCCGGTACCACCCTGGACCCGGCGGTGCCGCTGCACCAGACCCCGCTGGACCATGGTGCCGTGGTCGTCCTCACCCCGCGCCACGAGGCGGTCGCGCCGGTGGTGCGGGATGCTGCGGAGGCGCTGTCGGAATCCGCCGGGGAGGCCCGCACCGGTGGCCTGGCCGCCGCCGGTGCGGTGGCCGGGGTGGCGGCAGTGCTGGCGGTGGGGGTGGGCCTGCTCCCGACCGCCCAGGCCCTGGCGCTGGCCACGATCGCCGCGGTCACAGTGCTCGTGGTGCGGCGCACGGTCCGGGTGCTGGCGCCGGTGGCCGTGCTACTGGCCGGCTCAGCGGCGGGTGCCGGCGTGCTCGAGGCCGCCCGGCCGGAGGAGGCTGCGGAACCTGCGACGCTGGGTCTGGCGGCCTTGACGGCTGTGGCCGCTGCCGCGGTGATGCTGCTGTTCACGGTGGTGGTCGCCGGAATCGGGGCGCGCACCGCCGCGGCCTCGGCGACGGTGCTCGGTATGGCCTCGGTTGCTGCCGCAGGCGCCTTCCTGCCCGGTCATGCCGCGCAACCGGGTGTGGCCTCCGCCGCCCTGGTGCTGGCCGCCGGCGTGGTGCTCATGGGGCAGCTCCCGGGCCTGGCGACGCGTACTGCCGGCCTGCGGGTCCCCCGGCTGCCCACGGCGGGGCAGGACCTGGGGGTGGCGGATGAGGTGCAGCCGGATGTGGACGCCCGTGCCCGGCGCGCCCGGCACCTGCACGAGGGTGCCGCGCTCGGTGCGGCGGGGGCGATGATCCCGACGCTGGCGGTCATCGGCCTCCACGGCGGCGGTTTCGCGCAGGCCCTGTGTGTGGCGGTGGCCGGGACGGTTCTCCTGCACGCTGCCCGGCACCGACAGGCGGTGGCCGCGTGGTCCTGGATGCTGGTCGGCCTGGTGGCGTGCGTGGCCGGGGCGGTGGCGGCCGCCGAACCGGGGAATCCTCTGCAGTGGGCCGTGGCCCTGGTTCTGGCAGGTGTGGGGTTGGGCGCACCGGTGTGGGCGCCGCGGGTGCCGGACCTGGAGCCGACGGCGCTGGTGTGGTGGGAACGCGCCGAATCCCTCGCCCTGGCTGCCTCCCTGCCGTTGGCGGCGCACCTGGCCGGTCTCTTCGTGCTCATCCGGGGGCTGGGATGAGGCGGGTGGTGTTCAGCCTGGGTCTGCTGCTGGCCCTGACCGCCGCTGTTCCGGCGGCGGCGCAGGTGCCGGATGTGCCGTGCACGCGACCGGTCGAGGCCCCCGCCCCGGCGCAGCCTGACACGGATCTGCACCGTCTGGCCCGCGGGGAGGGGGTGCGGGTGGCGGTCATCGACACGGGTGTGGCCGCCCACCCCCGGTTGCGGGTCGAGCCTGTCGCGGATCTGGTCAGCCCCGGTGCCCCGGATCCCCACCTGGACTGCGACGGCCACGGCACCGTCGTGGCCGGGGTGGTCACTGACATCGCCCCCGGCGCGGTGATCCTGAGCATCCGCCAGTCCAGCGCCCACCACCGGCAGGTCGACGGCGGTGCCGCCGGCACCCTGGCGGGTCTGGCCGCGGCGGTCCATGAGGCGCTCGACGCCGGGGCGCAGGTGATCAACGTCTCTGTCGTCTCCTGCCTGGATGCGGGAGTGCTTCTCGACGCCCGCCCCCTCCATGACGCCCTGGACCGCGCTGAGTCCGAGGGGGCGGTGGTGGTCGCCGCGGCCGGCAACGCCGGTTCGGTCTGCCAGCCGGGCATGGTCGTCCATCCGGCCCAGGAGGAGACCGTGCTCGCGGTGGCGGCGGTGCATCCGCAGGACCCGCATGCGGTGGCCGACTATGTCATGCCGGGGGTGGGGCAGGTCGCCGCGCCAGGCCGGGTCGCGGTGGGACCGTCTCCTACGGGTGTGGGCTGGGCCTCCGGGGTGGTGGACGACCGGGGTCAGGAGAGCGGTTTCGAGGGGACCAGCTTCGCGGCGCCGGTGGTCTCGGGGGTGGCGGCGCTGCTGCGGGAGCGGTATCCGCACGAATCGGCCGCACAGATCCGGGAACGCATCCGCCAGGCGGCACAGCCGGGGCACGGGGTGGTGGATCCGCAGGCCACACTCACCCATCTGGCCGGGGACTATGCGGTGGCGGGCAGAGAAGTGGGCATCGGGAAGCAGGAGAGCCCTGTCCCGCAGGCGCCGGGCAGGGCCGCGGCAATCGTGGGCGGGCTCGGGGTGATGGTGCTGGCGGGGGTGCTGTTGCGCGGGCTCAGCGGGTTCAGCGCACCAGGCCGATCCGGTGCGCGTAGGGGGTGAGGAAGTCGAGGTTGCCCATCCGCCAGGCGCCCCAGGTGACACCGAAGAAGACCACCCAGATGAGGACGATCAGGGCTGTGGTGGCGAGGATCCGGAAGAGCTGCGGCTGGCGGTTGAACCAGAAGTGGAACCGGTCGTAGAGACGCACCCCGTAACCCAGGAGGCTTCGGGCCCATTCCTGTTCCAGGGAGAGGATGCCCACCCCGATGAAGGTGGTCAGCCAGCCCTGGCCGGGCAGGGGGATGGTGATCAGACCGATGATCAGCACGGACCAGCCGAGGATGAGAGTGAGCGGCCGCACGAGGTAGCCGTAGCGGCCGTCCTTGGCGTTCGTGTGGGTGTGCGCGAGTCTGTCCACCCGGTAGGAGACCATCTGTCGCATAGAAGCCATGAATACCTAACGAACGGGGACCGCGACCTGTTCCCGCCCTATGGTCATACCTGTATGGATTTCAGTAGGCTGCCCCCACGGCGGTCGCCGCGTTCAAGGGCGCGCCCTCCGGAAGCAACCGGATCACCGGCCAGGGTGCGGCTGCCGGCTCACCGAGACCCAGCGACTGCAGGTCAGCAGCGTGGGACACGGGGTGACGCAGCCCGGTGGTGTCAATGACGTGGAGACTGTGCCCGGTGTCCACCGCCACGGCCCCGGGTAGGCTGCTGAGGAACTCGGTTGCCGTCCCCTCTCCCGACAGCGTCACGGGACGGTGCTCCCCGGGCCGCAGGGTGGTCACCTTCCCCACGTCGGTGGCGCACACCGCAAGTTCCGCCGGGTCGAGCCACAGCGGAGCCACCTCAGGAAGGGACAGGTGGAGCTCCGCGTCCGGGTGGGCGGAAATTTCTGCACGGGGCACGCTGCGCACCGGCACCCCGGCGTCCGCCAGGATCTCCGCCTGGGTGCCGCTCACAGGGGCGATCCCGTCCGGCATCCGGGCCCACCGGCCGGCACCGGTGTCGAGGATCTCTCCGGGCAGCGGGTCCGGCAGGCGCGGCGGCTCCAGTTCTGCCGCGGCGTTGAGCACCTCCACGGGAGGTTCCCAGCGCGGGGTGTCCGCAGTGATCCCCAGGGCCCGGCGGATGATGCGCCCCTCCTCTGTCGCCGGGTCCGGCAGCTGCCTGCGCCCGGCGGTGGTGAGCAGCCACTCCACCCCCTCAGTGGTGGCCAGCACGCCCCGGTGGCCGCCGAGCGGAGTGACGTGGTCCCCCACCGCGACGGTGACGGTGCCGGAATCCTGACGGTGGCAGGCGGACCAGACCAGATCACCGGCCGGTTCCCCGCCCAGGACCAACGGGGCCGGGTGGATGCCCAGGGGCACACCCCGATCAGTGGCGGCCAGCAGCTCTGCGCCGATGCGGGCGGGTTCAGCCGGTTCCCCGGCGATGAGCCGGGCGGAGGCGAGGTTGGCCACGGGGTGGACGCGATCATCGACACGCACAAACAACGCGCCCTCGGAGGTCTGCAGGATGGGTGCGTCACCCGGATCCGCCGCCGGTCGCAGCCAGGCGAGCAGACCCGCACCCACGGCGATGAGGACGGTGGCCACCAGACCGAAGAGCATCGCCCGGTGGCGGGTGGCCAACGGGTCGTGGATCATCCGGATGTCACCGAAGACCAGACCGTGTTCGACCCGGCGGCGCAGGAACCGGTGTCCGGTCACCTGCGCCCGGGTAGTGGGCAGCACTGTGGAACTCATGTCATCTCCCCCTTGATGACTCAACGCCCCGTGACGGGCGGGTTATACCGCCGTCAGACTAAGGCCGGGTCGCGGGGATCTCAACCGGAGCGGGATCCGTCGCGGGGTTGCCGGGGGTTGCCAGGGCATCCTCTCCACCCTGATCCAGCTTGCTGGGCCGGTGGAAGACGGGGTCACCCCCGGCGTCGAGAAGCAGCGGCGGCAGCTCCTCCGGGGAGTTGCCCGGCTCCCGCATCTGTTCCAGCTCCGCGTCGGTGAAGGCCTGGTTGACGGCGAAAACAGCGACGTTCTGGTCCCGGTACACGGGGGTGACGCCAGGGGTCTCCCAGAGCCCGTCGATCATCTCGAAGCGCGGCTCCTGGAAACCCCAGAAGCTCCACGGGGAGACGAAGTAGAAGTTCACGCCCAACTCCCGGGCGGCCTTGTCCACGTTGTTGATCTGCTCCGGGTCACCGTGGTTGCCCACCCCGATGAGGTTGGGATGCCAGTAGAGCAGATCCGTGGCCGAGGCCCGGTCGACGTTGGGCCACAGATAGTGGCGCATGACCGAGGGCAGACCGTTGTAGGCGTACATCCAGCCGTGGCCGTCGGCGGGTTCACCGAAGATGGTGCCCTCATAGGCGTGCGGCTGCTGCGCAAGCCACTCGAAGGCCCGGATGTCTGCGGCGTTGACCATACGGTCATCGTGGCGCGGAGCGTTGATCGACCACTCCGCCCCCTCCATGACAGAGTCGCGGGTCGCCCACACCGCGGTACCGTAACCGGCCCCGATGCCCAGGATGACGGACACCGCGACGGAGACCCGGGTCCACGTGCCGTTCATCCGCAACGGCGCCAGGCTGATGAGACGGATGAGTACCGCCAGGCCGACTCCCGCGGCGGCGAAGGCGAACATGGCCACCGGCATGACCAGACGGTGCGCCGTGGCGTAGTGCAGATTGCCGATGATGTTGAGCCAGTCACCCCACGGCTCCTCGAAGAGCCTGAGGGAGTTGGCCGTCATCGCCGCGGAGACGAACCAGAACAGCGGGGCCCACAGGTTACGGCGCCACAGGATCAGCGCCACACCGCCGATGCCCGCCAGCCACAGCAGCGGCGTCTGGTTGAGGTCCGGGAACATGTCCGTGTGGCGGGTCTGCATCTCGAAGGCCTTCGCCCACGACTCCGCGCGGGTGACGTCCTCGAAGGCGGTGAAGGACGAGACCTCCTCCCCCTCGCTGGTGCCGCTGAGCAGCTGCGGCACCAGAATCGCGGTGCCCACGCCACCGGCCAGCGCCAACCAACCGACGTCCTGCAGGCGCACCAGCACCTTCCCGCCGAGGGTCGCCGCCTTCCGGGAGGGCGCCCACAGCAGATACAGCAGCCACCACAGCGCAAGCGCCAGCACGACGATGGTCACCGCCGAGGGGTGGAGCTGCACCATGCCCGCCAGCGAGAGCATCGCCGCGAAGGCCGCCACCGGCCGGTAGGGCACATGCATGAACAGCGCCATGACCACACCCGAGGCCGCCACCGCCGCGAGGTAGGGCCAGGCGCCGACGTAATAACCGATCCACATGAGCACCGGGGAGGCGAAGACGGCGATGCCGCCGATACCTGCCGCCAGCTGGGCCGTCAGGCCACCGCGGCCCACCATCTTCCACGCGATCATCGCCACCGACAACGGCAGCAGCATGCCCGGCAGGACGATGCTGGTGAGGTTCAACGCGGCAATCGGACTGATGCCTGCGGCCTCGCCGACCAGCCCCGCGCCGACGTGCCACGCCGAGGGGTAGTACATGTCGTTGCCGCTCTCGATGTTGCGCAGCTCGCCCTGCCGGGTGGGATCCGCGATGCCTTCATCCATGAACCAGCGCACCATCGAGGCGTGCCAGTGCACGTCCCAACCCTGGACGATATTCTCCAGCTCACCCGGCACATCCCGGAAGAACTCCAGACCGCGGTCGATGAACAGCCACATCCCGGTCAGGGCGCCGGCAGCCGGCAGCAGCCACCCCGGGTCGAGCAGGCCACCCTGGCGGGAACGCCGCGGAGCTTCCTCCGTGTGCTCCTGGTCCCCTGGAGTCTCCGGAGGTTCACCTTCACCGCTGTCTCCCACCCGGGCGGTGACGCGGCGCGCGCGGCGCCGGCCCAGCAGCAGGAAAGCCCCCCGCCACAGGGCGGCCAGCACGAGGACCACCAGCCAGAACGCCAGGAACGTCCCCCACGTGTAACGGATCTCCATCTGCCCCAGGGCCCACGCCCCCAGCCCGAAGATACCGAAGCTCACCGGTACCGAGGAGGCGACCGCCCACGGCAACCTCAGTCCCGACGCCCAGCCCAGGATCGCACCCGGCACGCTGAACACCAGGGCTGCGACGAGCACCAGCGGGAACATCTCCACCCCAGACACCAGCCTTTCCGGCCTCATATTAGGACCAACTCACGGCACAGACCGTTCAAACAAAGCCTGAGTCTACAACTCACGCCTTCACAGGCCCCTCACGGACTCACCCAAGTGGCATCAAAGTCCTAGAGCTTACGCCTGTCACGGGTGATGTATGCTCGCCCGGCCAGCTCATCATCGGCCGGGTAGTCCACGCCGACGAGGCTCAGCCCCTTCGCCGGGGCCAGGGGGATGATCGGCGAGCGCTCATTCTCCTGCAGCAGCTGCCCGGGCAGCTCCGCTTCCCGACGCCCCTCCCCCACCGTCAGGCACGTGCCCACCAGGGAGCGCACCATGTTCCAGCAGAACGCGTCCGCGCTCACGTGGGCCTCGTAGAGCTGCGGCTCCAGAGAAGTGGAGACGTCGTGCCAGGTGAAGGCCTGCAGCTCCCGGATGGTGGTGGCGTGCGGCCTGGCCTTGCAGAAGGCAGCGAAATCGTGCAGGCCCACCAGCACGTCAGCGGCCGCCTGCATGACCCCGATGTCCACCGGCTTCGGCCAGTGCGCCGTGTCCCGGGCCCGGGTGGGCAGCGGACCCCGGGGGTGGGTGGTCAGCCGGTAGACGTAATGACGGCGCAGCGCCGCGAACCGGGCGTCGAAACCATCGGGGGCGAAGGTGATGGCGTGGACCCGGACATCGTCGGGCAACAGACGCGCCAGCCGACGGACCAGCCGCATGGGGTCCCCGTCGATGGTGCGCTGCTGCAGGCGGTCCGCCGGCACATCGAGGTGGGCCACCTGCCAGGCGGCGTGCACACCGGCGTCGGTGCGACCGGCGACGGTGAGGACGGCGTCGATACGCAGGATCAGCGACAACGCCTCCTCCAGCACCCCCTGCACGGTGCGCAGCGGCGGGGCACCGTCCTGTGCCTTCTGGCGAGCCCAGCCGTGGAAGTCGGTGCCGTCGTAGGCCAGGTCGAGCCGGAGGCGGATGAGATCAGTGTCCATGATGGGAACCAAGGTTACCGGCTGCGGGAGGGGGAAAGGCGCAGCGCCCCTCCTCCCGCTGATGCGGGGGAAGGGGCGCTGTGGTGGTGCCGGGTGGGACCGCGAACTACTTGTTCTCGGTCTCCTCGGACTTGACCTCGGCCTCGGCCTCGGCAACGGAGCCCTCCTGGGCCGGAGCCTCAGCAGAGACGTCGCCCTCGGCGGGCTCGGTCGGATCTGCGGCGGTGTCCTCGGCATTGACCTCGACGTTCTCAGCCGGGATCTCCTCGGCCGCTTCCTCAGCGGCCTTCTTGGAGGCGGCCGCGCGGGTGGCGCGGGAAGCCTCGGAGCTCACGGTCTCCTCGAGAACGAGGGAGATCTGGGACATCGGGGCGTTGTCACCGGCGCGGTTCTCGAGCTTGATGATGCGGGTGTAGCCACCATCACGGTTCTCGAACTTCGGGGCCAGCTCGTTGAAGAGGTAGGCCACGACGTCCTTCTGCGGAACATCGGCGAGCACCTGACGGCGGGCGTTGACGGAACCGTCCTTGGCCTTGGTGATCAGCTTCTCCACGTAGGGACGCAGGGTCTTGGCCTTCGCGTCGGTGGTCTTGATAGCACCGTGCTCGAACAGCGCGGCAGCCAGGTTAGAGAGGATCTTCTTCTGGTTGCTTGCGCCGCCGCCGAGACGGGTGCCCTTCTTGGGGGTAGGCATGTTGGTACTCCTCGGGTACGTGTGTGTTGAGCGCGTGGGCGCCCGGCGTCAGTGCCGGGGCCCGGCTGGGCGTGCTACTCGGAATCCTCGGCTGCGTCTCCGTCGTTGTCGACGAAGTCGCCGGTCTCGGCGTCGTAGCCTTCCAGGGTGGAGGGATCGAAATCCTCAGGGGCATCCTTCAGGGTCAGACCCAGGCCGGCGAGCTTGATCTTCACTTCGTTTATGGACTTCTGACCGAAGTTGCGGATGTCCAGCAGATCTGATTCGGTGCACTCTGCGAGCTCACCGACGGTGTGGATCTCCTGACGCTTCAGGCAGTTGTACGAACGGACAGAGAAGTTCAGGTCCTCGATCGGCATACCGTAGGCGGCGATGTACTCGGTCTCCTGCGGGGAGGGTCCGATCTCGATGCCTTCGGCGGCGGTGTTGAGCTCACGGGCGAGGCCGAAGAGCTCGACGAGGGTCTTGCCTGCGGAGGCGACTGCATCGCGGGCGGTGATGGAGTTCTTGGTCTCGACGTCGATGATCAGCTTGTCGAAGTCCGTGCGCTGCTCGACACGGGTGGCCTCGACCTTGTAGGTGACCTTCAGCACCGGGGAGTAGATCTGGTCGACCGGGATCCGGCCGATGTCTCCGCCGCCGCCGGTGATGGACGCCGGAACGTAGCCACGGCCACGCTCCACGATCAGCTCGATGTCCAGACGTGCCTGCTCATTGAGGGTCGCGATGTGCATCTCCGGGTTATGGATCTCCACACCGGCCGGCGGCTGAATGTCGCCGGCGGTGACCTCTCCCGGGCCTTCCTTGCTCAGGTACATGACCACCGGCTCGTCGGAGTCGGAGGACAGGACCAGACCCTTGATGTTGAGGATGATCTCGGAGACATCCTCCTTCACACCGTTGATCGTGGTGAACTCGTGGAGCACACCATCGATCTTGACGGAGGTGACGGCTGCGCCCGGGATGGACGACAGCAGGGTACGGCGCAGCGAGTTGCCGAGGGTGTAGCCGAAACCGGGCTCGAGCGGCTCAATGACGAACCGGGAACGAGCAGAGTCGATGTACTCCTCGGTGAGCACAGGACGCTGGGAAATGAGCATGAGACTCTCCTTTGTCGACGCCCGCTATTTGACGTCGTTGAAGAAAATGAGGATTGCAGTTGAGAGGATTCCAACCCGGACCGGCGTGCGCCGGTCCGGGTGAAGAATTACTTCGAGTAGAACTCGACGATGAGCTGCTCCTGCAGCGGAACGTCGATCTGGGCGCGCTCGGGCAGCTGGTGCACGAGGGTGCGCAGGGTGGACGGAACGACCTGCAGCCAGGCCGGGACAACGGCGTCGATGAGGGAGTCCTGTGCCTCCTCGAACCAGATCATCTGGCGGGACTTGTCACGCACGTCGATGATGTCGTACTGCGACACCTGGTAGGACGGGACGTTGACCTTCTTGCCGTTGACCAGGAAGTGGCCGTGGGACACCAGCTGGCGGGCCTGACGACGGGTCTTGGCCAGTCCGGCACGGTAGACGACGTTGTCGAGGCGGGACTCCAGCAGGATGACCAGGTTGTCGCCGGTCTTACCCGGACGACGGTTGGCCTCGGCGTAGTAGCGACGGAACTGCTTCTCCATCACGCCGTAGGTGAAACGAGCCTTCTGCTTCTCCTGCAGCTGCAGGAGGTACTCGGACTCCTTGATGCGGGCGCGGCCAGCCTGACCCGGGGGGTAGGGGCGACGCTCAAACGCCATGTCTCCGCCGACAAGGTCGACGCGGAGGCGGCGGGACTTACGGGTTACAGGACCGGTATAACGAGCCATATCTGCTTACCTCTTCCTTTCTTAGACGCGACGACGCTTGGCCGGACGGCAGCCGTTGTGCGGCTGGGGGGTCACGTCCGAGATGGAGGACACCTCAAGGCCGGCGGCCTGGAGGGAACGGATTGCGGTCTCGCGGCCCGAACCCGGGCCCTTGACGAACACGTCGACCTTCTTCATGCCGTGGTCCATTGCCTTGCGGGCAGCGTTCTCGGCGGCCATCTGTGCGGCGAACGGGGTGGACTTACGGGAGCCCTTGAACCCGACGTGGCCGGAGGATGCCCAGGAGATCACAGCACCGGAGGCGTCCGTGATGGACACGATGGTGTTGTTGAAGGTGGACTTGATGTAGGCGTGGCCCTGGGCCACGTTCTTCTTTACGACGCGACGGCCGGTACGGCGTGCGCCAGAGCGAGTCTTCGGAGGCATATTCTACTTCTTCTTTCCGGCGATCGTCTTCTTCGGACCCTTACGCGTACGTGCGTTGGTCTTGGTGCGCTGGCCCCGGACGGGCAGGCCACGACGGTGGCGCAGGCCCTGGTAGGAGCCGATCTCAATCTTGCGACGAATATCAGCCTGAACCTCGCGGCGGAGGTCACCCTCGACCTTCCAGGAGGTTTCGATGACGTCACGGAGAGCGGCAACCTGATCATCGGTCAGGTTGTCGGTGCGCAGGTCGGGAGAGACGCCGGTCTCCTCGAGAAGCTTGGCGGCACGGGCGGGCCCGATGCCGTAGATGTAAGTGAGTGCAACCTCCATGCGCTTGTTGCGCGGGAGGTCAACACCAGCAAGACGTGCCATGTGGTACGTACCTTTCGGGTTGTTACGGTGGTTTTCTCCCTACTCATCCCCACCAGACGGTGCTTTTCCCGGACCGATGACCGGGCGATGGACCGTGATTCGTGGGGCTCCAGCCACCGTGGCCGAAGGTGAGTGTGACACTCGCAGGGGCGGCGTTGAGCAACCCCGCGGCGAATGCCGTGGAGTAGGGAGGCGGTTTGCTTTACTTGTAGCGGTAGACGATGCGTCCGCGGGTCAGGTCGTACGGAGACAGCTCCACAACGACGCGATCCTCGGGCAGGATACGGATGTAGTGCTGGCGCATCTTGCCACTGATGTGAGCGAGAACCTTGTGCCCGTTGTCGAGCTCGACACGGAACATTGCATTCGGCAGGGGCTCGACAATGCGACCCTCAACCTCGATGGCGCCTTCCTTAGCCATATCCTCCACATTCCCGGAGTCGGCTCAGGGCCGGCCCCTTAGTTTTCCACTGCAAAAGGGTGGCATAACGCGAACTGCGTATACACCATTGTCAAAGGTTACACGCGCGGGTCCTAAATACCAAACAACCGGTGAACCGACAACATTGACCCGTCCTTCTTTTTCCCGCAGGTCACCCCTGCCAGGCAGGGCCGGGAACAGCAGAGAGGGACTCGGCTGACGCCGGGCCCCTCTCCTGTTCTCTGTGTTCTGCTGTTCGGCCGGTACTAGTAGATGAAGACCTTGTCGCCGATCTGCAGGTCGTTGAAGTACGTCACGGCGTCGTTGGGGTTGAGGCGGATGCAGCCCGCAGACTCGTAGGCCAGGTTGCCCTGGTGGAAGGCATGGCCGTTGTAGGTGAAGTACACGGCGTAGGGCATCGGGGCGTTGTTGAAGATGTAGGACACCTCGTCCTTGACCTTACGGTTGACCCAGAAGGTGCCGCGCGGGGTCTCCTGGCCCGGCTTACCCGGAGCATGGGCGACGGGGCCGTAGTAGACCTGACCATTGTTCTGCAGCCAGGTACGGCGGCCATCAATGTCGACGCAGACCTTGGCGTCCGCCGGGCAGGGGCCGGTGTTCATCGCCGGGGTGCCCACGGGCGCGGGTGCCGGCTGCGGCTTCGGACGGGCGGCCTCGGTGCGCTGGTTGATCAGGCCCGGGAACGCGCTCTCAATGGCTGCGTCATAGGCCCCGCGTACGGCATTGGCCGCCTGCGGGTGCAGTGCGGAGGTCTGCTGGTGGATCTGGGTGCGGGTGCTCCATGCCGAATCACGCAGATCCTGCTGTGAAGAACCCACCGCGTCGGCGACGTTCGAAGAGGCATCCGGCAGGGCGGGCTGCGCCTGCGCGGCCACAGGGGCAACGAGCAGCGTTGCGGCGGCTGCGACAGAGGCGAGGAGGCCGGTGAGGCGACGGGAGATGGAACTCATGCCCTGAAGTATAAGCCCCCACAACCGATTCCACCGGCTGAAACCCCATTGTGGGGTTGGTCTCACCTGCGGGGAGTGAGGATCCGTGGGCCGTTCTCAGTCGCGGCGACGGTGTGCTCCCAGTGGGCGGAGAAGGAACCGTCGAGGGTGACCACGGTCCAGTCATCGTCGAGCACCGCGGAATCAGTCGTGCCCAGGGTGAGCATCGGCTCGATGGCGAGCACTGAACCTGCCTGGATGAGCGGTCCCCGGCCGGCACGTCCCTCATTGGCCAGATAAGGCTCCTCGTGCATCTCACGGCCGATGCCGTGGCCGCCGTAGCCGTCGACGATCCCGAGCTTCACGCCGAATTTCTCCTCGGCGCGCCGGGTGGCGGTCTCCAGGGCGTGGGAGACGTCCGTGAGGCGGTTGCCGGGCACCATCGCCTTCAGCCCCTCGGCCAGTACCCATTCGGTGGCCTGATTGAGCTTCTCCACGTCCTCGTCCACCTCCCCGATACCGAAGGACCACGCCGAGTCCCCCACCCAGCCGTCGAGCGTGGCACCACAGTCGATGGAGATCAGGTCGCCCGACTCGAGGATGTCCTCATCGGTGGGGATGCCGTGGACGATGACGTCGTTGACCGAGGAGCAGATCGATCCCGGGAAACCCTGGTAACCGAGGAAACTGGGGACTGCCCCGGCATCGCGGATGACGGCCTCGGCGACCCGGTCGAGTTCGAGGGTGTTCACCCCCGGCCCCGCTGCGGCCTTCACGGCCTGCAGTGCGCGGCCGACGACCTCGCCGGCGGCCTGCATGGCGTCGAGTTCGCCCGGTGTCTTCGCCGGGATGGCGCGGCGCTTGGAACGGAATCCCATGGTGTGTGCTCCTGACAGCAGAAAAGGGGGAAGGGCCGCGGCCCGGGTCTTCTTCCGGAACGCGGCCCCCTGGGGAACGGGCAGAGGTTACTTGCCCAGAGCCTTCATGGCGCGGTCGTTGATCTCCTCGACCTCACCCTCGGCCTCGATGGTGATGATCTTGTCACCGTAGTGCTCGATCAGCGGGGCGGTCTCATCGCGGTAGACGCCGAGACGGGTGCGGATGGTCTCCTCGTTGTCATCGGCACGGCCGCGGGCGAGCATGCGCTCCACGACGACGTCTTCGGCGATCTGGAAGTTCAGCACACCGTCGAGCTCGTGGCCGTTCTCGGCCAGCAGGTCCTTGAGGATGCCGGCCTGCTCCACCGTGCGGGGGAAGCCGTCGAGCAGGAAACCACCGGTGGCGTCAGCCTCCTCGAGACGGGACTTGACCATGCGGGCGGTGACATCGGTCGGCACGAGCTTGCCGGCGTCGATGTACTGCTTGGCTTCGACACCCAGCGGGGTGCCCTCACCGATGTTGGCGCGGAAGAGGTCACCGGTGGAGATGTGGGGCACGCCCAGCTTCTCGGAGAGGATGACGGCCTGGGTGCCCTTGCCGGCACCGGGGGGTCCGAGGAGTACAAGTCTCATTTGAGCAGTCCTTCGTAGTTGCTTTGGAGAAGCTGGGATTCAATCTGCTTCACAGTGGTCAGGGCGACCGACACCATGATGAGGATGGCCGTGCCGCCGAAGGCGGTCATACCGGCGCTGCTGTTGCCCACGCCCAGGTCGAGCGCGATGTTCGGCAGCACGGCGATGATGCCGAGGTAGGCGGCACCGACGAAGAGCAGACGGTTCATGACGAAACCGAGATACTCCGCGGTCGGCCGTCCCGGACGGATGCCCGGGATGAAGCCACCGTACTTCTTCATGTTATCCGCCTGCTCAGCCGGATCGTACTGGACCGACACATAGAAGTAGGAGAAGAAGATGATCAGGACGAAGTACAGGACGATGTACTGCCAGGATGCCGGGGTGAGCAGGTACTGGATGACGTTGCGCTGCCACCAGTTGTCAGCGGTCGCGGTCGAGCCGGAGTTGACGATCTCAGTGATGAGCACCGGCATGTAGATCAGTGAGGAAGCGAAGATCACCGGGATGACGCCGGCCTGGTTGACCTTGAGCGGCAGGTAGGTGGAGGTGCCACCGTACTGACGACGTCCGACCATACGCTTGGCGTACTGCACCGGAATGCGGCGCTGCCCCTGCTCCACGAAGACGACACCGACCACGAGGATGACGACGGCGACGAGCACGACGGCGAACATCACGCCACCGGAGGTCTGGAGGATGTTCATGCCGTCGGTCGGCAGGCTGGTGGCGATACCTGCGAAGATGAGCAGCGACATGCCGTTGCCGATGCCCTTCTCGGTGATCAGCTCACCGAGCCACATCACCAGTATGGCTCCCGAGGTCATGGTCACGACCAGGATGATGAGGTCCCACAGGGTGCGGTCCGCGGCGAGGACGGAGATGCCCTGGCCCAGCAGCTGCTCGCGGTCCGCCAGGGCGACGATGCCGGAGGACTGCAGCAGGGCCAGAGCCAGGGTGAGGTAGCGGGTGTACTGCATCATCTTCGCCTGTCCCGACTGCCCCTCCTTCTTGAGCTCCTCGAAGTGCGGGATGACGACAGTGAGCAGCTGGACGATGATCGACGCCGTGATGTACGGCATGATGCCGATGGCGAAGAGAGACAACTGCAGTAGCGCGCCACCCGAGAACAGGTTGATCAGCGAATAGACGCTGCCCTGCTCCTGGGTGAGATCACGCAGGCGACCACTGATTGACGCATAGTCGACGCCCGGCGACGGGATCTGCGCACCTATGCGATAGATGATCACCATCAGCACTGTGAAGATGATCTTCTTGCGCAGGTCGACGTCCTTGAATGCCTGGATAATGGCGGACACGAAGCCTCCTGGCCCCACAGAACTGACATGCGTATGCCAGGGGTGAGGGAATTGACACGATTGACTCGATCAGCCTACCAGCGCCCCGCGCATAGTCTGATTTGCGGCCTATTTAACACTTTTGTTTCCCCCGTAAGCACCGATC
The DNA here is from genome assembly GCF_003955685.1 of Corynebacterium hylobatis. GTDB lineage: Bacteria > Actinomycetota > Actinomycetes > Mycobacteriales > Mycobacteriaceae > Corynebacterium > Corynebacterium hylobatis. The sequence continues at coordinate 99,290 of NZ_RXHJ01000005.1, forward strand.
GCGGGGCATGCCCCTGCTTCTCGACGCCGTCTCCGTCCGGCGTGCGAACGCGTTCGCCTGGCTCGGCGTGGCAGCAGCCGTCTCGATCTTCTCCCCGGTCATCGCGCTTACCATCGGGTGGGTCGTGTTGATCCCGCAGCAAAAAGACCGCACCCCCGCACTGAGTGAACAGTGCGGGGGTGCGGTACGACGCGGGCGTCGGGAAGCTGTCTAAGCCTCGGTGACGGAACCGCCTGCTGCCTCGATCTTCTCGACGGCAGACTTGGAGAACTTGGTTGCGGTGACGTTCAGCTTGACGCCGAGATCGCCGTTACCCAGAACCTTCACCGGCTGCTTCGGGCGCACGAGGCCCGCTGCGACGATGTCGGCCACGGTGACGTCGCCACCGTTCGGGAAGGCCTTCTCGAGGTCGGAAACGTTGACGACCTGGAAGACGACCTTGTTCGGGTTCTTGAAGCCCTTGAGCTTCGGCAGACGCATCTGGAGCGGCATCTGGCCACCCTCAAATGCTGCCGACACCTTGTTGCGGGCGTGGGTGCCCTTGGTGCCGCGGCCGGCGGTCTTGCCGCCCTTGCCGCCTTCACCGCGACCGACGCGGTGCTTCGGCTTGTTTGCGCCCTTGGCCGGGCGCAGATCGTGGAGCTTGATGATATCGCTCATGTTTTACTACTCCCCTGCCACTTCTTCAACGGTGACCAGGTGGCGCACGACATGCAGCATGCCACGGGTGGCATCGTTGTCCTGCTTGATCACGGACTGGCGGATCTTCCGCAGGCCCAGGGCCTGCAGGTTTGCACGGGTCTTCGGCTTCTCGCCGATGAGACCCTTGTCGAGGGTGATCTTCAGTGCCATGGTCTACGCCTCCTGACCTGCGCGTGCACGCAGCATACGAGCCGGTGCGACCTCCTCGAGGGTCTTACCGCGACGTGCGGCAACCTCCTCGGGGCGGACGAGCTGCTTCAGGCCGGCCACGGTGGCGTGGACGACGTTGATGGCGTTGTCGGAGCCCAGGGACTTCGAGAGGATGTCCTGGATACCGGCGCACTCAAGCACCGGGCGGGCTGCGCCACCGGCGATGACACCGGTACCCGGGGCAGCCGGGCGGAGCATGACGATGCCCGCTGCGGCCTCACCCTGGACCGGATGGGTGATGGTGCCACCGACCATCGGAACGCGGAAGAAGTTCTTGCGAGCCTCTTCGGCGCCCTTCTGGATAGCGGCCGGAACTTCCTTGGCCTTGCCGTAGCCGACGCCGACCATGCCCTGGCCGTCGCCCACGATCACGAGAGCGGTGAAGCTGAAGCGACGACCACCCTTGACGACCTTGGAGACTCGGTTGATGGTGACGACGCGCTCGATGTACTGGTTGCGCTCGTCCTGCTGCTGGTTGCGGCGATCGTCGCGGCGGTTGCCGCCACGACGGTCGTTGCGCTCGTTGGTGTTGCTGTCGGCGGTGCGTCCGCCGTCACGCCGTTCACGTCCCGGCATTACGCGATCCTTCCGTAGATGTTCATGATGGTGGTGGTCATTAGAACTTCAGACCACCTTCACGGGCGGCGTCAGCCAGAGCGGCGATGCGGCCGTGGTACTTGTAGCCCGCACGGTCGAAGACGACCTGCTCGATGCCGGCTGCCTTGGCACGCTCGGCGATCAGCTCGCCGACCTTGGCGCCCTTGGCCTTCTTGTCGCCTTCGAGAGCGCGGACGTCCGGCTCCATGGTGGAGGCGGCAGCCAGGGTGTGGCCGGCCAGGTCGTCGATGACCTGGACGTGCAGGTGGCGGGAGGTGCGGTGCACGACCAGACGCGGCGCCTCGGGGGTGCCACGCAGGGTCTTGCGGATACGGAAGTGACGGCGTGCGCGGGCTTCGCGTCGGCGGGTGGAGATGTCCTTGCCGACCGGCGTGCGCTTGGTGTTCTGTGCAGTGTTGCTCATGCTTACTTACCCGTCTTTCCGACCTTGCGGCGGACCTGCTCGCCCTCGTAGCGGATGCCCTTGCCCTTGTAGGGGTCGTCCTTCCGCAGACGACGGATGTTGGCGGCGATCTGTCCGACCTGCTGCTTGTCAATACCCGTGATGGAGAACTTGGTGTTCCCGTCAACCGCGAAGGAGATGCCCTCCGGGGCCTCGATGAGGATCGGGTGGGAGTAGCCGAGGGCGAACTCGAGGTTCTTGCCCTTGGCCTGGACGCGGTAGCCCACGCCGAAGATCTCCATCTTGATGGTGTAGCCCTCGGTCACACCGACAACAAGGTTGTTGACGAGCGAGCGGGACAGACCGTGCAGTGCACGGTTCTGGCGGTTGTCATCCGGACGGGTGACAACGATCTCGTTCTCCTCGACGGCGACGGCGATCGGGGCCGGAACCTCGAAGGACAGGGTGCCCTTAGGACCCTTGACCTCGACGTTCTGGCCGTTCACCGTGGTGGTGACGCCGGAGGGGATGGTGATCGGGTTTTTGCCGATACGCGACATGTTGCTTGATCCTCCCTTACCAGACGTAGGCGAGGACTTCTCCGCCTACACCCTTCTCGGTTGCCTGGCGGTCGGTCAGGAGACCCTGGGACGTGGAGATGATCGCCACGCCCAGGCCACCGAGGACCTGCGGCAGGTTGGTGGACTTGGCGTACACGCGCAGACCCGGCTTGGAGACGCGGCGGACACCAGCGATGGAACGCTCGCGGGACGGGCCGTACTTCAGCTCCAGGGACAGGGTCTTGCCGACCTTGGCGTCCTCGAGGTTGTAGTCGGCGATGTAGCCCTCCTGCTTGAGGATCTCCGCGATGTTGATCTTCAGCTTGGAGGAAGGCATCGACACGGTCTCGTGGTGCGCATGGTTTGCGTTGCGCACGCGCGACAGCATGTCGGCAATGGGGTCAGTCATGGTCATATGTGGTGACCGTTTACCTTTCTTGCTGCGGTTCCCTTCCCACCGGGGCGTTCACCGGGTGTTCCGTCGGGCCACTTGACGCTCCCGCGGACTCAGTAGTCCGGGGCGCTCGCTGCCACTTTCCACCCGGTCGCCAGTGTTGGCGGGGGGCCTGCAACAAAGTTGGATGTTCAGTTCTTGGATGGTCCTGGGCGCCCCACAGGGGCAGACACAAGTCCAGCGGCCAAGGCTACCCCCTCGCGGGGGCAGAACAAAATCGCCCCTCAGACACGGTTCCATCGCCGGAACCCGGTGCAGAGGAGGAAGCTCCCCGCATCCTTGACGACAATGATCATTTCATTATCATTGAACCGTCTCCCCTCGTATTAATTCTGAGGGAGAGCAAGGTTGTGTGCAGCGAAATCCCGTGGAGAGCCGATCGTCGGCGGTACGATCGACGCAAGGGGGACGATGCGTCGACCACGGGCTCCGCTGCTTTACGTCTGCCGGGAATCTCCCCGGCGTGAGCGAAAGAGAGTGAACGCCCTATGGCTGACCCCGAGGACATCAGCGCGCCCGAACAGAAACTGAAGAAACTTTCTGAACCCCTCGACAAGCTCCGGACCCGCCAACGCACCCCGCGCGATACCGAGCGGGAGGAGAACCGTCCGCCCACCTCCTCCAAGGAGCTGCTGAAGGGCGCGTCGGAAATCCCCAAGGACACCCGGATCCGCGTCAACTGGCGGGTGCTGAGCATCTCCTCGGCCGTCATCCTGGCCTTCTCCCTCTGGGCGGTCTTCGCCCCCGCGCACGCCGCCGCCACCATGCAGTCGCTGGTGCTGTGGGTCGGCGACAACCTCGGCTGGGTCTACGTGGTCACCGTGACCATCGTGATCGGCTTCGTCATCTGGGTCGCGTTCTCCCGGGAGGGCAGCGTCCGGTTGGGGCCCGACCACTCCCGTCCCCAGTACCGCCTGGTGACCTGGGTGGCCATGCTCTTCGCCGCCGGCGTGGGCATCGACATGCTCTTCTACTCCGTGACCGGCCCCATCAGCCACTACATCAACCCGCCGAACGCGGACCCGCAGAGCCCTGCGGCCCTGCAGGACTCCGTCATCTGGACCATGTTCCACTACGGCATGGCCGGCTGGGCGATGTATTCGCTGCTTGGCATGGCCATGGGCTACTTCGCCTACCGCTGGGGCATGCCCCTGTCAATCCGTGCCGCCCTCTACCCGCTGCTGGGCCGACGGGTGCGCGGCGCCACCGGTGACATCCTCGACATCATCGTCCTGGTGGGCACCGTGATGGGTGTCGCCACCTCCATGGGCATCGGTGTCGTGCTGCTCAACGTCGGTTTCTCCCTGCTCTTCGGCCTGCCGCAGGGACTGGGAATGCAGGTGGCCCTCGTCGCCGTGGCTGTCGTGATGACCATCGCGGCCTGTACCTCGGGCGTGGACAAGGGCATCCGCATCATCTCCGAGCTCAACCTCTGGGTGGCCGCCGCGATGATGCTCTACATCCTCGTCACCGGCAAGACCGCCTTCCTCCTCAACTCCCTGGTGGAGAACATCGGGCGCTTCCTGTGGACCATGCCCCAGCGCATCACCCAGACCATGGGCTATGAGGTCGACGGTGGCGAGTGGATGTCCGGCAACACCCTGTTCTTCTGGGCGTTCTGGCTGGCGTGGGGTCCGTTCGTCGGCCTGTTCCTGGCGCGTATCTCGCGTGGCCGCACCCTGCGGGAGTTCGTCATCGCCGCCATCACCATCCCCGTGCTCTGTGACCTGGTGATCGTCTCCCTCTTCGGCAACAGCGCCATCAATGAGGTCGTCTTCCAGGGCAACACCGCCTTCGGGCAGCTGGCCATCGAGAGCCCGGAGCGCGGCTGGTACGCCCTGCTCGAGATGTTCCCCGGAGCAATGTTCCTCATCGGCCTGGCCACCCTGTCCGGCCTGCTGTTCTACCTGACCTCCGCCAACTCCGGCGCCATGGTCATGTCCAACTTCTCCTCCTCCATCCCCAACCCCTCGGAGGACGGCCCCAAATGGCTGCGCATCTACTGGGCAGTGATCACCGCGGTGCTCACCATCGCGATGCTGCTCGCCGGTGGCGTGGTCACAATGGAGTACGCGACACTGATCTTCGCGCTGCCGGTGACGATCGTGGCCTACCTGGTCATGTTCTCCTTCACCAAGGCGCTGCGCATGGAGAAGGCCGACCGTGAGGGCCAGACCCTGCGCCGACGCACCGAGGCCGCGACAGGTGGCCGGGCCCCCGAGCGCAACTGGCGTCAGCGCCTGGCGGGTGTCCGCAACTACCCCTCGGAGAAGGCCTCCCACCGCTACCTCGAGGAGACCGTCGCCCCGGCGCTGGAGCAGGTCGCCGCAGAGTTCGGGGAGCAGGGATACAACGTGTCCTACACCTCCGAGGGTGACGAGCTGACCTCGCTGCCGACCCACTCGCTGCATGTGTACATCCCGGAGGAGCGCACGTTCCTCTACCGGGTGGGGGCGGTGCCGACCGCTGTGCCGACCTTCGGCGCCCGCCCCTCCCCGAGGATCCAGGAGTACCTCCGTCTGGAGGTCTTCACCGAGACAGGTTCCGAGGGTTACGACATCTACGGTCTCACGCAGGGCCAGCTCATCGACGATGTCATCGACCGTTTCGAGGGCCACATCAGCTTCCTGAACTACTCGGCGACCGTCCTGACCGCCTCCGTCCTCACTCCCCCGGTCGTGCCCACCCCGCAGGTGGAGGAGGGTCCGGAGGTCACCGACCCCCGGTAGTCCGCTTATCGACGCCCCGTGTGTCGTTCTTTCGACGGTGGGGCAGGGTCCCGACCCTGGATGGGACACCCTCACCGTCCTGGTCTCCATCATCCTGCTCATCCCCCGACAACGCAGGCCGGGAGGAGAAGGTCTGAGACATCCTCCACTCAGGCCGGCGGGGCCGGACACTCGAGCACGTCGATCGAGTTGCCCGTCAGGAGACCGAGATGCGGGTGCGCGGCGAACATCTGCAGGACCTGCTCCTGGGATGGGGCCTCGACGATCGCGTACGCGACCTTGGTGTCCTCGAAGCGGTCTGCGCCGGTCGAGGTGAGGCGTATCTTCTGGTGCAACGGCGCGCCCGGATCAACCAGTGAGTCCCCGACGGAATCCACCCAGGCTGCCCATCTCCGGAGGAACTCGGCGTTCGCCTCCGGGGTGAGGCTGCCACGTTCCTCTTCGGTGGCCGAACCGAGGGATCCGGGAGACAACATGAATCAGCGACGCCCCCTGGTACCGGGGGTACCAGGGGGCGTCGCTGATTCAACTGCGGGGCAGGTGACTACTTCTTGAACGGGAAGCCGAGCTCGCGGAGCAGAGCACGACCCTCGTCGTTGTCGGTCGCGGTGGTGACGACGGTGATGTCCATACCACGCGGGCGATCGATCTTGTCGACGTCGATCTCGTAGAACATGGTCTGCTCGGTGAGGCCGAAGGTGTAGTTGCCGTGGCCGTCGAACTGCTGGTCGGAGAGACCGCGGAAGTCACGGATACGCGGCAGGGCCACGGTCAGCAGACGGTCCAGGAACTCCCACATGCGGTCGCCACGCAGGGTGACCTTCGCGCCGATCGGCATGCCCTCGCGGAGCTTGAAGTTCGCGATGGACTGCTTGGCGCGACGCAGCTGCGGCTTCTGGCCGGTGATCAGGGTGAGGTCCTCGAGGGCACCGTTGATCAGCTTGGAGTCACGGGCGGCGTCACCGACGCCCATGTTGACGATGACCTTCTCGACGCCGGGGATCTGCATGACGTTGTCGAAGGAGAATTCCTCACCGAGCTTGGTGCGGATCTCCTCGCGGTAGCGGGTCTTGAGACGGGGGGTGTAGTTCTCGCTCATGCCTAGATGTCCTTCCCGTTACGACGCGAGATACGGACCTTCTTGCCGTTCTCGTCGAAGCGGTAGCCGACGCGGGTCGGGTCGCCGTCCGAGTCGATGACCATCACGTTGGAGACGTGGATCGGTGCCTCCTGGGTGACGATGCCGCCGGACTGTGCGCCACGCTCCTGAGAGGAGTCGGCGACGTGCTTCTTGATGCGGTTGACGCCCTCGACGAGGACCTTGTCGGTCTTCGGGAACGCCTGGATGACCTTGCCCTTGGCGCCCTTATCGGGGCCAGAGATGACGAGGACCATATCGCCCTTGTGAATCTTCAACTAGATCACCTCCGGAGCCAGCGACACGATCTTCATGAACTTCTTGTCGCGCAGTTCGCGTGCGACAGGGCCGAAGATGCGGGTACCGCGGGGCTCGTTGTCAGGCTTGATGATAACGGCAGCGTTCTCATCGAAACGGATGTAGGAGCCGTCGGTACGACGGGTCTCCTTCTTGGCGCGGACAATGACGGCCTTGACGATTTCGCCGGCCTTCACGTTGCCGCCCGGGGCGGCCTCCTTGACAGTGGCGACGATGGTGTCGCCAATGCCAGCAAAGCGTCGACCGGAACCGCCGAGCACGCGGATGCACAGAATCTCCCGTGCACCGGTGTTGTCGGCGACCTTGAGACGCGATTCCTGCTGGATCACGATGGGTCTCCTTGACCTGGATTGATGTGCGCCAGATTTCCGGCCTGGACGCACCTGGTCTATGTCTTGCTTGCTTCCCGAACCTGTCAACGAACCTGCCTGCGGAACAGCGGGCGGTCGAGGGGTCTCGCTGAGGGGCCCGGAAAATAAGCACACCTCAACGACCAGTACGGTCAACCTGGACAGTGAACCATATCTGCAGGCCGGAATCCAAATCCCGGCCCCGGCCTCAGACCGGTTTCTCGACGACCTCCCGCAGCCCCTCCTCCGCCGTATTCCGCGGAGGTTCCGGGGAAGTTCCCCCGATGACGGCGTGCAGGGCTGAACCGGTCTGCGCGTGCACGATCAGGGCCGTGCCGGCGGGGGCGGTCTCGGCGAGGGTGGTGAACAGGGCAGGGTCGAAGAGCCCGTGGTGGATCGTGAGGTCCATGCCCTGCCCCGCACGGACCAGGATGCGGTCCAGCCGCATGGGTTCCGCCGCCATCTGGAGTTCCGCGGCCAGATCCAGGTGCCTGCGGAAATGCTCCGGGGTGAGGGGGTGCTGCCCCGTGGCCTGGAGGACCAGGTTGGCCGACCACCCTGGTGTGCGCACCTCAAGGTGGGATGCAGTCGACAGGCCGGCCTTCTCGCGCGAGGAGACGATCGACTCCCCCACCCGCTCCGCCATGGCGACCATGTGTCCGTGGGCGGTTTCCTCGGCGGCGACGTCCAGGTGGCCGGGGGTGGCGGCGGAGACCCGCGCGACACCCGGTGCAATCAGGTCGATGAGCACCCCGGCCAGTTCATCTGAGGGGGCGTGACGCAGCTCCAGGCGGGTCTGGTCGACATAGAGGTTGACATGGAAGCGGAAGTTCCGGAATCCCGCCTCCCGGGTGGCCTCCGTGTTCTCCTGCAGCAGGGCGACCATCGCCCGCACGTCCTCCCGGGTGGCATCCTCCCAGGCGGAGACGGCGGTGGGATAGGCACCCAATACCCCGCTGGCCTGCGTCCGGTAGTCAATGCGCTGCTCCAGTCCGTGCGCGCGTGCCTGGTCCTGCAGCGTTTCCACGACGGGGGTGGCGTCGGGGAGCCCGCAGGCGATGAGGGATCCCACGCCGAGGGCGAGTGACATCAGCCCGCCGCCGATTCGTTTCAGCCTGCCCAGGGGTGCCATGAGCCCAGTAAAGCATGTGGCCCCCTCACCTGGGGGTTGTCTGCAGGAATGGGGATGTTATCGAGACGGCACCGGAATCAGTGAGCCGTCTGCGGGATGCGGTATCAGCGGCCGGTTGACGGCCGCCTCCACTGGTGTGCCGGCGGTGCTGCTCAGTCCGGGATCGCCTTCGTGACCACCGCCCGGATCCGGGCCTCGAAATCGCTGCCCGCCGGTTCCTGGGCGGTCATCCAGCCGGCCCACAACTCCGCCTGCGCGGAGGCCAGGTTCGCGTCCGTTACCCACAGCTCAGGCAATGGTTCCATTACGGGCCCGCCCCCCGACTCCTCCCGCGCGCGGTGGTGGATCTCCCGCCAGGCGGGCAGCTGCCGGGCCCTCTCCGCCGCCCGGCCGGCCGCGGCCACGAGAGCACCCGTGTCCACCCCTGTCCCCACCGCGGAGAGACTCACCACCCGGCTGTCCACGGAAGTCAGCTGCACGGGGGAGACCAGTTCCATGATGTCCAGGAACATCTCCACCATGTCCGCCAGCAACTGCGCCGACAGCACCGACTCCGGAGTCGAGTCGAGGAAGAACTGTGCGGCGCTGCGACCGCCGGCCACGGGCACGGTGAGGTTGAGTTCGCGTCGGGCCTGCTCTTCATCGAGGGGTGCGGTGGCCAGCAGCTCCCCGAGGCGGTCCGCAGCAGTGATAACCGGTTCCAGACGGGCCTGCAGAAGCACCGCGCTGCCGTCGGTGGGGTCGGTCTCGACATCAATCCGACCCGTCGCATGGACACCCACGCTGTGAAAGCCTGGTCCCGTAATCAGGGGGATCGCGGTCACCAGTTCCCGCGGGACACCACCGTGCAGCTGTATCTCCGTGCCCTGCACTGAGGCGGTGACCGTCCCCGGGGAGAACACCACTCCCTCCACGGCGGCGCGACGGCACTGGGATCCCAGCAGACTGACCACGTTCAGGATGGTCTCTACCCCGCATTCCCCCAGGCTGGTCTCACCGACACGGGACACCTGCGCAAGATCCCCGGCGGCGGGCAGATCATAGAAGCCCGGAAAGGCGGGCACCGGTCGCCAGGTCACGGGCAGGCCCTGTTCGGCCGCCTCCCGGGCGAAGCGGGCGGCGAGGAGATCAGAAGAAACCATGAACAACCTTGATAGCAGAAAAAACCCGGCCCCGCGCACAACCGGATGGGTTGTGGCGGGGCCGGGGGACGATCAGGCGTCGATAAGCGGGGGCTTACTTGGCCTTCTCGACGACCTCAACGAGGCGGAAGTGCTTGTCCTTGGACAGCGGACGGCATTCCTCGATGCGGACGCGGTCGCCGATGCCGGCGACGCTTTCCTCGTCGTGCGCCTTCACCCTGGAGCTGGTGCGCAGGATCTTGCCGTAGAGGGCGTGCTGCTTACGGTCCTCGAGCTCGACGACGATCGTCTTCTGCATCTTGTCAGACACGACGATGCCCTCGCGGACCTTGCGGGCGCCCTTCTGGTTCTCGTTCACGTTTGCCTCACTCATGATTAAGCCTCAGCTCCCGGAACGACAGACAGGCCCAGCTCGCGCTCGCGGATGACGGTGTAGATGCGGGCGATGTCGCGCTTGACCGTGCGAAGGCGGCGGTTGTTGGTCAGCTGACCGGTGGCCAGCTGGAAGCGCAGGTTGAACAGCTCTTCCTTGGCCTCGGTCAGGCGGTTCTCGAGCTCAGTGGCGTCGAGCTCGCGGAACTCGAAGGCGGGGGTACCGGTTGCCATTAGAACTGGTCCTCCTTCTTGATGATGCGGACCTTGCAGGGCAGTTTCTGGCCGGCGCGGCGCAGAGCCTCGAGGGCGGTTGCCTCATCCGGGTAGGACATCTCGAAGAGAATGCGGCCCGGCTTGACGTTGGCGATCCACTTCTCGACGGGGCCCTTACCGGAACCCATACGCACACCGAGTGCCTTCTGGGTCAGCGGACGGTCCGGGAAGATGTTGATCCACACCTTGCCACCACGCTTGACGTGGCGGTTGATGGCGATACGTGCGGACTCGATCTGACGGTTGGTGACGTAGGCCGGCTCGAGAGCCTGGATGCCGTAGTCACCGAAGCTGATCTTGTTGCCACCCTTGGAGATGCCCGAACGGGTCGGACGGTGCTGGCGGCGGTACTTGACGCGCTTAGGGATAAGCATTCTTAGCCCTCCTGCTTCTGCTCGGCGCGCTGACGACGCTGGCCACCGCGGCGCGGACGACGGTCACGGTCACCGCCGCGACCCCGGCGCTCGGCCGGTGCGTTGATCTCGGACTCGCGACGGCCACCGACGACGTCACCCTTGTAGATCCACACCTTGACGCCGATGCGTCCGAAGGTGGTGTGGGCCTCTGCGGTGCCGTAGTCGATCTCGGCGCGGAGGGTGTGCAGCGGCACGCGGCCCTCGTGGTAGCGCTCGACGCGGCCCATCTCGGCACCGCCGAGACGACCTGCGGTGACGACCTTGATGCCCTTGACCTGCGGCTGACGCATGGCCGACTGGATGGCCTTGCGCATTGCGCGGCGGAAGGCAACGCGGTTGACCAGCTGCTCAGCGATGGACTGTGCAACCAGGTTGGCGTTGGCGTCGATGTTCTTGACCTCGAGGATGTTGAGGGCGACCATCTTGCCGGTGAGCTTCTCCAGCTCACGGCGGATGCGGTCGGCCTCAGCACCGCGACGACCGATCACGATGCCCGGACGGGCGGTGTGAATGTCGACGCGGACGCGGTCACGGGTGCGCTCGATGACGACATCAGCGATGCCCGCGCGATCCATGCCCTTGGACAGGAAATCGCGGATCTTGATGTCCTCGGCGACGTAGTCAGCGTAGTTCTGCTCGGCGAACCAGTGGGACTTCCACTCGGAAGTGATGCCCAACCGGAGGCCGTGAGGATGAATCTTCTGGCCCACTTACTTGGCCCCTTCCTTCTGGCTCTCGACCACAACGGTGATGTGGGTCGAACGCTTACGGATCTGGAAAGCACGGCCCTGAGCACGCGGCTGGAAACGCTTCATGGTCGGACCCTCGTTGGCGTAGGCCTCGGAGATGACCAGGGTGCGCGGATCCAGGCCGAAGTTGTTCTCGGCGTTGGCTGCTGCGGAAGCGACGACCTTGGCGATGGCCTTGGCCGCATCCTGCGGAGCGTACTTCAGGATTGCGAGTGCCTCGGAGACGGACTTGCCGCGGACCAGGTCCAGAAGACGGCTCGCCTTCAGCGAGGAGGTGCGGACGTACTTGGCCGTCGCGCGCGCGGAGGTGATGGTGTCACTCATCGCTATCGACGTCCCTTCTTGTCGTCCTTGATGTGACCCTTGAAGGTCTTGGTGGGTGCGAATTCGCCCAGCTTATGTCCGACCATGGAGTCATCGATGAACACCGGCACGTGCTTGCGACCGTCGTGGACGGCGAAGGTGTGGCCGATGAAATCGGGGAGAATGGTGGAACGGCGGGACCAGGTCTTGATGACCTGCTTGGTGCCGGCCTCGTTCTGAGCATCCACCTTGTTGAGGAGGTGCTCATCGACGAACGGGCCCTTCTTCAGGCTGCGTGGCATATCGTTTTACCTCCTCTTAGCGCTTCTTGTTGGACCGGCGGCGACGCACGATCATGTTGTTCGAGTAACGGTTCGGGTTGCGGGTGCGGCCTTCCTTCTGGCCCCACGGCGACACCGGGTGGCGACCACCCGAGGTCTTGCCCTCGCCGCCACCGTGCGGGTGGTCGACGGGGTTCATCACGACACCACGGACGGAAGGGCGCAGGCCCTTCCAGCGCATACGGCCGGCCTTGCCCCAGCGGATGTTGATCTGCTCGGCGTTACCGACCTCGCCGACGGTTGCCCGGCAGCGGATGTCGACGCGGCGGATCTCGGAGGACGGCATACGCAGGACAGCGTAGGAGCCCTCCTTACCCAGCAGCTGGATGGACGAACCAGCGGAACGTGCGAGCTTGGCGCCGGCGCCCGGCTTCAGCTCGACGTTGTGGATGGTCGTACCGGTCGGGATGTTGCGCAGCGGCAGGTTGTTGCCCACCTTGATGTCGGCGTTGGCGCCGGACTCCACGACGGTGCCCTGCTTCAGGCCCTTCGGAGCGAGGATGTAACGCTTCTCGCCGTCGAAGTAGTGGAGCAGTGCGATGTTCGCGGTGCGGTTCGGGTCGTACTCGATGTGAGCGACCTTGGCCAGCACGCCGTCCTTGTCGTTGCGACGGAAGTCGACGAGGCGGTAACGGCGCTTGTGTCCGCCACCCTTGTGGCGAGTGGTGATGTGGCCGTGGGTGTTACGGCCGCCGGTCTTGTGGATCGGACGCAGCAGCGACTTCTCCGGGGTCGAGCGAGTGATCTCGTCGAACATGGAGACGGAGCTTGCGCGGCGACCCGGAGTTGTCGGCTTGTACTTACGAATAGCCATAATGTGTCCTTTTCTCTCGACCCTTAGGAGGCGGAGCCGCCGAAGATGTCGATGGAGTCGCTGCCCTCACGGAGCGTGACGTAGGCGCGCTTGGTGTTCTTACGCTGGCCGTAACCGGTGCGGGTGCGCTTGCGCTTGCCGTCGCGGTTCACGGTGTTCACGGAGTCCACCTTGACGCCGAAGATCTTCTCCACGGCAATCTTGATCTGGGTCTTGTTGGAGGCCGGGTCGACGAGGAACGTGTAGACGTTCTGCTCCATCAGACCGTAGGACTTCTCCGAGACAACCGGGGCGATGATGATGTCACGCGGGTTAGCGATCTTTGCCATTAGTTGTTCTCCTCCTGGTCCGCAACGTTGTTGCGGTTGATGAAGGCGTGCAGAGCCTCAACGGAGAACACGATGTCGTCCGAGTTGAGGACGTCGTAGGTGTTCAGCTGCGCGGCCTCCAGAATGTGGACACCGGGCAGGTTGTTGGCGCTGCGGCGGGCGTTGAGGTCCTCGCGGCCGACGATGAGCAGAACCGACTTGCGGTCGGTCAGGCGCTCGATGAAGGTGCGTGCCGACTTGGTCGACGGGTCCTGACCCGGGACGAGCTCGGTGATCACGTGGATACGCGAGTTACGTGCGCGGTCGGTCAGGGCGCCTGCGAGTGCGGCGGCCTTCATCTTCTTGGGGGTGCGCTGGCTGTAGTCGCGCGGCTTCGGGCCGTGGGCGATGCCACCACCGGAGAAGTGCGGAGCACGGATCGAGCCCTGACGGGCGCGGCCGGTTCCCTTCTGGCGGTACGGCTTGCGGCCACCACCAGCGACCTCGGAACGGGTCTTGGTGGAGTGGGTGCCCTGACGGGCGGCGGCGAGCTGGGCGTTGACGACCTGGTGCAGCAGGGCGACAGACACCTCGCGGTCGAAGATCTCGGCCGGCAGCTCAACCTGTCCGTCGGTCTTACCGTCAGCGGTGTGGACGTCGAGCTTCAGATTGGTCATGCGTGAGCACCGCCCTTCACTGCGGTCTTAACGGTCACGATGCCACCACGGTTACCCGGGATTGCGCCCTTGATGAGCAGCAGGTTGGCATCGGCGTCAATCTTCTGAACCTTGAGGTTCTGGGTGGTGACGCGGTCATTACCCATGCGGCCTGCCATCTTCTTACCCTTGAAGATGCGGCCCGGCGTAGCGGCGGCACCGATGCCACCGACGCGGCGGTGCGCGGCCTGGTTACCGTGGGAGGCGCCCTGACCGGCGAAGCCGTGACGCTTCATGCCGCCGGCAAAGCCCTTGCCCTTGGTGGTGCCGGTGACGTCGACGAACTGGATGCCGTCGAAGATCTCGACGGTGATGTCCTGTCCGACCTCGTAGCCGGTGACGTCGTCCATGCGGATCTCAGTCACGTGGCGACGCGGGGTCACACCGGCCTTCTTGAAGTGACCTGCGGCAGGCTTGTTGGCCTTGCGCGGATCGATCTCGCCGTAGGCGATCTGGATGGCGTTGTAGCCATCGGTTTCCTTGGTACGAATCTGGGTCACCACGCACGGCCCAGCTTCAACGACGGTGACCGGGATGACACGGTTCTCGTCGTCGAAGATCTGAGTCATGCCGAGCTTGGTGCCCAGAATGCCCTTGATCTCGTTCTCACTCATTATTTATTCTCCGCTGCCAAGTATTTCGTCGATCACTGAATGTTCACGTCGACGCTGGCCGGAAGGTCGATGCGCATGAGGGCATCAACCGTCTTCGGCGTCGGGTCGAGGATGTCGATCAGGCGCTTATGGGTGCGCATCTCGAAGTGCTCGCGAGAATCCTTGTACTTGTGGGGAGAACGAATAACGGCGTACACGTTCTTTTCGGTGGGCAACGGCACCGGGCCAACGACGCGGGCACCCGTACGGGTGACAGTCTCGACGATCTTCTTAGCGGATGCGTCGATCGCCTCGTGGTCGTAGGCCTTAAGCCGAATGCGGATCTTCTGTCCGGCCACGCTTATCCTCTTCCTCGCTTGTCCCACATCCGTGATGGAGCGGTGGGAATTCGCTTCTCGATTTCTCTATAACGTTGTCCGGGCTATGGGGCCTGGGCACAACGCCAGTTACTGACTGCCATGACTGGCCGGGAGGTGTCCGGGACGTCGGTCAAACAACATCCGGTAGTGCTCCTGACGGGGTACAAGACCCGTGAGTCAAGTCGGAAGGGATCAGTTATCTCGCGATAAGCGTGGACCCTTGCGTACTGCCGCTGTTTATTTGCCATGCCCCTTCTCCGGTCCCCACGCTCGGGTATATCCAACCTGTTACGGTGACCTTGACCCGATTGCGGAGCCTTCCCAGCCGGTCCCGCAGGACTGCCTGACGAAGGTGTCATGTTCGCCTCACCAGCGACGATGCCACCCGGTCTGTACCCGGGCACACGTCGTGTTAAAGCAACCTACGTATTAAACCACGTCAGGGACCCGAACACAATCCATCACCTCAACTACTATGGGCATCACACAGGCACACCGGTCGTCGGAGGAGTCACAGTCATGTCGGAGAAGTCGGAGCACAACCCCGGCCCGGCAGGGCCTGCCGCACCCCGCGGAATCACCCGCATCGAGGATGTCGTCGTGGGCAAGATCGCCGCGCTGGCCGCCCGGGAGGTCTCCGGCGTGCACTCCCTCGGCGGAGGTACCGGCCGGATGGTCGGCGCGTTGCGCGAATCCTTCGCGGGCCCGGCCACCGGCCACCACAGTGTCCAGCACGGGGTGCATGTCGAGGTCGGCGGGCGCCAGGTGGTGGTCGACGTGTCGATCGTGGCGGAGTACGGGGTGGCCATCCACGAGCTCGCGGGGGCCATCCGCCGCAACATCATCAGCGCCATCGAGAAGATGACCGGCATGGAGGTCACGGAGGTCAACATCACTGTCCTCGACGTCCATCTCGACACCGGCCAAGAGGAGGAACAGGATGCCCTTCACATCGAGCACACACCGCGCCTGCATTAGCCGCTCCCCCACCACGGACCCGGTGGAGCGTGACGTCGCCGACCGGGTGGCGGCGGGCATCCGGGCCATCCCCGGAGTCGCTGGTCTGCACGCCGGCCGATTCGGGGAGGTGGCCCTGCTCTATCCCCGTCACCGGGTCCGCGGTCTGCGGGTGACCCCCACCGTCCTCGAGGTCCATCTCGTCGTTGATCTCGCCGCACCCCGGCCCCTGCCGGAGATCTCCGCACAGGTGCGCGCCGTGGTTGCGGACTTCCTGGAAACGGAGGTGGACGTGTTCTTCGCCGACGCCACCGGGGGACCCCCGTGAGCAGCCACACACGCACCGGCACCCTCATCGGTCTGGCGCTGGCCTTCGCCCTCATCCTAGGTGGCTGGGTCGGGTTGCTCTATGCACTGCTGCTGGGTGGATCCGGTGCGGTCATCGGTGCGCATCTGGACCGGCGCATCGACCTGCGCACCTTCCTCCGCAGTCTGGGGGGCCGGGGATAGATGCCGTTCAGGATCACCGACCGGGCGGTCTCCCGCATCGTCGCCGTCGCAGCCGCCTCCGTGCCGGGCACCACGGAACTGGGCCGCAGCCTGGAGCGGCCGGCGGGTCGGACGTGGCCGCGTTATGACGTCATCGTTGACGACGCCGCCGGCACCTGCAGCATCGAGGCCTTCATCGCGGTGGTGTGGCCCTCCCCCGTCACCGCCGTCGCCGAGGCGGTGCGCACCACCATCGCCGACTGGGTCCGGGACAGCACCGGGCTGACCGTCACCCGGGTCAACGTGGTCGTCGGCCCCGTCGTCCGCGGTCGGGCTGTCACCGCGGAGCTTATCGACGCCCACCCCACCCACCCGCGGCTGCGCCCCGTCACCGTGCGTCCCACGCCCCTGCGGCCCATCACCGTGGGGAGGTCCCGTGTCCGCTGAGCACCTCCCGCCCCGCGCCTACCCGTGGGCGCGTCCCGCCGCGGTGGTCATCGGTCTGCTGCTGCTGACTGTCGCGGTGATCTGCGTGCGGGAGGTGTGGTTGCGCAACTCCCGTTCCATCCATTGGGAGAGCTGGGTCGGGCCGCTCATCGAGACGGTCGGAAACACCACCTACCAGCTGTGGATGCTCCCGGCCGGAGCCGGGGCAGTGCTGCTCGGACTGTTCCTGGTGTGGGTGGCCTGCCGGCCACGTACCCGCACCCACCTGCCCGTCGGCCGCGGGGCGGCCGTCTGGATGCGCCGGGTCGACATCGCCCGCATGCTCTCCGCCACCGCCCGCAGTGTGCCCGGGGTGACCACCGCGGCCAGCCACGTCAACGGACGCACCGCCACGGTGAGCGTCACCGGCCGGGCCCCCGACGCCAACCTCTCCCCCGCTGTCACCGCGGTGCTCGATCCCCTGCTGGGCCAGCTGGGTCTGGACCTGATCCTGCGGGTCCGGGAGAACGCCCCCGGGGAGGTCCGGCCGTGAACGCCCGGATTGTTCTCCTCGACCGGATCATCGTCCTTCTGGTGGGGCTGTCCGTCCTGGCCGGCGGGGCCTGGGCCGTCGGTCTCTTCCTCGACATCCCCCTCGCACAGGGCCTCGCCGACCGGATCGACTCCCCGGCGTGGCTCACCGCCCCCTCGACCGGCTGGTTCGATCCGGTGCTCATCGTCGTCGGTCTGCTCAGCGCCGTTCTCGGCGGCTGGCTCATCGCCCTCAACCTGCGCCGCTACCGGATCGGCCGGGTCGTCTCCCCGGCCTCCGATGCCCTCGGCTCAATAGAGATCGACCTGGCTACGCTGGCCACGGCCGTGGCCCGGCAGCTGGAGGAGCACCCGCGCGTTGAGTCGGTGCAGGCGACCGTCACGGATTCCTGGGACCGGCCGACCCTGACGCTGACTCTCCGTGCCCACGCCGACACCGATGTCCCCGCCCTGCGGGCGGCCCTCAACCAGACCGAGCGCGATGTCCGCGCCGCGGTGCCGGGCATCGACGTGGACACCGTCTACCGGCTCCACCTCTACCCGGTGGAGTCCTGAGGGGAATTCTCGAGCAGGACGATGTCCTGCACCACCCCGTACTCGCGGGCGGGACCACCCCCGGGCCCCTGCACCACCAGCCCGGCACCCGGCCGGCAGGCGCGCAACGATTCCCAGCTGGATGCCTCATGCTCCAGTCTGCGGCGCCCGGCGGTGAAATGGTCCAGACCGTGGGAGAGCACCATGGTCGCCCCGTCGGCGAGGGTGATCAGGTAGACCGCGTCCCCCATGCCGCGGCGGTTCAGACCGGTGAGATCCGGGACGGTGGGTTCCGGCATGTCATCGAGCAGGGTGATACTGCTGAGCACACCCAGCCGGTGATCGATGCCCTCCGCGGAGGTGAGCACCAGTGGGGAGCCGACGAAGGCCGGACGGATCGTGGCGTAGTGCCACACCCCGGGCTGTGCGGAGACCTCCGGGCGGCGGACGACGACCCGCCAGGGGTCGACCATCACGCGGTGGGCGGGAGCCTCGGTGAGCAGGAGGAAGCGGGCGGTGACGCGGGCGTCGACAAGCGGGAGCACGCCGGGGTGGGCGCGTTCCATCGCGGACAGCTCGCGGAGCAGGTCCTCGTCGGTCGCGCCCCAGCCGATCCCCCGGTTGGCCAGGACCCCGAAGAGGGTGGGAAGCGACAGCTCCGGCTGCCCCTCCCACACGCGGCGGACGGCGTCGAGGACACCCGGGATGCGCATGGGGTCCTGCACGCCGCTCAGATGTTCCGGGCGGAGACGGTGTCGGAACCGGGGACGGCCTCGGCGATGTCGTTGCCGAGGGCGACGATGCGGTTGTTCTCGTCGACGTGGACGATGCGTGGCTCATACTCGAGAGCCTCGTCGAGGGTGGCCTGCAGGTAGGAGATGAGGATGACGATGTCACCCGGGTGGATCAGGTGCGCGGCGGCACCGTTGATGCAGATCTCGCCGGTGCCGGGGCGGCCCGTGATCACGTAGGTCTCCAGCCGCGCCCCGTTGGTGACGTCGACGATGGCGACCTTCTCCCCCTCGATGAGGCCGGCCGCTGCGAGCAGGTCGGCGTCGACCGTGACGGAACCGACGTAGTTGAGGTCGGCCTGGGTGACCGTTGCGCGGTGGATCTTGCTGCCGAGGATGGTTCTGAGCATGACAGAGAAGATACCCGCCGGGGCAGAAATACCAAAAGGGCCCGGAGGAAATCCTCCGGACCCTCTCAGGTCAGATACGTGAAGTTGTTACTTCAGGATCTTGGTGACACGGCCAGCGCCGACGGTGCGGGAGCCCTCGCGGATAGCGAAGCGCAGGCCCTCGTCCATGGCGACCGGCTGGATCAGGGAGACAGTCATGTCGACGTTGTCGCCCGGCATGACCATCTCGGTACCCTCCGGCAGCTTCACGACACCGGTGACGTCGGTGGTGCGGAAGTAGAACTGCGGACGGTAGTTGTCGAAGAACGGGGTGTGGCGGCCGCCCTCATCCTTGGACAGGATGTAGACGGAACCCTCGAACTCGGTGTGCGGGGTGTAGGCACCCGGCTTGATGATGACCTGGCCGCGCTCGACGTCCTCGCGCTTGATGCCGCGGAGCAGCAGACCACAGTTGTCGCCGGCCTCGGTGTAGTCGAGGAGCTTACGGAACATCTCGATACCGGTGACGGTGCTGGTGGTGGACTTCTCCTTGATGCCGATGATCTCGACATCCTCGTTCACCTTCAGGGAGCCACGCTCGACACGGCCGGTGACGACGGTGCCACGACCGGTGATGGTGAAGATGTCCTCGACCGGCATCAGGAACGGCTTGTCGGTCTCGCGGACCGGGTCCGGGATGGAGTCGTCGCAGGCCTGCATGAGCTCCAGGACGGAGTCGACCCACTTCTGCTCGCCGTTCAGGGCGCCCAGAGCGGAGATGTGGATGATCGGAGCCTCTTCGTCGTAGTCCTGCTCAGCCAGCAGCTCGCGGACCTCCATCTCGACGAGCTCGATGATCTCCTCATCGTCAACCATGTCGCACTTGTTCAGTGCAACGAGGATGTACGGGACGCCGACCTGGCGAGCCAGCAGCACGTGCTCGCGGGTCTGCGGCATCGGGCCATCGGTGGCTGCGACAACGAGGATCGCGCCGTCCATCTGAGCGGCGCCGGTGATCATGTTCTTGATGTAGTCGGCGTGACCCGGGGCGTCGACGTGAGCGTAGTGGCGCTTCTCGGTCTGGTACTCCACGTGGGAGATGTTGATCGTGATGCCACGCTCCTTCTCCTCCGGCGCCTTGTCGATGGCGTCGTAGGCGAAGGACTCGTTCAGGTCCGGGAAAGCGTCGGCCAGAACCTTGGTGATGGCGGCGGTGGTGGTGGTCTTGCCATGGTCAACGTGACCGATGGTGCCGATGTTGACGTGAGGCTTCGTACGCTCGAATTTCGCCTTTGCCACTGTATGTCCTCCTGGACTTCATGGTGGCTACGAACTTCGCAGCCACGTGGTTGACAGTCGTCATTGACCCCCGGTCCTGTGACAGACGGGGCCCGATGACGTTTTCACAATGTGCCAGTTACACGATCCTAGATTTCAACCGCTGTTTTTTCAAACCACGGCCCGGCTCGCCCGACCGTGTGGACACGGCGTGGAATCCGGGATCTCACGGTGGGTAACGGCCGGCTCAGCAACCACCTGAGGAAGGTGGTTGCTCAGCCCGACCGCTACCTCACCGCGCTGCCGGTTCCGTCCCCTGCTCCCCGACGCCGGCACAGGCGTCAGGGAGCGGACAGGAGACAGCTCCGGCGGTAGAGACTACCGGCTAGTTACCGGTGCGCTCGGAGATGATCTCCTCGGAGACGCTGGAGGGGACCTCAGCGTAGGAGTCGAAGACCATGGAGTAGTTTGCACGACCCTGGGTCTTGGAACGCAGGTCACCGACGTAGCCGAACATCTCGGACAGCGGCACCTTCGCCTTGACCAGCTTGGCGCCGGCGCGGTCCTCCATGGCGTTGACCTGGCCACGGCGGGAGTTGACGTCACCGATGACGTCACCCATGTACTCCTCCGGAGTGGTGATCTCCACAGCCATCACGGGCTCAAGCAGAACCGGCTTGGCCTTGGCGACAGCTTCCTTCAGAGCCTGGGAACCGGCGATCTTGAACGCCATTTCCGAGGAGTCGACGTCGTGGTAGGCACCGTCGATCAGGGTGGCCTTGATGTTGACCAGCGGGTAGCCGGCCAGGTAGCCGTACTGCATGGCGTCCTGGATACCAGCGTCGACGGAGGGGATGTACTCCCTCGGGATGCGGCCACCGGTGACGGCGTTCTCGAAGTGGTAGGTCGGGGACTGACCCTCCTCGAGCTCCTCCGGAGTCGGGGCGTAGGGCTCAATGCCGATGATGACCTTGGCGAACTGGCCGGAGCCACCCGTCTGCTTCTTATGGGTGAACTCGAGCTTCTCGACCGGCTTGCGGATGGTCTCGCGGTAGGCGACCTGCGGGGCACCGACATTGGCCTCGACCTTGTACTCGCGCTTCATGCGGTCGACGAGGACATCGAGGTGGAGCTCACCCATGCCGCCGATGACGGTCTGGCCGGACTCCTCGTCCAGGTGGACGGTGAAGGTCGGGTCCTCCTCCGCCAGCTTCTGGATCGCGGTGCCCAGCTTCTCCTGGTCGGACTTGGTCTTCGGCTCGATGGCAACCTGGATGACCGGATCCGGGAAGTCCATGGACTCCAGGATGATCGGGTTGTCGGTGGAGCAGAGGGTGTCACCGGTGGTGGTGTCCTTCAGGCCGATCACGGCGAAGATGTTGCCCGCGCGGGCCTCCTCCACCGGGTTCTCCTTGTTGGCGTGCATCTGGAAGAGCTTTCCGATGCGCTCCTTCTTGCCCTTGGTGGAGTTCTGCACCTGGTCACCCGGGACCACGCGGCCCGAGTAGACACGGATGTAGGTCAGCTTGCCGAAGAAGGGGTGTGCGGCGATCTTGAAGGCCAGTGCGGAGAACGGCTCGTCGGCGGACGGCTTCCGGGTCAGGGTGGTGGACTCATCGCCCACAGCGTGGCCCTCGACCTCGCCGATGTCCAGCGGGTTCGGCAGGAAGTCGATGACGGCGTCGAGCAGGGGCTGAACGCCCTTGTTCTTGTAGGCGGTGCCGCAGTAGACCGGGTAGATCTCGGAGTTGACGGTCAGCTTGCGGATCGCAGCCTTGATCTCATCGATCGAGAGCTCCTCGCCACCGAAGTACTTCTCCATGAGCTCGTCGTCGGACTCGGCGACGGTCTCGAGCAGCTTCTCGCGGTACTCCTCGGCCTTCTCCAGAAGATCGGCCGGGATCTCCTCGATGATGGCCTCGGTACCGATCTCGGTCTTGCCGGGCCACATGAGGGCCTTCATCTCGAGGAGGTCCACGACGCCGTTGAAGTCGTCCTCAGCGCCGATCGGGAGCTGCATGACCAGCGGCTTGGCGCCGAGGCGGTCGACGATGGTGCCGACGGTGTAGTAGAAGTCAGCGCCCAGCTTGTCCATCTTGTTGATGAAGCAGATACGCGGAACGTCGTACTTGGCGGCCTGACGCCAGACCTGCTCAGACTGCGGCTCCACGCCTTCCTTGCCGTCGAAGACGGCGACGGCGCCATCGAGGACGCGCAGGGAACGCTCGACCTCGACGGTGAAGTCGACGTGACCCGGGGTATCGATGATGTTGATCTGGTTGTTGTCCCAGAAACAGGTGACGGCAGCGGAGGTGATCGTGATACCGCGCTCCTTCTCCTGCTCCATCCAGTCGGTGGTGGCGCCACCGTCGTGGGTCTCGCCGACCTTACGGTTGATGCCGGTGTAGAAGAGGATGCGCTCGGTGGTGGTGGTCTTACCGGCATCGATGTGGGCCATGATGCCGATGTTGCGGACCTTGTTCAGGTCCTTAAGCACTTCTTGTGCCACAGTCTTACCCCAACTTGTAGATCTTCGACGCCCTCGGCGGGTATGCCTCAGACGCCGTCAGTGAATAGTTCTCGTTCAATTCTGCCATTGATTGGTCGTACTGGCATCAGTCGGAAAAACTCCGCCGACATCAGACCCTACGACACCCCATGGCCGGGTGGCTCGCGTCAGCCCGGGACACCTGCCCCGGGAGACACCAATGGCCCCATCGACGAGTCGCCTCAGCGCCGCCCCGGCCGACCCGCCGGAACGGTGGGACGGTGAGGGACGGACGTGCGTGCGGCTGCCGACTGGGCCATGTGTGGTTTTCTGTCCTACTACCAGCGGTAGTGGGCGAAGGCGCGGTTGGCCTCGGCCATCTTGTGGACGTCCTCGCGGCGCTTCACGGAGGCACCGAGACCGTTGGACGCGTCCAGGATCTCGTTGGCGAGACGGTCAACCATGGTGTTCTCGCGACGCTGACGGGTGAAGGTGACCAGCCAACGCAGAGCCAGGGTGTTGGAGCGGCCCGGGCGGACCTCAACCGGAACCTGGTAGGTGGCGCCACCAACGCGACGGGAGCGGACCTCGAGGTCCGGGCGGATGTTGCCCAGGGCCTTCTCGAGGGTGCCGACCGGATCGGTGCCGGTCTTCTCGCGGCAGGACTCGAGGGCACCGTAGACGATGCGCTCAGCAGTGGACTTCTTGCCGTCGACAAGCACCTTGTTGACCAGCTGGGTCACGAGCTCGGAGCTGTAGACCGGGTCCTTGACGACGGGACGCTCGGGTGCACGGTTCTTACGCATTGTTTACTGTCCCTTCTTGGCGCCGTAGCGGGAGCGGGCCTGCTTGCGGTCCTTGACACCCTGGGTATCGAGGGTGCCGCGGACGATCTTGTAACGGACACCCGGGAGGTCCTTCACGCGACCACCGCGGACGAGCACCATGGAGTGCTCCTGCAGGTTGTGGCCCTCACCCGGAATGTAGGCGGAGACCTCGACGCCGGTGGTCAGGCGCACACGGGCGACCTTACGCAGAGCGGAGTTCGGCTTCTTCGGGGTGGTGGTGTACACGCGGGTGCACACGCCACGACGCTGCGGGGAACCCTTCAGGGCTGCGGCGTTGATCTTCGCGGCCTTGTCGTGGCGACCCTTGCGGATCAGCTGCTGAATAGTGGGCATAACCGTCTTTCTGTGTTGATCGGCTTATCCGGCCGGATGAGCCGACCGAGAAAACTTGCTGAGAGTTTCTTTCTCGCCTGCGACGAAGCCACATGTCTTTTAAACGTGCGAAAACCCGTCGGCCGCTCTCGCTGGCTTACCGGGTAAAAGTGCAGGCTCCCACCATCGAGATGTGGGACTTCTGAGCACGTTACCGGAATCTACTCCCACAACCCAAATCCCCCCGCTTTGACACGAGGGCGATGGACATGCCGTATCCCGTCAGACGGCAGGAAAAAGAGGGCGGCGCAGGCACCGGAAGGGCCGTACCATCGACTGTATGGACGATTCAGAACCGCGTATCCGGGCCAGCGACGAGGACCGCAACAAGGTCGCCGCGGCCCTGAGTGAGGCATTCTCCCAGGGCAGGCTGGACTACGGGGAGCTTGACGAACGCACCCGTCAGGTATGGGCGACCCGCTACCGGGATGAGCTGCTCATCCCGCTGCAGGACCTCCTGTCCGACCCCGCCGAAGTACTGAAAGGTCAGCTGCCCGTCGTCCGCCCAGACAGCGCCCCCACCCCGGCTGCCCACCCCTCCCCCGCCGTACGACAGGTCACGCGGGAGGAGGGTGGTGACGCATTCAGCCTCTCCATCATGGGCGGAACAGAGAAGAAAGGCGACTGGCTCTGTGCGCCCGGGCACGTCTCCCTCGCGCTCATGGGTGGCAACGTGGTTGACCTGCGGCACGCCCGACTCGGTTCACGTGAAACCACCATCACCGCCGTGGCTCTCATGGGCGGGGTGGACATCATCGTCCCCGAGGACATGCGCGTGATCTCCGACGGCATCGGCATCATGGGGGCCTTCAGCATCCAGAGCGACAAGGATGTCTCCCTCCGCCATGAGGATCTGCCCGCTGACGCTCCCGTCATCCGCGTCCGCGGACTGGGACTGATGGGCGCGGTCGTGATCACCCGCAGGCGCCGCGGGGACGACTGACCCGGGTGCCGGAACAAGAAGCTGCCCCTGCCCCACCGGAGTGGGACAGGGGCAGCTTCTCGGCACATACCGTGACTAGAGCTGGAACTCCTCGTCCAGCGGCACAGAGGCGCCGGTGAACTCGGCGTAGCCGTCGTCACCGTAGATGGAGTCACCGTAGGTCGGGATCGAGTAGGCCGCGTTACGGGCTGCCTCGGTCGGCTTGACCTCGATGTTGCGGTAACGGGAGATACCGGTACCGGCCGGGATCAGCTTACCGATGATCACGTTCTCCTTGAGACCGATGAGCTGGTCGGAGCGCTTGTTGATCGCGGCGTCCGTGAGCACGCGGGTCGTCTCCTGGAAGGAGGCGGCCGACAGCCAGGACTCCGTGGCCAGCGAGGCCTTGGTGATGCCCATGATCTGGTCACGCAGCTCCGCCGGCTGACCACCCTCGGCCCGGAGTGCCGCATTGACGCGACGGGCCTCGGTGAGGTCGACCAGCGTACCCGGCAGGTAGTCCGTGGAACCGGCGTCAATGACGGTACCGCGGCGCAGCATCTGACGGATGATGATCTCGATGTGCTTGTCGTGGATGGCCACACCCTGGGTGCGGTACACAGCCTGCACCTCGTCGATGAGGTGCTTCTCCACACCACGACGACGCAGCACGCGGAGCACATCATGCGGGTCAGCAGGGCCGCGGAGCAGGCGGTCGCCGAGCTCCACATGGTCACCGCTGCGCAGGGTGCGCTCGATGAGCACCGACGGGTTGTTGTCCATCGGGACCCGCACCTGTGCGAGACCCTGTCGCTTGGACAGCTTCTCGTAGATCTTCTCCTCGGTGCCGTCGTCGGAGGTCAGCGTCAACTTGTAGAAGTTGCCGTCGTCCTCCAGCTCGACGGTGCCCGAGAACTCCGCGATCGGGGAGGCGTTCTTCGGCACGCGGGCCTCGAACAGCTCCTGAACACGCGGCAGACCGCCGGTGATGTCACCACCGACACCACCCTGGTGGAAGGTACGCATGGTCAGCTGGGTGCCGGGCTCACCGATCGACTGGGCGGCGACGATGCCGACGGCCTCGCCGATGTCGACCAGCTGGCCTGAGGCCATGGACTTGCCGTAGCACTTGGCACAGACACCGGTGTGGGTCTGGCAGGTCAGCACGGAGCGGACCTTGACCTCGGTGATGCCGGCGGCCACGAGCTCGTCGATACGCATCTCCGTGAGGTCGGAACCGGGCTCCAGGTGGAGACCGGATGCCTCGTCGACCAGCTCGGTCGCCAGGACACGGCCGGAGACGGAGGTCTCCACCAGCGAGTGGCGGGTGTACCCCGTGACCTCGCCTGCGGCGTTCTTCGCCTCCACCGCGACCGGCACGCGGACACCCTGGCGGGTACCGCAGTCGTCCTCGCGGACGATGACGTCCTGGGCCACGTCCACGAGACGACGGGTCAGGTAACCGGAGTCCGCGGTACGCAGGGCGGTGTCGGCCAGGCCCTTACGGGAGCCGTGCGAGTTGTTGAAGTACTCGAGAACCGACAGTCCCTCCCGGAAGGAGGTCTTGATCGGACGGGTGATGTAGTCACCCTTCGAGTTCACGACCATGCCCTTCATGCCGGCCAGGGTCCAGATCTGGCGCATGTTACCGGCGGCGCCCGACTTCACGATCATCGGGATCGGGTTGTCGTCCGGGTACATCTCCTCGACGGCCTTACCCACCTTGTTGGTGGCGTCCTGCCAGAGCTCGACGAGACGGTCGTAGCGGTCACGCTCACGCAGCGCACCCTTGACCCAGAACTTGTGCTCGATCTCGCGTGCCTCGGCCTCGTAGGCCTCGAGGATCTCCTCCTTGTTCGGCAGAACCAGAACGTCGGACATGGCGATGGTGACGCCGGAACGGGTCGCCCAGTAGAAGCCGGAGTCCTTCATCTTGTCCATCGTCTGCGCGACGGTGATCATCGGGTAGCGGGCCGCGAGGTCGTTGATGACGTCGCCGAGCATGATGAAGCCCGGGCCGCCGCCCTTACGGACCATGACGCCCTCAAGGTACGGGTAGTTCCACGGCATGAGCTCGTTGAACATGACCCGGCCCAGGGTGGTGTTCGCGGTCCAGGACTGACCCTGCTCCCAGCCGTCGGGGAACTGCTCGGCCTCGATGTCCGCCGGGGGACGCAGGTGGTCGATCCGCACGCGGATCGGCGCCTGCAGCCCCAGGGTACCCAGGTCACGGGCCATGATGGCCTCGGCGAAGGAGGAGTAGTCGCCCTGTGCCGGACCGTTCTCGTCGGCCGGCTTGTAGGCGCCCTGGCCGCCGATCTCGTCTTCCTTCTTGTCCATGGTCAGGAAGTACAGACCGGTGACCATGTCCAGACGCGGCATCGCCAGCGGCTTACCGGAGGCCGGGGACAGGATGTTGTTCGAGGCGAGCATGAGGACGCGTGCCTCGGCCTGGGCCTCCGCGGACAGCGGGAGGTGGACGGCCATCTGGTCACCATCGAAGTCGGCGTTGAAGGCCTCACAGGCCAGCGGGTGCAGCTGGATGGCCTTACCCTCGACGAGCTTCGGCTCGAAGGCCTGGATACCCAGTCGGTGCAGGGTGGGGGCACGGTTGAGCATCACCGGATGCTCGGAGATGGCCTCCTCCAGCACGTCCCAGACCTCGGGACGCTGACGCTCGACCATGCGCTTCGCGGACTTGATGTTCTGCGCGTAGTCGTTCTCCACCAGACGCTTCATCACGAAAGGCTTGAACAGCTCGAGGGCCATCAGCTTCGGCAGACCACACTCGTGGAGCTTCAGCTGCGGGCCGACGATGATCACGGAACGACCCGAGTAGTCGACACGCTTACCCAGCAGGTTCTGACGGAAGCGGCCCTGTTTGCCCTTGAGCAGGTCGGACAGCGACTTCAGCGGACGGTTACCCGGTCCGGTGACCGGACGGCCGCGACGGCCGTTGTCGAACAGTGCATCGACGGATTCCTGCAGCATGCGCTTCTCGTTGTTCACGATGATCTCGGGCGCGCCGAGGTCGATCATGCGCTTGAGGCGGTTATTGCGGTTGATCACGCGACGGTAGAGGTCGTTGAGGTCCGAGGTGGCGAAACGGCCACCGTCGAGCTGGACCATCGGACGCAGCTCCGGCGGGATCACCGGGATGCAGTCGAGGACCATGCCGGCCGGGTCGTTGCCGGAACGCTGGAACGCAGCGACGACCTTGAGGCGCTTGAGGGCACGCATCTTCTTCTGGCCCTTGCCCTCATTGATGATGGTGTGCAGTTCCTCGGCCTCGGCGTCGAGGTCGAAGTTGCGGATGAGGGTCTGGATGGCCTCCGCGCCCATGCCGCCGGTGAAGTAGTCCTCGTAGCGGTCGATGAGCTCCTCGTAGATGGTCTCATCGATGATCATCTGCTTCGTGGCGAGCTTGGTGAAGGTCTGCCAGATCTCCTCGAGACGGTCGATCTCACGCTCCGCACGCTCGCGGATGTGCTGCATCTCCTTGTCAGCGGCGGTCTGCACCTTGCGGCGGGCGTCGGCCTTGGCGCCGGCGGCCTCGAGCTCGGCGAGGTCCTCCTCCAGCTTGGCGGCACGCTCCGCGATCTCGGTCTCGGCGTCAGCCTCGACGTCCTTCTTCTCCAGGAGCATGTCGGCTTCGAGGGTGGACTGGTCGTTGTGACGTGCCTCCTCGTCGACGGAGGTGATGATGTTCGCGGCGAAGTAGATGATCCGCTCGAGATCCTTCGGCGCGAGGTCCAGCAGGTAGCCGAGACGGCTCGGGACACCCTTGAAGTACCAGATGTGCGTGACCGGGGCGGCCAGCTCGATGTGGCCCATGCGCTCACGACGCACCTTGGACTTGGTCACCTCGACGCCACAGCGCTCACAGATGATGCCCTTGTAGCGGACACGCTTGTACTTTCCGCAGGCGCACTCCCAGTCCCGGGTGGGGCCGAAAATGCGCTCACAGAACAGACCGTCCTTCTCCGGCTTGAGGGTGCGGTAGTTGATGGTCTCCGGCTTCTTGACCTCGCCCTTGGACCAACGACGGATGTCGTCGGCGGTAGCCAGGCCAATGCGGAGCTCTTCGAAGAGGTTTACGTCAAACACGTAACTCCCTTTCCCCTCCCGGACGGGAGGGATTGAATGGCGGATATCGGGTCAGAGGTTAGGAGGCGTCGACGTCGGAACGCTCGTCATGGGACAGGTTGATGCCCAGTGAGGATCCACCACCGTCCATGTCGTCCTCGTCATCAACAGACAGCTCCATCGGGGTACCGTCGGCGGCGAGGACCTCGACGTTCAGGCACAGCGACTGGAGCTCCTTGAGGAGAACCTTGAAGGACTCGGGGATACCCGGGTCGGGGATGTTCTCGCCCTTGACGATGGCCTCGTAGACCTTGACTCGACCGACCACGTCATCGGACTTGATCGTCAGCAGTTCCTGCAGGGTGTAGGCGGCGCCGTATGCCTGCATCGCCCACACCTCCATCTCACCGAAGCGCTGGCCACCGAACTGGGCCTTACCGCCGAGCGGCTGCTGGGTGATCATGGAGTACGGGCCGGTGGAACGGGCGTGGATCTTCTCGTCCACCAGGTGGTGGAGCTTGAGCTGGTACATGTAGCCCACGGAGACCGGGTACGGGAAGGGCTCACCGGAACGGCCGTCGAAGAGCATCGTCTTGCCGTCTCCGTCGACCATGACCTCACCGTCACGGTTCGGACGGGAGTTGCGCAGCAGGCCGGCGAGCTCCTCGTTGGTGGCGCCGTCGAAGACCGGGGTGGTGGTCAGCGAATTAGCCGGGACGTCGTAGAGCTCTTCCGGCAGGGTCTGGATGAGCTCGGCGTTGGCCGGATCCTCCGGGTCGACCTGCCAGCCGGCAGCGGCCAGCCAGCCGAGGTGGATCTCCAGGACCTGGCCGATGTTCATACGGCGCGGCACACCATGGGTGTTCAGGATCATGTCCACCGGGGTGCCGTCCGGCATGAACGGCATGTCCTCCGGCGGGAGGATCTTACCCACGACGCCCTTGTTGCCGTGGCGACCGGCGAGCTTATCGCCGTCCTGGATCTTGCGCTTCTGGGCGACGTAGACGCGGATCATCTCGTTGACGCCCGGTGCCAGATCGTCGTCGTCCTCGCGGGCGAAGCGACGGACACCGATGACCTTGCCGTTCTCACCGTGCGGCACCTTCATGGAGGTGTCGCGGACCTCGCGGGCCTTCTCTCCGAAGATGGCGCGCAGCAGGCGCTCCTCCGGGGTCAGCTCGGTCTCGCCCTTCGGGGTGACCTTGCCCACGAGGATGTCGCCGGCACGGACGTCGGCACCGATGCGGACGATACCGCGGTCATCGAGGTCGCGCAGGACATCCTCGGAGACGTTCGGGATCTCACGGGTGATCTCCTCGGCGCCCAGCTTGGTGTCGCGGGCGTCGATCTCGTGCTCCTCGATGTGGATCGAGGTCAGGATGTCCTGCTCGACGAGGCTCTGGTTGAGGATGATCGCATCCTCGTAGTTGTGGCCCTCCCACGGCATGAAGGCGACCAGCAGGTTGCGGCCCAGCGACATCTCACCGTTGTGGGTGCCCGGACCGTCGGCGATGACCTGGCCGGCCTCGACGCGCTCGCCCATGTTCACCAGCGGGGTCTGGTTGTAGCAGGTGCCCTGGTTGGTGCGCTCGAACTTGCGCAGCAGGAAGGTGTCGCGGATGCCCTGGTCGTCCATGATGGTGATCAGGTCGGCGGAGACATTCTCGACGACGCCGGCCTTCGGCGCGATAACCATGTCACCGGCGTCGTAGGCTGCACGCTTCTCCATGCCGGTGCCCACGAACGGGGCCTCGGCGCGGACCAGCGGCACGGCCTGCTTCTGCATGTTCGCACCCATGAGGGCACGGTTGGCGTCATCGTGCTCGAGGAACGGAATCATCGCGGTACCGATGGAAACCATCTGACGTGCGGAGACGTCGATGAAATCGACGCCCTTGCCGTCCGTGACGGCGATGTCGCCGTCCTTGACACGGACCTCGACGCGGTCGGAGGTGATGTAACCCTCCGCATCACGCTCGACAGAGGCCTGCCCGATGGCGTAACGGTCCTCCTCGTCAGCGGTGAGGTAGTGCACCTCATCGGTGACCTGGCCGTCGACGACCTTGAGGTACGGGGTCTCGATGAAGCCGAACGCGTTGACGCGTGCGTAGGAGGAGAGCGAACCGATCAGACCGATGTTCGGACCCTCAGGGGTCTCGATGGGGCACATGCGTCCGTAGTGGGACGGGTGCACGTCACGGACCTCGATGCCCGCGCGCTCACGGGACAGACCACCCGGGCCGAGGGCGGACAGACGGCGCTTGTGGGTCAGACCCGACAGCGAGTTGTTCTGGTCCATGAACTGGGACAGCTGGGAGGTGCCGAAGAACTCGCGGATCGCGGCCGAGACCGGACGGACGTTGATCAGCGAGGTCGGGGTGATGGACTCGGCGTCCTGGGTGGTCATGCGCTCACGCACGACACGCTCCATACGCGACAGCCCCACACGGACCTGGTTCTGGATGAGCTCACCGACGGTACGCAGACGACGGTTGCCGAAGTGGTCGATGTCGTCGACGTTGACCGGGATGGTCTCACCGGTCGGCGAGGTCATGTTGCGCTCACCGGTGTGCAGGCGGACCAGGTACTCCAGGGTGGTGGCGATGTCCTCTTCCGTGAGGGTGGTCAGACCCTCGTGGTCGCCGCCGAGGCCGAGCTTGCGGTTGACCTTGTAGCGGCCGACCTTGGCCAGGTCGTAGCGCTTCGGGCGGAAGAAGGCGTTGTCGAGCAGGGAACGTGCGAGATCGCGGGTCGGCTGCTCGCCGGGACGCTGCTTACGGTAGATCTCCAGCAGAGCCTCGTCGACGTTCGCGACGCCGTCGGACTCCAGGGTGGACATCATGATCTCGGAGAAGCCGAAGCGCTCCTTGATCTGCTCGGTGGTCCAGCCCAGTGCCTTCAACAGGACGGTGACGGGCTGGCGACGCTTACGGTCGATACGGACACCCACGGTGTCACGCTTGTCCACGTCGAACTCCAGCCAGGCACCACGCGAGGGGATGACCTTGACGGAGTGCAGCGGACGCTCGGTGGACTTGTCGATCGTCTGATCGAAGTACACACCCGGGGAGCGAACCAGCTGGGAGACAACGACACGCTCGGTGCCGTTGACGATGAACGTGCCCTTGTCGGTCATCATCGGGAAATCACCGATGAAGACGGTCTGGGACTTGATCTCCTGGGTTTCGTTGTTGATGAACTCCGCGGTCACATACAGTGGCGCGGAGTAGTTGATGTCCTTGTCCTTGCACTCATCGATGGTGTGCTTGACATCCTCGAATCGCGGGGTGGACAGGGAGAGGGACATGTTCTCGGAGTAGTCCTGAATCGGGCTCAGCTCTTCGAGAATGTCCTCAAGACCACTGGTGACGTGGGCTTCCGGCCCACGCTCCTCCTGCTGGCGGGCGCGCCACTCGGGCGTACCGATCAGCCATCCGAAGGATTCACGCTGCAGGTCAAGGAGCCCCGGAACCTCAATCGGCTCTGCGTTCTTCGAAAACGAGTAACGCTTCGGAGTTCCGGGGATATCGGCCACTGACTTGGTCTGGCGGGAGACTGCCAAGATGGGTCCTTCCAGCACCTCACGCGGAACTGTGGCTGCTCTGGCGTACAACCACCGAATCCGCTGGTAATTTTAGCATTCGGTCTGCTGTGGAATGACCGTCCCCAGATAGCACAAAATCACCTTGTCAAGTCGACTTTTCCAGGTCGATCGATCAAGGTTGACGTGATGGCCAGAGACGAATTCCAGCGCAACGAAACAGCCTATATCAAGTTCTCTGAATTGTAAAGCCCACCGACGCGCCGATTAGCTTCCGGATTCACGCCGGGACTCTACCACGACTTCCCGGGCAGTTCGCACCTCACCCTCGGATGTCCTACTCCCCTGCTCAGCCGCGGCGACGAGCGAATACACCGGTGGCACCCACCAGCCCCGCCAGGATCAGCAGGCCACCCACGCCCATGACCACCCAGCGCACCGTGTCCACCACCGCCGGATCCCGGATCTCGCCGGCGGCACGCAGATGGGCATCAATCTGCTGCTGAGGCATCTGTCCCTCGAAGAGCAGGACCTGCTCACGCTTCTCCCCGTCGACTGTGCCGTAGTAGGAGTCCACGTCCTCCCTGATCTCCACGACCAACCCGGAGACCCGGTCCACCAGGAAGTCACGCGTGACGGAGTGGAAGAGGTAGCCGCGCTCCCCGTCAGCGAAGGCTGTTGTGTTGAAGGGGGAGGCGTAGAGCTCGGCGACGTTCGTCGGCTCCACTTGCTGACGGTAGCGGTGGATGGTCCGGCCGTTGATGTCCAGCTCCTCAGCGAACTCCGCCGGGCGGGTCTGCCGCAGTCTGGGCTCGAAGACCTCGTAGGTGGCCTGTTGCGCATCCGAGGGGAACTTCAGCCACACCCCCGCGACGGGCACCTCACTGACGGGACTGGCCAGTTGGTCGGTGAGGGTCGCCGGAGTGGTGAATTCACCGGTGGTGCGGTCTAGGCCGAAAGTCCATACCTCGGCGGAGATCAGCCGGTCCAGCTCCTCCTGCAGGCTGTCGCGCATGAGGGTCTCCCCCACCCGCAGCGTCACCGTCTCCTCGTCGGCCGGGTTCTGGATCTCCACATGGAGCTGCCTCGTGACCGGTACATCCAGCACCCGTCCGCCCGGATCCGTCATCAGACGCGTCTGCGCCTCATCGTCGGTCAGCGTCCACGTCGTGGCCGTCAGGTCCAGCGGCAGACGGCTGTCCCCGGGCAGGAATCGGGGGGCCACGAGACCTGCCACCAGGAGGGCGACGCCGATGCTGAGCACGAGAAAGGAGAGCAGGCGGGACTTGGGCAGCATGGGTGCGAGTCTACCCGCCGCACAGAAGGGCCCCTCGTGAAAGGTGACTGTCCCGGAACACCCGAGTCAAGGGGCCCCGGAATCGGGAGAACCCCGCTCCATCCACGAAAAGTGGATGTGCGGGGTTCGCGCGAAAAGGGTTCCTCTTACTTGAGGGAGACCTTGGCGCCGGCCTCTTCGAGCTTGGCCTTGGCAGCGTCGGCGTCTTCCTTGGAAGCACCCTCGAGGATGGCCTTCGGTGCGCCCTCGACGAGCTCCTTGGCCTCCTTCAGGCCCAGGCCGGAGACGAGCTCGCGGACAGCCTTGATCACGCCGATCTTCTTGGCGCCGGCGTCCTCGAGGACGACGTCGAACTCGGACTGCTCCTCAGCGGCAGCAGCCTCGCCGCCAGCGGCACCTGCAGCTGCAACGGCGACCGGAGCGGCAGCGGTGACCTCGAAGACCTCTTCGAACTCCTTGACGAACTCGGAGAGCTCGATCAGGGTCATCTCCTTGAATGCCTCAATGAGCTCGTCCTTGGTGAGCTTAGCCATGGTGGCTTCCTTTCTTTGTGGGCCGGTTTCAGCAGGCCCGAATTTGTGGGGTGTGAATGGGTGCGCCGTGATGGCGACTTAAGCGTCCTTCTTCTCCTGGAGCGCAGCTGCGAGGCGTGCGACCTGGGAAGCGGGAGCATTGAACAGGCCTGCGGCCTTTGCCAGATTGCCCTTCATGGCACCGGCCAGCTTCGCGAGGGTGGTCTCGCGGTTGTCCAGCTCGGCGATGGCCTTGACCTGGTCGGCAGACAGAGCGTTGCCGTCCATGTAGCCACCCTTGACGATGAACGCCTTGTTATCATCGGCGAACTTCTTCATCACCTTGGCGGCATCGACAGCCTCGCCCTTGATGAAGGCGACTGCGGTCGGACCGGTGAGATGCTCGTCAAGACCCTCGATGCCCTTTTCCTGGGCAGCGATCTTGATAAGGGTGTTCTTGGCGACGGAGTACTGGACGTCGAAGCCGAGAGCGCCGCGCAGCTCAGAGATCTGCGCAACGGTCAGGCCACGGTACTCGGTGAGGACGACGGTGTCCGCCTCCTCGAACTTGGCCTTGAGCTCTGCGAGCTCGGCCTGGTTCTTCGCGTTTGCCATTACTTCGCCTCCTTCCAATTACGTGTCGTGTTGATCCGCCGGGGCCTTCCTCAAAGAAAAAGGCCCCGTGCAAGAGCACGGGGCGCATCATCTCCCGTAAAGGAGGTGGTGGCTCGAAAGTGTCTCCTGCGTGGGCCGTTCCAGTGTCCTGGAATCCTTCGATCCTTCTCGGATGACCGACGGTCTTCGGTGAAACTTGAGCGCGGTTCCTGTGTCAGAAACCGATTCAAACTTCGGTGTGTCATCCTAGGCGTGACCGGGCGGAAACTCCAAATCGCCTGGTCTCGGCAGAAAGCCCACCCTCAGCCCTCCTGCTCCAGGAGGAAGTCCACGGTGACGGATTCCTCGAGGGGCACCAGCTCCGGTTTCAGGTCCAGCTCAAGGGTGCGCGGCGGCAGGTCCGCACCCCGCGCCACCTCCATGGCGACCATCCGCATCTCCGGTCGGCCGTACGGCGCGTCCCCGCTGTCGATGCGCTGCGGGGCCCCCGCACGTACACCGAGGGCCTCCGCCAGCAGCCCCGCTTCCCGACGGGCGTCCCGCACCGCCGCCACCTGCAGGTGCTCGCGCAGCTCCCGCCTGCGCCCCTCCGACAACTGCCAGGTAGGGCCGAGAACCTCCACCGACGGCACGTCAGCGAGGCGGGCGATGATCTCACGGAGTCCATCAACGCCACCGACCGCGGTCACCGCGCACTCCCAGGTGGCCACAGTGTGGGAATCCCAGGTGTTCTCCCCCAGGCTCTCATCGCTGACCTCCACCCCCGACACGGCGCCGAGGACGGCGCGGGCGAGGGCCAGGCCCTCCTGCCGGAGCCGGTAGGCCCCCTCCTGGTGGGCGTGGCGGGCGTTGACGCGCAGGCGGACAGCGGCGGTGTCGGCGGGGAACTCACCGGCGGCGGTGCCCGTGCAGCGGACAGTCGGGATGTGATCCATATCATCAGGCTAAGCGCCGGCCCGCCCTCCCGCCACTACCCTCCCGGAACCCTGTCGAAATCGCTCAACGGTTCACGGACCATACCCACCCGGGCGGCATTGAGGATCGCCAGCACATCGATGACCTCCTGGGCGATGGCCCCCAGCAGCGGGGTGAGCAGACCGAAGACGGCGAGCAGCATGCCGATCATGCTCAGTGCCATGCCACCCAGCGCGGACTGCAGGGCGATGCGCCGCATCCGCGCGCCGATGTGGAGGAGCTCGTCGAGACGCTCCAGGGAGGAGTCGAGGATGACGGCGTCGGCGGCCTCGGAGGTGACGTCGGAGTTCGCGCCCATCGCCACACCGACGGTGGCCACGGCCATCGCGGGGGCATCGTTGATGCCGTCCCCGAGAAAGAGCGTCGGTCCTCGCCGGTTGTACTCCTCGACCAGGGCGAGTTTGCCCTCCGGGCTGATTCCGGCGTGGACCTCCTCGACGCCGACCTGCCCCGCCAGGTGCCGGACCTCCGCCTC
Organism: Corynebacterium hylobatis; assembly: GCF_003955685.1. Lineage (GTDB taxonomy): Bacteria > Actinomycetota > Actinomycetes > Mycobacteriales > Mycobacteriaceae > Corynebacterium > Corynebacterium hylobatis. Next base: position 135,780 of record NZ_RXHJ01000005.1, read on the forward strand.
CCGGTCGCCGGAGACGATCATCAGCCGCTCCACGTCGTGACTGCCCGGCAGATGGGCGATGAACTCGCCTGCCGACGCCCGCGGCTCGTCCCGCAACCGGATGAGGGCGGCGTAGGCGTCGTCGACAAGTACGACGGATTCCATCCCTGCCGCCGTGACCGGCATGAGCGCGCGGCTGGCCGGGTCGATCTCCTGGCAGGTGCGCCGGTTGGTGATGCGGATGTGCCGGCCGTCGACCCTGCCTGTCAGTCCCTGGCCGGGCCGCTCGGAGATCTCCGTGACATCGGGCAGCACCAGGCCACGTTTCTCCGCCTGGTTACGGATGGCATCCGCCAGCGGATGACGCGAGTAGCGCTCGACCGAGGCCGCGAGCGCGAGCACCTCATCGGCGGCGAAACCCGCCGCAGTGTGGATGTCGGTGACCACCGGCCGTCCGTAGGTCAGGGTGCCCGTCTTGTCGAACATGACCGTCGTGATCCGGGAGGTGTGTTCCAGCATCCCGGGATTCTTCACGATGATGCCGCGGCGGGCCGCCAGCGAGATCGCCCCGATGATGGCGACCGGCACGCCGATGAGCAGCGGGCAGGGCGTGGCCACGACGACCACCGCCAGGAAACGCGTGGGATCCCCCGACACCGCCCAGCCGAGCACCCCCAACGCCAGGGCGATGACCGTGTACCAGGCACCCAGCCGGTCCGCGAGACGGCGCATCGCCGGCCGGTTCTCCTCCGCCTCCCGCAGCACGCCGACGATCTGCGCGTAGCGGGAATCCTCCGCTGGCCGCAGCGCCACGATCGCCAGCGGATTCTCCCCGTTGACCGCACCCGACATCACCGCCGATCCCCGGGATTTGCCCACCACATAGGGTTCGCCGGTAAGGAAGGACTCGTCCATGCTGCCGTGCCCCTCGACGACCTCCCCGTCCACGGGGCACAGCTCGTGCGGCAGGATGAGCAGCAGATCCCCAACGGCGATCTCGCTGACCGGGACCTCATCGGTCCCCGCCGAGATGTCCGCACCCCGCAACCGGTGGGCGGTGGTCGGCGCGCGCCGGGCGAGGGCGGCGAGGGTGCCCGAGGCGCGTCTCGACGCCGCCCCTTCCAGCGCCTCACCCCCGGAGAGCATGAGCACGATGATCGCGGCAACCAGCCACTCCCCCAGCAGCACGGCCGTGATGATGGAGACGGCCGCCAGGGTGTCCGCCCCGCCCCGGGTCCGGATCGCTGAGCGGGCCACCTCGATCATGAGCGGGATCCCGCCGAGGATGACCACCGCGACCAGGGGCCAGTCCCGTGCCCACCCGCTCAGCCCGGGGCCGAACCACAGGATGAGGTGCAGCGCGATGGCCATCAGCGTGGCCACCGTGATCAGCCCGTCACGGGAGCGGAAGAACAGGCTCCACGACCGGTGGGCGGCAGGTGCGGTCGGCATGGTGTCCATGTGCTCAGTATCGGCCAGAAAAACCTTTCCCACCAGTAAGTACAGGCTTACCTGAAGGGTGGTCCACCAGGCTCAGGTGCCCTTGACGTTGAGGACCTGGCGCAGGCGGTGGCGGATCTCCACCATCGGTTCCGCGTCCTGCATGACGCGGTCGATGTTCTTGTAGGCGTCCGGGATCTCATCCACCCATTCCTTGCCGGGCCGGTAGACGATGCCCTTCATCCGCCGTTCCAGATCCGCGGCGGTGAACTGCTCCTTCGCCTGCGTGCGGGACAGCCGACGCCCTGCCCCGTGCGGGGCGCTGTGGAACGCAGACGCATGCCCCTTCCCCGCCACCACATAGGAGGCGGTGCCCATGGAACCGGGGATCAGCGCGGTGTCACCTTCCCGGGCGCGGACCGCACCCTTGCGGGTCACCCACACCCGGCGGTCGTAGTGGTACTCCTCCACCGTGTAATTATGGTGGCAGTTCACTCTCTCCAGCTCCTCGACCTCCCGGCCGACGAAATCCGACAGTGCGGTGGCGAAACGGTCCATCATCTCCTCCCGGTTGAGCCAGGCGAAACGCTGCGCCCAGTCCAGGTCCGCCAGGTAGGAGTCGAATTCCGGGGTCTCGGCCACGAGGTAGGCCAGGTCGGCGTGGGGCAGCGGAATCCAGTACTTCTCACACTGCTCCTGGGCCGCGGTGATGTGCTTCCGGGCGATCTTGTTGCCCACGCCGCGGGAACCGGAGTGGAGGAACATCCACACCGATTCCTCCTCATCGAGACAGAGCTCGATGAAGTGGTTGCCGCCACCCAGCGAACCCAGCTGCTGGCGCCACTTCGGCGAATGGGAGAGATCGACATCGGTGAGCTCGGCCAGTTCCGCCAGTTCCCGGGTGCGGGTGTCAGCGGTCGTCCCGGCCAGCGCCCAGTCATTGTAGTTTCCCGGCGAGAGCGGAATGGCCGCCTCCAGTGTGTCACGCAGCTGCTTCAGGTCCCGGCGCCTGATGTCCTCGGCGGTGAAGCCGGTGCGCACACCGATCATTCCGCAACCGATGTCGACGCCGACCGCGGACGGAATCACCGCGTCGACGGTGCCGAATACGGTGCCCACTGCGGAACCCAGGCCGACGTGGGCGTCCGGCATGAGGGCCACGTGCGGCCAGACGAAGGGCATGGAGGCCAGCTGCTCGGCCTGATCGAGGGTGCCCTGCTCGATGTGGCTGGCGAAGTTGATGACCTTCGGGGTGCGGGGCGCGAGGTTGCGCCGGATCGGTGCCCTGGGGCGGCGGCGGGCGGACATGGTGTTCTCCTTCTCCTGTCGGTGCGGGGTGGACGAATCAGACAGGGCAGAAAGAAACGGCTGGGGTGTGGCTGCGGACCGGTCCTCCCGCCCCGGATGAGGGCGCATCGGTTCGCGGGGTGCTAAAGATCTGCTGCGGGGCCGACGGGGCATACCTGAAACTGCGGTTGATGTAGCTGCACACCCATCAGGTCGCCTCCCTTCGGCGGGTTCTGTGTCCATAAGCGTCCCTGGCCAGCGGATTCCGGCCTCATCAGCGACCCTAGTTCAGTGGGTGAAGACCGTCAACGACCTGCGCAGAAGAAAACGCCCCGCCGCTTCCTGCTGGAAGCGACGGGGCGTCGAGAAGCAGCCGGAGGCTTAGGCCTCGCCGGCGTAGTTCTTCTGCACCGAAGAGTCGACCGGGACACCCGGGCCGTTGGTGGAGGAGAGGGTGATCTTCTTGAGGTAGATACCCTTGGCGGAGGACGGCTTGATACGCAGCAGCTCGTCCAGCAGCGCGCCGTAGTTCTCGGCCAGGGCCTTCTCGTCGAAGGACGCCTTGCCGATGGCGGCGTGCAGGTTGGATGCCTTGTCCACGCGGAAGGAGATCTTGCCGCCCTTGACCTCGGCGACAGCCTTGGCCACGTCGGTGGTGACGGTGCCGGTCTTCGGGTTCGGCATCAGACCACGCGGGCCCAGCACGCGGGCGACGCGGCCGACCTTGGCCATCTGGTCCGGGGTGGCGATGGCGACGTCGAAATCGATGGTGCCGGAGGTGATCTGCTCGATCAGCTCGTCGGTGCCCACGATGTCGGCGCCGGCCTCCTGGGCCTCGGTGGCCTTCTCACCGGCGGCGAAGACGGCGACACGCACGGTCTTACCGGTGCCGTGCGGCAGGGAGACGGTGCCACGGACCAGCTGGTCAGCCTTACGCGGGTCAACGCCCAGGCGGATGGCGACGTCGACGGTGGAGTCGAAGTTCTTGGAGGAGGTCTCCTTGATCAGCTTCGCGGCCTCGAGCGGCGCGTATTCGCGGGACTTGTCGACCAGCTCAGCGGCGGCCTTGTATGCCTTGGAGTTCTTGCTCATTATGCAATTCCTTCTTGGGAGGGATTGGTGTGGTCAGGCGGGCCGAGCCGGCCCTGCCACAGTTGGTTCTTCAGGGGAAGAGAGGGATTAACCCTCGACCTCGATGCCCATGGAACGGGCGGTACCGGCGACGATCTTGGCGGCAGCCTCGATGTCACGGGCGTTGAGGTCTTCCTTCTTGGTTTCGGCGATCTCCCTGACCTGGGTCATGGTGACCTTGCCGACCTTCTCGGTGTGCGGGACGCCGGAGCCCTTCTGCAGGCCGGCGGCCTTCAGCAGCAGCTTGGCGGCCGGCGGGGTCTTCAGCTTGAAGTCGAAGCTGCGGTCCTCGTAGACGGTGATCTCCACCGGCACGACGTTGCCGCGCTGGGACTCGGTTGCTGCGTTGTAGGCCTTGCAGAATTCCATGATGTTGACACCATGGGCACCGAGGGCAGGGCCGACCGGCGGGGCCGGGTTGGCGGCGCCAGCCTCGATCTGCAGCTTGATGAGGCCAGTGACCTTCTTCTTCTTGGGAGCCATCGAATTACCTCGTTCCGTGGTACCGGCGGGCCGTCACGATGATGACGGCCACCGTCCGGATGCCGGGCCCCGCTACCAGCTGGTTTCCGCTGGGTCTGCACGTATCCCGGCCACCGGGGATGAATGTTTGATCGGTGCGCACTGATACGAGCCGGCACGCACCGGTCCACCCTACGGCACGAGGTTGCCCGCGCCCAAATAGGCGCGGAGCAGGTCCTAGCTGATCTTCTCGATCTGGTCGGAGGTCAGCTCCACCGGGGTCTCACGGCCGAAGATGGAGACCAGGGCCTGGATCTTGCCGGTCGCCGGATCGATCTCGGAGATCGTCGCGGACACCGACGCCAGGGCACCGGTGAGGATGGTGACGGCCTCGCCGACCTCGAAGTCGATCGCGATGGTCGACTTCGACTGCTCCTCCGGCATGGCGACGACCTTCTCACCGTCGGCGGTGACGGCTGCGGCCTCACCCTCGACGGTGGCCTCCTTCGGCATGAGGAACTTCGCGACGTCGCGGTGCTTCACCACGGTGGCGTTGCCCTCGTTGCCCACGAAGCTGGTCACACCCGGGGTGTCACGGACGACGGACCAGGCCTTGTCGTTCATCTCCATGCGGACCAGGACGTAGCCCGGCAGCAGCTTGCGCTTGACCATCTTGCGCTTGCCGTCCTTGATCTCGATGACCTGCTCGATCGGGACAACGACGTCGTAGATGTACTCCTCGACCTCCAGGGTCTGGGCACGCATGTCGAGGTTGGTCTTCACCTTGTTCTCGTAGCCCGAGTAGCACTGGATGATGTACCAGTCACCCGGCTGCTTCTTCAGCTCACGGGTGTACTCACGCAGACGGCGACGGTACTCCGCCTCCGCATCCTCTTCGGTCGTGTCACCCAGGGCGGCGGCAGCCGCGGCGAGAGAGGTCTCCTCGGCCTGCTGCGGCTCATCCTCCAGGGCGACAGACTCGGCGGCGGAGGCCTCCTCGGTGCCTTCCTGACTGTCGTCGAGCAGCTCGGTGGGGTCGGTGGTCTCGGAAATGTTCTCGGATGCGAATTCTTCGCTCATGATGCTCCAGATGTGTAGGGCAACTCGGAAAGGCCGTTTCAGGACAGTTTACCGGCCGCGGCCAATGAATAATCCCGCCGACCCTGGAGGGCGCGGCGGGATGAAATCTGATGGTGAAGACTGTACCTAAGGGGTGAGGATCTTCTCAACTCCGAGACCTGCGACGAAGTCCACACTGGACACCAGCGCAGTCACAACGATGAGGAATGCGAAGACCACCAGGGTGTAGACCACCATCTGGCGGGCGGTCGGCCAAATGACCTTCCGCACCTCCGAGACAACCTCGGGCAGGAAGCTGGCGACACCACCACCCGGTTTCTCATCTTCCGGACCAGTCTTGGTGACCCGCTTGGCCTCATACGAAGACGAGGTCGTGGTGGCGGCGGTACCAACACCTGCCATCTGACGCTTACCCGTCGGACGGGCTGCGCCGGACTGGTTGGGCTGCTGATCGGTCACAGCTCTCCTCGCAAAAGATGTCTCGTGTTCAGAACTCCGTTGAGCTTACCAGAGGGGTTGCCCTGGCAAGCAGAACGGGCCGGTACTGAGGATCATCTCAGTACCGGCCCGTATTGGCAGGGGCGACAGGACTCGAACCTGCAACCTACGGTTTTGGAGACCGTTGCTCTACCAATTGAACTACGCCCCTTGGTGCGCTGATTCAACAGCACGGCTCACCCTACCAGACAGGCAATTCTTTTAGAAAGTACCCGCTGTCCGGCAAACCGGTAGCGATGGCGGGAATTGAACCCGCGACACAGCGATTATGAGTCGCTTGCTCTACCACTGAGCTACACCGCCTGGTGGCAGTTTCACACTTCCCCAGCCACCGACGGTTTGCCCTGCGACCGAGGGAGAAAAGAAACAGAGCCCCCTATCAGAATCGAACTGATGACCTTCTCCTTACCATGGAGACACTCTACCGACTGAGCTAAGGGGGCTTAGCTTCCAGGATCTTCGGCCAGATTCTCTCCGACCCGCTCCGTTGAAGCCTTGAACAGATTAACCCTACTTACCGTGCATACACAAATCGGCAGTTCAGAGCATGTTTTGAGGGCTTCCAAGAGCATTACCTGAATACACTTGCAGATGTTCCCGTGGAGGGACTCCGGCCGGACTGCCACCACCACGCGGAGACCCGGGCAAGGGCGGACGCCGATGCCCCCGTGGGGCTCCCACCGACCAGCAGAACACCACCTTCCCCTCTGGCCGGGAAAACTCGCCGCTCCGACCCTCCGTTGGCTAGCTCCCTACAAGTAGCTCCCGTGAGGTAGCTCCTGACACGTATCTGGCGGGACACCACTCCGCCAATACGCCCCACCACTCGCGATATACATGTCGGGACCTACCTCACGGGAGCTAACCGACAGGACCTGCCCAACGGGAGCAGCACCCCCACCTGCCCCGCATCCAACCCCCAACCCCGGAATGCAGAAGACCCACCTGAACCAGAGGTTCAGGTGGGTCTGAAGTGTGCCAGGTACAAGATTCGAACTTGTGTAGGCGTGAGCCGGCGGATTTACAGTCCGCTCCCATTGGCCGCTCGGGCAACCTGGCGTGCACCGCATGGTGCGTGACATACTCTACTACGACATACCGACCGGCTAGCAAATCGGCAGGTCAACCGGCCTAACCGGAGTTAACCCACGCGCTGGATGGTGAACTTGGCCAGCCGCCGCAGAGCGTTGGTGGCCGCGTTGGCCGGGAGCCGGTCCATCTGGGCCTCAGCCTCGGCAAGATAGCGGTGGACGTCGTCGAGCGCGCGCCGGCGCCCCTGGGAGCGGCCGAGCAGCTCGAGCGCGCGGTCCACGTCCCCGTCCTCGGTGAGTGGACCTGTGAGCAGCCCACGGAGCTCGTCACCGATCTCGCCCTCCTCCTCCAGCGCGTAGAGCACAGGGAGGGTGAATACACCTTCGCGCAGATCCGTCCCCGGCGTCTTGCCGGACTGCTCGTGCGCGGAGAAGATGTCGATGATGTCGTCGACGATCTGGAAGATCATGCCGATGGCGGCGCCGATCTTCATCAGGGCGTCGGCGTGTTCCTCACTGGCCCCGGCGTGGTAGGCGCCGAGGTGCCCGCAGGAGGCGATGAGCACCGCGGTCTTCTCACGGATGACGTCCATGTAGTGCTCGACAGGGTCACGTCCCTCTGCCCCGATGGTCTCCCGCATCTGGCCGGTGACCAGGTCCTGGAAGGTCTGCGCGAAGTGCCCCACGGTGTGGGTGTCCAGTTCGCTCATGATCCGGGAGGCATGGGCGAAGAGGATGTCACCGGCGAGGATGGCGACGGAGTTGTCCCAGCGGGCGTTCGCGGACTCCACGCCGCGGCGCAGCTCAGCCTCGTCCATGACGTCATCATGGTAGAGGGTGGCCAGGTGCACCGTCTCGAGCACGGCCGCGGCCTTGACCACGTCCGGGGAGCCGGCCTTCGGGCCGTACTGGGAGGCCAGCAGCGTCATCATGGGGCGGAAGCGTTTGCCGCCCGCGTTCATGAGGTGGGTGACCTTGTTGGCGAGGAAGTCCTCGCCTTTCGCCAGCTCCTCGCGCAGCAGGACCTCCACAGCGTCCATTCCGGTGGCGATGCGCTCGTTGAGCCCGGCGTCTCCCAGATCCACGTGCCCGGCGGGAGTGGTCTGATAGGTGGTGCCGTTGGTCATGTCGGAAGTGTCCTTGCAGCGGTCTGACGGTGGGGATGATCGCACTCAACCGTAGTCCAAAGAGGGCCCACCCCGTACTCAGGGGTGGGATGGAATGCCACAATAGGGCGCATGAGTGGAAACGTGGGTTCTGTCGATGTCCTCATTGTCGGTGCGGGGCCCGCAGGTTCCGCCGCGGCGGTGCATGCGGCGGAGGCGGGGCACGAGGTCCTGCTTCTTGACGCCGCCTCCTTCCCCCGCGACAAGACCTGCGGCGACGGGCTCACCCCGCGTGCTGTCCACCAGCTGGGGAAGCTCGGTCTGGCGGAGGCAGTGACCTCGGATTACCACAACAAGGGGTTGAAGCTGCACGGCTTCGGCGGCTCCGTCACCGCCCCCTGGCCGGAGGGGTACTACGGCACGCGGGGTTCGGCGATGCCGCGCACCGAATTCGACCACCTGCTGGTGCGCACCGCCGTGGCCCGGGGCGCCACGCTGTGGGAGGACGCGACGGCCACCGGCGTGGAGTTCGCGGGCTCCCGGGTGGATGTGGTGACGGTGCGTCACGGGGGCGTCGAGAAGCAGGTGCGTCCCCGCTGGCTGCTGGTGGCGGACGGAGTGCGTTCGACCTTCGGCAAACTGCTGGGCCGGCAGTGGCACCGGGGTGAGGTCTACGGCATCGCAGCACGGTCCTACTGCACCTCGGCGATGTCGCAGGAGCCCTGGATCCACTCCCACGTGGAGCTGCGGGACACCGACGGCACCGTCCAGCCCGGCTACGGCTGGATCTTCCCCCTGGGCGACGGGCGGGTGAATCTCGGCGCCGGCGCCCTGTCCACTGACTCCCGCCCCGCGAAGGTGAACACGAAGCGGCTGCTCTCGCACTACGCCGCGCAGCGCCGCGCGGAATGGGTCCTCGGGCCCGAGCAGGACATCGCCTCCGCGCTGCTGCCCATGGGCGGGGCCGTCTCCAACGTGGCGGGCGCGAACTGGCTGCTCATCGGCGACGCCGCCGCCCTGGTCAACCCCCTCAACGGCGAGGGCATCGACTACGGCATGGAATCCGCCGAGATGGCCGTGGACCTGCTGCGACCCGGCCGCGATCTCACCCTCGTGTGGCCGCACGTGCTGCGGGAGACCTACGGAGAGGCCTTCCTGCTGGCCCGTACCGCCGCCCGGCTGCTCACCTACCCCAGGTTCCTGCCGCTGGTCGGTCCCCTCGGATTGCGCGGCCCGGTCGGGGCGGCGATCATGCCGGCCGCCGCCCGTCTGATGGGCAACCTCATCACCGACGAGGACCGCGACCTCATCGCCCGGGCCTGGCGGACCGCCGGTTCTGCGGTATCCAGGGTGCGCCGCGACACACCCCTGTGGGCTACCGCGGCTTGACGGCCGAGTGCAGGGCCACGATGCCGAGGCTGAGATTCTGCCAGCCTGCGTCCGCCCAGCCGTTGCCGTTGATCACCTGCGCCAGACCCTCCTGGTCCGGCCACGCGCGGATCGACTCGGCGAGGTAGATGTAGGCCTCCGGGTTGGAGGAGACCACGCGTGCAACCTGCGGCAGCAGGCGCATGAGGTATTCCTTGTACACCGTGCCGAAGACCGGCACCACCGGGGTGGAGAACTCCGCGATGGTCAGCCGGCCACCCGGCCTGGTCACCCGGGCCATCTCGCGTAGACCGGCCTCGTGGTCGTGGATGTTGCGCAGGCCGTAGGAGATGGTCACCGCATCGAAGGAGTTGTCCGCGAAGGGCAGCTGCATGCCGTCACCGACGACCTTGGGCACATCCCGGTCCCGCCCGGCGGCGAGCATGCCCTGCGAGAAGTCGCAGGCCACACACCACGCCCCCGATTTCGCCAGCTCCACCGTGGACACGGCCGTGCCGGCCGCCAGATCGAGGACCCTCTCCCCCGGCTTCAGCTGCAGGCGCTCGCGGGTACGCCGGCGCCAGCGGGCGTCCTGCCCGAAGGACAGGATCGTGTTGGTCAGGTCGTATTTCGCCCCGACGTCGTCGAACATTGACGCGACGTCGAAGGGTTTCTTGTCCAGGTCTGCCTTAGCCACGCCCCTGAGTCTAGGCCAGGCTGCCCCACGCGACGCGCGCGCCCAACGCCCGGGCAGCCCACCGGGGCAGTTCGGGGCGGGGACCGAAGAAGGTCAGCGGGACGCGTCGGGTTTCCTCGATGACGTCACGGTAGTGGTCCAGCAGCTGCTCACACAGGGCCTCCCACGTCTTGTCGTTCACGGAGACGCGGGCGTTGCCGCGCAGCCGTTCATGCCGGGAGAGGTCGAGCAGCCACTCCGCCGCCTCCGGCAGGTCACGGCTGAAGGTGTCCACATCCAGGAGGAGGCCGTTGTAGCGTTCCTGGACCAGGTCGACGGGGCCGCCGGCGCGGGGACCGATGGTGGGCACGCCGGAGGCCTGCGCCTCCTGGATCGCCTGGCAGAAGGTCTCGAACTCGCCGGCGTGGACGAACAGGTCCAGTGAGGCGTAGGCGCGGGCGAGGTCCTCCCCCTCCAGCGCGCCGGTGAACACCGCCGTGGGCATGAGCTCCTCCAGCTCCGTGCGGGAGGGGCCGTCACCGACGATGACCAGCTGGATGTCCCCGCGGCCGTGGAGGGAGACGAGGCGGTGCACGCCCTTCTCCGCGGCGAGCCGGCCCACGAAACCGACAATCCGCTTCTCCCCCGTGGGATCCCACTGCCGGCGCAGCTGCACGCAACGCTTCTCCGGGTGGAAACGGACGGCGTCGACGCCCCGGCCCCAGTGGTGGACATTGTTGATGCCGTGGGACTGCAGCTCCGCGATGGTCAGGGAGGAGGGTGCCAGGGTCCGCTGGCACATGTTGTGGATGTGGCGGGTCCAGTCCCACGCGGCGTTGGCCAGCGGGGTGAGGTGGTACTTCGTGGCGAAGCCCGCCACGTCCGTCTGGTAGAGCGCCACCGCCGGCACCCGGAGCTGGCGGGCGGCGTAGGCCCCGGCCGCCCCGAGGACGAAGGGGCTGGCCAGGTGGATGATGTGGGGATCGAAGTCACGCAGTGCGTCATTGACGGTGGGGTTGGGCACCCCGATCGGCAGCGAATCGATGAGTGGGACCCGGACAGTGGGAACCCGCACGATCTCGAAACCGAGGTACTCGCTGATCTCCTCCTGGAAATCGCGCGCCCCCGGCGCGATGACCAGTGCCTCATGTCCTTCCCTGTGCAGGTGCTCGAGAATCCGGAGGACCGAGTTGGTCACCCCGTTGACGTTGGGAAGGAAGGACTCCGCGACGATGGCTACACGCATGCTCGACATCCTCTCTGGCCCAGGCGACATCGCTCTGATATCCAGCTTTATTCCGGACGAATTCTCGGTGAACGCCCCGACCGTCCGGTGATTTTTCCTACCGTCCACCACAATAGCGCCGCTGTCACGGTTGACAACAGCGCGACGCTCAGCGCCGGAATGACGGACAGGGTCCACTCCCGCCCCTCCACCTTCACCAGGTCAGGGTCCGCTTTCGCATAGGTCACCCACACGCGCTGCCCTTCCCCCAGGCCGGTCGGGTAGAGCAGTCCGGTCGGCGGGGAGTGGTAGATCCCTGCCTCGTCGCGGTACTCCACGGCGGTACGCAGCCAGTCCGCGCCCGTCACCGTCGCGAGCGCCCGGCCGGGGTCAGAGTTGATGGCGGTGTCGTTCATGAACGGGCCGATGACCATGGCCGCGCTGCCGAGCATCGCCACGGCGTAGAGCATCAGCACCAGCTGCCGCCCCCGCCGGCCGATGCGGTCCTTCACCAACCGACCCTCTCCCGCAGTGCCTCATGCAGTTCACGCCGGGTGGTCCGGGTGGTGCGGGCCTCGATGACGGTGAGGCCGCCGGGTTGTTCGACGAGGGCGTCGAGAAGCTCGGGCAGGGTGGCCACCTCGCGGTGGTGGACACCGAAGCCCTCGCACAGGCTGCTTATCGACGCCCCGTGCGGCGTCCCCGCCACCCGCTCGAAGCTGGCGCGCAGAGGCTCCGCGCCGAGCTCGAGTGTCTCGAAGATCCCGCCGCCGTCATCGTTGGCGACCACGATGGTGAGGTTCTCCGGGTGCGGGTCCCCGGGGCTGATGAACAGTCCCCCGACATCGTGGAGGAAGGTCACGTCCCCCATCAGGGCGACGGTGCGCGGCGCCCGCGGCTCGTCCGGGTGGGCGGCCTGCACCGCCAGGGCAACACCGATGGCCTGGGAGACGGTGCCGTCGATCCCCGCCGCCCCCCGCGGCGAATACGTGTCCACACCGTCGTAGGGCAGCCCCACGAAGCTGATGTCCCGGACCGGGTTGGAGGCGCCGAGCACCATCGAATCCCCCGTGCCCAGGGTGTCGGCGACCGCCGCCGCCACGTGCAGGCCGGTGAAACCGTGGCCGGGGTCCGCCAACGTCAGACGCACCGCATCCCCCGCCAGCTCGGAGGCCGCCGAGCACACCTTCAGCCACTGCGAGGTGGGCTCCCCCGTGACCTTCACCCGCGTACCCCGTACCGAGTCGGTGCGGGGATCGGTGAAGACATCCGACCGCGAGAGGGTGATCAGTTCAATCTCCGGGTCCTTGATCAGGGCCAGCGCATCGCGGTGCAGCGTCGGATGCCCCACCACGATGACCTGCTCCGGCCGGGTGTCCACCACATAGTCGTTCGCGCTGACCTGCTCCCGGCGGAAGACTTTCGCAGCCAGCGGGTGGACCGGGTGGTACGGGGCAGGGGCAGTCGGCTCCGCGATGGTGGGCACATCCTCCAGCCCCTCCACCGCCCAGGCCTCATCACCGGCAATGACCAGCGTGTTCCGGCTCAGATCCACCGCCACCTCACCGTGATTCCGCGGCCGTGGTCCCGGGGCGCGCCGGGTGGTGAAGCTGCTCGGCTCGGCGGGCAGGACGTTGCTGACCAACGGATCGTCCAGCTCCACGTTGATGTGCACCTGGTTGCGGGTGGTGAACGCCTCCGCCAGGAGCGGGACATCGTCGACGGACTGGATGCCGGTGGTCTCCGCGTAGCGGCCGAAGATCCCGACCTGGTCGATTGTCTGGCTCGCACCGGTGTCCTGCAGCCGGCGGGGCCGGTCCGCGCTGACCACGGCCAGCGGCACATGCGAATAATGGGACTCCACCATGGCGGGGAGGCAGTTCGCCACCGCGGTGCCGGAGGTCATCACCACCGCGACGTGGCGTTTCTGCACCCGGGCCAGGCCGAGCGCCAGGAAGGCGGCGCTGCGCTCGTCCAGACGCACATGGACCCGGAGGTCCTTCCGCGCGAGAAGCGCGAGGGAGAGCGGGGAGTTCCGGGAGCCCGGACAGATCACCACGTCACTGACGTGGCGGGAAAGCTGCTCGACGACGGCCTGCGCCAGTGTGATCGACTCGGGTTGGGTGGTGTCCTGCTCGGCGTTCTGCATGGCCATGAGTCTACTTAGGTACCCGGCAGGGCCACCGGCGGTGTCGGGGTCGGGCCTGTGATCGCAAACGCCGCACACCCCGGCGGAAACGGCGGGCCGGAATCCCCTTGGTGTGCGGCATTCCCGACACCGATGGGAACCCAGCCGAGCTTCCCCCAGTCCAATAGGGCATGGAGCTGAACGGAAAGCACCGGATCAGGAGAGGTATCCGTCTGTACCCGCGGCCGGTGCCCGGCAGGGCCACGGACGGGGTGTGGAAGTTTCACGGGGAACTCTCCGCCGGGCAGTGACCCACGCGCTACTGTGCGGGGGCGGGTTCACTGTCGCCGAAGAAGCGGTCGAGGAGTCCATCGACGTCGAACTCAGGCACCTCGGAAGGCAGGATGTCACTGGGCAGCTCGGTGGGGATCTGGGTGGGCAGCGCCGGCGCCTCCTGGGTGACCGTCTCGGTGAGGGTCTGCGAGACGGTCGAGGTCACGGTGACCGGGGCCGGCGGCTCACGGTCAGCCTCCGCAGCGGCGTTGCGCCAGAGGAAGAAGAAGGCCACGGCGGCCAGCAGGGTGAGGCCGAAGAGGATTCCCAACAGCATCGGCAGCGCTCCCCCGGACTGCTTCTTCACCGGCGGCTCCTGGTAGAGCTGCTGGTGCGCCGGCGGCTGGTACTGCGGGGCCTCATGGCGGGGCTCCTCATAGCGGTAGTCAGGGTCATGCTCACCGGGGAAGTACTGCCGGGGACGCTCCACACCGGAGCCGCCGGAATCGCCCGGTCCTCCGACCGGTCCGAGGTAGCGGGTCTCATCGTTTCCGTTGGAGGGGTTTCGCGGGGTCATCGGAGATTCGGCGCCACGCCCCGCCGCCGTGCGGCGGGGACGAGAGGCCCTCCCCCTTTCTTATGGTCGAGTAGGGGCACCGTGTGGAACCTGGTGGAGATCTGCAAACGCAGCCGCCCGCACAGGTGGCCACCCGACCCGGGAACAGTCCGCAGACCCTCATCCTACCGCCGGTACCCTCCCCCGGCCCCCTCCTGCAGCACTCCCCCGGCGAAGATCCGGGGAATGATGCGCCGGTGGGCAGGTGACCCTCAGGGAGGCCCCCGACCGGTGCCCTCTTCGGGGAATTCCCGTAGCGGAGGCTATATCTCTTGGATACGGTAGGGGAAAACTTTTTCCTTTCAGAAAGATTTAATGATGCGCTCAGCTCGCCGAGCCCTTCTATCCTCTTTATCCGCCGTTCTCGTGGGGGTGGGCCTGGCCTCGGCGCCGGCCCAGGCCCAGCCTGCCGCCAGCCCCGATATCACCTGGGAGCAGTGCCCCTCGCAGGTGACGGAACCGACCGCCGACTGCGGACGCATTGATGTCCTCATGTACTACTCCGACCCGGAGGGCGCGCAGATCAGTGTGGGTTTCGTGCGCGTGCCCGCTGCTGATCAGACTCAGCGTCGTGGGGTGCTCTTCGGTAACTCCGGCGGCCCCGGCGGTGACGCATACTCCTATTTCGGCGACGCCGAGGCCATGACCTGGCCGGAAGGCATCACCCGGGAATGGGACCGGGTTGCCGTCCAACCCCGCGGGCTGAGCGGATCCACCCCGGTGGACTGCTCCACCATCGCCCCCGGATATACCTCCGATCTGCAGATCATGCTGCAGGAGGGTGCCTTCGTGCGTGATTCCTGTGAGGTCGGCACCCCGGGCTACACCGCGAGCCTCACCACCGAGAACACCGCCGAGGACTGGGAGCAGGTCCGCCGCGCGCTGGGTGAGGACGAGATCTCGATCATGGGACTCAGCTACGGCACCTTCCTCGGTTCGGTCTACGCGACGAAATACCCGCAGCACACCGACAAGGTGGTCCTGGACTCCGGGATGGATCCGGAGCTGGCCTGGAACGGGGTGATGGACTCCCAGCAGAACGGTTTCATCGGCTCCCTGCATGACTTCCTGGACTGGGTCGCGGCCCACAATGAGACCTACGGCCTCGGTGAGACCCCGCTGGCGGTCTACCAGGCCTGGTCCGCGAAGGTGGTGGCGGAATCCGGCACCAACCCGACTGTCGTACCACCGCCGGCCCAGATCGGTGATATTCCGCCCGGGCTGGGGTGGGCGGGCCCGGCGGCTGCCGACCTCATCACGGCGACCGGTGGTGCCCGTGTCCAGGTCGAGGGGTTGTCCTCCCAGGCCACGAACCCCGGCGCGGTGCAGGCCTGGTCCCCGACCCTGAACCTGACCCGTTCCCTGCTCCCCCGCCCCACCGGGTGGGACCTGCTGGCCCGGGTGACCAACGGTTCGGAGGTGGCGCCGACGCTGGAGGAGCTGATGGACCCCGGTTCCGAGGAGGATGCCCAGCGCAACATCGTGGCAGGCAACATACAGCGGCTGATCATGTGCAATGAGAACCAGGTGCGGCCGGATCCCGCGGACATTCCGGACTATGCCTGGGCGAACTACATCACCGGTGACCTCTTCACCGCCCCGAGTGCGAAGTTCACTTCCGGTTCAGCCTGTGCCGGTGCCCCCGCTGTCACGGGGCTGCCTACCGTGGACGGCTCCGGCCTGGACACCCGCCCTCTGCAGATCCAGTCCACCGGTGACCCGCAGACCCCCTATGGCACGGGCGTCGCGCTGGCGGAGCGCATGGACAGCCACCTGGTGACGGTCCACGGACCGGGCCACGGGCACGTGGGCTTCGGTCACGCCGAGGTCGATGACATCGTGGTGGAGTACCTCCGCACCGGCGAGACCGACGTCACTGAGCTGCTCGGCCTGGTCTGATCCCCGCCGGGGACAACCGGGCTTCAGAGGTGCCGGTAGGCCTCGTGGACCCGCTGGAACCACCAGTCCCTACGGTCCGCCGGGGCCGCCAGGGCAGCCAGGCGGTCGGCCTCCGGTTCGACGGCTTCGACGGAGAGGAAGCCGTCGGTGATCTCCCGTGGGGGCGCGACGTCCTCGAGGAAGAGCGAGCCGGTGGCCAGGCCAGCGGCCGCGGGTGGGACGTCCATGGCGTCGTCGTCGGTGAGGGTGGGCAGGGCCGCGACGGCGGCGAGCCCGGCGTTCATGCCGACGGCTGTGTCCAGGGCGGAGGCGACGGTGATGTCCATGTGTCGGGCACGCAGGTCGGCGGCCAGTTCCAGCACGCGCCGCACGCCGCCGAGCGGGGCGACCTTGACCACGGCGACATCGGCGGCCATGAGCTCGGCCACCCGGTAGGGGTCCTCGGCGCGCCGGATGGATTCGTCGGCGGCGATGCGGATGAACATCCCGGAGCGCATGAGCTCGCGGCGCAGGGCGGCCAGTTCCTCGACGGAATCGCAGGGCTGTTCCATGTAGTCCAGGGGTCCCAGGGAACGCGCAGCCTCGAGGGCCTGCCCGATGGTCCAGCCCCGGTTGGCGTCGACACGGATCACCGCGCCGGGGATCGTGTCGCGGACGGCCTGCACGCGGGCGATGTCGTCGGCCAGGGTCTGTCCCTGCTCGGCGACCTTGACCTTGATCACCCGGCAGCCGGGGTAGCGGGCGAGGACGTCGGCGACGGCATCGGCGGGGACGGCGGGGACGGTGGCGTTGACCTCGACGCGGGTGCGGCGGGGGGTGGGCAGTCCGGTGAAGGCGGCCTCCAGCCCGGCGCGCAGCCAGGCGGCGGATTCCGGCGCGTCGTACTCGAGGAAGGGGGAGAATTCGCCCCAGCCCGCGGGGCCCTCGATGAGCAGGGCCTCGCGCGTGTCGACACCCCGGAATCTCACCGCCATGGGCAGTGCGACGACGTGGGCGCGGTCCAGGATCTCATCGATGTCGGGAAGCATGGGTTCCACCCTAGATAAGGCGGGTTCCGGTCTCGTCGATGAGCAGGGCCTCGCCGTCGCGGAGTAGGACGAGGCGGTGGTCTTTCCCGTAGGTGCGGACCGTCTCCGCGAAGACGTCGATGGGGAACAGTGGGATGTCGGTGCCGACGTGCGGGATGACCACGTAGTCGGTGAGCCCCAGACCGTGGTAGTCGTGTAGTTCCGGGGCCACGGCGGGTGAATCGAGCAGGCTGACCGGTTCGATGTCGGGACCGGCGATGACGGAGCCGGCGCTGGTGCCGATGTAGGGCAGGCCGGCGCGGACGTGGCGGACGAGCACTTCGTCCGTACCCGTGGAGCGCATGATGTGGAGGAGGTCGAAGGTCTCCCCGCCTGCCACATAGACGGCATCGACCTCACCGAGGATGCGGTCGACTTCGGCGGGTGCGGTGGTGGCGAGCGGGAGCTCGAGGAGGGTGAAACCGGCGTCGCGAAGCATGGTGCGTTCGACCTGCGTGTCGGGGTGGTCGGCGAAGCTGCGGGTGGCGTCGGGGATGTAGGCGACCGTGCCGGTGGCGAAATCCCGGAGGTGGGGGTGTCCGAAGGAGGTCAGCAGGAGCTTCATGGTGCCAGGTTACGCACGCGGAGGTGTTGTGCGCGTCACAATTCATGCAGTATGGGGTCATGACTGATCCGAAGCAGAAACTGACCGCCGCTGCCGTCGAGGCCGCCGGACTGAGCGGCTGGCACCATGCTGGCGACACCATCCGGGCCGAGTTCGCCACCGGGGACTTCAACACGGGGTTGCGCCTGGTCACCCTCATCGGCGAATCAGCGGACGAGGCGAACCATCACCCCGATGTCACACTCACCTACCCCGCCGTGTCCGTCACCCTGTCGAGTCACGATGTCGGCGGGGTGACCAGCCGCGACATCGACCTGGCGCGCACCATCACCGGCCATGCCACGAGTCTGGGCGTGCCGGCCGGCGAGGAGTGATACCCGCCTAAGCTGAACGGCATGAGCAACTACAGCACGGACAACCCCTTCGACCCGACCCAGTGGCGGGTGGTGGAGGGCTTCGAGAACCTCACCGACATCACCTACCACCGCCACGTGGGCACCTCACGCACGGACGGCACCGTGCGCATCGCCTTCGACCGCCCGGAGGTGCGCAACGCCTTCCGTCCGCACACCGTCGATGAGCTCTACCGGGCACTGGATCACGCACGCCGGACCCCGGATGTGGGTGTCGTGCTGCTCACCGGCAACGGTCCGAGCGAGAAGGACGGGGGTTGGGCGTTCTGTTCGGGCGGCGACCAGCGCATCCGGGGCCGTTCGGGCTACCAGTACGCTACCGGCCACGATTCCGATGACGCCCGGGCAGACGACTCCACGGTCGATGAGGCCCGCACGAAGGTGGAGGGGGGCCGCCTGCACATCCTGGAGGTGCAGCGCCTGATCCGTACGATGCCCAAGGTGGTCATCGCCGTGGTCAACGGCTGGGCGGCCGGCGGTGGGCATTCGCTGCATGTGGTGTGCGATCTCACGATCGCCTCCCGCCAGGAGGCCCGTTTCAAGCAGACGGATGCGGACGTCGGTTCCTTCGACGCCGGCTACGGCTCCGCCTATCTGGCGAAGATGGTGGGCCAGAAATTCGCCCGGGAGATCTTCTTCCTGGGCCGTGCCTACGGCGCGGAGGAGATGCAGCGCATGGGTGCGGTCAACATCGTGGCCGAGCACGCGGAGCTCGAGGCCGAGGCCATCCAGGTGGCCCGGGAGATCAACGGCAAGTCCCCCACCGCGCAGCGCATGCTGAAGTTCGCGTTCAACCTGCTTGATGACGGACTGATGGGCCAGCAGGTCTTCGCGGGTGAGGCCACGCGTCTGGCATACATGACGGATGAGGCGGTGGAGGGCAAGGAGGCCTTCCTGGAGAAGCGGGATCCGGACTGGTCGGAGTTCCCCTTCTATTACTGACCGCGGCGGCGGGCTCTCCGCCATAAATAGGAATGAGGTAAGGCTTACCTGAGATTGATAAGTGTAGCCTTCCAAACCTTGCCCACTTCTCAATTTCACCTATAATGGTGGCATGAGCAACTACACCGTCCCCGGAATCGACCAGAACAGCGCAAAGCAGATCATCGATGGTCTGCAGGAGCGCCTCACCGACTACAACGACCTCCACCTCATCCTCAAGCACGTGCACTGGAACGTGGTGGGCGCCAACTTCATCGCCGTCCACGAGATGATCGACCCGCAGATCGACCTCGTCCGCGGTTTCGCCGACGAGGTCGCGGAGCGCATCTCCACCCTCGGCGGCGAGCCGATCGGCACCCCGGCCGGCCACGTCCAGGACCGCAAGCCGCTGGAGTACCCGAAGAACAAGGCCAACACCCAGGACCACCTCAAGCAGGTCAACGACCTCTACACCCAGGTCATCGAGGGTGTCCGCGAGTCCATGGGCGAGGCCGGCGAGCTCGACTCCGTCACCGAGGACATCTACATCGCCCACGCGGCGGAACTGGAGAAGTTCCAGTGGTTCGTCCGCGCCCACCTCGACGACGGCACCGGCAACATCGCATAATGTTCCACCCCTGCCGAATCAGCAGAAGCGCCGATCCCATGACGGGACCGGCGCTTCTGCCTTCATACTGCCGGGGCGGTGCCTAACCCAGGATCCGGCGACCCGCATAGACCTGACCCGCCAGGGAGACGAGCACACAGGCGACCATGCCGAACGCCATGGTCAGGGCCGCGTTCGCGCCCAGGCCCATGAAGGGACTGACCGCCGCACCGAGGGCGAACTGCAGGAAGCCCATGACGGCCGAGCCCGAACCGGCCCGCTCGCGGACCTCACCGGTGCCCAGCGCGGTGGAGTTGCCCAGGATGATGCCGATGGGGCTGACCGAGAGGAAGAGCAGCGGGAAGATCACCCACGGGGAGATCGTGAAGTTGACGACGATGAGCAGCACCACCGTAACCACCAGCAGGAAGAGCTGGGCGGCACGCAGGATGGCGTGGGGGTCATAACGGTCGATGAGGCGGGAGTTGAGCATGTTTCCCGCGACCAGACCCACGGCGTTGGCGGCGAAGACGAGGGTGAAGGTACCCACAGACATGCCCATCTGGGTCTGCACGACGAAGGGGGAGGCGGAGATGTAACAGAACATCGCGGCGAAACCGAAGGCGAAGGAGATGGTGTAACCCCGGTAGGCGGGATTCTTCAGCACATAGAGGTAGTTGGCCAGAATCCCGCGCACGGTGACCTCGGCGCGCTCCGCCTTCGGCAGGGACTCCCGCACGACCACCAGGGCAACGAGCAACTGGACGACATTGATGCCGGCCAGCAGCCAGAACAGCCCGCGCCAGCCGATCGGATCGAGCAGCAGGCCGCCGACGACCGGGGCGGCGACCGGGGCGATGCCCTGGATGGTCATCAGCAGGGAGAAAGCCTTGGCGGCCTTCCGCCCCGCCGCCAGGTCCGGCACGACCGCACGCGCCAGGACCACACACGCCCCGGATCCCAGCCCCTGCAGGAGACGGGCGAGTATGAGCACCTCGATGGTCGGTGCCATCGCCGCGATGACGGAGGCGATCAAGGCGATCACGGCTCCGCCGACCAGCAGCTTCTTCCGACCGAGGGAATCGGAGATCGGGCCGATGATCAGCTGACCGACCGCCAGGCCGAGCATGAAACCGGACAGCGTGAGCTGCACCATCGCCTGCGTGGTGTCCAGGCTGCCGACAATGTTGGGCAGGGCCGGCAGGTAGAGGTCCGTCGCCAGTGGCGCGGCGGCAGAGAGGAGAGCCAGGCCGAAGAGCAGGCCCGTCGTCAGTTGTTGTCCGGGCTTCTCGCGCCCATGTTCACCAGCAGTCACTTATCCATCTCTCCTGTTCTTCGACGCCCGTCGAGGCCGGGCGGATTCTCCCCGTGGGAGCTTAGGCGCGTCTGGTGACATCGCCCATCACGGCCAGAAGTAACCTGCGCCGCCCCCCGCCCAGGCGGTTGAGCAGATTTAAGATCCGGGAGGCGGACCAGCCTAGGACGGTAGCCAGGTCGAGCTGCGAGATCCCCTGCCCCAGTGACGGTGCGGCTCCGGGCGGGGAACATCCGCCAGGATTTCCGCATCCTGCCCCTGAACTGCGCAGTTCCCCGTGAGGGTCGGCGGGAAAACAAATAGCCACGTCAAGCTGACGTATCGCATTGAGGGTAGCAGGGCGGATGTCCTGCATCGCAGCCCACAAATCCCGCCACCCCTGGGGCAGGGCCGAAAACTACCGACCACCAGCAATAGTTGACATGTCACAAACCAGTCCTCTAGGGTCTTGTGTCATGTCAACAACCAAGGAAGCAGCTCTGCTCATCGCCCGTGTCATCCTGGGTGTCATCCTCATCGCCCACGGCTGGGACAAGTTCCAGATCACCGGCCTTGAGGGCATCACCGGTTTCTTCGACAGTATCGGCGTCCCGGCCGCCGCCGTCGCGGCCCCGCTCGTCGCCTTCCTGGAGGTCGTCGGCGGCATCCTCATCCTCATCGGTGCCTTCACCCGTATCACCGGCATCGTCATCACGCTCATCATGCTGGGCGCGGCCATCTTCGCCCACATCGCCCAGGGCATCTTCGTGTCCAACGGCGGCTGGGAGCTCGTCGGCGCCATCGGTGCCGGCACCCTCATCCTGGCCGCCGTCGGTGCCGGCCGCTGGAGCGTCGACGCCTTCCTGCCCTGGGGCACCGATAAGGCCAGCGCGGACACTGAGAAGCAGCTCCAGAACGCTTAAAACCCTGCTCCATCCGACGGCGTCGCCTCCTTCCGGGAGACGGCGCCGTTTTCTTCCCCTCCCGCTACCATCATCACCCATGAGCCACAACCTCGAGCCGCTGCCCATCGACCCGGCCAACCCCATCGGCGTCCTCGGTGATCTCGAGGACGCGATCGCCGGACAGCGCAGCCTCCTCCCCGTCCCCGCCCGCGACAACGCCCGCGCCAGCCTGCTGATCACCTCCCAACGCGCCGGGCAGCCAATCGACGCGGAGACCGCCCTCGTCGTGGCCACCTCCGGTTCCACCGGCACCCCGAAGGGCGCCCAACTGACGGCCGCCAACCTGGTCTCCAGCGCGGACGCCACCCACCAGTTCCTCGGCGGCGAAGGACAGTGGCTGCTGGCCCTTCCGGCCCACCACATCGCCGGCCTGCAGGTGCTCGTGCGCTCACTGATCGCCGGCGTCGAGCCCCTCCAGCTGGACCTGTCCGAGGGCTTCGACATCGGGGACTTCGCCCGCTCGGCCGGGGAGCTGGCGCGCGCCGGGGAACGCGCCTACACCTCGCTCGCACCTATGCAGCTGGCCAAGGCGATGGACACTCTGGAGGGCATCGAGGCCCTGCAACTCTTCGACGCCATCCTCGTCGGCGGGGCCGCCCTCAACCCGCAGCTCGCCCGCTCGGCCGAGGAGATGCAGATCAACGTGGTCACCACCTACGGCTCCTCGGAGACCGCCGGCGGCTGCGTCTACGACGGCCGCCCCATCCCCGGCGCGAAGGTCCGCCTGCAGGAGGGCCGCATCCACCTGGGCGGGCCGATGATCGCCCAGGGGTACCGCAACCACCCCGGGCACGAGGCCTTCGCGGAGCCCGGATGGTTCGCCACCTCGGATGCGGGGTTCATCGAGGACCGCCGCCTCACCGTGACGGGGCGTCTCGACGCCGTCATCGACTCCGGTGGGCTCAAGCTGCAGCCGGAGGTGCTGGAGCAGGCGATGCTGGCCGTCCCCGGTGTCACGGGGGCCTGCGTGGTGGGCATTCCCGATCCGCGGCTGGGACAGGCGATCGTGGCCGCCTACACGGGTGCCGCCTCCCCGGGGGAAGTCATCGCCGGGCTCGACCACCTGCCCCGCTGGCAGCTGCCGAAGGAGTTGAGGCGGCTGACAGAGCTGCCGCTGACGGGGCCGGGGAAGGTGGACCGGCGGGGCGTCGAGAAGCTCTTCTAGTCTTCACGGCGGCTGGCGTCGACGAGCACCGCGACATCCTCATGGTCATAGACCCGCTCAATCTGCTCGTCGTTGCCGCCCATGAGCGTGTTGCCGATGACCAGCGCCCCCGCCTGCGTGGAGGGCACCACCGCGAAGTTGCGGGGATGGGAGTAGACCTGGCGGACCCGGTGGCCGGAGCGCAGGGCGCAGGCGTGGAGCCAGACGTCATCGGCCCGCGGGCTCAGCTCGCGGAACACATCGCCCTGCTCCACCACGTAGGTGATGAAGGAGGCCGGGTAGAGCACTCCGGACACCCCCGTGGCGAAGTGCAGGTGGCTGGCCCGGCAGGTGTTGACCGGGGTCCACTTCACATAGGGCAGCATTTCCTCCCCGCGCAGCTCGATGCGGTGGGCGCGGTAGGCGATGACGGCGTCATCGCGCAGATCCCCGATGAACAGCAGGCGCTGCAGGAACCACTCGGGGTAGATCATGTCGTCATCCACCGTGGCCACCCGTTTCCCGGTGCCCACGACCTCGCGGAACTGGCTCCAGTATTTGGTGTGCGGGCCGTAGAGCCCGTCGGAGCAGCGGACCTGCAGTCCGCGGGAGACCAGGCGGCGCAGCGGGCGCGGCCACCCGGCACGGTAGTCCTGCTCATCCAGCCACAGCACCACCGGCGCCTGCACGGCACCGCGGGCAATGGACTCCAGGGTGTAGTGCACGCGGTTGAGCCGTTCCCCGTGGGAGGTCAGGGAGATGGTCACGTCGCCCTGCTGCGGGAAGCGGGCGCGGGAGAAACGGTTGTTCCACGTCAGCGGAATCATCCGGAAGAGCGTGAAGAAGAAACTGATCGCCTGACCGAGCACATAACTGATCCACATGACCAGCCTCACCCTACGTCTGATCGGCTATATCTGCAGGGCAAGGCTGTCACCAGGGATTTTTCTCCGCAGTGTATGATTCGCCGGACATGGACAACGCACGCCCCTCCCCCGCCCGCGAACTGGAGGTCTCCTCCGGGCACGCCGGCCGCCGCCTGGACAAATTCCTCCGCTCACAGCTCAAGGGGGTCCCTGGTGGCCTGGTCTTCCGGCTGCTGCGCAAGGGCGCGGTGCGGGTCAACGGCAAACGCGCCAAACCGGACTACCGTATCCAGGCCGGTGACGTGATCCGGGTGCCCGCCCTGGAGATCCCCGAGGCCGCCCCGGTCAAGACCCTGCCGGCGGAGCTGCTCCGCCAGATCGACCGGGCGATCCTCCACGAGGATGACTCCCTCCTCGTGCTGAACAAGCCCGCCGACCTGGCCGTGCATGTGGGCACCGGGGTCACTGGCGGGGTCATCGAGGCGCTGCGCCAGCTGCGCCCCGCGGAGCCGGACCTGGAGCTGGTGCACCGCATCGACAAGGAGACCTCCGGCCTGCTCATGGTGGCCCGCACGCCGTCCATGCTGCGCCACCTCCAGCAGGTGATGCGTGATGACGCCGCCGTCCGCCGCCACTACCTCGCCCTGGTCCAGGGGTTTTTCCCACAGGAGACCACCTATGTGCGGGCGCCGCTGCTGACCACCGAGCACGGCGTACGCGTCGACCCGCAGGGTCAGCCCGCCCACACCCGCTTCCGGGTCCTGCGCCGCTTCGGCCGGCAGGCCACCCTCGTGCGCGCCGAGCTGATCACCGGCCGCAAACACCAGATCCGGGTGCACACCCGCCACACCGGCCACCCCATCGCCGGGGACCGGAAATACGGCGACCCCGGTTTCACGCGGGAAGTGCAGCGGCTCGGCGGGGCACGGATGTTCCTCCACGCCTCCGAGCTGCGCATCCCCCTGCCCTCGGGGGAGCTGCTCCACCTCACCGCCCCGACCTCCCCGGTGTGGGACCGGACCCTCGACCGGCTGGCCACCCCGGCTCGGCGCTGAGGCAACCCATGGAGGACAATGGTGGCCATGTCCGTTGATCATCACACCTACTCCGCCACCCCGCGGGACTGGTGGCAGGCCGCACGCCCGCACACCTGGCCCAACGCCTTCGCCCCCGTCATCGCCGGATCCGGCGCCGCCGCCTACGCCGGCGGTTTCTCCTGGTGGCGGGCCCTGCTGGCTTTCGTGGTGGCCTGGGCCCTGATCATCGGCGTGAACTACGCCAACGACTACTCCGACGGCATCCGCGGCACCGATGAGGACCGCACCGGCCCGGCTCGGCTGACCGGCGGTGGCATCGCGAAGCCCGCCCACGTCAAACGCGCGGCCTTCCTCGCCTTCGGTCTCGCCGCGGTGGCCGGTGTGGCCCTCTCCCTGACCAGTGCCTGGTGGCTCATCCTCGTCGGCGCCGTGGCCATCGCGGGTGCCTGGTTCTACACCGGGGGCAAAAACCCCTACGGCTACCGGGGGCTCGGAGAGGTGGCGGTCTTCATCTTCTTCGGCCTGGTGGCGGTACTGGGCACCGAGTTCACCCAGGCCGGGGCGGTCAGCTGGCTGGGTCTGGCCTGTGCGGTGGCCATCGGTTCGATCTCCGCCTCGGTGAACCTGGCGAACAACCTGCGCGACATCCCGTCCGACACCGCCTCCGGCAAGATCACCCTGGCTGTGCGCCTCGGCGACCGGTGGACCCGCCGGGTCTACACCGCCCTGGCCGCCACGCCCTTCCTCATCACCATGGTCATCGGGTGGTGGGAACCCCTGCTCCTGATCGCGATCATGGCGGTGCCGCTGGCCGTGCGCGGCAT
This sequence comes from Corynebacterium hylobatis, assembly GCF_003955685.1. Taxonomy (GTDB): domain Bacteria; phylum Actinomycetota; class Actinomycetes; order Mycobacteriales; family Mycobacteriaceae; genus Corynebacterium; species Corynebacterium hylobatis. The sequence continues at coordinate 161,682 of NZ_RXHJ01000005.1, forward strand.
GAACACCGCCCTGCGCGGGGCGACCGGCCCGGCGCTGATCCCGCTGATCAAGTCCACCGGGCAGGCCATGCTGTTGTGGGCAGTGCTCACCGGCCTGGCCCTCTTCCTCAGCTCGCTGGGGCTGTAGATGTCGGGGGTCATCACCGGCTTCGCCATCATCCTGGCAGTCATCGCCGTCGGCGCGATTCTGGCCCGCACCGGGGTGATCAAGGAGGACCGCGAACGCCTCGTGCTCAACCGCGTCGCCTTCTACGCCGCCTCCCCGGCGCTGCTGTTCACCTCGGTGGCCAACTCCGATGCGCAGACGTTGTTCTCACCCGTCATCGTGGTCATCTTCTTTGCGACGCTCGCGACCGCCGCCGTCTACATCCTCGCCTCGGCGCTGTTCTTCCGGCAGGACATCCCAACGACGACGATGGGTGCGGCCTCGGCCTGCTACTTCAACTCCGTCAACATCGGCCTGCCGGTGAGCGTCTACGTCCTCGGTGAGGCCACCTATGTCGTGCCGGTGCTCGTGCTGCAGATGGTGGTGTTCACGCCCTTCATCCTGGCAGGCCTGGGGGCTGAGGACGCCGGTGGGCGTTCCCGCGCGACGAAGATCCTCGACTCCATCCGCTCGGCGCTGCTGTCCCCCGTGGTCATCGGCTCCGTGCTGGGTCTGGTCGTCGCTGTCATCGGCCTGCAGATCCCGGATCCGGTCATGCGCCCCCTGGAGATCCTCGGCGGGGCCTCCATCCCGATGATCCTCATCAGCTTCGGCGCCTCCCTGCGCAACACCGCCCCGCTGGCCACCCCTGCGGACCGGCCCGGCACGATCGTCGCCACCGCCCTCAAGTTGGTCGGCATGCCGCTGATCGCCTGGCTCATCGCCCTGGGCATGGGGCTGTCCGGGGATGAGCTCTACGCCTCGGTCATCCTCGCCGCCCTGCCGGCGGCGCAGAACGTCTACAACTATGCCGCCTCCTACCAGCGCGGCATGATCATCGCCCGCGACACCGTCTTCCTCACCACCTTCGGGGCACTGCCCGTGATGATCGGCATCGCGCTGCTCTTCGGCCGTTAGCGGTTCTCCAGCTCCCGGCGGACCCACTCCTTGCGGGCCTGGCGCTGCCCGTTCCAGGCGGCCACCGACTGGTTGGCTTCCACCCGCATGCCCTTGAACACCAGCATCGACAGCGGGAAGGCCACGATGAGGGCGAGGAGGGCGGACATGACCAGCGGGACGGGGGCATCGATAAGCACCGCGAACAACTGGATCACCACCGTCAACACCACGAACAGACCCAGGCGGGCGCCACCGTACTTCAGCAGCGACATGTTCGCCCGACGGCGGACCTGCGGATCCAGCTCCGGTGGAGCGTCAGAGGGGTGCTGGGACATCGGCTCAGGTGCAGTCACACCCTGCAGCTTACTAGGGCCTACCGGGGTCCGTAAGCTGGACACCAGGAAGGAGGAACCATGGGACGTCTGCTACTCGTACTGCTCATCATCGTTGCCATCGTGCTGCTCTGGAAGGCCTTCGGGCCCAGGTCCTGGAAGCGCAACCAGGCGGCGACCCCCGAGCCGCGCGCCATCAAGGGCCCGGACGACGACGAGGAATTCCTCTGGAATCTGGAGAAGAACCGCTTCAAGCAACGCCGCGCACGCGAGGCTGCCGAACGCGAGGAGGAGGAACGCCGTCGGCGCGCCGAGGAACGGTACCAACGGAAAGACCCGGAGGAGGTCGAGGAGCCCGACAAATAGGGCCTCCCCGATCAACAGGTCCGCGGCCGGTCACCATGACCGGCCGCGGTTTTTCCTGTCTGCAGGTGGCGCCCGCTACTGGTCGCCGTCCGCGTCGAAACTCATGCGCAGGCCGAGGGCATGGGCGACGGCCGAAACCTTCTCCCAGCGCACACCCGTGCCCCCGTGCTCAATGGTGTGCAGCGTGGAGCGCGACACCCCGGCCCTCTCCGCGATGTCGGCCTGCAGGGCCCCGATCTCCCGGCGGCGCTCCGCCAGCTGCTGACCGAGGGCGAGCAGGACCGGATCATCGCCGGCAGGTTTGCCCGTCTTCTTCCGGGGTGCTGATGTTCCAGGCACAGTCCCGTCCTTCCGTTCAGCAGAGGTTGTCAATGGCTTCCGATTCTAGCCCGGAGTCTAACCCGGTTGCTTTAGTTCAGGCCGGCGTAGGAGTGCAGGCCACTGACGACCATGTTGATGAAGAAGAGGTTGAAGATCATCGTGGACAGGGCGAGGACGTTGATCCAGGCGGCCTTGTGGTTGCGCCAGCCGGCGGTCGCACGGGCGTGCAGGTAGGCGGCGTAGAGGACCCAGGAGATCAGCGAAACGGTCTCCTTGGGGTCCCAACCCCAGAACCGGCCCCAGGCAGCCTCCGCCCAGATGGCGCCGAGGACGATGCCCAGGCCGAGGACCGGCAGGGTGAGGATGGCTGACTTATAGGCCAGTCCGTCCAGTTTCTTCGCGTTGGGCAGCGGCTTGGCCAGCATGCCGAAGAAGCCGCGCTCCCTGCCCTGGGGCTGCCAGATGCGCAGGAGGTAGAGCAGGGAGGCCATACCGGAGAGGATGCCGATGGCACCGCCGGCCGAGACCGTGGAGACGTGGATCGGCAGCCAGTAGGACTGCAGGGCGGGGACGACCGGGGCGGAATCGGCGTAGAGCTTGGTGCCGCCGAAGAAGAGCAGCGCCAGGATCGGCACCAGCAGCCACGGCCAGACGATGCGCCACTCCTTGCGCTGGATGACCACGGCTGCGGCGATCATGGTGAAGGCGGTGATCACCAGCACGTACTCATAGAGGTTGCCGAAGGGGAAACGCTCCGTTGCCAGGCCACGCAGGACTGCGGAGGCAGCATGGACGATGATGCCCAGCCAGACCACCGACTGGGTCATGCCACCGAATTTGTTGGCACCCGCCTCAAGCTTCTCCACTTCCCCCAGGGTGGGCACCGCCTCGTCGGTCCCGGCAACCACGTCGGAACCCCCGGCACCCACTGCCACCAGTTCCTTCTCCTCCGCACGGACAACCGCACGGCGGGCGTCGATGACGCTCTGCATGCGACCGTAGTACACGAGTGAGAGCACCAGGGCCAGCAGGTAGATCACGAACGCCGACTGGAAGGCGACGTCCGAGAAGTTGGAGAGAGTCTGATTGACAGGCATGTGTGGGGACACCCTCAAAAGTCGGATAGCGGGAGTAATACTCCTGTGACGCTACCCCACCTTGAGAGGCTTCTCCAACCCTTGGGGGACGCCAAATCCAACTTTAGGTGGAGACCCGCAAGGCGTCCGCAGGCACAAGTTCATCATCATCCACCTCGTCCGGATCGGGCAGACCCAGCAGCTCACGGTGGATGCGGTCGAACTCCGGACCCCAGCCCGCCCGGTCGGTACGTGCCAGGCCACCGAGCTCGAGACGGGTGGAGCCGTCGGCCAGCGGGGTGAAACGGATCCAGATGCGGCGGCGCCTGATCAGCAGCGAGCCCACGAGCGCCGCGAGCATGACCACGGTGGTCACCAGAACCCAGCTCTGGAAGGGATCCCGGGAGATCTGGTAGTTGGCGAACTCGCTGGCACCGTCGAAGGTGACGGTGGTGCCGTCGTCCAGGGTGACGCTGTCACCCTGGAGCAGGTTGACACGCTCGATCTTCTGCAGCTGCCCGGAGTGCAGCAGCGCCGTGTCCAGACTGAACAGGGACTGGGCCCGGCCGGTGTCCAGGCCGGCGTCACCGCGGTAGATGTCGATGGCGACTGCCGGATCGTTCATCGCCGGGAACTGCGAGGTCAACAACTCGTTGTTCTCCCCCTCCCACTGGGCGGTGGGCGCGAACAGGCCCTGGATGGCCAGCTGGTTCTGGCGGCGGTCGAACAGGTCCGGGTACAGGCCCGCGGGCGGGTCGAAACGCATGACGCCGGAGGACAGGAAGAAGGTCGGGTCATCGGGGCGCCACTGGACGGTCTGCGTGCGGGACTCACCGTCGGGCCAGGTCACCGTGAAGGTGGGGGCGAAACCGTGGCCCTGCAGGTAGACGCGGTCACCGGCGATACGCAGCGGGTGGTTGACCTTCAGCTCGTAATCGGTCCACTCCTCCTTGGGCAGGTTGATGTCCTCGCCCAGGGCGTAGGAGATGTTCGAGGTGAACATCTCGGCCTGGCCGTTGGGCAGGTAGTCGGCAGCGAAGTCGTGGGCATCGAAGCAGAAGGTGGTCAGTCCGGTGCCGTCGAAGAGCGGTCCGGCACGGAAGGAGTCGTAGTTGGCGGTCGAGGTGTTGCAGAACTCGGTGTTCTGCTCGATCGGTGGGGTCTCGTAGTTGCCGGATTCGGTGACCACGATGACATGGCCCTCGTAGTAGACCATCCGGCCGAGCGCGACGGTGACGATCATGCCGACCAGTCCCAGGTGGAAGAGCAGGTTGGCCATTTCCCGGCCGTAACCGCGTTCGGCGGACAGCGAGAACTTCCCCGCCCGATCCTCCGCTGCGCTGTACTCGGCGACCTTCCAGCGCTTCAGCAGCTGGCGGGCATGCTCCGTGACCTCCGCCACCGGCCGGTCCGTGGTGCCCTCCGCATGCAGCGGCAGCCGGCCCAGGTTCCTCGGTGCCCGGGTGGGCGGGGTCTTCCACGCAACGTAGTGATCCTTCGAACGCGGCAGAATGCAGCCGACGAGAGAGATCGTCAGCAGCGTGAGGATGGCGATGAACCAGGTGGATTCGAAGACGTCGAAAAGCTGCAGCGAATCATAGATCTCGGCGAGCCGGCCGTTGTTGGCGATGTACTCGTTGACGTTGTCCTGGTTGAGGCTGCGCTGCGGGAGCAGCGCGCCGGGGATGGCGACGATGGCGAGGATGAACAGCAGCACCAGGGCGGTGCGCATGCTGGTCAGCCAGTGCCAGGCCTTCTTGAGGTACGTCACGACCGTACGCAATGGGACTCCTACTGAAACGGTTCTAGATGAGGGTGGCGCCGTACTCGACGGTCCACTGGCGCACGAAGTTGATGAAGTGGGCCCACGCGCCGGTGAGCAGTGCCACGCCGACCGCGATCATGAGGGCGCCGCCGATCATCTGGATCCTGCGGGAGTGCTCCCGCAGCCAGCTGAAGGTGCGCATGGCGCGCGCCGAACCCAGGGCAATGAGCAGGAAGGGCAGTCCCAGGCCGAGACAGTAGCCGATGATGAGCAGGACGCCGCGGGCTGCGGTCATGCCCTCGGTGCCGGCGGAGACGGAGATGATCGCCGCCAGGGTGGGGCCCAGGCAGGGGGTCCAACCCAGGGCGAAGACACCACCGAGCAGCGGTGCGCCCAGCCAGGTGGTCCAGCGCTTCGGCGCCAGACGGGTGTCCCGCTGCAGGGCCGGGACCATGCCCATGAAGACCAGTCCCATGAGGATGGTGATCACGCCACCGACCCGCATGAGGGTCTCCGCGTTGAGGGTGAGCATGCTGATCGCCCCGAAGACGGTGACGGTGGCCAGCACGAACACGACGGTGAAGCCGAGGATGAACATGAGGGCTGCACCGGCGACGGCCCACTGGCGTTTCTTCGTCACCACGGCGCCGTACTCGGGGTCGGGGCGGACCTCACCGCCGACCACGCCGGCCAGGTAAGACATGTAACCGGGCACGAGCGGGACCACACACGGGGAGGCGAAACTCACCAGGCCGGCCGCGGCAGCGGCCAGCAGACCGAGCAGCAGCGGACCGGAGGCCGCCATATCCGCGAAGAGGACTCCGATGTCGGTCACACGTCCGCCTCAGCGAGCGGCAGGGCGACATCGAGGATGTCATCCGCGGTGACCTCCCGCAGGAAGACCGCGGCCGGACGGTGTTCCTTGTCCAGCACGATCGTCGTGGGGATGACGGAGGTGGGCACGCCGCCGAGTGCGGCTGCGCTGCGGAACGGCGGGTCGTAGATCGACGGGTAGGTTACGCCGTTGTCGGTGATGAAGTCCTGCGCGATGGTCTGGTTGTAGTCACGGACGTTGATGCCCAGGACGGTGCCGCCGAGAGGTTCGAGGGTGTCCTGCACGTTCTGCAGGTCGTCGACCTCCGCACGGCAGGGGGCGCACCACTGGCCCCAGGCGTTGAGCACGACGACCTCGCCGGCGAAGTCCGAGAGGTTGATGGTCTCTCCTTCGGCCATGAGGGAGTCGCCGCCGAACTCCGGCAGCGGGGCGCGCTCGTCCTCCTCGTAGAGGATCTCTGTCTGCCCGCCGGGCGAGTGGAACTGGAAGGTGCCGCCGACGGCCACCGCGCTCTTCGCTGCGTCCGGATCGGTCGCACAGGCGGTGAGCAGCAGGGAGGCGGCGGTGAGCAGGGCTGCGATCGCGCGCAGACGCATGTCAGATGTCCTTAGCAGGTGTGGTGTAGAAGATGTCGGTGATGTCCCGGCCCTCGAAGACCAGGGAGGTCACGGAGGCGATGTCGCACTGACGGCTGGCGTGCGCCAGGGGCAGGCCCAGCGCGGAGCGCTGCACCATGACGATGGGCAGCTGGTGGCTGACCAGAATCGCCTCGTGGCCCTCCGCCTTCTGGCGGGCCTGCTCCACGGCGCCCATCATCCGCTCGGCGATGTCTACGTAGGCCTCGCCCCAGCTGGGTTCAAAGGGGTTGATCATCAGCGGCCAGCGGACCGGGTTCCACAGCTGGGAACGCCAGCCCTTGGTGCGCAGTCCCTCGAAGCGGTTGCCTGCCTCGACGATCTCGGGCACGGTCTCCACCTCGAGGCCGGTGACCTCGGCGAAGGGCTCGGAGGTCTCCTGGACGCGCTGTAGCGGGGAGGCACCCAGGTAGGTGACGTCATGGCCCTCGAAGGAACGGGCCACCCTGGCGGCCTGGGAACGGCCGCGGGAGGACAGGTGGTAGCCGGGGATGGTTCCGTAGAGGATCCGGTCCGGGTTGTGGACCTCGCCGTGACGGACGAGGTGGACAATCGTGTGCGACATGCCTGTTCCTTATGCGGTTGCTGCGGCGGCCGCCCGGGCGGCGGGGACGAGTGCTTCCTCGATCCGGGAGAAATCATCGTCCGTCAGCGCCGTCGACACAAACCAGGTCTCGAACACGCTCGGCGGGGCGTAGATCCCGTGGTCGAGCAGGGCATGGAAGAAGGGCGGGAACCGGAAGGTGTCCGCGGCCTTCATGTCCGCGAAGTTGTGGCCCTCGCCCTCGGCGAAACGCACGGAGAAGAAGGTCTCGGCGCGCTGGATGTGGTGGGCCACGCCCTCCCGGCTCAGCGCCTCGGAGATCAGGCCGGAAATGCGGTCCGCGTGACTGTTCAGCGTGGGGTAGATGTCCTCGGAGGCCAGGCGCAGGGAGGCCAGGCCGGCGGCCATCGCGACGGGGTTACCCGACAGGGTGCCCGCCTGGTAGACGGGACCGGAGGGGGCGAGGTGTTCCATGATGTCGGCGCGACCACCGAAGGCGGCGGCCGGCAGGCCACCGGAGACGACCTTGCCGAAGGTGGTCAGGTCGCCGGCCACACCGTCGACGCCGTACCAGCCGGAGTATGAGGTGCGGAAGCCGGTCATGACCTCATCCATGATCAGCAGTGCACCCTCGGCGTGGGCGAGCTGCTTGAGCGTGGCGTTGAAGCCCTCCCGCGGGGCGACGGTGCCCATGTTGCCGGCGGCCGCCTCGGTGATGACTGCGGCGATCTCGCCGGGGTGCTCGGCGAAGGCCCGCTGCACGGCCTCGAGGTCGTTGTAGGGCACGACGATGGTGTCGGCTGCCGACGCCCCCGTCACACCCGGGGAGTCCGGCAGGGCGAAGGTGGCCACGCCGGAACCGGCGGCGGCCAGCAGTGCGTCGACGTGCCCGTGGTAGCAGCCCTCGAATTTGATGATCTTCGACCGGCCGGTGAAACCGCGGGCCAGGCGTACGGCCGACATGGTGGCCTCGGTGCCGGAGTTGACCAGACGGACCTCCTCCACGGAGGTGCGGTCCACGATCATCTGGGCCAGCTCGATCTCCGCGAGGGTGGGCGCACCGAAGGACAGGCCCTTGAGGGTGGCCTCGCGCACGGCCTCGACGATCTCCGGGTGGGCGTTGCCGTTGAGCATCGGCCCCCAGGAGCAGACCAGGTCCACGTATTCGTTGCCGTCCACGTCCACGAGGGTGGAGCCGTGGGCCGATTCAATGAAGCGGGCCTGGCCGCCGACGGATCCGAAGGCCCGGACCGGGGAGTTCACCCCTCCGGGGATGAGGGTGCGTGCACGGTCGTGCAGCTGTGCGGACTGCTGGGTACGGGCGGACGTCAGACTCATGCCGACCATCATACGGCCGGGGTCAACCGGGGTTAAACTTTCCCCCCGACCGGTTGACGGATCCCCGTATGTTTCCGTATGCACCGTCACAGCTCTCAGCCGAGCTGGATCAGCCGGGCCGCGGCGGCACGGGCGTGATCGATGACCGCCGGGACACCGACACCCCCGGCCCACGCGCCGGTCAGCTCCAGGCCGTGCACATCGCTGATGCCGTCCCGGACCTTCGCGACGGTCGCGAGATGCTCCGCGCTGTATCGCGGCAGGCCACCGAACCAGCGCTGGACATAGATCTCCGCCAGGCCGGCCGCGCGGCCGTCGAAGCCGGTGATGCGGGCGAGGTCGTCGAGGGCGGCGTCGACAAGCAGGTCCTCCTCGGCGCGCACGATGGCGTCATCACCGAAGCGGCCGAAGCTGGCGCGCACGAGCGCACCACCCCGTTCCCCGAGGTGCGGCCACTTCCTCGAGGAGAAGGTGAAGGCCTTCGCCTGCACCTCCGGCTCGTCGATGGCCACGAGCACGCCCGAATTCTCGGGCAGCCCCTCATCCGAGTCGAATTTCATGCCCACCAGCACGCTGGAGGCCAGCTGCACGCTCTTCAACGCCGCGGAGGACTCGGGAGCGATCTGACGGATGAGCACCGCCGTGGTGGGGGCCGGGGTGGCGACGATGAGGCGCTCATAGGCGCCGTCGGTGCTCACGCCGGGCCCGGAGAGGTGGAAACCGCGCAGGTCCCGGGTGATGCCCGCGACGAAGGCGTCGAGGTGGATGTCCGCGCCCGATTTCTCCGCCAGGGCCTCGTAGAGGGTGGCGTAACCGTTCCGGAAGGCGGCGAAGACCGGGGTGGGGGTCGCGCCGGGATCGCGCGGGGTACGGCGGTCCTCGCACAGTTTCACCGCGGCGGAGAGGGTGACCTTCTCCCCCGCCTCCGCCAGCTCGTCGAGGGCCTGCGCCAGCTGCGGGACGGTGGCGCGCACGCCGAGGTCATCGGCGGAGGAGGAGTACACCCCGCCGAGCAGGGAGGAGACGATGCGGTCGACGACCTCCGCGCCGTAACGCTCGCGCACCAGCGCGCCGACAGCCACGTCCCCGCCGACCTGCCAGTCAATGGGAGCGGCGTCGCCCTCGGCGTCAATGCGCGCGGCCGTCTCCGGGGAGACCAGGTGCACCACCGGCGCGGAATGCGAGGGGATGCCCATGACTCCGCCCGCGGGCAGCGCCTTGAGCTCGCCGCCGGTGTAGACCAGTGAGCGGGCACCGGAGGGGCTGACCAGTTCATCTGCCAGGCCGAGCTCGGTGAAGAAATCCGTGGCCCCGGAACGCAGGGCCAGGTAGGCCTCCGCGCCCATGTCCGTCGGCCCGGAGGCGAAGGGCACCGTGAACAGCTTGCCGCCGATGCGGTCCTCCGCCTCGAAGACGTGGATGACGGCCTCCGGATCAGCCTTGCGGATCTCGTGGGCCGCGGTCAGGCCCGCCAGTCCCGCGCCGATGATGGCGTACCGGGTGGCGCCCACGCTCAGTCCTCCCCGTGGATGATCGCGACGGCCTCGGTGATGGCCTCGGCCCGGGTGTTCGGCAGGACGCCGTGACCCAGGTTGAAGATGTGGCCGGTGGCGTGGCCCGCCTCAATCGCGCGGGCAGCCTCCGCCTTGATGCGGGCGACCTCGGAGGTCACCGCGTCACGGCCGGCGAACAGGATCGCCGGGTCCAGGTTGCCCTGCAGCACCTTCGGTCCGGAAGCGGCGTGGATGCGCTCTGCGGCGACATCCAGCGGAACGCGCCAGTCCACACCCATGACCTCGGAACCGGCCTCGCTCATGGCACCGAGCAGCTCACCGGTGCCCACGCCGAAGTGGATGCGTGGGATCTCGCCCGCGATCTCCTCGAGGATGCGCACGGAGTAGGGCAGGACGTGCTCGCGGTAGTCGCGCTCGGTGAGGAAACCGGCCCAGGAGTCGAAGAGCTGCATGGCGTCGATACCGGCGTCGATCTGCAGGCGCAGGAAACGGGTGATCGTCGGGGTGAGGCGCTCCATGAGGGCGTGCCAGGTCTCCGGCTCACCGTGGATCAGGGCCTTGGTCTTCTCGTGGTTCTTACTCGGACCACCCTCGACGAGGTAGCTGGCCAGGGTGAAGGGGGCACCGACGAAACCGATGAGGGCCTGGTGGTCCTTGAGCTCATCGAGGATGATCTCGATGCCGCGGGTGATCTCCGGGACGTCCTCGTCGAGGATGGGCAGCTTGTCGATGTCGGCGCGGGTACTCAGCGCCTTGTCCATCACGGGGCCGCGACCGGGGACGATCTCCACGCCGACACCGGCGGCACGCAGCGGCACGACGATATCGGAGAAGAGGATCGCGGCGTCGACATCGTGGCGGCGCACCGGCTGCATGGTGATCTCCGCCAGCAGCTCCGGCATGAAACAGGAGTCGAGCATGGAGATGCCCTCACGGGCCTTGAGGTACTCGGGCAGGGAGCGGCCTGCCTGGCGCATGAACCACACCGGGGTGCGGGAGGGGGTGCGGCCGGCAGCAGCGGCCAGGAGCGGGGCATCAGGGATACTACGACGAGTCATGGACCCCATTGTGGTCCAAAAGTTGTAGGAAGACGAAACCACGCGCCGGGTGCGGCACCTTCACCGGCGGAAGATACGCGCGGAATTCGAACGGGCCTCGATCAGCAGGGAGGAACCGAGCATGAGCACCGTCGCCGCCATGGGATGCAGGACACCCGCAACAGAGGCGAGCAGCGCGACGGCATTATAGGCCCAGGCGAAGATGATGTTCTGGTCGATGATGCGGCACACCCGGCGCGACTGGGCGATCAACTGTGGGATGGCGGAGACATCACGGCGCAGGACGATGATGTCGACCCCCTCATGGCCGGAGAGCGCCAGCTGGCCCACGTCATCGCCGTCGCTCACGAGGATGCCGATATCGGCCACCCGCAGTGTCGGCAGCACGGAGGAATCACCGACCATCCCGACGGTGGCGCCCATGGTGTGCACCGCGCGGACGGTCTGGGGTTTCTTCCCCGGGGCGATACCTGCCAGCACCTGCGGGACACCCAGGCGGTCAGCGTAGCGGCGGGCGACGGGATAGGTGTCGCGGGTGAGCATGACCGTCTCGATGCCCAGGTTCCCCAGCTGCTCCACGGCTTCCTGGGCGTCGTCCCTGACGGAATCGTGCAGGGTGATCACCCCGCGGTCCCGGCCCTTCCACCGCACGATGAGCGGGGTGCCGCCGGAGACGACCGCGGCGGCGAGCCTGCCCCGGAGGTCGGACATGGTCAAGGGCCGCCACAGCAGGGCCTCCATCTGGGTGGTGGTCACTGTGCCGTCCGGGGTGGTCGTGGGCAGTTCGATGAGGCCGCGGAAATTTCCCTCGGCGTCCACCTCGGCGTGGGCGACCTCGATCCAGTGGGGGATCTCCTCCCCGCCGGCACCGGTGTCGCGGGCCTCGCGGGCCGCGCGCACGAGGGCCTGGGAGACCGGGTGGTCGGATTCCAGGGCGAGGGCGCCGGCGATGCGCAGGATCAGTTCCGGGTTCTCGCCGCGGGCGGCGGTGACGGTCTCCACGGTCATGTCCGGGTCAGCGAGGGTCCCCATCCGGTTGAATACCACCGTGTCGACCCTCTCGGTGCCGCGGATCGTCGCCCCGTCGCGGATCAGGATGCCGTTGCGGACCGCCGCCTCGATACCGTGGCGGATGGCCAGCGCCGGGGAGAGCGCCAGCGCGACCGGGGCCACGCTGGCCAGCACCGCCAGCGCCGTGGCGAAGGCGGCGTTGATGTTGCCCGCGATGAGTGCCCACAGCACGAAATCCAGCGCCGCCAGCCCCAGTGCCGCGGGGATGAGCATCGCCGCGGTCCGGGTGGACAGCAGAGTCGAGCGGTGCTGCTTGATATTCGCGTCACTGACCCAGCGGTGGACCGCCGCCAACCGGGTGCGGTGGCCGGTGTGCACGACGCGGACCTTGATACGCCCGTCCAGGTTGCGGGAACCCGCGTGGACGTAGGAACCGACCCTGACCTGCGCCCGTTCCTGCCCACCGGTGTTGACCAGACCACGGTTGATGGTGCAGGCACCTCCCACGACGGTGCCGTCCACCGGGATCACCTCCCCGGCGTTGATGATGATGTCGTCGCCGACGTTGACCTCCTGCAGCGGCAGCCACTCCGTCTCCCCGCCGGTCCGCTGCCGGGGCATCACCTCCACCCGGTGGTGCGGCTCCGGACGCAGCGCGTCCATCTCCTCGAGAAGGCTGACGCGGGTGCGCATCGTCAGCAGCCGACCCGCGAGCAGCAGCACCGTCATGCCGCAGGCCACGTCCAGGAAGAGCTCCCCGACGTCGATGCGCTGGTGCTGAAAGGCGAACCACTGGGGCCGGGACTGCCAGCCGATGTCACCGGCGGGGGTGAACAGCAGCATGGCCACCGACCAGACCGTTGCCGCGAGGACCGCCACCGAGCTGGCCGCATCGAGGGCGGTCAGCCCGCGCCGGACACCGCCGGCCATGGCCCGGTGGAAGGGCCAGGCGCCCCACGTCACCACCGGCAGGGCCAGCACCAGGGCCAGCCACTGCCACCCCCCGAACTGCAGCACCGGGAAATAGGACATGAGCAGCACCGGAACCGCCAGCACCACACACACCAGAAGACGGACAGGGGTGAGCAGATCACGGGCGGTGAACAGCAGATCCTTCGGCTGGGCATTCACCGCCTGCCGGAGCCGCGCCTCGGGATCCCCGAGGAATCCGGCGCGCCGGGCCCGTTCGAGGTTGCGTTCCTCGTCCTCGAAGTGGCGACGGTATTTCCACGGCAGGCGGCCCCGGCGGGTGGGGCGCTCCAGCGGGTCAGAACGCATGACGCGGCGTCGGAGAGAGGCGTCGGTGAGGACGGCCCGGACGCCGAAACGCGCGATGACCCCGGAGAGTTCGTCGGGGTGGACGGTGTCGGGGGCGGTGATCCAGGCTGTGGCCTCGGGGAAGACGATGCGGGCCCGGACACCGGGTACGGCCTCAAGCGCCGCCTCGATGTCGGCGACGTCCGGGGCGCTGTGCAGTCCATCCAGATCAAAGGCATAGGAGACCTTCGGCCGGGCCTCGTCGATCTGCGGTTCCCCGGAGTCCAGGTCGATGCCTATGGCGCGGGCCGCGGCGCGTGCGTCGTCGAGAGCCGACGCCACCTGATCGATTCGGTCCATAGACCGAAGACTAGTCCTCCAGGCTGCTCATCCGCCGGATGTAGCGGTTGGCGTCCGGGCGGAAGATCATGACCGCGGCGACAGCCAGCAGCAGGACGATGATGACCATCGCCAGCCCTCCGACCTGGATGGCGAAGGCGGCGATATTGCAGAACACCGCGAGGGCGAAGACCACGATGAGGACCCGGCGGGAGATCCTGCCGCCGGTCTTCAGTTGCGCGGCCAGGGCGGCGATGACCAGACCTGCGACGATGTTGAACACCCCGATGAACCGGAGGTTGCGCCGGAACGCATCGACCACGTCCGCGGCGGCTGTCGGGTCCCCGGACCAGTCCTGGGTGAGCACCACCAGACCGGTGAGCACCATGACGACCGCGGCCGCGACACTCAGGTAGTAGCCCCAGCGCAGGGAACCCGGCCAGGTGCCGTCGTCATCGTCGGCTGTTCTCCGCGGGGCCCGGTTGGGGTCGTCGGGCGAGGTGTACATGCCGGGGAACATGCTGGGCACGGCAGCTCACTTTCCTCGGGGGTCGATCCGGGTGCCGGATTCATCGATCTCGCGGGTCCACTTCAGCGTCTCCGGCCGGAAGGAGAAGAGCAGACCCAGGACAGCGGCCACACCGACGATGATCTGCACGCTGCCGTCAAGGAGATACATTGCCACGGGCACGTCGTTCCCGCCCGGGCTGGCCATGAACAGCAGCAGGATGCGGAAACCGAAGTAGAAGCCGAAGACCATCAGCATCCGGCGGGCCAGGCCCGCATGTTTCGAGCGGCGATGGATGAGGTTGAGCATGAAGGCCAGCAGACCCATGACCGCCAGGCCCAGGCCTCCCGCCAGCAGCACCGAGGCGAGGGTGGTCAGCCTCATCTGGCCGTCACTGATCTGCTCGGCCTCCTCCGCGCTGAGGCTCTCCCGGGCGGCGGCGATGAGGGCGGAAGGGTCCATCAGGCTGATGATGATGTTGAGGATCTGGTGGAGGATCTCCCCGCCGACCGCCACCGCGAACAACAGCAGCAGCAGGCGGACGGCGTCAGGCTTCTTCGTCTCATCCGTGGCCGGGGCTCCGGTGGACGTGTCCGGGACAGGTGGGGTGGGTGTGCTCATCAGTTGCTGGTCAGCACCCGGGCGGCGTCGGTGGCGAAGTAGGTGAGGATCTGGTTGGCACCGGCCCGCTTGATCGAGGTCAGCGATTCCATCATCACGCCCTCCAGGTCAAGCCAGCCGTTGCGGGCCGCGGCCTGGAGCATGGCGTACTCACCGGAGACCTGGTACGCGGCGACCGGCACCGGGGAGGCCGCGGCGACCGCAGCCAGGACGTCGAGGTAGGGCATTGCGGGTTTGACCATGATGAAGTCCGCGCCCTCGTCGACGTCGAGTTCCGCCTCCAGCAGGGATTCACGCAGGTTGGCGGGGTCCTGCTGGTAGGTGCGTCGGTCGCCCTCCAGGGAGGAGCCGACGGCCTCACGGAAGGGGCCGTAGAAGGCGGAGGCGTATTTCGCGGAGTAGGCCATGATGGACACATCCTGGTGGCCGGCTTCGTCGAGGGCCTCGCGGATGGCCAGGATCTGGCCGTCCATCATGCCGGAGGGGGAGATGATGTGCGCGCCGGCATCGGCCTGGGCCACGGCCATCTTCTGGTAGAGGAAGAGCGTCTCATCATTATCGACGACCGCCCGTCCCCAGCGATCCTCCCGCACGACGCCGCAGTGCCCGTGGTCGGTGAACTCATCGAGGCAGGTGTCGGCCATGAGCAGCAGGTCATCGCCGAACTCCTCCCGCATCGCGGACAGCGTCCGGTTGAGCACGCCCTCCGGGTCGCAGGAGGGGCTGCCCTCGTTGTCCTTGTCCTCGTCCCGGGGTACGCCGAACAGGTCGACGCAGCGCACACCGGCCTCCAGGGCCTCGTGCGCGGCGCGCTTGAGTGAGTCCAGGGTGTGCTGGTGCACGCCCGGCATGGAGGAGATCTCCCGCGCCTCGGTGATGCCGTCGGCGATGAACATCGGGAGGATGAGATCCGCGGGGCGCAGGCTCGTCTCGGCGACCAGTTCCCGCATCGCCGGGTTCGCACGCAGGCGGCGCGGGCGACGGATGGGAACGGGCACGTACGGGTTGGAGTGATCAGTCACAGCGGGTGCTGGTCCTTCCGGGGTGTGGGGGTGTCGGTTACTCTCCGCCATCATAGGCGCCCCGCCCCCGGCGACGGGTACGGGGCTCCCAGGTCCGGGAGTGCCGACCGCTCACCGCCGGGAGATTTTCAGGTGAGCTTTTCAGGCCCCTGAAAAGCTCACCTCATATCTTTAGCTGAGCTGGTAAAATGCTTCGCCGGCCGGCAATTCAGGTGAGTTTTCAGGCCGTCCCCAGCACAACCCGCCCCGTCACTCCGCCTTGCGGCGGGTGCGGCGTTTCTTGCGCGGCGGGGGCAGCTGGCCCGCGGCACGCAGACCGGCGACGTGGTCAGCGAGGGCGTCGACAAGATCGGGGACCTCGGCGATCTCAGGGACGACGTCGACACGCAGGCCCATCTCCTTGGCGGTGGCCTCGGTCATGGGGCCGATGCAGGCGATGATGGTGCGCGGGTGCGGCTTGCCGGCGATGCCGACGAGGTTCTTCACCGTCGAGGAGGAGGTGAAGCAGACGGCGTCGAAACCGCCGGACTTGATCATCTCGCGGATCTCCGCAGACGGCGGGGCGGCACGGACGGTGCGGTAGGCGACGACGTCGTCGACCTCCCAGCCCTTCTCCAGCAGGCCGTCGACCAGCACATCAGTGGCGATGTCGGCCCGTGGCAGCAGGACACGTGCCACCGGATCGAGGTCCTCGACGTACTCGGGGAAGACCTCCACCAGGCCGGCGGCGTTCTGCCGGGTCACGGCGGGCAGCAGTTCGGGGGTCATGCCCAGGTCCCGGATCGCCTGAGCGGTCTTGGTGCCCACGGCGGCCAGGCGGACACCGGCGAAGGAACGTGCGTCGAGGCCGAATTCGACGATCTTCTCCCACACGGCGGACACCGCGTTGACGGAGGTGAACACAACCCACTGGTAGCGGCCCTCGACGATGCCCTTGATGGCGCGTTCCATCTGGGCGGGGTTGCGCGGCGGCTCGACGGAGATCGTCGGCACGGACTGGGGGATGGCACCGTATCCGGACAGGCGCGCGCTCATCGCGGCGGCCTGCTCCTTGGTGCGCGGCACCAGCACACGCCAGCCGTAGAGCGGACGGTTCTCCCACCAGGAATACTTGGTGCGGTCGTCAACGCCCTTACCCAGGGTGACCACCAGCTGACCCGGCAGCTCAGCATCCAGCCGACCCAGGGTGCCCAGGGTGGCGTCGTGGGTGCGCTGCAGGCGGGTGGTGCCGTTGACGGTGACGGAGACCGGGGTCCCGGGGACCATGCCGCGGGCGGACAGCTCGATGGCGATGGTCGACAGATCATCGGCCGTGGCCTGCAGCACCAGGGGCTGCGGAGCGCTGACCAGCTGATCCCAGTCGACGTTGTTGTCCGTGACGTCGGTCTCCGTGTAGGTGGAACCGAGACCGATTCCGGCGAAGGACGGCACCGTCGAGGGCAGGGACATACCCGGCACGACCTGGAACTCCAGGCCGGCGGCGGCGACGGCGGCGATCTCCGCCATGGTGGAATCACGGGTCAGGGGGTTGCCGGTGACCAGGCGGATGACGTCGCCGTCATCCTCGGCGAGGGCGTCACGCAGCTGCGCGACGATCTCATCGGGCCGGGTGGACACCACCTCACGGATGTCAGCGGCGGTCGGTGCCGGCGGACGCGGGGGACGACGGCGGGCGCCGGCTTCCTTGGCCTCCGCGCAGATGCGTTCGTACTCGGCCTCGGCGGCGTCGAGACGCTCCTGCGGGACGGGCAGCACCGAAGCCACCACCTCGCGCACACCACTGAGCACGCCCGGGTCGGTCACGGCAATGGATGTTGCAGCGAGGACCTCGCGGGCACGAACGGTCAGCAGCTCGGGGTTTCCGGGGCCTGCGCCGACGAAGACGACCTTTCCCGGCTGGGAGGTCTGAGGGACCATGCTCATACAGATCTTTTCTAGTGTGGACTACTCACAACAGGGCATGACACGGATGCACGCCCCGTCGGAGGGCTTCAAAGGGGGGCCATATCATTCGGGGGCGTACACAGTGTGGTATTCACACCTTAAATTAGGAACGCCGGAATACGAAAAGCCCGGTTTCCCGGACTACTGTGCACCAGCCCCGCGACGGCGGTTTTTCGGGACTCAGCCCACGAGCATGGACAGCTCGCGTGCGTAGTCCTCCGCCCTGGGGGTGGAGATGATGATGCGGTTGACGGTGGCGGACTTCAACTCGAGGATGATGCCCGGCCCACTGCCGTGGCACACCGCGAAGGTGCTGGCCCCGGTGCCGTCAGCCGCGGTGAACGTACCGGTGTTCGTGAGACCCCGGATGCGGGTGCCGGGGGCATGTCGCCCAGCGGGCACGGCGTGCGCCAACCCACAGGCGTCATCGACGACGGAGACACCCGTGATCACACGGGTCGGGATGGTGAAGTGCGAACGTCGTGCCGCGAGCTTCTCCCACCAGTCGAGGGCGACCGTCACCTGCCGGTCGCTGATCTTCAGAACAGCCATGGTGCTGGTGAGTGTATACGCCCGGCGGCTAACGGTCGATCAGGTCCGCCGCGCCCCGGCCCAGAAGATCAGCCGCGGCAGCCTCACCGAGGGCCACCGGATCGGTGCCGGACCCCTCATAGACCAGCTGGGTGGAACCGTCGAGGGCGAAGACCCCTGCGGTGAGGTGGATGGTGCCGTCCGCGTCGATCGTCGAATGGGAGGCGACGGGGGCGGTACAGCCGGCCTCGAGACGGTTGAGCACGATGCGCTCGGTGTTCGCGCAGGTGTAGGCGGCGGCGTCGAGAAGCAGGTCGACGGCGGCGCGCGCCTCCTCATCGTCGGCGCGGCACTCGACGGCCAGGGCGCCCTGGGCCGGTGCAGGCAGGATCACGTCCGGGCCGAAGACCTCGGTGGCGCGCTCCCCCAGCCCGACGCGGGACAGGCCTGCGTAGGCCAGCACGACGGCATCAAGTTCACCGTCGGTGACATAGCCCATGCGGGTCTCGATGTTGCCGCGCAACGGGCGGATGTCCAGGTCCGGGCGCACGGCCTTGAGCTGGGATATGCGGCGCGGCGCGGAGGTACCCACCCGGGCCCCCTGCGGCAGCTGCGCCAGGGTGAGGCTGTCGCGGGCGATGAGGGCCTCGCGGGCGTCGGCACGCACGGGCACGACGAGGTGGAAGCGCTCATCCGGGGCAGTGGGCAGATCCTTGAAGGAGTGGACCGCGATGTCACATTCCCCGGCATGCAGGGCCTCGCGCAGCGCCTGGGTGAACACTCCGACGCCGATGCGTTCGACGGGTGCCATGTTGACATCGCCGGCGGTGGTCACCAGGTGCAGCTCGGCGTCGTAGCCGGCGGCGATGAGGGCGTCACGCATGTGCCCGGACTGGGTGGTGGCGAGGTTGGAGCGGCGGGTGCCGATCTTCAGGGTCTTCAAATTCCTCGGATCTCCTTCGGGTTCATCATTCATTTGGTGGTGAGCTTGCCCTCAGGCAGTTCAGAGACGGAGACGGCCACGGCCGGGGCCTCCGTCGAGAGTCCGAACAGCTCCTGCAGCGCGGACTCGTAGGAGACGACACCGGACTCGGCGGCGAGCTGCTTCACGCGCACCGTCGGCTCGTGGAGGAGCTTGTCCACCACCCGGCGTACCGTGCGGGTGACCTCCGCGAAATCCGGCCCGTCCACCTCCGGGACGCGGGCACGCAGACGGTCCAGTTCGTCCTCCACGAGTTCCGCCGCATGCCGACGCAACGCCGACACCGCCGGCACCACATCCCGGATGCGCTGCTCAGAGCTGTACTCACGCAGCTGCTCCGCGACGATCTCAAGCGCGGCCCGGTGGCCGGTGTCCTTGTCCCCGCGGCCGGAGATCGTCTGGTGGAGGCGTTCGATGTTGACCAGGTGCACGCCGTCGAGCTCGGCGACCGCATCCTCGATGTCACGCGGCATCGACAGGTCGATGAGCATGAGGTCCCGGGGACGTTCCGCCGGGATGTCGGCGGCGGTGATGGTGAACTCGTCCGCACCGGTGGCCGAAACCGCCAGATCGACATGGGAGAGGACGGAGGCACGGTCCTCGAAGTCCACGACCTCGGCGGCGACGCCAGCCTCGTGGGCATGCTCCGCCAGCCGCTCTGCACGCTCGCGGGTGCGGTTGGCGATGATGAGCTTGTCCACCCCCAACCGCCCCAGGTGGGTGGCCGCCAGCGAGGCCATGGCCCCGGCTCCGAGCACCAGGGCGGTCTTACCCCCGAGATCCTCGATGTGGAGGTTCTCCAGGGCCTCGTCCACGGCCACGGAGACCATCGACGCACCGGCGTCGTCGATATCGGTCTCCGAGTGGACGCGTTTGCCGGTCTGCAGAGCGGTCTGCGCCAGACGGTGCAGCGCCGGACCGACCGTGCCCTTCTCGGTGGCCTCCTGGTACGCGGTGCGTACCTGGCCGATGATCTGCTGTTCACCGACCACCATCGAGTCCAGACCGGAGGCGACGACCATCATGTGTTCGGCCGCCGCATCCGCGTAGCGGACGTAGAGGTAACCCCGCAGGGTCTCGATGTCGACGTCCGAGATCTCGTGCAGCACCTCAACCACGTCCTCCACGCCGGCGTGGAAGGAGTTGGCCACGGAGTAGATCTCCAACCGGTTACAGGTCGAGACGATCATCGCCTCGCTGAGCGAGGGCCGCTCAACGAGCTGGGAGGTTGTGTCGTGCCGGACCGATTCGTCCATACTCAGCCGTTCGAGCAGCGCCACCGGCGCCGACCGGTGCGACATTCCCACGACGAGCACACTCACGTTTTCCTTCACCGCTTTCAGCTTCACGGACATGTCAGGGACAGGTCCCCGAGAACGCTCCGTGCAGGCGCCGTCGGGGTGGATCATACAAAAGGATACCCCCGATCCACAGGAAACCCCCATCGGGTCCGTCAGCTCAGGCGAGGGCAGCAGCCAGTTCATCACTGTCCACCTCCCAGCACGCGAACTCCTCGTCGTCGATGACGACCACCGGAACCCGGTCCCCGAACTCCATCGCCAGCTCCGGATCGTGGTCGACATTGAGCACCGACAGCTCCAGCCCGGCCGCCTCCACGACGGGGGTGATCTGCTGCTCCACCCGGGCACACGACCCACAGGTCGTCCGCACCATCAACTCCACCGTCTGTGCCATCGTCCACCAGTCTCCTTCAGCCGGGCACAACACCCTTCTCACGCCTACCATGGACACGATACCGCCCGACCCCACCCGCCCCGTACACAGGAAGGCTCGGAACGCGCAGTGAGCCCCTCCCCCAACGACCCCCTCTTCCCGGGCACCCCCCAGGAATTCCTCGCCAGCTGGAGCACCACCCGCGGCAATCTCCGCCGATTCCTCGAGGACCGCGCCCTCCCGCCCATCGACGAGGAGTCCCAGCGCACCGCAGGTGAAGCCGCGGCTGCCGCCGCTGTCCAGGAGACGTTCGGCATCGAGCTGGATGCCTTCTCCTCCGGCGTCGACTCCGTCAGCGGCTCCATCGAGGCCGCCGGCGGCATCCACATCAGCACACCCGACCCCGACGTCCCCCAGGATATCGGCGCGGCCGCCTTCTTCGATGTGGACAACACCCTCATCCAGGGGTCCTCGCTCATCGTCTTCGCAATGGGGCTCTTCCGGAAGAAGTACTTCCGCATCTCCGAGATCCTGCCCATCGCCTGGAAGCAGCTGAAGTTCCGCATCACCGGCTCCGAGAACGCCGCCGACGTGGCGGAGGGACGTAACCAGGCGCTGGAGTTCATCAAGGGCAAGAGCGTCGCCGAACTGGTGGAGCTGTGCGAGGAGATCGTGGACTCCTCCATGATCGACAAGGCCTGGCCCGCCACCCGGGAGCTGGCCCACATGCACCTGGCCGCCGGCCACCAGGTGTGGCTCGTGTCCGCCACCCCCGTGCAGCTGGCCCAGATCCTGGCGGAGCGTTTCGGCTTCACCGGCGCACTGGGTACCGTCGCCGAGGTGGAGGACGGCCATTTCACCGGACGCCTCGTCGGCGACATCCTCCACGGCCCGGGCAAGAAACACTCCGTTGCGGCTCTCGCCGCCATCGAACAACTCGACCTGGCCCGCTGCACCGCATACTCCGATTCCATCAACGACATCCCCATGCTGTCCATGGTCGGCACCGCGGTGGCCATCAACCCGGACAAGAAGCTGCGCAAGGAGGCCCAGCAGCGGGGCTGGGCGATCCGGGACTACCGCAGCGTCCGCCGGGCTGTGCGCACCTGGGGACTGCCCGCTGTGGTCACCGCCGCCGCGAGCCTGGGCAGCTGGCGGGTGTTCCGCAGGGAGAAGCAGACGCAGTAGCCGGCGACGGTTGCACGGCCGGGAAAACCGTCCCCGGAACCGGCCCCTGGGGGTGCCGGAAAGCCCGGCTCCGGGGACGGTTGTCCAGACTCCGGGTCGGGTTCCCACCCAGAAAAGACCGGAGGCCGCCGTCCCTCCCCCGCGAAGGGGTGGGACGGCGGCCTCCGGCACACCGGGAAACTACTTGCCCAGTTTCCTACGCTGAACGCGGGTGCGACGCAGCATCTTGCGGTGCTTCTTCTTGGACATGCGCTTGCGGCGCTTCTTGATGACTGAACCCATGGGGTCTCCTCAGATAGTGAGTGAGTACGTACGTAACCTGCCGACATACCTCGAGGTGCACTCTCGACTGCGCTGGCTGCGCGTCCGGACCGTCGGCACGAATGGGATCCATCATACCGACGCGCGGGCCCTCGGCCAAAAAGACCTGCGGCGCCTGCCACCCACAAAGAAGTGACCGGCGCCGCAGGAGGAGGGAAGCCTTATCCGGCGTCGTAGTACGAAGAGTCGAGGTAGTCGTTGACCGCCTTCTCGTGGACCCTGAACGAACGTCCCACGCGGACGGCCGGCAGATCACCTGCGTGAACCAGCCGGTACACGGTCATCTTGGAGACCCGCATGATCTCTGCGACCTCCGCGACCGTCAGAAAAGTTCCTTTGTCTGCATTAACCATATTCATCAACCCTTCAGCAGGTGGCGCGCTGCAGGCTTCCCCTCCCGCAGATCGGACACGCACGTGCTTGGACAAGCTTAGCGTGAATTGTGTGACGGTTGCGACTT
The DNA here is from genome assembly GCF_003955685.1 of Corynebacterium hylobatis. Taxonomy (GTDB): domain Bacteria; phylum Actinomycetota; class Actinomycetes; order Mycobacteriales; family Mycobacteriaceae; genus Corynebacterium; species Corynebacterium hylobatis. Next base: position 184,369 of record NZ_RXHJ01000005.1, read on the forward strand.
AAGTGCCGTATTTTCTCCAGCCACTATCCCGGCCACCCACACATCAGGGGTTGCCGAGCTCCGCGGAACGCTTCGCGCAGGCCTCCGTCGCCCGGAAGAAGGCACCCCGCAGGCCGGATTCCTCGAGTTCGCGCAACGCGGCAACGGTGGTGCCCGCCGGGGAGGACACGTTCGTGCGCAGGGTCGTGGGGTCCTGGCCGGACTCGGAGAGCATGATGCCCGCCCCCGCGGCGGAGGTGGTGACGAGTTTCTCGGCGACCTGACGGTTCAGGCCCAGGGAGACGCCGGCATCGATGAGCGCCTCGGCGACGAGGAAGAAATAGGCCGGCGAGGAACCCGCGAGAGCCGTGACAGCGTCCATGTCAGATTCCGCGACGGGCAGTACCTCCCCCACCGCGGAAAGCAGTCCGGTGACGTCGTCGAGCTGTTCCGGGGTGACGAAGCGACCCGCGGCAAGGGCGTTCATGCCGCGTCCGACGAGCATCGGCGTGTTCGGCATCACCCGCACGACGGGGGTGCCGGCGACGACGGCCTCCTCCATGGCACCCAGGGTCACACCGGCAGCCATGGAAACCAGCACGGTGGCGGTGTCGTTCTCCTCCACGGCCGCGTTGATCTCCGCGAGGACGTCGAGGATCAGGTAGGGCTTCACGCAGAGGAACACCACGTCAGCGTCCTCCGTGGCCTGCCTGTTGTCGGTGAGGTCACGCACCCCGTAGCGTTCCCGGAACTCCCGGCCGCGCTCGGGGCGGCGGTTGGTCACGGTGATTGACTGGGGGTCAGTGCCCGCGTTGACGAGACCGGAGATCAGCGCCTCGCCGATCTTCCCGCCTCCGATTACCACAATTTTTGTCATGCACCCCAGGGTGCCACAACACAGGCTCAGAGCATGACGATGGCCAGGGGGCCGAAGGTCATCAACAGACCGACGAAACCGGCGAGGACCATTGACAGGGCATCATTGGTGGTGCGCAGCGCCTTGACCACGCCCACCAGGCCGACGGTGACAAGGAGAGCCAGGATGGCCACGACCGGCCGGGAGAAGCTTTCCCACAGTACCTCGAAGCCCTTGAAGATCACGACGCCGAGCACCACACCGATAGCCGTCATGAGGATCACCCCGGTGAGCGAGGTCTTCTCCTCGACCCCGGATGTCTCCTCCCCGGCCAGCTGCTTATCGACGTCCTCCAGCCCCTCCGGCTCCTCCGGCTCCTCGGGGGCGTCGACAAGGTCGATCACACCGGTCTGCTCCGGAGCGGACTCGGGCTCCGGTTCCGGTTCCGGGAGCTCTGTCTCGACCTTGCCTAGCACGACCGTCTGGTCGGTGGCCGGCGTCGACTCCTCCGGCTCAGGTGCGGCCTCTTCCTCCCCGGTCTCCGGTTCCGGTCGCGATTCCGGCTCCGGACCGTCGATAGGGACCGAGGAGTGCTTCGACTCGACGGGCTTCTCCTTGACGGCCGGGATGGAGCCGGTCAATTCCGCGACAGAGATCCCGCCTTCCTCCAGGCTGCGGCGACGGCGACGGGGGGTCTCCTCCCCCTCCTTCTCCCTGCCGGCACGCGCGAGCAACTCCGCGACGGTCAACTGTTTGTCGCTCATGTCACTTCCTTTCCTGGGGGTTCTCGGTGAGCCCCTTGTCGATGCGCCGGAGGATGACACCCTCACGCAGTGCCCACGGACAGATCTCGATCATCTCCAGGCCGAGTGCACGCATGCTGGCCTCAGCCACGAGGGCACCGGCGACGATCTGGTGCGAACGGTCGGAGCTGATGCCCTCCAGCTCGGCGCGGTCGGCCGCGGTCATGCGGGAGATGAACGCGATGAGCTGGCGCAGACCCGGGGCGGTCAGGGTGCGCTTGGTGTAGGGGCCTTCGGCGCTCGGAGCTGCGCCGGTGAGGCGGGCGAGGGTGCGGAAGGTCTTCGAGGTGCCCACCGTGAGCCCGGCAGCACCGTAGGCGCGCATCTGGCGGGCGGGTTCAACCAGTTCAGCGTCGATGTAGTCGCGCAGGAGATTGACCTTCTTGCGCTCCGGCGGATCGGTGTCGAACCAGTGGTGGGTCAAGCGGCCCGCGCCGAGGTCGAGTGAGATCGCCACGTCGGGGGTCTCGTCGGAACCAGTCGACAGCTCCAGGGAACCCCCGCCGATGTCGAGGTTGGTGATGCGCCCGGCGGACCAGCCGTACCAGCGGCGGGCGGCGAGGAAGGTGAGTCGGGCCTCGTCCTCCCCGGAGAGGACCTCCAGTCGGACGCCGGTCTCACGCTCCACGGCGGCCAGGACCTCCGCCGAGTTCGTGGCCGAACGCACCGCGGAGGTCGCGATAGGCATGATCTCCCGGCACCCGAGAGTTCCCGCCAGGTCCGCTGCCTCGGCAACGGCCTTCGTCAGGCGTCGGATGCCTTTGTCATCGATCGCGCCGTCACCGTCGATGAGCTCGACGAGTCGCAGGCTCGTCTTCCAGTCGCTCATCGGGGTCGGGTGACCACCGTTGCGGGCATCGACCGCCACCATGTGGACAGTGTTGCTGCCCACGTCCAATACACCTAGTCGCACGCCCTCAAGGGTAGACGGTCTAGCGTGGGGAAGTGTGAATCGCCCACGTTCCTCCCAGGTTTTTCTGGGTTTCCCGCAGTCATCCCCCGCCGGCAAGCAGATTCTGTCCGGTGGGGAAGAAGCCCCCGATTTCCCCCGAGAGTGGTTCGAGTTCGTCAATCCAGAGGATCCGCTACACACCTTCAGCGTCGACCTGACATGGGTCGAATCGCACTGGACCTGCCATTTCGGCACCGATACCTGTCAGGGCATCGACTCCGAGCAGACCGACATCGGCTGCTGCGTCCACGGCGCCTATCTGGCTGATGAGACCGACCGGGACCAGCTCTACAACGCCGTCGCCGACATGCCCGCGAAATACTGGCAGCACCGCCCAAAGGGGGTGGACGAGCATCTCGCCAGCGGCGAAGCCATCGAGCTCGAACCCTGGCTGGAGTGGGGTGAACTCGACGACGAAGACGGTGACCCCGAGCCCTCCCTGAAGACGAAGACCGTCGGCGGGGCCTGTATCTTCGCCAACCGTGAAGGGTGGGCGACCGGAACCGGTTGCGCCATCCACCAGTGGGCGGTGGCGGAGGGCCGTGACCTGACCGTCGAGAAGCCCGAGGTCTGCTGGCAGGTCCCGCTGCGCCGCCACGAGGACTACGAGGAGCGCACCGACGGCCAGGAGATCCTGCGCACCACCATCGGCGAATACGACCGCCGCGCGTGGGGCAACGGCGGTGAGGACTTCGACTGGTGGTGCTCCAGTTCCAGCTCCTGCCACACCCACCCGGACCCGGTGTGGGTGTCGATGAAGCAGGAGCTCACCGCACTGATGGGCGCGCCCTCATACGAGGTCATCGCCGACCACTGCCGACGCCGCGCCGCCGCCGGTCTCAGCGCCCCGCACCCGGCGAGCCGGAACCGGGATCAGGCCTCGAACTTGTAGCCCAGACCCCGGACGGTGACCAGCTGTTTCGGGCGCGAGGGCTCCTCCTCGATCTTGGAGCGCAGACGCTTGACGTGCACGTCGAGGGTCTTGGTGTCACCGACGTAGTCGGCACCCCAGATCCGGTCGATGAGCTGGCCACGGGTGAGCACCCGGCCAGCATTGCGCAGCAGGTACTCAAGGAGGTCAAACTCCTTGAGCGGCATGGACACCGGCTCCCCGGCGACGGTGACGGTGTGGCGCTCCACGTCCATGCGGACCCGGCCCCCCTCGAGGACCTGCTCGTCGACTTCCTCGGCTGCCGCGTCGTTGTCTGCCCCACGGCGCAGGACCGCCCGGATGCGGGCGATGAGCTCACGGGAGGAGTAGGGCTTGGTCACGTAGTCGTCCGCACCCAGCTCCAGTCCGACAACCTTGTCGATCTCGGAGTCGCGGGCGGTGACCATGATGACGGGAACCGATGAGGTCGTCCGCAGCTGCTTGCACACGTCCGTGCCCGACATGCCCGGCAGCATGAGGTCGAGCAGGACGATATCAATGTCATTCTTCGCGAACTCCACGAGCGCGGTCGGGCCATCACCGGCGATGATCACATCGAAACCCTCTTTACGCAGCAGGAAGGCCAACGGATCCGCGAGGGACTCCTCGTCCTCCACGATGAGAATGGTCGTCATGATGCTTTGTCCTTTCGACGTGTCGCCACCCGGGACACGGCCTGACGCAGGGGCCCGGTGGACGTTGCCTCTTCATCCTGCCCCGCCGGCGGGATCGCCGTCGGCGCCGGATCAGGATGATAGATAGGAAGTTCGATGGTGAACGTGGCCCCGGTGCCGGGGCGGGACCACAACTTGATGTTACCCCCGTGGTTGGCCACCACATGTTTCACGATGGCCAACCCCAGCCCCGTACCGCCGGTGGACCTCGAACGCGCCTTGTCCACCCGGAAGAAACGTTCGAAGACCCGTTTCTGATCCTCCGGGGAAATGCCGATGCCCCGGTCCGTGACGCGGATGAGCACCACATCATCGCTGGTGACTTTCTGGGACACCGAGACCGGCACCGACTGCGGGGAATAGTTGATGGCGTTGGAGATGAGGTTCGACACCGCCGTGACCAGCAGGGATTTATCACCCATGACCAGGACACCGGATTCGGCACCCTTGGTCAGGGTGATCTCGGCGTTGTCCGCGGCGACCTGGTTACGGCTGAAGGCCTCGTCGATGACCGCGTCGACAGAGATGGGCTCCATCTCGGGGAGGGGCTCCGCCCCCTGCAGCTTCGACAGGGAGATCAGCTCGTTGATCATGTCGGCCATACGGTGGGCCTCCTTGTGGAGGCGCTTGCCGAAGTACTCGACATGCTCGGGGTCGTCCACCGACTCCATGAGCGCCTCCGCCAGCAGGGCCATGCCGCCGACGGGGGTCTTGAGCTCATGGGAGACGTTGGCCACGAAGTCACGGCGCGCAGACTCCATGCGGATGTTCTCACTCTCGTCGGTGCCGTAGACGATGACGAAACGGTCATCGACGAGGGTGAGGGGTTTGATCAGGGCACGTACCGACGAGACCCGGTTGCCGGTGCGCCGCTTCGGGATCGCCAGGTCGAGGGAGCGGGTCTCCTTGTCCGCGAACACCTCCGCCGCGACCCTGCGCACCTCATCGTTGACGGACCGGTCGTGGACCAGTGCCATCTCGTGGGCGCGGGCGTTGGACAGGATCACATCCCCGCCCTGGTCGAGGACAGTGATGCCGGTGGGCGAACCCTGGATGGCCAGGTGCAGGACCTGACCGACGGTGGTGACCTGGTTGTCCTCGAGAGTCGCTGAGGAACGGTGGCGGATGATCCGCTTACGCGCCCCGTTCAACGCCGGGAGGGCGACGCCGGTGACGACGACGCCCAACAGGAACGCAAGGACAGGGGACACGCGCTACAGACTACTTGCCGCCCTGGGCGGCGACAGCGGCTGCGCCGGCGGCAGCGGCCTCGGGGTCGAGGTAGGTGCCACCCGGGTTGACCACGGAGCCGTCGGCGGTGAGCTCATAGACCAGCGGAATGCCGGTCGGGATGTTCAGCGCGGCGATGTCCTCGTCGGAGATGTTGTCTAGGTACTTGACCAGCGCACGCAGGGAGTTGCCGTGTGCGGCGACGAGGACGGTCTCCCCGTTCTTCACGCGCGGCTCGATCTCCTCCTGGTAGTACGGGATGAAGCGCTTGACCACGTCGAGCAGGCACTCGGTGCGCGGAATGGAATCCAGGTCCGCGTAACGGACGTCATCGGACTGGGAGTACTCGGCGTCATCGGCCAGCTCCGGCGGCGGGGTGTCGTAGGAGCGGCGCCATGCCATGAACTGCTCGTCGCCGTACTTGTCCTTGGTCTCCGCCTTGTTCAGCCCCTGCAGCGCACCGTAGTGGCGCTCGTTGAGACGCCAGTCCCGGATGACGGGGATCCAGTGGCGGTCGGCGGCGTTCAACGCGATGTTGGCGGTGCGGATGGCGCGGCGCAGGAGGGAGGTGTAGACGACCTCCGGCAGGATGCCGGCCTCCTTGAGCATCTCGCCACCGCGGATCGCTTCAGCCACACCCTGCTCGGTGAGGTCGACGTCCACCCAGCCGGTGAACTGGTTCGATTTGTTCCACTGACTCTGGCCGTGGCGAAGAAGAATGAGCTTTCCGTTGGTCATACTCCTAATATGCCATGCCCGCACCGGTGCCGCCGGGAATCGCACGCCGGTGACAACCCCCGTCCACACCCTCAGCCGCCGACACGCTCCCGGCGGGGTAGGCAGTCGGTGACCTCGGTGCTCAACGCGTCGGCGTACACCGAGGCCAGCTGGGAGGCGGAGGCCGACCAGGAATAGTTCGCGGCATGCAGGACCGCCTCGCCCGCCATCCGCAGGCGGGTGTCGTCATCGTCGAGGAGCTGCTCGATGGCGTCCGCCCAGTCGGCGGTGTCGTGGCCGTCGACAAGCAGCCCCGTCTCCCCCTCGGAGACGGCGACAGGCAGACCACCCACCCGGGCTGCAATGACCGGCGTGCCGCAGGCCTGCGCCTCCATCGCCACCAGTCCGAAAGATTCGTTGTAGCTGGGCACCGCGACAATGTCAGCGGCCTGGTAGATCGTCACCAGCTCCTCCGGTGGACGCGGATCCAGGAAACGCACCCGGCGCGCCACCCCCAGCTCCTCCGCCAGATCCAGGTACTGCCGCTCGGTGGCCGCTGCTCCGGATGCCCCGCCGCAGATGATCACCCGCAACTTGCGCTCAGGATTGCGCCGGACAAGTTCAGCGGTGGCCTGGATGAGCACCTGTGGCCCCTTGAACTGCTGCAGCCGGCCGACGAAAGCCACCAGCTCCGCGTCCAACGGGATGCCGAGCAGGCGGCGGGAACGCTCCGTGTTGCGATCGGTGCCGGGGGTGAACAGCTCCGTGTCGGTGCCCGGGGAGACCACGACGATGCCCTCCGGGTCGGCGTCGTAGTGGTCGATGAGGTCATTGGTCTCCTCCTGGGTGTTGACCACCAGGACGTCGGCGTTGTCCACCAGCTGCTGCTCGCAGATGCGCCGGGCCTCCGATTCCGGGGAGTCGTCGGCGCTGCGGTGAGCGTTCTTCACCGCGGCCAGGGTGTGGGCGGTGTGCACGAGCGGCAACTCCCACAGGTCCCGCAGCAGCCAGCCGATCTGACCGGAGAGCCAGTAATGGGAGTGGATGAGGTCGTAGTCGACGTCATTGCAGCGGTGGAACTGGACGAGCCCGCCGGCGAAGGCCGCCAGCTGCGTGGGCAGGGCCTCCTTCTCCAGTCCGTCATAGGGCCCGGCGACGATGTTGACCACCCGTAGTCCGGGCTCCACCTGCACCACCTCACCCTGGCTGGGTCGGGTGGCCCGGGTGAAGATGTCCACCTCCACCCCCTGCCGGGCCAGATGGCGTGCGGTGTTGAGGACATAGACGTTCATGCCGCCCGCATCGCCGGAGCCCGGCTGTTGTAGCGGTGACGTGTGCATGGAGATCATCGCAACGCGCATGCCCCCAATGATAGGTGTGCGCGTCGTTATACTGGTCGTCACCACGGAACCTGACTGGAAGGCGCACTGATGTCGGCATTTGAGACCAAGGCATGGCTGCAGCACTATCCGGAGTGGACACCCCATTCCCTCGACTATGACGACACAACGTTGCTCGACGTCTACGACAACAACCTCGCCATCAATGCCGAGAAGTCCGCCACCTGGTTTTTCGGTCGTACCCAGACCTACGCCGAACTCGACCGCCAGGTCCGCCGCGCTGCCGCCGGGCTGCGTGCATTCGGGGTGCGACCCGGTGACAAGGTGGCCATCATCCTGCCGAACTGTCCCCAGCACATCGCCGCCTTCTACGCGGTACTCAAGCTGGGGGCGACCGTTGTGGAGCACAACCCGCTCTACACGGCCCACGAACTGGCGGGACCCTTCGCCGACCACGGCGCCCGCGTGGTCATCGCCTGGGACAAGGCCGCCCCCACCCTGGAGAAACTTCGCGGCTCCACTTCTCTGGAGACCATCATCTCGGTCAACATGATCGAGGCAATGCCCAAGGTCAAACAGATGGCCCTCAAACTGCCGGTGAAGAAGATCCGCGAACAGCGCGAGGCCCTGTCCTCCCCGGCCCCGAACACGGTCCCGTGGGAGGTGCTCATCGGTTCCGCCATCGGCGGCGAGGGCGAGGACATCGCCTCTGAGCCGTCAGTGACCCGGGACTCCATCGCCCTGATCCTCTACACCTCCGGCACGACCGGCGCGCCGAAGGGGGCACAGCTGACCCACGGCAACCTCTTCGCCAACCTGCTGCAGGGCAAGAGCTGGGTACCCGGCCTCGGCGAGCAGGACGAACGGATGCTGGCCGCCCTACCCATGTTCCACGCCTACGGACTGACGATGGTGGGCACCCTGTCGGTGTACATCGGCGGTGAGATGGTACTGCTGCCCGCACCCCGGATCCCGCTGATCATGGACGTGATCAAGAAGCACACCCCCACCTGGCTGCCGGGTGTGCCGACCCTCTACGAGAAGATCGTCGAAGCTGCCGAGCAGGACAACGTGGACATCTCCGGCATCCGCAACGCCTTCTGCGGTGCGGCCACCCTGCCGGTGTCAACCGTGGACAAGTGGGAGCGTGCCACCGGCGGCCGCCTCGTGGAAGGCTACGGCCTGACCGAGACCTCCCCGGTCATCGTGGGCAACCCGATGAACGGCAAGCGACGCCCCGGCTACGTCGGCATCCCCTTCCCGGACACGGAGGTGCGGATCGCCGACCCGGAGGACCTCGACGTGACCCTGCCCGACGGCACCGAAGGGGAGATCCTCGTCCGCGGGCCGCAGGTATTCCCCGGCTACCTCAACCAGCCCGAGGCCACGGAGTCCAGCTTCCACGGAGACTGGTACCGCACCGGCGATGTCGGCGTCATGGAGGAGGACGGTTTCATCCGTCTGGTGGCCCGCATCAAGGAGGTCATCATCACCGGCGGCTTCAACGTCTACCCGGCGGAGGTGGAGGAGGCGATGCGCGCCCACCCGGACATCGTCGACCTGGCGGTGGTGGGCCGTCCACGCGAGGACGGCTCCGAGGATGTCGTGGCCTGCGTGACCCTGCGCGAGGGCGCCGCCCTTGATCCGGAGGGACTGAAGGACTTCGCCCGCGAGCGTCTCACCCGCTACAAGGTCCCGCGCACCTTCTACCATTTCGAGGAGCTTGCCCGAGATCAGCTGGGCAAGATCCGCCGCCGCGAGGTGCAGGAGGACCTGCTGCGCCTGCTTGATCGCTGACCGGACTGCGGCGGGGGCGGGCCTGAAAATCTCACCGTCCGGCCCAACCCTACGCCGCTGTTCACGCCCTCCGGGTTGACGCCTCAAGGTGACCTGGTGTGCAATCCCCCGCTCCGCCGTTCCCCGACCCCCACAGAGACCCGAACTTGCTTTTTAATATACCCCTGGGGGTATTCTAGCGACATCAGCGTCCCAACCCCACCCCAGGAGAACAGCATGTGCCGTCCCACCCCCTGCCCCGCCTGCAGCAAGACCACCTGGTCCGGTTGCGGTGAACACGTCGACCAGGTCCGTGCCCAGATCGCTGCCGACCAGTGGTGCACCTGCGACCACTCCGCACGATAGGAAGGTGCCCACCATGACCACCACCGTCATCGTCGGCGGCGTCGCCGGCGGCATGTCCACCGCAGCCCGGCTGCGCCGCCGCGACGAAGAGATGGAGATCATCGTCCTCGAGGCCTCCGGCCACGTCTCCTTCGCCAACTGCGGCCTGCCCTACCATGTCTCCGGCGTCATCCCGGAGCGACAGTCCCTGCTCCTGCAGACACCCGAATCCCTGAGGGCCCGCTTCAACCTGGACGTCCGCGTGAACACGCGCGCCACCGCCATCGACCGGGCCGCGAAGACCGTCACCACCGACACCGGCGAGACGATCGCCTACGACCACCTGGTCCTCTCCCCCGGTGCAACCCCGGTCATCCCGCCGATCCCCGGTATCGAACGAGCCCTGCACCTGCGCACCGTCGAGGACGTCGACGTGATCAACGCCGCACTGACCCCGGAGGTGAAGTCCGTCGCGATCATCGGCGGCGGCTTCATCGGCCTGGAGATGGCCGAGAACCTGCGCCACCGCGACCTTGAGGTCACCATCATCGAGCGTGCCCCGCAGATCATGGCGCCGCTGGATGAGGAGATGGCCGCGATCGTCGAGAAGCATCTCGCCGGGCACGGTGTACAGGTCCTCACCGGCGCGGACACGGAGACCATCGCCGACGACACCCTCGAGCTCACCGACGGCCGCACCATCCCCGCTGACCTCGTCATCGCCTCCATCGGTGTGCGCCCCGCCAGCGAACTGGCCGCCGAGGCCGGCCTTGAGGTCGGCGAACACGGCGGCATCAAGGTGGATGAACAGCAGCGCACCTCGGACCCGGCGATCTTCGCCCTCGGCGACGCCGCGGAGAAGGCCGACGCCGTCTCCGGAGAGGACACCCTCGTCCCCCTGGCGCAGACCGCCAACCGTCACGGTCGGTTGGTCGCGGACGTCATCACCGGCCGCGACGTGCGCCGTACCACCACCCTGGGCACCGCCATCGTCGGTCTCTTCGGCCTGGCCGCCGCCTCGGTCGGCTGGAACGAGCGACGCGCACGGGCCGCCGGGAAGAACATCCGGGTCATCCACGTCCATCCGGCCGACCACGCCGGCTACTACCCCGGCGCCGAGACCCTGCACCTCAAGCTGGTGGTGGACGCCGACACTGACGCGATCCTGGGTGCGCAGGGGGTGGGCATGGCGGGTGTGGACAAGCGCATCGACGTCATCGCCACCGCCATGCGCGGCGGGCTGAACGCCACCGACCTGGCGGACCTCGAGCTGGCCTATGCGCCGCAGTTCGGTTCCGCGAAGGACCCGGTCAACTTCCTCGGCTACGTCAACGACAACATGGTCGCCGGCGAGCGCACCGTGCAGTGGCACGAGCTCGAGGAGACGGTCGCCGATGGCTGGACGCTCATCGACGTGCGCACCCCGGGCGAGTTCGCGAAGAGCACCATCCCCGGTGCCGTCAACATTCCGGTCGATGAGATGCGGGAACGGGTTGAGGAGCTCCGCGGCAACCGTGCGCTGGTCTTCTGCCGCGTCGGCCTGCGCGGCCATGTCGCCGTCACGCTGCTGGAGCACCATGGCGTTGAAGCAGCCAACCTCGACGGTGGTTTCATGACCTGGGAATATGCCCCGCACGATCAGGGTTAGAGTGGTTGCACCAGCTTTGACCCCTGAACTGATAACCGAGGAGAGGAACGGCATGAAGCTCACCCCTGAGGAAGCCAAGCCCGCCACCACCCGGCTCAAGCGCGCCGCAGGACAGCTCAACGCCGTCATCCGGATGCTCGAGGAGGGCCATGAGTGCGAGGAGGCGGTCACCCAGCTGGCCGCCGTGGCCAAGGCCATCGACCGGGCCGGGTACCTCGTCGTGGCCACCGGCATGAAGAAGTGCTTCACCGACGAACCGGACGCCTATGACGAGAAGAAGCTGGAGAAGATGTTCCTCTCCCTGGCCTGATCCGCTCGCCCCTCAGTCGATGGACACCCCGATCCACACCGGCTCCGGGACGAGGGTCACCCCGAAACGATCGCGGACCCCGTCCCGGACCTCCCGGGCCAGGGCCACCAGGTCTGCGGTGACTGCGCTACCGCGGTTGGTCAGGGCGAGGGTGTGTTTCGTCGACAGGCGCACCGGCGCCCCCTCCGCCGGATAGCCACGGTGGAAGCCGGTCCGGTCGATCAACCACGCGGCGGACAGCTTGACCTGCCCCTCCCCCGCCGGGAAGCGCGGCATCCGGTCGGCGTCCTCACCGCCGCGCTCCGCACGCACCGCCGCCTGTACGGCATCAGCCACCGCCACCTCCACCACCGGGTTGGTGAAGAAAGAGCCCGCGGACCAGGTGTCGTGGTCGCTCTCCTCGAGCACCATCCCCTTGCCCCGGCGCAGCGCCAGGACCGCCTCGCGGACCTGCGCCACCGGACGCCGCTCCCCGGCTGCGGTAGCCCCCAGGCTGCGGGAGAGCTCCCCGAAGCGCAGCGGCGCCGACTGTCCGTCCGGGTTCAGCTGCATCTCCAGTTCCAGGACCACACCCCGGCCGGTGAACTTCAGATTCGACCGGCGGTAGGCCAGCTCCAGGGAATCAGCGTCCACCCAGGAGACCTCGCCGGTGGCGCGCTCCAGCAGCAGCACACGGGTGAGCACCTCCGAGATCTCCGCCCCGTAGGCCCCGACATTCTGCACCGGGGTGGCACCGGCGGAACCGGGGATGCCGGACAGACACTCGATACCACCCAGACCGGCCGCAACCGTGGCGGCCACGACGTCATCCCATACCGCGCCCGCCCCGACGCGGACCAGACCGCTGCCGGTGTCCAGCTCGAGGGCGTCGTTCTCCAGGATCACGGCCACCAGCCCGAGGTCCCCGTCGGCGACAACGAGGTTGGAGCCGCCGCCGACGATGAGGAGGGGGATGGCGGCGGCGTCGAGAAGCTGCACGACCTCAGCCACGGCTTCGGTGGTGCCGCACCGCACCGCGAGGAGGGGGCGTCCCCCCAGGTGGAGGGTGGTCAGCCCGGCGAACGTGGTGTCCTCATCGAGGCTCACATCCGCGATTCGGGTGAGACACTTGCGGATGTCCGGGGTCAGAGATGAATCGGTCACGTGCTCAACGGTAGTCTGTTGGTCATGGCATCCCGCAGTGAGAACACCGTAACCATCAACCAGCCGGCCGAGAAGGTCCACGCCGCGCTGACCAACGCCGACTACTGGGCATTCATCGCACAGCACCTCTCCCCCGAGCCAGGCGAGGTCAACTCCTTCGAGGCGACCGAGGGTGGCGCCGTGGTCACCCTCTTCGAGGTCCTGCCGCTGGACATCCTCCCCGAGGCCGTCCGCGCGATGATCTCCCAGGCGCTGAAGGTCAAGCGCGTCGTCACCGTCGGCCCGCTCACCGACAACGCCTCCCACATCTCCTACACCGCCGATGTCAAGGGCACCCCCGTCGACTTCCAGGGCGAGATCAACCTCAGCGGCGACGACGCCACCACCACCCTGACCTACAACAACGAGGTCTCCGTGAACATCCCGTTCATGGGGCCGGCCATCGAGCCGAAGGTCGCCGACGCACTCGGCGACCTGTTCAACACCGAGGGTGAGCTCACCGAGCGCTGGATCTCCGAGAACGCCTAGGCGTCCCCCGATTCCCACTGCTTGATCTCATGGCCGACCACACTCCCAACCTCCGCGCACATAATGTCCGCGCGGAGGAGGGCCGTGGTCGGCCTTTCGGCGTCATCACCCGCGGCACCACCGGCTTCAACCGGTTGCGCCGTTCCGACCGCTGGACGGTGCACCATCCGCGCGTCCGCCGGCTGCTCACCGACGCCCCCGTGTCTCCCGGTGGCCCTCTCGCCGTCGACGTCGGCTACGGCGCCTCCCACACCACCACCGTGGAATGGGCCGCCCGGCTGCGCACCATCCGCCCCGACCTCGAGGTCGTCGGCCTGGAGATCGACCCCGGGCGGGTCCTGCCGCCGCAGGGCGGGGTGCGTTTCGAACTCGGCGGTTTCGAGCTCGCCGGACATCACCCCCATCTGGTGCGCGCCTTCAACGTGCTGCGCCAGTACGACGTCGACCAGGTGGAGAAGGCCTGGGAGTCGGTGTTGCGGCGGTTGGCTCCCGGTGGCCTGTTCATCGAGGGCACCTGCGATGAAATCGGTCGCCGCGCCGCCTGGCTGCTTCTCGACGCGGACGGCCCCGTCTCCCTCACCCTCGCCTGGGACCCCTTCGATGTGGCCACCCCCTCCGATCTGGCGGAACGGCTGCCGAAGATCCTCATCCACCGCAACACCCCCGGTGAACGCATCCATGAGCTGCTCAGTGCCGCCGACGACGCCTGGAACCGGGCCGCCGGCTGGGAGCCCTACGGTCCGCGGGTGCGCTGGCGTAACGCGCGCGCCGAGCTCATCGCCGAAGGCTGGCCCATTGAATCCGTTCGCCGGAACCTGCGTGACAACATCCTGACCATCCCCTGGGAAGCGGTTGCCCCGGGCACCTGATCTACGGGACACTGGCACACATGGCATCTGCGCGCTCGGCCTCCTCGGCCATCTGGAAATTCATCGTCGGTCTGCTCGTGGCCCTCCTCGTCCTGCTGCTCGTCGCCGAATTCGGCCTGCGGTGGTTCATGGGCAACGAACTGCGCACTGAATTCCGGGAGCAGGCCACCCGGGAGGGAGTGGAGCTGACGGAGGACCCCACCATCGCATTCGGTGCCACACCGCTGATCCTCTCCGCCCCCCGGGGCACCATCCCGGAGGTGGAGGTGACCACGCCCTCCACCCTGCAGGTCACCGGTCAGGAGATCATCGGCCAGCCCGGGACCCACGTCGTCCTGAACGACCTGCTCATCTCCGACCCCGACAACCCCGTGGCCGGCCGCATGGTCGCCACCACCGAGGTGCCCGACGAGTACCTGCTGGCCGTGATCCAGCAGTCCATGGCGGAGGAGAACGCCGGCGGGCTGCTCCAGCTCACCGGTGTCACCTCCGATGTCGCGGCCGGTACCCTCAACATCCAGTTCAACAACGGGATGGCCGAGCTCAACCTCTCCCCCACCCCCGTGGACGGCCAGCTCACCTTCGTGGCCGCCGGTGCCTCCCTCTTCGGCTTCGACCTGCCCGGCCAGGTCACCGACATGATCACCGCCGCCCTCCGGGAGGGGGTCGCGGAGCAGGCCGCAGGCTTCACCATCGAAGAATTCACCGTCATCGAGGGCGGGGCCCGCATGCGTGTGAGCGGCGAGAATGTCCCGCTCAGTGAGGTGGGGAATCCACAGCTGCAGTAGAGCTGACACCCACGCGGTCCGCCCCTGATTCCAGGGCGGTGATCACGTCCTCCAGTGTCTCCGCGCCGGTCACCGTCAGCGGCAGGCCCGTGCTCACCGACGCCCCGGTGCCCTTCCCCAGCCAGCCGCCGGCCGTGACCAGGCGGTCCACCCCGGCGAGCCGGGCGGCCCCCGCCACTGCGGCCACGGACTCCGGGGTGCGGGCGGAGGACTCCAGGATGACGGCGAGTGTCACCGGGTGCGGCACCGCCTCCCGCACGGCCACGAATTCCGCCAGCAGCCGGTTGCTGTCCGCCACGGCCAGGTCCGGGCTCAGCCACACCTCCGTGGCCCCCTGCTGCACCGCCAGGCGGGCCTCAGCGGCCTTGACCAGGCTGTGGTGGCGTCCGGTGGGGAAACCCACCACCACGGCCACCGTGAGGCCCTCCGTGTCACCGGCCAGCTCCACATGGGAGGGCGAGAGCACGATGCCGCCCAGGCCGGTCTCCAGCGCCCCGGACACCGCGGGGGCCACATCCTGCGGGCCGAAACCGGGGCCGACGCACATGAGAAAGGCGTGGCCCTTGAGCCACGCCAGATCCGATGTCACGGCCACCTACCAGCCGTGGCTGCCGCTGATCAGGGATTTCAGGTGGGGGCGGACGTCGAACCAGTACACGCCGATGGCGACCATGCCCGCCCAGGACAGGAAAGGCACTCGGGTGATGACCACGAAGGCGGAGCCGACGAGGATGGCCACCCAGATCCACTTCGTCTGACGGTCAGCCGCCTGGTAGGCGTCGTCGCGCGTGGTCACGGCGAAGAACGCACCGACCACACCAGTCAGGGCGATCAGGGCGAACAGCAGACGTTCGAAGATGATGTAGCCGGCAATCAGAGTCATGGGGAGTTCTAGCTGTCCTTGTCGGTGTCGGTGGGCACCTCGGTGGTGCTGATGACCTCACCGTCAATCATATGCGGCACCTCACCCTCACCGGTTGTCGAGGGGGCGGTCGGGGTGAAACGCTCCTTCTCCTCCCTGCCCGCCAGCGAACCCGCCCGGCTGATGAGGTGGTCGAGACGACCCCGGAGCTCGTCGATGAAGGACTGCTCGTGCTGTTCATCACCGGAGGCCGCGCGGCGGACGCGGGCCTGCTCGACGGTCTCATCGAAGGTCTCGCGCACCGCGGCGACGGCCCGGTCGAAGGCGTTGCGGGCGTCCTCCGCTGATTCGGAATCCTTCGTCTGGTCGGCGGCACGACGTGCCGAGCCGGCCAGATCCCGGATGATCTCCTCGGCGTGACCCGCAAAGACCGCGGAGACCCGCTTGTAGTCCTCGGTGTTCTTCGCCGCGGACAGTCCCTCCCGCGCCTCCTGGGCGGCGGCCTTGAAGCGGTCGGTGGTGGAGTCCTCCTCCGTCACCGGGCTGGGCTGTGCGTGCGCCCCGGAGCTGAACCCGGCCTTCTCCCGGTCCTCCCGGAACCGGCCGGCGAAGTCAGAGACCACGTCCCCCAGACGCGATCCTGCGGAGAGCCAGGCCTGGAACGGCTCCCGCAGATTGTCCAGCATGGAGCGGTTCTGCTCGTGGTCGGGGGTGGTGTTGTCGTTCGGGGTGGTCATGGTGGGGCTTCCCTCCTGAAGAGTCAGCGTCACGCTCCGAAGAGCAGGTGATTCACAGTGTAAATAAGAAGTCCCGCAAGTGCACCGACAATCGTGCCGTTGAGGCGGATGAACTGCAGGTCCTTACCCACCATCAGCTCGATCTTGTCGCTGGCCTCCGCGGCGTCCCAGCGCTCGACGGTCTCCGAGATGATGGCGGTGACCTCGCCGGCATAGTTGTCTGCCAGGAAGGCCGCGCCACCAGTGATCCGGCGTTCCAGGCTGGCACGCAGTTCCCCGTCCGTCTGGATGTTGCTGCCCCACGTCAGGCACAGCTCGGTGATCTTCGTGCGCAGCAGGGAGGTCTCGTCGGTGGCGGCGTCGACCAGGGAGGCGGAGGCGTTCGCCCAGATGGTCGCGGCCGCTCCACGGACGGGGGTCGAACCCATGAGATCCTGTTTGATCCCCTCCACCCGGGCGATCATCGTCGGATCGTGCTGCAGATCATCCGCGAGGTCGGCGAGGAAACGGCGGATCGTATTGCGGGCCTCATGCGAGGGGTCGTTGGCGACTGCGGCGGTGAAGCCCACCAGTTCCTTGTACACCTTCGCACCCACCAGCTGCTTCGCGAACTGCGGGGCCCAGGTGGGCATCCGCTCGTCGATGAGCTCCACGACGGTGTCCTCCATGCCCTGCACCTTGCGGTGCGCCCACGTGACCACCTCCTGGACCACCGGCTCGGTGCGACCGTCCTCGATGAGACCGGCCAGCACCCGGCCCGCCGGCGGACCCCAGTGCGGCTCCGCCAACTTGTCGATCAGCTGCGACTGGATCACCGCCTCCGCGTCCGCAGGGTCCAGGGCGCGGATGGCGTTCGCTGTGAGTCGGCCGGCCTCCCGGGAGACCTTCCCCGCGTTGTCCGGCTGCGACAGCCAGGCACCCAGGCGCTGCGGGATGTCCGCCGACCGGACCTTCTCCGTGATCAGCTCCGCGTTGAGGAAGTTCTCCCCCACGAAGCCGGAGAGCGCCTGCCCCAGCTGGTCCTTTTTCTTCGGGATGATCGCGGTGTGCGGGATCGGGATCCGCAGGGGGTGGCGGAACAGTGCGGTCACGGCGAACCAGTCCGCCAGACCACCGATCATGCCGGCCTCCGCGGCCGCCCGGACATAACCGACCCACACAGGGGCCCCGCCCGGCTGCGACTGCCACCAACTACATGCCAGGAAGATGACCGCTGCGACGACCAGCAGGCCGGTGACGAAGGCCTTGTGGCGGCGCAGCGCGCGTCGACGCTCCGCCTCGACCTCCGGGCCGGGGCCGGGCATCTGCCGGGCGTTGATAAGCGCTGTCTCGCTGTGTCTTCCCATGCCCTCCATTATGGACGCCCGCGGTCTCACAGCAGTTCCAGGGCGTACTGGAACAGGCTGAACGAGGTCAGCAGGGTGATCAGGGTGATCAGCACGATGATGATGTTTCGGCGCACGGGACCCAGGGTACGAAAAAGCTCCGCCCCCTGCCTGCACAGGTCAGGAGGGGGCGGAGCTGGTCGCCGAAAGACGTCAGCGGTGCGGACTAGTTCACGCGACCAGTGGTTTTGCGGTACTCACGGTAGTAGCGGCGACCCCAGAAGATGAGGCCGAAGCCGGCGACCGCGAACACCACGGCAACGGCCACTCCGATGCCGAAGAGCAGCGGGAGATTATAACCCGCCGGACCCACGCCCGGACCCCAGACCCAGGTGGCGGCGATCCAGATCATGATGCCGACGCCGGCCAGGGCCGGTCCGAGCAGCAGACCCATACCGATCCAGGTGGAGGAGCGCTCCAGGGAGGAGTGCGGCGCGCCCAGGGAGTTGGGCTCGTATCCCTCGATGTAGGAATGGTGCAGCTTGGGTGCATAGTCCGGGAAGGACTCGGATGCCTGATCGGCGACCGCGTAATTGGTGGAAGCCATAGCCTTTACTCGCTTTCGTCTCTCGATACTCGGTTCAACACCGAGTTTAGTCGTCCTTGCCGCGGAAGGCGGCACGCGCCCGCTCCTTGGTGACGGCGGCGACGGCAGTCAGCGGGATACCCGCCGGGCAGACGTCGGCGCACTCACCGTAGAGGGAGCAGTGACCGAAGTTGGTCTCCAGCTCGTCAACCATCTGGCGGGCACGCTTGCCACGCTCTTCCTTGCCCAGCGGCATGAGGGAGAGATGGACCAGCTTCGCGCCGGTGAACAGGTGCGCGGCACCGTTCGGACAGGCTGCCACACAGGCACCACAGCCGATGCAGGCCGCGTGGTCGAGAGCGAGCTCGGCGACCTCATGGTTCATGTGCAGGGTGTCAGCATCCGGGGCGGTACCGGCGTTGATGGAGACGTAGCCGCCCTTCTGCATGACGCGCTCCAGGGAGGAACGGTCGACGACCATGTCCTTGATGACCGGGAAAGCGGCGGAGCGCATCGGCTCCAGCTTGATGACGTCGCCCTCGTTGTAACCGACCAGACGCTGCTGGCAGGCCGGGGTGTTCTGACCCGGGCCATGCGGACGGCCGTTGACTGTCAGACCACAGGTGCCGCAGATGCCCTCACGGCAGTCCGAGGCGAACATGTAGGGTTCCTTGTTCTCCTCGATCAGGCGGTTGTTGACGTGATCGAGGAGCTCCAGGATCGACATCTGCGGGACAGCGTCCGGGACCTGGACGGTCTCGAACTTGCCCTCCTGGGTCGGTCCGGCCTGACGCCAGATCTCAAGTGTCAGCTTCATTACTTGTAGTTCCTTGTCTGCAGCGGGATCGATTCGAAGACGAGCGGGTCGGCGTGGCGGATGAACTTGCCCTCACCGGCCGGCTCCCATGCGGAGACGAAGCACCAGTTCTCATCGTCGCGCTCGGCCTCGCCGTCCTCGGAGAGGTGGTCGTCACGGAAGTGCGCACCACAGGACTCGTCGCGGTCGAGGGCATCGACACACATGAGCTCGCCCAGGTCGATGTAGTCAGCCACGCGTGCGGCGTACTCGAGGGCCTGGTTCATGTAGTTCTGCTCACCCGGGATCTGGACATTGGTCCAGAAGTCCTCGCGGATCTCGCGGATCTTGACGATGGCGTCCTGCAGATCCTTGACGTTACGGGACACACCGCAGGCGAAGTACAGCAGCTCGCCGAGCTGGCGGTGGTAGTGGTCGGCACCGCGCGGGTTCGGGCCCTTGATGTTGAGCAGGCGGTCGATGCGTGCCTGGGCACGCTCGACAGCCTCGGCGGCCTCCGGGGAGTCCGTCGCCAGCGCATCCTCGCCCAGGTAGTCCGCCAGGTAGTTCGGGATGGTGAACGGCAGGGTGAACCAGCCGTCGACCGATGCCGACAGCAGCGAGTTGGCGCCCAGACGGTTCGCACCGTGGTAGGTCCAGGAGGCCTCACCGGCGGCGAACAGGCCGTCGAGGGAGGTCATCTCGTTGAAGTCGGTCCACAGGCCACCCATGGTGAAGTGGCAGGTCGGGGCGATACGCATCGGGGAGGCATAGGGGTCCTCACCGATGGCGTCCTCGTACATCTCGAAGAGGTTGGAGTAACGCTCGCGGATGGTGTCCTGGCCGAGGCGCTCGATGGCGTCACGGAAGTCCAGGAATGCGGAGTTGTACAGCGGGCCCACGCCCAGACCGGCGTTGATCTGCTGGGAGATCGCACGGGAGGCGACGTCACGCGGGACCAGGTTGCCGAAGGCCGGGTAGCGGCGCTCCAGGAAGTAGTCGCGCTCCTCCTCCGGGATGGAGTTCGGGTCGCGGTCGTCCTTCGGGTTCTTCGGGGACCAGATACGGCCGTCGTTACGCAGCGACTCGGACATCAGGATGGTCTTCGACTGCCAGGTAGCGTTGACCGGCAGGCCGGTCGGGTGGAACTGGATGAAGGCCGGGGAGGCGAAGTACGCACCCTGCTCGTATGCGCGCATGAGGGCGCCTGCGTTGGAGTTCTTGGCCAGGGTGGACATGTGGTACACGTTGCCGTAACCACCGGTGGCCAGCAGGACAGCGTGGCCGGTGTGGGCGGACAGCTCACCGGTGATGAGGTTGCGGGTGACGATGCCCTCGCAACGCTTCTTGCCGTCCTTGTTGGTGACGATGAGGTCGACCAGGTCGGCGTGGGTGAAGATCTCCACGTTGCCCAGGCCGATCTGGCGGGTGAGCGCAGATGCGGTGGACAGCTGGAGCTGCTGGCCCGTCTGGCCACGGGTGTAGTAGGTACGGGAGACCTGCACACCACCGAAGGAACGGGTGGCCAGGGTGCCGCCGTACTCACGGGCGAAGGGAGCGCCGATGGCGTTCATGTGGTCGATGACGCGGGCGGACTCGATGGCAAGACGCCAGCAGTCGGACTCGCGGCCACGGTAGTCGCCGCCCTTGACGGTGTCCTTGACGTGGCGGTATGCGCCGTCGTTGTCGACCTTCTTGCCGCGGGCGGAGTTCACTCCACCCTGTGCGGCGATGGAGTGCGCACGACGCGGGGCGTCGTGGTAGGTGAAGACCTTGACGTCATAACCCAGCTCGCCGAGGGCGGCTGCGGCGGCGCCGCCGGACAGGCCGGTGCCGACGACGAGGATCTTGAACTTGCGGCGGTTCAGCGGAGACACAAGGTTCATGTGCTCCTTCTGGTACTCCCACATGTCCTTGGTCGGTACGCCCTGCGGCTCAGCGTTGTCGAGGACGGTGCCCGGAATGACACCCTCGACGATGGAGGCCGGGTGCTTGAACTCGGAGTGAGAGGCAGTCTCGGTGTTGCTCATATTTTTCAGAACTTCCCTTCAGGACCTAGCTGAGCCAGCCCAGTGCGATGGACAGCGGCATCACGATGTTGCCGATCACGACGATCGCCGGCACCAGGTAGGCGACGACGAGGAGAATCTTGCGCCAGCGCCTACCGGTGATGCCCAGGTCGGACACGGCGAGCCAGATGCCGTGGGACAGGTGCAGGAACAGGACAACCATGGCGAGGATGTAGAAGATCGCGACAGGCCAGCGGGAGAAGCTGGCGATCAGGTTCGCGTAGACCTCGCCGTGAGCGAAGGTCTCCGGGGCTGCCGGAGCGACGCCGATGGTCAGGTCGAGAAGGTGGAAGATGATGAACAGCAGCAGGATGATGCCGGTGATCAGCATCGAACGGGTGGAGAAGGAGTCCAGGCCACCCATCAGATTGGTGCGGTTGAACTTGCCGCGGGAGACGCGGGAGCGTGCGTTCAGGGCGAAGGCACCGTGAACATGCAGGACCACCGCCACCAGCAGCGTAATACGCAGGATCCACACGATGGACTCGCGGGGGAAGATCGGGGCGCCGACGGTACGGAGGAACTCGCCGTACTCGTTGATGGCGGCGATCCCGTTATGGTCGGGCATGTAGATCTTCAGGTTACCGACCATGTGAACCAGGACGTACAGTCCGAAGATCAGGCCGGTGATGGCCATCACCAGTTTGATGGCCCAGGTCGGGTAGGACGGCCGCTCGCGCAGCGGCTTCTCAGTGATAACGCCGTGAGCGATTGCGTCACGGTCTGCGTTTTTAACAGTCATGGCACCTCCAGTGTCGCTCATACTTTACGGTGGCCCCACCGGTCGGGACCACTTTCGAACAACCTGACCAGCCCTTCCGATGACCCCCGCACCCCAGCCCAATGACTACTGAGGCGAGCCTTGCCTCATGATTACGGCATGGACCGGGAACCAAACCACCCGCCTGCCACGCCTCTTTCCCCAGAGCCCTCGGATAATGCAACGACGGAGCCCCAACTCTCAGGGTACTGTGAGGTTGCTCACCCCGGACCCTCAGCTCAACCAATCCCACCCCGATAGGTGTCAAACTTTCGATTGTTTTCACCCCCGGGATTGATTTCCACCAGAACATTTCCCGGATCATTAACTTTCTTCACATCAAGTTTGCAAAGAATGTGTAGAAGTGAGCGCGATCACGCTACGATGTCGGACATGGGAAAGACCTACGTGGGTTCGCGCCTGCGCCAACTGCGCCGCGAACGTGACCTCAGCCAGGCCTCACTCGCGGCCACGCTCGGACTGTCCGCCAGCTACGTCAACCAGATCGAACATGACGTCCGGCCGCTGACAGTCCCCGTTCTCCTGCGCATCACCGAGGCCTTCGGCGTCGATGCCACCTTCTTCTCCCGCGACGACGACTCACGTCTCCTCGCTGAGATCCAGGACGTTGTCCTCGACAAGGAACTCTGCCCCAACCCGATGGAACTGCAGGAGCTGTCGGAGCTGGTCTACAACCACCCGTCCATCGCCCGCACGATGGTCGACATGCACCGGCGCTACCGCAACGTCCGCGACAAGCTGTCCATCGCCACCGACACACGCCGCCACGCCGGCCCACTCAACGCATCACTGGGTACCCAGGCCCTGTCCATGCCACACGACGAGGTCCGCGACTTCTTCTACGCCCGACAGAATTACCTGGATATCCTCGACACCGCCGCGGAGGCCCTCGCCACGGAGATCGGGGTGGAGAGGTTCTCCATCCGCCCCACCGAGGACGCCATCGCCGAGCGACTCCGCGACCACCACGGCATTGAGATCTCCACCTCCTCCGAACTCAACGGCACCCTCCACAGCCTTGACCGGAACACCGGTCACCTGCAGCTGGCCAGCCGTCTGAACACCGGACAACGGGCTTTCCGCATGGGCATGGAGCTGGCCTACCTGGAGGCGGGTGACGCTGTCGAGGCCCTGGTCGCCGAGGAGGCCTTCACCTCCGAGGCCTCGGCCAACCTCGCCCGCCGCGGTATCGCCAGCTATTTCGCCGCCGCCGTCCTGCTGCCCTACCAGAGCATCCACTCGGAGGCCGAACGCTCCGGCTACGACGTCGACTTCCTCTGCCAGGTCTTCGGCGTGGGCTACGAGACCGTCTCCAGCCGGTTGTCCACACTCCAACGCCCGAAGCTGCGGGGCATCCCCTTCTCCTTCGTCCGAGTCGACCGTGCCGGCAACATGTCGAAGCGGCAGTCCGCCACCGGTTTCCACCTGGCCAACTCAGGCGGCACCTGCCCGCTGTGGAACATCTACGAGTCCTTCACCAACCCGGGCACCATCCTGCGGCAGCTCGCCCAGATGCCTGACGGTCGTAACTACCTGTGGATCGCCCGCACCGTCCGCCACCACCGCGGCCGTTTCGGTGACACCGGCAAGCTCTTCGCCATCGGCCTGGGCTGCGAGGCCCGTCACGCCGACCGCACCGTCTACGCGGAGGGGCTGAATCTGGAGGACCTGTCCAGCGCCACCCCCATCGGCGCCGGCTGCCGGCTGTGCCCGCGTGAGAACTGCGCCCAACGTGCCTTCCCCCCGATCCACGAGGAGATCACCATCGATGCGCACCGCTCCTCGGTGGCGCCCTACAACTAGACGCCCCTCCTACTCCCGGTCGGTGTAGTTGCCGCTCTGCAGCCTGCGTTCATATTCGCGCAGGTTGTAGGTGGCGGAGCGGATCTCCACGTCCCGGTCGAAATTCGATCCGAGCGCACCAGCCATCGTCCCCAGGGAGGCGCTCAGAGTGGCGATGGACAGGTATGTCGGCAGACCGACGTCATGTCCGAGCTCCGCATCCAGGTATGCCTGCGGGATGACCACCACCGAAGAGACGAACAGCACCACCAGGACCAGGGTGTACAGGAGCAGGCCGGTCATCCCGATCGTGCCCACCGTGGCAAGGTTGTCGATGCGTTCCCGCCACCGCGTCTCCTGGGTGTGGGAACGCTGCCAGAGCCGGTTGTGGATGATCAGCCAGGTGGTGAAGGAGAGTACCGCGAAGACACTGACGCCCAGCAGCCGGGGCCAGCTCATCTCCTCGGCGAGTTTCCAGATTGAGCCGTAGAAGATGCCGAAACCACCGGTGGCCACCATCGCCGCCAGGGAACTCGACAACACCGGTAGCAACCTGCCCGGCTGGTTACCGCGGATCATGCCCAGGGTCATGCGCAGGGAGCGCCCCCGGTGGCCAAGCACCCGGGTCTCCACCTCGTCACGGTCCACTCCCCCACGGAGCACACCTGCCAGTGCCCGGTCGTCTTCGACGAGGCTGACCAGCTCCCGCCGCAGACGGCGGGTGACCCCGAAGGCCCCGAGGGCGGGCAGGGAGAGGAGAGCGGCGGCGGCGTCACGCGCCCGCTGGCTGACCACCGGCCGTTCCCATGCGGTGAGCGGCAGGTCAGTGACGTAGATGAAACGGTCCCAGTTCCGGGCCCGCAGGATCCGGGGGGCGTGTTCGGAGAGCTCCACGTCACCCCTGGGGTTCATGGGGATGGTCTCCACCCGCACCTCCACCCGCCCCACCCCGGGCCAGGTGCCGTTGAGGACACGGGTGCCGTCATCATCGGTGCCGTACCGGGGGTCATCGAGCTGCTGTTCCACGATGCGGGTGACATCGTCGGAGGGTTACCCGGCGTCCGCCAGGATTCCAATGGTCGTCATGTGGACCGCGGACCTCCTTGAGAATAGAAGAAGGGGCCTCCGGTGGGAGGCCCCTTGCCCATGGGAGCGGCTGCTCCGACCTAGAAGTTGATCATGTGGCCGTTGATACCGTGGGCCGCTTCCTTCACGGCCTCCGACAGGGTCGGGTGGATGTGGACGGAGCGGCTGATCTCCTCGGTGGTGAGGTCCCAGTTCTGCGCCAGGACGAGCTCATTGATGAGCTCGGAGGCGTTCGGCCCCACCAGGTGGCCACCCAGGAGCTCACCGAACTCAGCGTCGGCGACGATCTTGGCGAAGCCCTCGGTCTCAGCCAGGCCGACGGCCTTGCCGTTGGCGGAGAACGGGAAGGTGGAGACCTTGATCTCGCGGTCCGGCCACTTCTCCTTGGCCTGCTCCTCGGTGTAACCGAAGGAGGAGACCTGGGGGTTGCAGAAGGTGGCGCGCGGCATCATCATGTAGTCGCCCAGGGTCTGGGTCTCAGCACCGGCGATGGTCTCGGCGGCGACGATGCCCTGTGCCTCAGCAACGTGGGCCAGCTGCAGCTTCGCGGTGACATCGCCGATGGCGTAGATGCTGTCGACGTTGGTGCGCATGTGGTCGTCGATGTCGATGGCGCCGCGCTCGGTGAGTTTGACGCCGGTGTTCTCCAGGCCGAAGCCCTCCACGCGGGGACGGAAACCGACGGAGATGAGGACGCGGTCGACGGTGAGGGTCTCGGTCTTGTCGGAGCCCTTCTTCTGGTAGTCGACCTCGACGGAGTCACCGTTGTCGCGCACCGCAGTGGTGGCGTGGCCCGGCAGGAGGGTGACACCCATCTTCTTGTAGGCCTTGGCGATGACCTTGGAGACCTCAGGATCCTCGTTCGGCAGGACGCGGTCCATGAACTCGATGAGGGTGACGTCGACACCGTAATTGGCCAGGACGTAGGCGAACTCCATGCCGATGGCGCCGCCGCCGACGATGACCATTTTCTTCGGGGCCACCGGGTTGAGGATCTGTTCCTCGTAGGAGACGACATTCTCGGAGAACTCGACACCGCGCAGGGAGTTGACGACGGAGCCGGTGGCGATGATGCAGTCATCGAAGGTGATCGTCTTGCCGGCGTCCTTGCCGTCGGAGATCTCGATGGTCTTGGCATCCTTGAAGCTGCCGAGGCCGTTGACCTCGGTGATCTTGTTCTTCTTCATCAGGTAGTGGATGCCGCCGACGATCTTGTCGGAGACCTGGCGGGAGCGCTTGTGGGCGTCCCCGTAATCGAAGGAGACGTCGCCCTTGATGCCGAACGTCTTCTTCTCGTGGGTGAGGAGGTGGGCAACCTCGGCGTTCTTGATCAGCGCCTTCGAGGGGATGCAGCCCACGTTGAGGCAGACTCCACCCCAGTACTGCTTCTCGACGACGGCAACCTTCTTGCCGAGCTGGGCAGCTCTGATCGCGGCGACGTAGCCACCGGGGCCCGCACCGAGTACAACAACGTCATAATGTTCAGTCACGCAATCCAGAATAGGTGACCGTCACCCCCGTGTCACCGGCCAGTGCCCCCGTAAAAGGGAGGACGCCCCGGCCGGGTGGCCGGGGCGTCGCAGATACAGGGCCGCTAGAACAGGCCGAGCGCCAGGCCGATGTTGGAGGAGGCCGAGGACATTCCGTGGATGCCCGGGCCGATGAAGGTGTTGATGGCGACGATGGCGATCTCGAGGAAGTTCATGGGTTTCTTCTTTCTCTGGGTATTCCGGGCGGTTTCCTGCCCTGTCTGATTCAGTGTTCAATCTGCTCCAACGCTTCCAGAGGAGAGGATGTTACACAGAGAACTGAATGAGAGCTGACGGCATTATGATACTCACAGCCTGCCCCTCCTCCGCTCCGTCCGCAACTTCAGAAACATAGGGACGACTCCGCGGACAGTCGGTCCGAATTCCCCCCGGAACAGACACTTCCGGGGGTGAGCCGCTAACATCCGGGATAGCCACTACGATGAACCACTGTGAACGCACACCGATCTGAATTGTGTGCGCCCCAGGTACACGACTCTCAGGAAAGCGATTCTCCATGAAGCTCCTCCGCAAGATTGCCGCGCCGATCGCGGCCCTCGCCATCGGCGCATCTGCGCTGGCGACTCCGACCGCCATCGCCGGCGCAGCCGAAGTCACACCTGCCAAGATCCAGGGCGATTTCACCGCAGCGAAGATCACTAAGCTGGACAAGAACCGGGAGAGCGACCGCACATGGGTGGAGCAGACCAGGGACAACCACCGCGTTCTGCACTTCAACGCCTATTCCACGTCCATGGGCCGTGATATTCCGCTCGCCGTGATCACCCCGAACGGAGAGTTCGATGAGGCACGTCCGACCATCTACATGCTCAACGGCGCCGGCGGCGCAGAGCAGAACATGGACTGGATCGCCTCCTCCCCGATCGTGGATTTCTACAAGGACAAGAACGTCAACGTCGTCATCCCGATGGAGGGCGCCTTCTCCTACTACATCAACTGGCACAACGACAGCCCTCAGGCTGCCGCCCCCTACCTGAACGGCAAGCAGCGCTGGGAGGACTTTCTGCTGCGCGAGCTGCCCGGCGGCATCGAGCCGTACATGAAGGCCAACGGCAAGCGTGGAATCGGCGGTTACTCCATGTCCGCGACCTCCGCCCTACTGCTGGCCGAGAAGGCGCCGGGATTCTTCGATGTGGCCGGTTCCTTCTCCGGTTGCGCCGAGACCTCGACTTTCCTGGGATACCAGTCCGCACAACTCACCGTGGAGCGCGCCGGAACCAGTGCGTTCGAGATGCTCGGCCCGCAGAACGGTGACCACAACCGTGCCAACGATGCCCTGGTCCAGGCCCACAAGCTGCGGGGCACCAGTCTCTACATCTCCAACGCCACCGGCCTGGCCGGTGAAGCGGACATGCCCGGCACCTATACTGCCCAGGGTTATGACCCGCTCGTCGCCTCCGTCGGTGCCGCCCAGCTCCAGATTGAGGGTGGCGTCATCGAGGCAGCCACCAACGTCTGCACCCACAATCTGAAGGCAAAGCTGGACAGCCTGGATATCCCGGCCACCTGGAACCTCCGTCCGGTGGGCACCCACTCCTGGAACTACTGGATCCAGGACCTCAACGAGTCCTGGCAGACCTTCGAGGACGCGCTCTCCTAGCCCGCACTCCGGAGGATCGCTCCCGGCACCGTCCACCATCCCGGTGGGCGGTGCCTTCTGCTTTTCTCCGCCCCGTCCCGGAGGCCCGCACGTAGCCTGGTGGTCATGACTGACTCATCTGAGCTCCTCAAGGCCCTCGAGGTCATCGACTCCCCGCAGGCACTGGCCTGGGCGGAGGAATGGTCGACCGTCACGGAGAGGGCCTCGGACAACCCGGCGCTGCGCGGGCGGATCCTCGCTGCTCTGGAGACCGACGACCGCATCCCCTTCGTCGCCCGGCGCGGTGACCAGCTCTACAACTTCTGGCAGGACGCCGGGCATGTCCGGGGTCTGTGGCGCCGCACCACCCTGGATTCCTACCTCTCCGCCTCCCCGGAGTGGGAGGTGCTCATCGACCTCGATGCCCTCGCCGCGGCGGAGGACGAGAACTGGGTGTGGAAAGGTGCGCATGTCCGCTCACCCGGTTATGACCGTGCGCTGGTACGCCTGTCCCGCGGCGGGGCGGATGCCGTGGTGATCCGGGAATTCGATCTGGCCGCCGGTCGTTTCATCGAGGACCGCCCCTTCGTGCTCCCCGAGGCGAAGACCGATGCCAGCTGGATCGACCCGGACACCCTGCTCGTGGGCACCGACACGGGTGCGGGTTCGCTGACCGCCTCGGGTTATCCCGCCCAGGTGCGGGTGTGGCGCCGCGGCACCGCGCTTGCCGACGCCCCCGTCCACACCGTCGGCGAGCACGAGGACGTCGCCGTCAGCGCACGGGCGGACCTCACCCCCGGCCATGAGCGGATCATCGCGACCCGGGCCATCGACTTCTACCATTCCCGCCGCTGGGTCGCCCCGCTCGACCCGGAGGCTCCCCTGCGGCGGGTGGAGGTGCCGGAGGACTGCGAGACACTGATCCACAAGCAGTGGCTCTTCCTCGCCCCGCGCGAGGACTTCGCGGGCCTTCCCGCCGGCGCGCTGGGTGTCATCGAGCTGGACCGTTTCCTCGGCGGAGGGCGCGACATCCGACCTGTGTTCCTCCCGACCGCGCACACCGCGCTGCAGGGCATCGCCTTCACCGCAGGGTGGGTGGTGCTCACGCTGCTTGACGACGTCGCCACCCGCATCGTCGTCCACCCCCTCGACGAGCCCACCGCCGCGGCCCGCGACCTGGAATTGCCACCCCTGGCCACCGCCTCGGTCGTGGCCACCAGCCCGCTCGATAACGATGAGGTGTGGTTGACCACCTCCTCCTTCACCGAGCCCACCACCCTCCACCGCCTGGACCTGGCCGCGGGGCTGCGCCCGGAGGTGGTGCGCCGCTCCCCCGCCCTCTTCGACGCCACCGGCCTGCAGACCCGCCAGCACTGGGTCACCTCCGCCGACGGCACCCGCCTGCCCTATTTCATCACCGGTGACTTCTCCCTCGGGGCCCGTCCCACCCTGGTCGGCGGCTACGGTGGTTTCGAGGTCTCCCTGACCCCGGGTTATTCCGCGGTCCGGGGCATCGCCTGGCTCGAGGCCGGCCGCCACTTCGTCCAGCCCAACCTGCGCGGCGGTGGCGAATTCGGCCCCACGTGGCACAGCCAGGTGGTCAAGACCAACCGCCACAAGGTCTGGGAAGACCACCGCGCCGTCCTCACGGACCTCGTGGAACGTGGTTACGCCACCCCGGAGCAGATCGCGATCCGTGGCGGCTCCAACGGCGGGCTGCTCACCTCCGGGGCACTC
This sequence comes from Corynebacterium hylobatis, assembly GCF_003955685.1. Taxonomy (GTDB): domain Bacteria; phylum Actinomycetota; class Actinomycetes; order Mycobacteriales; family Mycobacteriaceae; genus Corynebacterium; species Corynebacterium hylobatis. The sequence continues at coordinate 214,148 of NZ_RXHJ01000005.1, forward strand.
ACCCGGTACCCGGAGTGCTTCGGCGCGGCGGTGGTCCAGGTGCCGCTGACGGACATGCTGCGCTACCACACCTGGTCGGCCGGAGCGTCCTGGATGGCGGAGTACGGCGACCCGGAGGACCCGGTGGAACGCGAGGCGATAGAGGCGTGGTCGCCGCTGCACAACGTGGCGTCGACAAGCACCTACCCGCCCGCGCTGGTGACCACCTCCACCCGCGACGACCGCGTCCACCCCGCCCACGCCCGCCTGTTCGCCCACGCCCTGCGCGAGGCCGGGCAATCCGTGGACTACTTCGAGAACACCGAGGGCGGGCACGCCGGCGCGGCCGACAACAAGCAGGTCGCCCGGGTGGAGGCGCTCATCTTCGAGTGGCTGAATCAGCACGTCGGCTAGGTGCTCGGTAACATCTGGTCAATCATGACCATGCGAAGGCTGCGCTCCACCCCCGTCCCCGGAACCCGTGACGAATACACCGGCATCGACTTCAACCTCGGTTTCCACGTCCGCTCCTACCACCTGGATCTCACCTACCGGGTGGGGCCGAACCACCTCAGCGGCATCGCGACGCTGCAGCTGGACAACTGGCAGCCCCTGCAGACGATGACCCTCGACCTGTCGCCGCGCCTGCGCGCCACCCGCATCACCGCGCAGGGCACCGCCGGGCAGACGGTACGCGTCTCCCGCTTCCGCCAGGCCCGCGGCAAACTGCACCTCACCTTCGCGCAGGAGATCCCCGTCGACTCGGAGTTCTCCCTGGTCATCCGCTACACCGGCAATCCCACCCCGATCCGTTCCCCCTGGGGGGAGATCGGCTGGGAGGAGCTGGAGAACGGTGCCCTCGTCGCCTCCCAGCCCAACGGCGCCCCCAGCTGGTTCCCCTGCGATGACACACCCGACGAGAAGGCGCGTTACGAGATCATCGTCACCACCGACAACCCCTACGTCGTCGCCGTCAACGGCACCCTGCTGTCCAAGAAAACCGGCGGTTCCACCACCACCTGGCACTACCGGGTGGGCAACCCCATGGCCACCTACCTGGCCACCGTCCAGATCGGCGAATACCACCAGCTGCTGCTCTCCGAACCCGGCGCGAAGGTGCCCGTCCGGGCCTGGGTGCCGCCGCTGCTCAAGGATTCCGCCCGCGCGGAATTCGCCGACCAGGCGCGCATGCTGGAGCTCTACACCGAACTCTTCGGCCCCTACCCCTTCAATTCCTATTCGGTGGTGGTCACCGAGGACGAACTCGAGATCCCGCTCGAGGCCCAGGGCCTGTCCATCTTCGGCGCCAACCACATCCGCGGTGACCACACCTGGGAACGCCTCATCGCCCACGAGCTGTCCCACCAGTGGTTCGGCAACTCCCTGGGTCTGGCCCAGTGGAACGACATCTGGCTCAACGAGGGTTTCGCCTGCTACGCCGAGTGGCTGTGGTTCGAGCACTCCGCCGGCCGCCCGGCCGCCGTCTCCGCGCGCAGACACTACGAAGAGCTCGCCGCCAAGCCGCAGGATCTTCTGCTGTGCAACCCCGGCACCCGCGACATGTTCGACGACCGCGTGTACAAACGCGGGGCGCTGACCATCCACGCCCTGCGCGTCCTGCTTGGCGACGCCCCCTTCTTCCGCGCGCTCCGCCGCTACGTCGCCGCCGGCGCCCACTCCGTCGTCGAACCCGTCGACCTCAAACGTGAGGTCCTCGCCGAGGCTGCAGAGCTGGGGATCCCGGAACAGCAGGTCAAGGACCTGTGGCGCGCCTGGCTCAACGAACGCCCCCTGCCGGAGTTCCCGCAGTGAGAGCCCTGAGCCTGGCGACCGTCTTCGCGGCCCTGTCAGGCTTCGTCGTCATCTACGTCGCCTCCTGGGCGCTGGACATCGACCAGTTCGCTGCCTTCCAGGCCTACTGGGGGCTGTTCTTCGCCGCAACCGGTTTCCTCGACGGCATCATGCAGGAAACCACCCGCGGGGTCTCCAGCGCACGCGGCACCGGCCGGTCCGGCACCGGTCGGCCCTGGCGTCTGGCCGCCGTCATCGGTGGCACGGTGCTGGTCGTGGCGTTGGTCGTCGGTTTCTTCTGGATGCCCATCCTCCTCCGCGGCCATGCCCACACCGCCACGGCCACCGCCTTCCTGGCCTTCGGCCTGCTCACCTACGCTTTCCAAGCAGTGCTCTCCGGCGTGCTCTCCGGCATGGGCCTGTGGCGCCGCTACGCCGGACTCGTCGCCCTCGACTCCGGCGTCCGTCTCCTGTTCGCGCTGGTGGCCTGGCAGCTCGGCTGGGGCATGACCGCCTTTCTCATCATCACCGTCATCGGCGCGCTGAGCTGGCTGGTCATCCTCCTGGCCGGGGGTTCGGTCCGCTCGCTTGTCGACGTCCCCCACCCCGAGCTCACCCGCCGCATCATCTCAGCCATGTTCGCCACCGGTGCCTCCGCCGCCCTGATCACCGGTTTCCCGGTTTTCGTGCAGAGCACTTCGGCCCCTGATGCCGGTACGTATGTCACCGTCGCCGGCATTATCAACGCCGTCACCCTCACCCGCGCCCCCATCCTCGTGCCACTGCAGCGTTTCCAATCCGCACTCATTGTGCGCTTCGTGGAGAACCGCGACCGTCTCTACTCTGCGCTGGCCGCCCCGATTGGCGCGGTGCTCGGCCTGGGTGTGGTCGGCGCGGGCGCGGCCTGGCTCATCGGTCCCTGGATCCTGGAGGCCTTCTTCAAGGACGGCCTCCAGGTCCCGGGCCTGATCCTCGCCATCCTGACATTCGCCTCCGCCTGCACCGGCTCGCTCATGGTCACCGGCGCCGCCACCCTGGCATCTGAACTGCATCGGGCGTACGTCCTGGGTTGGGTGGCCGCCTCGGTGGTGGCCTTCGGTGTGCTGTGGCTGGCACCACTGTCCCTGGAGGCCGGGGTGTGCACCGCCCTGGTCGTCGGCCCGGTGGCTGGTGGGCTGGTGCACGTGCTGGCGCTGCGGCGGGCGGCTGGGGTTGAAACTTCTGCCTCGGAAAATGTCACATAGTACGTATGCGCGTATTTCTATAGGCCCAGGTGGGGCTTGACCAGGAAAAATACAGGTGCTCGCATTTCCCCGCGCCCGCATTATCCAACATGACATGTCACCTATTTGAGCTTCTCTGCGGCGCTCAGGACGGCCTCGCGCACCCGTCGTTTCGTCTCCGCGGTGCGCCGGAGCATCCCCGCTGAAGTCCGCAGCACCGTCCAGCCCAGAGACATCAGATCTGCCGTGATCTCGGCATCCTTGTCCCGCTGACTGCGCTGCAGGTGGTGCTCCCCGTCATGCATGAGGCCGATCTTCAGCCGCGGCTCCGCCCGGTCGAAGGCGGTGAGCAGGGTCCTGTCGCGTCGCCGCTCACCGGGCAAGCCAACGGTGCCGTCGGTGTAGACGGGCACCTGGGAGGCGAAGTTCGTCCAGGCGAGGTCGGAGACGGCTTCCTCGGCAAGCAGGCGGAGGATGGTCTCGGGCCGGGATTCGGCCCCCGGGCAACTCAGGGTCAGTAATTTCCTCAGCTCCCGGGAGCAGTAGAGACCGGCCAGACCTGTCCGGACCTCTTCGAGGCGGTATCCGAATCGATGGCAGAAACGATCGATGAGCTGCACCGACATGACGGTGGCCGGCTCCACCTCCAGATCCGCCAGGGTGTCCCAGGCATGCTCCCTGTTCCGCAACGACCGCAGGCATGCCGCGAGAGTCTGCATGTGGTCTGTGGCCGCAACTACGATCCCACCCACCTGCCTAATCTCAGTGCGGTGGTGTTTCTTCCGGCGCCGGAGGGTGGCATTCAGCGCATCCGTGGCCAGTTTCCGGTCGGAGGTGCACAGGATCGTGGTGTCGGCGCCGGAGGAGAATTCATCGAGGCCCAGCACCGCCAGGGCGGACCACTCAGCGATGAGGGATCCGGGGCGTTCCCGGTGGTGGGCGAGCGCCCGCGGTACCGGCTCCACCCGGTAGGCGATACCGCGTGGGTGGTACCGGGCGTCGTGGCGGGCCAGGGCCTCGGCACGCAGCTCCGATACAGGCACGACGTACTGCGGGGAGGCGAGGGCGTGTTTCTGCAGGATGGTGGGGAGGAGGCGGGGGTCGTCGAGAAGCACTTTGGGCTGGGCGGCGTACCGGGTGGTGAGTTCAGTCAGTGGAGTAATCATCACCACTGTTGGACCCGCGCGCAGGCGCAGAGGTTCCCGGGCTGCGGACGTATAGTGGGCTGTCATGAGAACACTGCTGGTCACCGGGGGAGCCGGGTTCATCGGTTCGAATTTTGTGCACATGACGCGCAGGCGTTATCCCGGCGACCACATCATCGTCCTGGACAAGCTGACCTATGCCGGGAACCGGGCGAATCTGGCGGGGACGGATGTGGAGTTCATTGAGGGGGACGTGTGCGACGCGGCTCTCGTCGATAAGCTCGTTGCCCGCGCCGATATCACCGTCCACTTCGCCGCGGAGAGCCACAACGACAATTCCCTGCGGGATCCCCGCCCTTTCGTGGACACGAACATCGTGGGCACCTTCACCATCCTGGAGGCCATCCGGAGGCACGGCAACCGCCTGCACCACATCTCCACGGATGAGGTCTACGGCGATCTCGGCCTGGACGACCCGGCACGCTTCACAGAGGAAACCCCCTATGAACCCAGTTCGCCCTATTCGGCCACCAAGGCCGGATCCGATCACCTGGTGCGCGCCTGGGTGCGCAGCTTCGGTATCAGGGCGACGATCTCCAACTGCTCGAACAACTACGGCCCGTACCAGCACATCGAGAAATTCATCCCCCGGCAGATCACCAACATCCTCGCCGGCCAGACACCGAAGCTCTACGGCACGGGCGAGCAGGTGCGCGACTGGATCCACGTGGACGACCATAATGCGGCCGTCCACCTCATCCTGGAGCGCGGACGCAACGGCGAGACCTACAACATCGGCGCCGATAACGACCACGTGAACAACAAGGCGGTCATCGAGCTGATCTGCGAGCTCATGGGCGCGCCGGGCTATGAGCACGTCGCCGACCGCCCGGGGCATGACCAGCGCTACGCCATGGATTCCACCAAGTTGCGCACCGAGCTCGGCTGGGCCCCCGAGTACACCGACAACCAGACGGGCATGCGTGCCGGCCTGGAGCAGACGATCGCCTGGTACCGGGACAACGGGCAGTGGTGGGCACCCGCGAAGCAGCGGGTGGAGCAGGCTTATGCGGAGAGAGGTCAGTAATGCACATCGAGAAGACCGACATCGAGGGCCTGCTGGTCCTGCACCTGGACGTCCACTCCGATCACCGGGGCTGGTTCAAGGAGTCCTGGCAGCGGGAGAAGATGGTCGCGGCCGGCCTGCCGGATTTCCGGCCGGTGCAGGCGAATGTGGCCCACAACAACGAGGCCGGGACGACGCGCGGCCTGCATGCCGAGCCGTGGGACAAGCTCATCACGGTGGGCACGGGGCGGATCCAGGGCGGCTGGTGCGATCTGCGGGAGGATTCGCCCACCTTCGGCGAGACCGTCACCGTGGAGGTCGGCCCCGACACGGCGGTGTTCGTGCCGCGCGGGCTGGCCAACGGCTACCAGACGCTCGAGAATGACACCTCCTACCTGTACCTGGTCAATGACCACTGGTCCCCGGACTCCGCCTATGTCAACGTCTCCTACAAGCTCATCGACTGGCCGCTGGAGCCGACGAACGTCTCCGCCAAGGACGAGGCGCTGCTTCTCGACGCCCCGCCCGTCCCCCCACGCCGCGTCCTGGTCACCGGGGCGGACGGCCAGGTGGGCAGGGCCCTGCGCAGGGTGCTGCCGGAGGCCGAGTTCGTGGGCCGGGCGGATTTCGACGTCACCGCTCCCCCGGCGCGCAACTGGCGGCAGTACTCCGCGATCATCAACTGCGCGGCCTACACCGCCGTCGACGCCGCGGAATCCGACCGTGCCACCGCCTGGTCCGTCAACGCCCGCGGTCCGGCGCAGCTGGCGCGCATCGCCGCGGCGAACAACCTCACGCTGGTGCAGCTGTCCACGGACTACGTCTTCGACGGGCAGTCCGACCGCCCCTACACCGAGGAAGACCCGGTCAGCCCCCTGAGCGTCTACGGTGCCTCGAAGGCCGCGGGTGAGACGGCGGCCGCGACCGCTCCGCGTCACTACATCGTGCGCACCAGCTGGGTCGTGGGCGAGGGGAAGAACTTCGTGGACACCATGCGGGAGCTGGCCGAGCGCGGTGTCCGGCCGCAGGTGGTGCACGACCAGAAGGGCCGGCCCACCTTCGCCGATGAGATCGCCCGCGGCATCGCGCACCTGCTCAAGGCGGAACCGGCATACGGGATCTACCACCTCACCGGTGCCGGCGACGAGGTCGGTTTCGATGAACTGGCCATGGCCGTCTACACCGGGCGGCAGCAGGATCCGGACATGGTGCAGCCGGTAAGCAGCGGGCACTACTTCGCGGGGAAGGAACATGCCCCGCGGCCGTCGAGAAGCACAATGAGTACGGCGAAGATCGAGGCGACCGGTTTCGTGCCGCAGAACTGGCGCGTCGGGCTGGCACTATACGTCCTATGAAAGGCATCATTCTCGCCGGTGGATCGGGGACCAGGCTGTATCCGATCACGAAGGGCATCAGCAAGCAGCTGATGCCGATCTACGACAAGCCGATGATCTACTACCCGCTGTCCACGCTGATCCAGGCGGGCATCCGGGAGATCCTGGTGATCACCACCCCGGAGGACGCCGATGCTTTCCGACGGCTGCTGGGCGACGGCTCCCAGTGGGGCCTGATGATCGACTACGCCGAGCAGGCCTCCCCCGACGGACTGGCCCAGGCATTCCTCATCGGTGAGGAGTTCATCGGCGACGATGATGTGGCGCTGGTGCTCGGCGACAACATCTTCGAGGGACACCAGTTCTCCACCTCCCTGGCCGAATGCCGTAACCCGCAGGGCGGCGTCGTCTTCGCCTACGAGGTCTCCGACCCGGAACGCTACGGCGTGGTCGATTTCGACGCCCACGGCCGGGCGGTGTCCATCGAGGAGAAACCCGCACACCCGAAGTCGAATTACGCGGTGGTGGGCCTGTACTTCTACGACAACCGGGTCGTCGACATCGCCCGTTCCATCCGACCGAGTGCCCGCGGTGAGCTGGAGATCACCAGCATCAACGAGGCCTACCTCAACCTCGGGCAGCTGCACGTCCAGCGCCTGCAACGCGGCGACGTCTGGCTGGACACCGGCACCTTCGACTCGATGAGTGAGGCCGCGGCCTATGTCGAGGTGATCCAGAAGCGCACCGGCACGATCATCGGTTCGCCGGAGGTCGCAGCCTACCACCAGGGCTTCATCGACGCCGCCACCCTCGAGGAGCTGGCGCGGCCGCTGCTGAAATCCGGCTACGGCGAGTACCTGCTCAATGTCGCCCGCGACCGGTAGGATCTGAGATCATGTCGAAATCCCAGCTCACGCCCGGTGCAGTTACGGTACTCATGGCCATCTACCGTGGCAGTGATGCCACTGAACTCGCAGCGACCCTCGACAGTCTGTGGTCACAGACCCGCCTGGCAGATGAGGTCCTGATCGTCGAGGATGGTCCTCTGACTGCAGAACTCCACGGGATCCTCGACACTCACCGTACCGCCCATCCGGAGCTGAACACCCTCGTTCTGGCACGTAACCAGGGACTCGGCCCTGCGCTGCAGGCTGGGTTGGCGTCGGTGTCGACGGAGTTCCTCGCCCGCCTGGACACCGACGACATCGCCGTGCCACAGCGGTTGGCACGTCAACTCGAGTGGCTCAAACGTCACCCGGAAACCGACGTGCTGGGGACATCGATGCAGGAATTCGACGATGCCCGGTGGCACGCCACCGGTGAGCTGCCCCAGGAGGGGATGAAGATACGGTCCCTCCCCGAAACCCACGACGAGATCGCCCGCTACGCGAAGATCAACTCACCGGTCAACCATCCTTCTGTGATGATGCGCACGGTCGCTGTGCAGCGGGCTGGAGGCTACCGGGCAGTCCATCACATGGAGGATTACGACCTGTGGGCCCGCATGCTCGCCAGTGGTGCCCGCTTCCACAACCTGCCGGAACCGCTGACGTATTTCCGCACCTCTCCCGCCCAGTTCGAGCGCCGCACCGGGAAGGGTATGTTCGCCGCCGAGCGGCAGATGCAGCGCAATCTGGTCTCCTACGGGCTGATCTCCCGCCCGCGTTCCTGGTTCAACTTTACCGCGCGCACCGCCTACCGGCTGCTGCCGACGGGGCTGCTCACCGCCGTCTACGGCAGGTTGTTCCACCGCTGACCCGCTCTCGCGATAGCATGTGGACCATCATGGACAACACCGATTTCCGGGACACCTGGCTGATCATCCCCTGCTACAACGAGGGAACGGTCATCCAGGACGTCATCGAGAACGCCAGGAAGACCTTCCCCAACATCGTCGCCGTCAATGACGGTTCGGCGGATGATTCCGCCGCACGCATCCACGCCGGCGGGGCCCACCTGGTCAACCACCCGGTCAACCTCGGCCAGGGCGCCGGGATCCAGACCGGGGTGGAGTACGCCCGCCGCCAGCCCGGTGCGAAGTACTTCGTCACCTTCGACGCCGACGGCCAGCACCAGGTCAAGGATGTCATCCGCATGGTCAACCGCCTGCGTAACGAGGCAGTGGACATCATCGTGGGCACCCGTTTCGGACGTCCCCGCGCCGCCGACGACCAGGTGCCCTGGATCAAGCGTGTCGTGCTGAAGACCGTGGTGCTCCTCTCCCCCACCACCAGGAGGCTGGGGCTCTCGGATGCACACAACGGTCTGCGGGTCTTCAACAAGAAGGTCGCCGACGAGATGAACATCCGGATGAACGGCATGTCGCACGCCTCCGAGATTGTCGGCATGATCGACGACAAGGGATGGCGTGTGGCGGAGGAACCGGTGGACATCCTCTACACCGAGTACTCGATGAGCAAGGGCCAGTCGCTCATCAACGGCGTGAACATCCTCGCCGACGGAATTCTGGCCAGGAGGCTCTGAAACCCGATATGATCGCAACCCTCGTGCAGCTGCTGCTGCTCGCCGCCACCCTCGTGCTGGCGTTCTATTTCCTGACCAACCGCCGCAAGGCGCGTGCCAAGGCCGGTGTGAAGCTCGGCTTCGTGCTCTTCATCATCGCCGCCGTCTGGGCCGTCCTGCGCCCGGATGATCTCACTGTCCTGGCCAACTGGCTGGGTGTGGACCGCGGCACTGACCTGCTGCTCTACGTCGTGGTGATCGCGTTCCTGTTCACCACGATGTCCACCTGGATCCGCTTCCGGGAGCAGGAACTACGCTATGCCCGCCTGGCGCGCGCCGTGGCGCTGCAGAGTCCGGTATTACCCGCCCATGAGGCGGCCGACGAGGAGACCGCCAGCAAATGAACGCCTGAGCTCACTTCGACCGGGTACGGAAGTACTCCACGGTCTGTGCGACACCTTCGCTGATCGGGGTCAACGGCTCCCAGCCGAGCACCTCCCGCGCCCGGTCAAAGGCCAGCGCCGAGCGTGGCACATCCCCCAGGCGGGCCGGGGCGTACTCCGGATCATCCGGCGCACCCGCGGCCTGGGCCACAAGCGTGTGCAGCTGCCGATCAGAGGTCTCCACCGAGGTACCGATGTTGAACCGCAACCCCGATCCCTTCTCTCCCGAGGCCAGGTAGAACGCACGCACCACATCGCGTACGAACACATAGTCACGGGTGTTGGAACCATCCCCGAACACCTTGGTCGACTCGCCTGCCAGCAGCCGCTGCGCGAAGATCGCCACCACCCCGGCCTCCCCGTGCGGATCCTGGCGCGGGCCGTAGACATTCGCCGGGGCGATGTGCGAGCAGTCCAGGCCGTAGAGGTGCCGGAAGGTGTTCAGGTACACCTCACCGGCGTATTTGCTGGCCGCATACGGCGAATGCGGATCCACGGCCACGTCCTCAGAGACCGGGAAGGACTCGGGCACCCCGTAGATCGCCCCGCCGGAGGAGGTGTGGATGATCTTGCGCACCCCGTGTTTACGCGCGGCCTCGGCCATGCGGATGGTGGCCAGGATGTTGGTCTGCGCGTCGTGGAGCGGATCGGTCACCGAGTTGCGCACGTCGATCTGGGCGGCGAGGTGGAAGATGACCTCCGGGCGGTGGGTGTCCACCAGGGCGTCGAAGTCGACGTCGAGCAGGTCGGCCTCGATGAAGGTCAGCCGGCCGGTGGCACGGGCGTCCGCGAGGTTCTCCAGGCGGCCGTGGGAGAGGTTGTCCACGACGACGACGTCGTGGCCCTCGGCCAGCAGCAGATCAACCAGATGGGAGCCGATGAAACCGGCGCCGCCGGTGACGAGTGTGTGCATAGATCCGCACTCTAGCAGCGGCGACCGGTCCCGTCGGGGAGATGCGCGCTAATGCCCGCGCCTGATCCACTCCTCCAGGTGCGGGGCCTCCGCACCAACGGTGGTGTGATCCCCATGCCCGGTCCGCACGATCGTCTCCGCCGGCAGCTCCAGCACCGAGGTCTGCAACGACTCAATGATCGTCTCAAACGAGGAGTACTTCCGCCCCGTCGCACCCGGACCACCCTGGAACAAGGTGTCACCGGAGAACAACTCACCAGCCTCCGGCAGATACAGACAACACGAACCCGGAGAATGCCCCGGCGTGTTCAACACCCGCATATCCGTACCAGCAATCTCAAAGACCTGATCATCAGCCAGATCCTCATGCCCAAGCCCCGGATGGGTCTCATCCCACAGCATCTGATCCCCCGGATGCACCCAGATCGGGGCATCAAGCTTCTCGGACAGCTCCGGAGCCACGGTGATGTGGTCATTATGGGCGTGCGTGCAGATGATGCCGCGCACCTTCCGCCCCGCCACCTTCTCGATGATCGGCGTGGCATCATGGGCCGCGTCGATGACAAACACCTCCGAATCGTCACCGACGATCCAGATGTTGTTGTCCACATCCCACTCACCACCATCGAGGATGAACTTCCCCGAGGTCTCCACATGGTCGATACGAAGCCCGCTCATGTTAGAGGACCACCACCGATCGCAGCACGTCCCCACGCTTCATGGTGGCAAACGCCTCCTCCACATCCCCCAGGCCGATGCGCTCAGAGACGAACTTATCCAGCGGGAACACACCATTGGCAAACAGCTGGGTATAGGCGGGGAAATCCCGCTCCGGCAGGCAGTCGCCGTACCACGCCGGCTTCAGCGAACCACCACGACCGTAGAAATCAATCGCCGGGATGTCGATATGCGAGGTCAGGTTCGGCACACCGACCATGACCATGCGCCCGGCATGATCACGGGAGTAGAAGGCCTGACGCCAGGTCGCCATGATGCCCACCGCATCGATGGCCACGTCCGTGCCGAAACCGTCGGTCAGCTCACGAACCGCGTCGATGACCTCCTGCTCGTCCATACCCTTCGAGACAATCGCATGCGTGGCGCCGAACTCCCTGGCCTGGGTGGTCTTGCGCTCATCGAGGTCCACGGCGATGATCTTCGCCGCACCGGCCAGCTTCGCGCCGGCGATAGCGGCAATACCGACCCCACCGAGGCCGAAGACGACCACGGACTCACCGATCTGGATCTCCCCGGTGTTCACCGCCGCACCGAGCCCGGCCATGATGCCGCAACCGAGCAGACCGACAGCCGCGGGGTCCGCGTCCGGGTTGACCTTGGTGCACTGGCCCTCATGGACCAGGGTCTTCTCCGCGAACGAACCGATACCCAGTGCCGGGGACAGCTCGGTGCCGTCCGTCAGGGTCATCTTCTTCGAGGCGTTGTGGGTGGCAAAGCAGTTCTTCACATCACCCTTCTTGCAGGCGCGGCACTCCCCGCACACCGCACGCCAGTTGAGGACGACGAAGTCGCCGACCTTCACGTGGGTGACTGCCTCACCGATGGTCTCGACGATGCCGGCGGACTCGTGTCCCAGCAGGAAGGGGTACTCATCGCTGATGTCGCCGTCACGGTAGGCCAGGTCGGTGTGGCACACACCGGTGGACTGGACCCTCACGATGACATCGTTGGGGCCGGGATCCGGGATCACGATGTCGGTGAGTTCAACATCCGCCCCCTTCGAACGGGCGATAACTCCCTGAACAGTGGTTGCCAATGAATTCTCCTTCGTCAGTAAAGGCCCGCAGGCCCGTGTTCGCAGCCGAGCATACCGATATTCGTCAGCGGCGGGCCCGGGACGGAAAATCCCCGCCGTGCCAGGTATTACCTGGCACGGCGGGGTTGCCGGAGGTGGACCTCAGGAACCGGCTATGGTGTTCGCGACGTGCTCATGGCCGCGGTCGGTCATGTGGATCGGCATATTGCCGGGGCCGGCGTGGAAGTCGATGATGCCTGCCCAGCTGCGCAGATGGTCCGGAGCGCACATGCTGTTGTCCCGGGTCGAGGGCTTCATGTCCACGAACTCGGTGCCGGTGGCGTGCGCGAGGTCGCGCTGCATGCCCTGGGCCAGACGCTCCCAGTAACCGACCTGCGGCAGGTAGGTCCGGTCCCGGATGCCTGACCCCAGGTGGAGCAGGCAGGCGTGGTCGTTGTCGGTGATGGTGGCGTAGCCGACGATCTGGATGCGCGCGTTGGGGGCGGCATTGCGGATGCGCTGGATCTGAGGGCGCATCGCGTCGACGAAGCGGGCGCGGATCTGGTGCTCGTTCTGGCCGTTGTTGTTGTATGTGTCGTTGAAGCCGGTGCTGATGACGACACGGGCCGTGGCCGGGTTCAGGGCGCCGTCAGCCAGGGCCCGGTCCACCTGGGTGAAGAACTGCGGGCCTGGTGAGATGGAGGTGGTACCGGCGCAGGAGTAGTCCCACGGGACCAGGCCCAGCCTATTCGCCGCGCGGACGCCGTAGTTGTTCTCGGAGGTCGGGCATTGCTGGGTACTACTGCCTGAGCTCCCCGACGAGCCGAGCGAGCCCAACGAGGATCCCGAGCTCGCCATACCGAGCCGGTTGACCAGGTATTCGGGGGTGGGCGTGTCAGCGATGATCGAGTCACCGAAGATAACCAGGTTGCGCTGCTGGGCCTCAGAGGCAGGGGCAACGGCGAGGATGCCAACGAGCAGGAGCAGCGAGGCGAGCGCCACCAGGAGACGGCGGGAAACGAGCGGGGGGTTGAGCATGGGAGTCCTTACGGTCCTTGGATACCGACTTCGTAGCCACCAGTGTCCAGCATCAACGGGAATTTGTCACTCCAGCCACACCAGCCACATCGGCAGATCACGGAATGGTCACGGAATACTTTAGCGTGCCACTATATGAAGGCCACATCCGAGTGGAACTAATTAGAACCAAGAAACTATGGTTGGGAAAACCCAACCCTGAAGGAGCCCTTACCGTGTCCCTCGCAGCCCGCTTCCGAGACACCGCAGTCACAGCCCGCGCCCTCGGCGAATTCCTCCCCGCGGTCCTACGCTCCGGCATCCTCGGTATCGGCGGTGGCCCCGGCCAGGTCTCCGCCCTCGGCCGCTACTGGTTCACCACGGCCCGGGAGGTCGAGCAGGGACACCTGGCCACTCCGCACCGCATCGCGCTCATCGACGACAACGGCGAACTGACCTACCGCCAGCTCCGTGAGAACTCCCGCTCGGTGGCCCGTCACCTGGTCGGTCTAGACCTCGACGAGATCCGGCTCGGCGTCATGGCACGCAACGGCCGCGGCATGATCTACCCATTGGCCGCCAAGGGCTATGCCGGCGCCGGCATCTATCTCCTCAACGTCGGCTCCTCCGCCGAGCAGCTCACCGGCTGCATCGAGGAGAACGGCATCAACGTCCTGGTCATCGACGACGAATTCCTCGACCGCCTGGACCCCGCGGTCGTCGAGAAGCAGGGCGTCCACATCATCATCGGCGACGTCAGCCGTGAGCACGAGGACCACATCACCCTCACCGACATCGTCGACCGCCCCTGGGTCACCGAGGGCATCGCGCTGCCGACCATGCCGAAGCACGGGCCGATTGTGCTCATGTCCTCCGGTACCACCGGTATCCCCAAGGGTGTGATGCGCCCCGAACCGAAGCTGCCGCTCGTGCTGGCCGGGATGCTGAAGAAGGTACCCTGGCGCGCCGACATCCGCGTCCAGCTGCACGCCTCCATATTCCACACCTGGGGCTGGGGCGCGGTCAACATCGCCCTGGCGGCCCGCGCGACGATCATCACCCACCGCCACTTCGACGCCGAGCAGGTGCTCCGCGACATCGACGACAACCAGCTCGAGGCGATGGTCACCTCCCCGATCTATCTCAAGCAGCTCCTCGAGGTCGCCGACAACGAGAAATATGACACCTCCCACCTTGAGTTCATCGTCTCCTCCGGCCACGCCCTGACCCCGCACCTGGTCGAGCAGGTCATCGAACGCTTCGGCCCGATCCTCTGCAACGTCTACGGCTCCACCGAGCTCACGTTGGCCTCCGTCGCCTCCGCCGAGGAACTCGCCGCGGATCCCAACACCTCCGGCAAGGTGGCCATCGGCACGCAGCTGAAGATTCTCGACGACAACGGCTGTGAGCTCCCCGCCGGCACCGTCGGCCAGATCCACCTCCGCAACTCCACCACCCTGACCGGGTACACCAACCCCGACATCCCCGTGGACAAGGTCGGCGACCTCGTCCGCATCGGCGACCTGGGATACCTCGACGAGAAGGGCCACCTCCGGGTCCTCGGGCGCATCGACGACATGATCATCGTCGGCGGTGAGAACGTCTTCCCCCGCTCCGTCGACGAGGTCCTCGACGCCCTGCCCGGTGTCAGCGACGCCTTCTCCACCGGTGTCGAGGACTCCGAGACCTTCCAGCGCATCGCCACCTGGGTCGTCCGCGACTCCGACGAGACCGGCCAGGCACTGACCGCCGACGACATCCGTGACTTCGTCCGCGACAACCTCGCTAACCACTCCATCCCGCGTGACGTCCACTTCGTCGACGAGCTCCCCCGCAACGCCACCGGCAAGGTCGTCCCCCGACTGCTGCTGGAGAAGTAGGGGACGGTCGGGCCGGCCGCTCAACTCCCCACGATAACCTCCGCCACGTACTCATGACCACGGGCATTCAGGTGGGACGGGAGGTGGTACGGACTGGCATTGAGGTCGATGAGGCCCGCCCAGCCCCGCAGATGATCCGGGGCACACATACCGTTGTCCACAGTCGAAGGCTTGAGGTCGAGGAACTCGACACCGGTGGCCGCCGCCAGGTCCTGCTGCATGGTCTGCGCGAGATCCTCCAAATGCCCGATCACGGGAGCATATGTCCGGTCGCGCACACTACCGCCGAGATTAAACAGGCACACATGGCCTTCGTCTGCAATAGTCGGATAGCCGACGAGCTGGATGCGCGCCTCCGGCGCCACCCGGCGGATCCGCTCGATCTGCGGGACCATGGCGGCCACAAAACGGGAACGTAGCTCATGCCCCGGCAGGGTGAGGTTGTTGTATGTGTCGTTGAAACCGACCGTGATCAGGACGCGGTCGGTGGCGGGGCTGAGGGTGGCGTCGGCAAGCGCACGGTCGACCTGGACCGCGAAGTCCTGCCCGCCGAAGATTGACCTGCCGCCCAGCGCTGTAGCGCCGGCGCAGGAATAATCCATCGGCTCCAGCCTCAGCTCCGCGGCAGCCTGAACACCGAAACTGCTTCTCGACGTCGGACAGAACCTGCCCCCGACGAACTCCGAGGAACCCTGTTCAACCTTCCGGGCGAGGTACTGCCCCAGCGGTGGATCCGCGATGACGGAATCACCGAAGATCACCAGGTTGCGCTGTTTCGCGGCTGCCTCCGGTGCGAGAAACCCTCCCATGAGCACTATCACCAGCAGAAGAGCCAGAGAGCGGCAGGTGGCGGAACGTGGAACTGATAACTGCATGCGGGACCTTCAACTGGAAATCAACGGCGGACTCCCAATGTCTTACCAGGGAGGAGCGTGGCTCTATTCCACCGGATAGGGGGCAGTGCGCAGTACCTGCGCCAGATGCACCACATTCCGGGCGGCGACGACCGCGATGATCGCCGTCTTGTCGTACATGATCGGCAGCCCTTTGGCGTCGGTCTCCGCTATGTCAGCGTTGAGACGCTCCACCATCCGCTGGGCGATGCTAGTGGGATACCCCATCCAGATGAGGGTGGCCAGAACGAGGATGTCAGCGTCCAGAACTCAGCGCCGCAGAGCAGACCACTCATCCCCCTCCCCCATGTCGATCTGGACACCGGGCTTCACGTCGTGGCCGACGACCCGCGCCAGGGAGGTCTTCCCTCCGTGTCTGGCGAGCTCCGCCAGGACATGGCGCGCGATCAGTTCACTGCTTGAGGCGGTCGGCGAGGGGGTCAGCATGCAGACGAGGGCGAGTGCGGACAGTTCAGTTATTGCGCGATCCTTCGGTTGGCGTCTGCCCTCCATAGTGCCCAGCGACTCATGTGCAGGGGTTGCTGACTCAATGATCTGTGCGGATACCTTCAACCCCCGACAAAAACGACTAGGCATCCTGCTGCTCCCGCCGGAGTGGAGGATTCAATGGAGTTATGTGTGGAACACCTGCGGTCCCAGACAGGAACAGGCCCATTCCCCGGCCTGAGAGAATGGACCTGACCTGTACTTATATGGAGCCGCCTAGGAGAATCGAACTCCTGACCTTCTCATTACGAGATGGAAGGTGCCACGCGTTCACTGTTTTACGCCGCTTCACGTGGGTACCGTTTCAGCTGCTCAAGGCCCACTTTCAACCGTTCAATACTTCACGAACGAACTCACCGTTTTAGGCACCCGTGTGGTCCCTGTGTGGTCCGGCCGTGGTCCACGCCCTACACGGCCCGGAGGTGACGCCGGCGGCCGCCACCGCCCCGCGGGCGACTGGCCAGCCATAGCCACATGGCCCCGGCCACCCATCCCGGCGTGGCCACCATCGACGCCCACCACCGCGACAGCTCCACCCGCCGGCTCTCGACAATGAGCATGTCCATGGCCACGCCCACGGCGTCAAGGTCATCCGGGAACAGGTCCGCGTAGGTATCCAGCGTCATCACCGCTGACGCGTGCCCCAGCATGGCCTGTACCGCCTTGACGTTCGCCCCCGCCGAGATCGCCAGCGACGCCGCGGTATGCCGGAGGTCATGAATCCGCACATCCTCAGGCACCAGCCCGTCCACGTCCTCGACGGCCGGTTGCCACACCCGCTGACGGAAGTTCGACGCCGACACCGGTGTCCCCCGCCCGGAGGCGAACACCAGCGCCCCCGACTCCCGCCCCCTCAACAGGCTGGCCACGTCCTCGACCAGCGCGCCGGGCAAGGGGACGGCGCGCTGCTCATGTGTTTTCGGTGTGCCGATGATCATTTTCCCGCCGACGACCTCGATGGCCTGGACCACTGCCAGCCGCCGACGGGCAAGGTCAACGTCCTCGACGCGCAGCCCCGTGGCCTCACCCCAGCGCAGGCCGGTGTAGGCCAGCAGGCGCACCAGGACGCGGGCCCACTCGCCGGCCACGTCCCCGGCCGCGCCGGACAGCTGCTCGACCTGGGAGACCGCAAGGTACACGCGCCGCGACGCTGCAGCCCGGGGGAGCCGTACACCGCTGGCAGGGTTCACGATCAGGACACCCGCGTCAACGCCATACCCGAGGACCAGGCGAAGGACCACCGCCGCCTGGTGGACCGTGGCCGGCGACGCGCCGGCCCTGGTCATGTCCGCCACCCACTCCGTCACGTGAGCCTTGCGGATACGTGAGGCCACCCGAGAGGACCACGCGGGTGCGACATGGACATGCCACGTACTTCGCCGGCTGTATGCCGTCCTGGGCTTCACCGTCGTGGCATGTACCGGCTCCCAGAGCCGCCAGAGCTCCCCCACGGTCATGCGCTCATGCGGGTCCACGTAGTCCCCGCGCGTGAGCTGGGCTGAGATCTCGTCAGCGAATTTCTTGGCGTCCACCTTCCGCGTGTAGGACTTCGACCGCTGGGCCCCCTCAAGGTCGACCCACCGGACCCGCCACCGTTTGCCTACCCCGTGCCGTGTCGACGGCTCCCCCGCGCGCGTGGTCCACCGGTCCTGAATCTCGACGTTGCCCGGATTACGCGCGGCCATCACGCCTCATCTTCGATCTCACGCAGTTCATCCATCAGAGCCTCGACATCGCTGGCGAGGTCCAGATCTCGAGTAGCACGCTTCCAGCGCGACTCATCAGGGTCTACGGCCCCCATCCGTGCAATCTCCACCCCGGCATGAAACACCTGCCGCCTCCATCGCTTATAAGCGGCCACCACTCCCTCACGTTGTCGATCCAACTCATCAAATGCCGCGTGAACTCGATGTGTAACCCCCTCTGTAGTGCCGATTAGCTGAACGAGAGGTACATCAAGCGCGGAAGCAAGAGCAAGCGCCTCCGACAACCGCGGCTCCTGTTCGCCGGTCTCGATCCGCCTCAGGGTCGTGGCGTGGAATGTCGCTCCGCTCTTTTCTAGCCGGCGCTGAAGCTCTAGGCGTGACCATCCATTCTTTTCGCGCTCAACGCGCACATTGTCGCCAAAACTCTGCATGTCGCCCATGTGTTCATTGTTGCTCACGAGTGCGGCACCTGCAATGTTTCGCATATTGACGCTCACGTGTTGATAGATTGACGTCAGTGTGTAATGCTGTTCATGTGTTCATTAACTGACACACCACACTCAGAGAGGAACCTTAGACATGGCACTGACTCCCGTTTCCCAGCCCGGACAGGGGATCGACCGACCGCTGTCGGTTTCCGAGGTCTCCGAGATGATCGGCGTCCCCACCGGCACTCTCCGCCAGTGGCGGAACAACGACACCGGCCCCCGCTCCTGGGCTCTCGGCGGCCGGGTCAAGTACGACCGCGCTGACGTCCTCGCATGGATGGACGCCCAGCGCGCGGCCACCGCCCGCGGCGGCGACCTCAAGCCCGCGGCCTGACCCCTCCCCTGGAAAAACAAAGGAAACCACCATGGCACACACTCCCCCCAGCCACCCGGAGCACACCCCCTACGACTCCCTGGCCTACCTGGCCCGCGTAGTCAACGGTCTCCTAGATCTTGCCGACGACGAGATCCACGGCGTCCACACAGGCACCATCACCAATACCGATGACCTGCCCGAGCACCTGGCCGACGCCGTTGAGTCCATCGAGATCGCCGCCCGAATCATCCGCTATGAGGCCACCGTCCACGGCGTCTACCAGCGCAGCGTGTACAGCACCGGAATACCGACCACCACCATCCGCCAGGAACCTTGCCGAGAGCCCCAGGACGACGGCACCACCCGCCCCGTCCTGCATGACATGACCTGTGACCTCTACCCCGATGGCCACCAAACTCACCCGCTGTTCCGGCCTGCCGAGCACCTGCCGAAGTAACGGCCCGTCCCCGCTGTAGCCGCAGCGCTCTGGCCTGTATCCCATCCCTGGAAAGGACTACCCCAAATGTACGACGACATGAACGAGATCCACCGCGCAGACCTCACCCGTGGCCTCCGCCGCCGCGCCGCTGACCTGGTGCCCAACCCGCAGGACTTCTACGTCCACGCCGTGGTAGACGGCCTGCTGGACCAGGGCGTCACCCACCTAGCAGACGTCCGCAACATGGACGCCCTCATTCTCTCGAACACCCTGGCCGCGCCGGAGGATGACGAGGACACCGACGAGGACGACCTTGACCTTGCCGCGGCCGCCGCACTGGCTGCTCTCCACCTGGCAAGTGCCGCATGAACGCCCCGGTTGCCACGGTTGACGACCTGGCCGGCTGGTCCTGGTTCGCCGGTGCTCCGACACCCGCCGGCACCTGGCACGTCTACGCCCCCGACCTCGACAAGGACGACAGCATGACCTCTACCTCTCCGCCGGTGACCACCGGACCCGGCCCCTGGCTGGTCACCTGCTCCCACGTGGCCGAGGACGGCCGTCACACGGTCAGTATCCGCTGTACCACCGCCGCTGACGTCGACAACGTGGTCCGCGCCCTGGTCAACGCCGGCCTGAGTCCACACGTGAGGTCTCTGTGACCACTTTCCTGACCACCAGCAACCGCCCCACCTTCCCCGGAGTGCCCATGACCACCGCCCCCGCCGACGACCTGCAGAACCTCGACCGGTTCACCCTCGACCCGCTCACCGGCTCCCAGCTTGCCGCCGTGACCGCCATGACCCTCCTCTCTGCTGACCGCGCTGCTCACGCGGCCGACCTGCTGGGAGAGGCCACGGAATGGACACCGGCCCCGGCCCCGACGAGTCACCCCGCCCGGTTCACCATCATCCGGGCCGGCTCCCCCTCCCCGACCCTGCTCGAGCAGTGGCCAGACCTGACAGAGGTGTTCGTGGTGTCGGCACACACCCCGACGATGAACGCCGGCCCCGGCGGCCCGGACACCTTCGGCGTGGCCACCACCCGAGACCATGCCCACCAGCTCGCCCGGGTATGGATGGCCACCCCACCGCCGTCCCGCCGGCACGGCTTCATGATCACACCCACCGGCGCACTGCTCCCCCTGGCCTGGTCGTCCCGCCACTTCCGCCGCCGATTCATCCGTTCCCTGACCGCCTGACCCCTCCCCCTCGAAAGGATCCCCACCCATGTCAGAAAAGAAGAACGTCCCCGCCCCGGTAGCCGCCGGAGACGAGGACAACAGCGCAACCCCTGGAAAGAGCAGCACGCAGCCCCGACTGTATCACCAGCCCACCACCGCTAACGCCCCGCTCGTCCTCCACCTTCAGCACGGCCGCACCCGGCCCAACCGGGCCGAGATCGTCACCGCCTGCGATACCCGCCTGTCCCGCCGCGACATGACCATGATCCCGGTCCCGAAAGCAGACATTCACCGCATGGCACCCGGCCCCGCCCCCACAGTTCTGTGTCCGGACTGCGTGACCGAGAACAACGCCCTGGCCGAGCAGATACGCCGAGACCGCGCCCATGCCCGGCGCGCGCAGATCGAACACAACGCACGCACCGAGCAGGCCACCGCCGCAGACCTCGCTGTCCGCCTGACGCTTCCCGACGAGGACACCGACGAGCTGCAGGCCTCAGCGCATGAACTCCTCTGCGAACTCCTCGACCATGCCGAGTACCTGGCCGAAGAGATCCCCCGCCCGGAGACCGCCGAGCACCGGCAGACCATCAGCGACCTTCTCGAACTCGACGGCTGGGAGTCCAGCCACATGCACACGACAGCGGTGCTCATTCACCACCGCCGTCAGCTTGAGCTTGAGGCACATGACACCGCACACCCCGAGGTCGACCATGGCTGAACTGTTCATCTTCTGCCTGTTCCTGATCCTGATCTGTGGACCGATCGCGGTCATCGAGCACTTCGACCTGTTCCCCGTCCCGGACGACGAGGACAACCACCAGCCGGCCACACCCCACCCGGCGCGCCGGGCTCCCCGAGCGCACGGCCGTGGCCACGCCCCGCGGCGCACTGCTTCCCCCGCTCATTCCCTCCATCCCTCCCGAAAGGAACTCCACCATGTCTGAATCCCGCCCCGACCTGAACGCCTACGCCTACGAGCTTCTCGCCAACGGTGAACCGGTCATCGAGATCACCCTCCCCGGGTACGAGGAACCGGTCTCCGCAACCATCCTCGAAACCGAAGCACTGTGGCTGGCTGCTCGCCTGACGCACCTGGTCTACGAGCGTCAGCGCCACGTTGAGCTGTCCGCGGAAGATTCCCAGCTGTAGCCCTTCCCGCCCCGGTGGCCACCACACCCCGGGGCGGATCAGTCCCCCGGCCGTGGCCGCTTACGTCACGGTGACCGAACACCCCGAGACCAGAGGATCAGACGATCATGAGCATTGAGGCTTACGTATGGGCACTAAAGCACGCGCCTGTCACGCCGACTGATCGTGACCGTGTGGTCCTCTTCGCCCTGGCCGACCACGCCGACGACCGCGGCCGTAACGCCTTCCCCTCACAGGCGACCATCGCCAACTACATCTACGGAGAGGCCAGCCCCGCCGGTTTACGCAAAGTACAGCGGGCACTGAAGTCTCTCATTGAAGGCGGGTGGATCACCCCGGACCCGGACAACGCCAAACTGCAGGCGGTCATGCCCCGCGTTCACCCTTCTCAGCGTCCAGTGGCGTACACCCTGAATCTGTCATTCGTCCGCACACCTCCCGACACCAGTGACGGCACCCTCCCGACACTGGTGACGGGGGGTAGGGCGGGGGCTCCCGTCACCAGTGACCCTGGGCCCCCGTCACCTGTGTCCAAACCCCCCGTCACCAGTGACGGACGAACCGTAAGTAACCATCAAGAGAACCGTCAGGGGGGAGGGGTGGGTACGTCACGTACAGGGATGGGACTCTCTGACCGAGCAGTCAAAGAGAACGGCGCTGACGCGCCGGGCATGGATGAGAAGAGATCAACAGGCCCGGCCCTGTGCCCCGTGCACGGAGACCAGGACCCCGGCACCAACTGCCACGGGTGCCGACAGGCCCGAGAAGCCCGAGAAGCAGACCAGCAGAACACCGGCCGGGCGCGCCGGGCTCAGATCGACCAGTGCGACCAGTGCGACGCCAACGGCTGGCTACTCCACGTCCTACCCGTCGTGCGCTGTACCCACTCCCCCGCCGCCGAACACCAGCCCGGCGCGCCTGCTCCAGCTGACCTTGAGCACGTGAGCCCTGAGGGTCCAGAGGCGGCCAGCAGCAGGGCACCAGCGGCCTGACAGGGCAGAATCAACCTCAGACATCACCCCGTGACGAAAGTGACGTAACGAAAGTGCCGAAACTCAACCCCGACACCACCGCCCACCCTGTCCCTCAGGTCAAGGTCCTTAGATCCCGCCGCCGGACACGGAACCAGTACATCGCGCTCAGGCCATCCTCGAACGTCACGATCACGCTCTCTCCCGCCGCGGCCTACCGCCTGGCCGACGAGTTGGTGGGCGCCGCCGAAACCATCGAGAGGTCAGGTAAGAAATGACCACCGCACCCGGCGCGCCCATCACAGGTGTGGCGCGGCCTGTGTTCACCCCGTCCGGTGATGTCATCCTCAGTGGGGAGACCGCCCGGTTGCTGGGGCGGGCTCTGCTCGCAGCGAATAACGAGCTGGCCCGTCGTGGTGGTCGTCTCGCTGCACCGGTGCGGTCGCTCGCGGTAGCGATTGGTTCCGTACCGGGTACAACGGAATACGCCGACGAGGGCCCGGATGACACTGTGGTCCATGAGCAGATCGACGTCTTCACCGCTGCCGAGATCCTCGGCTGTTCGCCCCGCAACGTCCGTGCCCTCGCGCAGCGCGGCCGGCTTCCCGCCACGAAACTCGCTGGCCGCTGGGTATTCCACCGAGATGATGTTCTCGAATGGTGTGGCCACCGGGTCTGAACTCTGCTCATTTACCGATGTCGAGCTGGCCAAGACCGGGGTGTGGGATGCCATGACCGGCACGGTGTCCATCACCCGCGCTGACCTTGCCGCGGCTGTCGCTTCCGCCGCTGCTCTTCCGGCCCCGCCGTTGAAGCTGGGGCACACAGATCCCCGGTTCGACGGTGACCCGGCGCTGGGCTGGGTGGCCAATCTCCGCCTGGCCGACAACGGTCACACCCTGCTGGGTGACCTGGTGGACATCCCAGCATGGTTTGCCGAGATCATGCCCACCGCGTTTTCCCACCGCAGCATTGAGGCCACGTTCAACCTCGACACACCCCACGGGGTCCACCGTTTCGCGGTGACCGCCCTTTCCCTTCTCGGCGCGACGTGGCCGGCCATCACTGACCTGGCTTCACTTCGCGACCACTACACGCAAGGAGAGACCCATGACCGTTGATCCCCGCTACCTTGTCCGGACGACCACCGTCATGTCCACCGACGACCTGCTGGACAACCTGCCCACCGACTACACGCTGACTCCCCCGGACCCGGGCGTCGACGTCCACACGCTCCAGCCCGGCGCGCAGTGGGGCGATGACGTTCCCGCTTACGCCGACCCCTCCCACCTGGCTGTCTGGGCCCACGGGTTCCTCGCAGCGCAGGACCACCACGACCGTAAGGAGAACTAACCGATGTTCTATCCCGGACAGGCCAACGTCGACAACGGACGTATCACCGTTGACCAGGCCCTCAAGTTCCCGGCCTCCATTGAGCAGCGTATCGCTGACAAGGCCACCCCGAACCTTGTCGTGGATAACCTGTTTTCCGCTGACTCTGGTCCCGTCACCGGTGGCGCGGTGATCTTCTCCAAGATCACCGAGAAGCACCTGTACACCGAGAACGATGTCGCAGACCGCCAGCCCGGCGACGAGTACCCGGTGCTGTACTCCACTCGCCCGGAGTCTCAGATCGCCCGCGTTCAGGACTTCGGTGGCAAGTTCGCCGTCACCGACGAGGCACGCACCCGCAACAACACCATCGACTTCGACAACGACGTCACGAAGTTGAGCAACACCATCACCCGCAAGATCAACCAGCGGGCGATTGAGACTGTGCAGGCCGCGCAGGAAGCTGACGAGGTGCTGACCCTGCCGGCCACCGCCGCGTGGGACACCACCATCCTCGACGGTGACCCGACCACGATCACCCCGCCGCGGGAACGGCCCACCGCCGACCTGGCCGCACTCTTCGCCGTCAACGAGGACCGCGACATGGGCGTGGTGTTCACCAAGCTGCTCGTCAACCCGTCCACCCGCGCGGACCTGACGATCGCCTACGGAGAGAAGCTGACCCCCATGCTCAAGGACTTCGGCCTTCAGCTCGTCTCCTCGATCTACGTCCCCAAGGACAACGCCTACGTCGTGGACCCGAAGAGCTTGGGTTTCGTCCGCTACGAGGAATCCCTGACGGTGCGTACCTTCCGCGACGAGCACCACCGCCAGAGCTGGGTTCAGGGCTGGGCCATGCCCGTCATGGGCGTCACCTTCCCCGCCGCCCTCGGCGTCATCAGCGGTATCACCACCCCGTAAACAGAGAGGCCCTGACCATGTACTCCAACCCCATGCACGACATCTACGCGCCCGGTACTGACCTCACGTGCCGCGCGGCCGCCGACGTCACCGGCAAGACCTTCGCGGCTATCGCTGGCGAGATGGACGGCGGGAACGTGTCGATCACTACCGCCGCTGCAGGATCTCGTATCGCCGGCGTCATCAAGTACGACGCCGCAGCTGACGAGCTCGTCGGCCTGGCCCGTGGTGCCAGCCGCGTTGTCACCGTCACCGCCGGCACCGCGATCACCGCCGGCACACAGGTGGAGGTCGGGCCCGCCGGCACCGCCATCACCCACACCACGGGCGAAGCTGTCGGCTACGTCGTGACCACCGCTGACGCTGGCGATGACGCCTATGTCAGCCTGTACTACTAACCCGGAAGGGATCACCATGAGCTTCCTCACCCGCGGCCGGAACCAGCGCGTCAGCCTGGCCGCCGGCCCCACCTTCATACCTGAGCAGTACGCCACTCTCCTCGACGTCCTCGGACTCGACCCGGCCGCGACCGCTGACGAGGTAGTCGCCGCGGTCACCGCCCTGGCCGAAAAGGCCGCCGAGACACCTGAATCCACCGGCTCTGACCCTGCTGCCGTGGCCGCCAGTGCTCCTACCTCCGTGGTGATCGACGCCGAGACCTGGGAGGACATCAAGGTTGCCGCCCGTCTCGGCGTCACCGCGCAGACGCAGGAGAAGCGACTCGCCGCGGAACAGGTCGTAGACCAGGCGATCAGCCTGGGCCGGCTCAGCGCCAGCGCCCGGGAGGACATGATCCGCAAGTACAACCTCGACCCGGACGGTGCCGTGGCTCAGCTGTCCCGCATGAAGGCCATCCCGCGCGTAGAGGCCGGCCACGCACTCGATGGGAACAACAACCAGCCCACCGGGTGGGTCCGGTAACCTCCGCCGCGCCCGGGAACAGGTCGATCTGACCCCGCCCCCGAAAATCTCAGCGGCTCTCCCGGGCTGACTCGTCCCCTCGGCGCATCAGTCAGCCCTTCTCTCTCTCCGGGAAAGATCCACCGCCGGCTCCCGGCGCGCCAACCACGAAAACGCAGCACGAGGGAGGCCTGGCCCCTCAATCTCCATAGTGACGAAGATCACCACGACCGCCCGGACCATCACGTCCCGGCGGTCGCTGCCGTTCACGCCCCGGAGACCATCCGACCAGCGCGCCGGGCACCTCGACCAGGGGGCGCGCGTAGCCCGTGTGGTCCCTGTGTGGTCCGAGATGACAGCAGGCCCCCTCTCCGCTTCCAGAGAGGGGGCCTGACCTGCCTTTATGTGGAGCCGCCTAGGAGAATCGAACTCCTGACCTTCTCATTACGAGTGAGACGCTCTACCGACTGAGCTAAGGCGGCGTGGTGCTGTATCTGAATCTGCGCAGTCACCTGCGCAAACAGTACCGAGGGGATATTCTAGCGCACTGCGGTGGAGCGAAGAAATCGCGGTGCACCAGAAAAGCACCCGGGACACAACCTCAGGACACCCCGCACGCGAGGCGGATGCGGCCGAGCATGCCGTCGATGGCGATGGTCGGGGTGACGTTGACGCTGATGTGTTCCCGGGCCTTAGTCACCGCGTCCAGGCACTCGACCAGTCCCGGTTCAGACACGCGCCCGGCTAGGTCGCCGGCCGACCTCTCGAAGTCGGGGTGGGTCAGTTGGACGTCGGCCCCCACGGCGCGCATGAGGGCATCGCGGTAGAGGCCGGCGAGGTCCACGAGGGCGAGGTCGAGGAAGTCGCGGTTGCGGCGGTTGCGGCGCATCTTCTGCTTCTTCTCCAGGTCCTTGACCATGCCGGCGGAACCGTCCATGACCCTCTGGGTGCCCTTGCCGCGTCCGCCCTTGCCCAGGGCACGTTCCAGCTCGGCGAGTTCCCCGGCGTCCTGTTCGTCGCTCAGGGACTTGACCTGCTTGTCCACGGTCTTGAGGAAGGCGGTGGAGGCCTTGAATGCCTCATCGTGGTGGAAGACCATCTCGGCGAGGTTGAGGATGCTGGCGCGACGCTGCTGCGCGTCCGCATCAGAGACCAGCCGGCGGGCGCGCCCGATGTGCCGGTTGGAGGCGACAGCCGCCAGGCGGGCGTCCTCGGAGGTGGCGCCGCATTCGTCGATGAGCAGGGAGACGATGTGGTCGATTGAGGGGTACGGGACGTAGAGGTGGCGGCAGCGGGAACGCAGTGTCGGGGAGAAGTCCTCCGGGTCGATCGAGGGGGCGCACATGATGATGACGGTGTGGGCCGGGGGTTCCTCCACTACCTTGAGGATGGCATCCGCGGCCTCGGGGGTGAACCGGTCCGCATCCTCGATGATGATGACCCGCCAGGGGGCGACGGTGGGCATCTTCACTGCCTCGGTACGCATCTCCCGCATCGGTTTGATGCCGATGGATAACTCCGCGGGCACGATGTGGAGGACGTCGGTGTGGGAGTCGGCGAAGACGTCATGGCAGTTGCGGCAGCGGCCGCAGCCGGGTTCGGTGGGGTCGGTGCACTGGAGGGCCGCGGCGAAGTTGAGGGCGGCCACGGAGCGTCCGGAGCCGGGCGGCCCGGTGAAGATCCAGGCGTGTGCCATGGCGCTGCCGAGTTCATGTGCTTCCCCCCGGATGAAGGCACGGGTCGCGGTGGCGGCGGCGAGCACGGTGTCCCGGACGGTGGGGGTGTCGGCGAGACGGTTGGCAACGGTGTTCACCCCACCCACCCTATTCGGCACGCTCAAGCGGTGCCTACGTGGGAGGGGTGGGGAGGTTAGAGTAAGGAACCATGAGTCGACTTTTGCGGGCGGTCAGGTGGCTGTGGGGCACGTCGTGGCCCCTGTATGCCGCTGTGGTGCTCGCGGCCAACGTCATCGGTGCGTTGGCGATCATGCTGTTCGTGCGTTTCCTCATCCCGATGCCGGAGGTGCGTGGCTTCACCGCCGATGTCCCGCACCTGGAGGTCATCGGGCTGACGTATCTGGCATTCGCGGTGATCGTCGCCGTTGTGGCCACACTGCTGCTGTTCCGGCCTGTGCTGGAGTGGCAGCGCAAGCCGGATGACCATGACCCGAACATGGTCCGCAACCTGGTGATGCGTCTGCCGGTGTATCAGGCGGTGGTCTGTGCCGTGGTGTGGGTGATCGGCATCGCGATCGCGGTGGTGGTGGCCTCGTCCTCGAGTTGGCGGCTGGCGCTGGTCATTGGTCTGACGACGGTGCTGACAGGCATGGTGGTCGTCCTGATCACCTACCTGCTGGCGGAACGCCTCGTGCGTCCGGTGGCCGCCTCCGCGCTGGCCCGGCGTTTCGAGGACTCCACCCTGGAGCCCCCGATCACGCAGCGGTTGCGGATGACCTGGCTGATGACCACGGCCCTGCCGCTGGTGGGAATCCTGCTGATCATCCTGGGCCAGAAACTCGGCTTCTTCACCGACAACGCCGCGGAGATCATCCCGGCTCTCGTGGCGTTGGCGGGGGCCGCCCTGTTGACCGGTTTCGTGGGCACGAGCTTCGCCATCATGAGCGTGGTGGACCCGATCCTGGAGCTGCAGGAGGCCATCAACCGGGTGCGCCGCGGCGACACCGACGCCGAGGTGGACATCTACGACGGCTCCGAGATCGGTGTCCTGCAGGCCGGTTTCAACGAGATGATGCGCGGGTTGAAGGAACGCCAGCGGGTGCGGGACATCTTCGGCCGCTACGTCGGCATCGAGGTGGCCAAACGCGCCCTGGAGGAGCGTCCCACCCTGGGCGGTGAGGACCGCAAGGTCGCCGTCCTGTTCGTCGATGTCATAGGTTCGACGACCTTCGCGGTGAACCATTCGCCGGAGGAGGTCGTCGAGGAGCTGAACAAATTCTTCGAGCACGTGGTCACGGTGGTGCACCGTAACAAGGGCATCATCAACAAATTCCAGGGTGACGCCGCGCTCGCCGTCTTCGGGGCCCCCATCGGGCTTCCCGACGCCACCTCCCATGCCCTCACCGCCGCCCGCGAGCTGCGGCAGGAGCTCAAGGGCATGGAGCTGCAGGCCGGCATCGGTGTGGCCGCGGGCCACGTCGTCGCCGGCCACATCGGTGGCTCGGACCGTTTCGAGTACACCGTCATCGGTGACGCCGTGAACTCCGCGGCGCGCCTTACCGACCTGGCCAAGGACACCCCCGGCCGGGTGCTCACCAACGCCGCCACGCTGCGTGGGGCGAACGAGGCCGAGCAGGCCCGCTGGACCGTCATGAAGTCGGTGGAGCTGCGCGGGCGCCGGGAGATGACCCAGCTGGCCCGCCCCATCCGCGCGACGATGGCGGACCGTTCCTGAGATGGAGAAACTGCAACCCCGCAGGCTTGCCCTGCTTGTCACAGGCATGTTGTTCATGGCCTTCGGCATAGCTCTGTCGGTGCGCAGTGATCTGGGCACCACCACGATCTCCTCGCTGCCCTATGTCCTCAGCCTGATCAGCCCGCTCACGCTGGGGATGACCACGATCATCTTCAACATCGGTCTGGTCCTGATCCAGGTCCTGCTGCTGCGGAGCCGTTTCCAGGCCTTCCAGCTGTTGCAGATCCCCCTGGCGGTCGTGTTCGGCCTGTTCAACGACCTCGCCCTGTGGCTGACCTCCTGGGTCACCTATTCCGCGTACTGGCAGCAGTGGCTGATCGTGCTCATCGGCCTGCTCCTGCTGAGCACGGGCATCTGCTTCCAGATCTCCGCGAACACTCTCATGCTCGCCGGGGAGGCAGTGGTCCTGGCGATCAGCACGGAGCTGTCCCGGGTGTTCGGCAGGCGGCGTCTGTTCGTCTTCGGCTACGTCAAAATCGGTTTCGACCTCATCACCGTGATCTCCGCCATCATCCTCGGGCTGCTGTTCGCCGGTGCGGTCGTCGGCGTGCGTGAGGGCACCATTGCCGCGGCCTTCCTCATCGGCACGATCGTCAAGCGGATCCAACCCGTGATCGGCCCGCCGCTGGTACGGTTCCGCGGCGGGGCCTAGTCTGCCGCTAGCCTGCCGACGCCCCGCTGTCCCGGGGCGTGCGCCGCGTCAGCCCGTCGACCATGAGGACGTTGCCGATGACGTTGGCGGCGGTCATGGTGGCGTCGAGAAGCCGGTGACCCAGTTTGTCGCCGGTGCACACGGTCTCGCGCAGCAGGGCAATGCCTTCGGCACCGAGCAGCAGGTTGCCGGCGTGCCCGAGCCCTCTGGCGGGGGTGGAACCATCCTGCAGGGCCGGGTCGTCCGCGAGGGCCGAAGTCGCGGAGACGAAGACACCGGCCAGGACAGCCGGGGCGATGAGCTGCTTCTTCCGCCACACGGCCAACCCCACACCGGTCGTCCAGGCCGCCGCCCGCAGGGCCACCCGGCCCGCGGAGGGGCGTGCCCCATGGGAGACCAGCGCCGCGGAATAGGCGGCGTGGTTGGCTGCGAGGCCGAACATGCCCAGCACCGGGGTTTTCTCCGGCCGCCGCAGCTTGACGACACTGCCCACCAGCCCCCCGGCCATCCCCGCCAGCAGGACCGGTTCCCGGTTCGTGCGCAGGATGGTGGCGGCCAGCAACGGGTGGAGGAAGGGGGTGACCACCGATCGCACCCGCTGCCAGCGGAAGATGTTCGACCAGGCGACGAGCTCACCGAGGCTGAGGTAGGCGAGGCGCTCCGGTTCCCGGAGGCCGGTGGTGACGGAGGCGAAGAGGGCCTCGGCGCCATCCTGGGTGTGGGTGACCATACGATTCATGGCCCCCACCCTAGCGACGGGTCACTGCTTCCGGTTACCCGCCTTGATCACACGCTTGGTGCCCGGGGAGGGCGCCTTGCGCGTGGTCTTCTTGGCGGTCGTCTTCTTGGTTGTCTTCTTGGTCGTCTTCTTCGCCGGGGCCTTACCGTCAGCCGCCTCCTTGGCGCGACGCTCGGAGAGCAGCTCGTTGGCGCGGGCGTCGGTGATCGTCTCCGGGCTGTCGCCCTTGCGCAGCGAGGCGTTGGTGGTGCCGTCGGTGACATAGGGGCCGAAACGGCCGTCCTTGACGGTCATCGGCTTGCCGGAGACGTCGTTGTCGCCGAGGACCTTCAGCGGCGGTGCGGCCGCGGTGCGGCCCCGGCGCTTCGGCTCGGCGTAGATGCGGCGCGCCTCGTCGAGGGTGATGGTGAAAATCTGGTCTTCATCCGCCAGCGAACGCGAATCCGAACCCTTCTTCAGGTAGGGGCCGTAGCGGCCGTTCTGGGCGGTGATGACCTCGTTGTCGACCGGGTCCACACCCACCTCGCGAGGCAGGCTGAGCAGCTGCAGCGCCTGCTCCAGGGTGACCGACGCCGGCTCCATCGACTTGAACAGGGAGGCGGTGCCCGGTTTGAGGTTCTCCTCCACCAGGGCGTTGATCCGCTTCTCCTTCTGGGCGGCAGCGGTCTTGGTGCCCCAGTTCTTCGCACGCATGCCGTCGGCGGCACGCTGGGCGTCCTCCTCGGCCCGCTCCTGCGCCACGACCTCCTCGGCCGCGGCCTCGGCGGTGGCGCGCTCGTCATCACGCACGACCTCGGTGACATAAGGGCCGTAACGGCCCTCCTTGGCCACGACCATGCGGCCGGTGGCCGGGTTGGTCCCCAGCTCGCGGCCGCCCTGCGGGGTGGCGAAGAGCTTCTCGGCCAGTTCCAGGTTGAGCTCGTCCGGGGTGGTGGACTCCGGCAGGTTGGCGCGCTGGTACTCCGGCTCCCCCTCGGCGGTCTCACCGACCTTCCGCTCGATGTAGGGGCCGTAGCGGCCGACGCGGACGTTGACCGGGCGGCCATCCTCATCGTCGAACAGGTGCAGGGAGTTCACCGAACGAGCGTCGATGTGCTCGAGGTTGGTGCCCACCAGGCTCTTCAGCCCACCGTGGCGGGCGATGGACTCCGCGGTGCTGTCATCGGCCTCGGCGTCACCGAAGTAGAAGCCGGTGAGCCACTCGGTGCGGTCCTCCTCGCCTGCGGCGATGTTGTCCAGCTCGTCCTCCATGGAGGAGGTGAAGTCGTAGTCGACGAGGGGGCCGAAATGGTTCTCCAGCAGGCCGACCACGGCGAAGGCGACCCAGCTGGGTACGAGCGCGTTGCCCCGCGGGACGACGTAGCCGCGGTCCTGGATGGTCTTGATGATCGACGCATAGGTCGAGGGGCGGCCGATGCCCAGCTCCTCCATCTTCTTGACCAGGCTGGCCTCGGTGTAGCGGGCCGGCGGGTTGGTGGCGTGGCCGTCGGCGCTGATCCCGGCGGCGCTGAGGGCGTCGCCCTCGGTGAGGTTGGGCAGGCGTTTCTCGGCGTTGTCGGCGACGTCGCGGCCGTCGTCAAGCTTCGTGGTCTCGACGTAGGCGCGCAGGAAACCAGGGAAGGTGATGGTGCGGCCGGTGGCGGAGAACTCGGTCTGCTCGCCGGTGCGTGCCTGGCCCGCGATGGTCACCTTCATGGAGGTGCCCTTCGCGTCCGACATCTGGGAGGCGACGGTGCGCTGCCAGATCAGCTCGTAGAGCTTGAATTCCTCGGCATCGAGCTGGCTGTGCAGCTCCCCGGGGGTGGCGAAGCGTTCGCCGGCGGGACGGATCGCCTCGTGCGCCTCCTGCGAGTTCTTCGACTTGCGCTCGTAGCGGCGCGGGGAATCGGCGACGAAGGCGTCACCGTAGAGTTCCTTCGCCTGCTGGCGGGAGGCCTGGATGCCCTGCTCCGACAGCGAGATCGAGTCCGTACGCATATAGGTGATGTGACCGTTCTCGTACAGCCGCTGCGCGATACGCATCGTGCGGTCCGAGGTGTAGTGCAGCTTCCGGCCCGCCTCCTGCTGGAGGGTGGAGGTCATGAACGGCGCGTAGGGGCGGCGGGTGTAGGGCTTCTCCTCCACACCGGAGACCTGCATGTCCACGCCCTGCAGGGCCTCGGCCAGTGCCTCGGCCTGCTGCTTGCCGACGACCACCGCCTCCCCCTTGAGGCGGCCCCGGTCATCGAAGTCACGCCCCTGGGCGACCCGCTGGCCGTTGATCGTGGCCAGCTTCGCCTGGAAGGTACGCGGGTTCTCCGGGTCCTGTGCCTCGTTGCCGGTGTCCAGCTCAGCGGACAGATCCCAGTACTCGGCGGAGACGAAGGCCATGCGCTCGCGTTCCCGCTCGACGATGACGCGGGTGGCCACCGACTGGACACGGCCGGCCGACAGGCGCGGCATGACCTTCTTCCACAGCACCGGCGACACCTCGTAACCGTAGAGACGATCGAGGATGCGGCGGGTCTCCTGGGCGTCGACGAGGTTGACGTCCAGCTCACGGGTGTTCTCCGCGGCCGCGAGGATGGCGGGCTTGGTGATCTCGTTGAACACCATCCGGCGCACCGGGACCGTCGGCTTGAGTACCTCGAGCAGGTGCCAGGCGATGGCCTCGCCCTCACGGTCAGGGTCTGTGGCCAGCAGCAGCTCATCGCAGAGCTTCAGCTTGGCCTTGAGGTCGGCGACCTTCTTCTTCTTGTCGGGGCTGACCACGTAGAGCGGGGCGAAGCCGTGCTCCGTGTCCACCCCCAGCCGCGCCCAGGGTTCCTTCTTGTACTTCACCGGCACATCGGCGGCACCGCGGGGAAGGTCACGGATGTGTCCGACCGAGGCCTCGACAATGTAGTCGTCACCCAGATAAGGCTGGATCTTCTTCGCCTTGGTCGACGACTCCACAATGACCAGGGTCTTCATCCCTGATCCCTTCGCTTCTGCCACTGGGGGATCTTCCCTCTCATCTAACTGGTGCCACGGTGTGTCCGCCGGCTGCATGTCTGGCCGGCGAACCCGTCCTTTCCGGGTGACTTTAGCCCAGACCCGGTACTGGGCAATACGTTACACAGTATTTAATGGCCCTCCTGTGGTCGGGCAACTCACCCGGAATTCACAGTGACCTCCCTGCCGCCGACTGTGCCCGCACACTACTCTGGCGCCAATGACCGAGCAGATCGTGACATGGGTGGAGACGCTGCTGACCCTGCCGGTCTTCTACCCTGTGCTGGCAGGGCTGGTGATCCTCGACTCGCTGCTGCCACTGATTCCCAGCGAGGCCGTGCTCACCCTCGCCGGATCCTGGTCCGGTTCGCGGGGCGTGCCGGACCTGCTCACCGTCATCCAGATCGCGGTCGTCGGTGCGGTCGTCGGCGACAACATCTGTTATCTCCTGGGTACCCGGCTGATCCGTTTCGTGGAGAGCGTCCCCGCGGACTCCGCCCGGGGGCGGGCCGTGGCCTGGGTGCGGGGGAACATCCGCCGCAACGCCGCCACCACCATCATTGTGGCCCGCTTCATCCCCTGGGCCCGGTGGTTCATGACGATCATGCTCGGTTCCGTGCGCTACCCCTGGCGCTGGTTCTTCCTCTACGACACGATCGGCGTGGTCATCTGGGCCCTGCAGGCCGTGCTCATCGGCTACCTCGGCGGCTGGATCTTCTCCGACTACCCGCTTGTGGGCATGATCGTGGGCATTACGCTGGGCACTCTCGTCGGCCTGCTGGTCCAGCGGGTGCAGGACCTGCTGTACCGACGGAGGCAGGCCGGTGAACCGGCCCGGGACCAACCCCGGAAACAACAATGACCGTCCTGCCCCGCGTACACGGGTGGACGGTCATGCGAGAAAACCTTAACCGGCCCCACGGTGAGGACCAGAAGCTTCCTTGAAGGTCAGTGAGGCTTAGAGCGGACGAACAGCCTGAGCCTGCGGGCCCTTGGCGCCCTCACCGATCTCGAACTCAACCTGCTGGTTCTCTTCGAGGGTGCGGAAGCCGGAGCCCTGGATCTCAGAGTAGTGAACGAAGACGTCGGCCGAACCGTCGGCCGGGGCGATGAAACCAAAGCCCTTTTCAGCGTTGAACCACTTCACAGTTCCCTGTGCCATGTTTTCTTACCTATTTCTTGACGTGGAGGTGGTACGGTGCCGACACCTGCCGACAACCGGGTCGTATCGAACCCCCGAGTAACCACCACCCCCGGTATGGAGCGATGATTCGGGTGCTCGCGCAAATATCCTTGCGAGCACGTAAACGTAACGCATAGAACTGCGACCAGGACCCAGTGTGTCACGAATTGAAGGGGCGCGATAGTCTTACGGCGTTTCCGGGCAGATTTTTTGAGACCTCTCCCACGGAAAGGGGTGATCCTCCTGACTAGTCCAAATCCACTGGGTGCGGAGCTCGCTGCGGAGATCACCCGCCGCTTCCCCGCCTCCTCCTGCACCTACTCCACCGTCATCCCGGCCCGACCCGCCCGGACCGCACCCTGGCCCGAATGGGTCCACCCGTACCTGCGGACACACCTCACGGACTCGGGAATCACCGCGCTCTACAGCCACCAGGCCGAGACCGCCACCCTCGCGCACGCGGGCACGGACGTGGTGGTGGCCACCGGTACCAGCTCCGGCAAATCCCTGGGCTACCTGCTGCCCATCCTCAGCCACCTGGCCACCGACCCCACTGCCTGCGCCCTCTACCTGACCCCGACCAAGGCGCTGGGCTCGGACCAGTTGGCCGCCGTCACCGCCCTCACCCGCGCGGTCGAGGGACTGGACACCATCCACCCCGCCCCCTACGACGGGGACACCCCCACTGAGGCACGCACCGGCATCCGCGACACGACGAGGTTCGTGTTCACCAATCCCGATATGCTGCACGTCTCCGTCCTCGCCCACCACGCCCGCTGGGCCCGCCTGCTGCGGCACCTGCGTTTCATCGTCATCGACGAGTGCCACACCTACCGCGGGGTCTTCGGCGCGAACGTCGCCCTGGTGCTGCGCCGGCTGCTGCGGCTGACCACCCACTACGGGGCGGACCCGACGGTGATCCTGGCTTCGGCCACCGCGCACGATCCGGCTGCCCACGCCGCCAACCTCATCGGCCGCCCCGTGCAGGCCATCACCGGAGACGGTGCCCCCACCGGTGCCCGGACCGTCCTGCTCTGGGAGCCGGGTTTCCTCGAGGGCGTGGAGGGCGAACAGGGCGCACCCGTCCGCCGCGCCGCCACCACCGAAGCCGCCGGCATCATGGCCACCCTCGTCGCCGAGGGCGCACGCACCCTTACTTTCGTGCGCTCCCGCCGTTCCGCCGAGGTGGTGGCCCTGCGCACCCAGGAGGCGCTGTCGACGATGGGGCGTACCGACTTCGCCCGTCGCATCGCGGCCTACCGCGCCGGTTACCTGGCCGAGGACCGCCGCCGGCTGGAACGCGAACTCGACGACGGCACCCTGCTGGGCGTGGCCACCACCAACGCCCTTGAGCTGGGCATCGACGTCGGTGGCCTCGACGCCGTGGTCACCGCCGGTTTCCCGGGGACAGTGGCCAGCTTCTGGCAGCAGGCCGGTCGCGCCGGCAGACGCGGCCAGGGTTCGATCGTGGTGCTGGTGGCCCGGGACGAACCGATGGACACCTACCTCATCCACCACCCCCAGGCGCTGCTCGGCCGGCCGGTGGAGCGCTCCGTGTTCAACCCGCGCAACCCCTATGTGCTGCGCGGACACGTCTACTGCGCGGCCGTCGAGAAGCCGTTGAGCGAGGCGGACGTGGCTGCCCTCGGCGCCGGGGAGGTCGTCGGGGAACTCACCGCCGCGGGGCTGCTCCGGAAGCGTCCACGCGGCTGGTTCCCCACCCCGCTCATCGACGCCCCCCTCACCCCCGAGAACGCCCACGCTGCAGTGAATCTGCGGGGCGGCTCCGGGGAGGAGGTCATGATCGTCGACGTCTCCGACGGCCGCCTGCTGGGCACCGTCGATGCGGCGCGCGCCGCAGCCCAGGTCCATCCCGGCGCGGTGTACCTGCACCAGAGCGAGAGCTTCGTCATCGAGGAGCTGGACTTCGATGACCATGTCGCCCTTGCCCGCCCCGAGCTGCCGGACTACACCACGGTTGCCCGCTCGGAGACCGACATCCGGATTCTGGGGAGCCCGGGTGAGGGTGAGCTGATCAACTGTTCCCCTGGCCTGTGGGTGGCCAACGTGGAGGTGGAGGTCACCGACCGGGTGACCGGATACCTGATCAAACTCGCTGACGGCACCACCGCGGATGTCGTTCCGCTGGCGATGCCGGAGCAGCGTCTGCGCACCCGGGCAGTCGCCTACACTGTTGATCCGCTCGCCCTGGCAGCGATGGGGATCACGGCGGCCGACATCCCGGGTACGCTGCACGCCGCTGAGCATGCGGCAATCGGGTTGCTGCCGTTGATCGCCACGTGCGACCGCTGGGACATCGGCGGGGTATCCACCGCGCTGCACCCGGACACGCAGCTACCGACGGTCTTCGTCTATGACGGCAACCCCGGCGGAGCGGGTTTCGCTGACGAGGGTTTCGCCCGTTTCCCCGAGTGGATCGAAGCGACCTTCGAGGCGGTGCGTTCCTGCGGCTGCGAGTCCGGTTGCCCGTCATGCATCCAGTCCCCGAAGTGCGGCAACGGCAACCACCCGCTGGACAAGGCCGGCGCTCTGAAACTGTTGGGTGCACTGGTGACGATGACGGGGGCTACACCGGGCCCGCCGTCGAACTGACCTCCCTCCTGCCGATCCGCGCGGTGATGGTGACATCGGCACCCGTGACCACGCATCCGCTCAGTGCGGCCCCGTTGTGGCCCGCGACCTGCCCGGCCACGGCGCAGGTGTTCTCACCCCGGGCGTGGGCGTGGGCGGCGGCCACCGCGGCCAGGTCAGCCGCCACGCGCGCCTGCTGGTGCGCGCTGACCTGTGCCGCGGCCCCGATGACAACCAGGCCGAGACTGATGAGGGCGGCGGCGAAACCGGCGGTGGCGACGGTGGGCACGGTGTCAGGGCACCTCCACCGGGAAGACCGCACTGTGGTTGCGCTCCCCCAGCGGGGCGGGCACCCGCGCGGTGGCGGTGGCCAGGCCACCGGATTCGGTGACGGTCACCTCACCTCGGGTGGGCTGGTAATCCACCCCGATGGCGTGTGCCCGGGCGGCGGCCCCGGCAGCCTCGACCGCGTTGAGGTGTGCCGCCATCGTGGCGATCGCCCCGACGATGAACCCGCAGACGGCGATGAGACTGCCCAGGCCGACCGCGGCCTCGATGGTGGACATCAGATCGGGGTGTTGGACAGGGCGTCGGTGATGATCGATTCGATCGCGTCGACGACAGCTCCGGTGTTGATGACGGCGTAGAGCACCGCGGCGAGGGCTGCGGCGGCAAGCGAACCCATGGCGTATTCGATGGTGCTCATGCCCTCGTCATTGGTGAGGAGGTTCTTTGTACGGATGTGGAGGTTCATGTTTTTCTCCTTGTGGGGTTGGTTCTGTTCTGGATCATTGCTTCAGGTGAGCAGTTGGGAGCCCAGGCCGATGACCACGGGGGCCAGGCCGAGCACGAGGAAGGCGGGCAGGAAACAGACCGTCAGCGGCAGGGCGATGAGCACCCCGGCGCGTTCGGCGCGGGCGGTGGCCTGGTCGGCGGCGTCAGCACGCAGGCCTTCGCTGATGCGTCCGCAGGCCTCCGACATGGCGGAACCGGAACGGCCCGACATACGGGCCAGCCCGGCGAGTTCCCCCAGGCCGGGCAGGTCGGCGACCTCCGCCCAGGCGCGCCCGGCGGGCACTCCGATCGCGAGCAGGGCGGACACGGACCGCCAGGCCCCGCGGGTGGCGGGGTCGTGGCCGGCATCTGCCAGTGCCGTGGTCGCCGCGGCGGGGGTGAGCCCGGCGCGCAGGCAGGCGGCGTAGAGGTCGATGTCGGCGGCGAGCGACAGGCGGTCGGGCCCGGACCGGGTGCGTGGTCCGTCACGCGGGGTTTTCGGGCTGCGGTGGTCCAACCGTCCGGCGGCGCGGGGAACCGGCAGGAGCAGCACGAGGGCGAGGAGGATGAGGGTCACGGGGCCGCCCTCTGGATGATGTACCGGGACCAGGCGAAACCGGTCGCGGCCAGCCCGGTGCCGACCATCAGGAGAAGTCCACCCAGCCCGCCGCCGAGGAGCAATCCGAGGGGGTCGGCACCCATGGCGGTGCCCATGGCGATGCCCGCCAGCGGCAGGAGGCTGAGGATGACGGAGGTGGCCTGCGGGCCCTGGAGGGTGGCTGCGGTGGCGGTGCGGTGACGCAGGCGGGTGTCGATACGCAGCTGCGCCTGCTCCACCAGCGGGGCGAGCGGCAGGCCGTGCCGTTCAGCCAGGGACCACAGGGTTCCCAGCCCCGCCAGCTCCGGGGTGGTGGCATTGTCGGTGAGTACGTGCGCTCCGGGGACTCCACGGCGGAGGTGGGCGCACACCTGCTGGAGAGTGCCGCGCAGCTCGGGCGGGGTGTCCTCCGGGAGGTTCGCGGTGGAGTGCTCCACCGCCGTGGATACGGCACCACCGGCACGCAGTTCCCCGGCGAGGTGGCCGAGGAATCCGGCAGTGACGGTTTCCCGGTGGTGGGCGCGGCGGCGGGTGCGCATGTCGTGGACTGTCCACCCGGAGGTGCCGGCGATGAGCACGACGGCGACCGCGATGCTGATGCTGCCGGGCAGGAGAAGGATTGTGACGCAGGCCCCCAGGGCTAGGGGCAGCAGGGTGCGCAGACGGGTGCGGGTGTGCGGGCGGGCGGACAACCGGACGGCCGGGGCCGGGGCGGGCAGGAGCAGGTGTCCGGCGAGCAGGAGGAGGGCGGTCATGACAGGGCCTGCCGGAACTCGTCGAAACCCGGGAGCGGGCCGTGCCCGCTGTCCCACACGGGGTGGGCTGTCGCGGGGTTGCCGCTGAGCAGGCCGAGCTGGTGGACGATGCGGCGGCCATCACCGGCCCGGCGCATGACGATGACCACGTCGACCGCAGCCGCCAGCTGCGCGTGCAGTGCCTGCCGTTCCATCCCCCCGAGCGCGGCGAGTGCCTCCATACGGGCGGGGACCTCCCCGAGCGAGTTGGCGTGGATGGTGCCGGCGCCGCCTTCGTGTCCGGTGTTGAGCGCAGCGAGAAGGTCGACGACCTCCGCGCCCCGGATCTCGCCGACGACGATGCGGTCGGGGCGCATCCGGAGTGCCTGCCGGAGCAGGTCGGACATGGTGATCTCGCCGCTGCCCTCGATATTGCGGGAGCGGGAGACCAGGTTGACCACGTGCGGGTGGCGGGGCTGGAGCTCGGAGGTGTCCTCGATGCACAGGATCCGCTCCCGGTGGTCGACCTCCGCCAGCAGCGCGGCGAGCAGGGTGGTCTTGCCCGTGCCGGTGCCACCCACGACGAGGAAGGCACGGCGGTGGCGGACCACGCCCCGCAGCAGTTCGGCAATCTCTGCGCTGACCGTGCCCCAGGTGACCAGCTGTTCCAGGGTGGTGGTGGCCTGGCGCAGGACCCGCAGGCTCAGACAGGTGTGCCCGGCCGAGGGCGGGGCGAGCAGGGCGTGGATCCGGATGATGGAACCGTCGTCGCGGTTCAGCCGCCCGTCGGCGAAGGGCTGAGCGTCGTCGAGCCGGCTGCCGCAGGCGGTGGCCAGCCGGGTGGCGAGTTGACGGACCTCCGCGTCGTCGGTGAAGGTGGCCTCCGCGCGTTCCAGGCCACCACCCCGGTCGAACCACACCTGGTCCGGGCCGTTGACCACGATGTCGGTGACGCCCTCCAGCGCCAGTACGGTCTCGAGCAGGCCGACGCCGGTGGAGTCGTGGCGCAGGCGGCGCAGCAGGTCGAGGACGTCGACATCGGAGATGACCCCGGCTTCCTCACGGATGAGACGGGCGAGTTCGGCGGCGTTCCCGGTGGCGCCGGGGGTGTCGACGAGGCGGCGCTGCACGCGTTCGATGAGGGCGGGGCCAGTGGGGAGATTCACAGTGCCACCCCCGCATCCTCCGCGATCAACCGGGCGGTGGCCCCCAGTGGCCCGGGCAGGCGGTCGGGCAGGCCGCCGAGTTCCACCGTCCGGGGCAGGCGGGAGAGCTGCCCGAGTTCCCCGATGATCTGACAACGGGTGATCCGTGACAGGTCGTCGATGGTCAGACCGGACCAGCCCCGGTGCCGGGCGATTCCGATGGTGGCTGTGCGGCCGCGGACAAGGTCGGCGACCAGACCTGCCGCTGCCGCGGCTGCACGGACCTCGGCGGGGATGAGCAGGGCGAGCCGGTCGCAGGTGCCGGTGACGGTCTCCGTCACGGGACCGTGGGCGGGTAGGTCGACGACGGTGATGCCCGGCGAGCCACCCAGAGCCTCCAGCACGGGGCGCATGTGCTCCGGACCGAGGCGGAACGGGTCCGCGAGGGTGCTCCGTGCCGCGGAGAGTACCGCGATTCCGTCGGAGGTGGTGGGCAGGGCCGCCCGGAGATCGGTGCCTGCGACGGTGCCCTCCCCCAGCCGCAGGTCCGGCCACCGGGCTCCGGGGGTGTCCTCCAGGCCGAGCAGTAGATCAAGGCCGCCAGAGTGGCTGTCGGCGTCGATGAGTGTGACCGGGTGGTGGCGGGCCACCGTGCGGGCGAGTGCCGCGGCCAGCGTGGAGGTGCCCGCCCCGCCGACCGCGCCGCAGACGGCGATGAGCGTCCCGCCGGCCTGCCCTGCCGCAGGGGCTGCATGTCCGGACCTGGCCAGGGCCGTAGAGCCTGCGGTGGGGCGGGTCTCCTGCCCGGGCTGCGGGGCCCGGGCATGTCCCAGGGCGGTGAGCAGCTCGGCGGCCTGGGCCGGTAGCACGTAGGCGTTCTCCGCGTGGCAGGTCAAGGCGGCACGCCAGTCGACAGGCCCGGGATCGGCCGCGAGAAAATAAATGCCGGGCCGCCGGTCGAGGGTGGCCACGTGGCCTGCTGTGTCGGCGTCGGCAAGCACGGCATGGGCGCGGGGCAGGAGGCGGGTGATCTCACGGGGGTCGATGGTGTCGATGACCCCGTGGCCGGTGGCGGCGGCGATATGTGTGGCCTCAGGGTGGATGACAGGGTCCCCGACGGCGACGAGAATGTATGTGCTTCTCATATCCCCACAGTCGCCCCTGCAGGTCCCGGCCACAAGGCCCGGTGGGCTCCGGTTGTGGACAACCACCCAGATTGTTGACGGCTCAACACATGCCTGTGGAGAAGACGGCTGTAGCGGTGGCGTCCACGACGGGACCCGGTGACAATACGGGTACCGCCGGAAGGGGTGGAAGATAAGGGACGGCCCGCGCCTCGGGGGGGGTGTGCGCGGGCCGTCGTAACCCGGCATCGGGGGGGATTGCCGGGGCAGGCCACACTGTATGTCGGGGCCTTGCAAGAGAAATTATGGCACACCTTGCGCAGCAAGACAATACCGGTGGAGGAGCTTTCTCGAATAATCATTCGAGAAAGAATCTCATGTCCAGAAGCATCCACACTGCAGCCCCGCCAGTCCCTCAGGAAACTTCAGCCACATCCGGCCCTTACGTTTCACAGGTTGGAGGTCTAGACTCTGTCCTCATGACATCCGGGCCCACCCCCAATCAGCAGGCCATCACGCCAACACCCCCGCGCGTGGCGGCCTTCTTCGACCTGGACAAGACGATCATCGCCACCTCATCCGCCTTCGCCTTCGGCCGCGAGTTCATGCACAACGGCCTGATCACCACCTCCGAGGCACTGCAGATGTCCCTGGCCAAGGCCACCTACATGATCGCCGGCCAGTCCAGCGAACAGATGGACACCACCCGCGACCAGCTCGCCTCAATGGTCGCCGGCTGGTCCGTGGAACAGGTCCGCGAGATCGCCTCAGAAACCATGCACAACGTGGTCACCCCCGCCATCTATGCGGAGGCCCGCGAGCTCATCGCCTTCCACCGCAACGCGGGCCACGACGTCATCATCATCTCGGCCTCCGCCTCCCACCTGGTGGGCCTCATCGCCGAGGAGCTGGGAATCAACCAGGTGGTGGCCACGGAACTCGAGGTCGCCGACGGCTATTTCACCGGCGAGATCCTCTTCTACTGCAAGGGCGCGGCGAAGGCAGAGGCCATCACAGACCTCGCGACGGAACACGACTACGACCTCGCGCTCAGCTACGCCTACTCGGATTCCGCCACCGACATCCCCATGCTGGAGATGGTGGGCAACCCCGTCACAGTCAACCCCGACCGCGCCATGAAGAAGACCGCCCTGGAGAGGGGCTGGGAGATCCGTTCCTTCCGTCACCCGGTTCCGCTGTTCCAGATGCCCTCCCCGCGCGAGGTGAGCATCGGCGCGAGTGTCGTTGCCGTCGTCACCGCGGCTGCCGCCGGCAGTATCTGGTGGGCACGCGGCCGCCGCGGCTCAGCCTAGGACCACGGTCCTGAAAAGGAGCGCTTCGGAAAATGCCACATAGTACTTAGGCGCGCATTTTTATAAACCCAGGTGGAGGCTTGACCAGGAAAAATACAGGTGCTCGCATTTCCCCGCACCCGCACCATCCGAAGCCCTACGAAACACCGCCTCACAGCTCTCGCGCGATGGCCTCCGCCTCCTCCGCCCCGGCGATCCAGGAACGCAGCGACAGTTCGAGGAACTCCACCGCGCTGCCCTGCCGCCACGCTGCCGCGGCGGCGAGATAGTCATCCCGGTGGCGCAGGAGATAGGGCTCCGGCACCGCCAGCCCACGCGGGTCCAGCCCGGAGGTCACCGCCGACAGCCGGGCTGCCGCACGGGCGATGAGTCCGGAGCGTTCCCCGAAGGGTTCATGGGCGAGCAGCTCCGCGTGCACGACCTGGGGCAGCAGCACATCATGGGCGCCCTGGCTGATCAACAGGGCCAGCTGCTGCAGCCGCTCGGGCGCACCCTCCGGACGTCCGCCCCCTCCGGCGAGCACAGACATGCGGGAGAGCACCTGCAGCGGCGCCCGGGAGAACACCCGCGCCGAGGCCTGCAGGGAATCGGGTGCGAGCATGCTGGAGACGCTTATCGACGCCCCCAGCACCCCCCACCGGCTCAGCAAGGTCACGGGCCGAGGGGTCCTCGATCAACGCGGAGGTACGCGCACCGCGCAGCACGGATTCCGATCCTGTGACGTCAGCCCTGCGCAGGGAGACGGGGCGCCGGTGCACCGCCGCGATCGCGGACACGGCCTCCGTCGCGAGTGTCGCTGCATCGCCGAGCTGGAGGAGGGGTTGGAGAGGGTCAACCGCAGACATATCCACTACGATAGCCCTGCAAGGGACCCGCATTCATTGTGAATCCGTGGCACCATGGACAACTAAGGCATGACACCGCTGCAGGAAGGCACATCGTGAGCACAAACGGACTTTTCACCGACGGACCAAAGGACTTCACTCCGCGCGTCAGCTCTATCCCGCTCAGCGACGTCGACACCACCCGTCCGGGTGAAGGCTCCATCGGCGACCTGGTCTCCAACGCCACCTCCCAGATGTCCAGCCTGTTCCGCGCCGAGCTTGAGCTGGCCAAGACGGAGCTCGCCGGGGAAGCCAAGAAGGGCGCCATCGGGGGCGGCCTCTTCGGCGTTGCAGGCGTCATCGCCCTCTACTCCTCCTTCTTCTTCTTTTTCTTCGTCGCCGCCCTGCTGAGCGTCTGGTTGGAGCCGTGGGCCGCCTTCCTCATCGTCTTCCTGGTGATGGTCCTCCTCGCGGCGGTGCTCGCCCTGTTCGGCTGGCGCAAGGTGAAGAAGATCGGGGCTCCGAAGCAGACGATCGAGTCGGTCACCGAACTGAAGAAACTCGTCCCGGGCCAGGCGACGAAGAAGCTGGAGGGCCGCGACCGCGGCCTGTACAGCTGACCCCGCATCCT
This sequence comes from Corynebacterium hylobatis, assembly GCF_003955685.1. Classification (GTDB taxonomy): domain Bacteria; phylum Actinomycetota; class Actinomycetes; order Mycobacteriales; family Mycobacteriaceae; genus Corynebacterium; species Corynebacterium hylobatis. The sequence continues at coordinate 258,677 of NZ_RXHJ01000005.1, forward strand.
CCCCCGCCCCTCCGCTCCTGTCTCCGGCAGCGGACGGGCGGCTTTTTCTTCGCCCCGCCGAAAGGACCTGCCCCGACGTGTTGAAGCGCCACCGCCCCAAGCGCCGCCGGTTCGCTCTGTCGCCCTCCGTGGTGGAGTTGGACGGCCCCTTCACCCATGAGCTCGTCCACACCCGTGGTGTACGGCTCCATGCGACCGCGGCGGGTGATCCGGGAGATCCCCTGGTGGTGCTGCTGCACGGTGCCTTCTCCGGCTGGTTCGATTTCCGGGAGGTGATCGCACCACTGGCTGCCCGGGGTTTCCACGTGGTCGCCGTCGACGCCCGCGGCTACGGCCTGAGCGACAAACCCCCGGCCACCGCCGGTGGTGACCTGCGCACCGCCGCCGGGGACATCGCCGGAGTCATCCGTTCCCTGGGGTATGACTCCGCCGTGGTCGTCGGCTCCGACACGGGCGGCACCGTCGCCTGGGCGCTGGCGACGAAATACCCCGAGCTGGTCGCCAGCCTGGTCTCCGTCAGTTCCGCCCACCCGGTGGACCTGCGCCGGGCGATCGCGGCCCGACCCTGGAACTACCCCTGGTTGGGTACCCGGGCGCTCCTCTCCCGGCTGCCCCTGCCCCTGTTCCACCTGGTACCGGGCCTGGTGGCAGCCGCCTACCGCCGCCAGCTCCAGCTGAACACCACCGCGGATTTCTCCCGCTCCCCCGCCTTCGCGCCGACGCTCCAGCTGCGCCTGCGGTCAGCCCAGATCAGCAATGCCCAGCAGGCGATCCTGCGCACCAACCGGATGCTCACCGCCACGGTCTCCGCCCGCTGGCTGCACGCGAAGGTCACGGCCCCCACGCTGCTCGTGCAGCCACCGCAGCGGGACTGGCGGCAACTGACACAGCGTTCCCGCGACCGGGTCGACGCCGTGGTGGAGATCTCCCACGTATCCGGTACGCGCAACCTCCCCCACCTGGAGAACCCGGCGGGTTTCGTCGACGTCATCGCCGATTTCGTGGAGCGCCACCCCGCCCCCGCCAGCGCCGGGCGGCCCCGCTGATCAGCTGGCCACGCAACCCTGGGTGTCCACGAGGTCGACCAGGTCAGTGACGTCACCGATCTGGCGCTGCGCCTCGGCGGCGGTGACCGCGTAGCCGGTGTCGGTCTGGTCAACGCTGGCACCGAAGACCACTCCGAGCACCCGGCCCTCGGCATCGACGAGCGGGCCACCGGAATTACCCTGCCGGATGGTGCCGCGGACGGTATAGGCCTCCCGTTCCACCCGCCCAGAGGCGTAGATGTCCGGGCCGGCGATGAGCAGTTTGTCCCGGATGCGAGCCGGGGCCGCCTCGAAGGGACCGGACTCGGGGAAGCCCATGACTATGGCGTCGTCGCCTGTGTCGGCGGGGGCCTCCGCCCACTGGAGGGTGGGAAGGCCCAGGTCAGGGGCATGGAGGACCGCCAGGTCCACCCCGGGGTTGTAGTAGACGACAGTGGCCTCATGGACCCCCAGGACGGTGTCCAGGCGGACGGTCTGGGTACCCGCGACGACATGCGCGTTGGTGACCACGTAGTCGGGTGCGGTGACGAAGCCCGAGCCCATGAGGCGGCGTCGACATTCGTCGGAATCGCCCTGGATGTGGACGACTGCGGGCCGCAGCTGCTCCACCAGCGCCTGGTCCTCGACCTGGATGTTGGGGGCGGCGACCTCCCGGGCGGGTGGCTCGTTGAACGGGGAGAACAGGGGTGGGAAGCCGGAGTCGTCGAGAAGCACGGTGATGCGGGTGGGCAGCTGCTCCAGGCCCGGAGGGGTGTTGCGGTCTACGAAACCGAGGACCTCCGAGTTGCGCAATCCCTGGCTGACGGGGCCCGTCAGGCCGGTGGCCAGCGGAATGGAGATCAACCAGACGACGATGAGGGTCGCCGCGGCGGTGAACACCGCACCGATGGCCGAATCGATGGTCTGGGAGGCCCGCATCCGCATCCGGTCCCGGACCGAGGCCCCCAGGATCCCGCCGATGAGGTTGCCCAGGCCGACGAGCATGATGATCGTGCCCAGGCCCAGCAGGAAACGTAGCGCGACGGAATCCGTCAGCTGCATGACCGGCGGGGCGAGCGCGGCACCGATGATCAGGCCAGCGACCACCCCCACGGTGGAGAGCACGGAGGTGAACGCGCCCTGGCGCCAGCCGACGGTGATCGCGAGGAAAACCGCCAGGACGATGAGGCCGTCGACGATGAGCGCGGGGGTCACGAAGTTCAGGTTCCTGTCGGGTGGACGTGCCGGAGAGGAGTGCTCCGGTGTTTACCGGAGAAATCTTACCCGGTTGCCCGGATCGGAATAGCGCGGTTCGTTGTTGCGGGATTTCGCCAGCGTCTCCTGCAGGTCAAGAGTGGTCTCCCGGTCCCAGGGGCGCGACCAGCCGCCCTGGTACAGCAGCGCGGAGAGCAGGCCGGCAGTGAAACCCCACACGAGGTAGTCGTTGATGGTGAAGGCGGGCCCCTTCCATCCCGACCAGCCCACCATGAGGCGGTTGCGGGGGTCGACCAGGTCGGAGAGGTAGGCGGGAAAGACATCCGCCACTTCCGCGGGGCTGGCGATGCCGACCTCGCCGGGGGTGTGCCAGTGGCCGAGTACCGGGTGCACCGGGTAGCCGGAGGCCCGGATGTGGACCGGATCCATCTCCGCCACCGGGGTGACGGTGGTGCGGTCCAGCCCGGTCTCCTCCCAGGCCTCCCGCAGGGCGGCGTCGACCGGGTTGAGGTCGGTGGGATCAACCCGGCCGCCGGGGAAGGCGATCTGCCCGGAGTGGGAGCGCATCGCGGGCGAGCGGTGGGTCAGCAGGACCGCGGCGTCCTCAGGCGGATAGGCCTGGAGATGGTCGGCACCGGAGAAGAGCATGAGGACGGCCGCCGAGCGGTCAGGGCCCTCCCGGTTGGTCATGCAGGCGTCGACGCGCCGGACATCGGGGTGTTCGCGGGCGTCCGACACCTCGGAAACCAGTTGGCGCAGCCAGCGCGGGGCCTGCTCCGGATTCAGTTCGGTGTTGCTGCCGGGGTGGTCGATCCCGAAATCATTCCTCACGTGTCCTCCACTGCATCAGCGACGGCCTCGCTCAGTTCCTGGACCGACTGGAACGTCCTCGGGTACAGGGCCAGCTGCTCGGTGCCGTCGAATACCAGCGTCAGGGGGATGACGCCGGGTAATCCCAGGGTACCGGCGAAAAGATTGTCGTCATCCTGGTAGCTGGGCAGGCTGATGCCCAGCTCCTCGAGCATCGCCGCACCGTTGCCGGGGTTTGCGTCAGCGTGGACGCCGACGACAGTGTATTCGGGGTGGGTGGCGGCGAACTCGTCGAAGTAGGGCAGTTCATCGCGGCAGGGTCCGCACCACCAGGCCCACACATTGACCACGGTGATGCCCTCCCCCGCCCCCTCACCGGTCTCGCCGCCGAGGCAGTCCAGCGTCACCCCACCCGCGCCGATGGCCGGGCAGTCCGGGCGTGGCGGAACATCGCTTTGCGACGCCCCGTCGTTCCCCGCGCTCTCCGTCGTGACGGCCGCCTGCGGCTCTCCGGCAGGTTCGTTGACGGTGCGCAGCATCGTGGCGGCCGCGGCGAAGACTCCGACGGTGAGGAGGAGCCCGATGATGATGGTCCAGGTGTGCTGCCGGTTCATGTTCACGCTCCGGAGGTGGGGTCGTAGGAGGGGCAGTCCCGGGCGATGCCGCAGGACACGCAGTCGGGGCGACGGGCGTGGCACACCCGGCGGCCGTGGAAGATGAGCCGGTGGGAGAACATCGTCCACTCCTTCTTCTCGATCTGTGCACACAACGCCTGTTCGATGCGCAGGGGATCCGTCGCCTCGGTGAGCATCAGCCGACCCGCCAGGCGGGTGACGTGGGTGTCCACCGCCAGGCCCGGCAGCCCGAAGGCGTTTCCGCGGACGACGAGCGCGGTCTTACGCCCCACACCGGGCAGGCTCACCAGGTCCTCGAGGGCGGTGGGCACCTGGCCGTCGAAACGCGCAACCAGTGCCTCGCCCAGCCCGATGAGGCTCTTCGTCTTGGCACGGAAGAAACCCAGGGGTCGGAGGATCTCCTCCAGCTCCGCGGGTTCGGCAGCGGCATAGGCAGCGGCCGTAGGATAACGGCGGAACAGTTCCGGGGTGACCTGGTTGACCCGGACATCCGTCGTCTGGGCGGACAAGACCGTGGCGACCGCCAGCTCCAGTGGGTTGCGGTGGTCGAGTTCGCAGTGTGCATCCGGATGGATCTGGGCCAGAACACGGTTGATACGGCGGGCCCGCCGCGTGCGGCCCAGGTCAGTCTCGGTGCCGCTGGCGGCGGGATGGGAATGTGAGGACGTGACCGACATACGGGACAGCTTAGCCATTACGATGGACACCCATGATCGCCGTTCTCGTCGTCGCCGCCCCGTTGGTCCTGGCGCTGTTCGCTCTGCTGATGGAGAAACTGGAGTCCGTCGTGTTGCAGACCGGTGATAAATCAACGAATTAGATACCGCGTATTATAATCAGTGTGATGTGACAAATTTCCCTCCGATACCTACCAGTGACCAATTCCACGGTAGGGTGGTGGCGAACACATTGCGCCGGATATCACAGATGTGCCCGATCCGCGGGCTGCAGCCTATACCACCGAGGTTTTCCCCCGGCGCCCTGTCAACTAACGTCGATTATGACCTAGGAGCGATAAGTGGAAGGTGTACAGGAGATCCTGTCCCGCGCCGGAATCTTCCAGGGGGTGGACCCCGTGGCCGTGGCCAACCTGACCCAGGACATGGAGACGGCCCGTTACCCCCGTGGAACAACAATCTTTGAGGAGGGCGAACCCGGCGACCGTCTGTACATCATCACCGCCGGCAAGGTGAAACTGGCCCGCCACGCCTCCGACGGCCGGGAGAACCTCCTGACCGTCATGGGCCCCTCCGATATGTTCGGTGAGCTGTCCATCTTCGATCCGGGTCCGCGCACGTCCTCCGCCGTATGCGTCACCGAGGTCCAGGCCGCGACCATGACCTCGGACATGCTCAAGCAGTGGGTCTCGGACCACCCCGAGATCGCCCAGCAGCTCCTGCGCGTGCTCGCCCGCCGCCTGCGCCGCACCAATGCCTCCCTGGCCGACCTCATCTTCACCGATGTCCCCGGCCGCGTGGCCAAGACCCTCCTCCAGCTGGCCAACCGTTTCGGTTCCCAGGAGGGTGGCGCCCTGCGCGTCAACCACGACCTCACCCAGGAGGAGATCGCCCAGCTCGTCGGCGCCTCCCGCGAGACCGTGAACAAGGCCCTGGCCACCTTCGCCCACCGTGGCTGGATCCGCCTGGAGGGCAAGTCCGTGCTCATCGTGGACACCGAATCCCTGGCCAAGCGCGCCCGCTGACCCCGGAGCCGAAAAAGAAACCCGCAGCCCTTGAGGGCTGCGGGTTTCTTTTTCTTCACTCCCTGGCTCTCCGCCGGGTCAGGCATGTCAGATGGTCTTCACACCGTCAAGGTAGCGCAGGGCAACGCGGGTGGACTGCTCCGCGGCGTGACGCAGCACCGGATCCACGTCGTCGTACATCTCGTCGATCAACGTCTTCAGCTCCACGCCCTCCCCCTGCCGGGCACGGATGTCCCGGATCTGCTCGAGGCGGAGATGACGGCGGTCCAGGTACTTTCGGGCAAAGGCCGAGACGTCCCTGCCGTCCGGACCGTGACCCGGCAGCAGCGGAATGTCCCGCCCCCGGCGCTCCAGCAGCTCCAGGGTGCTGAGGTACTGCCCGAGGTCACCGTCGGTCTCGGAGATCATGGTGGTGTGCCGGCCCGCGATGGTGTCACCGGTGATGATGCCCTCCAGGGTGGATTCCCCGGGGACACCGGACCAGATGAAGAAGCACACTGAGTCAGCCGTATGACCCGGGGTATGCACGACCTCGATCTGCGGGGTGACACCGTCGACGGTGATCACCTCGCCGTCGGCGAGGGGTCCGACATCATCGGAGGAGGCGGTCCGGGCGAAGGCGCGGACCGGCGCGCCGGTGAGCTGGCGCAGACGCGGTGCGCCGTCGGCATGGTCAGGGTGGCGGTGGGTCAGCAGCACCAGTGCGATCTCCCCCGCATTCGCCCGGATGACGTTGAGGTGGCCCTCGTCCTCCGGCCCCGGATCAATCACGATGCTGCGGGTGTCACCCTCAGCACGGACAAGCCAGGAGTTGGTGCCCTCCAGGGCGGCATAGCCCGGGTTGGCGCACAGGATCACCGACACGGAAGGCGTCACCGGGCGACGCTGGCTGTAAGCAGGATGCTCCATGGGCATCAGCTTAGCCCGGTTTTCCCGGCCTGCCGAACCGGGGAAGCAGGTTAGTCGGAGACCTCGACGATGAGCTCAATCTCCACCGGGGCGGCCAGCGGAAGCTCCGCGACACCCACGGCGGAACGGGCATGGGCGCCCGCCTCACCGAAGATCTCACCCATGAGGTTGGAAGCCCCGTTGACCACCGTCGGCTGGCCGGTGAAGCCTTCGGCGGAGGCGACGAAGCCCACGATCTTGAGGACACGGGTGATCTTGTCTACACCCACGAGCGCATCTACCGCAGCCAGGGCGTTGAGGGCGGCGGTGCGAGCCAGGTCGGCAGCCTCCTCGGCGGTAACCTCGGCGCCGACCCTGCCGGTGGTGCCCAGGGCACCGTCGATGAAGGGCAACTGTCCGGAGGTCCAGACCTGGTTACCGGTCCGGACGGCGGGTACATAGGCCGCGACGGGGGCGGCGACGGCGGGCAGGGTGATCCCCAGCTCGTCGAGCCGCTCAGAAACGGTCGACATCTAGTTCTTCTCCCGCTTCATGTAGGCGACGACGTTCTCCGGGTTCGGTCCCGGCATGACGGTGACGAGTTCCCAGCCGTCCTCCCCCCAGGAGTCGAGGATCTGCTTGGTGGCATGTGTGAGCAGCGGAACGGTGGCATATTCCCAAGTGGTCATGACGTCCAGCGTACCGGGGGTACTCACATGCCGTTCAGTTCCCCACCGGAGGACAGGTAGGCGGCCCAGTTGGTGATCTGCGGGTTGTTGCGCAACAGGGCACGGCGCTGACGCTCCGTCAGGCCACCCCACACGCCGAACTCGACCCTGTTGTCCAGGGCATCGGCCCGGCATTCGGTGAGCACAGGGCAGTGCCGGCAGATGACGGCAGCCTTGCGCTGTTCAGCTCCACGGACGAAGAGGGCATCAGGGTCTCCCGTACGGCACGTCGCCTGGGTGATCCACTCTCCTCGCTCATAATTGACAGGATGCTGGTCAGAGGGGGAACGGAAGGTCTCGCCAGCGAGTGGGGTTGCCATCATTCGCTCCTTTCAAACGGTCCAGGTGGCCCAGACTCACATTCAGGGCCACTCGGCCTTTATGCGTGTAAGTCTATTCACAGTATTAACATGAAGTCGAGTACGTCACACTTTTAGGGGGAACTATTCGGTTCCCCCCTCCCCCCATACGTGCGTAGGGTAATGAACGTGTCTGTTTGGAAATCCCTGGCCAATATGGTTGCCGCCACCGTCGTCGCAGGTGTGGCGGGCGCGCTCGCCCTCGCCCCCGTCGCGGGTATATCCGGGGCTGGTATTGCCCGGACGAATGAAACGATGGCCTCCAACCTCTCAGAGCTCACCTACGGCGATACGCCGGGCGTGACAACCATCACCGACGCCACCGGTGAGCCGATGGCGTGGGTGTTCCACCAGCGGCGTTACGAGGTGCCCGGCGACCAGATCTCACAACACATGAAGGACGCGATCGTCGCCATCGAGGACCACCGGTTCTACGAACATGACGGCGTCGATATCCAGGGCACGGCCCGCGCGATGCTGACCAACGTCATGGCCGGCGGGGTCGAGCAGGGCGCCTCCACGCTCAACCAGCAGTACGTGAAGAACTACCTCCTGCACATCGAGGCCGAGACTCCGGAGGAGCAGTCCGCCGCGGTCGAACAGTCCGTCCCCCGCAAGCTGCGGGAGATGCGCATGGCCTCGGATCTGGACCGCAACCTCAGCAAGGACGAGATCCTCACCGGGTACCTGAACTTGGTGCCCTTCGGCAACCATGCCTACGGCGTCGAGGCCGCCGCCCGGACCTACTTCAGCACCAGCGCCGCGGAACTGTCCGTGCCGCAGGCGGCGATGCTGGCCGGCATGGTGCAGTCCTCGGAGTTCCTCAACCCGTACACGAACGAGGAGGGGGTGACCAGCCGCCGCGGCGCCGTCCTGCAGGCGATGGCCACCCACGGCTACCTCAGCGCCGAGGAGGCCGCCGCCTACGCCGCGGAACCACTGGGGGTCCTCGACTCACCGGCCACCCTGCCCAACGGCTGCATTGCCGCTGGTGACCGCGGCTTCTTCTGCGACTACGCACTGACCTACCTCGACTCGAAGGGACTCGGCCGCGACCAGCTGCGCGAAGGCGGCTACACCGTCACCACCACCCTCAACCCGCAGGTCCAGGACGCGGCCCGCGCCGCCGTCGCCCGTAATGTCGACCCCATGGCCACGGGTGTGGCCGAGGTCCTCAACGTCGTCGAGCCGGGCACCGACTCCCGCGACATCCTCGCCATGACCTCCTCCCGCAACTACGGTCTCGACCTCGACCAGGGGCAGACCATGCTGCCGCAGCCGAGCTCACTGGTGGGCAACGGCGCCGGCTCCGTGTTCAAGATCTTCACCGCCGCCGCCGCCATCGACCAGGGCATGGGCCTGGAGACCCAGCTGGACGTGCCCACCCGTTACGAGGCCCGTGGCCTGGGCACCGGTGGCGCCGCCAACTGCCCGCCCAACACCTACTGCGTGGAGAATGCCGGCGCCTACCAGTCGCGCATGACCCTGCGCGAGACCCTCGCCTACTCCCCCAACACCACCTTCATCCAGCTCATCGAGCAGGTCGGCGTGCCGGCGGTCGTCGACATGTCCGTGAAGCTGGGGCTGCGCAGCTATGCCGAGCCCGGCACCCACGACGGGGAGCGTTCCATTGCGGACTACATGAAGGAGGCCAACCTGGGCTCCTACACCCTGGGCCCCACCCCGGTGAACCCGCTGGAGCTGGCCAACGTCGGCGCCACCATCGCCTCCGGCGGCCGGTGGTGCGAACCCAACCCCATCGCCAAGGTCACTGACCGGAGCGGTCAGGAGGTTTTCCTCGAGCGACCCGACTGTGAGAACGCCGTCGACCAGGGTGTGGCCAACGCGCTGGCCATCGGGATGTCCGATGACCTGACCATCGGCACCGGAGCGAATGCCGCCCGGGCCAACGGCTGGTCCGGCCAGGCCTCCGCCAAGACGGGCACCACCGAGTCCCACCAGTCCTCGGCCTTCCTCGGCTTCAACAGCAATTTCTCCGCCGCACCGTACATCTACAACGACGGCACGACCACCACCCCGCTGTGCACCTCCCCGGTGCGCCAGTGCGCCAGCGGCAATCTCTTCGGCGGCTCAGAGGCCGCCCAGTCCTGGTTCCAGACCGCCAACCTCGTCCCCGCCGCACTGAGCGGCACTCTGCCTGCCATGGACGAGCGTTATGAGCTGGGCACCACCCATGCCGTGCTCACCGAGGTCGTCGGCCTGACCGAGGCGGATGCCCGCCGCCGGCTCGAGGGAGAGGGCTACCAGGTCAACGTCCGCAACACCCCAGGAAGCCAGCCGCGCGGACGCGTCGAACGCGCCGTCCCGCAGGGCATGCTGCGCCCCGGTGGCACCGTGACCCTCGAGATCTCCACCGGCCCCGCGCCACGGACCACGGCTCCGACCACCTCCCCACGGGAGAGCCGCCCGGCGCTGCCGGAGATCACCCAGGACGACATCGACTCGCTGACCACACAGCTCCGCGACACCTTCGGGTTCTAGGGCAGGGTCAGGCCAGCTTCGCCCGGACCGCCGCCGACAGGCGCTTACCGTCAGCCTGACCGGCGGCTGCTGCGGTGGCGGCCTTCATGACCTGCCCCATCTGCTTCATGCCGACCTCCGTCACCTCGACGCCCTGCTCGGCGGCGACCGACGCGACAGCATCGTCGACGAGGGTGGCCACGGCGGCGTCATCAAGCTGGGCGGGCTGGTAGTCCTCGAGCACCGCCACCTCCGCCAGCTCCGTCTCCGCCAGCTCAGGACGGTCGTTCTCGGTGTAGATCTCCGCGGACTCGCGACGCTTCTTGATCTCCCGGGCGATCACCTTGAGTATGTCCTCATCGGTGGCCTCATGCTTCGCGCCGGTGGTCTCCTCCGCCTGGATCGCAGCGAGCAGCATGCGGATTGTGCCCGTCCGCTGCTTCTCCCTCGCCTTCATGGCGGTCTTCAGATCGTCCCTGATTCTGCTCTTGAGCTCACTCATGGGCCCCAGGGTACGCGCCGGGTAGGGTGGTCCGGGTGAACGAGACAGCCAAGGTGACCAAGCGCATCCTCCCCCTCGCGGGCCTGACCGGCATCGGCGCCCTGGCCGCCACCGCAGGTCTCGCGGCCTGGGGGAACTCCGAGCTCCGCAAATTCGAGCTCAAGGACATCACCGTGCCCCTGCTCCCGCCGGGCGCACTACGGGGTAAGCCGGAGTTCCGCCTCCTCCACATCTCGGATCTGCACATGATCCCCGGGCAGGACACGAAGACCGCCTGGGTGAGCGCCCTGGACTCCCTCAGCCCGGATCTTGTGGTCAACACCGGTGACAACCTCTCCGATGAGCGCGCCGTCCCCGACGTCCTCCGTGCCCTCGGCCCGCTGCTCAACCGCCCCGGCATCTTCGTTTTCGGCACTAACGACTACTGGGGTCCACAGCTGGTCAACCCCTTCTCCTACCTGCTCAAACTGCGCCGCACCCCCTCCTACATCGACCTGCCGTGGCGCGACATGCGCGCCGCCTTCATCGAGCGGGGCTGGCACGACGCCACCCATAAGCGCGTCGAGTTCCAGGTGGGCGGGGTGCGCATCGCAGCCGCGGGTGTCGACGACCCGCACCACAACCTCGACGACTACTCCCTCATTGAGGGCCCACCGAACCCGGACTCCAACCTCTCCCTCGCGCTCCTGCACTCGCCTGAGCCGCGGGTGTTGTCCCGCTTCGCCGAGGACGGTTACCAGCTCTCCCTCTCCGGCCACACCCACGGTGGCCAGCTGTGCCTGCCGGGTTCGCGGGCGATCGTGACCAACTGTGGCATCGACCGGGCGCGGGTCCAGGGACTCCATGACTTCGGCCCGATGAAGATGCACGTCTCCAACGGACTGGGCACCTCCAGATATGTACCGTTCCGCTTCTTCTGCCGTCCCTCCGCCACCCTGCTGCGCATCACCGAGACCACCGCCTGAGCTGCGGTTTTGTTGCCGGTCAGGATGTGGGCTATGGTATTCCAGGTACCACGGAGTACACCGGGATATGGCGCAGCTTGGTAGCGCGCTTCGTTCGGGACGAAGAGGTCGCAGGTTCAAATCCTGTTATCCCGACCGCTCACAGAACACCCCCTGACTGGAGAAATCCAGTCAGGGGGTGTTCTCGTCGTGCGCTCGAGGTCGATATCACCTCGTCGATTTCACCCTGATTCCGACCCGGCGGACGCTCCCCTCGACGAGGCGTTCTCGACGAGCCGCGGCCGCCGGTCCAGACGCTCCGCTCAGTGCCGGCCCCGGCTCCCCAGCGCCACGCCCGCAACCCCGGTCACCGCCATCGCCCCGAGCACGCCGAGGGCGAGCCAGAGTACCTGCGGGGTGGCGGCGTTACCGACCGTAGTCAGACCTGCGGTGGCCCAGCTCAGCGGGGAGAGGTTCGCCAGGATCTGCCAGCCGGCGGCCACGTCGGTGTAGGACAGGGACTTCCACACCCAGCCGACCAGACCGATCTGCGCCACACCGAGGACAGCGGCGGTGATCCAGCCGGCGACCGGACCAAGGAGGCTGAGCAGCACGCGGGTGGCCATGGCGGCGGCCAGGACGCCCAGCGCCAGGACCAGGGCAGACCAGGCGGCGACACCGGCGGTCAGGCCGGCGGCGGTTAGCCAGAGCAGCACCGCTCCCAGGCCGGTGAGTCCCAGGACCGCACCGAGGAGGATCCACCAGTTGCGGGTGGCACCGGCGAAGGCCCCGCCGAGCATCACCAGGGCAGCGATGAGCAGGGCATACATGGGGGCAAGCGCCACGACAGGCGATTCCGCCACCTCAGCGGTGGTCTGGGTGACGGGCAGGGCGCGCTGAACGGCGCCGATGCGGTCCTGGGTGCGGGTGGCCATGTCGTCTATACGCTGGGCGCCCTCACCGAGGGTGTCCACCCCGGCGACGGCTTCGTCGACACCGCCCTGGGCCTGGCTGAGGCCGTAGGCCAGGTCCTGGGCGCCACGGGTGGCGGAGTAGATGCCGTCATGGAAGGGCTGGCCGGGCACACTCAGCTGGTCGGCGATCTGCCGGGAGCCGTCCTTGAGTGCGCCCAGCTGGTCGGCCATCTCCCCGCCGAGCTGCAGGGACTGGACCTGCCCGCGGAGATCAGTCAACTGCCGCCGGGCCTCGACGAGCTGGGGATCCCTCGTTCCCTCGAGTTCACGGACGGTGCGGTCGATGGCCGCCACGAGCTGGCCCTGCACCGCCTCAAGGCCGATGACGGTGTCCACGGCCTGCCCCACCCCGTCGGCAACCTCGGTGGCCCCGCCGCCGAGCTGGCCCACCCCGGCCTGGATCTCCACGAGCCCCTGGTGCAGCTGCTGTGCGCCGGCGACCGCCTCACCGAACTGCCCGGGCAGTGTGGTGGCCTGTTCGCGCATCTCCTCCACCCCGTCCCTGAGCTCACCGGTGCCCGCAGAGAGGAAACCTGCCTGGGCGCCGGCCTCGCCGGCGGCACGGCGGGCGTCGACAAGCTCGGTCGGGTGGAGGCCGGCGGCGGGCGCGGCGGCGGGTTCCTCGGCGCTGCTCCAGGCGCGGGAGGCATCGAGATGGGTGGTGGCGGCGATGACGGTGCCGATGATCAACGGGACCAGGAGGAGGATCGCCGTGACCCAGTGGCGGGTGCGTGTGGTGGGCAGGCTCATGCCTTCTAAAAGTACTGGTCGGCAGGGGTGGGTATGTGGTAGGCGCACCGGGATGTGAGACTGGTAACGTCATTGCGGATTTCTCCCCTGTCCCTCACATGTCCCCGAGCCGATTGAGCGTGGTAGTCCCGTGACGCTGATTATTGTCATTTCGCTCGTGGCGTTGGCGGTGGTGCTGTCCCCGCCCGCGGTGCGCGCCCTCGACAGAAACGCCGGCTGGCCGCTGGCGGTGATCTTCCTGGCCGCTGCGGTTCTCCTCGGACGGGAGCTGCCCGCGGTACTGGACGGCCGTCCGCTGGAGTTCTCCCGCGTGTGGGTCACTGACGTCATCGCACCGGGGGTCGACGTGGGGCTGTCGCTGCGCGGCGACGCCCTCGGCATGTTCTTCGCCCTGCTGGCCCTGGTGATCGGGGCGGTGGTGTTCATCTACTCCGCCGCCTACCTGCCCAGACGGCAGGGGAACACGAGTTTCTACACCATCATGACGGCCTTCACGCTGTCGATCCTGCTGCTGGTGCTCGCCGATGACGTGGTCGTGCTCTTCCTGGCCTGGGAGCTGGTCTCGCTGGCCTCCTTCCTGCTCATCGCCCGGTCGGGTTCCGCCGGTGAGGCCGGTTCCGCCCGTACCCTCATCCTCACCTTCGTCGGCGGGCTGACGCTGCTGGTGGCGGTGGCGCTCGCCGCGACCGCGGCGGGGACCACCAACCTGCAGGGCATCCTGGCCAGCGGTTTCTGGGCGGAACGTCCCGGACTGACGGTCGCGGTGGCGGTGCTGGTGGCGGTCTCCGCCTTCACCAAGTCCGCGCAGCTGCCCTTCCACTTCTGGCTGCCGGAGGCCATGGCCGCGGCGACCCCGGTCTCGGCATTCCTGCACGCCGCGGCGGTGGTCAAGGCGGGTATCTACCTGCTGCTGCGTTTCTCCACCGTCTTCCATGACGTGGCGGTGTGGAACGGGCTGCTCATCATCGTCGGCATGGCCACGGCCGTGGTCTCCGCACTGTTCGCGGTGCAGAAGACCGACCTCAAACAGCTCACGGCGTACTCCACCGTCTCGCACCTGGGCTGGATCGTGGCCACCATCGGCGTGGGCACGCCCTTCGCCCTGGCGGCAGCGGTGGTGCACACCTTCGCCCACGCCCTGTTCAAGTCCTCGCTGTTCATGCTCATCGGTGTGATCGACCACCAGGCCGGCTCCCGCGACATCCGCCGGCTGGGCCGGCTGTGGGACCGCATGCCGTGGACCTTCGGTTCCGTGGTCATCGGTGCGGCATCGATGGCCGCGGTCCCGCCGCTGCTCGGCTTCATCTCCAAGGAGGGCATGCTCACCGCCTTCCAGGACGCGCCTGCCTCCGGTCTCCTGCTGGCGGTGGCGGCACTCGGCGCGGTACTGACCTTCACCTATTCGGCGAAGATCGTCTTCGGTGCCTTCATCGACGGCCCACGCGACATGTCCGGCGTGCGCGAGGCCCCGGTCTCACTGTGGCTGCCCGCGGCCCTTCCCGGTGTGCTCTCCCTGCCGCTGGCCTTCGCGCTGCCGCTTCTCGACACCCCCGTCACCGCCGTCGTAGCCTCCCTCGGCGCCAGCCACGAATCGCACCTGGGCCTGTGGCACGGGATCAACGCCCCACTGCTCATCTCGGTGGCGGTGCTCGTCGTCGGCGTGCTCGGCGTGGTGGGGCGGAAGCGGATCTGGCCCGCGCTTGAGGGCCGCCGCCTGGCACCGGCCTCCGGCAACGAACTGCTCTCCGCCGGTGTCCGGGGCGCCACCGCCCTGGGCCGCGGTCTGGGGGCGATGGCCGATTCCCTCAACCCCACCCGTCATCTGCTGCCGCTGGTGCTCAGCGTCATCGTCCTCGGCGTGGCCACCTGGTTCAGTCCCGGTGTCGACGGCATCACCCCCGCACCCCGTACCCCGGGCCTGGACAACCCCTGGGACCTCATCCCGCTGGTGATCATCGCGGTTTCCGTGGTGGGTCTGGCGACGACCGGTTCCAGGCTGAGCGCCGCGGTGCTCATCGGCACCGTCGGCGTGGGTATGAGCCTGCAGATGATGCTGCTGGGTGCCCCGGATGTGGCGCTGACACAGCTGACGGTGGAGGCATTGACCGTCATCGTCATCATGATGGTGCTGCGTTACCAGCCGGCACTGTTCCCGAAGCCGGAATTCGGACGGAGACAGCTCGGCGCGCTGGTGATCGCCCTGCTGGCCGGAGCTGTGGCCTTCACCGGCGTGTACGCCCTGCTGGGCCGCCGCGAGCGTTCCGAGCTGGCCATGTGGTACCTCACCGAGGCTCCCGGGATCACCAGCGGACAGAACGTCGTGGCCACGATCCTGGTGGAGTTCCGCGCCCTGGACACCCTCGGCGAACTGTCCGTGCTGGGCATGGCCGCCATCGTCATCGCCGCGGTGGCCAAGTCGATGCCGCGCCACCCCTTCCGCGGTGGCACCCGGCCGGCGCCCTTCGGTCAGTCGCAGCTCAACTCCATCCCCATGCGCAAGGTCATCGTGCTGGTCATCCCGGTGCTGGTGCTCCTCAGCGTGCTGGTCTTCCTGCGCGGCCACCAGGACCCCGGCGGCGGCTTCGTCGCGGCACTGATCATGGGTGCGGCCATCGGCCTGGCCTACCTGTCGAAGGGACGCGACGAGATCGTCTTCCGAGAATCCACCCCGACCTGGTTGACGGGCATCGGCATCATGACCGCCGTGGGCGCCGGTTTCCTCGGACTGCTGGAGGGTTCCTTCCTCTACGCCATCCACGGCGACATCCTCGGCGAACACATGACCACCTCGCTCATCTTCGACCTGGGCATCTACCTGGCGGTGCTGGGCATGCTCACCATGGCGATCAACGCCCTGGGCGGTTACCTGCGCCCCGGTGTGGACACCTCCGAACTCGACTGGGCCCGCACCGGGGACGGGCCACTGCCGCCCACCCCGGAGGTCCCCGCCGGGGAGGACACCGCCGACCCCTGGCCGGAGCCCATCAACCCGGCCGCCGCGCCCCGTTCCGTGCTCACCGAGCCGGCCACCCACCAGGACACCGAGAAGGAGGAGAACCGATGATCCTCGCCCTGACCATCGCCATTCTGGTCGCCGGTTCCACGTACCTCATCCAGCAGCGCGGCATGGTCCGCATCGTCTTCGGCATGTCCCTGCTCGGTCACGCCGCGAACCTGACGCTGCTGGCCGGCGGGGTGGGTGCCTGGCGAGGGGAGCCCTTCCCCGACCGTACGGCGCTTGCCGACGCCGCCGATCCCCTCCCCCAGGCCTTCGTGCTCACCGCCATCGTCATCGCCATGGCCACCACCACGATTCTGCTGACGTTGGCGGCTCTCGGCCACGACGATGACACGGTGGTCCCGGAGCCCGCGGACGACACCATCGCCACCGATCCGGTACAGACCCTGGGCAGGGCGGCATAGATGGACTGGACACTGCCCCTCTTCGCCGCCGTCCCGCTGTTCAGCGCGGCCGTCGCCGTGCTGCTGCCCTGGCGCCGGGCCCGCGACATCCTGCACATAGGCATCCCCGTCCTGGGTGTGGTGGCCGGTGTGTGGCTGTTCGCCCACACCGCCGAGCACGGCACCATCGCCCACAACGTCGGCCTCTACGTCGGTGGCGTGGCCATCCCGTTTGCAGCGGACACCTTCTCCGCGATCATGATCATCACCACGATGATCGTCGCCACGGCCACCAACTGGTTCGCCACCCTCACCGGCGAGACGGTCTCCCGCTACTACGCCTCCCTGACGCTCATCCTCATCACAGGTGTCAACGGCGCACTGCTCACAGCCGACCTGTTCAACTTCTTCGTGTTCATCGAGGTCATGCTCCTGCCCTCCTACGGGTTGATCACCATGTCCGGTACCTGGGCGCGCCTGGCCGGCGGGCGGACCTTCGTGCTGGTCAACCTCGCCGCCTCCACGCTGCTGCTGGTGGGTGTGGGCATCATGTACGGCGTCACGGGTTCTGTGAACATCGCCGCGCTGCAGGGCACCGCCGCCGGCAACGGCCCCGCAGTCGTTGCCATGGGGCTGGTCATCATCGCGATCCTGGCCAAGGCCGGTGCCTTCCCCGTCCACACCTGGCTGCCACGCACCTACCCGACCACCTCGGCCGCGGTGATGGGTCTGTTCTCCGGTCTGCACACCAAGGTCGCGGTGTACATGCTCTACCGCATCTGGGTGCACATCTTCGACCTCGAGGACCGCTGGAACTGGCTGATCATCACCCTGATGATCATCTCCATGCTCATCGGCGCCTTCGCGGGCCTGGCGGAAAAATCCATCCGCCAGGTCCTCGCCTACCAGATGATCAACGGTATGCCTTTCATCCTGGTCATGCTGGCCTTCACCTCCGGGGACCCGGAACGCGCCCTGGCCGCGGGGCTGCTGTACACACTGCACCACATGATCACCGTCGCGGCGCTCATCCTCACCTCCGGCGCCATCGAGGAGACTTACGCCACCGGGCTGATCTCCCGCCTGTCGGGTCTGGCCCGGCGCGAACCTGTGGTGGCCGCGCTCTTCGGGGCCGGTGCCTTCTCCATCGTCGGCTTCCCGCCTTTCTCCGGTATGTGGGGCAAGCTTCTCCTCGTCTTCGAGATCGCCCGGGGCGGCGGTTGGTGGGCCTGGCTGGTCATCGCGGTCGTGGTGGTGGCCTCGGTGGGTGCGTTGCTCTCCCTGCTGCGGGTGTGGCGGGAGGTCTTCTGGGGCCAGCCCATGCAGCGCTACCCCACGTCCCTGCGGGTCTCTCCCCGGCTGCTGGCACCACCGGTTCTGCTGGTGGCCGGTTCCGTGGCGATGTTCGCCCTCGCGGGCCCGCTTCTCGACGCCACCCTCACCGCTACCGCCGGACTGCTCGACACCGGGGGTTATGCCGCCGCTGTCCTCGGCGAGGACCCGGTGGGTGTCCCCGACATGACCGGACTTCAGGGAGCCCGCTGACATGCACATACTGATCTACATTCCATGGCTGATCAAGGAGATCTTCGCCTCCGGCCTCCAGGTGGCCTGGGCGGCACTGCGCCCCAACGCGGGTTATGACCCGGTGGTGGTGCGCTATCCCCTGCGCGTGACCACCGACTGGCAGATCTTCTGGCTGACCACCTCCATCACCGCCACCCCCTCCACCCTCTCCCTGGGACTGCGCGAGCCGGAGACTCCCGGGCAGCCGCGCATCCTGCTGGTACAGGCCGCCTTCGGCTCCGACCCGGCGGATGTGGTCGCCGGGCTGGCGGATATGGAGTCCCGCATGGCCCCGCAGATCCGCGACATCGACCACGGTGTGCCGGGGCAGGGTTCCGCCACTGAACTCCACCCCCGCTACTACGAGTACCCGCTCGGTCGGAAGGAGCAGCAGCAGTGACCCCCTTCGAATGGATCCTCGCGGCCTGCATCGCGGTCATGGCCGTCTCCCTGCTCTCCGGGCTGGTGCTGGTACTGCGCACCGATGACGTGCTCACCCGTGCCGTGCTCAGTGACCTGGTTTTCTACGCCATGATCTGTATCTTCCTGACCTGGACGCTGACCAACCCCACCTCCATCGGCTACGAGGTCGCCCTGCTCGCCGCCATCGCCGGCGGTGTGTTGCCCACCCTGTCGATGGCCCGCATCATCTCGAAGGGACGTCGATAGCCGTGACCGTCACCGAAATCATCGTCTCCGCCCTGGTCATCCTCGCCACCGTCATGGTCGTCACCACAGCGATCGCCATGTGGCGGGCGCCGGACGCCCTCACCCGGGTCAACCTGCTCGGCCCCACCGTCGGCGTGGCCTTCCCCCTGCTTGTCATGGGCAAACTCATCATCGACTGGTCCACCCGGGGTTTCGACCCGAACAACTTCGTCCGGGCCGTCCTGGCCATCGCCGGGGTGTGGATCGTCGCCTCCGTCGGCTCCTATTACATGGGCCGTTCCATCTACGGTGTCACCGTGGAAGATGTCCGGCACGCGGAGGAACGCGCCTACCAACCGGGCGCATGAATCAGAGGTTGTTCATCGCGTACTGCGCCTGCTCAGGTGTGTACTGCTCGTAGAGCAGCTGATCGTAGAGGGCTGCCGGAGACATCGGGGAAAAGGACTGGTAATCCCGCGCTGTGCGGAGCGCATTGGTGTTCCAGTCCGCCTGCACGTTATCCACTCCGTACTGCGCCTGCTCGGGGGTGTATTCCTCGTAGATCAACTGGTCGTACAGACCTGCCTTCGACATACCCGAGTAGCGGTCGTAGTTGCCGGCTGATTTCAGGGCGTTGGTCTTCCAGTCCGCCTGCACGTTGTCCACCGCATACTGCGCCGCATCCGGGGAGAACTGCTCATAGAGCAGCTGGTCGTACAGACCCGCCTTCGACATCGCGGTAAAGCTGTTGTAGGACCGCGCCGAATCGAGGGCCGCTGAAAACTCACGGCTGACTCCACCAGTGGCCGCGGTGGCCTGCCGCACAGAGCTCTCCTGAACGGTGGTCTCCCGTGCACGGGTTTCACGTGGAACAGGTTCCGGCGAGGCCGTCGAGGTCACGGTGACAGGCGTGGCTGACGGGGTGGTGGACGTCGATGCTGCGACGGTGACCGTCTCAGTGACCACGACCGTCTCTGCCTCCTCAGCCGTTGAGCACGCCGTGAGGGAAAGGGCGAGGGCACCGAGGAACAGGGGCAGGCGTACTGATGCGGACACGAGGTCTCCTTGTGGGTGTGGGAAGTCAGCCAATCTTAACGGTTCCCCACGGCTGAAGCCGGGGGATTTCCAGCTCAGACTGCACGTACAACATCCCCGGAAGGAGGCTGCACATGTCTTATGCCCTCAACACTGGTGTGGCCCCGTTCTGCCACAGCCAGAATCACCCTGGCAGCGTTCCGATCCCGACCCGCAGTGTGTCCGCAGGTCTGGCACCGGAAGGTTCGTTCACCGAGTCAGGGTGCTTGCTTGGCTCTCGCGAAACACCCCGAACACGTCATGGTCGTGTAGGCGGGCGTGACCAGCACCACCTTCCGGCCAGCCCGCTCGGCGATGGTGATAAGTTCGCGTTTCGCCGCACCGATGGCGGCGTCAGCTGCCTTCCTCGCCATCGTGGACTTGGTGAGAAACATCGGGTGGAAGTCTTCCACCGCGATCAGGTCGTGGGTGTCGGTGACTTTCTTGGCCCAGACGCGGGAGTCGTGCTGGGTCTGGCGGGCGGCCTTCTTGTGCAGCTTCGCGGCTCGGCGGCGAGCACGCTGATATCCCTTCGACTGTTTGCCGCCCTTGCGGTGACGACACGCCATTGTGCGCTGGGCTTTCGCAAGCTCAGCAGCACAGCGTCTCCGGTGCCCGAGATAGGGCAGGTCGTAGTGTTCGTTGGTGGTCGTGGCGGTGGCGGACACGCCCCAGTCGATACCGATTCCACCGGTGGCCTCGGGTGCTGGCTCTACTTCGCGGCGGACCACGAACGAGGCATACCAGTGGCCGAGGCTGTCCTGGTAGACGCGCACACTCGTTGGTTCGGAGGGAAGTTCCCGGGACCACACCACCGGAATCGACACCCCCTTGGGCAGTCTCAGGCGGCCCTCCTGGATGGAGAACCCGCGGGTGTTGTACTCCAGGGACGCCCACGTGCGTTTCTTCGCCTTGTAGGTCGGACGGCCCCGGCCCTTGACCGTGAACGAATGCTGGAGTGCCTGCGCATAAGAGCGGACCATGGACTGTTGGGCGACCTGGGAGCCCTCCCGCATCCACGCGTTCTTCCCCCGCAGCTCAGTGAGCAGCTTCCCCAGCTTCGCCAGAGTCGGCTTATTACCGACCTTGTGCTGGTGGACGGCCTCATTCCACAGGAACCTACACCGACCCCATTCCTGGGACAGCGATCGCTGCGCCTGCACACCGGGTCTGAGGCGGTAGGTGTAACGCACGATCTCGTCCACACCGCCAGCTATACCCCACCACACCATGGACCGTCCAGAGGTAGCACATCAGATCGGACAACAACGTCGTGTCCCACCGTGCCTACCACGTTGTCTGGTGCCCGACATACCGTCGCCCCGTCATCACCGGCGACGTGGCAATCAGGCTCACCGAGATCGTCCGGGAGGTCGCCGCCGAACGGGAGTGCACCATCATCGAACGGGACACCATGCCCGACCACGGACATCTGCTGGTCGACTGTGACCCGCAGTACGGAATCCACTGGCTGGTCACACAGATCAAAGGAAGGTCGTCTCGTGCACTCTGGCAAGAGTTCCCGTCCCTCACGTCCAGGCTTCCTACGCTGTGGGCACACTCGCATGTCGCCGCCGCTGTCGGCGGAGCAACACTGGAAGTGATCAAGAAATATGTGGAGAACCACCGTGGCCTATAAAGCTCCCCTTTCCCCTCCATGCCTGACGGCAGGGGTTTCCAGGGGTGACCTTAGATGACACGGCCGACTGACACCTCCAGCACCCGGCCCGAACAGAGGTTCGTCGGGCGAGATCAGCACCCCGGAAACGGAGAAACCGCCGGTGACCACTCTGCGTGGTCACCGGCGGTATTCAGCGGGGAGGGGCCTGACTAGTTGTCGCCCTCGTCGCCGACGGAGGCGGTGTGATCAGCACCGCTGCCCTTCTTCTGCAGGTAGAGCTGCTTGACGCGGGCGCCGAGGTTCTCGTCCACGTTGTTCCAGTACTGGTAGACGCGGGTCTCGGTCTCCTCGGAGATGCCCTGCATCGCGTTGGAGATGTTGTCCGCCAGACGCTCCTTCTCGCCGTCATCCATGACCTCGCGGTAGAGGATGCCCGGCTGGATGAAGTCGTTGTCCTCGGGGTGCTTGACGTAGGCGGCGCGGGTCAGATCGGAACCGTGCGGGTCCGGGTTGACGTAGACGTCCTCAGCCTGGCCGTAGGAGGTGTGGTTGGAGGAGGAATCCTCACCGTTGTCCAGGTAGCCGGCACCCTTGCTGTAGCGGTTCGGGCTGTAGGTCGGCTGGTCAGCGTCCTCGAAGAGGTACTGCATGTGGCCTTCACGGCTGTAGGTGTTCATGTCGTTGATCGGACGGTTGACCGGCAGGTCGCGGTAGTTGGGCCCGATGCGGTAGCGCTGCTGGTCGGCGTAGGCGAAGACGCGTGCCTGCAGCATGCGGTCCGGGGACAGGCCGACACCCGGGACGAGGTTGCCCGGATCGAGGGCGATCTGCTCGATCTGCGCGAAGTGGTTGCGCGGGTTGCGGTTGAGGACGAAGTGGCCGACGTCGATACGCGGGTAGTCCTTCTTGGACCAGACCTTCGTCAGGTCGAAGGGGTTCCAGCGGTAGTCCTCGGCCTCGGCGAACGGCATGACCTGGACCTTGACGTCCCAGATCGGGTAGTCACCCTCCTCGATGGAGTTCCACAGGTCCTCGCGGTGGTAATCGGCGTTGATGCCGGCCATCTCAGCGGCCTCGGCGTCAGTGAAGTTGACGACACCCTGACGCGAGATGAAGTGGTACTTGACCCAGAAGGCCTCGCCTTCCTTGTTAACCCACTGGAAGGTGTGGGAGCCGTAGCCGTTCATGTGGCGGGTGGTCTTCGGGGTGCCACGGTCGCCCATGAGGTAGGTCACCTGGTGGGCGGACTCAGGGGCCCGGGTCCAGAAATCCCACTGCATGTCGGCGTCGCGCAGGCCCGAGCCGTGGAGACGCTTCTGGGAGTGGATGAAGTCGGGGAACTTCACGCCGTCACGGACGAAGAAGGTCGGGGTGTTGTTGCCGACGATGTCGTAGTTGCCCTGCTCGGTGTAGAAACGCAGCGCGAAGCCGTGGACGTCACGCCAGGTGTCCGGGGACCCCTTCTCACCGGCGACGGTGGAGAAGCGGATGCCCATCGGGGTGACCTTGCCCTCCTGGAAGAGGTCGGCCTTGGTGTACTGGGAGACATCGTTGGTGATGTGGAGCTCGCCGAAGGCGCCATGCCCCTTGGCGTGGGGGATGCGCTCCGGGACATTCTCACGGTTGAAGTGCGCGAGCTTCTCAATCAGGTGGATGTCGTTGAGAATGTTCGGGCCCTGGGGGCCGGCGGTGACGGAGATGTTCTCGGACGGGACCGGCGCACCGTTGTGACGGGTGGTCTGGCCGGTGACCTTGGGGCGGAGGCCCCGGTCGACGATCTTGTCAGCTGCGGAGTTCTGCTCGCTCATAGCTCACTCTTTCTGTATCGATAATTAATCTTACCTATATGAGGGGGGTGATTGATAGCGTAGTCCCATTTTGTGACCCCCGCAACCTCAAGCGTAGCGATAAAAAGAAGGACGCGCAGGCCATCCTGGTAACGTCATGAGCCGTGACCATGCACTCCGCCGCCGATGACGCCCGCGTCACCGACCTGGCACTCCGGGCCGGCCGGGGCGACCGCGAGGCCCTGACGGAGTTCATCCGCGCCACCCAGGACGACGTCTGGCGACTGCTCGCCCACCTGGGCGACCGCGACATCGCCGATGATCTCACCCAGGAGACCTACCTCCGGGTGATGGGCGCGCTCCCCCGTTTCGCCGCCCGGTCCTCGGCGCGCACCTGGCTGCTCTCACTCGCCCGCCGCGCCTGGATCGACAACATCCGCCACGACATGGCCCGCCCCCGCAAATCCATCACCGAATACGAGGATGCCGCCGCCACGATCCCCGTCGACGGTGCCAACGCCTCCTCATGGTCGGAATGGATCGACGTCCGCACACTCATCGATGCCCTCCCTGAGGAACGCCGCGAGGCCCTCATCCTCACCCAGGTCCTCGGCTACACCTATGAGGAGGCCGCGAAGATCGCCGGCGTGCGCATCGGCACCATCCGCTCCCGCGTGGCGCGTGCCCGCCGGGACCTCATTGCGTCGACAGCAGCCAGTTCCGAGGAGGAGAAACAGGACGGGGAGGCTGGCACCGGCCGCTGATCCCGGCGAGGACGGTCCCTGTTTACGTACCCTGGTTTCATGAGCACCGCTCTACCCCGGAGCCGACCCGCCCTCCCGGAAACCCAGCAGCGCGCTGTCCGGAGGGGAACTGTGCTGGCCTGGTGGACGCTCGGTTACCTGGCCGTGGATACCGCCATCCTCTTCCTGATCAAGGGCAATTCCCAGGCCATGCAGGCAGCCTGGGTCCAGGACCTGATGGGCATGGTCCCACCCCTGGCTTTCCTGATAGGCATGCGGGTTGCCCGGCGCCGGGCAACCACCGACCACCCCTACGGCTTCGCCCAGTCGATGGACACCGCCCACCTCGCGGCCGGAGGCGCACTGCTGGGCTTCGGCAGTTTCCTCTTCTTCGAATCGTCCCTGACGCTGGTGCAGGGCACTCGGCCGGACATCGGCCTCTTCTCATTCTTCGGCCATGACATCTGGCATGGCTGGATCATGATTGCGTTCATGTTCATCACGCTCTTCCCCCCGCTCCTGCTGGGGCGGCTGAAGATGGCACCTGCGAAGATCCTGCACAACAAGGCGCTCTACGCCGATGCACAGATGAACAAGGCCGACTGGATGGCGGGGCTGGCCACCATCGTCGGGATCACCGGAATCGGCCTGGGATTCTGGTGGGCCGATGCGCTGGCGGCAATCGTCATCTCCCTCGACATCCTCCAGGACGGGTACCGGAATCTACGGAGTTCGCTGACCTCGATGGTCGATGCAGTCCCGAAGAGCCTCGGCACTTCCGAGCCCCACCCCGTGCCGGGACTGGTCAATGCCCGCTTGGCGGCACTGCCCTGGGTCCGGGAGGTGGGCAACCGGACCCGGGAACAGGGCCAGTACTTCCATGTCGACGCTTTCGTCGTCCCCCACCACACCGCGGAGACGACCGCCGACGATCTCCTCATGGCACGCGAGCTGTGCCGGGATCTTCATTGGAAAATCAGCGACGTCTCCATCATCCCCGTCCGGGAACTCCCACCCCTGCTGAGGGTCGACACCGCCGAACCCGAGGACACCGCGCCCCCGGAGCTCTGAGGGTCGACCTGCCCTCAACCAGCTACTTGACCAGCAGCTCAGCGATCTGCACGGTGTTCAGCGCAGCACCCTTGCGCAGGTTGTCGCCGGAGACGACGAGCACGAGGCCCTTGTTGTCGTCGACGGACTGGTCCTGGCGGATCCGGCCGACCAGGGAAACATCCTTGCCCGCCGCATCGAGTGGGGTGGGCACATCGACGACCTCGACGCCGGGGGCGTCGGTGAGCAGAGTCTTGGCTTCGTCCACGGTGATGGGACGCTCGAACTCGGCGTGGATGGTCAGGGTGTGGCCGGTGAAGACCGGCACACGGACACAGGTGCCTGCGACGCGCAGAGCCGGGATACCCAGGATCTTGCGGGACTCGTTGCGCAGCTTCTGCTCCTCGTCGGTCTCGAACGAACCGTCGTCGACCAGGTTGCCGGCCAGCGGCAGCGCATTGTAGGCGATGGGGGCGATGTAGGGACCCAGGTCTGCCGGGGCCTCGACGGAACCGTCATGGACCAGTTCGACGTTGCGGTCGCCGAGCTCGGCCGTCTGCTTCGCCAGGGTCTCCACGCCGGCCAGACCGGAACCAGAGACCGCCTGGTAGGAGGAGACGTGGAGACGGGTCAGGCCGGCGGCGTCATGAAGCGGCTTGAGCACCGGCATCGCGGCCATCGTGGTGCAGTTCGGGTTGGCGACGATGCCCTTGGCCGGTGCCTTCGCCTCCGCACCGTTGACCTCGGAGACGACCAGCGGGACATCCTCGTCCTTGCGCCAGGCCGAGGAGTTGTCGATGACGGTCGCGCCGGCGGCGGCGAAGACCGGGGCCCACTCACGGGAGGTGGAACCACCGGCGGAGAACAGGGCGATGTCGACGTCCGCGATGGACTCCGGGGTGATCTGGGTGAGGTCCTCGACGGTGATGTCCTCGCCGCGGAACTCCAGGGTGGTCCCGGCGGAACGCGGGGAGGCGAAGAAACGGACCTTGTCGGCGGGGAAGTTGCGCTCCGTCAGGATCGCACGCATCACGCGGCCGACCTGGCCGGTGGCGCCGACGACAGCAAGAGTGGTCATGGTGTTGAAATCTCCTTCAGAAGTATGGGGGCTAAAGACCGGTGCCGGCGTAGACGGTCGCCTCGGCGTCGCCACCGAGCTCGAACTTCTCGTGCAGGGCACGCGCAGCGGCGTCGAGACCGGTCTCGCGGATGAGCACGGAGATGCGGATCTCCGAGGTGGAGATCAGTTCGATGTTGACGTCTGCGTCGCGCAGCGCCTCAGTGAAATCGGCGGTGACGCCCGGGTGGGACTTCATGCCCGCACCGACCAGGGAGACCTTGCCCACCTGGTCGTCGTAGAGCACATTGGACCAGCCGTACTTGGCCTGCATCTTCTTGAGCAGCTCCATGGCGCGCGGGCCGTCGGCGCGCGGGCAGGTGAAGGTGATGTCGGTGGTGCCGTCCTCCACGGAGGAGACGTTCTGCAGCACCATGTCGATGTTGATCTCCGCATCAGCGACCGCACGGAAGACCGTGGCGGCCTCGCCCGGCTTATCGGGGATGCCGAGGATGGTGACCTTCGCCTCGGACTTGTCGGTAGCTACGCCAGTGAGAACTGCTTCTTCCACGGGGATATCCTCCATCGAACCGGCGACCAGGGTGCCGGGGTCATTGCTGTAAGACGAGCGAACTCGCAGGGGAACATTGAAGGCACGCGCGTACTCCACGGCACGCAGCACCAGGATCTTCGAACCGACCGCCGCCAGCTCGAGCATCTCCTCGAAGGAGAGCTTCTCCAGCTTCTGCGCGTTGGGCACGATGCGCGGATCGGCGGTGTAGATGCCGTCGACGTCCGAGTAGATCTCGCACACATCGGCCTCCAGGGCCGCTGCCAGCGCCACGGCGGTGGTGTCCGAACCGCCGCGGCCCAGAGTGGTCACATCCCGGGTCTCCTTGTTCACGCCCTGGAAGCCGGCGACGATGCAGATCCTGCCCTCGTCGAGAGCTTCCCGCACCCGGCCCGGGGTGACGTCCACGATGCGGGCGTTGCCGTGGCGTTCAGTGGTGAGCACACCGGCCTGGGAACCGGTGAAGGACTGCGCCTCCGCCCCCAGCGACTCAATCGCCATGGCGACCAGTGCGTTGGAGATCCGCTCACCGGCGGTCAGCAGCATGTCCATCTCACGCGCCGGCGGCACCGGGTTGACGGCTGCGGCGAGCTCCAGCAGCTCATCGGTGGTGTCACCCATCGCCGAGCAGACGACGACGACATCATTGCCGGCTTTTTTGGTCGCGACAATTCTCTCCGCCACGGCGCGGATGCGCTCCGCACTCTCCAGGGAGGAGCCGCCATATTTCTGAACGATCAGAGCCACCGGCAGGTTGCCTTTCGTCTCGGGTGCACAAAGTTCTGCCTCATCGTACCTGTTCACCCCTTTCCTGCAGTAGTTGAACCGCCGATGGTCACGGGCCACACGCGGGTGCCCGACCCTGCGGAAAGGCCCAGGTTCACTAAGGTTGTCTCTCGTGCACAGCAACCTGCTGGCCGTGCTCTTCGCGCTGGCCTCCGCCCTCACCATCGCGTGGGGCACCGTGGTGCGCCACCGCATCGCGGAGGAGGCCCCCGCCGACGGCTCCCTCAAAGGTTCCCCCTTCTGGAACGCCGTGACCCGGCCCCTGTGGTGGGCCGGTACCGGCACCGCACTGCTGGGCTACGGACTGCAGGTGGTCGCCCTGGGTTTCGGCACCCTGCTGGTGGTCCAGCCCATCCTGGTGCTCTCCCTCATGTTCACTCTGCCGCTGTCCGCGCGTTACGACGGCCGCCGCATCTCCCCCGCAGAGATGTTCTGGGCGGGCCTGCTCACCGTCGCCGTCGCCGTCCTCGTGCTCCTCGGCCGCCCCCTGCCGGGCGATCCGCAACCACCCCTCGAACGATGGATCCCTGCCCTGGCCGTCGGACTGGTCATCCTCCTGGCGCTGGAGAGACTCGCCCAGCGTCAGATCCGCCGGGAGAAGGCCCTGCTCCTGGGCGTGGTCACCGGTGCGCTCTTCGGTTACGTCGCGGTGCTGAGCAAGGCCTTCGTGGACATCTTCATCCACGGCGGGGTGTGGGCGGTCGTGACCAACTGGGAGACCTACGGGCTGATCCTCGGCGCCACTCTGGGCACGATCGTCCAGCAGTACTCCTTCAACGCCGGCGCACTGAAGAACTCCCTCCCCGCCATGACCATCACCGAGCCCATCGTCGCCTTCAGCCTGGGCTACCTCGTCCTGGGTGAGAAGTTCCAGGTGGCCAGTCTCACCGGGTGGTCGTTCATGGGGTTGGCGCTGCTGGCCATGATCATCTCCACGGTGGTGCTCTCACGCAAGGGCGTGGGCTGAGGGTTCCTGGCTAAGTGGTAAGCACCCCCTCCCACTCAGCGTGGTCACCTCGAAGTGGAAACCAGAGTGCCACCCGGTTGCCCGGATCTCGAAGCATCCCCCGGTACCCCGCTGTACCAGCTCCCCCAAGTCGTCCAATGCCCTGCGCCGGAACAGCTCCTGCCTGCCCGAAGAAAAATTCAACCGATAACAGTTTGACCACATGGGCAGTTGAGCAGAGAGAAATGCTGGACAGGATAATGAAAAATCCCTAGCATTGGAAGTGTCCTAAATCACACCAGATCCGCTTCAGAGAGGAGACGGAAGTCATGTCGCACTATCACCGCCCCAGCCACCATGGATCGAGTTACGGGTTCTTCGCCCCGCTTTCCTTTGCTTTCGGCTGGTTTTCCTGGCCAGTTCGCATGTTCAGCTCCTACTGCTGACAAGCCCCCTGCCCACCCCAACCACCAGCAGTGCCGTCCGAGACAGCTCTTAGCTGCCAAATACGGACCGTGAACTAACAGACGGATGACGGCGATCGGAACCTCTGCGAGTATAATGCAGAAACTCAGATCGCCGATCCTGCTCTTGACTCACCCATCAGCTGCTTCATCCCCATGGAGATGCTCTCCATGGACAGATGCGCTACAGCGGACCGTCACGTTTTTGCTGCCCCGTTAAACTGGCTAAACTCCCTCCGAGCCTGGATTCACCGATGCAGTTCGGGTTCCAGCGGCGCAGGAATGAAAGAAATACCCTTCCGAGCCGGGACAATACGACTTATCGAAGGTCTGCATCACCCATCCAGGGGGGCATCTCTCAGGTGCAACTATCTCATGCCCTTGCTGCGGGGTCAGCATCATTCGACGACCCGAACCTCGTGTCAACCGCCGGACTGGTCCCGGTCATTTATCCGGCCGACGAAGCCGGGCTGTCAGCCAGACGAATGACGGGCCACGCCAACCTGCCCACCCTGGCACAATACCGGATGATTTACTCACTGATGACTGCGCCTACCGCAGCCAGGGAGCTGTAGCCCTCCCGGTGCTGCTGGATGTGAATTATCCGTATGCCCGGCCCCTGAACTTGGCATCGTAGAGTTTCTCCATGTTGGCGATCCATCCTCCCTGGAAGGCGGTAGGAGACCCCTGACGGTCCACCCACCTGACTGAGCCGAGACCATCGACGAACCCCGGTCGTTGGATCGGGGCAGGGATACCATGGGCCACCGAGCCCAGTGAACCGATGCTCGTCCCCTACTCTCCATTACTCAGCATCTTCCCCGTAACTTTCACAGAACTGTATTGCCACAGAAGCTTTCCGGTGTAGACTTCACAACATGTACTTCCGCGCGAACCTTCTCCTTCTTCGCCGCGGCGGGTCCCAGGTCTGATAAGAAACGACCGGCAACCCGTCGCGGGGTTTGGTGTTGCCGGTCGTGACTCCCACTGAATGATTCAGCGGGGAGACCCACCCGGCTACTACAGTGAAGGCCAATGTCGGCCCCTGGTAGCCACACGAAGACCCGAAAAGGAAACCGCCATGTCCCCGAACGACTCCTTCATCTCCGCCCCCTCTGAAATCCGCACCCCTGACGGGCCGCGCCGTGAGGACCAGCCTGCCTGGAACAAGCAGCGCAACTCCGCCATGCCGGTACACCGCTACCGCGCCTTCGCCGAGGCTGTTGAAGACATCGCCCTGCCGGACCGCACCTGGCCGGACAAGAAGATCACTGTCGCCCCGCAGTGGTGCGCTGTCGACCTGCGTGACGGCAACCAGGCCCTCATCGACCCGATGAGTCCGGAGCGTAAGCGCCGCATGTTCAACCTGCTGGTGAAGATGGGCTACAAGGAGATCGAGGTCGGTTTCCCCTCCGCCTCGCAGACGGACTTCGATTTCGTCCGCGAGATCATCGAGCAGAACATGATCCCGGAGGATGTGACCATCCAGGTGCTGGTGCAGGCGCGTGAGCACCTGATCCGCCGTACCTTCGAGGCCTGTGAGGGCGCGAAGAACGTCATCGTGCACTTCTACAACTCCACCTCCGAGCTGCAGCGCCGCGTGGTATTCCGCAAGGACAAGCCGGCCATCAAGCAGCTGGCCGTGGACGCCGCGGAGCTGATCAGGTCCATCGCCGTGGATTACCCGGCCACCAATTGGCGCTGGCAGTACTCCCCGGAGTCCTTCACCGGCACCGAGCTGGACTTCGCGCTGGAGGTCTGTGACGCGGTCACAGAGGTCATGGCGCCGACGCCGGAGAACCCGATGATCATCAACCTGCCCTCCACCGTGGAGATGATCACCCCGAACGTCTACGCCGACTCCATCGAGTGGATGCACCGTCACCTGGCCCGACGCGACTCGATCATCCTGTCGCTGCACCCCCACAACGACCGGGGCGAGGGCGTGGCCGCCGCCGAGCTGGGTTATCTGGCCGGCGCCGACCGCATAGAGGGCTGCCTGTTCGGTAACGGTGAGCGCACCGGCAACGTCGACCTGATCACCCTGGGCCTGAACATGCTGACCCAGGGTGTGGATCCGCAGATCGACTTCTCCGACATCAACCAGATCCGCGCCACCGTCGAGTACTGCAATCAGCTGCGTGTCCCGGAGCGTCACCCCTACGGCGGCGAGCTGGTCTTCACCGCTTTCTCCGGTTCTCACCAGGACGCCGTGAACAAGGGCCTGGACGCCATGGCCGCCAAGGTCCAGCCGGGCGCTGCGAACACCGATGTCACCTGGGATGAGCTGCAGGAGACCATCTGGGAGGTCCCCTACCTGCCCATCGACCCCAAGGACGTGGGCCGCGACTACGAGGCCGTCATCCGCGTGAACTCCCAGTCCGGCAAGGGTGGTGTCGCCTACATCATGAAGACGGACCACGGCATCAACCTGCCGCGCCAGATGCAGGTGGAGTTCTCCAACGTCGTCCAGGCGGTCACCGATTCCGAGGGCGGTGAGGTCAACTCGAAGAACATGTGGGACATCTTCGCCACCGAATACCTGGATGTCCGTGAGCCCGTGGAGCAGGTCGCCATCCATGTGGACAA
Source organism: Corynebacterium hylobatis (assembly GCF_003955685.1). Lineage (GTDB taxonomy): Bacteria > Actinomycetota > Actinomycetes > Mycobacteriales > Mycobacteriaceae > Corynebacterium > Corynebacterium hylobatis. Next base: position 289,994 of record NZ_RXHJ01000005.1, read on the forward strand.
CGCCGAGACCGACGAAGATCAGGCCACCGTCACCGCCACCGTCATCCACCAGGGCAAGGAGGTCGAGATCTCCGGTTCCGGTAACGGTCCGGTTGCCGCCTACGCCAACGCCCTGGAGAAGCTGGGCATCGACGCCGAGGTCCAGTCCTACTCCCAGCAGTCCCGCTCCGCCGGCGATGACGCCGAGGCCGCCTGCTACATCTACGCCACGGTCAACGGTTCCGCCGCCTGGGGTGTGGGCATCGCAGGCTCCATCACCCGCGCCTCCATCAAGGCCCTGACCTCAGCGGTCAACCGCGCACTGACCAGCCAGGTCTCCGTGCTGGCCGGCGGCGTCTAAACGCTCTCCCCAGCTTCTGACAGGCCCTCCGGTGCACCCGGGGGGGCCTGTTCGCTTCTCGACGCCCCGTGGGCCGCGGGATGGTACCCCGCGGCGTCGAAAAGCACTGTGGCCCTGAACCACCCGGAGGAGGTTCAGGGCCACAGCCTGTCAGTCAGCGTTAGAGCTGGACGGAGGGCAGCGCGCCGAGATCGAGGCCTGCGCCGGAGAACAGGTCGTAGAGGGCGATGGAGAGGGTGCCCAGCAGGTCAACCACGGCGGAGCCGGTGGCGTTGACATCTTCGATGACGAGCGGGATCGGGATAACGGAAAGCATGTGGAGATTCCTGCGTGGATTCGAAAATGGATATGAGAGGTGAGGGACGACAGGGTGGGTGAGGCTCAGGAAAGAACCTCACCCACCCTGTCCGGGACTCAGCGGCGTGCTACGCCGAACCCCGGCCTGTCGCGGTGATTATCCGCTCTAGGACTCGTTCCGGCGGCCACGCAGTGCAAGCCACGCACCACCGATGATCAGGGCAGCTGCACCGCCGGCGAGCCAGAGCACGTTGGCTCCTGTGCTGGCCAGACCACGCTTGCCCGGGGTGGCCTGGGCGTGCTGGGCCTGCTTCTCCTGGTTCACCGGCTTGCCCGGCTCACCCGGTGCGGTCGGCCGTGCCGGCTGCGTGGGCTCCGTCGGCTTGACCGGCTCACCCGGTGCCGCCGGAGCGGTCGGGTTCGTCGGGACCGGCACCACGGAGGAGCCACCACCGATAGGCAGGATCGGGATGGGCAGCGGGAGGAGGATCAGACCGTCGGAGCTGGTCTTGTTCTCTAGGCGGAGAGTGACCTTCTTGTCCTTCTTGCCGCCGGTGAAGACGACGGTGGCGGAGGTCTGGTGCTTCTTGTCCTTCTTGTCGCCCTTGACCTTGGTCACCTTGGCGCCGCGGTCGGCGCTCCAGATGACCTCACCCCACTTGACGTTCGGGACGTCGGTGTAGGCACCGGTCTCAGTGAAGGTGATCTCGGTGTCGGTCGGGAAGTGGACCTTGCCGTCGATGACGGTGGCGTCGCACTTCGAGGTCGGGACGGCGCTGCCGCGCGGCGTGACGTTCAGGACACAGGTGCGGTTCTGACCGTCGGCATCAACCCACTTGGCGGTCACCTGGAAGGTGGACGAGGCGTCATTCTCGACCTCGTTACCCTTCGGACCGGTGACGATCTTGTCGATGTCCACCTCGGTGGTCGGGATCAGGCGGTTGTGGATCTCGACCGTGTCAGTCTTGTCCTCACCTGTGATGGTGATCTCGTTGCCGTAGATGAATTCGCCCTCGCCATCGGTGCCCGCGACGTAGTAGGGCTTCGCCCAGTCATAACCGGCGCCGTTGCGCAGGTTGACCTCCTCGAAGGTCACCTTCGTGCCCTTCGGCAGGACCTTGCCTGAGGACCAGGTCCAGTCGTTGGCCTTGTTGAGCTTGAAGCTCTGGCCGACCTTCGGGAAGTTGACGTCGTCCCGCAGCGCCGGGTCGATGCCGGTGATCCGGACCTCGAACTCGGAGTCCTCGTCGATGGAGGAGTCCTTCACGTCGTAGATCTTGTCACCCTCGACGATCTTCTTGGTGATCTCGAGCTCGCCGGTCTTCCAGGTGGCGTCGTTGGTCAGCTTGATGATGCGTCCTTCGACCGGATCGTCGGAGACGATGCCGGTGGCGACACCCTCAGCATCCTGACGGAGCCAGGACCCCTCGGGCTGGTGGATATCCCACTGCGGGGTGACCCACTCGATGCCCGCGATCTCCGGCAGGTCGATCTCCGTGAAACGGACCTCGGTGCCGACCGAAAGGTCGATGCCCAGCGGAACAGCGACGCCGTCGTTCTTGAGCGTCAGCTCAGTGGAGTCGAAGCTGGTGGCGGTGCCGCCCGGCTCCTTCCACTCGGCCTTGACGGTGAACTCCACGTCGGGCCCAATGCCCTCGGCGGCGTCACCGGTCACAGCCTTGAGAACCTGAAGCGTGCCGTCGTTCTTGTCCACGTAGTTCTTCAGCTTCACCGTGACAGGATCAAGGCCGATGGTGACCTCGTTGCCAGGAACGAAGGTGGCGGAGGACCACGCGAGACCCTCACCGTTCGGCGGCAGCACCTCGGTCAGGGTGACCTCGGTGCCCGCCGGGAGCGGCTGCCCGTAGTCCGTGGCGAAGTCAACTTCGCCACCGACCGGGACGGTCATGGTGTGGGACTTCTCCTCGGTGCCCTCAGTCCACGTCGCGATGACCTCGAAGGAATCCGGAACCGCGTCGTTGTACTGCTCAGGGCCTTCCACCAGTTTCTTCACGGAGAAGGTGCCGACAGTCTGGTCGGCGACGTTGGTCACCGTGACATCCGCGCGGAGATCGGTTCCGACGGTGAGCGTCCCAGGGGAGAAGGTCGGCTCACCCCAGGTGATCTCGTTGGTGTTGGGCGGCCGGATCTCGCTGAAGGTGATCTTGGTTCCCACCGGGAAGTTTCCGATCAGCTTCGGCTCGCCGGCCGTGATGGCGTAGGTCTTGACCTCGTTGTTGGAGAAGGTCGCCTGAATCTTGTAGACCAGGTCATCAGCCACCTTGCCGGCGGCAGGCCCCTCGACCTGCTTGGTGATGTACACCGGACGATCGGCGAACTTGGCCACGTTCGTGACGGAGATCAGGCGGCCCTCGGCCGGGTCATCGGAGATGATGCCCTCAGCGACACCGTTGTTGCTGGTGAGCCACTGCTCTCCCGTCGGGTTGGTGCCCCAGACCGGGGTGCCCCAGACGATGCCCGCGATCTCCGGGAACTTGATCTCGGAGAAGCGGACCTCGGTGCCGACCGGGAGGTTCTCGCCGAGTTCAACGGTGCCCTCGCCGGTGACCGTCAGCTCCTTGGGGGTGTACTTCGTCTCACCCGGTTTCTTCCACTCAGCCTGGACAGTGAACACGGCGTCATTCGGGACATCGTCCGCTGCCTCGCCGGCCAGGCCCTTGCTCAGCTGGAAGGTACCGGTGCGCACAGCCGTGTTGGTGACGGTCAGATCGACGTTACCGCGACCGATGGTCACAACGGCGGAACCGTCACTGTTGACAGTGATCCCCTCACCGGAGAAGACCGGGGTGCCCCAGTCAATGTTGTTGACCTGCGGCAGGACCTCGGTCAGGGTGACCTCCGTGCCGGTCGGCAGATTCTGGCCGAAAGGCTCAGGAGTTCCATCTGCACGGACGGTGAGGTCCTTGGTCTCTCCGGGGCCCTCACCCCAGGTGGCGGTGACGGTGTAGTCCTGCGGCAGAGCCGCGTTACTGTCCTCGGTACCCTTGAGAGCCTTCTTCAGGCTGAAGGTGCCTGCGGAGGCATTGGCCTTGTTTGTCAGGGTGACCTGGGTGTTTTCTCCCACGGTAATCGGGTTCTGGCTGAAGACAGGCTCGCCCCAGGTCACCACATCGGTGTCGGTCAGCTGCGCCTCCTCGAACTCGATCGTCGTGCCGATCGGAAGATCGCGGAAAGTGTGCGCCGCGCCGACACGCAGCGGCACCTGCACGTTGTTGCTGGTGTTGTCCGGGTGCCGGATGAATGCGTTCACCGTGAAGGTCTGACCCTGGACGGACTCTGCGGCCTCCCCCTCGACCAGCTTGGTGAGGGTTGCCTTGCCCAGCGATGCGGTGTTCTGCAGCTGGACCTTCGTGTTGGTCCGGGGGGCGATCGTGACGACTGCCTGGGTGCCGTCATCGCTGACGGTCACGTTCGTGTCCTCGATGAACTGTCCGGGACCGAAGAGGAAACCGGAGTTCTCGGGGAAGCCGACTTCCGTGAGTCGGATCTGCCAGTTCTGGCCACGGATGAACTGGCCGGAGACCGGCTTGCCGTCGGCGCGGACCACCACCTCGTAGTCCCGGTAGGGCCTGACAGCGGGATCATTCAGGTCAGCGGGAACCTGCACGCCGGACGCGTTGTCGACCGGTGCGAACTCCTCGACCAGAACACGGAACTGAAGGTCCGGCGAGAAGGGCTTGGAACCGGCGGTCGCGGATTTCATCAGGCTGAAGGATCCGCGGGCGACGCTGCCGCCCTCAGCACCGCCATCCCAGCTCTGGGAGATGGTCCGGGTCGGGATCTGGACGGTCGCCTCAGCACTGTTGGAGTACTTGGTTCCGGCTGCATCGAGTCCACCGCTGGAGGTGCACAGGGTGTAGTTGATGTAGTAGCTGTAGTTACGGTCGAAGTGCTTCTCGCCGAACGCCTCAGCGTCGAGGGTGAATTTCAGCTCGTTGCCGTTGAGTTCCACGTCGGTGGCGTCGGTCAGGTTCTCCGTCGCGAGGCCGCCGTTGTTGACGAAGTCGCGTGCCTCAAGCTTGAAGTTGAGACGTTCCTTCAGGGATTTGCCCGGGACCTCGCAGACGGCGAGTGTGTCAGAGAACTCGTCGGTGACGACCAGTTCTGTCCGTTCCTCGAACTTCTGGCCGTCAACGCGGATGGTCCAGTTGGTGGTGGTGCCGGCGGGCTGGGACTCGCCGCCCACCTCCTGGGCCCGGGTGACGAGCGAACCGTTCTTGATCTCCTCGAACTTCTGGCCCTTGGTCTCGGCCCGGAGCTCGACATCGTTGAAGATGGCCGTGTTGGTGAAGGCGTCACCGTCGGTCGGGATTTCTCCGGTGGTCAGGCAAGTATGGTACCGGAAAATGTAGTAGGCGTTCGGGTCGAACTCGAAGTCTGCCTGCGGCTTCAGGGTTGCGTTGAAGCCCGTTGCACCGGCAGCGGCAACGCCCTTGGTCCCCTCGAACTGGTTCGAGATATTGATGCTCGGACGCGTGAACTGCCCGTTCTCCGGGTTCCAGGTGGGCAGGTGGTCCTGCTTGAACACCTGGATGTTCAGGCCACCTCCACAGACCTGCTGGTCAGGCCCGAAAGTGTCGGTGATGACAATCTCTTCGGTGTCGACGAGGTTCGCGCCGTTCTGGGTGATGTCCCAGCGTGCCTTCTGGAAGCGGTCAGCCCCGCCGAGCAGGGAGCCGCGCTTGTTGAGCGTGGTGGGCTCCCAGCCCCTGTACTCGCCGATGCCCGATCCGACGGGGCGGTCGCCGATGAGGATGGTGTTGGAATAGGTGTCGTCGTCGGCGTCGACCGACTGGAGCAGGCCACCGTCGGTGGTGCAGGTGATGTACTCCAGGCGGTAGATGAAGTCGGTGCGGATCGGCTCATTCGTCTCGACCGTCACCGTCAGGTTCTGGGGGTCGGTCGGGTCAGCGACAACGGAGAGGGTTCCGGCACTGCTCAGGTTGTCCGGGCGACCGGCGAGCAGCCTGAACTGGCTGTCGCGGGCCGGCTCGCAGAGCTGCAGCGCGTCGGAGAGGGTGTCCTCCAGCACGACCTTTTTGTCGGTGTCGTCTGCCAGCGGGGCCAGAAGCGGGCCAGCGATGTCCACGGTCCATCTGATGGACTTCCGGTCATCAAGAACCTGCCCGGACTTCTTGGTCTCCAGCGGGCCTGAACCGTCACCGATACCGCCCCCGGGGCCGGGCAGCGGAACCTCGACCTCTCCACCGGGAATGGTGAAGGTCAGCTGCTCCAGGTTGGTGTACTGATCCGCCTCGGCCTGGATCCACCAGGTACCTTCGACCTCTTGCTTGCCTGCGACCTCATCGTTCACTGTGCAGGTGAGGGTGTTGCCAGGGTTGACAACGCACTCGCCGATGTTCGTGCCATCGTCGATGTCCGGGATGCCATCAGCAAACATATCGAACGAGAAACCGGCTGGGATCGTCAGCTCCGCGGGGAAGCCGATGGTGAAGGTCTCACCACCGGTCAGATCCATGCCCGTGGCGTCCCACGTACCTTCGACCCGGATCTTGTCGCCGATGACCAGCTGGGTGTCGGGATCAACGACAGGGTCACGCTCGAGCTTGGTGACGGTGGCGGGGATCTGGTCACCGGCAGCGAGGGGAGTCATCCTGCGCTCAGCAGCGCCGTTGCGGATACCACCCTCGCCCGGGAGCTGAACCTCGACGTCGCGGTAGGCGTTCTCCGAGGTACGGAAATTCAGGAACTCCTCGTCAGTCGCAGCGACCGTAGTCGCCTTGACCTGCCAGTCACCGGCGGTACCGGCCTCCGTCGTGTCAACCTCGAAACCGATGACGGAGTTGTCATCCGCATCCCGCAGCAGGGAGGCACCGGCGACCGGCTCCTCAATCTTCAGCTCATCCAGGATGGTGGTCGGGAAGGTAACCCAGAAAATGGTTCCGAGGGAATCATCAGCCAGCATGGCATCCCAGGTGCCTTCCACCAGGACGTCATCGCCGACCGAGACTCCCTCGTCTTCGGTGCCGATACCGTTGATCGAGTCGATCTCGACATCGATCAAGGTGTTCACGGTGCCCTCAGGGGCCACCTGGGTGGTGGTGGGGTCGCCTCGTGCGTCGGGCTGATCCAGACCCTCCAGGCCCTCGAGAATGGTCTCCGCCAGGGACGGCTCATTCTCGTCAGTCAGTGAGGCACCGGGAGACGTGGTCTCCTCCTGAACCGGGATATCCACGGTGGGGAGAGCATCGATCTCGGGGGAGACCGTCGTGTCCGCGAGCTCCGTCACGGTGTTCTCAGAATTCTCTTCTGCACGCGCCTGGGAAGGAACAAGCGTCAGGGTGCTGAGCACCAGCGCGACAGCGCCCATGAAAGCAACCAGCTTGAGCCAGGAGGCAACCCCCTCTCCGCCACTTCGCATGAACAGACTCTTATCCATTTCTTTCCTTTCCCAGCCACGTCCGTCGAGTTCTTCTCACACAAGAACCAGAACCCCGCCAGAGTGATGCAGCACACTATTTCCAACGACACGGGCAAAGCCCGTGGTCCGAGACGGAATCGTAACCGGATCGTTCACTTTTGGTTGCGGCAGGAAATGAAGATATTCACCGACGGACACGAGGAGGGCAGTGACTGCAGATCCTCAAACGTTTGCACGGGGTTCGTGAACTGCGCAGATCCGCTCGAATCCTCCATTTATCCGGAAAGTTCCCCTATAAAAAGCTGTGAAAGCACTACCCTTTACCCCTCCCCCATATGGGGGTACTGAACCAGTCGAATACCCGAAATAACATGACGACCTGCGCATATGAAAGAAAAACCTCGCGCGACAGTCTCGAAATTGCAGAAATCTCCCCGGACATTTCCCACAACAAGCTGAGAGAAACCCCAACTCGACACCCTCTCCTCAGGATACTCTCATGCGGGATAGGTTATATTCCCAGATAAATGCGATATCTCCCCCGCCACCACAGTAGCCTCGCCCCGCCCCGCAGCCAGCTGCCGTTTCCCCCCGGAGCCGGACAGGAGGCCTCGCACAGCAGCCCCTTAGTCCCCGTGCTCTTTTTCCGTTCTCGTAATAGGGTCTGCACATCTGATTCGCTCAACCTCCCGCTCTGGCAGGCATTATTCGGTGGCACTGGCCCGGGTAACCAGCATCTGTATCGGAGCGTTCCAGAAGGGCACAGAAGGGAAGCGCCGGTCCATCAACCTGATCAGAGGCTCACGCACGCCGGATGCTCCATCCTGCCCCGGGATTCCCGCCCGGTTCCCGCCGGAACTAGACTCTGAACAATGACAATGACAAACGGTGACACCGAGCAGGACGCCCGTGCCGCTGAAGTCACTGAATTCCCCTATGTCACAGTGACCACCCAGGCTTCGGGGATCCACCCGTCGACCGCACGGCTGGTCGCTGTGGACGTCCTCACCTTCAACGAGGACGGTGAGATCGGCGAGGAGTTCCACGCCGTGCTCAACCCGGGCAGCGATCCCGGCCCCCGCCACTACCACGGTCTCAGCCACGAGGAGGTCGCGGAGGGCCAGCGCTTCTCACAGGTGCTCCGCACCCTCGACCGGCTTCTCGACGACCGCACCCTCATCGTCCACAACGCCCCGCGCGTGTGGGGCTTCATCGTCTCCGAGGCCCGGCGCACCATGAACGCCGCCGCACGCTCCAACCGTTCCCGCGGGCGGGGCCGGGGTCGGGGCCGGCGTCGTCGCCAGCGGGTGGGGCATGTGCCGAAGCCGGCCGCGATCGTCGATACGCTGGCGACCGCACGCCGTCAGCGGATCGTCCTGGAGGACACCCGCCTGGCTGCATTGGCGCTGGTGCTGAAGGTGGATGCGGAGTCCCCGGTGGCCACCGTGGAGCGTGCCCGCCTGCCGGAGCATGAGACGACCCGGGAGCTCAACGACATGCTCATCGACGTGTACTTCGCGTTGCGGGACAACGGTGAGCTCTGCATCACCACACCGGCTGAGCTGCGGGCAGACCGTTTCGGCCTGCAGCGTTCCCACGTCCGGGTGGATGCGGTGGAGGTTCCCCGTCCCCATCCGAATCCGGGGACGCATATCGCGGGTGGGAACCTCAAGCGCGGTATGGAGGTGGTCATCGCCCCCGAGGTGGAGACCGATCCGGACGTCCTCATTGAGGCGGCGCTGAAGGCCCAGCTGGTCTATTCGGAGAAGCTCACGCGCACCACCAGCCTGGTGGTGTGCAACGAGACCTCCGACTTGCGGGGCAAGGCCATGCATGCCGCACGCAAGGGCATCCCGCTGCTCACCGACGCCGAGTTCCTCGCCGCCGTGGCGAAGATGGGTACGAAGAGCCAGAACCAGCGCTCATGAGCCTGCCGGACCTGGCTGCCGCCCGCATCCGGGTCCCCCGGGACGTCCCTGCGGACGTGGAGGTCCACCTCTTCCCCCTCGCGGAGTACCAGTTCCTGCTGGATTCCCACGGCCATCTGCTGAGCCCTGCGGAACACGACCGGGCCAGGCAGGGGCACTCCCCGGAAATCCGGCTGCTCTCCCATGTCCTGCGGCGGATCCTGCTGGCCCGGCGCGCAGGACCGGCGGCGGGTACCTCGCTGTCGCGGACGGAGGATCTGATTGTGGTGGCACTGGCTGGGCGTCCGGTGGGGGTGGACGTGGAGAAGCAGCAGTCCCCGGAACAGTCGGAGCTGCTGCTCAGACTCCTGCACCCTGCGGATCAGCGGCGTCTGCGCGGCCGCCCCGCCGCGGAAGTGACCGCTGCGTGGACCCGCAAGGAGGCCACCCTCAAGGCGATAGGTGTGGGGTTGCAGCGGGACCCGGGCCTCGATGAGGTGGGCACCCGCCGGCGACCGCGTGCGCCCCTCGGCTGGCAGGTGCGTCAACTGACCGTGCCACCTGCCGTGGGTGCCGAACTCGCAGTGGCCTGGCGGGACTGATCAGCCCGGTTCAGCTCCGGTGGCGTCCCGTGTCCTCAGGTTCCCGGACCTTGATCGGCGCCACCGTGAGCCGGCTGAGGGTGGACACGACCCATTCCAGCGGCCCCCGCCGGAAGAACAGCCGCCACAGCACGGGGATGACCAGTACGGCGGCCACCTGGATGAGCAGGGCGGTCCACGGGCGGTCCTCAAAGGGGTAGAAGTGCAGGAATGCCAGGTGAGCCAGGTAGAGCGTCAGCGTCATCGAACCGGCCGCCGCCAGCGGGTGCAGCAGCCGCGGCACCGCACGGCAGGTCAGCAGCGCCCCGCCGAACACCGCTACGGCCACGCCGCCGCTGAGCATGAGGGCGAAGGTCGTGTTGGTGTGCGGGGCCGCGACAGACAGCCACCACAGCGAGGAGGTCGGCAGGTCCGGGTCGGGGCCCTCCCGCAGGAGGCGGTCGATGAACTGCTGGGTGACCGGCTCCTCCGAGTAGAGCATGCCTTCGTAACCACCCAGGTAGAGGACCAGCAGGCGGGACAGGGTCCAGCCCAGCAGGGCCAGGAGGGTCCCGTAGCCGAGCAGGCCACCTTGCAGCCGGATACGGTCCAGCGGCATCCGGCCGATCGCCATACCCACCAGCAGGAAGGCAAGCCAGGTGGACACCGGATAGGTGCCGGTGAACAACCAGGTGCCCAGCACATCCAGGGGCTGGGCCACCAGGTCCACCGGCTGCGGGCTGAGCAGCCGCTCATAGGGTTCGGCCGCACGCACGTAGTACTGCAGCAGCGGGCCCACCACCGCGACCACACCCGCCCAGAGGAAGAGCACGCGTTTGCGCACCGCCAGGAACGGGACGGCCAGCAGGAAGAGCAGCGCGTAGTAGGGCAGGATGTTGAACACCGGCGGGTCGATGAGGCTGTTGGCCCCCACCCCGATGAGCAGGATGAGCAGCGCACGTACCGCCAGGTGCAGCCGCGTCCGGCGCCGCCTCTCCCGCGCCAGGCCTGCCCGGCCCCCGGTGGACAGGGTGATGCCCACCCCGGCGAGTACCGCGAACAGCGCCGCCGCATTGCCTGCCGCGACCGTCCAGACGACGGTGGGCCGGTCCAGCAGGTCATTCCAGGAGCCGAGGGTGTGCACCGCGATCATCCCCAGCAGCGCCAGGCCCCGGGCCACGTCGATGCCGGTGATCCGGCCGTTACGTAGCTGGCGGACCGCGCCGTACTCCTCCTCCGGGGCACGGGTATCCAGGACGGTGGTGCGGATGATCACCGCCTCATCGTCACCGGAATGTCCCGTCCACACCTCCCGGCCCGCGCTGTCGCCCGGCTCCGGGTGCATGCCCGCGGGCAGGTCCCCCTCGTGGACCGGCAGCCGGGTCTTTGACACCTGTTCCCTCATCACAGATCTGCCTTCCGGACGACATCAACCGGGACGGGCTCCTCGGCGAGGTAGCGCACCGGGTTGCCCTCCCACATGCTGTGGCCGGGCACGGACTCCTGGCGCTGGACCAGTGATCCCGGCCCCACCGTCGCGCAGGCGCCGATCCCGGCACCCGGGAGAATGAAGCTGTTCGCCCCCAGCGTTGCACCGGTCTCCAGGGTGACCGGTTCCAGGGACATCACCCGGTCATGGAAGAGGTGGGTCTGCAGCACGGTGCCACGGTTGACGGTGGCCCGCTCACCAATGGTGACCAGGTCAAATTCGGGAAGCCACCACGTCTCGCACCACACACTGCGCCCGATGCGTGCCCCCATCATCCGGTGCCACCAGTTGAGCAGAGGCGAACCCAGGCTCATGCGTACCAGTCCGGGGACGGCGAGAGATTCGACGAAGACGTCGACAAGTTCTCCCCGCCACACGAACGAACTGAACAGCGGGACGCTGCGGGCGTGGAAGCGGCCCACCAGGAGCCATTTCGCGGCGAGCGCGACCAGGGCGGCGACCACCCCGGAGCCCAGCAGCACGGGCCAGGACCACAGGGCCGCGCGCAGCAGGGAGTACAGGCGCGACTCCCCCGCCAGCCAGTGCTGCATGTAGATGGTGGTGAGCAGATAGACACCGAGCAGATCCAGCCAGTGGCTGATCATCGCCGGCAGGATGCGCCAGCTCTCCACGAAGCCGCGCAGGATTTTCAGCCGCCGCGGCGGATCGTAGGTACGCGCCGCCTCACCGGTGACCTCCGTGCGGTGGATCCGCAGGGGCATCCGGCCCAGCCAGGAGCTGCCGGCCTCCGGATGGTGCGGCACGCTGGACAGCACAGCAACCAGCGTGCCGTCCGCGACGTCCCGGTCGGGGCCGACGATGCTGGAGTTGCCCACGAAACTGCCCTCCCCGATGACGGTGGTCCCCACGTGCAGCCACCCCCGGTACATGCGGGTGGAGTTGGCCAGGGCATGATCCGCCAGGAAGCTGCGGTCCCGGATCCAGGTCAGGTGCGGGATGGTCTCCACCGTGGAGATCTCCACGTTGCGGCCCACCCTGGCCCCCAGCATGCGGAACCAGAAGGGGGTGAAGCTGGAGGCGTAGATCGGGTAGGTGGAGATCAGCGTGCGCTGCAGGAGTGTGTGGGTCAGCCACACCGCGAAACCGCTGAAGCTGCGCTGCGGGAAATAACCCGGCCGGATGAACTGCGAGATAACCCGGATGGCCACCAGCACCCCGAGCATCCAGGTGAAGACCATGAGGATGGTGAAGGCTGGCACCCACATGAGCAGCACCGGGAAGACATCCTCGTAGAACTCCATGTAACCGACATAGGGGAAAACCAGCATGAAACCCGGCAGCAGGGCGAAGACCTGCAGCAGCCGGATGATCATCAGGCCACCGGCATAGGTCAGACCGGTACGCAGCCTGCCCATCACCGGGTGGTTGCGGGTCCCGACCGGCTGGACCGCGGGCCAGGTCTGCCCGGCGGGCCCGTGGTAGGCCATGGGCGAACCACTCCAGGTGTCGGGGCCCTGGACGTCGGCGTCGACGTTGGTGCCCGGCAGGATCTCGGCTCCGGCGGCGATGCGCACCCCAGGCTGGACGATGCTGCGCGCCCCGATACGGGCGTTGTCGCCGATGGTGATCTCACCGAGGATCAGCGTGTCCCCGTCGATCCAGTAGCCCTCCAGGTCCGCCTCGAATTCGACGGTCACGCCGTCACCGATGTGCAGCAGTCCACTGAGGGAGGGCACGTGCGCCAGGTGGCAGCCCCTGCCCACCTTCGTACCCAGCAGCCGGTGTGCCAGCGGGGCGAAGGGGGTGCCGCCGAGGTTCTCCAGCTGCATGAACGTCAGGGTGCGCTGGGCCGCCCACAGCCGCAGGTGCGTCCAACCGCCGCGCCGATGGCGGCCGGGCTTCAGACGGGCGGTCAGCGGGCGGGTGATCAGGGCGGTCAAGGCCACCTTGCCCGGCATCGAATACAGCACCAGCCAGGCGATGAGCAACGGCCAGCCGGGCACCGGCGGCACCCAGCCGGCATCGAAGAACTTCTCCAGCAGCCACACCGCGATCAGGGCGCCGGTGACAAAACGCAGGGCGTTGATCAGATAGAGGAAGAGCACCCAGCAGGTCTGGAACACCCCGGACCAGGCCGGGATTTTCGCGGGCATGGGGCGCTGCCCGCCGGTGAAGCTGAGCCGGTCGAGGTAGTCAGCCATCTCCTCGAGCGTGGGGTGGGTGTAGAGCTCGCCGATCTCCGCGCCGGGGTGGGTCTGCCGGATCCGGGCGGCCAGGCGGGCCACGGCGACGGAGCCACCGCCGAGCCGGAAGAAATCGGCCTGTGGTTCCAGGGCCACGGGGCCGAGCTGTTCGGTCCACAGTTCACCCAGCCGGGCGAGGCGGGCGGGCAATTCCTCAGCGGCGCCGGCCCGGGTGGGCAGGGGCCAGGGCAGGGCCTTGCGGTCGACCTTGCCGGAGGTCTTCATGGGCAGCTCGTCGAGCACGCACAGCAGGGGGACCACGCCGCGGGGCATCCGCGCGGTGACGAGTTCGCGGGCCTGGTGCAGGTCGATCGCCTCCGGCTCCGCGCCGGAGAGGTAGCCGACGAGCACGTCGTTGCCGGAGTCGGTGGTGCGCACGGCGGCGGTTGCGGCATCCACACCGGGGATCGCGGCGAGGTAGCCGTCCACCTCGCCGAGTTCGAGACGGCGGCCGCCGATCTTGATCTGGTCGTCGACGCGTCCCGCGAAGATGAGTCCCTCGCGTTCAGCCTGGACCAGATCACCGGTGCGGTAGGCGCGCCGCCAGCCCAGGGCCGGCAGTGGCACGAACATCTCGGTGTCCCTGGCCGCGTCGAGGTAGCGGCCGAGGCCCACACCGCCGACGACCAGTTCCCCGATCTCACCCCAGCGGACGGGCACGCCGTCCTCGTCGACCACCGCCAGCTCCCAGCCGACGATGGGGCGTCCGATGCGCACCTCCTCCCCGGGGCGCATGAGCTGGCCGCTGACGATGACGGTGGTCTCCGTCGGGCCGTAGGTGTTCCACAGTTCGCGGTCCGGCGCAGAGAGCCGGCCGATCAGCTGCAGCGGGCAGGCCTCGCCGCCGAAGATGAGCAGGCGGACCGCGCCGAGGGTTTCCGGTTCCCACATCGCGGCGAGGGTGGGCACGGTGGAGACCACCGAGATGTGCTTGTCGACGATCCACCGCCCCAGCTCCTCACCCGAGCGCACGAGAGCACGCGGGGCAGCGACGAGGGTGGCGCCGTTGCGCCAGGCCAGCCACATCTCCTCGCAGGAGGCGTCGAAGGCCACCGACAGGCCGCCCATCACCCGGTCGGTGGGACCGATGGGCGCGTCGACGAGGAAGAGCAGACGTTCCGAATCCACCCAGGCGGCCGCCGAGCGGTGCGTGACCGCCACGCCCTTCGGTCTGCCGGTGGTCCCGGAGGTGAAGATGATCCACGCGTCATCGTCGAGGGTGGGCGGGCTGTGGTCAGGGTTGGGTACCGTGCGGCGGACGGTGATCTCCAGTTGCGCGCCGTAGATGACGGCGACATCCGCCTCCTCCCACACGGTCTGCGCGCGGGAATCGGATTCGTCCCGGTCCACCGGCACATAGGCCGCGCCCGCGTGGAGGGCGGCGAGGACCGCGACGTAGAGGTCCGTGGTGCCGGAGGGGACCCGGATGCCCACGCGGTCGCCGCGGCCGACGCCGGCGGCCCGGAGCCGGGCCACCTCGGCGTCGATACGCTGTCTGAGCTGCGCATAGGTGAGCGTCCCATCGGTGCCTTCAAGGGCGGGGACGTCCCAGTGGGCGCGGACGGTGGCGCCGAGGATGTCCAGGAGGGTGCGTTCCGCCGGCGGGGGCTGCACGCCGAAGACCGCGTACTGCGGGTGATCGTGTGTGGCGGTCATGATCACTCCTGCGGGCGGTGGTCCCCGGGGTGCAGGAGCCCGGGGAGACCTGCCCGGCGGACACGGCCTGCTACGGCCGTCCCCGTTCCTGCCAGGGTGTCCGTCGTGGAAAGTGGTGCCGCAATGACCGCCATGTAAGTCCCTCCTCGGGTGGCGCTTCTGGGAGGCGTCCCGCCGCGGAGATGCCCGGCAGGGGGACGACCGGATGTTCCTTCTACTGGATCTATCCGGAGTTTCTGCGGAAACATTACAATTTCTTTTATGTAATTATTAGGTTTCAGATCAATAAAGTACGTAACGCGGGGGTGGCGTAGCCCGCAGGTTGGTCAGCCTCAGTCCGCGGCGGAGAGGATGTCCCGCAGGATGGCTGCCTGCGGCAACGTGAAATGGTCGTACTCCGACGGGAAACTCGTGTGCACGCGGGCAAAACCCCGCTCGCGGTACCACTGTGAACCCTCCCGGGCGGCCGCGATCGCGTCGAAGGGCTCCCGGGGATCACTGCCGTCGTCCCGCAGCCCCGTCACCCAGTGCAGGGATATGCTCTCCCGGAGTTCCGGAGTCACCTCCGGGGACACTCCCTCCGGTGCTCCCCCACCGCCGAGCATGATCGCCCCACCCGTCACCGATTCCGCCCGGTACGGGATCAGCCCGTAGCTGATCAGTTCCGCGCCACCGGAATAACCCATCCACCACGTGTCGCCGTCGGCGACGCCATACTCGGCGCTGACCTCGGCGACCAGGGAATCCACCCACGCCACGTTGCGGCGCAGATCCCGCCACCAGGTCATCGAGCGCAGGTCCGGAGTCCGCGGGATCAGCGTGATCATGTTGTGGGTCTGGGCGACCGCCGCCAGGCAGGCACTCAGCCCACCGGGGACGTGGTACTCCTCCGCCCCGTCGCCGTGCAGGTGCACCAGCAGGCCCACCGGCCGGGAGAAGTCCACACCACGGGTGAACAGGTGGTAGCTACCCACCGTGCCGCCCCGATGCCCGCCGGCGAAGTCCCGGCCCAGGGAGACGCCCTCGGTCTCCTCGAAGTCATCGGTCTCCCAGGGCGCACCGGTGGGCGGGGGCGGGGACTGGAATGGGAACTGCGGGGAGGTCGACACCATGACCGGTTCAGCCTGGGCCAGCGGATCACCGGCCGGGATGCCGTAGGGGGTGCAGTCCACAGCGGCGTCAAAACCTGCCTCCTTCTCCGCGAGGATGCTGCTGATCACCCCGGCTGTGATGAGCAGGGCCACCAGGAGGAATGCAGTGAGAGCGACCGTCCTGCGGCGGATGACCGGTTTCCGCTGACCCACACCGCCCCCTCCGCCTGGCCCCGCAACTTCATGGGCGCTGATGGTAGCACGCACAGACCGAGGCCAGCCGGGCCGCTGAGCCCGGGACAGGATGACTGCCGGGGGCTTCCGGAGTGTCGTGATCAGCAGCGGAGCCCCCGTCACCCGCCCTCCCCTCACCTGTCCTCTGTTCCAGCAGTTCACAACCGTTTTCCAGTGCGCTCTCATGCCGACACCCGGGCCCTACCAGTCGGTCACGGAACGGACACTTGGTACTAGTGTGGGAGCATGAGTTCCAGAACTACCGGTGTCCTGCGCCGACTGCGTTCGACGGCGGCCACCACCGCTGCCCGGCTCGCCACCACCGCCTCCCGGCTCACCGGCCGGGGTGCCGGTGGCATGATCGGCGGGCTGGTGGCCAACGCCATCGACCCGACCATCATGGACAGGCTCAGCCGCGGCCGCCCCGCTGTCCTGGTCACCGGCACCAACGGAAAATCCACCACCACCCGGATGCTCGCCGCCGCGATGCGGAAGAAGTACGCCGTCGCCACCAACGACGGCGGTGACAACATGGACGCCGGCATCATCTCCGCCCTGCTCGCCGGGGAAGAGGCCAGCCACATCGTCCTCGAGGTCGATGAGCTGCACGTCCCGGCCGTCGCTGACCGCCTCAACCCGCAGGTGATGGTGCTGCTCAACCTCACCCGCGACCAGCTCGACCGCGTCGGGGAGATCAACAAGATCGAACGCGCGCTGCGCCGGACGGTGGACAACCATCCGGATGCACTGATCATCGCCAACTGCGATGACGTGCTCATGTCCTCCGTCGCCTTCGATGCCCCCAACGTCGTGTGGGTGGCCGCCGGGGCCGGCTGGACCGGTGATTCCGTCTCCTGCCCGCGCACCGGCGGCCACGTCGTCCGCGAGGGCGAGGACTGGTGGTCCGTCAAACCGCTTGCCGACGGCCGCATCTTCCGCCGCCCCACCCCCACGTGGACCGTCACAGAACACGGGCTGGTCTCCCCCCACGGAGAATCCGACATGAAGCTCCGGCTGCCGGGCCGCGCCAACCGCGGCAACGCCACCCAGGCGGTCGCCGCCGCCGTCGAGGGCTTCCAGGTGCCACTTGCCGACGCCGTCGCCGCCACCGAGGGCGTGGACAACGTCGCCGGCCGCTACTCCACCATCCGTTTCGGCGACCGGGACATCCACCTGCTGCTGGCGAAGAACCCGGCTGGCTGGCAGGAGGCCCTGTCCATGGTCGACCGTTCCGCGGACGGCCTGGTCATCGCAGTCAACGGCCAGGTCGCCGACGGTGAGGACCTCTCCTGGCTGTGGGACGTGCGTTTCGAGGATTTCGAGGGCCTGGAGGTCAAGGCCGCCGGTGAGCGCGGCACCGACCTGGCCGTCCGCCTCACCTACGCGGACATCGGACACGAACTGCTCGCCGATCCCCTTGAGGCGGTGCTGGCCTGCCCGCCGGGACGCGTCGAGGTCCTGGCCAACTACACCGCCTTCCGCGATCTGAAGAAGGCACTGAACAAGGAGCTGGAGCACCGTGGCTGACCGCCTGACCATCGGACTCGTCCTGCCCGACATCCTGGGCACCTACGGCGATGACGGCAACGCGCTTGTCCTGCGCCAGCGTGCCCGCATGCGCGGTATCGACGCTGA
The DNA here is from genome assembly GCF_003955685.1 of Corynebacterium hylobatis. GTDB lineage: Bacteria > Actinomycetota > Actinomycetes > Mycobacteriales > Mycobacteriaceae > Corynebacterium > Corynebacterium hylobatis. The sequence continues at coordinate 307,831 of NZ_RXHJ01000005.1, forward strand.
GATCCTCCAGATCAGGCTCGGCGAGCCCGTCCCGGACGACCTCAGCGTCTACTGTCTCGGCGGGGGCGAGGACTCCGCCCAGACGCTGGCGGCCGAGCACCTCATCGCCGACGGCGGACTCACCCGCGCCGCCTGGGCCGGCCGCCCCATCCTGGGGGTCTGCGCGGGCCTGCAGATCCTCGGTGAATCCTTCCGCGCCGGAAGGAAAGTCATCGACGGTCTCGGCCTCATCGACGCCACCACCGTAGGCCTCCAGCAGCGCGCCATCGGGGAGGTCGCCGCCACCCCGACGAAGGCGGGTATCACCGCCGAGCTCACCGAACCGCTCACCGGCTTCGAGAACCACCTCGGCGCCACCCTCCTGGGCTCGCGTGCCGAGCCCCTGGGCCGGGTCACCCGCGGCACCGGCAACTGCGATGTCGCCGCCGCGGCCGACGACGTCGCCGACGGCACCCGCCAGCGTTTCGCGGAGGGCGCCGTCCAGGGCAGCGTCATCGCCACCTACATGCACGGCCCCGTCCTGGCCCGCAACCCGCAACTGGCGGACCTGCTGCTGGCCCGGGCCCTCGGGAGGGCCCTGGCGGACCTGGAACCACTGGAGATCGCCGTCGTCGACCGCCTGCGCCTGGAGCGTCTGAAGTAGCCCTGCCGCCCGCCCGGAAGCGGCGTTAAACTGGCCTTTATATTCGGTCAGCTTAATGCAATTTTCCGGGAGGTCGGATGAAACCCACTATGCGCCTCGCGGGACTGCTGCTCGCGGCGGTGCCACTGCTCAGCGCCTGCGGCATCGTGTCCAGCATGCCGGCGGACGTCGACGGCACCATGGACCGTGCCCGGGACGGCACCCTCGTCGTCGGGGTCTCCGAACACCCGCCCTGGGTGAATATCGACGGTGACACCGGTGAAGTCACCGGCAGCGAGGCGGAGCTGCTCAACAGCTTCGCCCGATCCATCAACGCCGAGATCGAATGGCGGCCGGGCCCGGAATCAGTCCTGGCGGAGAGGATCAGGGACGGGGAGGTCGACGTCATCGCCGGCGGCCTGACCACTGCCGTCCCCTTGTCCTCCCACATGGCGCTGACCAGGCCCTACACTGCCATCGACGGAGACGAGGAGATGGTCATGGGTGTGCGCCTGGGCGAGAATGAGCTGCTCGTCGCGCTGGAACGTCACCTCGCCCGCGAGCACGGGGAGATCCAGTGAGCCGCGCCGTGGACACCCGGCAGAACCCGGTCAACGATCCCCTGCCGGAGGACATGCAGAAGATCCTGAAGAAGGCGATCCGTCTCGAGTGGATCACCATCATCTACATGGTCTTCGCCGTCACCATCGTCGGCCTGGTTGCCGGGCAGTCCCAGGCGATGCGTGCGGCCTGGGTGGAGGACATGCTGGGATTCCTGCCGCCGATCGCCTTCCTCATCGCCACCCGTTTCACCCGCCGCGCGGCCAACCGGAAACACCCCTACGGCTACCACCGCGCCATCGGCGTCGGCCACCTGGTCTCCGCGACAGCCCTGCTCCTGATGGGCGGGCTGCTGCTCTTCAATTCGGCGATGGGTCTGATCAGCCAGGAAAAACCCCCCATCGGGATCACCGTGCTCTTCGGATACGACATCTGGGCCGGCTGGCTCATGGTCGGTGCCATGCTGATCACCGGCATCATCCCGGTCATCCTCGGCCGGATGAAACTGAAGCTGGCGGAACCCCTCCACGACAAGGTGCTGCGGGCGGACGCGGACATGCAGAAGGCGGACTGGATGACTGCCTTCGCCACCATCATCGGTGTCCTGGGCATCGGCGTCGGCCTGTGGTGGATGGACGGGGCGGTGGCCATCCTCGTGTCCGGCTCCATCATCTACGACGGTATGACCAATCTGAAGGCCGCCATCGAGGACCTCACCGACACCTACCCCATGCGTTTCGACGACTCCGACCTCCACCCGCTCATCGAGGAGGCCGCCGACACCGCCCGTGCCGCCGTCTGGGTGCAGGACGCCGCCGCCCGCGGGCGTGACCAGGGCCGGATCTTCCACGTCGAGGTCTTCGTCGTCCTCCGCGACGGGCAGGCCCCGACCGTCAGGCAGCTCGAGGAGCTGCGGGACCGCATCCGCCAGGTGCACTGGAAGCTCTACGACATCGTCGTCATCCCGGTTCCGGAGCTGCCGCAGCATCTGGTGGAGAGCTAGATCTTCAGCCGGCCACTCAGCGCGCGGGAGAGGGTGAGCTCATCGACGAACTCCAGGTCGCCGCCCAGCGGCATGCCGGAAGCCAGACGCGAGACCGTCAGGCCCGGGAAGTCCTTGAGCAGGCGCGCCAGGTAGGCGGCCGTCGCCTCCCCCTCGGTGTTCGGGTCGGTGGCGATGATCACCTCGTGGATGTCGGGGGTCGAGTCGTGGCGCGGGACATCCGGGGTGGAATCGGCCAGCTCCCGGTCGGGCAGCACCCCGCCGATGCGCTGCAGCAGCTCGGAGATGTGCAGGTCCTTCGGGCCGACGTTCGCCAGGGGGTCAAGCGCCCCACCGAGCACGTGGTAGCGGCCGTTGTACTCACCGGTGCGCTCGATGACCTGGATGTCCTTCGGTTCCTCGACCACGCAGATCATGCCGCGGTCGCGGCCGGAGTCAGCGCAGATACGGCAGACCTCCTCGCGGGAGATGTTGCAGCAGATGCGGCAGAAGGTCACGCCGTCGCGCACGGCCTCCAAGGCCGCGGTGAGGCGGTTGATGTCATCCGGTTCGACGCCGAGGAGGTGGAAGGCGATGCGCTGGGCACTCTTGGGGCCTACCCCGGGCAGGCGGGAGAGCTCATCGATCAGGTCCTGGAGCGGTCCTTCAAACACGTCGCCTTCCGACCCCTTTCAGTTCAGATTGCCACGCGGCCTGGAGCGGCCGCGTCATCCGGTCCAGGATAGTGGCTGCGGCCGCCGGACCCCCGATCCACCCCTCAGTCGGCTGGTTTGAGCTGGTCGTGTTTGCTGGGGTGGAAGAGGTCTGGCGAGGGATCGTATTCGGTGTAGACGTGGCGGGGGTGCCACACCTCCCGCGCTTCATCCAGGTCGAGGGCGGCTGCGGCGAGGAAGTCGGCGACGGCGTCCAGCACGGGAGGCTCGCAGGTGGGGCACGAGTTGACCTCGTAGACGACCAGTCCCCCGGTTTCCCGATTCTCGGCGATGTCGATCCCGCCGATGAGTGTCACGGCACCGCGCGAGGCGCGTTCCGCCAGGTCGATCAGGTCGTCTGTGAGTGGGCACATGGCTATCAGGCCGCCGGCCAGCACGTTGGTGATCCACTTCCCCTCGTGGGCGTAGCGGTACATCGCGAAGACGGCCCGGTGGTTGACGGTGTAGACGCGGATGTCACGGCCGGGATTATCGATCCACGGCATCGCATAATAAGCCTCGTTGTGCTGCTCCAGCGCCCAGATGATGGCCTCATCATCCGGCATGTCCATGATCCGCTGCAGGCCGCGCCCGCCGTAACCGACGAGGGGTTTGAGCACGACGGGGCCGTCGATCTCCTCGATCCAGCGGCGTAGCTCGGGGATGTCCTTGCCCGAGATCACCGGGTAGTACAGACTGCCGGCGGCGGCGAGCATGGAGCTGTCGGTCAGTTTGTTCTGCGCCCGGAAGAGCGTCAGGGCGTCGTTGATCACGGGCACACCTGCGCGTGCGAACACATCGAGCTGGGCCATGCCCGGCATCAGCAGGTCATCGAGCACCCAGCCGACGACCAGATCGGGTTTGAGGGGATATTCCTGGACCGAGAACGTCGTACCGTCCGGGTCCAGGCGGATGACCAGTTCGTCCGGGTGGACGCGGATGACCGCCCGGCCACGCTCCCGCAGAGTGGGGAAGAGGATGTCGTGGTCCTCATCATCGATGTCGTCACCGAGGAAGACCACGAGCGGGCGGTCCGGCCCCTCCGGGGCAGTGAAGAACGGGTCGTCGAGTCGGCTCAGCATGGCGCACCTCTTCAGGGATTCCTGAGGGCCACGCTACCCGAATCTGCTCAGGTTCAGCCGAGCATTCCGCCGAAGGGATCCCCGCCGCCGCCGGACAGCGGTCCCATCTTCTGTGCGGCGAGGTCGCCGGCCTTGGCGTGGGCGTCCTGGAAGGCACCCATGACCAGGTCCTGGAGCGTATCGACGTCCTCCGGGTCCACCACCTGCGGGTCAATGGTCACGTTGGTGACCTCGCCGCCGCCGGTCATGGTGACGGTGACCAGGTTGTTGCCGGCGGTGCCGGTCACCTCGGCGGCGAGGATCTCCTGCTGGGCCTGCTGCAGTTTGGCCTGCATCTCCTGCGCCTGGGCGAGGATCTGGGACATATCCGGCTGGGTCATGACGGGCCTTTCGTTGAGTGGAGTGATCGCGGGCAAGTCTACCGACTCAGAGGCGCCGCGCGCCGAGTTCCTGTTCCAGCAGCTCGACGGCGATCGTCGTCGCGTCTCGACGGTCAAAGGTGCCCGGCTCCTGCGCCGCCTCGACCATCATCTCCTCCTCTTCCCGACGGGAGGATACGGGCGGGGCCTGCGGGGCAGGCTCAGGCGTAGGCTCCTCCGGCGGGGCCGGTTGGATGTCCTCGTCATCGGGCTCGGGTGGCAGGGGGACGCCGTCCCCGAAGGCCGGGCTGGCCGACCGTTCCGCCGCGGCCGCGCGGCCGCGCTCCGCGACCGCCTCCCAGGGGCGGGTCTGCGGTTGTGGGTGCTCCCGGGTCGGTTCAGGCACAGGGGGCTGAGTCGGCGCAGGTGCCGGTGCCGATTCTCCCCCGAGGGCACGCGGCTGGCCCCAGGTGGGGGCCGGTGCCGGTTCAGGTGCCGCCGTAGGTGCGGGAGCCTGCGGCGGCGTCGGGGCCGGGGTGGTCTGGCCGCCGATCGGGCGCGGCTGACCCCACGTCGGCGCCGGTGCCGGCTCGGACACAGGTGCAGGCGGCGGGGTAGGTTCCGACGTAGCTGCCGGTGCCGGCTCCGCAGGCGGAGTCGCAGGCTGCTTCGGGTTCCACACCTCCTGCCTGGGCTGCGGAGCAGCGAAACCGGCGGCTGCCGGATCGGTGCCGATCACGCAGTGGACCTTCAGCCTGCGGCCCGCCTCCTCGGAGACGACCGTCGCGATGTCCCTGTTGTTCGTCTCCGCGTTGAGGCGTTCCGCCAGGGCTCCGGTGTTGTGGCCGAGGATGAGGGTGTCCTCGCGCAGGCCGAGGACACGTGCCTCGGCGAGCATGATGCCGGCGATCTTGTTGCGTCCCGATACCAGCTGGCGAATCTCCGACCAGCGGGAACGGATCATCTGGACGGGGTCGACGGAGGCGGCCGGCGCAGCAGGTGCCGGGGTCGGCTCGGGTTCCGGCTGCTTCGAGGTCTCCGGGGCTGGCGGGGGCGTGGGAACAGGCTTCGGCTCGGGAGTCGGCTCCGGCGACCTGGGGGTGGCCGGTTCCTTGGCGGACTGCTCCTGTGCGGCCTTCTCGGCGGCCTCCCGGGCACGGCGGACAGAAGGCCGCTCGAAGACCTTCCCGTCTGCGGGGGCGGGCATGGCGGCCGGTGCCGCCGCCGAGGAGGCGGTGGCAGCTGCCGCGGCGGCCACTCCCCCGGCGGACTGGACCGGGGCGGGTGGGAGGAGCAGGTGGGCGCAGAGGATCTCCAGCAGCAGGCGTGGGGAGGTGGCGCCGCGCATGTCGGCGATGCGTTCGTTGGTGGTGGCGGCCAGGTGGGCCAGCTGGCTGGCGCTGAAGGAGGCGGCCTGCTGGCGGAGGATCTCGGCGCGGTCAGTGGGGGCGTCGACAAGCCCGAGCTCGAAGGCCTCGGGCACGGCCTGCAGGACCATGAGGTCACGGAGGCGTTCGAGCAGATCCTCGACGAAGCGGCGAGGGTCGTGGCCGGCCTCGATGACATCGTCGACGGTGGTGAACATGGCGGCGCGGTCGCCGGCGGCGAGGGCGTCGACGGCGGCATCGATGAGCGAGAGGTCGGTGACCCCCAGCAGCGGCAGGGCGATCTCGTAGGTCAGGCCCTCGGGGCCGGTGCCGGCGATGAGCTGGTCCAGGATGGACAGCGAATCACGGGGGGAGCCACCGCCGGCGCGGATGACCAGCGGGTAGACGGAATCGTCGATGTGGACGCCCTCGGCTTCGACGGTGCGTTCCAGCAGCCCGCGCATCGCCTGCGGGGTGAGCAGGCGGAACGGATAGTGGTGGGTGCGCGAACGGATGGTGCCGATGACCTTCTCCGGCTCCGTCGTGGCGAAGATGAAGATGAGGTGGGCCGGCGGTTCCTCCACGATCTTGAGCAGCGCATTGAAACCCTCGCGGGTGATCATGTGCGCCTCATCGATGATGAAGACGCGGTAGCGGGATTCCGCGGGGGCGAAGATGGCGGAATCGCGCAGATCACGCATGTCCTCGACGCCGCGGTGCGAGGCGGCGTCCAGCTCGGTGACGTCCAGGTTGCCCGGTCCGCCGGGGGCCAGGGACACACACGAGGGGCACACCCCGCACGGGGTGGAGGTCGGCCCCTGCACGCAGTTGAGCGAGCGTGCCAGGATGCGGGCCGAGGACGTCTTACCGCAGCCACGCGGACCGGAGAAGAGGTAGGCGTGGTTGATGCGGCCCGAGTCCAGGGCCACCGACAGGGGACGGGTCACCTGCTCCTGTCCGACGACTTCGGCGAAGGAGGCGGGACGGTACTTCCGGTAGAGAGCCACGGGCAACAGCCTACCCGGCGCTCCTGTCGGTCACCGCCCCCAGTCGAGCAGGTCGATCCCCGCTTCACCGAGCGCCTGCTGCAGCCCGCCGGGCCCCTCCTCCACCGCGTAGGCGTACTCCGCGTCGGTGAGCATGACCAGCTGCAGCAGTACCGTCAAGCGCCCTTCCTCGGTGAATCGCGGGGTCTCCCCTCCCCAGAGGTAGGGCGGGATGAAGAGGCCGTGCGCGACGGAAATGCCCTGCAGGCCCGCCTTCTCGGCGAGGTGGGGGATCATGGTGCCGGGCTGGGCGGGGAGGAGGCCGTTCGCGTCGGCAAGCAGGGTGGCCGCAGCGCGCAGCACGGCGGTGAGCTGCCCGCGTTCCGCACGCGCCACGGTGATCAGCTCGGAACGGACATCCGCGCCGCCTTCAACAGCCACCAGGCCCGTGTCGACGTCCGCGAAACCCACCGTCACCGCCACCTGCTGGCCGTCATCCAGGTCGGCGACCGCCGCATCCTCCCCGAAATCAAGCTCCGCGGGGATGAGCTGGCTGAGCCAGAAGGTGGTCTCCTCCCGCCGCACTACGCCCCGAGCTTCTCGACGGCCGCGAGCAGCACGCAGGTGGCCACCCCGTCCATCGCCACCTCAAGCTCCTCCACCGGCGGCAGCGAGGGTGCCAGGCGGATGTTGCGGTCATTGGGGTCGTTCTTCAGTGGGAAGGAGGAACCCGCGCCAGTCAGCGCGATACCGGCCTCCTTGGCCAGCTCAACGACCCGGGAGGCAGTGCCGTCAATGACGTCGAGGGAGATGAAGTAACCACCCTCCGGCTCCGTCCAGCGGGCCACCTCGTACTCGCCGAGACGGCTCTCCATGATCTCCAGCACCCGGGCGAACTTCGGGGCCAGCGAACCAGCGTGCTTGCGCATCACCGCGCGCACGCCCTCCGCGTCACCGAAGTAGCGGGCATGGGCCAGCTGGTTGACCTTGTTGGGACCGATGCCGCGGACACTGGCGGTCTCCAGGTACCAGTCCAGGTTCGCCTCCGAGGAATGGAGGAAGCTCACACCGGCGCCCGCATGCGTGACCTTCGACGTCGAGGACATCACCCAGAACCGGTTCGGATTTCCTGCCTCCTCCGCGAAGGAGACGACGTCGTGGATCGGGGGGAACTCATCGGTCAGGGTGTGCACCGCATAGGCGTTGTCCCAGACGATGCGGAAATCCGGGGCAGCCGTCTCCATGGCAGCCAGCTCCCGGCAGACCTCCTCCGAGAAGGTGATGCCGGTCGGATTGCCGAATACCGGCACCGCCCACATGCCCTTGACCTGCGGATCCTGCACGAGCTCCTTGATGGCCTCCACATCCGGGCCGTCCTCGAGCATCGGCACGGTGACCATCTCGAAGCCGAGGTGCTCCGTGATGGTGAAGTGGCGGTCATAACCCGGGACAGGGCAGATCCAGCGGACCTTCTCCTCGTCCTGCCACGGCCGCTCCGAATCGTTGGTGCCGAACATGTAGGCCCAGGTCACCAGATCGAACATGATGTTCAGGGAGGAGGAATCCCCCGCGAAGACACTCTCCGGGTCCACACCCAGCAGCTCCGCCCACAACTCCCGGATATCCCGGATGCCCTTGAGGTTGCCGTAGTTGCGGACATCCTGACCATCGGCGTCGAGGTGGTCGCCCTCCCCCGGCAGGGCCAGGAGGGACTCACCGAAATCAAGCTGCTCGGAGGAGGGCTTACCCCGGGTCAGGTCAAGCCTGAGGTTCTTCCCCTTGAGTTCTTCGTAATCGGCGCGGACCTGGGCCGCGAACTGTGCCAGGCGGTCAGAATCGAAGTCTAGGAGCGTCATGTTGAGGGCCTGCCTTCCATCGGGGATGTACGGCCACAATGTTAGACGCATTAAGAAAATAAGGGGATCCCGCGCACCCGTCAGAGCTCGTTGACCCTTGCTGCATTCCTGCCCTGGGGGAGTTCACAAGATGGACGCCGCACGGGATCCTGCGCACAACTGTAGCGCATCGCCCGCCACAGGAGCCAACTCCCCCGCCGCCGGTGGCACTGCATCCCGACCCATCTTGAGGCCCTGACCTGCGATTTGCGTTTTTCTGCCGATATTGTGTACTGTTTTACGAGAACACAGCAGCTGATGCTGCAGTGCTCAGGAGGATTCGACTAGCGGCCTATGTCACACGCCTGGAACGCGTGCGGGTAGCAATACCCTCAAGGGTTCAAATCCCTTATCCTCCGCCAGAGCAGAACCCCCGGTGATTTTTCACCGGGGGTTCTCTGCATCTACGGGCCGCTTGGATTCGTGGGGTCGTTGCAACGCTCGTGCTTTTCAAGTGAT